>JBGATB010000026.1:0-122224 GCA_044229415.1 Myxococcaceae bacterium | reverse complement strand
CGTTCCGCCGCCGCTGGCGGCGGAACAGCAGGTGGTTGCGGGCTGAGGCGACCGAGTTCACGCAGCCATCATCGGCGCGCCACGGTCATCTCGCCAGACGCGGCTCGTGCAGCGGATACGACCTTCTTGGGGTTGCCCAAGAAGGTGCGCTCGAAGACCGAATAGCAGTCACCCTGACCCACGCTCAGATACGCCCTTCGAGGCTCTGCGGGAAAGAGCTGGCCAAGACCAATCGTGACGGCATCCCAGTAGCTCGACACTGCAGCCAGTTCACGGTCCGACAGCTCGGAGTCGTCTTTGTCGTTGAGGGCTTCGAGCTCCGCATTCGTGAACCCCTTCTGTGGATAGTCCACGGTCAGCCGCACCCTGCTGTCGAGGATGTGGGTGAGCGGACCGTCGCTGACCATCGACAGTGCGGGGCTGAGGAACTTGAAGATGCCGTGCATGTCGTCGTGGCCGGCGACCACGAAGTTCTCGAAGGTGCCCGCCATGGCTTCGTAGAAGTACTCCATGGGGTAGAGGCCCGGATCTCCCGAGCCCGCGAAGGTGAACCAGCGAAGGTCACCGACCGCCTTTTCGGGCTGAAACAAGAGGTAGATCTGGTCCGGACAGTCCTCCAGGCTTCGGGCGGCGATCCTGGACTCCAACACGATCAGGCCAACGGGATGTCTCCGCGGTACCCCAAAGAATGCATTCCGGGTGCTCATCAGTACTTCGCTCCTGATGGGTGAGGGGCCCCCAGCCCGAGACCACAGCCAAGTCGCTACGCCACCTTGCGGGACCCAGGCAGCTCCCCAGGAAAGTTCTTCCTCCGTCGGGAGTGGTGGGTGCTGAGCGGGCAACCCCCAGCAAGAAGGTGGTGTGCATGATTTCGTCGGCAAACATCCGCAGCGCTTGGCGCATTGCCCTGGTTTCATCGCTGAGCCTCGTCTTTGCGGCCTGCGCAACCGGGGAGGTCTCTGTCCAGGAGACGGAACCAGACCCGGAGGTCGCGGACGCCGACGTCGCCGCGTTCAGTCTCTCAGCAGACCGGTCCAGCCCGATTCCGCTGTCCGGCGCTACGGTCAAGGGGACGATCTACGTCTTCCATTCAGCGCCCAGCGGCGCTCAGTGGGTCCGCTTCTTCATTGACGATCCCACCCGATCGCGGGCGCCCTTTTCCGAGGACCGCAGTGCGCCTTTCGATCTCGCCGGCGCAAGTTCGAACGGGGCCGCGAATCCCTATGACACCGCGTTGCTGAGCGCTGGTTCGCACCAATTGACGGTCGAGCGCGCCAACAAGAGCGGCACCACGCGGACCTGGACGATCCCGTTCAACGTGGCCAAACCCGGAACGACGATGATGGATGTGCCGTTGATTGAGGAGCGCTTCGACGGCGCTGCGACGAACTTCGACACGACCGGCGGCAGCTGGCAGGTGGCTGGCGGTCAGTACGTCCTCTCCAATCCCACCGCCGCGCCCATTCCAACTTTTGGAAACAGCAACTACGCCCTGCACAAGACCGCGCGAACCGGAGACTTCAAGGTCCAGGTCGACGCGCGAACGACCGACACCGACACCTGGGCAGACTTCGCGGTGATTTTCTCTTTCAAGGACGCGAGCAACTACTGGTACGCCGCCTTCGCCCGGTCGGATGACGCCTTCACCAACGGGCTGTTCAAGGTGGAAGGCGGGGTTCAGACCGAGGTCGCGAGCTTCGGGAGCACCGTGGCGTCGAACACGACGTACGCCATCTCCATCGTCCAGGCCGCTGGCAACCTCATGGTCAGCAGCAACGGCACGGCGCTCGCCACGGTGGCCGCGAACCCGGGCGACGGCCGCTTCGCGTTGGGCTCTCGCGACAACGCCGCGGTCTTCGACAACCTGTTGGCCTGGGGGACGGCGCTGGCTGCCGACACCCAGTTGCCGGGCGTCGCGTTCAGCTCTCCCTCTTCGGGAGCCACGGTCAGCGGAACGCTGTCGGTCACTGGCACGGCCTCTGACAACGCCGGGCTCTCCAAGGTGGAGGTGATGGTGGACTCCGGCGCCTACGCGCTCGCCACCGGCACCACGAGCTGGAGCTTCGCGCTCAATACGGCGTCACTCGCCAACGGCAGCCATACCCTCACCGCGCGCGCCACCGATCTCGCGGGCAACCTCGCGACGGCGACACGCATCATCACCGTCTCGAACGTCACGACCGGCGATACGATCCCGCCGTCGACGCCGGCGGGGCTCACGGCGATCGCCGTCTCCTCGTCGCAGATCAACCTCGCCTGGATGGCCTCGACTGACAACGTCGGGGTGACCGGCTATCGCGTCTACCGTGGCGGCACGAGCCTGGGGACGGTCACGTCGCTCCAATACAGCGCGACGGGCCTCACCCCTTCGACCCTCTACTCCTTCACGGTCGTGGCCGTGGACGCCGCCGGCAATGCCTCCCCGGCTTCCGCCGCCGCCTCCGCGACGACGCAGGCGGCTCCGAGCGGTGGGTTTCCCAACGAGTCGAACACCGGCCCGAGCGGGACGTTGACCACCACCAGCGGCAACCTGTTCATCAATACGCCCAATACGATCATCGAGAACCGCAGGCACACCGGCGCGATCCAGATCGCGGCGACCGGCGTGGTCATCCGCAACATGCACGTGATCGGCTACATCATGGTGCTGTCCGGTGGGTCGGTGACGGTCCTCGACACGTTGGTCGACAACGGCAACAACTTCAACATCGGTGGGATCGGCGGGTCGAACATGACCGTGAAGCGCACCGAGGTCATCGGCGGCGGTCACTCTCTCTCGTGCTCGAGGAACTGCGACATCCAGGACAACTACTTCCACGCGCAGGCGACGCCGTCGGCCGGCATGGGGGTTCATGGCGACGGCATCTTGTTCAACGAGGCCAGCGACATGATCGTGAAACACAACACGCTGGCGTGTGACATGCCCGCGGGCAGTGGCGGCGCCTGCTCCGCGGGGCTCGCGATGTACGGCGACTTCGGTCCGGTTCAGAGGGTGCAGGTCGAGAACAACCTCTTCAAGGCGAGCCCGGCCGGCTACTGCCTGTACGGCGGCTACGACTCGATCAAGCCGTACGGGTTGCAGGGAAACAACATTGTCATCACGAACAACGTGTTCGAGCGTGGCACCAGCGGCAAGTGCGCCGTCTACGGTCCCGCGGCGAACGTGTCGCCGAACGGCACCAACGGCAATTCCTTCTCCGGCAACAAGTACGACGACGGCACCCCGCTGAACTGAGCCTCGGTCACGGGGTGTAGGGGAAGTCGACCCCGCTGCTGCTCGCTGCTGCCTGCAGTTCGATCGCCACGTTTCGTTCCGGTGGCTCCAGGTGGACGTGGTTGCCACGCTCGACTCGTAGATAACGGGAGGTGGGCGCGGCCTCGAGGAGCGCGGTCAAAGCACCCGAGACGGTGTATGTGCCAGCAGCGTCCGGAACCCGGCAGGAGATGTAGCGGCTGCGAGCGTTGGTGGACGTCGTGAGCTGCAGGCTGAACGACGTCGCCGTACCGGGGGTCCAACGAAGTGTGACGGGCTGCCCGCGGCGCACCGAGGGCACCTCGTGGAGGAGGCGCTCCGGCGCACGCAGCTTCACGTTGAAGGCCGGGAAGTCCAGGCCGCCCGCGGAGGCGATGGTCATCGTTTCGCCGGGCGAGAACAGCGGCGTGTTGCGCGAAGCGAGGTTGCTCTGCTGGCAGGGGTGCATGCCGTTGTAGGCGAACGAGAGCGTGCCGCTCGATCGCTGCAAGGTGATCGCGCCCGTGTTTGCGGCGATCAGCTCGTACGAGTTACCTCCGCCGGGCTTGAAGACGATCTCCCAGGCCTCGCAGGGCCCCTCCTGCGCAATGCGGGTGACCTCGCTTCCGCCGTCTGGTGCTTGGTACGGCCGGTACGCACAGACCTGGTCCTGGTAGACGAAAGTCCCGCCATCGGGTGCGTGGAGCTCGCCCAGCGACACGGACAAGGTCGACACGGGCTCGCAGCCGGCGCTTCCACACCGCTCACCGTAGCCACAGTCGCAGCGTCCCCCAGCATCAGCGGGGCCCATTCCCGCGTCGTCAGGCCGAGCTGCCGTGGAGCCGTCCGCGGCTGAACCAGAGGTCCCGGCGTCACGGAGATCCGACCCGGGCGAGCTCCCGCAGCCCGCCAGCGCAGGGAGAGCCAAGGCAAGGATAACCGCCGAGAAATACGCGCGTTTGGGGTGCAAGCGTCGAGCCTCCTCCGCCCCTAACCCCCAAGCCGCAGTCGCTCTGCAACTTTTGGGTTCAGCTCTTAGGCTGCCCTCACTCGACGATCTTCCAGAACGAGTCCTTGCGGCGAATCTTGCCGTCGGCAAGCTCGAAGAGGTCGCACCCGCGAACCTCGATGCGCGCTCCCGTCACCTGGGTGCCGCGGATGGTCCACTCGGAGACCCCGCGATCGCCACACACCCAGTGGCGGTCATCGCAGTACTGGATGTCGGGGATCCCGTCGAACCTCGACTGGATCCCCGCGCGGACCTGCTCCTTGCCAATGAGCCGCCGTCCTCCGGGAGCGGGACCCCGCGGCAAGTCGAAGACGCAGTCGTCGGTGAAGAACGACATGATCGCGTCGACGTCGTGGGCGTTGAAGGCATCGAGGAACGCCTGGAGCGACGGTGGGGTGGTCTTGGCCATGCGCTCGCCTCCATCTCGGCCACTCATGAACGCTCCAGAAATCCCCGGCCCTCGAGGATCGCCGGCATCGCCTTGTCGATTCGTGCCACCCGCGTCGCAGACTGCTTGGCCGCGGCGAAGTGGTAGAGGTAGCTCCTTTGCCGCCCCGGCGTCAGTGCCTCGAACGCGCGCTTGAAGCGCGGGTCGCTTCGGAGCCGCTCTTTCAGCTCCTCTGGAAACGGATGATCTGAGGCCTTCTTCGGCTCCATCCGTTTCCCGGCCTTCTCGATCGCGATCGCCTCGCGCACGTAGGCCTTGATGATCGCCGCTTTGGCCGTGATCTCCTTCGCGCTCGTGAACTTCATCACGCGCGCGGCGTGCACCTGGCCGAGCTGCACCAGCACCTTCTTGGGGTCCTTCAGCAGGGCTCCGTGAAAGAAGCCAAACGCGAAGTACTCCTTGAAGCCCTGCAGGATGACGACGTTCTTCCCGTCCACCGTGAAGGTGGGCTTGCCCCACTTGCGCGCTTCTTCCATCGCAAAGGGCGCGAGCAGACGCCGCGCCTCTGCGATCTCCGCTGCCCACCGTTCTCGATACGCCATCTCCATGCCGACAGCTCCATATTGGCAGAAGGCGGTCACCGGCAAGCGCCTCACGCGCCCCGGCACGTTTGCACAGGAGCCACTGCGTTCGGTATCAGCCGCGGCATGGACGAGAAGGAAATCCAGCGCAGGCTCGGCATCGCGCCAGGCGAAACCCTGAAAGCGCTCGTGGCCCTGGCCGAGCGGACATCGCCTGAGCATCCCAGTGCTGCGTTCGAGGACCTCTGGCTCAATCTGCCTTGGCTCGAGCAGGGCCAGGGTCCGCACGCACCAGCAGGAGTTGGACAAGGCCGAGCTTGCGAAGGCGCTCTACGAGGACCAGAAGTCGATCACGGTGAACGTCACGCTCGAGAAAAAGTAGTCGCGCCTTTACGTAGCGCCTGTCAGCGCAGTCTGTCGACGTCATCCGTTGCTCGGGTTCACCCAGGACGGTGAGCCGGCCCGGAGCTTGGTGACAGAGCGGGCGATGAAGACGGACGCGAGCCCAAAACCCGCGGCCGAGACGGCGACCTGGGGCATCTGCCGCAGCTCCAGGCTGCCCACGACCACCAGCAGGGTGTAGGCCAGGGCGAGATTCAGGAGCGCGTAGAGCATGTTCACGACAGGGGACGAGAGCCCGCGAAACGGCGGGCTCGCAAAGGGCGTGTAGAACTTCGCGCCCGACATCCCGGCGATGAAGTGCGGGAAGAAGTTGGCCAGGAACAGGCCTCCCAGGAAACAGGCCAATGCGGTGTGCCAGGGCATCGAGACTCCCTCCGAATGGCAACTTGTTGTTGCCATCAGGCTAGCCGTTCGCCGCGCGTGAAGGCAACTCCGAGTTGCCATTACAGGGGCGGCGACGCTAGCGTCCTGAGGCATGCGTCGCACCTCCTCATCGCCCCGTCGCACCCGCGGGACGCTCGGGGGTCGCAGCGCGCAGGTGGTGCGGCGGGTGCTGGACGCCGCGCTTCTCGAGCTCGCGCGCTCTGGCTATGCCGGCTTTCGCATGGACGAGGTCGTGTCCAGGGCCGCGGTCAACAAGACCACGATCTATCGACGCTGGCCGAGTCGGGCAGCGTTGGTGACTGCGCTCGTCGAGCGGATGCGGAAGCCCCTTCGCGACAGCCCGCTGCCGGACACCGGAGCGCTGGAGCGAGATCTCATCGAGGCATTCAAGCGAAGACTCTCCGTGGCCCGGAAGCCCGAAGGCCGAGCCTGGACTCGGCTGGTCGACGAGCGCCGCAATCCGGAAGTCGAAGCGATCATCGGGGACGCGGTGGACGAGCGCCGCGGCGAGTGGAGGGCGATGGTCACGCGCGCCATCGGCCGGGGTGAAGTGCCGCGGGGAACCGACCCGCAGCTTCTCTTGCATGTCCTCCGCGCAATCGTTGATGTCCGCCGGCTGGACCAGGCTTGGCTAACGCTCGCCGTGCGGACGGTCATCGCCGGCGCTCGCGCCGGAACGCTGAAGAAGGCGTAGGGGAGGCCCCTCACGGGGCGCCGAACCACCGGGTCAACGCCTCGGCGAGCCCGCGCTGGGTCCCATCTCCCACCCACGCGACGTAGCCATCCGGCCGGACCAACACCGCCGCGGGAGCCGGGACCGCGCCCACCACGGGCAGCTCCCATTTGCCGTCATGCTTG
This sequence comes from Myxococcaceae bacterium, assembly GCA_044229415.1. GTDB lineage: Bacteria > Myxococcota > Myxococcia > Myxococcales > Myxococcaceae > JBGATB01. Next base: position 115,370 of record JBGATB010000026.1, on the reverse strand, counting down.
GCGTCGATGGTCTGGACGCGCGCTTCCCAGGGCGTGCTGTCGAAGCCGCCAAGCCCGGAGAAGTTGATCAGGAGCGGCCGCGCCGCGTGCATCAGGCTGAACACCCTGCGCGGGCCGGCCGCGGTGAGCAGATCGAGGTCGGGCATGCGCCGCCCGAGCAGCGGGTGTCCATCGCCGAGCGGGTAGTGAACGTCCAGCCCGGACATCATCCCGGCGAAGCGCTTGCGTGGCTCGTCCATGCGGAGCAGCTCGGCCACCGTTTCGCCCAGCGCCTTGCTTCGCTCGTCGGTCCGAACGAGCGCGACGTGTGCGAGCGTGTTCCGCAGCACGCGAGCGGCGATGGGGTGCCGCTCGGCCTGGTACGTGTCGAGCAGGGTGACCGGTGAGAGGCCCTTCACCACCTGCGCCAGCTTCCAGCCCAGGTTCACCGCGTCCTGCACGCCGATGTTCAGCCCTTGCCCCCCGGCGGGGTAGTGGATGTGCGCGGCATCTCCCGCGAGCAGCACTCGCCCCGCGCGGTATGAGGCCGCCTGCCGGGCCGCGTCCGTGAAGCGGGTGATCATCACCGGGTCGTGGACGCCGAAGTCCGAGCCGTGCACCTTGATCATCAGGTCGCTCAGCTCCTGCAGCGTTGGCTTCCCCGTGGCCCCGACTTCCTCTTCCGTGACCATCACGCCCACGAGCCCGTCGTCGTACTTGGCAAACGAGTGCAGCCCTCGCTTGTCGCGATGAAGACCCCACGGCGGGTCCTGCTTGAGCTTCACCTCGGCGAGCAGGTGGCTGACGGTTGGATCCCAGCCCGGGAACTCGATCCCCGCCGTCTTGCGAACCACGCTGCGTCCCCCGTCGCAGCCGACGAGGTACTGCGCTCGCAGCGTTCGTCCATCCGAGAGCGCCACGGTCACGCCGGCCTCGTCCTGGGTGAAGCCGGTCACCTCCTGGCCGCGGTAACTCGGCACGTTCAGCTCCGAGACCCACTCCGCCATGATCCGCTCGCTGTGCTTCTGCCAAAGCGCCAGCACGTAGTTGTGCCGCGTGGGGAAGTCGCTGAGGTCGAGCGGGCTGGTGCCGAACCCCACGGCCAGCATCGGCTTCCCCTGCGACAGGAAGCGCTCGGCGATGCCGCGCTGATCAAACACTTCGAGGGTGCGCGCGTGCAGCCCACCCGCGCGGGACCCGGGGAAGTCCGGAGTCGGTCGCCGCTCGACGAACGCGACCTCCACCTTCGCCAGCGTGAGCTCGGCCGCCAACATCATCCCCGTTGGCCCGGCACCCGCGATCACCACGGCATGCTTCGTTTCGGGATTCATGCGCGCACCATGTGCCGCTTCGCCCACGCAAAGACCAGCTCCCGTTTTTTTCGCCGTTGCGACATACTGCTCGTACGTCGATCGCGGGTTCCGCGACCGGAACGAGGACAATCCAACATCGGGATGTCCACGCGACCGCTGGCCGGATGGACCGCCTCGACGCATCTTCGGCGCCACTCCAACCGAAGAGAGGCTCCAGTGGGCACCGACTACGCAAAGCTCATGCAGCAGATCGACGACTCCTGGAACGCCCGCGACTGGAAGCGTTTCGACGAGCTCCACGACCCGGACTGCATCGTCTATTGGCCCGGACGCGAGACCAAGCCCACGCGCGGGGGACACGACCACCGCGCCGAGGCCATCGCCTTCTGCAACGCGTTCCCGGACAACAAGGTCAAGAACCGGCCCTACGACATCCTCTTTGGCGAGGGGGACTTCACGTGCTTCGTGACGCGCTTCACGGGAACCTTCACCGCGCCCTTCAAGCAGCCGGACGGCTCGGCGATCCCCCCAACGGGAAAGTCGTTCGACGTCCTCTATTGCACCGCGGGCAAGTGGCGCGCCGGGCGGCTCATTGAGGAATACCTCTTCTACGACAGCGCGACTTTCATGCGGCAGGTCGGGATCACCGGCTGATACGGTCCGGGGATGAGCGGACCCACTGGCGAGGCCAGACCGATGCCTGCCGTGTTCTTCGGGCACGGCAGCCCCATGAACGCGCTCGAAGCGAACCGCTACACGGCCGCTTGGCGCACCTTCGGCCAGACGATCCCGAAGCCACGGGCGATCCTCGTCGTCTCGGCGCACTGGTACATCAACGCCACGGCGGTGACCGCGATGGCGCGCCCGCGGACGATCCACGACTTCTACGGCTTCCCGAAGCGGCTCTTCGAGGTCGACTATCCGGCGCCTGGAAGCCCCGAGCTCGCCGAGGAGGTGGCCGAGCTCGTCAAGCCCAAGCACGTGGGGCTCGACCAGGACAGCTGGGGAATCGACCACGGGACCTGGTCCGTCCTGGTCCACGCGTTTCCCGCGGCGGATGTCCCCGTCGTCCAGCTCTCCATCCATGCGCTCCGGGACTTCGACTCGCACTTCGAGCTCGGGGCCCGGCTGGCGCCGCTGCGGGAGCGCGGCGTGCTGATCGTCGGCAGCGGCAACGTGGTGCACAACCTTCGGGCGCTGAGCTGGAAGGAGCCCGATGCCGCGTTCGACTGGAACCGCCGCTTCGATGATGCCGCGCGCGGCGCCCTGACCCAGAAACCCAGCGACGCGCCGGCGCTCCGGAGCCACGGCGACTACGAGAAGAGCGCTCCAACGCCGGAGCACTTCGTGCCGGTCCTGTACCTCGCGGGGCTCGCGAGCGCAGCCGGGCGCCCCCTGGAGGTGCTCGTGGACGGGTATGCGTTCGGCTCTCTGTCGATGGCCTGCTACACGCTCGACGCGAAGTGCCCGACCGAGCATGGACAGAAGCCTTCGGCGGGGCTCCCGGACCCGGCGATCGTCCCGCCCCAGGACACCAATCTCTAGGCGCCTGACTGGCGCAGCGTCCCCGCCAGCTCAACGCGGGGGATCCCGGGATTCACGGGCGTCCTTTGGCCCACCTTCTCCAGCTCGGCGGCGATGCTGACGCCGCGCTGCTCTTCGGCCATCGCGTCTCGCAGCTTTCGCGCCGAGGCCCGGAAGGACGCGTTGGCCAGGATCTGCCGAACCGCGCGCGCGATGGCCTTGGCTGGAGCGCCGGGCTTGAGCCGCAGCCCCGCCCCCGCGTGGACCACACGGGCGGCCGTGTCGTCCTGGTCTCGCCCCATCGGCATGCAGACCATCGGCACACCCGCCGCGAGCGCCTTCATCGTGGTCCCGTGGCCGCAGTGGGTCACCAGCACCGCCGCCTGCTTGAGGATCTCCCGATGCGGCGCGGACCGCGCCACGACCACTGGACCGGAAGACTGGACCTCGCCTTCCGGCAGCATTTCGCCCAGCGTCACCAGCGCTCGCACGGGCAGGCCGGAGAGGGCGCTCACCACGTTTCGCAGAACCGGTCCCTGGTTCTGGAACGTGCTGCTGAAACCCACCAGCACCAGGGGGTCCTGGTTCTCCGGCGGCCAGGGCGGCGTCCACGGCGCGGCCCACTCGGGATCGTCGAGGATCGGCCCCACGTAGCGCACGTTGGCGGGGACGTACGGGGCGCTGAAGTCGAAGGCGGCGCTCGTGAGCACCAGGAAGGACTCGATCGTCTGCAGCACGTCGAAGAAGGCGTTCAGGGGCGGCAGCCCCAGCTCGCGCCGCGTCTCATTCAGGAGGGGGACCGCCTGGTTGAAGATCCGGACCACCATCCGGCGAAAGAACGCGTCCCGCAGGCGCCCCAAGGGAGAGCGCGCTGGCAAGAAACCGGGGCCAAACGGCGGGGCGCCCACCGCCGGGATCGGCCAGATGTTGGGCACCAACCCCGCCGCGGGCAGCTTGCGCTTCTCGGCCGCCATGAAGGCGCCGAACATCGTGTACTCGCCGATGAGGACGTCCGGGGACAGGGCATCGATCGCGCCGAGCGTGTCCACGGCGTACTTTCCGGCTGGGGCGGCGATGAACTTGTCCCGGTAGTTGCGCAGCCCCTCCAGCGGGTTCTTGGTCTCCCAGTCGCGAAGCAGATCCTCTTCGGGACGCAGGCTCCTGCGATGAGGCGCCGTCCGCCAGGGCATGAAGCGGCACCCCGCATGCTCGGCCTCCTCTTCAATGGTCGGATCTCCGAGCACCGTGACGCCGTGCCCCCGGGCGATCAGCGCCCGCGCAACGCCGAGCAGGGGCGGGACGTTCCCGCCGCCCTCCCACATCGCCAACAGGAAGTGCCTACCCATCCGTCTCTCCTCTGGAAAGCGCAGTGACCAACTCGAGGAACACGGCGTGGGTGGCGCCACGGCTCATCCGCAGGTCGCGCCGGAGGAGCTTCCAGTTCATGACCTCGGTTGCCACGTAGAAGGCCGTCACCCGTCGCCGATAGGAGGCGCCCTTGCGGGCCGGCAGGTACGGGCGGAAGACGCGCTCGATCCAGGCCCGGTGGCTCTCCCGGCTGCGCTCCAGGAGGTAGCGGATGGCGGGCACCCGGTGCTCCAACGCGAGCACGCGGACGTTGGCATCCCCCATCCGCTCGTACCGCCCGAGCAGCACGCTCACCGCCGTGCGCAGGTCCCCTGGATCCACCGCGCGGGCCGACTCCTCCTGGGCCCGCTGCCAGTCCACGGTGGCGAAGGCGAGCCGGTCCTTGGATCCGAACTGGCGGATGACGGTCTGCTTGGAGACCCGCGCCCGCGCAGCGACCTGTTCGAGGCGCAGGGCGTCGTAGTCGACCTCGAGCCAGAGCGCATAGGCCGCGCGCAGGATCCGCAGGCGCGTGCGCTCCACCGCCGCGGCGCGGAGCTGCATGCGGTAGTTGCGGGGCTTTGGTTTCACGGCACCGAAGGTAACGCCAAATCATTTGGCGTGTCCAGTGGTCGCGTGAAATCAGACGCCGCGCCGTCCGGCGCGGATCTCATCGCCAATGGGCCGCCAGCGAGCCGGGCAGAGGAGTTGTCGTCACCACGCCATCCGGCTGGGCCTGGCCGCCAGTTCGCCCGGGGCGGAGAGTGTGTCAATCACACGCGCTCACGGCGGCACCTACGCGGGAGCGAGCATGGCGAACGACGCGCAGCAGCGCACGGGAAGCACGAAGAGCGGCGACGGGAGCGGCACGATCGGCCTGAGCCCGGCCCCGCACCTCCACCAGCGGGCGAAGGAGATGCAGGCCTTCGGCACCGTGGCGCCTTATCCGCTCGGGCTGACGCGTGACGTCTGCCAGACGATGACGGAGATGCTCAACCCGCTCCTGGCCGACACGATCGTCCTGCGCGACCTCTACAAGAAGCACCACTGGCAGCTCGCGGGCCCGACCTTCTACTCGCTGCACCTGCTGTTCGATAAGCACTACGGCGAACAGGCGGAGCTCGTGGACGAGCTGGCCGAGCGGATCCAGACGCTGGGCGGAATCGCCGTGGCGATGGCGCATGACGTGGCCGAGATGACGCGGATCGAGCGGCCCCCTCGCGGTCGTGAGGCGGTCCCCGTTCAGCTCTCGCGCCTGCTGGAAGCCCACGAGCACCTGCTCAAGCAGGTCCGCCCGTGCGCGCGGCGCGCCTCCGAGCTCGGCGACGAGGGGACCAACGATCTGCTGGTGAGCCAGGTGGTGCGCACCAACGAGTTGCAGGTCTGGTTCCTCTCCACGCATCTGGTGGAGATGCCGCTGGTCGAAGCGCAGCGGTCGAGCTGATCACGGCTCGACCGTGCCGGTGATGTAGCGCTGGAGCGTGGGGCCGAGCCAGGCGACCACCTCGTCTGGCTTCATCGCCACCACCGGCGGCAGCCGCAGCACGTACCTGCAGATCGCCATTCCCATGATCTGACTCGCCACCAACGCGGCCCGGGTGGCGGCGCCTGCGCGGTCGCCCGAGAGCGCGGCGATGGCTGGAGCCACCTGATCCCCGAGCACGGCCCGCGCCTGCTTGGCGCCCGCCTCGTTCGTCACCGCCGCCCGCAGCAGCGCCATGAAGGTGTCGTCCGCCTCCCAGCGCGCCATGAAGTGCCGCGCGAACGCGGCGCCGATCTCGCGGCGGGGCAGGGCGGTCAGGTCGGGCAGGCGAAGGTCGAACTCGGCGGCCTCGGCGAAGAGCTTCTCCTTGTTGCCGAAGTAGCGCATCACCAGCGCCGGATCGATGCCGGCCTCCGCGGCCACCGCGCGGATGGTCGTTCTCTCGTAGCCCTCCGCCGCGAAGCGTTGCCGAGCCGCGCTCAGGATCGCCGCGCGCGTCGTCTCCGCATCGCGCAGGCGGGGCTGACGTTTAGGGGTCATGCACGGACCATAAGTCAACGGCCGTTGACATTCCAGGCGCGACGGCGATACTGGTAAGTCAACAATCGTTGACTACGGAGCGTCCGATGGAGACCCGGCCGATGAGTTCGAAGGGGTGGCTGCTCGTCGCGGTCGCGCTGATCGCGCTTGCGCACATGCGCTGGGGCGTTGGCGCGCTCGCCTTTCTGGCCCCGGTTCCGCTGCTCGGTTGGCTGCGGGCCAATCCGGGCTGGCGCGCCCGAGCGCTCGCCGGCCTCGCGCTGTTCGGAGGGCTCTCACTGGCGGTGCTGAAGATCATCACTCCGCCCGTGCCGCTGCTGATCGCGCCCATGTTCGCGCTGCCGATGGCGCTCCTGATGTGGACCGCCTGTCTCGCGTGGGACGTGGCCCGGCGTCGCGGGCCACGCTGGATTGCGCCGCTGGTCTTCGCGGCGTCCACCGCAGCGCTGGAGACGCTCCAGCATCGGCTCACGCCGTTTGGCTCTTGGGGCGCGCTCGCCTACACCCAGCTGGAGAACCTGCCGCTCCTGCAGGTGTCGTCACTCGTTGGCATGGCGGGGGTGAGCTTTCTCGTGGGCTGGTGCGCCGCCAGCCTGGAAGCGGCGTGGGCGGATCCCTCGCGTGGGCTTCGCCCGCTGGCCGTGGCAACGGGGGTCACGGTGGCCGCGGTTGCCTGGGGCGCGCTGCGGCTTGGCCTCGCGCAGCCGGGAGAGACCGTCATGGTGGCCGCGATCGGCACGGAGTCGAAGGTGGCGGGGTTTCCCTATCCGTCCCCGGAGGAGATGGAGCGGATCAACCTGGGGCTCTTCGAGCGCACGGCGCTGGCGGCCTCCCGCGGCGCCAAGGTCGTGGGCTGGACCGAAGCGGCCACGCTGGTGCGGCCGGAGGAGGAGGAGACGTTCACGCGGCGCCTCTCCCAAGCCGCCGCGCTGCACCGCATCGAGCTGGTGGCCGCCTGGGTGGTGCCTGACGACGCCACGGGCACGTACCAGAACAAGCTCGCGTGGGTGCGGCCAGATGGCGGGGTGGCCCACGTCTACCACAAGCATCACCCCGTGCCGGGTGAGCCGGCGAGCCCAGGCACCGAGCCGCTCTGGGTGCTGCAGACCGGGGCAGGGCGGAGCGCTGCCGCCATCTGCTACGACTACGACTTTCCCGCCCTGCCGCGAGCGCAAGCCCGCCTGGGGCTCGACCTCGCGGTGGTGCCGAGCTCGGATTGGCGGGGGATCGATCCGATCCACACGCAGATGGCGTCGGTGCGTGCGATCGAGAACGGCTTCTCGCTGCTGCGCCCCACCCGCTGGGGCCTGAGCGCCGCCTACGATCCCTACGGACGGACCCGGGCCTGGCAGAGCAGCTTCGATGAGCCCGCGCAGGTGCTGGTCGCAGCCGTGCCGCGGCACGGAGTCCCCACGCTCTACACGGCCATTGGAGACACGTTCGCCTTGCTGTGTGCCGCGGCAAGCGCGCTGGTGGTGCTGCTCGGCGTGCGACCCAGTCGGCCCGTTGCAGCGTCCAGCCACAGGACAGGCTTCAACATGGCTTGACGGACATATTCCGATACGGATATATATCCTTTACGGAATATCTCCCGCCAAACCTTCAGGAGCCGTACCGATGAACATCCTCTTGTGGATCCTCCAGGCCGTGCTCGCGCTGCAGGCCTTCGCCGGAGGCGCGTACAAGATCTTCAGCTTCGACCAGCTCGCGAATTCGCCCTCGATGAGCGCGCTGCCCAGGGCCGGGTGGGGCGCGGTCGGGGTGCTCGAGATGATCTGCGCCGTGCTCCTGATCATCCCGTCTGCCACGAAGTGGCGGCCGGTGCTCACCCCGGTGGGAGCGGCCGTGCTGGCGGTGGAGTCGCTGGTGCTCGCCGGGCTCTACGCGCGCCACTCGGTGGCAATGACCGCCTCCAACCCCCTGGTCTGGGTCCTCTTCAGCGCGGCGTTGGCGGCCTTCGTCGCGTACGGCCGGTACTCCCTCTCGCCGCAGGGCTGACGCCATGGAGTCCTCCTTCACCGCCGTCGCGGAGCCCAATCGACGGGCGATCTTGAACCTGCTGCTCTCCTCGGAGCGGTCCGTGGGTGAGCTCGAGCAGGAGCTTCAGCTCTCCCAGCCGTCCGTCTCCAAGCACCTCCGGGTCTTGCGAGAGGCTGGCTTCGTGGAGTCACGGGTCGAGGCGCAGCGGCGCTTGTACCGTCTCAGACCGGAGCCGCTGATGGAGATCGACGCCTGGCTCATTCCCTTCCGGCGCTTCTGGTCGAAGCATGTGGATGCGCTGGAGAAGCACCTGGACAAGATGGACACGGCGGAGAAGGCCCCGCCTGCGAAAGGAAGGAAGAAGTATGAGCAGCCGTGAGCAGTACTCGCCAGGCCCGGCGAAGGGCGCCTCGGTCGAGAAGAAGGGCGATGAGTGGACGCTCGTGCTCGTCCGCGACCTCTCCCATCCTCCCGCGAAGGTGTGGACGGCGATCACCGAGCCCGAGCACCTGCGCGAGTGGGCGCCGTTCGACTCGGATCGAAGCCTCGGCGCGGTGGGGACCGCCAAGCTCTCCACGGTGGGGGCTCCGCAGCCGATGATCTCCGAGACGCGCGTGAAGCGGGCGGATGCGCCCAAGCTGCTCGAGTTCAGCTGGGGAGAGCAGAACCTCCGCTGGGAGCTGGAGCCAAGGTCCGGCGGCGGCACCCGGCTCACGCTCTGGCACAACATCAACCGCGGCTTCATCTCCATGGGGGCGGCTGGTTGGCACATCTGCTTTGACGTGCTGGAGCGGCTCCTCGGGGGAGATCCGCTGGGACGGATGGTGGGCCCGGGGCTCATGCAGTTCGCTGGCTGGCAGCGGCTGAACGCGGAGTACGCCCAGCAGTTCGGCGTCACGCCCCCGGCTGGCCCCAAGGCCTCCTAGGATGAGCCCCATGAAGAAGGGCGCGAACGAAGATCAGGGGCGGCCCGCGGCGGAGCTGATCTCGCAGCGGATCGCCGAGCTCGCGGACTGGAGAGGGGAGACGCTCGGCAGGATGCGGAGGCTGATCCAGGAGGCCGACCCCGAGGTCGTGGAAGAGTGGAAGTGGGGGATCCCGGTCTGGTCGCACGGCGGCATCCTCTGCACCGGCGAGGTCTACAAGAAGGCGGTGAAGCTGACCTTCGCCAAGGGAGCGGCGCTGAAGGATCCCTCCAAGCTCTTCAACTCGAGCCTGGAGGGGAACACGCGCCGGGCGATCGACATCCCCGAAGGGCAAAAGGTCAACGAGGCCGCGTTCAAGGCGCTCATCCGGCAGGCGATCGCCCACAACCTCACCTCCAAGACGAAGCCGGGGAAGAAGAAGGCGTAGCCTTCCCTTCGCTCACAGTGTGAACGGCGGACACGGCTTCGGGCGCGTGGAATCCGGAGCGACTCCGCAGCCTTGCGCCATCTTGTGGCTGTCCAGAAATTCTCCCCCCGCCAAGCCGGAGAAAGGGACGAACCCGCTGGCCCCGGAGCCTGCCTTGTCCGTCTCTTCTCTCTCCCCGCGTCCCGCCGTCAGCGGCACGCCCGCCGCTCCCGCCGCCCCTCAAGGCCCTTCCGCGCCGCCGCTCGTCACGGACATCACCGTGCCGGGGAAGAAGGAGTGCTTCGACTTCGAGCCCGGTGCGGCCGCGGCGAAGAGGGTGCTCGACCTGAACGGCACGCCGGCGGAGCTGACCAGCGCCTTCCCGAACACGCCGTGGCTGGGCGCGTTCGAGCTGCCGGATGGGCGGAGGCTGGCGAGCCCGTTCCTCTCCCGGGCCGACATGGACGTCACCTACGGCTCGGGAGACCTGGCCTACGCGAAGAAGCTGACGGCGGGGACGGGCTTTGCCCCGGTGACGCTGCGGGCGGCGGACGGCACCGAGCGGGCCGCGTTCCAGGTGCTCTCGCTGAGCTACAAGCAGGACACGCTGAACCAGCCGTACCACGAGGCGGCGGTCGGGCTTTTGGTGGCGCCCGAGGGCCAGCCGGTGGTCGTGCCGGACGTGAACGGCTACTCCAACGTCGCGGCGATCGGTGCGCCCGGCGTGCGGGTGATGAGCCTGGGGCTGGTGCTGGACAAGCAGGAGCCGATTGACTGGGGGCGGAAGGTGCTCGGGCTCGACAAGCGGCCCGGCGCGATCGCGTACCAGGACGCGCCGAGCGGCCGGTCCATCCACGTGGCGGACGAGAAGGGGCGGCCGGTCTTCGAGCTCAAGGATCTCGCGCTGAGCCAGGCGGAGCAGTTCCAAGAGGCGCCGCAGATGGCGGCGGCGTTCGGCGTGCCGCTCTCGGCGCTGGCCAGCCTTCCGACGACGGTGTCAGTGAAGATGGTCCACCGGGACGTGAACAACGGCCGGCTCGTGGGCACGGCCTATACGACCGCCGCCAGCCCGGAGGCGGTGTTCAACCTCGCCAAGACAGGAGATCACTTCTCCGTGGGAGATCCTTCGAGCCCGCTCGCGCGGATCCTCGAGCGGGGGGACTTCCAGCCGGAGGTCTACTGGCACGATCCCAAGGCGCTCTTCTCGTACGGCGCCGAGGCCAGCGTTCCCACGCCCCCGCCCGTGCCCTGAGCCTGTCGTTGGTCTAGTCCCGATGCCGCGACACCGCGAGAAGACAGAGCGCGCGCCCGAAGGACAGCGCCTGCTGGCCCTCAGGGAGCAGCTGGGGATGACCCAGCGCGAGCTCGCGACCGAGTTCAACGTCACCGCGGGCGCCGTGGCGCAATGGGAGAGCGGAGAGCGGACCGTCCCTGGCCCCGTCCTCAAGCTGCTCGAGCTGTACGAGCTGGAGCTCCAGCCGGATCGCGGCCAGGAGCGCGGACCAGGCCCGGCACTCCCCACAGGGTGGCTCCGGCGCAACGGGGGGGCCGCGCTCGCCTCCGCGCTCTGGCTGGCGCTCCGGCCGCTCCTGTCGTTCGAGGAGAGCGCGCTCGCGGCGAGGACCCGCCTCGCGCTGGCGCGCCGCTTCGTGAGGCTCTTCTCCGAGCTCAAGGGGCTCTCCATGAAGCTGGGCCAGATGGTCAGCTACATGGACTTCGCGCTGCCACCCGCGGAGGCGGAGGTGCTCGCCTCGCTCGAGGCGCCGCTGCAGCCGATGCCGTCCGAGGAGGTGGCGAGCGTGGTGCGGCAGGAGCTCGGCAAGCTCCCCGGGCAGCTCTTCGCCGTGTGGACGCACGCGCCGCTCGCCACCGCCAGCATCGGCCAGGTGCACCGGGCCAGGCTCGCCTCGGGCGAGGACGTGGTGGTCAAGATCCAGTACCCAAAGATGGCGGAGGCGCTGAAGACGGATCTGGCCAACGTGCGCCGTCTCGACGCGCTGCTCTCGCTGCTCTGGCGGGGGCAGCAGCACGGGGTGATCTTCGAGGAGGTCGGCGAGCGCATCCGGGACGAGTGCAACTACGTGAACGAGGCGCGCTGGCAGGAGCGCTTCCGCGAGCACTTCGCCGGGCACGCCACGATCGTGATCCCGGAGGTGGTGCGCCGCCTGTCGAGCGCCCGGGTGCTGACCACGCGGTTCCACAGCGGCGAACCCCTGAGGACCTTCGCCGCGGGCGCTACGCCGCAGCAGCGTGAGCGGGCGGCGTTGGCGATCCTCGGCTTCCACTGGGAGGCGGTCTTCCGGATCGGCGCCCTTCACGCGGATCCGCATCCTGGGAACCTGCTCTTCGCGCAGAACGGGCGGATCGCCTTCGTGGACTACGGGCGCGTGCAGGAGCTCACGCCGCGCTTCGTGGGCCAATGGAAGCGGCTGATCCGCGCCACGCTCGAGCGGGACCGCGAGGGCGCCGCCCGCGTCTGCCTGGAGATGGGGACCATCCCGGAGCCGGAGCGCTTCCACTTCGACTACCTCTACCGCTTCATGGCGCAGTTCTACCGGCCCTTCCTCACCGAGACGTTCCGCTTCACGCCGGGGTACCTGCGCGCGCTCTGGCGGGCGTGGGTGCCGGAGAACCAGAACCTCCACAGCACGCACTACACGGCGGAGATGGCGTTCTTCAGCCAGATCACCTTCGGGCTCGGCTCGGTGCTGGCCCGGCTCGACGTGGAGGCGCCCTACCGGGCGGTGCTGCTGGATCTCCTGTACGAGCCTGGCGAGCCCCGCCCGGAGCCGTTCTCCGCGACGGAGGTGGGGAGCAAGCGGATTCCAGAGGGGAATCAGGAATCTGAGGCCGCCGGGACCGCGGTGAGCCGGTAATTTCGCGCACGTCCGCGCTGGCACGAAATCCGCTGTCGCCCCGCCCGCGATGAAGGGATCTCCTGCCTGGCGCCCGGCGCTGTGCGCGGCGCTGGCGGCTGTCAGCTTCCAGTGCGCCCCGCCCACCGAGCCGCCGCTCGCGTGCGAGTGGCAGGCGTCCGGCCGGCCGCGGTCGCTCCCGAGGATCGGCTGCCCGGCGGACTTCGAGGCGCTGGGCTTTCGCGCGGCGGACCAGTCCCTGCTCGACGCCACTCTCGTGAAGCTGGTGGTGGACGGGGCGGCGCTCACGCCCGCGAGCGGCTGCGCCCAGACCTGCACCGAGCCGGCCGTCTGCGCGGCGGGGGAGGGCGGCGCCACCTGCCAGAAGCCACCGCTCTACTTCCAGGACACGGCCGCGTACCCGCTGCACCAGGCCTTCGCCCGGGAGCACCTGAGCGACACCTGCGCCTGCGCCCCCGGCTGCGCGGCGGGCTGTGCGTGCGACACGGACGCCACCTGCAGCCCCGGCTGTCGGTGTGACGCGGACTGCGCCTGCCTGTGCGGCAAGGTCGGCCGCGCCTGCGAGCTGCCGCACGTCTTGGAGCTCGCCGCCTTCAACGCCACCGAGTACCAGTCGCCCAGCCGGCGCTTCCTGCTCGGCGGGATCGCCCGCTTCCCGGAGCTGGGGCTCCACGCGCTGGTCCTCGCCTCGGCGGACACGGCCTCACCAGCGATGATCGAGCGGATGTACCGGCTCGCCGCGGAGCGCTCGTACTTCGGCGCCCAGCTGCGCTTCCTGCCGAACTCCACGGAGCAGGAGCTCAAGGCCGCCCAGCTCCCCAAGGACATCCCGCTCCTGACGCGCGCGCAGCTCTACGCGGGGATGAGCTACCAGCCGCTCAATTCAGGAGAGGCGATGGGCCAGGTCCGGATCCTCGAGACCGCGGCGCTCGCCTCCACCTACGTGGGCCCGCGCGAGCTGTTGGTGTTGGACACGGTGCCCAACGATCTCCCTCCGGTGGCCGGGTTGATCACCGGTGAATTCCAGACGCCGCTGGCGCACGTCAACGTCCTCTCGCGCAACCGCGGCACGCCGAACATGGCGCTCCGCCACGCGCACCAGCGGCCGGACGTGCTCGCGCTCGATGGAAGATGGGCGCACCTGGTGGTGACCCCCAGCGGCTACACGCTGGAGGAGGTCTCCGCCGACGAGGCGGAGCGCTGGTGGCAGGCTCACCGCCCGGCGCCGCCCACCATCCCGGCGATGGACCTCCGTGAGAAGGCGCTCCTGGATCTCTCCGGCGCAGGGCTGGAGCGGCTGCCGGTGATCGGCGCGAAGGCGGCGAACCTCGCGGAGATCTCCTCGGTGCCGATCGCCGAGCAGCGCCACACCTTCGACAGCGCCCCAGAGAACGCGCTCCCAGAGGGCTGGACGGCGCTCGGCGGGAGCTGGAAGGTGATCTCGGATCCGGCGGCGGCCACCAGCGGCGGCTACGTGCTGGCGCAGACGGACGGCGCGGGCGGCCCGCGCCAGGCGACGCTCGCGCCCAGCTGGCGAAACTTCACCTGCCGCGCGAGCGTGACGCTCGGGGCGGACGCCTCCGGCGGCCTGGTGCTGAAGGGCGATGGGGCAGGGGGCGGCCTGCTCCTGGGGCTGGGCGCGCACGGCCTGCGGCTGGTGGAGGCCGGGACAGGCGCGGTGCTCGCGCAGGCCCCGCTGGCCTTCGCCGGTGGAACCTACGAGCTGAGCGCCGAGCTTCACGATGGCCGCCTCCGGGTCCGCGCCGCGCAGAGGCCCACCGGTGCCAGCGCCGAGTGGGTCACCTTCGTCCCCGCGGAGCGGCAGGGGCGCAGCTGCGGCCTGTTCACCGGCCCCGGCAGCACCGCGCGCTTCGACGATGTGATCCTGCGGCCGCTCTACACGCCGCGGGCGTTCGCCATCCCGTTCGCCTACTTCCGGCAGTTCATGGTGACCAACGGCTTTGACGCCCAGCTCGAGCAGCTGCGTCACGACGAAGCGCTGCGCAACGACGGCAACGCCCGCCGGGCCGCGCTGGAGTCGCTCCAGGCGCGCATGCGCGCCGCGGAGGTGGGGCCGGAGCTGAAGGCCGCGCTGGAGTCCAAGCTCGCGGCGGAGTTTCCCGGGATGCGGATGCGCTTCCGCTCCAGCAGCAACGTCGAGGACCTCGGCAGCTACACCGGCGCCGGGCTCTACGAGTCCGCCACCGGAGATCCGGGCGACCCCTCCAAGCCGATCTGGGCGGCGGTCAAAAAGGTCTGGGCCAGCCTCTACGCGCCCCGGGCCTACGAGGAGCGCGAGCACCTGGGGATCGACCACGCCGCCGCGGGGATGGCGGTCCTCGTCCACCGGGCCTACCCCGCGGAGCTCGCCAACGGGGTGGCGATCACCGCCAACGTCTTCAACCCGCTGGAGCCGGCGCTCTACATCAATGCGCAGGAGTACGAGATCAGCGTGACCAACCCGCCGCCGGGCACGCTGCCAGATCAGCTCCTCTACTCCTGGGCCCTGTCGGTGCCCGCGGTCACCTACCTCGGCCGCTCCACGGTGAGCGGCGGCCGGGACGTGCTCTCGCGCGCCGAGTTGGACGAGCTGAGCGCCGCGCTGCTCGCCCTCCACCGCCACTACGAAGGCCGGGCCGTGGCCGGCTTCTACGCGCTGGATGTGGAGTTCAAGTTTGACGCCCCCGAGCGGGCGCTCGTGATCAAGCAGGCGCGGCCGTATCCCAAAGCAGCCTCCAGCCCCCAATAGGAATGCCCGTGCGAACCCTCTTCCTCCTCTGTGTTGCCGCGGTCGCGGCTGGCTGTCTCCCTCCGGGGCCGGGCGAGAAGCTCCCCGACGGCGGCGCGGTGATCCCGGACGGCGGGGCGGTCATCCCGGACGGGGGCACACGGCCTGACGCCGGCCTCCCACCGGAAGGCGATGGCGGCGAGCCGCTCGTGGAGGCGCCGCCGAGGCTGGAGCGGACCTGCGTGGAGTCCCGCGCCATGCTCGATCTCCCCACGGGGCTCACCAACAGCGGGAACGCCGGCCTGGCGATCATCCCCGGGGAGGGCGCGAAGCCGTTTCACCTGGCGCTCAGCCAGCTCAAGTACGTCTCGAGCCAACAGCTCTTCTCCACCCTCTTCTCCACGCTGAGCACGGCCGGGGTGGCCACGGGAGAGGCCAAGGTCTCCGAGACCGTGGTCGCGACCTACCAGGAGTACAGCGCCCCCTCGATGGTGGGGAGCGGCGGCCGGTACTCGATCGTGTTCGGCAACCCGCTGAGCTCCGCCGTGGTGGACGCCGATGGGCGGCTCCTCGCGGGCCCCACGCCCATCCCCGCCGCCTCCAATCCCGCGGCGGCGAAGCTCCTGCGCACCGGGGCGGGGAGCGCGGTGCTCTGGATCGCCAAGCCGAGCCAGGAGGTGCGGCGGATCTACCTGCAGAAGCTCGACTCGGACGCCAAGCCGGTGGGCAGCGCGGTGCTGGTCGCGCAGAGCACCGGGGTGGGCTACCGCATGGCCTTCAGCGCCGTGAAGATCTCCTCCGGGTTCGCGGTGGCCTTCACCCGGCACAACGGCGCCAGCGACGGCAACCACGAGATCTTCTTCACGCTGCTGGATGAGGACGGCCAGAAGGTCGGCGCGGAGAAGCGGGTGAGCGCGGTGGCAAAGGCGGGCGCCTACTTCGCGGAGCCGGATCTGATCGCGCTCCCCAGCGGTGGCTTCCTCGCCGCGTGGGTCGATGGCTACCACGACTTCGGCACCATCCCCGGGCTGGACGAGGTGGGGTACTCCGTCATCCGGGTGGCGCGGCTCGACGCGGCGGGCGAGCGCGTGGGCGAGGAGCGGCTCGTCCAGAAGCGGGAGCTGCACGTCGCCCAGGTCCGGCCCAAGTGGGTCGAGGCGGACGACCGCGTGGCGCTGACGTGGGGCCGGGGGAAGATCATCTACGTGTGCGCGGGCTGCATGCCGGACGACACGCTCCACTTCCTGCTGCTCGATCCGCAGGACTTCAAGCCGGTGAGCGCGCTCGTCAAGCACGTGGCCCGCAGTGGCCTCACCGGGCAGGCCATCGCCCGGAACGGGAAGGACTTCGTCACGGTGGCGAACGTGACCTTCCACGTGAACTCGGTGCCGGCCAGCGCGACGATCCACTGCGAGTAGCCGCGCACGCGCGCAAGAGGCCAAGCGCGAGCAGGCCAGGCCACAGGAGCGCGCCCGGAGCGCCCGCCCCGGCGCAGCTGCAGCCAACGGAGAGCGGAGCCGGGCCGAGCACCGCCGCGTCGGAGCCACCCGCTCCGCCATCCCCAGCGGAGCCGCCGTCGGCGCTGACGAGCGGTGCCTCGTACACCTCGAAGTTGTCCAGCGCGCCGGTACGCGCCTGGGCGAGCGCCGCATAGGTGCCGCCGCCCACGGTGATCATCACCCGCTCGAGCGGCGACTGGTTCGGCTCGGAGTAGAGGACGGACCAGCTCGTCCGATCCGGGCTGTACTCCCAGAACGTGGATCCTCCCTCCTCCCGGACGCGGATCCAGCGCACCGAGGCGAGGCTCCCCACCGAAGCCAACAGCCCCCGCTCGCCGGCGTAGACCTGGAGGCCGCCCCGCTCCGTCAGGAAGAGCTGGTCGAAGGCGCCACCGTCCGGCCGCTCTTCGTAGACGGAGAGCGTGAGCTGCCAGCCGTTTGCCGTCTGGTTGCCCACGTCCACGAGCTCTATCTGCGTGTAGCCGCCATGCAGGTTGAACCGCTGCGCGGTGCTGAAGCCCGCGTAGCCGGCGACGTTGGCGGTGGTCCGCACCTCCAGCCGCTGGTTCTGCTCAGCCACCGAGGTGCTGGACGCATAGTCCGACCACTGAGGGCCCCGCGCGTTGTCGTTGAAGTCGTCCGTGAAGCCGCCGCTGACTGCGGCGACCAGCAGGACCGCGCCCCACGCCATGGGACGGAAGCTTACCCGGGTGGCCCTTCAACCGCGGACCACCCCTGCCTACACGGAGCTGCGCGCCAGCTGGACGCTCTCGCGGAGCAGGGCCTCGTGGTTCCGGGCCCAGGGCTGCACGTCGAACGTCTGCGCGAGCTCCAGCGCGTTGCGCTGCAGCTGGCCCTTCTCCCGGGGGGACCGCGAGGCCCACGAGATCGCGTCCCGGAAGGACTGGAGGAGGCTGGCCGGATCTCCCTGGCGGGAGATGAAGCCGGTGCCGCTTCCCGTGAGCGCGTCCCAGGGGATCACCGTGTCCTTGAGCCCGTCCACGTCCGTGGCGAGCACCGCCGCGCCCATGGACTGCGCCTCCATCTGGGCGATCCCGCAGGGCTCGTGCACGGAGGGCATCAGGAAGACGTCCGCGCCGCTCATCAGCCGCCGGTTGTCCACCCGCCCGAACTCCACGCGCACGTTGTCGGGCCAGCGCGCCGCCAGGGCCTCGAGCTGCGGCTTGAGGCTCGCCTCCACGTCCGGTCCGCCGATGATCAGCTGCGTGCGCGGGTGCTCCAGCAGCACCTGGTCCAGCAGCGTCACCGGCTTGCCGTCCGGCCCCGTGCGCAGCACGGCCAACAGCTCGTTGAGCCCCTTCTGGCCCACCATGCGGTGACCGAAGGCGAGCACCGGCGCGCCCTCATCCACCGGCAGGCCGAAGTCCGCCTGGAGCGCCCGCTTGCACGCGAGCTTCCCGGAGAGATCCGCCGGGCTGAAGGCCGCGGCCTGCGTGGTGTTCTCGATCCGGGAGGCGTCCTGCTTGGCGATGTCGATCCCGTTGCGGACCCAGCCGAAGCGCCCTTCGGCTTCGGCTTCCTGCAGCGCGGCCTGGAGGCGCGGCTGGCGCGAGGACTCGTTGAGCAGCCGCTCCCAGAAGCCGCGGCTGACCCCGGACATGCGCATGGTGCCGGCCATGACCTCGAGCAGGTTGGGGTACTCGCCGTCCGGGATCGCCGCCGCGTAGCGGCCGCCGAGCGCGCCGAGCGCCGGGTTGGCGATGGCCGAGTCGAGCCAGGTCATGTACGCGTCGTCCGCGTTGTGGACGATCCCCAGCGGCGCGGCGTGCTTGAAGGCGTCGTTGAACTGCAGGTACGCGGCGCCGATCCCCAGGTGGGAGTCGTTCCACTGGATGACGTGGGGCACGTCCTGGCGGGCGAGGGCGTCCTCCGCGCGCGCCACCTGCTCCGCGGTGGGCTCGCCGCCGCCGAGCTTCCGGAGCGCCGCCACCTTGGACATGGCGGCGTTGGCGAGCATGGCCCCCGCGGCGAGCCGGTGATCCTTGTCCTCGAACGGCGCGGCCAGCTCGCCGCTGGTGTCCTCGTACACGCCCTTGCGCGGCGTGAAGTAGTGATCGTCCGCGAAGTAGTACTCGTTGTGCTCGCCGCCGCCCGCGGTGGGCACCTTCCGCTCGTAGAGCTGGAAGCCCACGGTGCGGCCCGCGGGATCGACGACGCTGCCCTCGCTCCCGGGCACGGCCTTGAGCCCGTGCTGGGCAAGATCGATGTCGCCCACCAACGGCAGGTAGACGTCCACCGCGTGGCCGTTCTCCGCCAGCTGGTGAGCCAGCGGGTTCACGTAGGCGCGCACGCCGGCGCCCGGCACCAGCCCGCCTTCGAGCTGGATCATCGCCACGTTCAGCTTCTCCAGGCCGCGGACGTTGGCCTCGGCGGCCATGGAGGCGGCGGCCAGCGCGTCGTCCCCAGCGGCGCGGGCGTGCGCGGTGAGCGCCTCGAGCACCGGGAGGTCCTCCACGCGCGCGTAGCGCCCCAGCTGCTCCACCGTCTGGAAGAGCAGGTCGCGGCTGGCCGGCGCCAGGCCAGTCAGGTGCAGCCGGACGATGGACTCCAGGGCGGCGGTGCGGCGCGCGTGCTCCTCGGCCAGCTCCAGCGAGGGCTTCACGCTCCGGAACGTGACCGCCGCGGAGCCCTGGCCGTGAGCGGCGGCGAGCTCGGCCCGCGCCGCGTCCTGGAAGGCGCGCTCCTGGTACGGGTTGGCCAGCCGGTAGGCATCCGTGAGCGCGTTGCGGTGCAGCCGCTGCGCCTTGGCGGGCGTGAGGGTGCCGGCGCGCAGCTCGGAGAGCGCCTCCGCGGAGACGGCGGTGGGGTTGGCGTGGCGGGTGAGGGTGTGATCCAGCGCCACGAACGCGTTGAAGAGCTCACCCAGCTCGTAGCCCGGCACCTTGGCGGCCGGCGCGTGCGCCAGATCCGCGCGCTGGATGACCCAGCCGCGGTCCTCGTGCTGGAGCGCCTGCAGCCGCTCGAAGGCGTCCCGCAGCTGCTCGCGGCTGAGCTGCTGCAGCTTTCCCCCGCCCGTGGGGAGGGCGAAGTCGGAGCGCGCCAGGTAGACGCCGGCGTTCCACATCGCCTTGGCGGAGATGGGCGGCGTCATCGGCCTCCTCCGGTGAGCGCGGCGCCGAGCAGCTGGACGCTCTTGGGGTCTCCGTAGAGCTTCACGCGGCCGAGGCCGATCGCCTCCTGGAGGTTCAACGTGCGCGCGGCGAGCTGCGCGAGCTCGGGCAGCTGGACGGAGAGGGTCACGTCCGGCTTCGGAGCGAACCCTGCCTTCACCGTCAGCCCTTCGGGCGACAGCTCCACGAACGTCCGGCAGTCGGTGCGGCCGGGGACGAGCAGCTGCAGGACGAGCGGCCCGCTCAGCTTGGGCGGCAGCTGGCCGAACCAGAGCGGCAGGGTGTCGCGCAGGAAGGGGAGGGGATCGAAGGCTTCGGTCGTGAGCATGGGCGCTTCAGGGTCACGGGGGTGGGTGCAGTGAGTACACCCGTTCCACCCGCGGGAGAAGTGCCGAAGAGAGTTGACGGGCGCGCCGGCGGGTTTCACCCGCGAGCCGTCAGGGGGGCGCCGGAGAGGCGCGACCGGAGGACGGATTGAGGCTCTTCATCCAGCGCACGGCGGACGGCTCGTCGTGGAAGAGCTTGAAGGGGATGATCGCCGTCTTCGACGCGAAGGCGTGGAAGTTGCCCAGCACCGAGCCCAACACCGAGTTGATGAGCACCGCCGTGGCGGTGACGAGCTCGATGTGAAGGGTGCCGCGGTAGTAGTCACGGGCGGCCTTGTCCTGGCCCTTCAGCGGCCGCGTATCCACCATCAGCGGCAGCTTCTTGCCGTGCGCGAGCTTGATCACCGCCTTCACGTTCTCCACCGCCGCCTCGAGGTCGTCCACGACGCCCTGCTTCATCGTCATCCGGACGAAGCCGCCTGGGTCGATGGTCACGATGGCGCTCTTCGTGGTCACCATGGTCATCGGGGGATTCTCTTTTTCCTCTCGCGAAAGCGGAAGCGTCACGAACGACCCAGACCGGGCGCACACTCTCGGAGAGTGTGCGCTCCGCGGGCACGGTCGGCTGCTCGCTCAGGGCAGGGCGGCTGCGAACCGGGCCGCGATCGGCGCCGCGATCTTGCCGCCCGTTCCGCCGCTCTCCACCAGGACGGCGAAGGCCACGCGCTCGCGAAAGCCGATGAACCAGGCGTGGGTGGGCAGGGGCGTGCCCCGGCCGAACTCCGCGGTGCCGGTCTTCCCTGCGAGGCCAGGGACGCTCGCGGCGGACTTGCCGGTGCCTTCGAGCACCACGGCGCGCATCAGGGCCCTCAGCGGCTCAAGGGCCTCGCCTTCGATCCGCGATGACGGCTGGGCGTCCTCCTGCGGCACCAGGAACGGGGCGCGCCACGTCCCGCTCTGGGCGGCGGCGGCGACGGAGGCCATGTGCAGCGGCGTGGCGAGCACGCGTCCCTGGCCAATCGCCGTGGCGGCGCGCTCCGCGGCGTCCTCGGGCCAGGGCATGGTGGCGCCCGCCGCCGGCAGGCCGACCTTGTAGTCCACGCCGAAGCCGAACCGCCGCGCGGCCTCTTCGAGCGCGCCTTCGGGGAGCCCGGCCGCCAGGGAGATGAAGGCGGTGTTGCACGACTGCGCGAAGGCCACCTTGAAGGTCGTGCTGGGGAAGGCCTCGCCCTCGAAGTTGCGAAACGTCTTCCCGGCAACGGTGACCGTGGCGGGGCAGGCGACGCGCGCCTGCGGCGTCAGGCCGCGCGCGAGCAGCGCCTCGGCGGTGACCACCTTGAAGGTGGAGCCCGGCGGGTAGCGTCCCGCGAGCGTCCGGTTGAGCGGCTCGGAGAGGGGCCGGCTCGCCACCGCGAGGATCCCGCCCCCCTCCGCGTCCACCGCCACCAGCGCCGCCGGCTGGGTCACCCCCTGGAGCGCCGCCTCGGCCGCGGCCTGGACCTCCGGCAGCAGCGTGGTGCGGACCGCGGTCCCTTCGCGGCCTTCGAAGCGGTGGAGGGTGCGCGACTCGCCCCCGGGGCGCGTGAGCCGCACCTCTCCGGAGGGCTCTCCGCCCAGCTGGCGCTCGTAGGCGAGCTCCAGTCCAGACAGCCCCACCTGATCTCCCGCCTGGTAGTTGCCGCCGAGCTGCGCGAGCAGCTCCGCCGTGATCTCTCCCACCCGGCCGAGCGTCGTTGCGGCGAAGCCCTCCGCGGCGCTCAGGCGCGCGGGGCGCTTGCGGAAGAACACGCCGGGGAGCGCCGCCAGGGCAGGGCGCAGCGGCGCATACCGCTCAGGGCGCAGGTCGATCACCGGGACGAACGGCGAAGCGCCCGCGAGCTCGAGCGACCGGGCGACCCGCGCGGGATCCACGCCCAGCTGCGCCTCCAGCGCCGCGAGCAGCGCCGGGCGGTCCTGGATCCGCGCGGGGTCCAGCCCCACGGTCACCACCTCGCCCTCGTGCGTGAGGGGCGCGCCGCGGCCATCGAGCAGCGGCGGACGGGTGGGGCGCGTCCGGAGGCGGGAGAAGCGATCCCCCCGGCGAGCGTCCGGATGGAGCAGGGCGCTGCTCCAGAGGGCGCGCCACCGGCCCTCCTGCTCCACCAGCTCGAGCTCCCCCTCCACGGACCACTCACCGAGCCCCGCCAAGGTGTGCGTGGCGCGAAAGCGCACCCGCGCGCGTCCGGCCGCCTGATCCAGATCGCCCAGCTCGAAGTGAGAGGCGCGGACCTTCAAGTCCTCCCGGAAGCGCTGAAGCTCGGCCTCGGCGGCCGGCTCCACGAGCACCCCGCGCAGCCCTGCCCCATCGCCGCTCTCCCACGCCCGGAAGAGCTCCGCGGCTGCGTCGAGCGGAGCCGCCGCGGGGCGCGCTCGCACCGGCACACACGCCGCCAGCGCGGCGGTCACCAGCGCGAGCGCTCTCCCGGGTTTTTGCACGGGCGCACTCGAGCGCGCGATCCGTGACGGGTCAAGCTTCGACCACTCGCATTCGACCCGTCACACGTCGAACCAGTAGGAGAGCTTGAGCATCAGGCTCTCCGTCACCGGCCCGGAGAAGAGACGAGAGGGGAGCACGCTGCGCGCCGGCGGCGCGCCCGCGCTCGGGGGCAGCTCGCGCTGGGAGCGGGTGTAGACGAGGAACAGCGTGGAGCCGAGCCGGTACTCCCAGCGCAGCACCGCGTTCAAGTTGAGCGAGGAGTCGTGGCCGCTCGGATCGCCCGCGTAGTCGAACGGGGCGAGCTCGCCCATGGGGAGGTGGCTGCGCCCCTCGAGCGAGGCGGCGAAGAACTGGGGGGCGAACCGGAAGGCGCCGCTGAAGAGCTGGGCGTAGATCTGGGCGGTCAGCCGCGGGCTGAGCACCAGCTGCTGCCGGAGCGTGATGGAGAAGAACTCGGGATCTTGCAGGCCAAACACCGCCTGGCCGCCGTCCACCGTGTCCACCCAGCGCGGCCCCTGCGGCTTGTGGGCGTAGCTGGTGTCCAACCGCGTCTCGAGCCGGTCCATGGGCCGCCAGGTGGCGTTGAGATCGATCCCCCAGGCCAGCGGGCCTTCGAACTGCGCGTACGGCAGCATCTGGATGGCGAAGATCCCGCCGTTGACGAAGAGGCGGCGGTTGCTGTCCGTGTTGTAGACGAGGCCTAAGAACGCGTTGCCCATCCGCTCGAAGGGGACCCCGGCGCGGAAGATCTCCCGCGTGTCGTACTGCGGCAGCTCCAGGCCCGAGCGCAGCCCGACCGTGTCGTAGCTCGGCAGCTGCAGGGTGACGTTGAGGTTGCTGTTGATCCCGCGCGGCAGCCACTTCCCGTCCGCCGTCCAGTTCAGGTCGAGCAGGTAGTCGATGTTGAAGCTGTGGAAGGGCCCAAACCCGGTGGGGCGCACGTAGTGCACCCAGAGATCCAGCCACTGGTAGTTGGACAGCTGCTGGAAGCCCATGTCGTTGACGTCCAGGCGCGGGTCCTCGAAGACGTACTGGAGGTCCCAGCGCCAGGGATCTCCGCCCAGCTTGCCGGCGCGCAGGTGACCGCCGAAGCCCAGCTCGCCGGGCCGCATCAGCGTTCCGTCGCGCAGGCGGCGCTGGGGCTCACCGCCCACCTGCTGCGAGGCCTCGATCTGCGCGAAGCCTCCCCAAACGCCGCTCGCGTCCCGCACGTTCACGTCCAGGCCGAGCACGTTGGAGCCCCGCGAGGCGCAGGGGGTCCGCGCGTACTCTTCGGCGGTGGAGAACTCCTCGGGCCGGCAGCGGGGTTCCAGCGGCGTGGCCGCGGTGAAGGTGGCCCCCACGGTCGCGCTCGGCCCCAACGCCTGACGCGCCACCGCCGCGAAGTAGTTGGTGGCCACCGGGTGCGCCGCGGGGAGCGCGTCCTCCGGGCCGAAGTGGAGCGGCTGCCGCAGCCGGAAGCGCCAGCGGCGATCCGGGTTCTCCTCGAGCGCGGCGATCGTCTCCGGATCCGCGCCGGTGTAGCCCAGGGGAGAGAGGGAGGCGTTCCCGGCGCCGGTCACCACCGTCTCCAACAGCCCCAGCTCGAGCCCCGGCCTGACCGTGCCGGAGAGCTTCGCCGCCGCGAGGATCGGCGCGTCCAGGCCGATCCGCCGCGAATAGAAGAGCTGCTGCGGAGAGCCGTACTCGAAGCCCACCGGCTGGAACAGGTCGAGCCCTTCGAGGAAGAAGGGGCGCTTCTCCGGGAAGAACTGCTCGAAGGTGGAGAGGTTCTGGATCACCTGATCCGACTCCACCTGCCCGAAGTCCGGGTTCACTGCGGCGGTGAGCATCAGGTGGCTGGTGAGCGCGAGCTTCACGTCCACGCCCAGATCGATCGTCGGGTCGAGCAGGCGCGGCTCCGGGCGCGAGGGATCCGAGTAGAGCGGCCGCAGCACGCCGCGCAGGCCCGCGTAGGGGAGGATCTCCAGGCCGCGGCTGGGGCGCAGCCCGCGCAGCCCTTGAAGAGGCGCGAAGCGGGAGACCACCACCGCGCCCGGGTTCTGCGGGTTCGCCGCCCGCGGGATCAGGCTGGAGTCGAAGATCTCGTGGTTGCGCGGGATGTAGCGGCGGACGTGAAAGCCCCAGGACTGCTCCTCCGCCGAGGAGAAGCGGAACACCCGGAGCGGGATCGCCAGCTCGGCGGACCAGCCGTCCGGCCGGGAAGCGACCGCCGCGTCCCAGACCGCGTCCCACGTGTCCGTGGCGTTCACGTCTCCGAAGAGGAGGAGATCCCTCTGACCGCCCGCGGCGTTGACGATGAACTGGTACGCCGTCTTGCCATCCGCGCTGGAGTCGATCGCCACCTCCACGCGATCCGAGGCCGGCGTGCTGTCCCGTCTTCCCAGCTGCCGGACCACGCCGGAGGGCTCCGGGTCGAAGCAGACCACGGCGATGTAGAGGAACGTGTCGTCGTAGGCGACCCGGACCTCGGTCTTGAAGCCGGGCTGGCCGCCTTCGCGCGGGAAGCTCTCCACGAAATCCGACATCGCCGGCGCCTGCAGCCAGGCCGCGTCGTCCACCGCGCCGTCCAGATGGATCCCCTCCGCCGTTCGTTGCGCGGTGACCGGTCCCGCGACGGCAAGTCCCGGAATCGAACACACGAGCGTGGCTACCCCCGCGGCAAGCATCGCGAAGGAGGCGGGACGAAGGATCATGGGCGGCGCATCAAGCAGCGGCCATGCCGCTCGCGCCGCCCGCGTCAGCGCTTGTGCGCCGCCAGCCAGGCGTCGATCTTCGGCTGATCCACAGGCGCGGCTGCCTCGTGTGCCTGCCGCGCGAGCGCCACCGCGCGCGGGCGCAGGTGATCCGCGTCCCAGAGCAGCTGCGCGGTCGCGAAGCGCAGCTTGCTGAGGTAGCCGGGAGAGCCGTTGCTGCCCTCCATCACCTTCAGCGCGATGTCGAGGTGCTTCACCGCCTCGGCGCGCTCCTTGCCCTGGATCAGCGCCTGCGCGAGCGAGAGCCGGCACTCCAGCACCGTCAGGTCGCCCGGCTCCGTGTTGCGCTCGTAGACGGCCAGCGCCTCGCGCAGCGCCGCCTGGGCCTTGGGAAGATCTCCCTTGTCCAGGTACGCCTGGCCCAGGTTGGTGAGGGGCTCCGCCGGGTAGATGTTCGGCTCGGGGAGCGTCTTGAGGCCCGCCGCGAGCTCCTCGAAGAGCTTCGCCGCCGCGTCGTAGTTCTTGGTCTGGGTCTCCAGCACGCCCAGCAGGTTCATCGGGTTGCCTGCCCGGAGGATCCCGCCGGTGGAGCCCTTGGCCAGCTGGACCGCGCGGACCAGCAGCGGCCGGGCCTCGTCGAAGCGCCCCTGGTTGCGCAGCACGTCCGCCAGCGAAGCGAGCGGCACGTCGATCTTCGCGCGGAGGACCTCGTCCTTCTCCGCGAGCGCCACCGACCGGCGCAGCACCGCCTCGGCTTCGTCCAGCCGCTGCTCGCGCAAGAGCGAGTCCCCCAGGCTCTTGAGGACGCCCGAGAGCTCCGGAGCGTCCTTGCCGCGCTCCGCCTCCCGCCGCGCCAGCGCCGCGCGCAGCGACTCCACCGCCATCCCGCCCTGGCCGGTCATGTCCTGGAACTCGCCGAGGACGATCAGCCGCCGCGTCTCCAGATCTCCGGGGTCCGACAGCCCCGCGGTGGCCGCCTGCGCCACCGCGAAGATCCGCGCCCCCTCCACGCTCTTGCGCAGCCGGTTGCCGGTGACCGCCGCGAGCGAGACCCAGACCTGCGCCTCCAGCCGCGCGTCCCGCGAGGCCTTGGCCGCGCTCAGCGCGTCCCAGAGGGTGACCTCGGCCGCCCCGGTCTCTCCCGCCAGGGGCTGCAGCGCGCCGAGCGCCAGCAGGGCATCCGCGGTGAGCGGCGGGTGGCCGAGCGCGCGCGCGGCCTGCGCCGCCTCCTTCCCCTTCGCCAGCGCCTCCTTCATCCGCATCACGTTGAACAGGGCGCGCGCGCCCGCCACGTCCTGGGTCACTTGATCGATCCGCTTGCGCACCTCTGGGTCGCTCGGGGGTGGGAGCCGCTCAAGCAGCCCGCGCGCGTCCGCGCACTCGTGGACCGCGGGGAGCGCGGACGCGGCTTCGACGGAGCGCTCCACCACCCCCGGTCCGCCCTCCGCCAACAGCGCCGCCGTGGCGCGCAGCGGGGCCAGCCGCGCGGAGAGGCAGACCATCCGGCGATCCAGCAGCTCCTCGGACTGCTCGCCGCGCAGCCGCGTCGCCTCGCAGGCGTCCTTGCGCGCCGCGAGCCACTGGGCGCCGTACGCGTCCAGCACCTTGATCGCGCGCTCCGCGCGGGCGGCGGCGCCCGCCACCGGGCTCTTCGAGAAGGTCTCGCGGATGCGCGCGGCGATGGCGGGGGACCAGCTGGGCTGCAGCGCCGCCTCCCCACCGGCGCAGAGGGCAGGCCCGCTCTTCGCGCGCACCCCCGCGAGCGCCAGCAGCACGAGCGCCCCCGCGGCCACCGCGCCAATGACGAGGCCGCGGCGCCGCGCGTTGCCCTGCCGCGCGAGGGCGAGCTGCTCCAGCAGCTGCTCCAGCTGCGGGTAGCGCCCGGCGGGATCCTCGGACAGCCCACGGGCCAGGGCCTGGCGCAGGAGCCCCGGCACCTGCCGCTCGCGGACCGCGGGCTGACCGGGGAGCGCGCCGTAGAGGGCCTCGTGGAGCGCCACGCAGTAGGCGTACTGATCCGAGCGCGCGTCCGCGGTCTTCCCCGCACGCTGCTCGGGCGCCATGTAGCTGGGCGTGCCGAGCACGGTGCCGGCCTCGGTGAGCCCCGGTCCCGCCACCGCGGTCACCCCCAGCTCCTGCAAGGGGGCGCTCACGCCTGAAGGACGGGCGAGCCCGAAGTCGAGCACGAAGGTGCGCCCATCCGGCGCCACCAGCACGTTGTCTGGCTTGAAGTCCCGGTGGACGATCCCCGCCGCGTGCGCGGCGCTCAAGCCCCGGCCCGCCTGAAGGAAGACGTCCAGCAGCTCCGGGAGCGAGCGCTCGGCCTGGAGCCACGCGCGCAGCGTCTGGCCGGGGATGAGCTCCATGGCCACGAAGACGCGATCCTCGAAGGTGCCCACGTCGTAGACGGCCGCCACGTTGGGGTGGCTCAGCCGCGCCATCGCGCGGGCCTCCTGGAGCAGCCGCGCCTGGCCCTGCGCGCCCTCGCGCAGGAGCTTCACGGCCACCTTGCGGTCGAGCTCCGGGTCATACGCTGTGTAAACGACGCCCATCCCCCCGGCACCCACGCAGTCCAGCACCAGGTAGCGCCCCAGCGTCATCCCGCGCCGCAGCGGCGCCAGGGCGGGCCCTTCACCCGGAGTGGCGGGAGGAGACGCGAGGCCGCCGCGGGCGAGCTCGGAGACGACGGTGCGGCAGTCCTGGCAGGAGGCGAGGTGGGTGTTCACCCGCTCGGACGAGCCCGCGTCCAGGGCCCCGTCCGCGAACTGGAGCAGCACCTCCTCGTCGAGGCAATCGCCTGAGGCCATGGCGCGCCAGTGTAGAGTTGGAGCCCTCCCATGGCGAAGCGGTCTCTGGACGTCTCTGCCCTTTACGGTGCCGCGCGCGAGTCCTGGCCGGGTGTGCGCCTGGCGGAGGCGGACTTCGCGCGCTTCCTGGAAGGTCGCGTGGAGCCGGGCGCGGAGCCGGACCCAGAGCGCGTCCGGGAGCTGTATCTGGCCTGCGCCTGCCTGCAGCGCGACCCGGCGGCGATCTCCGCCTTCGAGCGCGCGTACTTCGGCGAGCTCGGAGCCGCGGTGGCCCGCTTCGGTCACGGCACCTTCGTGGATGACGTGAAGCAGGAGCTGCGGCAGCGGCTCTTCCTCGGGGTGGCCGGCGGCGCGCCCAAGCTGAACGAGTACCAGGGGCGGGGAGGGCTGGCGCGCTGGCTGCGCGCGGTGGCCACCCGCGTGGCGCTGAACCTCCGGCGCGATCGCAAGGAGGACCGCCAGACCGAGCTCAACGAGGACGACCTGCTCGGCGGGCCGATCAGCTCGGATGATCCCGAGCTGGCGCACATGAAGGGGCTCTACCAGCAGGAGTTCAAGAAGGCGTTCGCGGACGCGCTGGCCGCCGTCCCCGCCGAGCGGCAGAACTTCCTGCGGCTCTACTACCTGGACGGCCTGGGGCTGGCGGAGATCGCCGGGCTCTTCCAGAGCTCCGCGCCGACAATTTCCCGGCGGCTCGCGCAGGCCCGCGCCGAGGTGCTCGAGGGGACGCGCGCGCTGCTCAAGGAGCGGCTGAACGTCAGCGCCGAGGATCTCAACAGCATCATGCGGCTGATCCAGAGCAGGCTCACGCTGGGGCCGCTCCCGCCGAAGCGCTGAGCCGAAAGGGCGCCGATGTTCTGGCCCCCCCGTTCACCCCGAGAGGTTGTGAGGCCGCCGCCCCTTGGGCGGATCAATCAAGGCAAGAGACGTGAGACCGTCCACTCAGCCCGAGCGAAGTCGAGGGCCCCACGAGCGAGAGTCCCTACGATCGGCGGGCCCTCGACTTCGCTCGGGCTGAGCGGGGCGCGGCAAGTTTCAGGTCAGCGCCGCAGGCGCGTAGTCGAGGGGCGGCTCAGACGTCGGAGATCTCCGCTCCAGAAGACGTTGGACCCGAACCTGGACGTGGGTGCCGCCCCTCGACTACGGGCCTACGGCCCTACGCTCGGGGTGAACGGGGGGGGGACTTCCGAGAAAGAGTCACAGCCTCTCGGGGTGAACGGGGGGAGGTACGGGCCTGAAAGGCTCACAGCCTCTCGGGGTGAACGGTGGGTGGCTTACGGGTCTTGCTCGTCGGGCGGCGGCTTGCGCACCGGCAGGTTCGAGCGGTCCAGCCGGAGCGCCGCCCCTGCGACCGCCGTGAACGAGCCCGCGCTCACGCTCAGCCCGATCAGCCAGAGCCAGCCGCGCTGTGCCTGCTCCGTGGGTCCGAAGCCCGGCATCCGGAACCACCAGACGGCGAGCCAGACGGCGCCGACGACCACCGCCGTGCCGGCGAGCGCGCACGCCAGCGGCTCCCACCAGCGCCTTTCGCGGCGAGCGCGCAGCAGCCAGTAGAGCAGCAGCGCAAACCCAACGACCGCGGGCGCGATCACCAACCGGAGGGGAAGCGGGTGTTCCTCGGTGATCAGCTGTCCAGGCGGCGGCGGAGGAGAGCCGGCGAGCGCCACCATGCAGAGCGTGAGGAGCGTGAGCGCCACGAGCGCGAGCGCCCAGACGATCAACCGGTGCCCGCGCAGGTGCCGGCCGCGCGCCACCGCGGCGAGCGCCACCACCGAGAGCAGGAGCAGCACCCCGTGCGCCCAGAGCACGTCCCCCAGCGGATCCTGCTGGGCTCGGCTGGGCTTCAGCGCGCCAACGGCCACCACCGTGCCGTCCGCGCGGCGAAGCTCGCGCAGGGCCAACGTGCTCACCGGGCCGCCGAGATCGAAGCGGCCGGTGGCGACGTAGACCTCCCCCGCGGTGAGCCCCTTGCACTCCATGGCGCAGTCGTTGCCCCGGCACGGGAGATCCTCCGCGCGCAGCACCACGCGCTGTCCGCCCTGGGGATCGACCAGCGCGGGGGAGCCCGTGCAGATGTTGCAGCACGGCCGCTCGCGGGGGCATGCCTCCTTCGTGCAGGCCACATCCACGATCTTGAGCGGGCCCTGGATCCGCGCCTCTCCCCGAGGAAGCCCACCGCGCGCCTCGAGCTCGCGCGGGGAGAGCGGGGGACCGCCGCACGCGCAGACGAAGGCGAGCGCCAGCGTGGCGGGCCAGCCGGTTCGCCTCGGGGAGGGGGAGGAGACGGGGTCGGGACGCAGCGTGGTGAAACTCTACTTCGGCTCCGGCGGGATGGAGGTGCTTCGTTGTGGTGAGCCGCGGCGCCGCTTGCCCACACCTGCCCCCGCCCGCTCAGTAGCCGCGGTACTTGCGCCCGGCCTGGAGCCGGAGCTGGAGCGTCTCGTCCAGCTCGCGCCGATCGTCCGGCAGGTAGTGCTGGGGGATCAGCTGCTGGTGGACGAGCTTCCCCAGCGGCGTGAGGGTGAAGGTCCCCAGCAGCCGGTGATGCGTGCCCAGGCCGAGCTCCTCCCAGCGA
Source organism: Myxococcaceae bacterium (assembly GCA_044229415.1). Taxonomy (GTDB): domain Bacteria; phylum Myxococcota; class Myxococcia; order Myxococcales; family Myxococcaceae; genus JBGATB01. The sequence continues at coordinate 84,758 of JBGATB010000026.1, read as the reverse complement.
TCCAGCAGCCCCTTGTGCTGCGCCATGGCCGCCGCGCCGTACTTGCTGGCGCGCGAGCGGACGCGGGTGAAGGGGCTGTAGAGCAGATCGAAGGTGACATCCCGCGTGGCGCGCTGCGCGTCATCCAGCGGCCGCCAGAAGGCGATGCCCAGACCGCCGCGCTCCACTGCGTCGCAGTAGGCGAGCGCGTCCCGGTGGTTGAGGAAGGTGGCGCGATCCCCGATGGAGAAGCTCGAGTTCCCGAGCCCGTGGTAGAGCACCTCGCCGTAGGACGGGTTGACCCGCACCTTCGCCAGCTCGAGCAGCTCGCGGCGGACGTGGCGGGGCGATCGGTAGAAGCGGGCCCCCAGCTCGGACCAGCCCAGCCGCTCGAAGAGGGCGCGCGCCTGGGCGTCGCTGTGCGCGGTCTCCACGAAGGACGGCACCGCGCCCGGGGTGCCGAAGGTCCGGCTCCGGGGATCGTCGTGGTACGGGTAGATGAAGACGCTGTCCACCACGCCGGAGGTGGCCAGCCGCTCGAGCTCCGCGAGCGTCTTGCGCCAGGACTCCGGCGTCTGGCGCTCCAGCCCGGTCATGATGTCGATGTTGACGAACTCGAAGCCAGCGCGCCGGGCCCGGTGGATCGCGTCCAGCGAGACGGCGAGCTCCTCCTTCTGGTGGTGGAAGGCGTAGAGCTCCGGATCCAGCGTCTGCACGCCCAGGTTGATCCGCCGGAAGCCAGCCTCCACCAGCGCGGTGAGCTTCTCGTCCGAGGCGGTGATCGGCTTGGCCTCCACGGTGCTCATCGCCGTCATCGGCGGGCCGAAGTGGGTGAGGAGGCGATCCAGGAACCGGCGCAGCAGGTGGACGGGCAGCGCGGTGGGCGTCCCGCCGCCCAAGAAGTAGAGCGCGCGCTTGAGCCGCGGGGTGAGCGCCTTCACCCGCTGCATCTCCAGCCCGAGCGCGTCCACGTACCGCGCCATCAGGGCGTCGTTGTGCTGGGTGAGCAGCTCGTAGTGAAAGCAGTAGCGGCAGCGGTACTGGCAGAAGCCGAAGTGGAAGTAGTAGCCGGCGGCCGAGAAGTCTCCGACCGCGTCCCGCAGGTACTCCGCGTCCTCCGGCGCGCGGCGGTACTCCGGGCGCTTCTCCAGCTGGATCGCCGGAGGGTAGGTGAGCTGGTAGTCGTGCAGCTCGGGGCGCGGCCGCAGCACCGGCTCCTTGGCGAAGAGCCGCTCCAGCCGCGCGGCGAGCTCGCGCTCCGTCGCGGTGCCCACGTCCAGCGCCTCGTCGAATCGAAAGAGCTTCATCACCCGATCCAGGGGAAGCGGCGCGCTCGCGCCAGGTCATCCGCCGCGCTCTGCAGCGCTGCTCGCACGCGCGCGTCGACCTCGTCGACGTCGCCCTCGGCCGGGATCGGCGGCAGCACCCGGACGGAGATCTTGGTGGGGAGGGGGAGGTAGCCAGGCAGCGGCCCCAGCCACATGCCCCAGGGCACGCTCAAGGAGAGCGGGAGCGCCTGCAGCCGCAGCCGCTTCGGGAGCCCGAGCTTGCGCGCCAGCGCCACGCCGTCCCAGAGGATCACCAGCGCCTCGTGGCCGCCCACGCAGACCACCGGGACGATCGGCACGCCGGCCTCCTGCGCGAGCGCCACGTACCCCTTGCGCCCCGCGAAGACGATCTCGTTGCGGCGCCGGAAGCTGCGGCAGGCGTCGTGATCTCCACCCGGGTAGACCTGCACCGCGTAGCCGCGCCGCAGGGCCTCCAGCGCCACGTCCTTGCTGGCGCGCAGCGCGCCCAGCCGCGAGAGCATCCGCGCGATCGGACGGGCGTAGGCGTCGAACATGCCGTCGTGCGCGAGCGCCAGCAGCGGCGGGGAGCGGCCGCTGGTGTGGTACGCGCCGAGCCAGACCAGCGTGTCGGGGATCATCACCGCGCCGCTGTGGTTGCCCACGCCGAGGAACGGCCCGTCCGGGAGGTGCTCGAGTCCCTGCACGTCCGCGCGGAACCAGGTGTGGAGCAGCTTGGTGACCCAGCCGGCGTGGCGCCGCAGGTAGGCGGGATCGAACGCGTCCAGCCCTCCGGCGGTCACCTCCATCGCGCCACCAGCCGCTTGAGCTCCAGGCCGTAGAAGCCGGCCTCGGGCCAGTCCGGAAACGTCAGGCAGTAGCGCGCGAAGCCCACCAGCGAGGCGAAGCGCGGATCCACGTCCAGCGGATCCGGGTAACGGGACTGCTCCGCGTCCTCCGACAGCGCGATCAGCCGCGCGTGGTACTCCGGCCAGGAGACCAGCCGCCGCAGGTAGCCCGCCCAGGGGGTTGCGCCGTCCACCACCTTGCGCGCCTCGTCCCGGAGCAGCGCCAGGCCGCCCTCGTGGGACTGGAGCAGCTGCAGGTCGTAACCGAGGAACGCGTCCTCGTGGTAGACGCTCAGCAGGTGCCGGACGATCTGGTCCGCGCGCTGGCTGATCCCGGTGTCCGTCAGCAGCTGGCGCGGGTTGTAGAGGATCTGCAGCGGGACCCGGATCGGCACCTGGCCCATCAACGTGTTGCGGCTGCGCTCCCGCTCGCGGTCGCTCTCGCTGAGCGTCACCGGCAGCATCGCGAACCAGCCGACCTTCACCTGCCACGGGCTGGGGAGCTTGGTCAGCTCGCCGCGGCGCAGGAAGGGGCCGAGCCGATCGGCGATCTGCTGCTCGGTGCTCATCTCTTCAGGCCGCCTCGAGCCGGGCGATCCGCGTGCTGAGCCCCACCTGGGCGATCCTCAGGTTGAGATCCTCCACCAGCCGATCACAGAGGGCCCCGCCGTCGAGCCCCACGCCTTCGATCAGATCCGGATCCCGGGCCTGCGCCAGCACCCCGTCCCCCCAGCGCACCAGCTTCTCCTCCAGGCTGCGCAGCTGCGCCGCGGTGAGCGCCGGCAGCCGCTCCCGCAGGAAGTGCACGCCGAAGGCGATGTGCCGGCTCTCGTCCCGGGCGAGCAGCGGCAGCCACTCCCCGAGCACCCGGCGCAGCGCGCGCAGAGGCCCCTCGTCATCCGGGATCGCGTCCACCCAGCGGGAGGCCTCCATGAAGAGCGAATGCGCCGCGCCTTCAATCAGGATCTGCATCCCGAGGACGAGCTCCTCCACCGAGCGCGCTTCTTCGACCTCACGCATCAGCGCTTCGACGGACGGTCGGCGACGCCCCTCGCAGCCGAGCTGAGAGATCAGCCGCTCGAAGAAGGCCACGTGGCGAAGCTCGTCCGCGACTTGAAGCTCCACGAAGCGGCGGCGCGGCCCCTCCGGCAGGAGCGCGCAGAGCCGGCGCGCCGCGACCAAGGCCGTCCGCTCGCCCCAGTGGAGCTGGGCGAAGGCGTCCGCGCCCGCCTGCCGGAACACCAGCGGCAACGAAGAGACGTCCAGCGCGGAGAGATCGAGCGCCTCGAGCCGCCATTGGTCTCGTACGGCCAGCTCGCAGAGGCGCTCGAGGGCGTCCATGGGCGGGCGACTATGCCAGCTTTCAGGAGTGAGCGTTGGGTTAGGCTCCGGGGCCGCGAATGCGCGCGCGGACCCCCACCCGGATGGAGCGGCTGCTGGAGCTGGGGCGGCGCCGCGGCGTCTGGCGGGGGGATGGCTGGGAGGAGCGCTTCGCCTTCTTCGTGGCGCATGGCCAACTCGAGGCGGTGCCGGACTGGCGGCAGGTGCTCTCCGCCACGGTGGAGATGCTGCCGTTCGCCTTCAACGAGACGCCGGTGGAGCGCGCCGCCAACCGCAACAGCCTCTTCGGCTACGTCCCGCTGCGGGTGCCGCTCCAACTGCTCTACTGCCCGGAGCAGGCCGTGGTCTGGAACGGGCTGCGCTGCACGCCGCAGACGCTGGTGAAGCACCTGCTCTCCTCCTTCCACGAGGACGGAGTCATCGCCTACGACTTGCAGCTGCTCCAGTCGCACCCAGGAGGCCTGCGCCAGCTCGAGGAGGCTGCGCTGAGAGTCGCCGAGGGGAGCCACCCTCTCTCCACGGTGCTCTCCCGGATCGCCGGCGGCTACCACGCCCACCTCGCGGAGCTGGCGCGCGCGGCGGAGCGGTTCGAGTACCCGGTGGATCTCCACCCGCGCTTCAGCTCGCTGCTCGGCTTCGGCCGCTACTGCCTCACCCTGCCAGCCGGCGGTTGAGCGAGCCGGCCACGGGCTCCTTGATCCGGGCGATGGCCGCCTCGGCGGACGCGCGGAAGGTCTCCTCGAAGCCCTCCGGCGTGAGCAGCGCCTCCGGGAGCAGCCCGGCGTAGCGGCCGAGCTGCCCGCGGACCTCGCGCATGAAAGAGCGCGGCGGCGCCGGGCGTGCGCCCTCGTAGAAGTCCCGGAGCTCGCGCTCGGTCTCCAGCCGCGCACGCAGGGCCTTGTGGAGGGTGATGAAGCCGCGCCCCTCGTCCACGCTGCGGCCGAAGTTGACCAGCTTTCCCCAGCGCCCCGGGGCGACCGCGGTGCGCCGCGCGATCGCCGTCCAGGAGTAGGCGGAGGCGTAGAGATCGATCAGCCGGTCGTACAGCTCCGGGACCGGGTAGTGCAGCGGGCGGACGTTGCCAAAGGTATTGGTGTCCAGCAGCGGGAAGGGGACCGCCAGCGTCCTCCCGGAGCGGTGCAGCTCGCGCGAGAGCGGGGCGTTGTAGAAGTTCGTGGCGAGGAAGAACGTGGGGTAGATGCCGGGCGCCCGCTGCGCGAGCTGCTTCGAGAGCTCCCAGGGCAACGGTCCCTGATCGCTGTCCAGGCCCACGATCAGGTTCGCCTGGATGTGCTGGACCTCCGGCTGGACGGTGTTCAGCGCCTGCGCCACGTGGCGGACCTTCGCCTCGCCCAGCACGTGCGCCCGGCCCGACTTGTCCGAGAACTCGAACCAGGACTCGATCCCCGGGGCGATCAACCCGAAGCGCGCCCGGCTGAGCCGCCGCACGTTCGGCGGCGTGAGCAGGGACAGGCTCATGTGCGCCCCGTGCACCAGCCGCGTGCGGGACGCGTCGATCGCGTCCAGGTACTCGTCGAAGCGGACGCCGAAGTTCGGATCGTGCCAGCCCACCAGCGTGTCCGGCCCCCAGCGCCGCTCGATCTCCCGGAGATCTTCGGTGAGCGGCTGGGTGGCGAACGCGCTCCAGGGCGCGGACGCGTCCACGCAGAAGCTGCAGGTATACGGACAGCCGGTGCTCCCCAGCATGGGGACCACCCGGAGCAGCCGGGTGCCCTGCGAGATGCACTGGTCGATGAACGGCGCGCGCTCCGCCACGCTGGGGAGGTGCGCCGGCGCCTGCCGGGCGCTCAGCACCACGCCGCGGGCCTGTCGCTCCGGGCTCGCCAGGAGGTCCAGCACCAGCGCCTTGTCGGTGGTCTGGCAGACGTAGTCGAAGTGATCTCGCGCGTGCTCCGCGAAGGAGACCGCGTGCGGGCCGCCCAGCACGGTCACCACCCCGCGCGCTCGCAGGTGGCGGGAGAGCGCGTAGGCCACGAAGGAGGCCCGGGTGAACGCGGAGATGAAGACCACGTCCACCTGCGGCGGCGCGAGCGTGAGCAGCTCCTCGCGGGAGGTCCACACCGCGTAGCGGACGTCGCAGCCGGCCTCCTGCGCCCAGGCGGCGATCGCCTGCGGCATCACCGAGGCGGTCCCCGGCGCGACCACCTGGCTGCGCAGCCGCGGGGTGAGGACGGAGTGCGCGAGCAGCTCGATCACCCCCACCTTGAGGCGCCCCACGGGTCCTCCCTCGCGCCCTTGTTGGAGGCCGGGGCGCGCCCGTACGCTGCACGGCCAGTGGACGGAGCGCAACACGCACGTGAGGGGGAGGGGCGCCTGGCCCTGGTGCGCGCCCACGGCCGCGATCCGATCAGCTACTCCACGCTCCAGCCGGGGCTCTCGTACTTCGACTGCTCCTACGGTTACGTGGCGTACCGGAGCGCGCTCGGCTTCGACCTCACGCTCGGCCCGCCGGTCTGCGCCGCGGAAGATCGCCCGGCGCTGCTGGAGCGCTTTCTGCGCGCGCGGCGCCGGCCGATCTTCTTCTACCTGCAGGCCGAGGACGCGCGGGCAGCCGCACAGCTCGCCGGCGCCCGCTTCCACTCCAGCGGGATGGGCGTGGACAAGGTGCTCTTGCTGCGGGAAGGGACGCCGGTCCAGGAGCGCGTTCGCGGAGCGCTCAAGAAGGCGGACCGCGCCGGGCTGCGCCTGGAGGAGGTCAGGCCGGGGACGCTCGGACCGGCGGAGCGCGCGCGGCTGGCGGAGATCACCGCCGACTACCTGCGCCGAAGCTCGGTGCCGGTGGAGATGCGCTTCCTGAACCGGCCGCTCGCCCAGGACGACGCGGGCGGCGCCCGGACGTTCTTGCTGCGCCAAGGCCGGGACGGCGCGGCCTTTGGCTACGCGGTGCTGGACCCGTACTTCGATGGCGGAGCGCCGCGCGGCTACCTGCTGAACTTGATCCGGTTCGAGAAGACTCGCCTCTGGGGCGTGTACTACTCCGCCGTCGCCCGGCTGGCCGAGCTGCTGCGCGGCGAAGGGATCGGGGAGCTCTCGCTCGGGTTCTGTCCGCTGGTCGAGGTGGACACGCGGCCCGGGTCTCCGTGGCTGACCGCGCAGCTGGGCTGGATGGAGCGGCGGCTCTCCGGGATCGACTACCTGGCACGGCTCAAGGAGCTGAAGGACGCCTTTGCCGGCGCCACCGTCCAGCGCTACCTGCTCTCGCCCACGCGGCTCGCCGCGCCTGCGCTGCTGGTGCTGCTGCGGGCGTGCGGCGTGCCGCTGGGAGGGATCCTCCGGCGCAGCCTGGCCGCCTTCAGGCCTTGGGCGGCGGCAGGGTCACCCGCGCCCGGACCAGGATCTCCGGCTTCACCTTCAGCGCGCCCAGCAGCGCCGTGAAGGGCTTGATCCCGTAGCGGCGCTGGTCCAGGCGCGCCTCGACCTCGGCCGACTGGGTGCCGTCCCGCTTCACCTTCACGTCCAGCGGGTGGGTCACCCCGTGGATCCGCAGCGCGCCCAGCAGCTTGTCGTCCTCCACCACGCGCCCTTCGAAGTAGATGCTCGGGAAGCGGTCCACCTCGAGCACGGTGCGGGCCAGGTTGCGCTGGATCTCCAGCCGATCCGCGGCGCTGAGCGCGCCCGGCGCCGGCTTGCCGTCCTGCAGCGCGTGGAGCACCTCCAGCGAGCCGGTCCAGATCTCCGCTCGCACCCGCTGGGTGTCCAGCTCCAACTCGAGCGAGACCTTCTTCGCCAGCAACTCCACGTCATGGCCAGCGGCGGAGAGGAGCCCCTCGCGGTAGACGAAGACGCGCACGTCGACGGCCGGACTGCTGAGCTTGATCATCCGGCCCGGAACCTTAGGCCAGCCAACTCAACGCGCCAGTCCCAAGCGCTGTAGCAGCGCTGGCGCGGAGAGCCCGGGCGAGCCGTGCCCTTCGGCCTGATGGACAGCGCCGCAGATCGCCTCGTTGACCGGCGCGCGCAGCCCGTGCGCCGCGGCCAGGCGCACCAGCTCGCCGTTGATCGCGTCCACCTCCGTGAGCCGTCCCGCCGTGAGGTCCTGCCACATGGAGGAGCGGGCGGTGGGATCGATCCGGACCAACCGCGCCGCCACCCGGCGGAAGATCGGCGTGGGGAGGCGGAGGATGAAGGGCAGAAACGGCAGCGGGATCGGCGCGTCCACCCGGGGGCGGATCCCCGCCGCGCGCAGCACGCGCAGCCCCTCGGCGGCGCAGGCGGCCAGCACCTGGCGGTAGCCGCGAGACTCCAGCTCCTCCTTCAGCGGCACGCCCGCCAGCGCGTTGATGGGGTTGTTCAGGTTCAAGAGCAGCTTGCCCCACTGGATGGAGCGGATGTCCGCGTCCGCGCGCACCTCGAGCCCGGCGCCGGCGAGCGCCGCCACCAGCGGCCGCTCGCGCCCGTCCGCCTCGATCACCAGCCCTCCGTTGGTGGCCTGGTGCAGGTGGCCCGGCGCGCGGCTGATCACGTTGAACGGCACCATGGCCCGGAGGACGCGACCCGGGAGCGCCGCCCGCAGCAGCTCTCCCGCCTGCAGCCCGTTCTGGAAGCTCACCACCAGCGCCCCCGGGGACAGCGCGGGGCGCAGCTGCTCCGCGGCCTCGGCCGTCTGTCCGGTCTTCACCGTCACCAGCACCACCGTGCAGCCAGCGAGCGCGCCGGCATCGAGCGCCACGCGGACGGCGGTGAGCCGCTGCTCCGGCCCCTCTCCTCCCGTGAGCCGCAGCCCGTGCGCGGTCACCTCGTCCCGGAAGCGCGCCCGCGCCACGAAGGTGACGTCGTGTCCCGCGGCCGCCAGCCGTCCCCCGAGGTACCCGCCGATCAGTCCGGCGCCCATCACACCGATCTTCAGAGGCGAGCCTTCCACGAAAGGCATTCTTAGCGCCTTCGACTAAGAAGCGCCGTCATGTCCTTTCGAGCCCTCCATCTTCAGAAGAGCGACGCGGGAACGCAGGCGCGGCTGGCCACCCTGGAGCTCTCCGACCTGCCCGCGGAGGGAGACGTGCTCGTCGAGGTGGAGTACTCGACCCTCAACTACAAGGACGGGTTGGCGATCACCGGCAGGGCCCCGGTGGTGCGGCGGTGGCCGCTGGTCCCGGGGATCGACGCCGCCGGCAAGGTGCTCGAGTCCTCCCACCCGAAGTGGCGTGCCGGGGACCGGGTCCTCGTCAATGGGTGCGGGGTAGGGGAGCTGTACTGGGGCGGGCTGGCGGAGCGCGTGCGCCTCAAGGGCGACTGGCTGGTCGCGGTGCCGAAGGCCTTCACCACGCGCCAGGCGATGGCGATCGGCACCGCCGGCTTCACGGCGATGCTCAGCGTGCTCGCGCTGGAGCGTGCGGGGCTGACTCCGGCCAAGGGGGACGTCCTGGTCACCGGGGCCTCGGGCGGCGTGGGCTCCATCGCGATCGCCCTGCTCGCCCGGCTCGGCTACCGGGTGGTGGCCTCCACCGGCAAGGCGGCCGAGCACGGGCTCTTGCGGGAGCTCGGGGCGGCGCAGGTCCTGGATCGCGCGGAGCTCTCCGCCCCCGGCAAGGCGCTGCAGAAGGAGCGTTGGGCGGCCGTGGTGGACGCGGTGGGCTCGCACACGCTGGCGAACGCGATCGCCCAGACGAAGGTGGCGGGCCTGCTGGCCGTGTGTGGCAACGCGCAGGGGCTGGACCTGCCCACGACGGTGGCGCCCTTCATCCTCCGCGGGGTCTCCCTGCTCGGGATCGACAGCGTCAACGCCCCCATGCCCGTGCGCGAGGAGGCCTGGGGACGCCTGGTGAAGGAGCTGGATCCGAAGCTGCTGGAGCGGCTCACCCGGGAGATCTCCCTGGAGGAGACGCTCGCGGCGGCCCGGGAGATCGTCGAGGGCAAGGTGCGCGGCCGGCTGGTGGTGGACGTCCGCCGTTGATTTTGTTTGCTCGCCGACGCCAGGGCCGGTGTCCGAAGAGCGGGAGACCCGCTCATGTATGCACTGCCGCTCATCGCCCTGCTCGCCGCCCTGCCCCCCACCCAGGATCAAGAGGCGCCCGCCGCGGCGCTCACCGGCCCCTCCAGCACGCGCCTGGCGCTGCCGGTGGCGCTCCGGTTCGATGACAGCGTCTCCTCGGACGTCACGCCGCTGGTGAAGAAGGACACGGGCCAGGCGGAGTCCTCCAGCAAGGATCCGATCGCCGCCATCGCCCGCTACGCGCCGTCCGTGGCGCGCCGCCACTTCGAGCAGGCCTCCTGGGACGAGAAGTCCCCCCGCTCGGTGGTGGTGAAGAGCGTGGCGGTCACCTGGAGCAACGGGCCGCACTACGAGGCCAAGGTGGTGGTGGACCGGTACGAGGGGACCCGCCGGATCGGCCAGGCCACCGGCAGCGGCTTCGCCACGGCGGACCGCTCCGGCCAGCGCGTGGGCGCGGCGTACGCCGGCCCGTTCGGCGCGATCGTCCACAACAACGCCAACCAGGCGAAGCCCGAGGACGACGGCGCGGTGATCCGTCAGGCCACGCTCGCCGCACTGGACTCGGCGCTGATGCAGCTCTCCGCCGTCTGGGGTGGCGAGCAGCTCACCGCCCAGTACCGCGAGCAGGCCGAGCAGGCGATGAAGAAGGGCAAAGTGAAGGGCAAGAAGTAGCTCTCGTGAGCCATCCGCTCCGCCCGAGCGAAGTCGAGGGCCCCACGAGCGAGAGTCCCTACGATCGGCGGGCCCTCGACTTCGCTCGGGCTGAGCGGGGCGCCGCTGACTCTTGCTCCGCCCGCACGTGGCGGAACTGCCAGTAGAGCAGCAGATCGTAGATGGCCTTCAGCACGCCGCCGCAGACCAGCGGCCAGCCGATCACGCTCCGGTCGAGCATCCAGCCCGCCAGCACGGGCGTGATCGCCGAGGCCAGGCTGCGCGGCACGTTGGTCACGCTCGACGCCGCGGCGCGCTCCTCCGGTGGCACCACGGACATCACGTAGGACTGCCGCGCGGGCACGTCCATGTTCGACACGCACATCCTCAGCAGCAGGCAGCCCACCGCGGTGGCGGGCGTGGGCATCAGGCCGGCCAGGATCAGCAGCCCGTTCGCCGGAAGGTGCGTGTACACCATGGTCTCGAGCAGGCCGATCCGAGCCGCGAGCCGCGACGAGGCGAGCTGCGACAGCCCGGCGAAGAGGTTGGCGAAGAAGAAGATGCTTCCGGTGGTCTCCAGCGAGAGGTCGAACCGCCGGTGCAGCCAGAGCACCAGGAGCGACTGGAGGACGAAGCCGCCCCCGAGCGAGTCCAGGGAGAAGAGGGCGGACAGGCGCAGCACGCGGCCGCGGGACTTCTCCAGCGCCCGGCGCGGCGTGGGGTGCTCCACCTTGCGACCGGGCATCCGCCGGTAGATCCACGCGCAGAGCAGCGCGCAGCCCGCGTAGAGGACGAACGCGCCGCGCTCGGCGAGGAGGAGATCCCATCCCTGCCGCCGGGAGAGCCAGACCGGCAGCGCGCTGACGAGCGCCCCGGCCGCGCCCAGGAACGAGCCGGAGAGGTTGTACCAGGCGAAGACCTCCGTCCGGGCGCGGGCGGGCACCGAGTCCGAGAGCGCGGCCTGCTCGATCGGCAGGAAGACGCTCACGTCCCCCGCGGAGGGGTTGAGCGTCCCGGCGAAGGCCACCAGGAACAGCGGCCAGTAGGAGGAGAGGGCGGCGAAGCCGACGCCGGTGACGAGCATCAGCGCCGAGGCCGCCAGCAGCACGCGTTGCCGATCCCAGGCGTGGCCAAACCAACCGGTGAGGAAGGTCAGCGCGGCAGAGCCCACGAGCGTGGAGGTGACCAGCGCGCCCACCTGGAAGCCGCTGAACCCGAGCCGCGAGAGGTAGTCCGCGAGCAGGACCGTCACGAAGCCGTCGGCGAACCCGCGCACCGCGCGCGTGGCGAGCAGGCGCCAGACACTGTGGTCCCGGAGATGCTCAAAGGAAGAACGCCAGTCGATCGCCATCGCGCGTGTTAAAGGCTGCCCCACACCCCGCGGGACCGCCAGGAGACTCTCATGGCCGCAGAACGCACCGCCCTGATCACCGGGGCCTCAGCTGGAATCGGCCACTCCTTCGCGGAGCGGCTCGCCCAGGACGGCTGGAATCTGATCCTGGTGGCGCGGCGGCTGGAGCGGTTGGACGCGCTCGCCTCGAGGCTGCGTCAGCGGCACGGGATCAAGGCCGAGGCCGTGCGCGCGGACCTCACGGTCGCGGCGGACGTACGGGGGCTCGAGCAGCGCCTGGCCACGGACGAGAAGATCGCCCTGCTGGTGAACAACGCCGGCTTCGGCGGCTACAAGCCGTTCGCCGAGCTGGATCCGAAGGTGGCGGACGACCTGATCGCCGTCCACATCCAGGCGGTCACGCGGATGACGCGCGCGGCGCTGCGCGGGATGTTGCCGCGGCGCGCGGGCGGGATCATCAACGTGGCCTCGCTGCTGGCGATGAGCGGCACCGTGCCCACCAACCCGCTCCCACACCGGGCCGTCTACGCCGGCGCCAAGGCGTACCTCGTCACCTTCACGCAGGCGCTCGCGGGCGAGCTTGCCGAGAGCGGCGTCCGGATCCAGGTCTGCCTGCCGGGGATCGTCTCCACCGAGTTCCACACCAGCCAGGGGATGGCGCGCTTCCCCAACGCCATGCCGCCGGAGGACGTGGTCGCCGCCGCGCTCGCCGGACTGGAGCGGGGCGAGGTGACCTGCGTCCCCGGGCTCGAGGACGTGGGCGCCCTGGACCGGCTCTCCGAGGCGCAGCGCGCACTGTTGGGGCAGGCCAACCGCGGCGCGCTCGCCCCCCGGTACCGGTCGCACTGAGCTTTGGCTACGGCGCCCTTTTCGGCGCGCGGGCGCGCAGCGGCAACCCGAGCAGCCCCGCCACCATCCGGCGGACCGAGGTCGCCGCGGAGCCCTTGGGGACTGTCCCCGGCGCGCTCGCGGCGAGCAGGAAGTAGCCCTGGATCGCCGCCAGCACCGCGGCCGCGTTGGCGCGCAGCTCCACCGTGGTGATCCAGTCGGGCAGGGCAGGGGAGATCAGCGCCTCCAGCCGCTTCCGCTCCCGTTCCAGCGCCGCCTCGAACACCCGGCGCACCTGCTTGTCGCGGATCGCCTCCACGCTCACCGCCACCCAGGTGGCGACCGCGCGGGCGTCCGCGCCGCTGCCCAGCGCCAGGTACGCGTCGATGGCGGCCTCCAGCCGCTCCCGCGGATCCGCGCCCGCCTGCGCCAGCCGCGTCTCGATCCGCGCGTCCAGCCGCACCGAGAGGTGGGCGATCAACCCCATCAGCACCTCCCGCTTGTCATCGAAGTGGTAGTGGACCAGGCCCGGCGCCAGCCCGGCCACCTTGGCGATCTCCGCGATGGTCGCCTTGGCGTAGCCGTGATCGGCCATCACCTCCGCCAGCGCCTCGATGATCTCCTGCCTTCGGGACTCGGTGTTGGAGGGGCGGGCCATGAGGCCTTTCTTGGTTGGTTGACCTACTCATAATTGGCCAGGCCGGCCCCGCGCAAGCCCCGCAAAGGCGAAGCGCCGGGCCCCCAGGTGGGAGCTCCGGCGCTAAGGGCTGCGGGGTCCTGTGGGAGCCGCTCAGCCTTCCAGCGTGACGCGGAGGTTCGGCGCGGTCTTGAAGCCCCACGCCTTCAGCACCGCCACCGGGTCGATGAAGTTCTCGCCGTCCCGCTGGAGCTTGGCGAGCCGGCCAGACATGCCCACGTAGGTGACCACGCCCTTCTCCATGTTGAGGTGCCCGTTGAAGAGCATCGGCTTGCCGCGGGCGAGCGAGGCGGTGGTGAGGATCCGCCACGGCTCCGCGGCGGTGCGGCGGCTCGCCGGCACGCAGTGGACCGAGCCGTCCGCGAGGATGGCGAAGTTGTTGGCGTACTTCTGGCCGCCCGGCGCGCGCGCGAAGGTGTCCGAGTGCGAGGCCTCGTCATACAGCGCGGTGATCCGGCCGTTCCCGGTGCCGGTCTCCTTGCGGTAGCGCGCGGTCTGGTTCTGGCCGGTGCCGTCGTAGCCGGCGATCACGTTGTAGGTCTGCACCGTGCTCATGTCCTTGGCGATCTTCTCCGGAGTGAGCTCGGTGTAGTCGAAGGCCATGGAGTCCACGGCCTGCTGATCCTGGGCGTACGGGTTGAACTTGCCGTCGATGGTGATCCCGCCGTCGTGCTCGGTGTCGAAGATCGGGTCGCTCTTCATCTCGCGCACGTCGTAGGCGAGCGTGCCGTTGGCGAGCGCGTTGCGCACCAGGTCCTTCACCGCGTCCGGGATCTTCGAGCCGCCGAAGGTCTCGGTGTTCGCGCCCGCGGCCAGGCGGCGCTCCACGTCCCGCATCAGCGCCGGGCGGTTGCGCTCCACGGTCCGGTTGTTGGCCCGCGCCTCGGCGCGCCACTGGGGGATCTCCCGCAGCGCGTCCGCGATCTTCGCCTTGGCGTCCGGCGCCAGGAATTGATCCGCATCTCGCGCGCCCTGCGCGATCGCCGCCTCCTCGTCGCGGCTGATCGAGCCGGCGGAGCCGAGGATCGAGTCCACCTCTTCGGTGGTGATCCGGCGATCGGCGCCGGCGCGGGAGAAGGCTGCCTTCACATCGGTCACGGACATGGGGCCTCCAACAGGGCCTTGAGGTTTGGGTGGAACAGAAGTGTGTCTCTGGCGGGTTCTCGGGCCCTTTCCCCGCGCAGTTGTGTAGCTGAGGCTTACAAAAAAAGGGCCGCAAGGCCTTGAAACGACTCGGGTTCAGACCGCTCCGAAGGGCCACTCGAGCCCTTCCAGGGCCCGGACTCGGGGGACGCCCCTATTAAGGTGGAGCACCGAGCCCGGACGTTGGACCAACGCCGCGGGAAGACGGCTCCCCCGCCCGCGCCGCCGCTCCTGGGCGAGTCGCTCCGGATAGGGGTCGGCGTCTGGGTTCTCTGCCAGCGCGCTCGCCCCTTCCACGGGAACGCCGGGATAGCCCGGGTACCAGGGGCCCATGCCTTCTCGCCAGTACCAGGGCGCGCCGCCGTCCGCGCACGGAACCACGGCCTGCGCTCCCATCAAGCCGCCGTACCGCAACGCCTCCGCCGCGTCCGCCATGAGCTGCTGCGGCTCGGTGAGCGCGGCCTCGGGGACGTTGGCGAGGTACGCGTCGAGCGTGCTGAAGCCGTAGTGGATGGGGCGCAGGCGGAAGCCGCGGATCCCGCAGAAGAGCAGCTGCGTGGGCGCCAGGCGGCGGCACACGTCCTCCATGTCCCCGCGGACGTCCCGTCCTGCGTCGGCGAAGAACGCGCACGAGAGCCGCGGCGTGGCCAGCCGCCAGGTGTTCCCTTCGTTGAAGAGCCCCTCGTAGACGCCGCGTCCGCCCGTGGGCTGCTCGCCGTAGAAGGGGAGCGCCTCCACCCGCACGTCCTCCACGTCCCGCGCCTCGCCCCAGCGCAGCCGCTCCACGCGCACAAAGCCCAGCGCCTCCAGCCGCAGCGCGCAGTCCGTGGCGAGCAGGCTCTCGCGCGTGACATGCGGGACGAAGACGCGCGTGGTGCGCGGCAGCTGCGCCAGCGAGCCCAGGTGGAAGTGATCGCCGTGCGAGTGGGTGATCACCACGGCGTCTACCCGCCCCAGGTCCGCCGCCTGGAGCGGCTGGTACGCGGGGAGATCCACGGGGCTCGAAGGCCGGAAGTACGGATCCACCAGCACCCGCCCGCGCGCACCGGCGACGAGGAAGGTGTTGTGGCCCACGTGCAGCACCGAGTCCGGCGCCACGCGCACCGGCCCTTCGTGCGGGATGAGGCCGCGAACTTGCTTCAGCGCGCCGCAGAGCTCCGCGAGCCAGCCGCTGCGAGGCAGCGAGGTGAGCCCATCGGTGAGCGCAGCCAGGAGGTCCACCAGCTCCGGCCAGCCGCCCTTGGGAACGGCGACGTCCAGCCCGAGCTCTCCCTTGCGGACGTGGAGCACGCGCGGCGGCGTGCGCGCCGGATCCGGGAACAGCACCTCCTCCCGAAGCGGTCGCCGCCCCGCGCGGCGCGCGCCGGGGCGGCAGAGCTGAGCGTAGCCGGGCGTCTGCTCGAGCCAGCGCACCAGCTCGCGCGCCTGTGTCCGCGCCGCCTCTGGCCCCAACCGCGCCAGCACCTGCTTGAGGGGGGCGTGCGCGCGGCGGATCTTCCGGGAGACCGGCCCCTGGATGCTGCAGCCGAGATCCTCGTGCCGATCCTGCTCGGTGCGCGCCCGGGTGAGGACGCAGAGGCTGACCCCGCGCGCGAGCCGCAGCCTTCCCGTCAAGGCGTGCCGCCGCGCAGCAGGGCGAGGGCGCGCCCGAAGTCCTCGGGGACCGGCGCCTGTGCGCGCAGCGGCCCGTCGGTGAGGCCGGTCACCTCCAGCCGCTCGGCGTGCAGCGCGAGCCGGCCGAGCGCCGCCGCGGCGGGATGCACGCGCACCTCCTTGGGGCCGTACAGCGGATCGCCGATCAACGGCAGCCCCGCCTCGGAGAGCTGGACGCGGATCTGGTGGGTCCTGCCGGTCTCCAGGGAGACCTCCACCAGCGCGCAGCCCTGGCCCAGCCGCTCCAGCGTCCGGAACGAGAGCGCCGCGCGGCGCGGCGACTGAACGCGCGCGGTGTAGAGGCGCGGGTTGCGTGGATCCCGCGCGTACGGACCCTCCAGCCGGGCCTGGTCCGGCGGCTCACCGAGCACCAGCGCCAGGTAGAGCTTCTTCACCCGCCGCGCTTCGAACGCGGCCTTCATCTCCGCCACGCCGCGCTCGGTGCACGCAAGCGCCAGGCAGCCGCTGGTCTCGCGGTCTAGCCGGTGCACCACGCCTGGCATGCTGCTGCCGGCCACGTCGATCCCCGGCACCGCCGCCGCCACCAGCTCCACCATGCTCACCTCACCAGTGGCGGGCTCCACCACCAGGCCCGGCGGCTTGTCCACGATCACCACGTCACCGCTGCGCGCGAGCACCTGCAGCGGCGGGCCCTCCACCTGCGCCGCGGCGCGAGGGGCGGGGACGTCCACCTCGACCTCTTCACCGCCCCAGAGTTTGCGCTCGGCCGCCGCGACCTTGCCGCGGATCCGCACCCGCCCGCTGCGCAGCAGCTCCTGCGCGCGCGCCAGCGTGAGCCCCGGCAGCTCCCCGGCGAGGAACTGATCGAGCCGCTTGCCCTTCCGCTCCTTGGGGACCTTCAGCGTGCGCACGCCCATGAGGGGCGCGGACCATAGCTCAGGCCGAGCGTTGCTCGCGCCGCGCGAGCAGGAACGAATACACCGCCGGCACCAGCGCCGAGGCCAAGAGCGGCAGAATGAACCAGGGCGAGCCGGCAAGCCCCGCGAGCAGGGTCAGGAGCCCGCCCACGGTCATCGTCCAGCCGCCGAAGCGGTGCGTCCGCGCCCAGTTCTCGTCCGAGGTGAGCGTCCAGGTGGTGCGGATGCCGATCAGCGGGTTGCGGCGCAGCCGCGGGAAGAGCTGCCCCAGGCCGATCCAGGCCAGCCCCAGGAGCACGCCTAAGCCGGTGTTGATCGTCCCGCGCCCGCCGAGCGCGAGGTGCAGCAAGAGCCCCTGCACCCCCGCGAAGAGCAGCGCCAACAGCAGCGCCACCGCCGCCACGGGAGAGCGCTCCAGCCGCTCGCGCCAGGCGCTGGGGAGCAGCCTCGCGCCCAGCCGGGTCAGCAGCCAGGTCCCCACGGCGATCGCCGGCGTGAGGAAGGCGCCGAACGCGCGGGAGGACCAGCCGTCCGCGACGCCGCGGAGATTGTAGTGCGTGGGCATGGGGTCCGGCAGCCGCCCGTAGAGCAGGGCGGTGACCGCGAAGGTGCTCGCCAAGACCACGAGCGAGAGCAGATCCAGCTTCGGCAGTGCCTTCTTCATACGGCTTCTCCTTTTCGTCGCCGCTTGTTGGACAACCCCTGCGCGAGCTCCAGGAGCTCCGCCGCGAGCTCCTCCAGGGCGCTGGCCTGCAGCGTGTAGACCACGTTCGTCCCGCGCCGCTCGGAGCGCACCAGCCCCGCCTCCTCCAGCACCCGGAAGTGGTGCGACAGGGTCGGCTTGGTGAGGGAGAAGGCCTCCGCCACCTCCCCGGCGGTGAGCGACCCTGGCCGCAGACGGCGGAGGATCTCCCGCCGGGTGGGGTCCGAGAGCGCGGCGAAAGGGCCTGAGGTGGTGCGCGGCATCCTGCTCCTTCGACGAACGTCTAGTTAGATGAATGTCTAAATACCGCTCGCCCATCGCCCGCGCAAGGGGTTCTTGTTAAGTGGCCGCGCACCTTGCTGAAACCCGGCCTCCACCTGGCCCACAAGCCCGTGGGCGTCACCAGCTTCAGCGTCGTGCAGCAGGCGCGACCCCAGCTGCTCCCGAAGGACGGCAAGCCGCTCCCGCTGTGCCACGGCGGGACGCTGGACCCTTTCGCGAGCGGCCTCTTGCTCTTGCTCGTGGGACAGGCCACGCGCCTGTTCGAGCGGCTGCACGTCCTGCCCAAGGTGTACGAGGCCACGGTCTGCTGGGGCGTGGAGACGGACAACGGCGATCCCACCGGGCAGGTGCGCGCGCGCGCGGACGCCGCGGCCCTGACGCCGGCGCTGCTGGACGAGGCGCTGGCCGCCTTCCTCGGCTGGACCGAGCAGGTCCCCCACGCCACCAGCGCCAAGAAGGTGGACGGCGAGCCCGCGTACAAGAAGGCGCACCGCGGCGAGGCCGTGGCGCTCCCGCCCTCTCGCGTCTACCTCCACGAGGCCCGTTGGACCGGGCACGCGCTGCCCTCGCAGAGCACGCTGCGGCTGGTGGTGCGCGGCGGCTTCTACGTCCGCGCGCTGGCGCGCGATCTCGGCCGGCGGCTCGGCGTGGGGGCGCACCTCTCGGCGCTGCACCGCTCGGCGATCGGACCGTGGACGGATCCCGGGCCGAACGCGGACCGCCCAGCGGTGACCGGCGCGGATCTGGTCCCCTGGCTTCCGCGCCGGGGGCTCACCCCGGGCGAGGCGGACGCGGCCCGGGCGTGGAAGCCGCTGCCGCCAGCGGCGCTGGAGCCCGCGCCGTGGCCGCTGCCGGAGGGCTTCGCGGACGAGGGACCGGCGATCGCGCTCACGCAGAGGCGGACGCTGATCGGCCTGGCGGACGAGGAGGGCGGTCAGCTGATCCCGAGGCTGAACCTCTGGGGCGGCCTCTAGAGCGA
The DNA here is from genome assembly GCA_044229415.1 of Myxococcaceae bacterium. Taxonomy (GTDB): domain Bacteria; phylum Myxococcota; class Myxococcia; order Myxococcales; family Myxococcaceae; genus JBGATB01. The sequence goes on along the minus strand of JBGATB010000026.1, from coordinate 66,189 downwards.
ACCGCGGTCAGGATGAAGCGCCGCTCCGGTCACCTCGAGCGCAGTGAGGCCGCCGCCCCTTGGGCGGATCAATCAAGGCAAGAACGTCCGCTCAGCCCGAGCGAAGTCGAGGGCCCCACGAGCGAGAGGCCCTACGATCGGCGAGCCCTCGACTTCGCTCGGGCTGAGCGGGGCGCGGCAAGTTCACGCGGGTTTCAGGTCAGCGCGGGCTACAGCATCCCGCCCTTGAGCCCGCGGATCCGGTCCGCGATCTCCCGCGCCACCTTCAGCGCCGCGCGCAGCCCCTGCGCGGCCTCGCCCTTGGCGGCGGCGAGCTCGCTGTTGAGCTGTCCCACCTTCCAGTCGGCGACGTTGGCGCACTCTTCGCGCAGCCGGTCCGAGTAGCGCTGCCCGGCGCCCGGGGCGAGCACCTCCCGGATCTGATGGCAGAGCGAGCAGTCACACAGCTTGGCCTTGCCGAGGCGGACGTGCGACTGGAGCGTGGCCTCGAGCGCTTCGCGCATCGCCTGGATGTCCGCGTCCCTGGTCATGACGGCTCGTGCACCCATCCGCGCATGATAGGGCGGCCGCGCGTGGCCCCCCAAGGCCGACCCGCCATCGCCGTTACCACTTGGTCACGCGCTCCGAAGGGCCCGTTACGCCTTCGTAACCGGGGTGGTGAGCACCCACTCACATGTTTCGGAAAGCGGAGTTGCGCGCGGCCGCACCGCGCCGTGTGCGAGAGCGCTGCGGTGAAGCCAGAAAAGCGCGAGCCGCAACGGAACTCCAACCCGCCTGCACCGGCGGTTCGTGGTGATCCGGTAACGCGGCGGAAACGCGCTCCCAATGACCGCACCTGGCACAACCCTTGATGAAGAACCCCACGCCAAAGGGGGCAGCCGATGTATTTCGAGTGCAGTGGGTGCTGGATCGTGATCGAAGCAGCGAACCCGCCAGCGGCCTGTCCGGACTGCGTAGGGTCCCGGCAGAGCTTCGTGGCGGTGGAGCGCGCGAAGCTGCAGTTTCAGCTCTTGGCCCGGCGGTTTCAGCGCGAGCTGGAGACCCCGAGGGCCGCTCCCGGAGGTAGGACGTGCTGAGCGCCGCGGCGGAGGTGGGGGCCGCCCACGGCGTGGAGGACAGCGGAGCAACGCTGGGGAGGAGGGTCGCCCTGCTCGCGGTCCGGGATGATGACCGGCGCCACGAGCTGGCGGCGCAGCTGAGGGAGGAGGAGCTGATCGTCGTGGAGCTGGAGGACGGCCTGGAGCTCGCGGACTACCTCGAGCTGGCGCTGGGGACGCCCTCGGTGCTGGACGTGCCGAGCCTGATCGTCTGCGACGTGGCGCTCGAGGGGAGATCCGGGATCGAGATCCTCCACGAGCTGCGCGGCAGCGGCGCGGCGATCCCGGTTCTGCTGATCCAGGACCGCGCGGACGCGGCGCTCGCGGAGCGGACGGAGCGGCTGGGCGCCGCCGCGCTCGTCGAGGACCCCACGGACCAGCGGGAGTGGTCCGAGGCGCTCGATCTGCTCTCCTGACGACGACTCGCGCGCCGCTCGTTCACTGGTTCACACCTACAGACGCGGGGCGCAGCGGTCGTACCTCGCAAGGAACAATGGGCTGGGGGATGGTTCGGGGCGTGGCTGGTGCTCCAGAGTCAGAAGATCAGGCAATCTCAGGGATTGCCCGCCCAGGCCGGCCCCAGACGGCGCTGGACGTGCTGCTCGTCGAAGATGAGCCTTCGCTGCGGATGGATGTGGCCTTCGCGCTCACGGACGCCGGCCACCGCGTGACCGAGGCCGCGGACGGCGGGGACGCCAGCGCGCTGCTCGCCGCCCACGTGTACGACGTGGCGATCTTCGACGTGCGCCTGCCGCGGGTGGACGGGATGACGCTCTTCCGCCGCCTGCGCCGCGAGTCCCCCTCCACCGCGGTGGTGCTGATGACCGCGTACGCCACGGTGTCGGACGCGGTGGCGGTGCTGCGCGAGGGCGCGTACGACTACGTCTGCAAGCCGTTCGACGCGGAGGAGTTCACGCTCCGGGTGATCGGCCGGATCTCCGAAGAGCTGCGGATCCGCCGCGAGCTGCGAGCCGCCCAGAATGAGCTCGGCGCGACGGTGATCATCGGCCGCTCCCCCGCGCTGGCCAGCCTGCTCGAGCGGATCGACACGCTGGCCCACTCGGAGGCGCCGGTGCTGATCACCGGCGAGAGTGGCACCGGCAAGGAGCTGATCGCGCGCACGCTCCACGAGCGCAGCTCGCGCCGCAACTCCCCCTTCGTGGCGGTCAACTGCGCCGCCTTTCCGGAGACCCTGCTCGAGGCGGAGCTGTTCGGCCACGAGAAGGGCGCCTTCACCAGCGCCCTGCGCAAGCGGGATGGCCGCTTCAAGGCGGCCCACGGCGGCACGCTCCTCCTGGACGAGGTGGGGGAGATCCCGCTCCCCGCCCAGGCGAAGCTGCTGCGCGTCCTCCAGGAGGGGAGCGTGGAGCCGCTGGGCACCAACAACTCGGTGCCGGTGGACGTGCGGATCATCTCCGCCACGCACCGCAACCTGAAGGAGCTGATCTCCGAAGGCCGCTTCCGCGAGGACCTCTACTACCGGCTCAACGTGCTGGACATCTCCATCCCGCCGCTGCGGGCGCGCCGCGGAGACATCCCGCTCCTGCTCCAGCACTTCCTGCGGCACTACACGCCGGCGGGCGAGGTCACCCCGGACATCTCGCCGCGCGCCTGGGCCCGGCTGCTCGAGCACCCGTTCCCCGGCAACGTCCGCGAGTTCGCCCACGCCGTGGAGCACGCGGTGGTGCTGGCCAAGGGCGGCCGGATCGATCTCGAGCACCTGCCGGTGGACATCGTGGGGCGGGTGGAGCGCGCGGAGGAGGACGAGCTCGCGGACCAGTTCCGCCCGCTCAGCGCCGCGGTGAGCGAGTTCGAGCGCGAGTACTTGAAGCGCGCGCTCGCGCACGCGCAAGGCAGCCGCACCCGCGCGGCCGAGCTGCTGGGCATCTCCCGCAAGAACCTCTGGGAGAAGCTGCGCCTGCACGGGATCTCGTCCATGGAGCTGGACGACTACCTGGAGCGCACGCCGATCAAGGGGACCACGCTCCCGCCCGCGCTGCTCAAGCCGAAGTCCAATTGAAGGAGCTGTGGCCGGCGCCCTCCCGGATGAGCGTGCCCCCGGGGTGCGCCTCCAGGAAGGTCCGCGCCAGCGTCAGCCCCAGCGTCTCCGAGCGGGACGGAGCCGCCTGGGACGGCGTGACGCCCTCCTCGCCCACGTGGCCCACCACGCCCTTCGGGTTCCGGTGCAGGGTCATCCGAACCGAGCCGGCCTGCGCGGCGTAGGCGATCGCGAGCAGGGTGAGGTGGTGGAGCGCCCGGGAGATCAGCGCGCCGTCGTAGCTGGCCACCGCGTCCGCCGGCAGGACCTCGACCGTCAGGCGGATCTGCCGCGCCTGCGCCGCGTGCCGGGCGGAGCGCGCCACCACCTCGCTGAGCAGCGAGAGCGGCCGCGGAGCAGGGGAGGGCGCCAGCGCGCCCCGCCGCAGGCGGAAGAGATCCTGCACGTCCCCGAGCAGCCCGAGCGCGCGCTCGGAAGACCGGGCGATCGCCTCGCTCCGGCGCTTCACCCGCTCGGCGTCCGGCCCCTCTACCTGCACCTTCAGCAGCGAGCGCGACTGCATCTGCACGGCCGCGAGCGGGTCTCGCAGATCGTGGAAGAGCGCGGCGAGCAACTCCATCTCGGTGGGCTCGGACATCCGGCGCTGGAGTCTACTCCCAAGGGGCTGACCTGCCGGATCTCCAGCGGTTCAATCGGGCTGTCGGCCAGGGCCAGGGAAGAGGGCCCGGAAGAAGACCGGGAGCCGCCCGCGGCGGTACACTCCGGCTCGCCATGAGCCAAGAGCCCGCGAACTCCGTGCTGCCGCTCCCGCTGTCCCGGCTTCGCTCCAACCTGGAGGGCGTCCGCCACCGCGTGCTGCACCGCGGCTCGGCGCGCGTCTTCGAGGGGCTCTCGCGCGCCTGGAACCAGGTGCTCGGGCGCGACTACCCCACGCCCCCTCCGCCCGAGCTCTACCCCGTGCTGCGCGCCCGGGTGGAGGCGCTGGTGGAGAAGGACCTGCGCAACGTGGAGCAGGGCTACTACCCGGCCTCGCTGCTGGGCACCTTCCGGTCCGCGGATCTGCTGCGCCTGCTCCCGCTCCTGGTGGAGCTGCCGCGGATCTACCGGCGCAAGGCGCAGCGCCACTATCAGGATCTCCCCGCCAGCGAGGATCTCGCCCGCTACCCGGCCTACTACCAGCGCAACTTCCACTGGCAGACGGACGGCTGGTTCTCCTCGCGCTCGGCGCGGATCTACCGCCTCCAGGTGGAGTTCCTCTTCTGGGGCTGCGCGGACGTGATGCGCCGCCAGCTGATCCCCCCGCTGGTGGACGGCCTGGGGGCGCGCGCGCACGAGCGGCCGCGGATCGCGGATCTGGCCACCGGCGCCGGCGAGTTCCTCTCGCTGCTGCGGGTAGCCCTGCCCACCGCGCACCTCTACGGCGTGGATCTCTCGCCGCACTACGTGGAGGAGGCCCGGCGCAAGCTCGCCGGCGCGCACGACGTCACCCTGATGACCGAGAACGCGGAGGAGCTGCCGCTGGGCGCCGGCACGTTCGACGCCGTCACCTCCATCTTCCTCTTCCACGAGCTGCCCGCGGACGCGCGGCGGAACGTGATCTCCGAGGCCCTGCGGATCTTGAAGCCGGGCGGCCGCTTCGTCCTCTGCGACTCGCTCCAGTACTGCGATCCCGCGGGGCAGGAGATCGCCTACTACCTGGACTGGTTCCCGGCGAACTACCACGAGCCCTACTACAAGGGGTACGTGCGCGAGCCGCTCGAGGAGACGCTCCGCTCCTGCGGCTTCGAGGTCCTGCGCAGCGAGCCCAACTTCACCTCGAAGATCGTGGTCGCGCAGAAGCCCGCAGCGCACGCTTGACGCGGGCGCCAAGAGCGCGTCCCAGGCTGCAACAAAACGGACAACACCCTGTCTTGACGGGCGCCTCGCGAGCGGGTCGATTGTGGCCCCTTCGCAGGTCCATGCGTTCCACGAAGGTGCCCCGAAATGACACGAGTCCTCGCCTGCTGCCTCTCCCTGCTCGCGCTCGCGCCGGCAGCCCTGGCCGCCAACCCGCCGGCCGCCGCCAAGGTCACCCCCGAGGAGGCCAACGCCTTCGTCGCCCAGGTCAACGCGGATCTGAAGAAGCTCTGGGTGCGCAGCGCCACCGCCGAGTGGATCAAGAACACGCACATCACGGATGACACCGAGCGGAACGCGGCGTTCGCCAACGAGGACGTGATGGCGTACCTCGCCAAGGCGATCCAGCAGGCGGTCCGCTTCAAGGACCTCAAGCTGGATCCGGACACCGCGCGGATGATCACCCTGCTGCGGCTCTCCTCCTCGCTCCCCGCGCCCAACGATCCGGCCAAGCGCAGCGAGCTCGCCACGCTCTCCGCCAAGCTGGAGGGCATGTACGGGAAGGGGAAGTGGTGCGGCAAGGATGGGAAGGCCCCCTGCCGCGATCTGCTCCAGCTCTCCAAGGTCCTGGCGGAGAGCCGCAAGTACGACGAGCTGCTGGACGCGTGGGAGGGCTGGCACACCATCTCCCGCCCCATGCGGCCGCTCTACGAGCGGCTGGCCGCGCTCGGCAACGAGGGCGCCCGCGAGATCGGCTTCAAGGATCTGGGCGATCTCTGGCGCTCCAACTACGACCTCCCCGCGGACGCCTTCGAGAAGGAGACGGACCGGCTCTGGGGCCAGGTGAAGCCGCTCTATGACGACCTGCACTGCTACGTCCGCGCGCAGCTGGCCAAGAAGTACGGCGCGGACAAGGTCCCCGCCGGCAAGCCGATCCCCGCGCACCTGCTGGGCAACATGTGGGCGCAGGAGTGGGGCTTCATCTACCCGCTGGTGGAGCCGTACAAGGGGCAGGGCGATCTGGACGTCACCGCCGCGCTCAAGCGCGAGAAGTACGACCCGATCAAGATGGTGAAGCTGGGCGAGGGCTTCTTCACGTCAATGGGGCTGGACCCGCTGCCGAAGACCTTCTGGGAGCGCTCGCAGTTCACCAAGCCGCGGGACCGCGAGGTGGTCTGCCACGCCAGCGCCTGGGACGTGACCTACGAGAACGATCTGCGCATCAAGATGTGCATCAAGATCGATGACGAGGACCTGGTCACCATCCACCACGAGCTCGGTCACAACTACTACTACAACTACTACCACACGCTCCCCGTGCTCTTTCAGCAGGGCGCCAACGACGGCTTCCACGAGGCGATCGGCGATGCGATCACCCTGTCGATCACCCCCGAGTACCTCAAGCGCGCGGGGGTCCTGAAGACGCTGCCGCCGAAGAACGAGAAGGCGCTGATCAACCTCCAGATGAAGGACGCGCTCGACAAGGTGGCCTTCCTGCCGTTCGGCCGGATGATTGACCAGTGGCGCTGGGACGTGTTCGCCGGGAAGATCCCCGCGAGCAAGTACAACGCCGGCTGGTGGGAGCTGCGCCGCAAGTACCAGGGCGTGGACGCGCCCAGCCCCCGCACCGAGGAGGACTTCGATCCCGGCGCGAAGTACCACATCCCCGCGAACGTCCCCTACATGCGGTACTTCCTGGCCCGCATCCTCCAGTTCCAGTTCCACAAGGCGCTGTGCCAGGCCGCGGGCTACCAGGGGAAGCTCTACGAGTGCTCGGTCTTCGGGAACAAGGAAGCGGGGGCGCGGCTCAAGGCCATGCTCGCGCTCGGGGCCAGCAAGCCCTGGCCAGACGCGCTCTTCGCCATGACCGGCCAGCGCCAGATGGACGCTTCCGCTCTGCTCGAATACTTCGAGCCACTGCAGACCTGGCTCAAGAAGCAGAACCAGGGTCAGCAGTGCGGGTGGTAACCCGGAAGGCCCGCTTTCTTCGTGACAGGTCGTTTTGCCGTGAGTAGGGTTCCGCGCGTTCTCAGCGGCTGAGAGCACGGGGGATCTCCCTCGCCTGAAAGAGCAAGGAAGAAGAACGAAATGGCAACCGGTACCGTGAAGTGGTTCAACGATGCGAAGGGCTTCGGCTTCATCACTCAGGACGGCGGGGGCGAGGACGTTTTCTGCCACCACACCGCCATCCAGGCCGATGGTTTCCGGACCCTGTCTGAGGGCCAGAAGGTGGAGTTCGATGTGACCCGCGGCCCCAAGGGCCTGCAGGCGCAGAACGTTCGGGCCATCAGCTGACGGCCCTTCGCAACGGTCCCTCCGTTGCGACCAAAGGTCCGATCTCCCCACAGGAGGTCGGGCCTTTCGTTTTTTTCGAAAGGTCGTCCCGAATGAACGGCAAGCGGTTGCTCCTGGCGGCGCTGGCGCTCTGCGCGAGCGCGTGTGCCCACCGCGAGAGCGGAAAGAAGGAGGCGGCGATGAGCTCTTCCGCGCAGTCCACGCCCCTGGATCTGAGCGCCACGCTCGGCCCGCTGGAGCAGGAGCTGGTGGCGCTGCACGGCGCCGCGGCCGCCGAGCGCATCCACCGCGGGCTGACCCAGGCCGCGGGGTTCTGGCGCGCCGCAGATGGGGACGCGGCCGCCTTCAGCGCCTTCGCCAAGGAGCAGTTCCTGGCGGATCAGCAGCAGCTGGACGCCGCGTTCGCGCGCTACGAGGCGCTCTTCGAGCAGCTGGACGGTCACTTCAACGAGATCGGCCGCGAGCTGCGGCGCGCGTCGGATCTGGAGATCGGCCCGCTCTTGCCGGTGGATCCGCTCTTCGGCGGGCTGGACGCGGCCGCGCACCTCACCGACGACCTGTTCCGCAGCAAGGTGGCGTTCGCGGTGCTGCTCAACTTCCCGCTCACCACGCTGCAAGAGCGGCTCGCGGACGGGAAGGGCTACTCGCGGCGCAAGTGGGCCGAGGTCCGGCTCGCCGGGCGGTTCGCGCGCCGGGTGCCCCCGGAGGTTCAGCAGCGCAGCGCCCAGGAGGCGGCCAAGGCGGACCTCTACATCTCCCAGTACAACCTCTGGATGCACCACCTGCTGGACGAGAAGGGCGAGCGGCTCTTCCCGTCCGGGCTGCGGCTGATCTCCCACTGGAACCTGCGTGACGAGCTCAAGGCGGACTACTCGGATCCGAAGGGGCTGGCGAAGCAGCGGATGATCGTCCAGGTGATGTCCCGGATCGTCAGCCAGACGATCCCCGCCGCGGTGATCGACAACCCGCGCCTGGACTGGAACCCGTTCAGCAACGCCGTCACCGTGGCGCCCGCGGACGAGGTGGAGGCGAACGCCCCTGCGCGGCCAGCCACCCCGGACGCCGCCGCGGAGCCGGACGTCCGCTACGCGCGCTGGCTGGCCCAGTTCCAGGCCGCCCGCGGCGCGGACCCGTTCTCCCCGGTGGCGCCCACCGCCATCGCCCGCAGCTTCGAGTCCCGCGAGCTGCCCGAGGAGCGGGTGGTGAAGCTCTTCACGCAGGTGCTCACCTCGCCGCTGGTCCCCAAGATCGCGGCGCTGATCGAGCAGCGGCTGGGACGCAAGCTGGAGCCCGCGGACCTCTGGTTCAACGGCTTCCAGGCGCGCGGGAAGCTGAAGGAGCCGGAGCTGGACGCGATCACCCAGCGCCGCTACCCGAAGCCGGAGGCGTTCGCGCAGGACCTGCCGCGGATCCTCACGCAGCTGGGCTTCGCGCCCGCGCGCGCGAAGTACCTGGCCAGCAAGATCGTGGTGGATCCCTCCCGCGGCGCCGGCCACGCGATGCAGGCCATGCGGCGCGGTGACTTCCCGCACCTGCGCACCCGCGTGGAGCCCACCGGGATGAACTACAAGGGCTACAACATCGCCGTCCACGAGCTGGGCCACAACGTGGAGCAGGTCTTCTCGCTCTACGACGTGGACCACACGCTGCTCACCGGCGTACCCAACAACGCCTTCACCGAGGCGCTCGCCTTCCTCTTCCAGGCCCGCGATCTGGAGCTGCTCGGACAGGCCAAGCCGGACGCCGAGAGCGAGCGGCAGCGGGTGCTCTCGGACTTCTGGCAGACCTGGGAGATCGCCGGCGTGGCGCTGGTGGACCTGGCGGTCTGGCACTGGATGTACGAGCACCCCAACGCCGCGCCAGCCGAGCTGCGCGAGGCCGTGCTCCGGATCTCCAAGGAGCACTGGAACCGCTTCTACGCGCCGGTGCTGGGCGGGAACGACACGCTGCTCCTGGGGATCTACTCGCACTCCATCTCGTACCCGCTCTACCTGCCGGACTACCCGCTGGGCCACCTGATCGCGTTCCAGATCGAGGAGCACCTGAGAGGGAAGGGCGCGCTCGGCCCGGAGTTCGAACGGATGGCCAAGTTCGGCGCGGTCTCGCCGGATCTCTGGATGGAGAACGCCACCGGCAGCCCGGTGAGCGCGGAGCCGCTGCTCAAGGCCACCGAGCGCGCGCTGGAGGCGCCCGCGAAGAGGTAGGCGCCATGCCGCTCACCCCGAGCGAAGGGGCGCTCGTGACCGGCGAACCGGGGCGCCACCACCGCTCACCCCGAGCGAAGTCGAGGGGCGCTCGTGATCGGCGAACCGGGGCGCCGCCACCGTTCACCCCGAGCGAAGTCGAGGGGCGCTCGTGATCGGCGAACTGGGGCGCCGCCACCGCTCACCCCGAGCGAAGTCGAGGGGCGCTCGTGATCGGCGAACTGGGGCGCCGCCACCGTTCACCCCGAGCGAAGTCGAGGGGCGCTCGTGATCGGCGAACTGGGGCGCCGCCACCGTTCACCCCGAGCGAAGTCGAGGGGCGCTCGTGATCGGCGAACTGGGGCGCCGCCACCGTTCACCCCCGGAGCGAAGTCGAGGGGCGCTCGTGATCGGCGAACTGGGGCGCCGCCACCGTTCACCCCGAGCGAAGTCGAGGGCGCGCTCGTGATCGGCGAGCTGGGGCGCCGCCACCGCTCACCCCGAGCGAAGTCGAGGGGCGCTCGTGATCGGCGAACTGGGGCGCCGCCACCGTTCACCCCGAGCGAAGTCGAGGGGCGCTCGTGATCGGCGAACTGGGGCGCCGCCACCGTTCACCCCGAGCGAAGTCGAGGGGCGCTCGTGATCGGCGAGCTGGGGCGCCGCCACCGTTCACCCCGAGCGAAGTCGAGGGGCGCTCGTGATCGGCGAACTGGGGCGCCCCTCGACTCCGCTCGGGGTGAACGGAGAGGGCGGCAAACAGAACGCCCCTCGACTCCACCCGAGGTGAGCGGAGGAGGGGCGCCCGAACTTCGTCTACGCGTCTACTTCTTCGGCGCGTCCGGCGGGGTCAGCTGCATCTGCGGCGCGGCGCCGGCCTTCACGTCCAGGAGCTCCACCTCGAAGACCAGCGTGGCGCCGCCGGGGATGCCGGGGCGGCCCTGATCGCCGTAGGCGATGGTGGAGGGGCAGATCAGCTTCGCCTTGCCGCCCACCTTCATCTTCTGCATGCCTTCGGTCCAGCAGGGGATCACGTTGCCGAGCGGGAACTCCGCCGGCTCGTTGCGCTTGTAGGAGCTGTCGAACTCGGTGCCGTCCACCAGGGTGCCCTTGTAGTGGACCTTCACCGTGTCGCTCGGCTTGGGCGAGGCGCCGCTGCCCGCCTTGATGTCCGAGTAGATCAGGCCCGAGGCGGTCTTCTGCGCGCCCTTCTCCTTGGCGGCCTTGTCGAGGAACTCCTTCGACTTGCCCTTCTCGGCCTCGGCCTTCTGCGCGCCCCGCGTCTTGGCGAGCGCGTCCACCTTCGGGCCGAACTGCTCGAGCTCCACCTGCGGCTTGTTCTTGAGCACGGAGTCGGTGAAGCCGCGCTTGACGATCTCCACCTCGGCCTTGGTGAGGTTGAACACGCCCACGCTGCGGCCCATCATCAGCCCGAGCGCGTAGAGCGTCTTCTCATCGTCGTTCTTGAGGGCCTGCGCCATCGCCGGGCTCGCGATCACCGCGGCCAGCACCACACCGAGCACCCACGTCTTCTTCATATTGTCTTGCGCCTTTCAGGATGGGACGGCGCGGGTTTATACCCACTTCCCCTCACCCTCGGCCGGATTCTTCGTGGGGGTCGATTTCTTGACCGATCGCACCTCCCGTCTACCCTCGCCACATCCCGCAGCACGCACGTCGCACGCTGTAGCGCGGCGAAACGGGCGGCGGGCTCGAGGAGGGGAAGAATGAGCGACAAGCGGAACAACCGGCGGGTGCCGCTGGATATCTATTTGAACAAGTACATCAGCGGGGTCCCGTACATGACCCGCAGCTCGGACATCAGCGAGGACGGGCTGAACCTGGCCCACCTGATCGAGCCGCAGCACGCGGGCAAGCGGGTGGGGCTGCAGTTCCAGCTCCCCGGCTCCGAAGAGGTCATCTACGCGGAGGGCGAAGTGGTGCGGGAGTGGGCCGGCTCGAGCAAGAACGGCTCGGGCGTGCGCTTCACGCTGCTCACCGAGCGCCACCGCCGGATGATCGACACGTACATCGCGCGCCACGACGACGCGCGCGACGAGTAGGGCAGCGCCTCTCGAGCCGGCGCCCACCCGCGCCGGCTCGGCGCTGAAGGCACACGCGCACATCGGCCATGCGCGCCTTCATCGGCCGCATCAGGCGCACCTTCGCGCAAGCTCGGGAACCTTCCCTGCGCGTGAAACGTCGCCTTGACACCCCTCAGAGCCGAACACTTGAATTGCCTGGTTACGCCGTCGTCGTCTCCCCACACAATCGAGCGGGAGGAGCTCACGTGAAGAGCCATGTCTGGATGCTCGCGTTGGCGCTGGCTGTCTCAGCGCAGGCGCAGAGCAAGGACGCCAAGAAGGACGCGTCCGGAAGCGCCAAGAAAGAGGAGCCGAAGGCGGCGGCGGGGGTGAACTGGCAGGGGCAGGTGGTGAAGGCGACCGGCTCTGGCGCTCCCGACATGAAGGCCAGCAACCCTGCCCAGGCACGCTTGGGCGCGGAGCAGGCCGCGAAGATGGACGCGTTCCGCAACCTGCTCGCGCAGGTGAAGGGCATCCAGATCAGCGCCGGCAAGACCGTGGGCGATGAGATGGCCAAGGACGAGATCAAGGGCAAGGTGGAGGGCGTAATCCGGGGCTTCAAGGTCACCGGGAAGCGCTACTTCTCCGACAGCGGCGTGGAGATCGACGTCGAGGTCCCGCTCTCCGCGCTCGCTGAAGTCCTCGTGGACAACAAGGACGAGAAGCTCGCGGTGAAGTCGGACGGCGAGAAGAAGAACACCGGCCTGGTGGTGGACGCGCGCGGGCTGAACGTGACGCCGGCGCTGGCGCCGCGCCTGTTGGACGAGGCCGGCAAGCCGGTCTACGCCGCGGAGTGCCTCTCGGACGAGGCGCGCAAGTCCAGCGGCGTGGCGGGCTACGCCAAGAGCCTGGACGAGGCGAAGAAGAACATGCAGCGGGTGGGGGACAAGCCGCTGGTGCTCAAGGCCACCAAGGCCCAGGGCTCGGATCTGGTCCTCTCCGCTGACGAGCTGAAGAAGCTCGCCGAAGCGAACAACAGCTACCTGGCCGAAGGCCGGGTGGTCATCGTCACCAACTAAGGGGAATGGCGAACATGAAGGTCCAGACGCTCTGGATGGTGCCGGTGCTCGCGCTCTCCGCGGTCGCATTCGCGGAGGCGGAGGTGGTCACGAAAGAGGCCACCGGTGAGGCAGCCATCGTCGATGGCAACAAGGCCAAGGCCGAGAAGCAGGCCAAGGACAACGCGCTGCGCGAGGCGGTGGAGCAGGTGGCCGGGGTGATGGTCTCCGCGGACACGCTCACCCAGAACTCGCAGCTGATCAGCGACCGGGTCTTCGCGAACTCCGCGGGCTACATCAAGAAGTACGACGTGATCTCCAAGAAGGAGGAGCGCGGGGTGATGATCGTCACCGTGCGCGCGGAGGTCGGCACCGCGCAGCTGGACAAGGATCTCCAGGCGGTGAAGGCGCTGATCAACCGGCTCGGCAACCGCAAGCTGGTGGTGATCCTCCAGGAGCAGACCTACGACCCCAAGGGCTCCATCAGCACCAGCGGCGTGCTCTCCACCGTGCTGACCGAGTCCTTCAAGACGGACGGCTGGACGATCATCGACCCGCACTTCGCCGCCGGGAAGCTCAAGCTCTCCTCGGGCGTGGCCATGGGGACGCCGGAGGCCAAGGAGATCGGCGAGCTGACCAAGGCGGACTACATCCTCTACGGCCAGGTGAACTTCCGGAACCAGCCGGCGGATCCGAACTGGGGCGGCTACGACAACAAGGGCAAGCAGCTGCAGTTCCCGGTCACCGGCGAGTGGGACCTGGCGCTCTTCGCCACGGACTCCGGCAGCCAGCTGGCGAAGGTCTCCGGCAAGTTCAACACCCAGCCCAAGGATCTGGGCCCCAACGGCACCTACACGATCTCGTACGAGCGAACCTCGCACGACATCGCCAGCTACCGCGGCAAGGAGGTGGTGGCGGAGGTCCGCAAGGCCGCGCTCGAGCACCTGCGCAACGCCGAGCAGAACGGCAACCGGCTGGTGATGAACGTGGTGGGGCTCTCCGACTACACCGCGGTGCAGGGCTTCAAGCGGGTCCTGGCCGAGTCCGTCAACGGCGTCCGGGACGTAAAGCCGGGCACCTTCGGCGGCGGGAAGGCCCAGTTCGACGTGACCTTCGTCGGCAGCAGCGACGATCTCGCCGAGCGGGTGGGCGGCAAGGCCTTCAAGGGGAAGAAGATCAGCGTGACCGGGGTGACGGGTAACACCCTGGAGATCACGCTCGCCAAGTGAATGGCTGGGTCTTGCTCCTGTGCGCTCTCGGGGCGCCCGGGTGCGCAGCGAGGGGCACGGAGCAGACCCAGGGTAGGCCGATCGCGCAGGCGGAGGAGCTCTTGCGCGGCGCGAAGGCGCGGTCGGGGGATCTGGAGCTCTCCTGCACCCCCGCGGAGGCGCAGGTGAGCGTCGACGGGGTGGAGCGCGGGACGTGCAGTGACTTCGCCTCTCGGCCGCTGCGCCTGGGAGCCGGGCTGCACCGGGTGCAGGTGAAGAAGCAGGGGCTGACGCCGTTCGAGACATACGTGGACCCGAGCGGTACGCGGGCGCGCCTGGACGTGGCGCTCGCGCCGGCTCCGAAGACTCCAGGAGATCCGCAATGAGAACGAAGACCTTCGCGGTGCTGTGCATGGCCCTCTTCCCCGCGGCGAGCTTCGCCTCGGTGGGCAAGATCGAGATCGTGGAGAAGGCGACCCGCGAGCAGGAAGGCAGCGCCGCGGTGGAGCTCAAGCCCGGCAGCGATGTCGAGCTCAAGGACCTGATCACCGTCCAGAAGGGGAACGTGAAGCTCGTCCTCAACGACTCGAGCGTGATCATGCTCGGCGAGGGAAGCGAGCTGTTCATCAGCGAGGCGGACTTCGCGGGCCAGGAGCGCAAGGGCTTCTCGGCCAAGCTGGTGGGCGGGAAGATCTGGTCCCACGTGGCCAAGGCGCTCTCCGGCTCCGGCGCCAAGTTCGAGGTCACCACGGAGCGCGCGGTGGCAGGTGTGCGCGGGACGATCTTCCGCGTGGACACCAACAAGATCGTCCAGGGCGTGAAGCCGCACCAGCTGCGCACCATCGTCCGCGTGGCCGAGGGCGTGGTGGGCGTGACCGCCAAGGTGAAGTCCGCTCCGGCGAAGACGCCCGGCAAGCCCGGCGAGCGCAAGCAGGTCCCGGGGCCCACGGAGATCAGCGCGGAGAAGTGGGAAGAGAAGTTCGTGGAGCTCCAGGCGAACCAGCAGGTCACCATCGGCGAGGAGCTGGGCCAGACCGCGGCCTACGCGCCGGCGAAGAACCAGGACGCGTTCGCCAAGTTCGTCGCCAAGCACCAGTAGCCGCGCGCGCGGGTGATAGGGTGCCCGGCCGTGGCGAACCCGGCCTGGCTGACCATCCCCAACCTGATCACGCTCTTCCGGCTCGCGCTGGTGCCTGTCTTCTTCGTCCTGCACGTGCAGGGTAGGGCAGGGTGGGCGCTGGCGGTCTTCATCACGGCGGCGGTCTCGGACTCCATTGACGGGTTGCTCGCGCGGGCGCTCAACCAGCGCAGCAAGCTGGGCGGGGTGCTGGACCCGGTGGCGGACAAGCTGTTGGTCTTCGCGGCGCTTGCCTCCCTGGTGCTCGAGCGGCGGATCCCGTTCTGGCTCCTGGGGGTGATCCTCTTCCGCGATGCGAGCATGATCGTGGGCGCCTTCGTGGTGAAGCGGAAGCACCTGGAAATCCCCACCGCCCCCACGCGTATCGGCAAGTACGCCACGTTTTTCCTGATCTGCTTGATCGTGCTCGCGCTCGTCTCGGAACAGTCCCAGTCGCCCGTGCTCGCCGCGTACACGGTGGCGGTGGGCTTCATCGCGGGGCTGTGCGTGACGATCAGCACGGTCCAGTACTTCGCCCGGTACGGGTACCTCTTCTTCGCGCCTCCCCGGAGCCAGCCATAGCCGCCCCCGAGCCAGATCGGCCCACGCCACCGCCGCCGGAGCCGGAGAAGCCCGCCGCGGTTCAGCTGGAGCTCGCCGCCGGAGCGCCGGCGCCGGTGCCCGCGCTGGGGGAGCCAGATGCGCGCCGGGTGGATCTGCTCTGGTCCGGCGGGATGGTGGCGCTGCTGGCGCTGCTGTTCCTGCTGCTCTCCACCGTGCGTGGCGTGGCGGTGCCGGTGCTGCTCTCGCTGGCCATGGCCTACGGGCTCAACCCGGTGGTCACCTACCTGGCGAAGCGGAGGCTGACGCGGACCTGGGCCACCGCGCTCGTCTTCTTCGGGATTTCGCTCTTGCTGGCCGGGGCGATCCTCTACCTGGTGCCGGTCTTCGGCGAAGAGGCGGAGAAGCTGCCGGACTTCTTCACCCGCGCCAGCACGCAGCTGGTGCCCAAGGTGGAGGCGCTGCTGGGCGTGTCCCTGCCGGAGCTGGTCCGCCAGCGCACCGCCCAGATCGGCGACGAGGCCTCCAGCCTGCTCAAGAGCGCCGGCCCGGCGGCCGCGCGGATCCTCGGGGCGTTCGCCGGCAACACGGCGCGCTTCCTGGCCACGGTGCTCGGGCTCTTCGTGGTGCCGGTGCTCGGGTTCTTCTTCCTGAAGGACTACCCGCGCCTGGTGGAGATCTTCAAAGGGCTGGTGCCGCGGCGCTCGCTCCCGTTGGTGAGCAAGCGCTTCGCCGAGGTGGACGAGGTGCTCTCCGCCTTCGTCCGCGGTCAGCTCACCGTGGGGGCGATCCTCTCCGTGATCTATTCGACCGGGCTCTCGCTCGCGCGGATCGACATGGCGATCGTGATCGGCGTGATCGCCGGCTTCGGCAACATGGTGCCCTACGTGGGCACCACCATCGGGATCGTGCTGGCGCTGCTGGGGATGGTGCTCTCGTACCAGGGGCTCTGGCAGCTGGCGTTCGTGATCGGCACCTTCGTGGTCGCCCAGGCCGCCGAGGGGCTGGTGATCACGCCGCGCGTCGTCGGCGACAAGGTGGGGCTGCCACCGGTGGCGGTGATCATCGCGATCCTGGCGTTCGGTGAGCTCTTCGGCTTCGTGGGGATCCTCCTCGCCGTGCCCACCAGCGCGATCCTCAAGGTCGTCGCCCGGGTGGTGGTGGAGCGCTACAAGAAGACGCCGCTGTACACGGGCGAGGTGAAGTAGTGCGGGCGCTGGTGGCCGCGCTGCTGCTCGGCGCGGCGCCACCCGCGGAGCCGCCCCCGGCCCGGACGCTCCACCAGACCGTGGTGCGCACGGGCATCCGCGTGCACGTCCTGCTCGAGGAGGAGCTCGAGCCGGATGGCGTCCGCGCGGTGGCGCAGAAGGGCGCCGTGCTCTGGGTGCGCACCCGGTCCAATGCCCTGCGCCAGTCGCTGCTCGAGAACCTTGCCCGGGCTCCGGACGTGTTCGTCCAGTTGCGCGCGCCGCTCCGGCCACAGGACGTGGCGCAGCTCGCGAAGATCCCCCACGCCGGGGTGTGGCTGGTGGATGGGGACCTCGCGGACCCCGGCGTGCGCGCGCTGGGGCCACGGCGGCTGGCGGTGGAGCTGAGCGGAGAGCTCACCGCCGAGCGCGCCGAGCGGATCGCCCGCGCGCGGCCGGTGCAGGTCCTCTGGCGGGCGGGGGCGTCCCCGTCGCTCGCGGCGTTCGGAGAGCTGGCGCGGCTGCCGGGTGTGAAGCTGCTCCGCACGGATGCGCCCGTGGCCTGCGCCCCCGAGCTCGGGCGCGGCTCGCCAGGCGTGGCGATCTGGCGTTCTCTGAGCGCTGAGCCCGCCGGAGAGCGTTACCTGCCACGCTGCCCGTACCCTTCGCGCGTGCGGATTGCGCCGGAGCTGGCGGACGGCGTGCTGATGCGCCTGGCGGTGGAGGACCCCGGCGTGGAGCTGGAGGTCTCGGTCGGGGACGACGTCCGGATCGCGTACGCGGTGCAGAAGCTGCTGCGGCGCCTCTCGAACTAGGCAGCTCCCCCAGTGCCCATCAGATGCCTCACCCCGTTCGGCTCGAGCGTAGTGCCGTAGGCACGTAGTCGAGAGCTCGCCCCGACCTGCGAACTGGTGCAGCGCCGTTCAGCGTCATCTCGGACTGGACCGTTCGGGCGAGCTCTCGACTACGTGCCTACGGCACTACGCTCGAGCCGAACGAGGGGGAGGCCTCATCTGAGGGTTTGGGGCCTCCGCCCCGGGGCCCGTCACTGACCGCGCTGAAAAAACGACGCCTCCAGGAACCGCAATCCGGCCAGGACTTGCTCCACCCGCTCGCCGGACAGCGCGCCGATCCGCTGGCCGAGCCGGCTCTTCTCCACCGAGGCGATCTGCGACACCACCACCACGCTCTGCTTCGGCAGCCCGCCTTCTCCCGGCTCGAGCAGCACGTTCCCGGGCTCCTTCGCCTTGTGCAGGTTCGTGGTCAGCGCGCAGACGACGACCGTCTCGATCCGGGAGTGGTTGAACACGTCCTCCTGCACCACCACGTGGGGATGGGCGAGCTCACCCTCGGCGATCCAGTAGACCTCTCCGCGGTCGATCCTCATCCGCCCAGCGCCTCGGGGTTCACCAAGGCCTTCGGCGCTCCCTTGGCGAACGCGTTCAGGTTGTCGAAGGCGGCGCCAAAGTAGAGCTCGTAGCTGTCGCGCTCCACGTAGCCGAGGTGCGGCGTGCAGAGGACGCGCGGGTGCTCCACCAGCGGCTCTTCGAGCGGCAAGACTGGCTCCCGCTCGTAGACGTCCACCGCGGCGTAGCCGGGCCAATGGTGCATGAGGGCGTCGTACAGCACGCCGGGCGGGAGCAGCTCGGCGCGGCTGGTGTTCACCAGCAGCGCGTCCGGCTTCATCCGGCAGATGTCTTCGAGCGTGATCGACCCGCGGGTCTCCGGCGTCAGCCGCAGGTGGAGTGAGAGCACGTCCGACTCTGCGAAGAGCGCCTCGCGGCTCGCGGCGACCGCGTACCCATCCGCGCGTGCGCGTTTGAGCGACCCTTCGCGACCCCAGGCGATCACGTTCATCCCGAATGCCTTGCCGTACCCGGCCACCAGACTGCCGATCTTCCCGTAGCCGTAGATCCCCAACGTCCGGCCACGCACGGTGCGCCCCAGGACCCCCGACTGCCAGCCGGCCACCTTCAGGTCGCAGATCGCGTTTCCGAGCTGCCGCGAAGCCGCGAGGATCAGCGCCCAGGTGAGCTCCGCTGGTGCGTAGGGCGAGCCGCCGCCCTCCGCGACCGCGACCTTGCGGCGAGTGCAGGCTGGGAGATCGATGTGGCCGGAGATCCGCCCGGTCTGGCTGATCAGTCGGAGCTTTGGCGCCATCGCGAGCAGTGCCTCGTCCACGCGCGTGCGCTCTCGGATCAGCACCAGCGCTTCCGCGTCCTCGAGCGCCCTCGCCAGGCCCGGCCGGTCGCCACCTATCTTCTCGCCGCGCTCGATCGTCACCTCGTGGCCCGCCAGCTTCTCGAAGCAGGTGAGGGTGCGCACCGCGTCCTGGTAGTCGTCGAGGATGGTGACTCGCATCGGGGTGCGAGCGTATCTGAGCCTTATCGAGACGTGTCTCCCCGTTCACCCGAGCGAAGTCGAGGGGCGCCCATGAGCCCCGGTGAGCCGAGGAGGCGAGCACGAGCGCCCCTCGACTTCGCTCGGGGTAAGCGGGTAGAGGACGCCTACTTCGGATGCCACCGCTGAAGCAGTTGAACGCCGAGCTGATCGAGTGCCGCGCCTGCCCGCGCCTGGTCCGCTGGCGCGAGGAGGTGGCCGCCACCAAGCGCCGTGCCTACCGGGAGTGGACCTACTGGGGCCGCCCGGTGCCCGCATTCGGCGATCCGCGCGCGCCGCTGCTCCTCCTGGGGCTCGCCCCGGCGGCGCACGGGGCAAACCGGACCGGCCGGATGTTCACCGGCGATCGATCAGGCGACTTCCTCTACGCCGCGCTCCACCGCGCCGGGCTCGCCAGCCAGCCCACCAGCGAGCGCCGCGAGGACGGCCTCACGCTCAAGGGCGCGTACATCACCGCGCCGGTCCACTGCGCGCCGCCGGACAACCTGCCGCTGCCGGAGGAGATCCGCGCCTGCAGCAGCTGGCTGGACCGCGAAT
Source organism: Myxococcaceae bacterium (assembly GCA_044229415.1). Lineage (GTDB taxonomy): Bacteria > Myxococcota > Myxococcia > Myxococcales > Myxococcaceae > JBGATB01. The sequence continues at coordinate 46,690 of JBGATB010000026.1, read as the reverse complement.
TCGCGCTGCTGCGGCCGAAGGTGATCCTCGCGCTGGGCGGGATCGCCTGGAGCGCGGCGCTGGAGCTGTTCTCCCGACGCGGCCTTGAGATCCCCCGGCCCAGGCCCGCGTTCGGCCATGGCGCGGTGCTCTCGCTCCCCAAGGCGCCGCATCTGGTCGGCGTCTACCATGTGAGCCAACAGAACACCCAGACCGGCCGCCTCACGCCGCCCATGTTCGACGCGGTGCTGAAGCAAGCGCTGAAGCTCTCTCGGGAATCCAGCCGATAGATCCCCGGAGGAGGGTCGTGCGTTCCACCGACCGTGGACTCTCCCCGACGGCTCCGCTCCCTCCTGCGACCTCTCACTCTGCTGGTGCTCGCGCTCGGCTCCGCGGCGATCACCGGGAACAGCCTGGGCTACTTCGACGGCGAGGAGCTCGCGCCCTTCGTGGTGGAGAAGCTCCCGCTGCCGCTCGAGGACGTGTGGCTGTTCGCCCTCAAGCTCCACGTGATCGCCGCGGTCTTCGCGTTGCCGAGCTGCCTACTGCTGCTCTCGCGGACCTTCCTTCGCAAGGCGCCCGCCGCGCACCGCTGGCTCGGCCGGGTGACCGGCGGGGTGGTGCTGCTCGGGTTGGCGCCCTCCGGCTTCTACCTCTCGCTCTTCGCCAAGGGCGGGTGGAGCTCCACGCTCGGCTTCGCGCTCTCCGGCGCCATCGTCGTGGGGGCGATGGTTCAAGGCATCCGCACGGCCCGCGCGAAGCGCTTCGCTGAGCACAAGCGCTGGACCCTGCACGTGCTCGCGCAGCTGAGCGTGGCCGTGTCCTCGCGCGCCATGCTCCTCGCGTTCGACGCCGCCAACGTCGACCCTGATCTCGCCTACAGCGTCAGCCTCTGGCTGCCGGTGCTCGCCAGCGCCGCCGCGGTCGAGCTGCTGGCCGGCTCCCCCCTTCGCTCGCTGTCCCACGCCTGGAGGAACCATGAAGCGCTTCATCGCCCTCGCCACACTCACCCTCGCAACTTCGACCTTCGCGGAGCCGCCGAACGCTGAGGTCACCCAGGCCGAGGCCGTGATCCAGCGCGAGCTGGTGCAGCCGCTGACCGCCGCAGAGAAGCGGCGCAGCAAGTTCTCGCGGGCGCGCCAGCCGCCCATGGCCCGGCGGGTGCGCGTGCTGCAGGCGCAGCCCAGCGCGGACCCCCAAGGCCGCACCTTCTTCACGTTCGCCATCGACGACCGCTATGGCATCGACGAGCTCGAGCTGGACGAGACGCCCGACGAGAGCGGCTGGACGCAGAACGCCCTGAAGGGCTGCGTCTACGCCGAGAGCGGCGAGGTCTTCATCCAGCGCGGCGGTAAGTACCTGGCCGCGGCGGTGCTGCTCGGCAAGCGCAGCCCGGCGCCGGCCGAGCACATCTGCCGCGCGGACCCGGGCGAGCTGGCGCAGCGACCGTAGCAGCAACCGCATCCGGAATCAGACACGCTTCCGGCGCGGCGGCCGGGGGCGTGTTACTGCTTCGCCCGTGAGCATCCAGGACGAGCCGATCCGCCCGCAGCCGCCCACCGAGCCTGCCGAGCCCGCACCGCCGCCAAAGCCGTCACCGCTGCAGCGGCTGCTCTCCGCGCCGGTGACCCTGGTGATGGTGGCGATCAGCATCGTCGTCTTCATCTGGGCCGAGTCCGTGGGATCCACCACCAGCGCACAGACGCTCATCCGCTTTGGCGCCGTCAACGGACAGTTGGTCTACGGAGGGCAGTACTGGCGGCTGCTCACCGCGATGTTCCTGCACATTGGCCCGGTGCACCTGCTCTGGAACTGCTGGGCGGGGTGGGGGTGGTGCTCCCTGGCCGAGCGGCGGATCGGCAGCGCGCGGTTCCTGCCCATCTATCTGGCAGGAGGGTTGGGCGCGAGCGCCACCAGCGCCCTCATGCAGAACGTGCTCGGCGCGGGGGCCTCTGGGGCGATGTTCGCGGTGGTCGGCCTCACGTTCGTCCTGCGCTACCGGGACGTCGGCTCGCTGCAGGCGCTGATCGCCGACCGCTGGACGCGCAGCCAGGCGGTGTCGGTGCTGATCTGGCTCGCGCTCGGCTTCTCGGTGCTGAGCATGGACAACTACGCCCACCTCGGCGGCCTCGTCTTCGGCGTGCTGCTTGGGCTGGCGCACACCCAGCCTGCGGGCAAGCGGGCGCGCGGGGTCGGCTTCGCGCTGGCCTATGGCGCCGTGGCGGCGGCGATCGTCGCCACCGCGGTGGTTCCGCCCAGAGCAGTCCAGGAGTCAGAAAGCGCCGCCCTGGATCGTCGAACGAGCGGTGCGCTCGCTCACTTTCCTTGACACCTATCGGAGCGGAGGGTTATCTGCCGCCGCCTTGCCGATGGGGGCGCTTAGCTCAGCGGTAGAGCACTACCTTGACACGGTAGGGGTCAGTGGTTCGATCCCACTAGCGCCCACTTGAAGGTCTTTTCGCGGGCGGCACGGTCTTGAAGGAAAGACCGGGCCGCCCGCGACTGTTTTCCGAGGTCCGCTATGTCGCAAATCACGGTCACGCTGCCGGACGGCAGCAAGAAGCAGGCAGCCAAGGGCATCAAGATCGCCGACTTCGTGAAGGAGTCGATCGGCGCCGGTCTGGCCAAGGCAGCGCTCTTCGCCAAGGTGAACGGCCAGGAGATGGACCTGGCGCGGACGCTGGACGAAGACGCCTCGCTTCAGATCTTCACGAACAAGAGCCCGGAGGGGCTCGAGCTGATCCGGCACGACGCCGCCCACGTGGTGGCGGACGCGGTGCAGCGGCTCTTCCCGGGCACGCAGGTGACGATCGGCCCGACGATCGAAGACGGCTTCTATTACGACTTCCACCGCGAGACGCCGTTCACGCCGGAAGACCTGGAGAAGATCGAAGCCGAGGCCAACGCGATCATCGCCAAGGACCACCTCTTCAAGCGGTCCGAAGTGTCGATGGAAGAGGCCATCAAGCTCTTCGAGAGCAAGGGCGAGAAGTTCAAGGTCGAGATCGTCAACGACATCGCCGCCAAGGGCGCCAAGACGCTGACGCTCTACAGCCATGGAGACTGGGTCGACTTCTGTCTCGGGCCCCACGGGCCGTCCACGGGCCGGATCGGCGTGATCAAGCTGCTCTCCTCGAGCGGCGCCTACTGGCGCGGCGATCACCGCAACCCGATGCTCCAGCGGATCTACGGCACGGCGTTCTTCGACAAGAAGGCGCTGGAGGCCTGGGTCCACCAACAGGAGGAGGCGAAGAAGCGCGATCACCGGCGGCTGGGCAAGGAGCTGGACCTCTTCCACTTCCACCCGTTCGCGCCCGGCTCCGCGTTCTGGACGCCCAAGGGCACGACCATCTACACGCTGCTCTCCGGCTACATGCGCAGGCTCTGCCTGGAGACGGGCTACCAGGAGATCAAGACGCCGCTGCTCTTCAACAAGGGGCTCTGGGAGATCAGCGGCCACTGGGGCAAGTACAAGGAGAACATGTTCCTGGTGCTCGACAGCGAGACGAAGGAGCACGACTTCTCGCTGAAGCCGATGAACTGCCCCTCGCACCACCTCTATTACGGCTTCAAGAAACACAGCTACCGGGACCTGCCGCTGCGGCTGCACACGCAGGACATCCTCCACCGCAACGAGGCCTCGGGCACGCTGGGCGGCCTCACGCGCGTGCGCCAGTTCGCCCAGGACGACGCCCACATCTACTGCATGGAGTCCCAGGTCGGCTCCGAGGCCAAGCGCTTCATGCAGCTGCTGGACCGCGTCTACAACGCGGTGGGCCTCACGTACTCGGCGAAGTTCTCCACGCGCCCCGCGCAGCGGCTCGGGGATGACGCGCTCTGGGATCGCGCCGAGGCCGCGCTCAAGGCGGCGCTCGACGCGCTCAACGTCCCCTACGAGGTGAAGCCGGGGGAGGGCGCCTTCTACGGCCCGAAGATCGACTTCGACGTCTCGGACAGCATCGGCCGCAAGTGGCAGCTCGGCACGTTCCAGCTCGACTACATCGCCGCGGAGCGCTTCAACCTCTCCTACGTGGGAGAGGACAACGCCGAGCACAAGCCGGTGGTCCTCCACCGCGCGGTCTACGGCTCGTTCGAGCGCTTCATCGCCATCCTGGTCGAGCACTTCGCCGGCGCCTTCCCGGCCTGGCTGGCCCCCATCCAGGTGGTCCTGGTCACCATCGCGGACCGCCAGCTGGACTACGCCCGGAAGCTGCTCGCCGAGCTCAAGCAGCAGGGCTTCCGCGCCGAGCTCGACGAGCGCGGCATGTCCATGAACGCCAAGATCCGCGAGCACCAGCTCCAGAAGATCCCGTTCACCCTGGTGATCGGCGACAAGGAAGTGGAACAGAACGCAGTCAGCCCGCGCCGTTACGGGGGCGAGGACCTCAAGTCCATGCCCTTTGACCAGTTCGTGGCCCTCCTGCGCAAAGAGGGTTCCGAGCCGGACCATGCGCCAAAGCCGTCCTGAGACGGTCCGACACCGCAGGGAGCCAGGGGGTCAAGAAACCCGCCCGCCCGCTTGACTCTCCGCTGTAGAAAAGTATCTTGCGCGCTCATTTTTCAGAGGGTTAGCCCCCTGGGAGGCGTCACATCGCTCGCGATCAAAGAACGAACCGCCGCATCCGCGCCCGAGAGGTGCGGGTCGTAGGCCCGGCCGGAGAACAGCTGGGAGTCCTGACGATTGAAGCAGCGCTCGCGCAGGCAGGGGAAGCAGGTCTCGACCTCGTCGAGGTCAACCCCATGGCCAAGCCGCCGGTCTGCAAGATCATGGACTACGGCAAGTTCAAGTACGAGGAGAAGAAGAAGGCCTCGGAGGCGAAGAAGAAGCAGGTGGTCGTCCACCTGAAGGAAGTGAAGCTTCGCCCGAAGACGGAAGAGCACGACTACGACTTCAAGATCCGCAACGTGAAGCGCTTCCTCGAAGAGGGGAACAAGGCGCGCATCACCATCATGTTCCGCGGCCGCGAGATCACCCACAAGGAGCTCGGCCAGCAGCTCCTGGATGACGTGGTGAAGGACACGAAGGACATCGGCGTGGTCGAGCAGACCCCGCGGATGGAAGGCCGGCAGATGTTCATGATCCTCGCGCCGAACGCCAAGGTGGCGCAGCGGGCGAGAGACGCGGCGAAGGCCGCGCACCAGGCGGCGGAGAAGGCGCACGGCGGGCCGCCGCCGGCGAAGAAGGAGCACAAGCCGGAGGGCGGCGGGGAGCAGCAGCAGAAGCCGGTGCAGGTGGCGGCAGGGGGCGGGTCAGCCCCAGTGGCGGCGGCGCCCGCGGGAAGCGCGACGAAATAACGAGTTGGGCTGCCGGCATCTCGCTGTCGGCCAGAACGAGCCGACGGCGAAGGCCAAGGCGTGATGAAGGAAGAGGGACGACGATGCCGAAGATGAAGACGAAGAGCGGCGCGAAGAAGCGCCTGCACGTGAAGAAGAGCGGCAAGGTGAAGCACGGCAAGGCGTTCGCCAAGCACCTGTTCACCCACGGCAAGACCCCCGGGTCCAAGCGCCGCAACCGCGGCACCGCGCACCTGCGCGACATGGACGCGAAGAAGGTCATCAAGGAACTGTTCCCCTACGGGGCCAACTAGCCGCCTCGCAGGTGGCGCTTTTAAGGAGTCGTTGTCATGCGCGTGAAGAAGGGTGTGAAGGCTCGTCGTCGTCGTAACCGGGTACTGAAGCTGGCCAAGGGTTTCCGCGGCCGCCGGAAGAATTGCTACAAGCGGGCGAACCAGGCCGTCGAGCGCGCGCTCGACTACGCCAGCCGGGATCGCGCCGCGAAGAAGCGGAACTTCCGCGCGCTGTGGATCGTCCGGATCAACGCTGCCGCTCGCGGCGCGGGGCTCTCGTACTCCAAGCTGATCGCCGGGCTGAACAAGGCGAAGATCCTGCTCGATCGCAAGGTCCTCGCCGACCTCGCCGTCTCGGATCCCGCGGGCTTTACCGCCGTCGCGAACATCGCGAAGGCGGCCTAGAGACCCACGCAGCGGAAAGCACCCAGGGGCCGCCTCCGCCAGGAGGACGGCCCCTTTCGTTTGCTCAAAGAAGCCTCTCGAGGAACGCATGCAAGACCGTTTGAAGGCCCTGGCCGAGACCGCGCGCACCGAAATTGGCGCGGCGATGGACGTGGAGCGCGTGGAGGCCCTGCGCGTGAAGTTCCTCGGCAAGAAGGGCGAGCTCTCCGCGGTGCTCGGCGGGATGGGCAAGCTGCAACCCGAGGAGCGCAAGGCGCTGGGCGAGGTGGCGAACAAGGTGAAGGCCGAGGTGGAGGGGCTGCTCTCCGCCGCGCTCGAGCGCGCCGAGGATCAGCGCCTGGAGGCGGAGCTCAAGGGGCCGCGCCTGGACATCACGCTGCCCGGCCGCCAGAGGGCCCCCGGTCACCGCCACCCGGTCTCGCGGACGATGGAGGAGATCGTCCGGATCCTCTCACGCATGGGCTTCACCGCGGTGAGTGGGCCGGAGATCGAGACGGACTTCTACAACTTCGAGGCGCTCAACATCCCCAAGGACCACCCCGCGCGGGACATGCAGGACACCTTCTACGTGGATCCCGGGAGCCTCACCGCCGCCGGCGCGCGGCTGCCGGAGAGCCCGGTGCTGCTGCGCACGCACACCTCGCCGGTGCAGGCCAGGGTGATGCAGGAGCGCAAGCCGCCGGTGCGCGTGATCGTCCCCGGCCGCGTCTACCGGCGGGACTCGGACCTCACGCACACCCCCATGTTCCACCAGATGGAGTGCCTCTACGTGGACAAGGGCGTGACCTTCGCCGAACTGAAGGGGACGCTGGACGCGTTCGTGAAGGGGCTGTTCGGCGAGAAGACCGCCACGCGGCTGCGGCCTTCGTTCTTCCCGTTCACCGAGCCCTCCGCGGAGATCGACATCTCCTGCCAGCTCTGCGGCGGGAAGGGCTGCCGCGTCTGCAAGCAGACCGGCTGGATTGAAGTCGGCGGCTCCGGGATGGTCCACCCCAACGTCTTCAAGGCGGTGGGGTACGACCCCAAGCAGGTGACGGGCTTCGCGTTCGGCATGGGGATCGAGCGGATCGCCATGCTCCGCCACGGGATCGACGACCTGCGGCTCATGTTCGAGAACGACGCCCGCTTCCTCGCCCAGTTCTGACCTCTCCTCTTCGAAAGCGATCATGAAGATCTCGCTCAAGTGGCTCTCCGAGTACGTCCCGCTGCCGCCCACCAAGCCGGCCGGGCTGGCGCAGCGCCTCACGCTGGCGGGCCTGGAGGTGGAGGGCGTGAGCTCTCCCGCCGCCGCGCTCCAGGGCGTGGTGGTGGCGCAGATCCAGGCCTCCCACCCGCACCCCAACGCGGACAAGCTCTCCGTCACGCAGGTGGACTTGGGCGGCAAGGCGCCGCTGCAGATCGTCTGCGGCGCGAAGAACTACAAGGTCGGCGACAAGGTCCCGCTGGCCACGGTGGGGACGAAGCTGCCCAACGGCGTGGAGATCAAGCAGGCCGCGCTGCGCGGCGTGGACAGCAGCGGGATGCTCTGCTCGGCGCGCGAGCTGGGGCTGGCGGAGGACGCCTCGGGTCTGTTGATCCTGGATCCCAAGGCGAAGGTGGGCGCGCCCATCGCCGAGGCGCTCGGGCTGGACGACACCGTGCTCGAGCTCAACGTCACCCCCAACCGCCCGGACGCGCTCTGCCACCTGGGCGTGGCGCGCGAGGTGGCGGTGCTCTCCACCGCCGCCTTCACACCCCCGAAGGTCTCGCTCAAGGAGGGCGGCGGGAAGACGGCGGACAAGGTGAAGATCCGGATCGACGACGCCACCCGCTGCCGCCGCTACGCCGGGCGGGTGGTGGAGGGCGTGAAGGTGGGGCCGTCTCCGGCGTGGCTGGCGGACCGGCTCAAGGCCTGCGGCGTCCGCAGCATCAACAACGTGGTGGACATCACCAACTACGTGCTCCTCGAGTACGGCCAGCCGATGCACGCGTTCGACCTGGACAACCTCGCCGGCGCCGAGATCGTGGTCCGCCTGGCGAAGAAGGGGGAGAAGCTCACCACGCTGGACGGCAAGGAGCGGGCGCTGGACCCGGATGATCTCCTCATCTGCGACAAGGAGAAGCCGCAGGTGCTCGCCGGCGTGATGGGCGGGGAGAAGTCCGAGGTCACCGCGAAGACCACCCGCGTGCTGCTGGAGAGCGCGAACTTCGAGCCGGGCAGCATCCGCCGCAGCAGCAAGCGGCACGCGCTGCACAGCGAGTCCTCGCACCGCTTCGAGCGCGGCGTGGACATTGACGGGGCGCCGCTGGCGTTGGACCGCGCGGCGCAGCTGCTGGCGGAGCTGGCCGGCGGCACGGTGCTGCAGGGGCAGCTGGACGTCTACCCCAAGGCGCTCGCCAAGCGGCGCGTGCCGCTTTCCTACGCGCGGGTGAGCGAGGTGCTCGGCGCGGAGGTGATGGCGGACCAGAGCCGGCACATCCTGAGCTCCCTGGGCTTCGTGGCGGAGAACGCCACCGCGGACGGAGCGACGTGGGTGGTGCCATCCGGCCGGGTGGACGTGGAGGGGCCGGAGGATCTGATCGAAGAGATCGCCCGGATCCGCGGCTACGACACGATCCCCGCGCGGCTGCCGCGCGGCGCCTCCGAGGCCGCCCCCGAGTCCCCGGACGTGGAGGCGGAGCGGCGGGTCCGCGCCGCGCTCTCAGGCGCCGGCTTCGACGAGGCGATCAACTACTCGTTCGTCTCGCCCGCCGAGCTGGAGGCGCTCGGCGCGCCGAAGGGGATCTCCCTGCTCAACCCGCTCTCGGTCGAGCAGTCGGTGATGCGGACCTCCATGTTCGCGGGGCTCTTGCAGAACCTCTCCCGCAACGTGCGGCACCAGGCGGAGACGGTGCTGCTCTACGAGATCGGCCGCACCTACCTGCCGGAGACGGCGGCGGGGCCGCGGCAGCCGGTGGCCCGCGAGGCGCTGAAGATCTCCGGCATCGCCTGGGGACGGCGGGACGGCCGCGCCTGGACGCACAAGGAGGCCGCGCTCGACTTCTACGACGTGAAGGGCGCGCTGCAGGCGGTGCTCGGCGCGCTCTCCGTGGAGGGAGTGGAGTTCATCCCCACCGAGTCACGGCTGCTGCATCCCCGCGCGGCGGCGGCGCTGCGCCACCGCTCGGGGCAGCTGCTCGGCTTCTTGGGGGAGCTGCACCCGCGCGTGGCCAAGAAGCTCCAGGCCCCGGCCGGGACCTTCCTCTTCGAGCTGGAGGCGCAGCCGCTGTTCGCGCTCGCCCGGCTGCTGCCGCCGTTCTCCCAGCTCTCGCGCTACCCCGCCGTGCTCCGCGACCTGGCGGTGGTGGTCCCGCTCGAGCTGGAGAACGAGTCCATCCGCCGGTTGATCCGCGAGGTGGGCGGCGCCCTGGTGGAAGACGCAGTGATCTTCGATGTGTACACGGGCAAACCCATCCCGGAGGGGCGCAAGAACGTGGCGTACGCCATCCGCTACCGGTCCCCTGAGCGCACCCTCACGGACCAGGAGGTGAGCGACGCACATACCCGAATTGTCGAGGAGCTGGGCAAGCGGCTGGGGGGAAGTTTGAGGGGCTCAAATCCTTAATGAGTTCGCATTGTTGACACAGCGCACGGGTTTTTGTCAGATGGATGGACTTTCAGTCCGGGGGTTTGCGCGAGCCATGACGAAGGCGGACATCATCGAAGGCGTCTACGAGAAGGTCGGCTTTTCCAAGAAGGAATCTGCCGAGATCGTCGAGCTGGTCTTCGACACGGTCAAAGAGACCCTCGAGCGCGGGGACAAGATCAAGATCTCCGGGTTCGGCAATTTCCAGGTTCGGCAGAAGAAGGCGCGCGTGGGGCGTAACCCCCAGACGGGCAAGGAGATCGAGATCTCCGCTCGCCGCGTGCTGACCTTCCGCCCCAGCCAGGTGCTCAAGAGCGCGCTCAACGCGGGCGACCCGTCAGCGATCGAACCCGATGGCGTCAACGACGACGACGCGGACGGCGATGACGCGGACGAAGACGACGACGACGAGAACGAAGAGAGCAGCGCCTAAGTCGCCGCAGCGCTTGACGGGTCGAAAGGTGGCGGGCATAAAGCCGCCTCCTCTTCGTATCGGGGCGTAGCGCAGCCTGGTAGCGCACCTGCTTGGGGTGCAGGTGGTCGCAGGTTCAAATCCTGTCGCCCCGACCACAGAACGAAAAGAGGCCGTGGGATCGCAGCCGATCCCACGGCCTTTTTCGTTTCTAGCGCCGCACCCAGCCCAGCAGCGGCTTCAGCGGCTTCAGGGGCCGCGCGCCGAGCTCCCGCGCCCGCTCCGCGAACAGGCCGGTGAGCGCGAGCACCGAGTGCGCGCCGCGCTCCACCAGCTGCAGCGAGAGCAGGGCCGCGGCGGCCCGGGCCACGCTGGAGAGGACGAACACCAGCTGCAGCGCCAGGAGCGGCCGGCCCAGCAGCACCACGTCCTGCGGCAGGACCTGGACCAGCAGCCCGCCCGCGGCGGTGGCCACGGCGAACGCGAGCCCGCCGGCCGCCGTGAACGCGGCGACGTAGTAGGCCCGGCCCTCCCTGGGCGCGAAGGAGAGGGGCAGCGCGAAGACCGCCAGGTTGTGGCCGCCCCACAGCACGCCCGCCAGCACCGCGTCCACGGCGATCGGCCAGAGCATCTGCTCGGTGGGGAAGAGCCAGACCGCCGGCAGCAGGGCGATCCCGAAGGAGCAGGCGATCAGCACCGGCCGCACGCCGAGGCGATCCAGCGCTCGCCCCCAGACGGGGAGGAAGAGGATCCGCGCCACCGCCACCGCGGTGGTGTACGCGGCCATCTGCGTGAAGCCCATCCGCAGGTTCTTCAGCATGTGGAAGTTGAAGTAGCCCGCTGCCAGCCCCACCGAGGCGTTCCACGCCACCTGGTAGACCAGCACCCGCCGCGTCTCCGGACGCAGCAGGGGGGCCAGCGCGGCGCGCGTGTCCGTGGGCGGCTCTGGCTGGCCGTTCGCCGGATCGTGCTGCAGGGCCATCAGCCAGGTGGTGAGCAGGCCGCACAGGCACGCCGCCGCCCCGAGCGCGGCGAGCACCCAGCCGGTGGCGCCAGTCGGCCCCGCGCCATCCAGCAGCACGCCCGCCACCAGCGCGGCGGCGGTGTTGCCCAGCGTGGTGAGCGCGGTGCGCCGGCCGAAGAAGCGGCCGCGCACGCCGTGGGGGACGAGCTCTCCCATCCAGGAGACCCAGGCGTTGTTGCCCACCACCCCCAGCAGCGCAGAGAGCGTGGCCGCGGTGCACAGCAGGACCCGGCGTCCCTCCGGTGAGAGCGGCAAGAGCGGCAAGAGCGCGAGCGGCCAGAGCAGCTGGCGGGAGAGGAAGACCGCCCAGATCGCCAGCCGCCGGCGGCCCACGCGGCCGCCCAGCCACGCCGCGAACGGCTGGGCGACCTGCGAGAGGTAGGGCAGGGCGGCCAGCATGCCGACCGTGAGGGGCGAGCAGCCCAGGTGCAGCGCCCAGCCGGTGATCACCGCGCCCGTGGTGAAGACCCCCACCACCTCCGCGAGGATCCCCTCCACGGTGGAGGCCTTGAGCGAGCGGCGCAGGCGGGTGCGCGGGTTCTCGTAATGCGGGTTCCCGCTGACCGGCGCGGCGATCAGCGGGGAGGAGCGCCCGGGGACGCCGATCAAGGCGCTCAGCGCGGTGAAGCTGATGCGGCGGCGGGGAGGGCTCACGTCGAGAGCGCGAGTCTTCCACGCGCGCCCGGGACGGCGAAAGGTGGGGCGAGCAGCGCGCCCACCGCACCGCCGCCGGGCGAGCAGCCGAGCGTCAGCGGCCCGCGGCCCGCCAGGCCTTCGCGAAGCCGCCGCTGAGGACGTAGCGGGGGAACGTCACCCACTGCTCGACGAAGAAGCGGGCCAGGACGTCAACCGGGCCGCGGAACGGCACGGGCGCGGCCTGCTCCTGCTTGTGGCCGCGCCCCTGGGCCGCGAGCGTGAGGAGGAGGAGCACCAACCCGCCCACCGCGGTAGGCCAGGAGAGCGCGAAGAGCCCGCCCACGAGCGAGAGCGTCCCCAGCAGGAAGAGCGGGGTGGTGATCGCGTGCAGGAGCAGGTTGCCCCGATTCTGGTGGCCCTCGGGGTAGAGCCCGAACTGCCAGGCCAGCAGGCCGGCGCTGCGGTCGTCGCGTGGATCCATGCGACGCTCTCTAGCGCGGAACCGCCTGCGCCTCCACGTAGGCGGTGAGCCAGCCGAAGACGCGGTTCCAACCGTTCGCGTGGCCCTTGCACGACTCGGCGTGGGCACCAAACCCGGTGTGGGTCACCTTCACCTGGGTGCCGGCAGGAGTCGCCTTCAGCTCGTAACGGATGGTCGTCTCCAGCGGGTCCCAGCTCGGGTACCAGGTGGTGACGATCAAGTCCGGCCGCTTCAGCTCCAGGTACGTGCCGCGCACGGTGGTCTTCTCGCCTTTGGGCCCTTCCGCCAGACAGCTCCACTGCCCCCCCACGCGCAGGTCCACCTGCCAACCATGGGTCCGGTACAGCTCGGGGGATCCCCACCAGGCCGCCAGCTGCCCTGGCGTGGTGAGCGCCTCGAAGACGCGCTCGGGCGGCACGCGGATGTCGATGGTGGCGTGCACCGTGCCGGTGGCCACGTCTGCAACGGCGGTCATTTCTGCTCCTGTTCGAGGAAGCGCTTGAGGCTCTCTAGGTTGGACTGCCAAAAGACGCGGTAGCTGTCGATCCACGCCGCCACGTCCCGCAGGGGCGCGGAGTTCAGCTCGTAGATCCGCTGCCGGCCCACCCGGCGCTCCCGCACCAGCGAGGCGCGCCGGAGCACCCGCAGGTGCTTGGAGATGGCGGGGCGGGAGACGTCGAACCCAGCGGTGAGGTCCGCCACCGGGGCGCTCCCAGCCCGCAGGCGATCCAGCAGCGCCCTGCGGGTGGGGTCTGCCACGGCCTGGAAGACATCGGCGCTGGCGGCGGCGCGAGCCATAGGTGAGCTTTCGGTTACGTGTTTATCAGGCCTGGCCGACGACCAGCGGCTTGCCGGTCTCGAGCAGCGTCTTGAGGCCGGAGAGGACCATGCTCCAGCCCTCGTTGGCCACGTTGGCGGCGGTGTGGGGGGCCTTTTCGAGCTCGTGGATGGCGGTGAGCTTGGCGGAGTCCCCGCGCTTCTCGATCAGCCAGGTCACCGTGGAGACCTCGCCGGCGAGGCTCGGGTCGTACCGCGCCGTCCAGGTGTGCACCAGCTTGCCTGGGGCGGAGGACTCCTGGATCACCCCGTCCACCATGGGCGTCCCGTCCGGCAGGTCGTACCGGATGGCGCTCCCCGGCGCGAGCGTCGTCTTCACCACCGTCCCGAAGAAGTACTGCGCGGTGAGCTGCCCGTCCGTCAGGGCTTTCCAGACCTGCTCGGGGGTGGTGCGGATGAAGACCTCGTACTTCTGCTGGGCGGCGGGGTTCATGGGAGCTCCGAAGGACGGCGTGGGTTGATGACGACTTATTAAGTGACCAAATAGTTACCTGTCAAGCTGGACCGTAATCGCCGACAGCAGGGCCGCTTGTGCGCCCGGGGGCCGGCGGTGGAGTTCACGTGGCCTTGAACGCTATGAAGTCCGTGAACGAAGTCCCTGGAGGCGGCATGCACGCGAGCGAAACCGGAGCATTCCTGGGCGAGGTCGAGGCGGGGCTGGCGGGGTTGCTGGAGAAGGCGGAGCCGGACACCCTGCTCCAGGCGGCGCGCCACCTCTGCGTGGCAGGGGGCGGCAAGCGCGCCAGGCCGCTGCTGGTCCGTTGGTTCGGCGAGCTCGCCGGCGCGCCGGAGGCCGCCCTGGTGCGCGTGGCGATCGCCGCGGAGCTGATCCACTCGGCCAGCCTGCTGCACGACGACGTGGTGGACGCGGGGATGTTCCGCAGGGGCCGCCCCACGGTGAACGCGCGCTGGGGCAACATCGTGGCGGTGATGACCGGGGACCTCCTGCTGGCGAGGGCCCTGCGCGCGCTGGACGGGCTGGACGCGCGGATCACCCACGGCGCGGTGGCCACGGTGGAGGAGATGACCCGCGCGGCGATCGCCGAGGTCGAGGCGCGCGGGGACCTCGACCTGCCGCTGGCGGCGCTGCGGGAGGTGGCGCTGGGGAAGACCGGCGCGCTGTTCGGCTGGTGCGGGCAGGCCGCGGGCTGGGCCGGCGGGGATGAGGTGGCGGCCCAGCGGCTGTGCGAGTTCGGCCGGCGGCTGGGCGTGGCCTTCCAGATGGCGGACGACGTGCGGGACGTGACGGGCGTGGAGGCGGGCAAGCCCCGCTTCGCCGACCTGCACTCCCGTACCCCGTCGCTGCCGGTGCTGATCGCCGCGCGCAAGGACGCAGGGGTGAAGCGCCGGATCCAGGACGCGTGGGCCTACGCGGCGATGACGCCCGACCGGGTGACCGAGCTGGGGGCGGCGGTGCTCTGCACGGGCGCGGCGGATGACGCACAGGCGCTGATCGACGCCGAGATCGAGGCTGCGCTGGCCGCCCTGGGGCCCTATGCTGCCACCCCCATTGGGAAGGAGCTGGCGGGCTGGACGCGGAAGCTGTCCGAGCACCTCCGGGCACGAACGGACGCATGAAGGGATACCTCTGGACCTCGAAGGACGCCCCGCTCTCCGCAACGCCCACCAGCCTCGCGCGCTGGGAGGCCATCGCGATCGACGCGGTCGGCAACGTGATCGAGTTCTGGGGGTTCAAGCGGAACCAGGGGCGCGTCTGGGCCTTCCTCTACCTGCGCGATGAGGCCCTCTCGGCCGGGCAGATCGAGAAGGAGCTGGCCCTGTCCAAGGGAGGCGTCTCCATGCTCCTGCGGGATCTCGAGCGCTGGGGGGTGATCCTCCGCGTCCGGGCGCCCGGAGACTCCGCCTGGCGCTACCGCGCGGAGACGGATCTGGTCCGCATGGTCTCCCGGGTGATCGAAGAGCGCGAGCAGGGCTTCATCACCCGGGTGCGCGCGGATCTGGAGGAAGCGCGCCGGCTCGCCCAGCAGGCCGGGAAGCTCCCCAAGGAGCGACTGCAGCGGCTGGAGCGGATGACGCAGCTGGCGGACCGGAGCGAGAAGGCCCTCAAGCTGTTCATCCGCACGGCCCGGCTGGACGTGGGCGGGATGTTCGGCGTCTTCCGAGAGCCGAAGCGGCCAGGCCGGGCGTGACAGCGCGCCCCGGGCCGGCGTAAGAGCCGGCCATGGACTCCCACTACGATCAGGTGATGAAGCAGCGCGAGTCGCAGCAGGCGGCGCCGGCCCGGCGGTACTTCGCCTACTCCACCATCCTCGACCGGGCTGCCTTCGAGGAGTGGCGGGCGCAGCACGGCTACGAGTTCTTCAACCTCCCCGAGGGGGAGCTGGCGGAGGCGGTGGACGTCGACCTCGTCTACGACTTCCCCTCGCGCTGGTGGGGCGGGCGCGTGGCCGGCCTGGAGGACAAGCCCGGCGCCCGCGTCTTCGGGCGGGTGTTCGAGATCGCCGGTTCGGACTGGCCGATCGTCCAGCACAAGGAGGGCGCGGTCACCGGCATGTCCGTGGAGCGCGAGGTGAAGCTCAAGATCGGCGGCAAGGAGCTCACCGCCACCGCCTTCACCACCAACCCCAGCCGCGCCAACCGCGAAGGCCCGGTCAGCGCCCGCTTCGTGGAGGCGCTCAGCCGCGGCGCCCAGTCCGCGGGGCTGCCGGCGGACTACGTGGCGAAGCTGCGCGCCGGCGGGGCGTAAGCGGGATGGAGCGGCTGCTCGGCGTCCACTGGCTGTTCGACGGCTCGGGAGATCCGGCCCTCCTGGCGCGCGAGCCGCTCCTGCGACGCGCGCTGATCGAGCTGCCGGAGCTCCTGGGGATGACGCGGGTGAGCGAGCCGCAGCTCACCGCCAATCCGCGGGATGGCGCGCTCGCGGGGATCGTGCTGATCGCGGAGAGCCACCTGAGCCTGCACCTCCTGCCCTCGGCGGGCGCGCTGCACGGAGATCTCTTCTCGTGCCGCCCGTTCGAGCTCGGGACGGCGCGGGAGTACCTCCGGGCGCTCTACGGCCTCGGCGAGCTGGCGGAGCAGCAGGTTCAACGGAGCGTGCCCGGTCATGGACGGCTGGACCTCGTGGTCGCTGGACGCTGAGGCGCAGGAGATCCGCGCCGTCGTGGACGCGGCCGGCGTGCGGGCGCTCTGCGCGGAGCTGTGCGAGGCGCTCGAGCTCTCCCTGCCGTGCGAGCTGGAGCACCTCTTCCAGCCTCAGGGCCAGAGCCACGTCCGCCACGGGCCGCAGGGGAGGGTGGCGCTCCACACCTGGCCCGAGTGGCGGTTGCTCACGGTGGACGTGTGGGCACCCTCCGCCCAGATCGCCGCCGCGCGCGACGCGGCGCTGGCGCTGCTCGCGCAGTGGGGGCTGCACCTGCGCCAGGAGCGGCTGCAGCCCGCGCGGGTTCCGCCGAGCGCGGCGCGGCTGAAGTCGGGCTGAGGCCCAGCCCGTGATCTCAGCCACCGGTCACCCCGAGAGGCTGTGAGCCTATTGGCCCGTAGTCCCCCCGTTCACCCCGAGCGTAGGGCCGCCCGGCCCGTAGTCGAGGGGCGGCACCCAAGCTCGGCATCACCTCTGAGTGGACCGAGCGTGGGTGCCGCCTCTCGACTACGCGCCTACGGCGCTACGCTCGAGGTGAACGGGGGGAGTTTCATCCCTGATTGATCCGCCCAGCGGGCGGCGGCCTCACGACGCTCAGCAGCAGCGCGCGGTCCCACGCGGGCTCCACGTCGCTCACCGCTGCCAGGAGCGCGAGCCCCACGCCGGCTTCGCCACTGAGCAGGCCGTGCCCAGCCTGCGCGCCGCGCTCCTCCAGCGGGTACCGGTCCTCGAGCACGGCGTCCATCCACTCCACCGCGCGGTCTCGCAGCGCCGGGATCGCCAGCCCGAGCCGGCTGTAGAGGTGCATCACGCCGGCAGCGCCGTGGCACAGAGACGCGCTGCGCACGGAGCGCGTCAGCGGGTGCACCCGATCGAGCAGCCCGCGCGCCGCCCCGCGGTCACCGGCGGCGAGCAGCGCGCACGCCACGCCCGCGTCCCCGTAGCACCAGGCGAGGCGCGGCTTCATGGGCGGCTCGCCCCGCGCCACGCGCATGCTCGGCACGCCGGCACCGGCGGCCCGCCGCGCCTCCCCGAGCAGGCCGGCGCGCAGCGCCTCCACGAGCCGCCGGGCTCGGGGCGCGCTCACGCCCGCGGAGAGGGCGGACGCGCTGAAGGCGAGCGCTCCCGCCAGCCCGTGCGCCATGCCGAGGTCCACGAGCCCCGCAGGCGCGAGCCGGGCCTGCCACGGCGGCAGATGTTCGGCTGGCGTCTGGAGCAGGGCCTGCCCTCGCCGCCGCACCAGCCGCAGCTCGAGGAGCCGGAGGACCTCCGCGACGAGCCCCTGGGCGGCGGGGCGGGGCAGCCGCTCCAACGCGTAGACGCCCAACCCGACCAGCCCGGCCCCGAGCTCGTACGGCGCGTCCGCCGTCAGCAGCCCAGAGACCGCGGAGTCGAGGCCCGAGAGCAGCTCAGGCTCGACGCCCAGATGCGCCGCCACCCAGCCCACGCCCGGCAGCCCGTCGAAGAACCTCGGGTCCTGCTCGGCTCCGGCGCCCAGCAGCGCCCGGCGCAGGTGCGCCATTGCCTGGCGGGAAGGCGTCCGCCCCGTGCACACCGCGAGGTAGCTCAGGAACAGGGCGATCCCCGCGCTGCCGCCCGCGAGCGATGGGTCCTCCGGGTCCAAGCGCCGCACCTGCGCCGCGAGCGCCCGGATGCGGCGCCAGGCGCGCGCGGCGCGGGGCCCCGAGGCGATGGGGGTCCACCGGCGGCTTCCCCTCCGCGGACGCGCGAGCACGGCGTCCGACTGTAGCCCTGGCGCCTACCCGGGCGGTGCCTGGATCGGCGCAAACGGCTCGCCATTCGCTAACCTTGCGCGGCGATGGCCGAGCCTCCAGAGCAAAGCCCCTTCCGGCCAGAGGCACTGGCCGCCCACGCCGCGGGACCGCAGGCAAACGTCCGCTCGGTCCAGCTGCGCCGGCGCACGGTGGCGGCGGCGGCCTGGGGCCTGCTCGCGCTCGGCGTGGCCGGGATCGTCTTCACCTTCGCCTACCGCGTGAACGAGTACGAGACCGGCCCGGCAATGGTGAACGGCAGCGAGGTGACGGCCGCCCTACCGGAGCGGCTGCGCGGGCAGCTTCGCGCGGGTCAGCCGGTGAGGGTCCAGCTCAAGGGCCGGTCGCCGCTCGAAGCCACGCTGGAGGAGCTCTCGGCGCCCTCGGGCAGCGCGCAGCTGCTGGAGGCCGCCCGCGGCGAGCCGATGCTGCAGCTGCGCGCCAGGCTCCCCGCGAGCTCGGACGCGCGCGGCGAGGCGGCGGTGGTGTCGGTGGTGGTCGGCTCCTCCTCGGTGGCCAGCTTCGTCATGCCCTGGCTGCGCGCCCGATGAACCCCTTCCGCCGCCGGATCCCGTACGTGGAGCAGAACACCGCGGTGGAGTGCGGCCTGGCCTGCCTGGCCATGGTCCTGCGCTACCACGGACGGCCGGCGTCCCTGGACGAGGTTCGGGAGCTGCTCCCGACGAACCGGGCGGGCACCTCCGCCCAGGAGCTGCTCGAGGCGGCGCAGGCGCTCGGGCTGGCGGGGAAGGGGATCTCGGTGGAGCTGGAGCACCTGCCCGTCCTCCCGCGCGGGACGATCCTCCACTGGGAGATGGGGCACTTCGTGGTGCTGGAGGGGATGTCCGGCGCCAGCGCGCACGTGGTGGACCCGGCCATGGGGCGCCGGCTGGTGCCGCCGGACGAGCTGCGCCGCGCGCTGACCGGCGTGGCCCTGCTGCTCGAGCCCGGCGAAGGCTTCAGTCGCCGCGGGCGCGCCTCCAACGGCGCGGCCCGCTACGTCTGGGCGAAGATCCGCTCCGCCGGCGTGCTCGGGAAGCTCCTGGCGATGTCGCTGCTGCTGCAGGCCAGCTCGCTCTTCGCGCCGGCGCTCAGCGTGCTCGTGCTGGACCGGGTCCTGCCCGCCTCGGACGACCGGCTGCTGCGCGTGCTGATCGCGGGGATCTCGATCCTCACGTTCTTCACCGTGGCCTCGGCGCTGATCCGCCAGCACCTGCTGATCGATCTCCGCGTGCGCGTCACCGAAGGGCTGCGGCTGGAGCTGATGGAGCGGCTGCTGAAGCTGCCGTTCTCCTACTTTCAGGTGCGAGGGACGGGGGACCTGCTCCAGCGCCTCACCAGCGCGGCGATGGTGCAGCAGCTGCTCTCCTCCGCGGCGGTCACCGTGGCGTTGGACTTCCTGCTGCTGGGGGTCTACGGCGCGGCGCTGGTCGCGGTGAGCCCGCTCCTGGCCGTGGAGGCCGGCGCCATCGCCGCGGTGCAGATCCTCCTGGTGACGCTGACGCTCGAGCGGCGCGGCAACCTCTACGGCGAGGAGGCCGCGCTCGATGGCCGAACGCTGTCCGCCGCGAGCGAGCTGATCTCCGGGATCGAGACGCTCAAGGCCAGCGGCCGGGAGCAGGCGGCGCTGCGCGCCTGGTCCCTGAAGTTCACCCGCTTTCTCCACAGCACGCTCGCGCGGGAGCGCTACGAGATCGCCACGGGCGTGCTGCCGCGTGCGCTCCAGTTCGCGGGCCCCTTGCTGGTGCTCGCGCACGGCGCCAGCCTGGTGCTCGCGGGCTCGCTCTCGGAAGGCCGGATGCTCGGGGTCTACGTGCTCGCGGTGGGCCTGCTCGCGCCCGTGAGCTCGCTGGCGACTTCAGCCGCGGACTACGTGTACCTGCGGACCCACCTCCAGCGGCTGGGGGACGTCTTCAACGCCGCGCCCGAGCAGGATCCGGCAGCCGCGAGGCCGCCGCCAGCGCGGCTCCAGGGGCGGGTCACCTTGCGCAACGTCACCCTGCGCTACTCGCCCGGCGCGCCGCCGGCGGTGGACGGGGTGAGCCTGGAGGTCCAGCCGGGCCAGTTCGTGGCGATCGTCGGCCCGTCTGGGGCAGGGAAGACGTCCCTGGCCCACCTGCTGATCGGCCTGTCCCTCCCGAGCGAAGGCACCGTGGAGATCGACGGGCTGGACGTCCGCGGACTGGAGCTCACGGCCCTGCGCCGCCAGTTCGGGGTGGTGACCCAGCGGCCGCACCTCTTCGCCCAGACGGTGCGGGAGAACATCTCGGGCGGAGACCCCTCGCTCTCGTTGGAGCGGATCGAGGCCGCGGCGCGCCTGGCGTGCGTCCACGACGAGATCCTCGCGCTCCCGGCCGGCTACGACACACCGCTGGCGGAGGGCGGCTCTTCCATCTCCGGTGGGCAGGCGCAGCGGATCGCCCTGGCCCGAGCGCTCGCCCATGGGCCGCGGATCCTCCTGCTCGACGAGTCCACCAGCGCGCTGGACGCGGTGACCGAGCGGGCGGTCCAGGAGAACCTCAAGAAGCTGCAGTGCACGCGCGTGGTGATCGCGCACCGCCTGAGCACCGTGCAGCAGGCGGATGTGATCCACGTGCTGCACGGTGGCCGGCTGCTGGAGTCCGGAGATCACCCGGAGCTCCTGCGGCGCAACGGCGCCTACGCCGCGCTGATGTCCGCGCAGCTCCGGGCGGTGCAGTCGTAGGCCTAACCCCCTCCGTTCACCCCGAGCGAAGTCGAGGGGCGCCCGCGACCTCCGCTCAAGTCCGAGTGGCAGATCCGTTCATCGCCGGAGCAGGGGAGGGACGACGGAAGGAGCCGGTACGAGCGCCCCTCGACTTCGCTCGGGGTGAACGGAGCGGGGGACATGAGCTCAGCAGCATGAGGCCGCTCAGCGCGGGGGTCCGCGCCCGCGCCGGCTGAGCAGCGCCATCGCCCGGACGCCGAGCGTCCGGGCCTGGACCTCGTCCCCCGCCTGGCCCTGGGCGATCGCGATCTGCAGCAGGGTGTCCGCGGTGGCGTGCGGCTCCGTCGCCCCGAGCAGCTGCTGGATCCCCAGCGCCTCGTAGAGCAGGGGCAGGGCCTCGCCGCCGCGCTCCGCGGGGCTGCCGATCAGCAGCGCCGCGAGGGCCACCAGCGCGTCCGCGCGCAGCCAGGCCAGCTCATCCGGGCTCTCGTGGATCCGCTCGAGCAGGGCGCGCAGGAGGTGCTCGGCCTGGGTGTGCTGCCCCATCCGCGCGCGCAGCGCCGCCAGGTCCAGCGACAGCACCAGCGCCAGGGTGCCGTTCGTCCCGAAGCGCTCGCTCGCCTCGGCGAGGCAGGCGGTCAGCTCGCGCTCTGCCTCTTCGAACCGGGTCAGCTCCGCCAGCAGGTACGCCAGCGCGCGCCGCAACGGCAGGGCGGACTCCACGGACTGCGCGGCGATCGCCTCGCGCAGCCGCCGCTCCGCGCGCTCGAGCGCGCCGCTGGCGATCTCCCGCTGCGCCGCCCACAGGGAGAGCTCGGCCTCGAGCACGTCCGTCACGGGGGGCGCGTCCTCGGCCTCCGCCAGCAGCCGCTCGCGCACCTCGTCCGCCTCGCCCTCGCGGCCGGCGGCCGAGAGCGCGGCGGCGATCGCGAAGGAGAGCTCGCGCAGCCGCTCCGGCGAACCGGTCCCGCGCTGCTCCAGCTCGCGCGCGCGCCGCAGCACGTCCACCGCCAGCGCGCTCTTGCCGCCCGCTCCGTACACCTCCGCCAGCGTGGTGAGCAGCTCCACCTCCAGGGCTGCCGCCTGGGCCTTGCCCTGCAGCTCCCCGAGCGTGCTCAGGAGCGTGGCCTCCGCCTCCTCCGGCAGGCCGCTGCTCAACCGCTGGCGGGCGAGCCACAGCCCCACCTCCGCGCGCTCCGGCGTGGCGGGCGCCAGCTCCCGGTGAAGCAGGACCTGCGCGCGCTCCAGCAGCACGCCCGCCTCAGTGAGCTCCCCGCGATGCAGCAGCAGCAGCCCCAGGCGCACCCGCAGCCGACCATCCTCGAGCGCCGGCGCGCGTCCCTGCTCGCTGGCGGCCACCGCGCGGCGCAGCGCGCGCTCGGCGCCCGCGGCATCCCCTTGCGCGGCGCGCTCGTCCGCGGCCTCGGCGAAGTAGGTCCAGGGGGCGCTCACGCCGACGAACTTACCCTGCCGCCGCGCGGATGACCTCAGCCCCACCGCCAGAGGGGCGCAAGCCTTGCGTGGCGATTCACTGCGCCGCGCCCCCCGGCGCAACGGTTGCGACTTTCTTGCGCCGCCCACCCGCCCGGCGCCCCGGGGAGGGTGGCATGTCCGTTGAAACGCTCCGGGACCGGCCGTCTGTCCCCCGCATCGATCGACAGGAGTCACCATCATGAATCGCCGGGTCTACATTGGGGGCGCCGTCGCAGCGGCGCTGCTGGTCGGGGTGAGTGTCAAGCTGGACCGTGGCAGCGCGCCGATCGGCTCATCCGCCTACGCGGGCTCACCCTCCGCGCTGGATCAGATCATCCAGCAGCGTCGGCTGACGCCGGACGAGGCCGCCGCGGCCTTGAAGGTGTTCGTCCCTCCCGGCCGCTACGACGACTTCGTGATGGTCACCTCAGGAGGGCACCGCGGCTCGGTGATGCTCTACGGCATCCCTTCCATGCGGCTGCTCAAGGAGATCCCGGTGTACGCGCCGGACCCCTGGCAGGGCTGGGGGCAGGGCGACCACGCCTCCGCGGAGATGTTCAAGGCGGGCTCGTTTGGGCCGGGAATGCCCACGCTGACCTGGGGAGACCTCCACCACCCGCAGATCTCCCTGACCAACGGCAAGTACGACGGAGAGTGGATCGCCGTCTCGGACAAGAGCGCGGGCCGGATCGGCATCATCTCCATGCGCGACATGAAGACGAAGCAGATCTTCAAGACGCCCAACATCGTCTCCGACCACCACGCGCTCTTCACCGACAACAGCGAGTACCTGGTGCAGAGCGCCTACTTCCCGATCCCCTTCAGTGAGCCGAAGGGCTACGCCGCGCTCGAGGACTACAAGCAGAAGTACCGCGGCAACGTGTCGTTCCTGAAGTTCGACCGGAAGGCGGGGAGGGTCCTTCCTGACCAGTCCTTCCAGATCGAGCTGCCCCCGTACTTCCAGGACATGTCGATCCTCGGGCGTGGACCGAGTGATGGCCTGTTCTTCATGAACACCATCAACACCGAGCTCGCCACGGGCGGAACGCTGGAGAAGAAGCCGCCCATGGAGGTGGGCGCGAGCGCCCGCGAGATGGACTACCTCCAGGTGGTGGACTGGAAGAAGGCCGTCCAGCTCGCCGCGGACCCGTCGAAGGTGCAGACCGTCAACGGGATCCGCGTCATCTCGCTCGCCACGGCGCTGAGCGAGAAGATCATCTGGAACATCCCCGAGTCCAAGAGCCCGCACGGGGTGGATCTCGCTCCCACCGGCGAGTGGATCACCGTCTCCGGCAAGCTGGATCCGCACGTCTCGGTCTACTCCGCGGAGAAGATCCGCAAGGCCATCTCGGAGAGCACCTTCGAAGGCAAGGACGACTACGGCATCCCCATCCTCAAGTACGACGCGTGCCTCGAGGCGCACGTGCCAACCGGGCTGGGCCCCCTCCACACGGTCTTCGACAACGCGGGCAACGCGTACACGTCCCACTTCCTCGACTCCACGGTGGTGAAGTGGACGCTCGGGGGATCGGCCAACCCACCGGACAAGGCGTGGAAGGTCGTCGACAAGGTCGCCGTCCAGTACAACATCGGCCACCTGCAGGCGCCGGGCTCCAACACCAAGAAGCCCATGGGCCGCTACCTGGTGGCCCTCAACAAGTGGACGGTGGATCGCCACCCGCCGCTCGGGCCGCTGCACCCGCAGAACCTCCAGCTGATCGACATCAGCGGGCCGAAGATGGTGGTGCTCTCTGACGTCCCCACCATCGGCGAGCCGCACAACTCGCAGATCCTGCCGATGGAGCTGCTCCAGGCGTGGACGACCTATCCGGAGACCGGCTTCGACCCGGCCACCATGGCGCACTCCAAGTACGCCACCGAGCAGGGCAAGGAGTCGATCACGCGCAAAGGCAACACGGTGACCGTCAACGGCACCGTGCAGCGCTCCCACTACACGCCGGACATCGTCCGGGTGAAGGAGGGCGACACCGTGGTCTTCAACTGGACGAACGTGGAGAGCGCGCGGGACGCCACGCACGGCTTCGGCCTGCACGGCTACAACGTCAACCTCTCGCTGGATCCCGGCGCCACGGAGCGCACCGAGGTGGTGGCCACCCGGGCGGGCGTCTTCCCCTACTACTGCACCGAGTTCTGCTCGGCCCTCCACATGGAGATGACCGGCTGGCTCCTCGTTGAGCCCAAGGGCGGCAAGAAGTGAGCGCGGCCACGACAACGCCCGGGGACACCCCCGGGCCAGACCCCGTGGCCAGCCTCACGCTGGCGGTGGTGGCGGCGGTGGCGCTAGCGGCCTCCTGGATCCTCCCCTGGTGGGTCATGGCGGCCAACGCGCCCCAGTACGGCCAGCGCACGCTGGTGGTGCAGGTGGGCCCCCGCGGTCCCTTCGGGGACGTCACCGAGGTGGACATGCTGGGCCACTACGTGGGGATCCAGCCCATGCAGGGGTTCGCGGTGCTCGAGCGGAAGCTCGCTCCGTTCGGGCTGGTGGCGGCCATCGCAGGCCTGCTGGGGATGGCCTTCATCCCGCGGCGGCGCTGGCGCCTGGTGGCGCTGCTGCCCGCGCTGGCCATGCCGGCCATCTTCCTGCTCGACCTCCACTACTGGACCGAGCGCAGCGTCACCGAGCGGGATCCAGACGCGTCGCTCAACCTCACCATCGGCGACATCGACACCAAGCTGTTCGGCGCCTACGAGATCGGCCAATTCAAGGTCCGGGCGACCGCGGGAGACGGCCTGCGTTTGTCCATCCTCGCCGCGCTGCTCGGATCGGGGCTGGCCTTCAGCCGCCCGCTGCGGCTGCGGCGGCGGGGCCGGAGCGTGACCGTCGAGGTCGGCGCCAAGGCCGTCGCCGGGTTGCTCGTGGTCTTCTCCGCCGGCGCGGAGGCGGCGCAATGGCAGGTGGCCACCGCGGCGGAGCTCTCCCAGGCGCTGCGGGATGGGGGCGATGGTGACGTGGTGGAGCTGGCCCCCGGCGTCTTCCGGGGCCACTTCACGATCGCGCACGCGCTGCGTCTCCACGGCCCGCGCGAGGCAGTGCTCGACGGCGGCGGCGAAGGCACCGTGCTGGTGGTCAAGGCGGACGGGGTGCAGCTGAAGGGGTTCACCGTCCGGGCCGGCGGCGCCAACTACAACCGGGAGGACGCCGCCATCCGGCTGGAGGGGAAGCAGGCCAGCCTCTCCGGGCTTCGGCTCGAGGACACGCTCTTTGGCATCTTCGCGCTCCAGGCCGATGGCTGCGTGGTCGAACAGACGGAGATCCTCGGCAAGGACCTGCCGCCGCCGCGGCGGGGCGACGGCATCCGCCTCTGGTACTCGAGCGGCTGCCGGCTGACGCGCAACACGCTCGAGCGCAGCCGCGATCTGGTCATCTGGTACTCGTCCGACACGCTCGTGGAGGAGAACGAGGTCCGGCACAGCCGCTACGGGCTGCACTACATGTACTCGGACCGCAACCGCTTCCGCCGCAACCGCTTCGAGGACAACGAGGTGGGCGCGGCGATCATGAACAGCAAGGAGATCACGCTCGAGGAGAACGCGTTCTCCTTCTCCACGGGGCCGGCCGCGTACGGCTTGTTGGTCAAGGACGCGGACAACGTCTTCGTGCGGGGCAACCGCTTCGTCCACAACTCCACCGGGATCTTCTTCGACGGGGCGCCGCAGTCGCGCGGCGGACGCGTGGAGGTGCAAGGCAACCTGCTGGCCCGAAACGACGTGGGGCTGGTGCTGCAGCCCTCCTCGCGAGGGCTCGCCCTCTGGGAGAACGCCTTCATCGGCAACGGGGAGCCGGTGCAGGTGCAGGGCAGCGGGGGAGATCCCACCGCGAACACCTGGGCGGTGGGAGGCCGCGGCAACTACTGGAGCGAAGCGGTGGTCTACGACCGCGACCGCGACGGCGTCTCGGAGCTCCCGTACCGCGCGGAGAGCCACTACGAGGCGCTGACCGGCCGGTACCCGGAGCTCGCCTTCTTCGCGCACAGCCCCGGCGCCGAGGCGATCGATCTCGCGTCGCGGCTCTTCCCCATCTTCGCCCCTCGGCCGCGGATGGAGGATCCCGCGCCGCTCACGGCGCCGCCGTTGAGCGACTGGACGCGCGCCAAGCCGGCGGTGCGCGGCGCCGCCCTCCCGCTCGCCAGCGCCGGCCTGCTCGCCGCGGTGGTGATGGCCGCGGCCGTGCTGCGCAGGAGCGCTTCATGATCTCGCTCAAGGACGTGTCGGTCACGCTCGGCGGCCGGACGGTGCTGGACCGGGCCTGCGTGGAGGTGGCGGAGGGGGAGGCGGTGGGGCTGGTGGGCCCCAACGGCTCGGGCAAGTCCACGCTGCTGCGCTGCCTCCTGGGGCTGGTGCCCTTCACCGGAGAGGCGAGGGTGGCCGGCTTCGATGTCGTCAAGCAGCCGGTGCAGGCGCGCGAGCGGCTGGGCTACCTGCCACAGCGGCCCGCCTTCGGCGACGTGCGCGCCAGAGAGGCGCTGGTCTTCGTGGCCGCGCTGCGCGGGATTGATCCGGCGCGAATCGACCCGGTGCTCGCGGAGGTCGGCCTGGCGGCGGACGCCAACTCCCCGGCGCGCACCTTCTCCGGCGGCATGCAGCAGCGGTTGGCGCTCGCGGTGGCGCTGCTGACGTCCGCGCCCGCGCTCTTGCTGGACGAGCCCACCGCCAGCCTGGACGTGGACGGGCAGGCCGCCTTCCTGGAGATCGCGGCCCTGTTGCGGCGGCGCGGGCGCACCCTGCTGATCGCCTCGCACCGGCCGGAGGAGATCTCCCGGCTCACCGACCGGGTCCTCTTCCTCGACCGCGGCCGGCTGATGGACGCGCCCACAACGGGCAAGCCGAGCGGCGCCCGGATCCTGGCGCTCCGCACGGGAGACGCGCGATGAGGCCCCGGATCGTCCGCTTGATCGCCGGCCGCGAGCTGCGCGAGGCCCTGCGCAGCCGCTGGTTCCCGCTCGCGTCGGCCTGCTTCCTCGCGCTGTCGGTGGGGCTCGCCGCGCTCGGGCTCGCCGGGTCGGATCGCTCCGGCCTGGCCGGGTTCGATCGCACCACCGCGTCCGTGCTCAACCTGGCCCTGCTCTTCGTGCCGCTGCTGACCTTGTCCGTGGGAGGGCTCTCGCTCGCGGGCGCGCTCGAGGACGGCGCCCTGGGGATGCTGCTCTCCCAGCCCGTCACCCGGCTCGAGGCCTACGCCGGCAAGTTCTTGGGGCTCTTCACCTCCATCACCGGCGCGGTCTTCGTGGGCTTCGGGCTGGCGGGCGTGGCGGTCGGGCTGATCGCCGGCGGGGGAGATGCGGGGGCCTTCCTGCTCCTGGTGGCGGTGACGCTCGCGCTCGCGCTCACCACGCTCTCCGTGGGGATGCTCCTCTCGGCGCTGCTCCAGTCCCGAGCCCGGGTCGTCGGCGCCGGCTTCGTGGTCTGGCTGGCGCTCGTCTACGGGTCGGATCTCGGCACCATCGGCCTCACCGTGGCGCGCAAGCTGGCGCCCCCGCAGGTCTTCGCGCTGGCGGCCTTCAATCCGCTCCAACAGGCGCGGGTCCTGGGCACCCTGGCGCTCACCGACAGGCCCGAGTTGCTGGGGCCGGTGGGGATCTACGGCCAGGACCTGCTCGGCCGCGCGGGGCTGGTGGCGTTCCTGCTCTGCACGCTGGGCGGGACCGCGCTGGCGGCGCTCGGGGTCGGTTACGCGGCGTTTCGAAAGGCGGTGGTGCCATGACGGCGAAGCTGTGGATCGCGGCGTCCCTGGCCCTGTTCGCGCTGGCGGTGGGAGCGGTGGTCATGCTGGGCGGCGCCCGGGTGGGCGCGGGCCCCGAGCCGATCGTCCACGGACGGGACGGTTGTGACCGGTGCCGGATGCGGATCTCCGCGGCCGGGTTTGGCGGCGAGCTGCGGGACGCGGATGGGAAGCTGACGAAGTACGACGATGTCGGCTGCCTGCTGGTGGCCATGTGGAAGGAGCACCGGGAGGTCCCCGAGGCGTGGGTCGAGGACCATGCCGGGACTGGTTGGGTGGCCCTCACGCAGGCCACGTTCGTGATCGACAGCGCGGTGCAGACCCCCATGGGCTACGGCGTGCTCGCGTTCCGCGACGAGGCGGCGGCCCGGGCGCACGCGCAGCGGACGGGCGGCCGCGTGGGCCAGCTCGAAGACGTGCTTCGCGACAAGGAGCGGTTCCAGCGCGGATCGCCGCAAGCGGAGGTTCATCGATGAGACGGCAAGCCCTGGTGGTCCTCGTCCTCCTCGCAGCCCCGGCCCTGGCCGACGGTCGCGCGCGCCCCTTGAGCGAATCAGACGCGTCCATGGGGAAGGCCGCATACCTGCGCGAGTGCAGCTCCTGTCACGGAGAGCGGGGCCGCGGAGATGGCCCGGCGGCGAAGTTCCTGGATCCCAAGCCGCGGGACTTCACCACGCGGATGTTCAAGCTCCGCTCCACGCCCAGCGGCGAGCCCCCGGCCACCACGGACGTGCTGCAGACGCTCGAGCGGGGGATCCCCGGCTCCGCCATGCCGTCCTTTGCCTTCCTCTCCCCGGAGGAGCGGCGGCAGATCGCCGCCTACATCCTCTCCGTGGCGGACATGTTGGAGGAGCCGGAGCCCGCGCCGGTGCCGGATCCGGGGGCGCCGCCGCCGGTGACGCCGGCCTCCATCGCCCGCGGCAAGGTCGTGTACGAGGAGCAGGGGTGCGGCTCCTGCCACGGCGCGCTCGGCAAGGGTGACGGCCCAGCCGCCGCGCAGCTCAAGGACGACGAGGGCAACCCCATCCCGGTTCGCGACTTCACCGGCGGGACGTTCCGCGGCGGTGGCGGACGGCTGGATCTCTACCTCCGCTTCGTCACGGGCATGGACGGCTCGCCCATGCCCTCCTTCGCCGAGTCCGTCCAGGGCGCGGACCGGTGGGCCCTGGTGGACTACGTCACCAGCCTCCGGGTCGATCCGAAGCCCGCGGCCCCTCCCAAGGATCCGATCAAGGCGGGCCGCGAGGTGGCGGCCAAGTACAGCTGCCGCGGCTGCCACGTCCTGGACGACGGGGTGGGCGGCGAGGTGGGGCCGGATCTCCGGATCTCAGGGCAGAAGCTGAACGAGGAGTGGGTGCGGACGTTCCTCCAGGATCCGCGTGCCCCCGGGAAGATCTACCCCTGGCGGCCGCACCGGATGCCCCGCCTGGGGCTGAGCAGCGAGGAGATCAACGTGCTCGCCCGGTACGTCCAGGCCATGGGGAAGCGCAAGGCGCCCCCCACGCCCGTGGACACCACGGCCTTCCCGGCTGACCGGCTGGCCGAAGGCAAGAACCTCTTCACGCTGCGCTGCTCGCAGTGCCACACCCTGGGCAAGGTGATCGAGATCCCCTTGGCGGCGCAGCAGGGGCCGGATCTCTCGCGCGTGGACGGACGCGTGGACTACGGCTGGACCCAGCAGTGGATCCTCGACCCCAGGAAGATTGACCCGAAGACGAAGATGACCGTCCCGGGGATCACCGCGAAGGAGGTGGAGTCCGTCCGGATGTTCATCTGGAAGGTGTCCCGAGAGGAGCGCGCCGCCCGCGGTGGAGCCGCGGGCGGACGCTGAAGGCGGTCAGTCCAGCGGCTCGTCCGAGGCGGCCGGATCCGCGCCTCGCTCGAGCGGGACGCGGGCGTTCGCGTACCGGAGGCAGAGCCGGTCACACGCCACCTCGGCGGGGCAGCCGAAGGCAGAGCACTCGGTGACCGCCACCCGCTCACCGGTCCGGGCGTCCCGCTGGAACGCGCACGTCACCGGGTGGCCGCTCACCGGACAGTCGAAGGCGCGGCGCTCCTCGCGGCACCCCTCCAGCAGCATCCTCCGGCTGATCGCCCCCAGCCGCGCCTGCGCCTCGTAGAGCGCGCGCTGGAACGCGAGGAGCCGAGGTTGCGCGCGCGGCTGTGTGCCCGGCGTGGGTGGGCTCGAGGCCAGCGCGCTGGTCCCAGCGGCCACGGCCACGTCCAGCCGCGCGCGGAGGTGCGCCACCATCCGCTCGGCGAGCGCGGCGGTGTCGCCGGCAGGGCGACCACACGAGCCCACCACGAGCGCACCGGAGCGCCGGAGCCAGAGCGCCGGCCCCGCGAAGCAGCGGACGAGCTCGGCCAGCACGTCCGCCTGGACGGCCTCCGCGGACTCACCGAGACAGAAGACCACGACCGAGCGTGGGTCCCCGCGGGCGAGCGCCAGCTCGACGTCCGCATCGAGCTGCTCGCGGATCGCCGTCAACCGTGCATCCGCGTGCGAGCGAGAGACAGGGTGGGAGTGGCGCATGGGCAAGCCTCCTGCCCGGCGCCGAAGCAAGATCCGTACGCCCGGGGTCTGGCCGTACCCGCGTGCCGGCGGTGCCGCAGGACGTGCGCGGGCGGCCTCCGCCACGCCGGTGACTCAGGAGGTCACGGCGCAAGGTCTGCGCGCACGGCGGCTCTAGAGGTCGCGGGCGGCGCGCACCGGGGAGACACCCATCCGGTCCAGGATCACGAAGCGCGAGGTGAGCGCTTTCACCTGCTCGGGGACCAAGGTGGCCCGGGCGAGCGGGTAGAGGCTGCGGTTCTCGTAGCCCATGTGCTTGCGCTGCTCGGCGATGTAGCGGCGCGTCAGCGCGGCCACCCGCTCCGGCGATTCGTCCAGCAAGAGCAGCGCGTCGGCCTCCGCCAGGAGCATGGCCGCGGTGTCCGCCGAGTGCTCGTGATCCGCGAGCAACCGCTTGATCTGGCGCTCCGCGCTCTCGTCGTTCGCCGCGCGCAGCGACCGCAGGACCAGCAGCTCCTTGGAGTGGTGGATCCCGTCAACCCAGATCAGGAAGAACTCCGCGAACTGGCGCAGCCGCTCCGGGGAGCCGCGCCCCTCCTCCAGCTCGGCGACGCAGGTCTCCAGCCCCTGGAGGACCGTCTCGATCGCCCGGTGCTCTCCCTCGAGCTCATCAATGGGGTGCATGCAGCTTGGGTCTTGCAACAGCGAGGCCGGGCATGCCCGCGCTCGAGCGCGGGAAGGCGGCGCAAAACGTGCGCGCCCGCTCACCCCGAGCGAAGTCGAGGGGCCTGGGCGGGTGCGTACTAGACCGGCATCGCCGAGCCGACCGCGGGGCCGAAGGCCTCTCGCGCCGCCGCGCGCAGCTGCTGCTTGCGCAGCGCGGCGCGCTGGGCCACGGCATCCGCGCGGGCCGCGCGCAGCACGTCCTGCAGCCCGGCGGCGCGGCCCTGGGCCTCGGCCCGCTCGGTGGCGAGGAAGCTGCGGGCGCCAGCGCGCGCCTCCTCGAGGATCGGCAGGAGCTGCTGGTGGAGCAGGGCGCGCCCTTCCGCGTCCGCGCGGCCGCGGATGGAGGCCACGTTGCGCAGCGCGCTGCGGACGTCCGGGCTCAGGTACGGCGCGAGCTCCCGGCCGTAGCGCGCGCCCGCGTCCACGCCGCGGTAGATGAGGCCGAGCGCGGGGCCGGTGATGTTCGCCAGCGCGGGGTTCACCACGGCGAAAGAGACGCCGGTGAAGAACCCGGGGATGGGGCTGGGCATGGTGACCATCAGGCTGAAGCCGCCCGAGCTGCCCATCTGGAACGTGAAGACGCCGGGGATGAAGACGAAGGCGGTGCGCCCGAGCACCGGGTGGATGCCCAGCCCGGCGAAGGGGAAGCTCAGGTTCGCGTTCAGGCCGCGGTTGGAGCGGCTGTAGAAGTAGCCGGGGCCGCCGATCGCCGAGCGCACGAGCTGGCTGGTCCACAGCTCGTGGGTGCGCTTACCGGTGTGGAAGTCCTTCGCGCTCATCTTGTAGCCGACGTCCGCGGAGACCGCGAAGACGCCGGGGATGGGCGCCACGCCCTGGCTGACGCCGGTGACGATCGCGGTCTGCTCCCAGGCCCCGCGCCGCCGGATCGCCGCCAGCTCGGGGATCAGCTCATTGAGGGTGGACGCTGCCCGCTCGTAGCCGGCGCGCTCCGCGAGCAGCCGGGCGCGCTGCTGGCGCTCCGCGGTGGGGAGCTTGGCTTCGCTGCCGTACTGCGCGAGCTGCGCCGAGAGCTTCGCCTCGGTGGCGCCCAGGCGGGCCAGCACCTTGGCCTGCTGCTCCCGCGCCGCCTTGAGGTTCTTGGGCGCGGAGGGCAGCGCGTTCAGCTGCCGGCCGGCGTTGAGGGCGGTCTCCTCGGCGACCAGCTGGGTGTGGCGGCGCTGCAGCTCCTCCAGCCGCGGCTGCAGCTCGGGCGCGAGCACCGGCCAGGCCTCCAGCTCCTTCCGCGTCCGCTTGATCTCCTCGGCGGTGGAGCGCTGCGCGTTGCGGGCCTCCTGGGCGGTGACCGGCGCGCGGGAGAGGCCGATCAGCATGGAGGCCACTTCGGAGGCGCGCCCGGGCATCCCGGCCAGCCGCCGCGGCATCTGCACGAAGGAGCCGTGCGCCACCTGCGAGGCCTTGATCGCGTCCCGGAGCGCGGTCAGCTGCGCCGGGCTCAGGTCGATCAGCAGGGTGTTGTAGACGTACGCGAGCCGATCGATCGGCAGCGAGCGGTCCGCCTTCACCAGGCCGACCACCTCCTCCATCACGTTCAGCTTGGCGCGCAGGCTCTCCGGCACGCTCTCGCCCTTCTTCTCCAGCCGGGCGATCGCCTCGAGCGTGTCCCCCTTCACGCAGTCGTGGAAGAGCTCCAACGGGGTAGGGGGCGGCTTGGGCGGGGTGACGCGGATGTGCTCGGCGGCGCTGTCGAGCTCCGCCCGCCGCGCCTTCAGCCGCTCCTCGAGCGCGGTGAGGCGCTCCAGCTCCTTCGCCCGCGCGGGGTCCTTGGCGTCCTTCGTCTTGAGCAGCTCGTCCTTTTCGAAGGAGAGCCGCAGCTGGGCGGAGTTGAGGGCCTCGCGCGCGGCCGCGCACTCTTGAGCCGTCTCCGGGTGGCGCGCGGCGCCGGAGAGCAGCTCCGACAGATCCAGCGTGTGGCCGGAGGTCC
Source organism: Myxococcaceae bacterium (assembly GCA_044229415.1). Taxonomy (GTDB): domain Bacteria; phylum Myxococcota; class Myxococcia; order Myxococcales; family Myxococcaceae; genus JBGATB01. Next base: position 13,793 of record JBGATB010000026.1, on the reverse strand, counting down.
CGTCGAACAGGTTGCGCTGCTGGCGCGGCACCTCGCCGAAGTCCAGGCTGGCGGCGCGGACCGCGTCGCGCAGCGCGCCCAGCTCGCTGCGCCGGAGGTTCTGCACGAGCGGCTCGAGCGCCTGCTTGAGCTCGGCCTCGGAGAGATCCCGCCCGGTGCGCCGCGCGTCCACCACCGTGTCCAGCGCGCTCACCGCCTTGCGCAGGGTGGAGGAGGAGAGCTTGCCCTCGTGGCGGGACATCAGCCGCTGCTTGATCCCATCCGCGGTGGCCTCGAGCTGCTCGATCCCGCGCGAGCGGACCACGGGGCGCGCATCCGGCCCGGTGGGCAGCACGCCGCGCTGGTGCAGCAGCGCCATCGCCGCGTTGTAGCGCTCGCCGTAGGCGCGGAAGGCCGCGTAGGCGGTCTCCAGATTTTCCCGGGTGGGCTGCTGGCGGTAGGCGAGCTCGGCGCTGGCCACGTCACCTTCGAGCCGCTTCAGCTCGCGCAGCTTCGCGTCGCCGCCGGGCCGGCCGGCGATCCGCTGGATCCCGCCCACCAGCCGCATCGCCACCAGGAACTGGAAGTTCTCCTCCAGCAGGTCCGCTGCCTTGGAGAGATCTCCGGTGCGCAGGTAGGCCTCGCCCACGCCCAGCAGCGTCAGCGCGCCCGCCTCCTCCGCGAGGTACCGCCCGCTCTGCGCCGCGCGGCCGACCTTGGTGGCCGCCGCCTGGCGTCCGGCGGCGTTGATCCCCACCGCGCCCAGGACCTCGAACATCAGGGCGGTCTTGGCGAAGTCCAGCGGCGCCCAGCTGACGCGCTCGCTCTTCCCGCGGAGCGCGTTGAAGCCGTTCATCCCGGCGTGGAAGAGGGTGGCGTCCACCAGCGTGCCGGCGGCGTACTTGCCCACCAGGCTCCCGGTGAGGGCCTGCGCGCGGCGCGCGAGGATCAGATCCGCCGTGGTCCCGGTCCCGCCGAACAGCAGCCGGGCGCCGGTGCCGGAGACCAGCGCGCCCGAGGCCGCCATCGCCCAGGTCTCGGGCGAGTCGAGGATCTTGCCCACGGTCTCCACGGAGCGGCCGAAGAGCCCCTTCTGGCCCTGCGCGCTCAAGCCTTCGAACGCGCGCTGCGCGGAGTCCGCGGAGGCGCGCAGCGGCGCCAGCGCCGGGTCGTCGACGATCGCGCGGACCCGCTCCTCCTCCTTCTTCAGCGCCGCCGGCGTGAGCGCCTTGCTCAGCGCCGCCAGCTTCGCGTTGGAGGGGGCCTTTTCCTGAAGGCCGTCCACCTTCCCGGCCACCGCGTGCAGCTCCTGCGGGCTGGTGACCAGCCGCCCGCCGTTCTCCAGCACGCCGAGCAGGATCAGCTGATTCACCAGGCCGGTGATGGAGGCCTTGCCGTCCTTGAGCGTCTGCAGGCTCTCGCCCTTGGACGTGCGCAGCTGCAGGTAGGGCTCGAGCGCGGCGATGTACGCCTCGGCGCCGTCCTCCGCGTGCTGGTGCTTCTCGCAGAAGGCCAGCCAGCCCAGCCGCTCACGCATCAGCTCGGCCGGCTGCAGCGGGCGGCCGTGGAGCGCGCTGGAGAGCTCGCGGATCCGGTAGTCCGCCGAGGCGGGGAGCTGGCCGCCGTCCGCCACGGCGCGGATCGCGCGGTCCACCTCCTTGAGGCGGTGCTCGAGCGAGGCCAGCCGATCCCGGATCGGCGCGCGCTCGAGCGTCTCCGCGTCCGTGGCCAGCTCGCCGGCGCCCTCCCAGACCTTCAAATTCCCGGAGAGGGCGTTCCTCACCAGCTGGCCGCCGGCCACCGCCAGGCGGTGCATGCTCTCCACGCCGCCGTGCTCCTTGCGCCAGGCCGCGAGCTCCGCCTTGGCGCCGGAGAGCGAGTGGATGAGCTCGTTGCGGTGGGCCTGCAGCGCGCCCAGCACGGAGACCTTCACGCGCAGGGAGGGCTCGGACTCGAACCGCTGCGCCAGCACCTTCTCCGCGGAGGCCGCGGCGGCGGGATCGAACCCGTCGTTCACCTTCGGCGGCGGGGCGGCCACCGGAGCCGGCGCAGGCGCCGCGGCGGGCTTGGGCGAAGGCGGGCGGTACCCCTTCGGCCAGGGAGGGATCGTGGATTCGCTGCTCATCGGCCCGGCGCCTTCCGGCTCAGGCCTTGGGGCGCAGCCACACCACGCTCAGGGGCGGGAGCACCAACTCCGCTGAATGTGGCTGCCCGTCCCATCTCAAATTTTCGGAATTGACCTGCCCGAAGTTTCCCAACCCTGAGCCACCATACAAGCCGGCGTCACTGTTCAAGATTTCATCCCAAACGCCCCCCTGCGGGAGGCCAATCCGGTAGCCCTGTCTCGGCTGCGGAGAGAGGTTCGCCACGCAGACCACGGTGCGGCCGGAGGAGGGGGCCCGCCGGAGGAAGGCGAAGACGTTGGCGTCCGCCGAGTCCGCCTGGATCCAGTGGAAGCCCGCGCCGTCCGAGTCCGCCTCGAAGAGCGCCGGCTCCTCCTGGTAGAGCCGGTTGAGATCGCTCACGAAGCGCTGGATGCCGCGGAAGCTGTCGAAGTCCAGCAGGTGCCAGTCCAGGCTCCGGTCGTGGTTCCACTCGTCCGGCTGGCCGAATTCGCCGCCCATGAAGAGCAGCTTCTTCCCCGGGTGCGCCCACATCCAGCCGTAGAGCGCGCGCAGGTTGGCGCGCTTCTGCCAGTCATCACCGGGCATGCGGCCGTAGAGCGAGCCCTTCCCGTGGACCACTTCATCGTGGGACAGCGGCAGGACGAAGTTCTCCGAGAAGGCGTAGAGCAGCCCGAAGGTGAGCTGGTTGTGGTGGTAGCGCCGGTAGAGCGGGTCCTTGGAGAAGTAGGCCAGGGTGTCGTGCATCCAGCCCATGTTCCACTTGAAGTGGAAGCCGAGCCCGCCGTACTCGGGCGGCGCGGAGACCTTGGGCCAGGCGGTGGACTCCTCGGCGAGCATGATCACCCCCGCGTGCTTGCGGCCGATCAGCGAGTTGAGCTCGCGCATGAAGGCGATCGCCTCCAGGTTCTCCCGGCCGCCGTAGGCGTTGGGGATCCACTCGCCCTCCTTGCGGCTGTAGTCGAGGTAGAGCATCGAGGCGACCGCGTCCACGCGCAGCCCGTCCACGTGGTACTGCTCGAGCCAGAAGAGCGCGTTGGCGATGAGGAAGTTCTTCACCTCGTTGCGGCCGAAGTTGAAGACCAGCGTGCCCCAGTCCGGGTGCGCGCCCTGGCGCGGATCCTCGTGCTCGTAGAGGGCGGAGCCGTCGAAGCGGGCCAGGCCGTGCGCGTCCCGCGGGAAGTGGCCGGGCACCCAGTCGATGATCACGCCGATCCCGCGGCGGTGGAGCATGTCGATCAAGAAGCGCAGATCATCCGGGTGGCCGAAGCGCGCGGTGGGCGCGTAGTAGGCCCCCACCTGGTAGCCCCAGCTGCCGCCGAACGGGTGCTCCGCCACCGGCAGCAGCTCCACGTGCGTGAAGCCGAGCTGGCTCACGTAGTCCGCCAGCGCGGTGGCGAGCTCGCGGTAGGTGAGTGACCGCCCGCCGTCCTCCACCACCTTGCGCCAGGAGGCCAGGTGGACCTCGTAGATGGAGATGGGCCGGCGCAGCGGCTCCGCCTTGGCGCGCTGCTGCAGCCAGGCGTCGTCCTGCCACTGGAAGTGGGAGAGCTCGTGCACCACCGAGGCGGTGAGCGGCGGGACCTCGGTGCGGAAGGCGAACGGATCCGCCTTGAGCAGGCGCGGGCCGTGGGGCGGGCGGATCTCGAACTTGTAGCGCGCCCCCTCGCTCACTTCGGGGACGAAGAGCTCCCAGATCCCCGAGGAGCCCATCTGCCGCATGGGGTGCAGGCGCCCGTCCCAGGAGTTGAAGTCGCCCACCACGGACACGCCCTGCGCCATCGGCGCCCAGACCGCGAAGGAGACCCCGCTGGCCCCGTCGTGGTGGGTGAGGTGCGCGCCCATCCGCTCCCAGAGCCGCTCGTGCTTGCCCTCGCCGGCGAAGTAGAGGTCCATCTCCCCGAGCGTGGGGAGGAAGCTGTACGGGTCCCGAACGGTGAAGTGGGCGCCGTTGTACTCCACGTCGATCAAGTAGCCGAAGGGCTCGTCCCGCCCATTGAGCCGCGCCTCGAAGACGCCGTCCCGCCGGTGCTGCATGGGGATGCGCCCGCCGAAGTCGGGGACGACTTCGATCTTGGTGGCGTCCGGGCGGTACGCGCGCACCACCACGCCGTCTCCGTCCGCGTGGATGCCCAGCACCCCGTGGGGGTTGGGCTGGCGCAGCTCCACCAGGCGGGTGATCTCCTGCTCCACCTGCGCGCGATCCGCCGGCTTTCTCACGAGTCCCTCCTGAACCAAACGCTGCCGTGCCTTAGCGCGATCCGGCGCCAATGTCCTAGAGCGAGAGCAGGGCGTTGGCGGGGATCTGCACCCACTCCGGCCGGTTCTGCAGCTCGTAGCGCAGCTCGTAGAGCAGCTTCTCGAACTCCAGCGCGTCCAGCAGCGTCTTGAACAGCTCTCCTCTGGGCAGGAACGAGGCGCTCCGGGCGGCGGCGAGATATCCCTCGAGAAAGGCCTCGCGCACCGGGGCGACGGGCACGCTCTTGCCCCCCTCGCGGGCGGCGGAGGCCGCGGCGTAGGCGAACGAGCGGAGCATCCCGGCCACATCCTTGAGCGGCGAGTGCTTCTCCCGCCGCTGCGCGTAGGAGCGCGCGGGCTCTCCTTCGAAGTCGAAGACCAGCCAGCCGGCCTCCGTGCGCAGCACCTGCCCCAGGTGGAGGTCCCCATGCACGCGCGTCTTCTCTCCGGAGGGCTCGGCGGTGGCCAGGCGGTGCGCGCGCGCCACCAGCTCCTCGCGGCGCGCGGCGAGCTCCGGCACCGCCGCGGCGGCATTCAGCGTCACCCCCAGCTCGCCGGTGATGGAGGAGCTCCAGCGCTGCAGGTCCTCCAGCAGCACCGGCTCCGGAGCGAAGGCCGGGTCGTTCAAGTCCGACGCGAGCGCCACGTGCAGCTCGCCCACCACCTTCCCGAGCGCCTTCACCTCGGCGAGGAACGCCGGCGCGTGAGACGGCTGGGTCTTGAAGGTCTGGGTGACGAAGGCCCAGCCGTCTCCCTGGTTGGGGACGAAGCGGTGGAGCAGGGCGATGGTGCCAGAGACGCTCCCCTCGAGATCCAGCACGCCCACGAGCTCTGGCGTGGCGCGGAAGGGGGTGCGCTCCGCCAGGAACGTCCCGAGCTCCGCCTCCGGGTGGGTGCCGGCCTCCAGCTTGCGGATCAGCTTGAGGATCAGCCGCTCGTCGAAGACCAGGGAGGTGTTGCTCTGCTCCACCGCGAGCCGCCGCACGTCCGGCGTCGGGCGCACGGGCTGCAGCGCGCCCGCCGGCACCCGGCGCCGCCCCTTGAGCGCGCCCGAGCCCATGGAGTGCGCCCTGGATTCGCGGATCAGCGAGAGGAGGAAGCGGGCCGTCTCGTCGTCCTCCAGCGCCTCCCGCAGGTTGCCCTGGGCATCCGCCGCGACCGGCAGCACGTAGCGCTCGGGCGCCCCCAGGCCGTAGGTCACCTCGACGATCGCCAGGGCGCCAGCGCCGTTGGGGAGCTCCGCGTGCTCGATCAGGGAGACGCTCTTGATCGGCCAGGCCTTGCCTCCGAACCAGCGGCGGGACTGCAGGTAGGCAGGCAGCTTCTCGAGATCCACTCTCATGACGCGCTCCGGGCTTCGTTGGCGCTGATCCTGAACCAGAGGAACATGTACGGCCCGAGCGAGAGCTGGTACGGCCGCGGGGTGATCACCGGGAAGGGCGTGCTGCCGAAGAGCTCGATCGGCACCTGGCCTTCGAAGGCGGCGAGGTCCAGCTCGGCCGGCTGCGCGAAGCGGGAGAGGTTGCAGAGGACCAGGAACGTCTCCCCCTGGTAGGTCCGCGTGAAGGCCAGCACCTTCCGGTTCACGGGGTGGAGGAACTGGAGCTTGCCCAGCGCGAAGGCCGGGTGCTTCTGGCGGATCCGGATCAGCCTCTTCACCCAGTTGAGCAGTGAAGAGCGAACGCGGTCCTGGGCCTCCACGTTGAGCCCTTGAAAGCCGTAGACGGGATCGGCGATCAGCGGCGCGTAGAGCGCAGCGCCGTCCGCCCGGGAGAAGCCGGCGTTCCGGTCCGAGCTCCACTGCATGGGCGTGCGCACGCCGTTGCGATCGCCGAGGTAGACGTTGTCCCCCATGCCGATCTCGTCGCCGTAGTAGAGGACCGGCGTCCCCGGGAGCGCGAAGAGCAGCGAGTGGAGCAGCTCGATCCGCCGCCGCCCGTTGTCCATGAGCGGCGCGAGCCGCCGGCGGATCCCCACGTTGATCCGCATCCGCGGGTCCTGCGCGTACTCCCGGTACATGTAGTCCCGGTCCTCGTCAGTGACCATCTCCAGGGTCAGCTCGTCGTGGTTGCGCAGGAAGAGCGCCCACTGGCAGTTCTCCGGGATGTCCGGCGTCTGCTGGAGAATTTCCACGATTGGCGTCCGCTCCTCGCGGCGGATGGCCATGAACAGGCGCGGCATCACCGGGAAGTGGAAGCCCATGTGGAACTCGTCCCCGTCGCCAAAGTAGACGCGGACGTCCGCGGGCCACTGGTTCGCCTCCGCCAGCAGCACCTTGCCGGCGCCGTACTCGGCGTCGATCTTCGCGCGCAGGCGCTTGAGGAAGGCGTGCGTCTCCGGGAGGTTCTCGCAGTTGGTGCCTTCGCGCTCGAAGAGGTAGGGGACGGCGTCACAACGGAAGCCGTCCACCCCCATGTCGAGCCAGAACTTCATGACGTCCAGCATGGCCTGCTGGACCTCGGGGTTGTCGTAGTTGAGGTCCGGCTGGTGGGAGAAGAAGCGGTGCCAGAAGTACTGCTTGGCCACCGGGTCCCACGTCCAGTTCGAGCGCTCGGTGTCGGTGAAGATGATCCGCGCGGCCTTGTAGCGGTCGTCCGTGTCGCTCCAGACGTAGTAGTTCCGCTTGGGCGACTTTGGATCCCGCCGCGCCTCCTGGAACCAGGGGTGTTGATCCGAGGTGTGGTTCACCACCAGCTCGGTGAGGATCCGGATCCCGCGCTTGTGCGCCTCGTCGATCAGGCGCTTGAAGTCATCGAGCGTCCCGTAGTCCTTGTGGATCGCGTAGTAGTCCGCGATGTCGTAGCCGTCGTCCCTTAGCGGCGACGGGTACATGGGCAGGAGCCAGAGGCAGGTGACGCCCAGGCTCTGGATGTAGGGCAGCTTCTCGATCAGCCCGGGGATGTCGCCAATCCCGTCGCCGTTCGAGTCGTAGAAGGCGCGGATGTGCAGCTCGTAGATGATCGCCGTCTTGAACCACTGCGGATCGTTCTCGAGCATAAGGTTCGCCGCGCGCCTCCTGCGTCAGCCGTAGTAGTCGAAGCCGGCTTCCGTCCGCTTGAAGCGCAGCACGGACCAGATCGCCGCCGGGTAGTCTGGCGTGAGCCGGACCTGCGCGTGAGGACCTTTCCAGAGTGCACGTTCGTCACGCAACAGCTCATGCACCTGGTACAGCTCGTCCGGAGCGATCCCCAGCTCCACGAGCGGGACTTCGAGGATTGCCTCCTGGGTGGCGTAGGGGTCCAGGTTCACCGCGATCAGCAGCCGGTTGGCGCCGTCCGGCGTGCTCTTGCCGTAGAAGATCACCCGCTCATTGTTGGAGCCGTGGAAGCGCAGGTTCGTGTAGAGCTGCAGCGCGGGGTTCGCCTGCCGCAGCCGGTTCAGGTTGGTGATGAAGTTCCGGATGTGGCCGGGGCGATCGTCCCAGCGCGCCAGCTGGTACTTCTCCGAGTCCAGGTACTCCTCGCTGCGCGGCAGCGCGCGCCCTTCGCACAGCTCGTACCCGGAGTAGATCCCGTAGCTGGAGGAGAGGGTGGCCGCGAGCGCCACGCGGATCTTGAACGCCGGTGGGCCGCCCTGCTGCAGCAGCTCCGGCAGGATGTCCGGCGTGTTCGGCCAGAGGTTGCCACGCATGAAGTCGCTCACCGGCGGCGTGGTGAGCTCCTTCAGGTACTCCTCGAGCTCGTGCCGGAAGTTCCGCCAGGTGAAGTACGTGTAGCTCTGCGAGAAGCCGACCTTCGCGAGCGCCTTCATCACCTTGGGCCGGGTGAACGCCTCGGAGAGGAAGATCACCTCCGGGTGGACGTCCTGGATCTGCCGGATCAGCCAGGCCCAGAAGGGGACGGGCTTGGTGTGCGGGTTGTCCACGCGGAAGATCTTCACGCCCGCGTCCACCCAGAAGAGCACCACCGACTTGAGCTCCGCCCAGAGTGACTCGCGTGCGGGGCCGAGGAAGTCGAAGTTGACGATGTCCTCGTAGCGCTTGGGTGGGTTCTCCGCGGTCTTCAGCGTCCCGTCCGGCCGCCAGGAGAACCACTCGGGGTGCTCCTTCACGTAGGGGTGATCCGGCGAGCACTGGTAGGCCAGATCCAGCGCCACCTCGATCCCCAGATCGTTCGCCTTGCGGACGAAGCGCTTGAAGTCCTCCAACGTTCCCAGGGCCGGGTGCACCGACTTGTGCCCGCCCTCCGCCGCGCCGATCGCCCACGGGCTGCCCACGTCGTCCGGGCCGGCGACGAGGCTGTTGTTCTTGCCCTTCCGGGCCGTCCTGCCGATCGGGTGGATTGGCGGGAGGTAGACCACGTCGAAGCCCATCTCCTGGATCTCCGGCAGCAGCAGCTCGCAGTCCCGGAACGTGCCGTGGCGGCGGGTGTCCCGGCTGGCAGAGCGCGGGAAGAACTCGTACCAGGCGGAGAAGCGCGCGCGCGGCCGGTCCGCGTAGACCTGCAACTCCCGCTCGGTCCGCACGCCGATGGAGCGGTCCGCGTAGCGGCAGGCCAGCTCGGTGATCGCCGCGCTGCTGGCCAGCGCCAGCGCGGTGTCCGCCGGCCCCTGCTCCAGCGCCTGGGCGAGCTCCTTCAGTCGCGCCGCGTGCTGGGGGTTCACCTTCTGCGCGCGGTCCGCCGCCGAGCGCAGCAGCGCGGCCCCCTCGAGCAGCTCGCTGGCGACGGAGCGGCCCGCGCCCACCTTACGGCTCAGCTCGGAGGTCCAAGAGCGGAAGAGGTCAGGCCACGCCTCCACCGTGAAGGCGTAGCGGCCCACCTTCTCCAACGGGAACGCGCCCGCCCAACGATCGTTCGAGACCGGGTGGAGCGGAGCCTCCTGCCACTCGGTTGCGGACGGGGCGACCGGCGACACCTGGCGCCAGCGGACCACCGCGGCGAGGACGTCGTGCCCCTCCTTGAAGATGTCCGCCTGCACGGCGACCGACTCGCCGACCACCCGCTTCACCGGATGGCGGCCGTCGTCTACCTGGGGTTCGACCCCTTCGATCACCACACTGCCGATGCGCTGTTTCATGGGTCCCTGGCGGGAAGCTAGGGACGACCGGCAGGGCAGAGGAGGGTGGGCAGTTGGCGCCCCCCTGCCTGCTTCAGGGTGAGACGGCGCTGACCTTCACCCGGTGAGCCGGAACCGGCGCGGCGGCCGAGGGGAAGGGCGCCGCGCTCGGGACGATCTCGAACTGGACCCGGCGGTTCTGGTGCGGCCCGCTTCGGTGGCGTCTTCCTCGATCGGCCGCGAGAGACCGAAGCCCATGGGCGTCAGCCGCAGCCGCGGCACGCCGCGCTGGACCAGGTAGTCCGTGACGGTCCGCGTGCGGGCCTCGGAGAGCTCAGCGGCGCATGGCGCAGACGAACGTGGGCGTGTGCGGCGTGGCGGTGTCCTCGACGACGCGACAGCGCGCTCCGGCCGGAGAGTCCGGGCAATAGCAGGACCCGCCCGGTCCACAGTCCTCGTTTCTGTTGCAGCGCAGAGTGCAGATCGTCGCGCTGTCACCAGGCGCAGGGGCGATGGTGATGCAGCTCAGGCCTTCGCGGCACTGCGCGCTGGAGGAGCAAGTGTCTCCAGCGTTGAGGGAGGCGCAGGCCGCGAGGAAGATCAGGACGAGCGCCAGGAGGAAACGCATGCCGGCCCTTCCTGCATATCTGGCGCCCCGCTCAAGCGCGCTGTGACATTGGACCGTCGACCCTGAAGTATGACGAACGTGTCGCGACCAGGCCGACTACTCGAGCACCTCGACACGGGCGGTTGCCTCGCCAAACGAGAGTTCCACCCCCCCGGGTGCGACGATCCTTCCCGACGGAAGTCGCTCGAAGCGGAAGTAGCCCTGCTTGCTAGGCGTCATCATCGGTGGCCCGGCGGTCCAGCTCTTTGTCGCCGGATCGTAGATCGAAGTCTCGGTACCCTCGCGCCCGCCTCCGATTATCACGCGACCGTTGGCGAGCCTTGCGCTCGCAACGCCGTGCCACAGATGGATCCAGGGCACTGTTCTCACGTCTTCAAAGGTCGCGGTGGCCGCGTTGTAGACCTCGGAGGTCCCCCCATCGCTTTCCCCGGCCGTGAGCAGGTAGCGGTTGTCCTCGAGCGGGACGACGACATGACCAACTCGAACCTTGTTCATGACCGGCCCCGGACTCCAGGTGCCACCAACAGGGTCAAAGATCTCAGTCGCGCGAGTGGCCTCAGTCCCACCGGTGACGAGCACCCGACCATCACCAAGCGTAATCGGAACCGGGCTGACGCGAGCGAACTGCATCGGTGCGGTCGCAATCCACTTTCGCGCTACGGGATCAAACACCTCCGCCGTGTCTTTCGCAGTTCCCCACTTCCCCCCCACTCTGAGGATTCGGCCATCGTTAAGGGCTGCGAGCGCGAATTCGATTTTCAGTTCGAGCCCCGCGTCCGGAATTTCCGACCAGGCCCCCGCGGCATTTCTCACAGCGGTGCGCTCTCTTCCCACCAGCAGCGCCGTCGACGCGCTTAACCGAATACTCGCCGCGTAGGCGTCGCCGAAAGGCGTGAAGCCAGCGTCGCTCCAGTCGCCCGTGATCTCGTCGTATCGAAGCGCGTTGCGGTCTTCCTGTTCATTGGAAGTTCCCGAAACAATCACCAGGGATGTGGAGGATTCCCAGAAGCTCGCGTAGCGGTACCGCGCGTGGGGGAGGTCGGCCACACGGCGCCAACGGCAAAGGTAGCCGGGTCCGCAGGGTCCGGCATCCGCGGGTTCTCCGCCGTCAAGGCCACCAGCGTCGCTCCCCTCCGACCCCGCATCACGTGAAAGCCCAGCGTCGTGTGAAGCCCCAGCGTCTCCGGGAAATGCACCCGCATCCGAAACGAACCCTGAATCTCCTTCGCTGGAGGCATCAGCGTCCCCAGCTTGAACGCAAAAGAGATACGTCGGCTCGCAAACGGCACCCTCGGGGCAATCCGAGTTTCGGGCACAGTCGATGGCAGGGCTGGCGCGGCACGCAGCAAAGACAGCGAGAAGGACGAGGGCGCAGAGTAAGGAACGCATTCGGATCTCCATGGGAAAGCGCGGGTTCTGTGGAAGATCAGAGCCATCCAAGAACCGAGGGACATCCGGCGACTACACGAGACCGATCGTCCGGGATCTGGATTCGGGTCCCGCCCACCGGAGGAGCAGCTGTCTTCAGCGTTGAGGAAGCCGCAAGCGGTGAGGAGGAGCGGGACGAGCGCGCTGAGAGCAAACGCATGCCGGCCTTCCATGCAGATCTGGCGACCCACTCGAGTCCGCGATGACAGCGAATCTTCGTCGTTGAAGTCAGGCGAGCATGTCGCGACCACGCCGACTACTCGAGCACCTCGACACGGGCAGTGGCCTCGGCGAAGGAGAGGTTGATACCTCCCGGCGCCAGGATCTTGCCTGACGGCAGTCGCTCAAATCGGAAGTATCCCTGCTTGTTGGGGGTCATCAGCGGGGGTCCTGCCGTCCACGATTTCGTCGCCGGATCGTAGATCGAGGTCTCGGTGCCCTCGCGACCTCCCGCCACCAACACACGTCCGTTGCTGAGCTTCACGCTCGCGACGTCTTGGAAGTAGTGCATCCAGGGCATAGAGCGCGGCACCTCAAATACCTGCGTGGCCGCGTTGTAGATCTCCGAGGTTCCACCATCCTCCTCACCGCCCGCGAAGAGCAGATGGTCGCTGTCGAGCTCCGCTACCACGTGTCCGTATCGGATCTTGTGCATTGCCGGACCAGTGGTCCATGTCCCGGCATCGGGGTCGAACAACTCCGTCTCCCGAGTGGTGTGATTCCCGCCCGACACGAGGACGCGTCCGTCCGGCAGGAGAGATCCGACTGGCCGCGTCCGGCCATACTTCATCGGCGCGATCTCGGACCACCGACGGGTAAAGGGATCAAAGATCTCGACGCTGGCCTTCATCCCCGTGCCACCGACGCGCAGGATCCGACCGTCTCGCAGAGCGACGAGGGCAAACTCGCTCTTGCTCAGGCTTCCCGCGCTCGGAATCTCCGTCCACTGCCCCGAGCCATTGCGAATCGCGGTTCTGGTCATTCCGACAAGAAGTACTTCAGACGAAGTCAGAGGAATGCTCTTCGCTTCGCTGTCCGGAAACGGTGTGAAACCAGCGTCAAGCCAGTCGCCAGTTGCCTCGTCGTACCGCAGCGCTTGGCTCTCAGAATGGAACTGGTCACCCGGAATCGACGAGGTTCCGAAAGCGATCACCACCGACGAGGGTGACTCCCAGAAGGTCGAGTACCTGAACCTCGGGAAAGGAAGATCGGCAACGCGCCGCCAACGGCAGAGATACCCACGACCGCATGGCCCTGCGTCCAGGTCACCGCCAGCGTCGTAGCTGCCTGCATCATTGCCCGCGAGACCGGCATCCTGTGTTGCGCCCGCATCACCCTGCCCGCCACTGACTGCAGACCCAGCATCGACGTTGGCCCCTGCGTCGCTATCGATCACCACCCCAGGGCCGGAGGCCTGAACGCAGAAGCGGTAAGTCTTGTCGCAGACCGCGCCCTGGGGACACTCCTCGTCTCGGGCACAGTCGATTGCTGGGCTACCGCGACAGGCGCAAAGGAGGGCAGCCAACACAACCGAAAGGAGAGTTCGAGTTTGCATCCGGCGAGGGAATGAAGGAACCGGGCCACAGCAAGCCATCGAATCTCCTTGGCGGTTTTCCCGGCGCCGTCTCGCTACTCGGAATGGAGTCCAGCGCTCGAGACACCAGTCCGAAAAAGCGACGGCCTCCTCGAGAGTCCGAGGAGGCCGCGCGAAGCTGCGAACTAGCAACGTCCTAGAAGGACCCGCAGACGTTCTCAAACGTGGTCGTGTGGTCGAAGTCGACCGTCCCGTTGACGGTGTTGCCCGCGGGCGCGGCGTAGGTGCGCCGCCAGGCGTGATCCATTCCGCCGGCCGGGCCATCACACATCGCGTTCGCCGGGTTGCTCAGATCCACGTAGAAGTCGAAGTCGTAGGACTTGCCGGCCGGAGCGTTTGCGAGCGGGACGATGACGTCGAACGGCGCGGCGGCGGTAACGAGGGTGATCGTCGTGCCAACCTGGGTGCGCGAGGTCGAGTCGAAGACCTTGAGGTAGAGCGTCTTCGTAGCGTGGGGCCAAGGGTTATTTACGTGCAGGACGAAGTTCGTCACGGTCCCAGTCACGCCCGCGTCAGTGCCGGCGTCGCCGGTGCCCGCATCGGCCGTGGTGCCCGCGTCCATGCCCGCATCGGCGACGGGGGTGCCGGAGTCGACCACCGGGGTGCCGGAGTCAACGACCGGGGTACCGGAGTCGCGGCCCGCGTCAACGGTCGGGGTGGTGTGTCCCTCGACGCACTTGCTGTTCTCGCAGACGAAGTTGGTGCCCTTGGCGCGGCAGTCGAAGCGGTCAACGCACTCGGGGTTGCAGCCCACGAACACGAACGTCATCGGAACAGAGAAGAGCGCAAGGAGAGCGATCAGCTTCCC
>JBGATB010000089.1:0-21390 GCA_044229415.1 Myxococcaceae bacterium | reverse complement strand
GCCGTCCAACGAGCCCGTCGTCAAACCGAGCGGCGGGCACCCCTCCGCGATGGCCGCCGACACCAGTTTCACTTCGCCCGTCAGGGCGAGCGAGACCGAACGCGAGCGGCCGCAGCGTCCTCAAATTGATCGTGCACCCGCTGCGCGCCCATGTACGAGCGTCGCCACCAAGCGCTGCTGCCGCGGCGCCACTTCTACCGCCGGCTCGGGCGGAGCGCGGCGTTCGGCGGGCTGCTGGTGGGAGCGTCCCTGGCGATCGGCGTGGTGGGCTACCGGCTGACGGCCGGGCTGGGCTGGGTGGACGCCCTGCTCAACGCGTCCATGATCCTCACCGGCATGGGCCCGGTGGATCCCATGCGGACCACCGGCGCGAAGCTCTTCGCCTCGGCGTACGCGCTCTTCAGCGGGGTGGCGTTCCTGAGCAGCGTGGGGATCGTGGCGGCGCCGGTGATCCACCGGTTCCTCCACGCCTTCCACCTCGAGTCCAGCAAGCGCGATTGAGGCGAAGCCGGCGCCCGGCTGGCGTGCTACTTCTTCACCGTGGCTCGCTCCCTCATCACCTCCTCCTCCGCCGCGCGCCGCCTCGAGCTGGCCCGCGAGTGGCTCGCCGCGCGCCCGCCGGACGGGGAGACGCTGCTGGTGGGTGGGAGCCTGGACGGCGTCCAGGACCTGGCCCGTGGCGTGGCGTTCGAGGGCGGCGGGACGTTCGGCTGGCAGCGGCTCTCCCTGCACCGGCTCGCGCTACGCCTGGCCGAGCGCTCGCTGCTCGAGCGGTCGCTCACGCCCGCCTCGGCGCTCGCCCTGGAGGCGCTCTGGGCGCGGGTGGTCCACGAGTTGGCGCGGGAGAACCGGCTCGGCCGCTTCGCGCCGGTGGCTGCGCAGCCGGGGCTGCCGCGCGCGCTCGCCCGCACGGTGGATGAGCTGCGGACCGCCGGGCTGGATCCCGCCGCGCTGGATCCGGATCTCGCCCGCGCCGCGGCCGCCTTCGAGGCCGCGCTGGCCGAGGCGAAGCTGGCGGACCGCGCGCTGATCCTCTCCGCCGCCGCGCAGCAGCTGAAGGCCAGCGAGCACCCGCTGCGCGGGCTGCCCACGCTGCTCCTGGACGTGCCGCTGCGCTCCATGCTCGAGGGTGAGCTGGTGCAGGCGCTGGCGGCCCAATGCCCGGAGCTGCTCGCCACGGTCCCGGCGGGAGACGACCGCAGCGCTCAGCTGCTCGAGACCGCGCTGCAGACGAAGGCCACCCGCTCGGAGCCGCCTCAGACCTCCGGCCTCGCGCGCCTGCAGCAGAACCTCTTCGGCGCGGAGCAGCTCTCCCCGCAGCCTCCGGCCGAGGACGTGGAGTTGCTCTCCGCGCCCGGCGAGATGCGCGAGTGCGTGGAGCTGGCGCGCGCGATCCACCGCGAGGCAGCGCGGGGCGTGCCCTTCGATCAAATGGCGGTGCTGCTGCGCGCGCCGGGCGCCTACCGATCAGCGATCTGCGAGGCCCTGCGGCGCGCCGGCGTCCCCGCCCACTACGTGCGAGGCGTCCGCCAACCGGATCCGGCCGGCCGGGCGCTGCTGGCGCTGCTGGCCTGCGCGGACGAGAACCTCTCCGCCCACCACTTCGCGGAGTACCTCTCGCTGGGAGAGGTGCCGCGCGCGACGCCGGAGGGCACCCCGCCGCCCGCGCCGGCCCCCTCCGCGCGCTGGGCGCCGCCGGACCCGGACGAAGCCGAAGCCGCGCGAGATCCCGACGCGGACGGGCAGCCCGAGCCGGAGCCGCCCCCCGAGGACATCGAGAGCGAGCAGCTGCCGGTGGTGGCAGGGACGCTGCGCGCGCCGCGCCGCTGGGAGCAGCTGATCGTCGAGGCCGCGGTGATCGGCGGCAAGGACCGCTGGGCGCGGCGGCTGCAGGGGCTCGCCGAGCGCTACCGGCTGGAGCTGTCCGCCCCGGACCTGAGCGAAGGCCACACGGCGAGGCTCACCAAGGCGCTCTCGGATCTCGAAGCCTTCACCGCCTACGCGCTGCCCTTGCTGGAGCTCCTGGCTGCGCTGCCGGCGCGCGCGCATTGGCGGGACTGGCTGGACAAGGTGGCGGAGCTCGCCACGCGCGGCCTGCGCTACCCGGATCGCGTCCTCTCCGTGCTGGGCGAGCTGGCGCCGCTGGGCGTGGTGGGGCCGGTGGCGCTGGCGGAGGTGCGGACGGTCCTCTCGGAGCGGCTGCTCCAGCTGACGGTGCGCCCCAAGGAGCGGCGGTACGGCCGCGTCTTCGTGGGGCCGGTGGACGCCGCGCGGGGCATGTCGTTCGAGGTGGTGCTGATCCCGGGCCTGGCCGAACGGCTCTTCCCGCAGAAGGTCCGCGAGGATCCCATCGCCCCGGACGCGGCGCGCAGCCAGCTCGGCGGGCTGGAGACGGACGCGCAGCGCGTGGCCTCGGAGCGCCTGCAGCTGCAGCTCGCGGTGGGCGCGGCGCGAACGCGGGTGGTGCTCTCCTACCCCCGCATCGACAGCGCGGATGGCCGGCCGCGGGTGCCCTCCTTCTACGGCCTGGAGGCCCTGCGCGCGGTGGAGGGCAAGCTGCCGCGCTACGAGGAGCTGCGGCGCAGAGCGGAGCGCGCGGTGGACGCGCGGATCGGCTGGCCGGCGCCGAAGAACGCGTCCAGCGCGATCGACGTGGCCGAGCGGGACCTCTCCGTCCTGGACGGCCTCTTCCGCGGCCCGGTGGCGCCCCCGCGCGGCGGCGCGCGCTACCTCACGCAGGTGAACCCGTTCCTCGCGCGCGCCCTTCGCACGCGCTACGCGCGCTGGCACGGCAACTGGACGCAGGCGGACGGGCTGGTGAAGCCCTCTCCGGAAGCGCTGGCGGCGCTGGCGGCGCACCAGCTCTCGGCGCGCGCATTCTCCGCCACCGCCCTGCAGCACTTCGCGGCGTGTCCCTACCGCTTCTACCTGAGCGCCATCCTCAAGCTCTCCCCGCGGGAGGAGCCGGTGGCGCTCGAGGAGCTGGACCCGCTGCAGAAGGGCTCCATGGTGCACGAGGTCCACTACGGCGTGCTCAGCGCCCTGCGCGATCAGGGCAAGCTCCCGCTGGATCCGGAAGCCCTGGAAGAGGCGCTGGACGAGCTGGAGCGCACCCTGCGCGAGGTGGCGAAGAAGCACGAAGATCTCTACGCCCCGGCGATCGACCGCGTCTGGAAGGACGGCCTGGTGGCGATCAGCGCGGACGCGCGCGCCTGGCTGCGGCAGACGGCGGCCGCGGCCTCGCAGTGGGCGCCCTGGAAGTTCGAGCTCGCCTTCGGGCTGGGCCTGCGCGACCAGCAGGACCCGGAGAGCCGGCCCGCGCCAGTGGAGCTCGACGGCGGCCTGCGGCTGCGCGGCTCAATCGATCTCGTGGAGCGCGGCGCGGGCGGCGGGCTGCGCGCCACGGACTACAAGACGGGCAAGGCGCGGGCGGAGGAGGGCACGGTGCTCGGCGGCGGCAAGACGCTGCAGCCGGTGCTCTACGCGCTCGCGCTGGAGAAGCTCTTCCCGGGCGTGGCCATCCACGGCGGGCGGCTCTACTACTGCACGCAGGCCGGCGAGTTCAGCGAGGTCTTCATCCCGCTGGACGCCAGCACGCGAGACGCCGCGCAGCAGGCGATGAAGATCGTCGGCCAGGCGCTGGAGAAGGGCTTCCTCCCCGCGGCGCCGGCGAAGGACGAGTGCACCTGGTGCGACTACCGCGCCATCTGCGGCGCGCACGAGCAGCGCCGGGTGGCGGTGAAGCCGAAGCAGGCGCTGGAGCCGCTGCAGCGGCTGCGGGAGATGAAATGACGCCGCTCGCGGACCAGGAGGCGCGCCGCCGGATCGCCGGAGATCTCGACTCCACGCTGGTGGTGGAGGCCGCGGCCGGCACGGGCAAGACCACCGCGCTGGTGGGCCGGATCGTCGCCGTGGTCGCCTCGGGCCACCGCGGCGCCACCCTGGGCAGGCTGATCGCCGTCACCTTCACCGAGAAGGCCGCGGGCGAGATGAAGCTGCGGCTGCGTGGGGCGCTGGAGGACGCGCGCGCCGCCGCCGCCACGGGCAGCGCCGAGCACCGGCGGCTGGAGCAGGCGCTGGCGGAGCTGGAGGTGGCCCGGATCGGCACCATCCACGCGCTCTGCGCGGATCTGCTGCGCGAGCACCCGCTGGCGGCCGGCGTGGATCCGCTCTTCGAGGTGGCCACCGAGCCGGACTCGCGCAGGCTTTTGGACCTGGCCTTCGACCGCTGGTTCCCCGAGGCGCTCCGGATGCCCCCTGAGGGCGTGCGCCGGCTGCTGCGCCGCCGGGTGCGCCACCGGGACGCGGTGCCTCCTCGCGAGCAGCTGCGACGCGCCGCCTGGCAGCTGGTGGAGCACCGGGACTTCGACGGCGCCTGGCGCCGGCAGCCCTTCTCGCGCGAGGCGGAGCTGGACGCGGTGGTGCCCGCGCTGCGCGAGCTGGGGGCGCTCGCCAAGCTCGGGGCCGAGGACGACTTCCTGCGGATGAACCTGATGGACATCCGCCGCTTCGTGGAGGACCTGGATCACCACGAGGCCGTGGCCCCCCGGGATCACGACGGGCTGGAGGCCGGCCTCTCGGATCTGCTCCGCCAGCGCAGCTGGAAGTGGACGGGCGGGCGGCGCCCCTACGCGCAGGACCTGCCGCGCGACAAGGTGGTGGCCCAGCGGGACGGCGTGCGGCAGCAGCTGGAGAACCTGCTCGCGCGCTCGGACGCGGACCTGGCGGCGTGCCTGCACGCCGAGCTGCTCCCGGTGGTGAAGGGCTACGAGTGGGTGAAGGAGCGGACGGGGAAGCTGGACTTCTTCGACCTGCTCTTCCGGCTGCGCGAGCTGCTCCAGCGCGACCAGACCGTCCGGCATGAGCTCCAGCAGCGCTTCACCCACCTCTTCGTGGACGAGTTCCAGGACACGGACCCGCTGCAGGCGGACATCCTGCGGCTGCTCGCGGCGTCGGACCCCTCCGAGACGAACCCCGAGCGCGCGCTGCCCACCGCGGGCAAGCTCTTCATCGTCGGCGACCCGAAGCAGTCCATCTACCGCTTCCGCCGCGCGGACGTGGCGCTGTACGAGCACGTGAAGCAGGGGCTGTTGGCGCACGGCGCCGCGCTGCTCGATCTCACCACCAGCTTCCGCGCGGCGCCCGCGGTGCAGCAGGCGATCAACAGCGCCTTCGCGCCGCACATGCAGGGCAGCGCCACCCAGGCGCGCTACGTCCCTCTCACCCGCTTCCGGGAGGCGATCCCGAGCCAGCCTTCGCTGGTCGCCCTGCCCGTCCCGCGCCCGTACGGGAAGTTCGGGAAGATCACCTCCTACCAGATTGAAGACTCCTACCCGGACGCGGTGGGCGCCTTCATCTCCTTCCTCGTCCGCAAGAGCGGCTGGAAGGTGCTCGAGCCCGGCTCGGACGAGCTGGTCCCGGTGCAGCCGCAGCACATCTGCATCCTCTTCAAGCGCTTCAAGGGCGGGGACAGCGGGGACGTCACGCAGCGCTACACCGCCGCGCTCGAGGCCCGGCGGATCCCCCACGTGCTGGTGGGCGGCCGCTCCTTCCACGCGCGCGAGGAGGTGCTCGCGCTGCGCAACGCGCTCGCCGCCGTGGAGTGGCCGGACGACGAGCTCTCCGTCTACGCCACCCTGCGCGGCCCCTTCTTCGCCCTCTCGGACGACGCGCTGCTCACCTTCCGCGCCGCCGCCGGCAAGCTCCACCCGCTCAAGCCGCTGGAGGTGGAGAAGCTCCCCGCCGCGGCGCGGGACGTGGCGCAGGGGCTGGCGCTCTTGCGCGAGCTGCACCGCGGCCGCAACCGGCGGCCGATCGCCGACACGCTCTCCCAGCTCTTGGAGGAGACCCGCGCGCACGCCGGCATCGCCTTCTGGACCGCGGGAGATCAGGCGCTGGCGAACCTGGCCCAGCTCACCGACCTCGCGCGCCGGTTCGAGAACGCCGGCGGCCGCTCCTTCCGCGCCTTCGTGGATCAGCTCCAGGACGCGGCCGAGGACGGCGAGGCCCCAGAGGCGCCGATCGTCGAAGAGGGCAGCGAGGGCGTGCGGATGATGACGGTGCACGGCGCCAAGGGGCTGGAGTTCCCGGTGGTGATCCTCGCCGAGCCGACCGCGCCGCATCAGCGCAAGGATCCCTCCCACTGGGTGGATCCAGAGCAGCGGCTCTGGGCGGAGCCGCTCGCCTGGTGCAAGCCGGTGGAGCTGCTCGAGCACAAGGACGAGGTGCTCCGCCGGGACATGGAGGAGTCCATCCGGGTCAGCTACGTCGCGGCCACCCGCGCGAGAGATCTCCTCGTCGTCCCCGTGGTGGGCGACGAGAAGCAGCCGGGCTGGGTGGACGTGCTCCACTCCGCGCTCTATCCCAAGGCGGAGGATCAGCTCGTCTCGCGCCCTGCCCCGGGCTGCCCAGCGTTTGGGCGGGAGAGCGTGGTGGAGCGCTCGGAGAACGCCTGGTCCGCGGCGTCCGTCTGCCCAGGGCTGCACCGGCCCGAGGCCGGCGAGCACGACGTGGTCTGGTGGGATCCGAAGACGCTGGAGCTGGACAAGACCAACACCGCCGGGCTGCACCAGGACGAGCTGCTCCGGGAGGACGACGGCGGGCTGCGCTCGAAGCAGGCGCTGGAGGACTACCAGGCGTGGAGCGCCGCGCGGGCGAGCCTGCTCGAGCGCGGCGCGGTGGCCACGCGCAACGTCCTCACCGCGCACGACGTCTCCACGCCCCCAGCCGAGCCGATCAGCTCCGAGACCACGGACGCGCCGCGGGACGGCCGCCCGGGCGGGCGGCGCTTCGGCACGCTGGTGCACAACACGCTGGCCGAAATCTCCCTCACCGCCGCGGACGAGGAGGTGAGGCGGCGCGTGGCGCTGCACGCGCGCGCCCTGAACAGCAGCGAGCTGGAGCGGAGCTCCGCGACGGAGGCGGTGATCGCGGCGCTGCGCCACCCGCTGCTGCGGCGTGCCGCCGCGAGCGAGAAGGTCCGCCGCGAGCTGCCCGTCAGCTTCAGGCAGGAGGACGGCGCGCTGGTGGAGGGCGTGGTGGATCTCGCCTTCCTCGAGAGCGGGACCTGGCAGGTGGTGGACTTCAAGACGGACGCGGAGGCCCAGGAGCACCGCGCCGCCCACGAGGCCCAGGTGGCGCTCTACGTCCGCGCCATCTCCCGCGCCACCGGCGCGCCAGCGAAGGGCGCGCTGCTGTCGGTGTGAGCCCTCGGTCACCCCGACAGGCTGTGAGCCTTTCAGTCCCGTAGCTCCCCCCGTTCACCCCGAGCGTAGGGCCGCAGGCCCGTAGTCGAGGGGCGGCACGGAGCTGATGTCCCGAGGTCCCCCAAAGAGAACGGCCGCCTGCGTGGGTTCGCAGGCGGCCGCTTGTCCCGTTCCTACGGAGCGACTTGGAGGAGGCTCGTGCTCCGTGCCGCCCCTCGACTACGCGCCTACGGCGCTACGCTCGGGGTGAACGGGGGCAGCCCGGGCCTCAATGCGCTGGAGGTGGGATCCTCAAGCTCACCACGCTCTTCACGGCGTGCAGGCCGTCCCGGAGGGGCGGTTGAACGTGTAGCGCAGCTTCACCCGGATGCTCCGCCCCATGTCGAAGCTCCAGTTCACGCGCGCCTGGAGGTTGCTCCCTCCAGCCGGCGCCATGGAGACCGACGCGGTCTGGTTGAAGTTGACCGGGATGAAGAGGATCCAGTGCGTCACGGTGGACGTCACGGTGCTCGCCGGCCCCTTGAGGCGGGTGGTGAGATCGTTCGACCAGAGCTCCACCTCGGTGTTGGTGAGGGTGCAGGACGGATCGATCGTGCTCGCGGTGGGGCCGATCGCGGTGTTGCTGCCGGAGGCGCCGAAGAAGTCATCCCGGGCGAACGTATCGGGCGAGACGGCGCTGGCGGTGGAGAGCGGCGGGCAGCTGGTGGTGTCGGGGATCACGTTGGTGGCCCAGCTCGGCTCGTACCCGAACACGTCCCACCAGCGAACCGTGTGCATCTTCAGCGGCGTGCCGATCGGCGCGAAGGGGCTGCCGTCGGGCGTCACGAAGCTCACGCCGAACGCGTTGGCGAAGTAGCTGACGCTGCTGGGGACCGCGGCGGTGCTCGGGGAGAGGTCGAACGGCAGATCCCCGGAGAGCGTCCCCAGCGTGCCGGTGACGTTGAGCACCGGGCAGAACCCGGCGGTCGTGTCGCGCGGGCCGAAGACGGTGCGGGTGCCCTCGAAGCCGAGCTGCGGCTCGCTCCACCCGGTGGAGAGGCCGGCGCCGAGCCCCACCTCGTTGAACGCCGAGTCCACCGAGTTGCAGTCCTCCGCGGTGAAGACGCTGGTGTTGGTGATGTCGCGCACGCCGCGGGCCACGAAGAGCTCGCAGACGTCGTGGGTGGCGAGCGGGACGTCATTCATGCGCGCGTTGGACGGGAGCCGGCGCGCCATGGTGACGAAGGCGAGCCGCGCCAGCTTGTTGCGGCCGATCCCCGGCACGGTCACGCCCGAGCGGGTGAAGCCATCCGCCAGGAGCTGGTGCGCCTTGTTGATGATCCCGCTGTTGGTGTGGACGAAGCCGTTGTCGCAGCTCCACGGGGTCAGGTCGCAGCTGCCGTCGCGCACCCGGTACGCCGAGTAGTGGCCGGGCTGACCGCCGAAGGCGGGGTTGGCCATGTCGCGGAACGGGGCCACGCCGGTCATCAGATCGCCCACCAGCCAGCCGCCGCCGGGCTCCGGGAAGATCAGGTTGCCCATGAGGTCGGCGTAGGCCTCGTTGATGGCGCCGGACTCGTCCTGGTAGATGAGCCGGCTCGAGTGGGCGATCACCCCGTGGGTGAGCTCATGGCCCACCACGTCGTTCGCGCCCACGCCGTCGCAGAAGAAGGCGTTGTTGGTGAAGGTGGAGTCGAAGAACGCGTTCGGGCAGCCCGAGCCCACCGCCACGTTGGCGTTGACCACGAAGTCCCCGCCGTTGCCGTTCTGCCCCTGCCAGTTCAGCCGCGCGTAGAACGCCGCGATGGACGCAATGGACGCGGAGAGGTTGCCGCCGGCGCGCGTGGGCAGGTTGTCGGAGGACGGCGTCACGCTCAGGTCGGTCACCACTCCATCGCGCTCCAGCTCGCGGAAGGAGAGGTAGCCCCACTCGGAGCTGCCGCCCGCCTCGCGCACCACGGAGCCGCCCTGGCGGGAGCTCACGCCGTAGAGGATGGCGCGGGTCTTCGCGTCCACGAACGTGGTGAAGCTGCCGCGGACGACCTCGTAGGCGAGCTTGTCGAACTTGTTGGTCTGGAGATCGCGGACGAGGAAGCGCGGGAAGACGACCAGCCGCGTGGTGGCCGTGCGGGACAGGGCGTCCGAGATCGCCGAGGCCATGCTCGGGTCAGAAGACGCGCCGGCCTCGAGCATCCCCTTCTGGATGTCCACCGCCTGGGTGGCGGAGATGGCCGGCGTCATCGCCAGCTCGATCCGCGGCAGCGTACGGCCAGAGATGCTCTGCACCTGCCCGAGCGCCTCCAGCTGCAGCACCGCCTCGCTGGCAAACACGGGCACAGAGCCGTAGCGCTGCTGGAGGTGCACGAACCACGCGCCCGGCGCGGAGCCGTCCTCCTCGAGCGCCTGCGGCTGGAACTGGCAGCGCGCGGCGCCGGTGTGCAGCAGGGTCGGGTGCTCCTCGAGGAACCGGTAGGCGGACTCCACCGGGTTCCGCTCGGCCGGCAGGCCGTTGACGATCACGCCGCCGAGGCTCCGGTAGGAGACGTAGTCCGGCAGCCCGGTGGGAGAGAACGCGCGGAACTTCGGCGCGCTGGTGGAGGGCACCACCGCGGCGCCCTCCCCTGCCGCGCCGAGCCGGCCGGTGAGCGCGATGTCACCGACGACCACCGCGCCGTTCACCCCGCCGCTGTGCGCGTCATCCCGCCAGCTGGCCAGCTCGCCCACGTGCAGGCCCGAGCCGTCGTACGCGGGGACCAGCACCTTGATCCGCTTCTCCATCCCCGGCTTCATGTTCGGCGGCAGGAGCTTCTTGAGCTCGCTCGCGCCCGGGGCGCGGGTCGGATCGATCTCCACGCGGGTAGCCGGCACCGGCGCCACGCCGTTGGTCATGCCGATCAGGATGCCGGTGGGATCGAAGTGGAAGGTCATCCGGCTGCCCACCACCTGGAGCCCGTCCACCACGCGGTCGAAGATCGCCACCGAGTCCGCGCAGGGCGTGGCCTCGGCCTGGTACTTCAGCTCCGCGGGCTGCACCCGGTCGTCGATCAGGCGCTGGTACCCGGAGAGGAACGTCTGCGCGCGCTCGCGGAGGTCCACGCCGGTGGTGGGGAACTCGCCGATCAGCGTCATCACCGCGCCGGTCTCGCGCTCCACCATCAGCGTGACCGGGCGGCGAGAGCTGGCCGAGAGCGTCCGGAACAGCTCCCGGCGCTCGGGAGAGAGGCGGGCGATCGCCTCTTCGCCGCCGATGATCTTCGTGCGGGACGCCTCGGGCGCTCCGCCGTCAGGGGAGACGCCGGCATCGGTCACGCCGGCGTCCGCGGGCGGGGGCAGCGTCCTGTCGCAGCCCAGCGGGGTGAGGGAGAGCAGCGCGACCAGCGCGGCCTCGAGCAACTTTCGGGTGGGTTTCACGTTGAGGTCCTTTCGGGAACGGCCCCCGCGTCAGCGGGCGCGGCTCCCTTGAGCAAGCGCCTTGCCGTCCCGAAAGGACTGGGGTTTTCAGGTGTGGGCGTTGCGGCCCGGACCACAGCTGTCGGGTCGGTTGTGGACCCGGCGGCAACAGCAACCAGCGCGGATCAGGCGTCCCACTGGATGTCGTAGGTGCAGTCCACGCCCTCGCGCTTGGCGATCCGCACGCGGACGTTCTTCGCGCCGGACATCCGGAGCGCGGCGGAGACCACGCCCAGGTTGAACTCCGACAGCCGGGCCACGTGGGACATGAAGAGCTCGTAGTGGGTGGGGCCGAGCTTCGTCGTCGTGGCCTCGGTGTAGTTGTTCGACGAGCGCAGGCTCGTCTTCGCCCGCGCCAGCGTCTGGTGCGGCCCCATCAGCTTGAGCGCGGCCACCGCGAGCTTGCCCATGGTGGTGTCCCGGTACGCGTCCACGGAGAGCTCCCCGAGCCGCTCCAGCGCGACGCCGATCGACACGCCCGGGAAGGCCTCCTCCCCCGCGGCGATCACCGCGGTCTGGAACACCTCCAGGGGATAGGCCTTCTGCAGCGCGGAGAGATCGATCCCCAGCGCCTTCAGCCGCTCGTTCAGCTTCAGCGAGATGCGGCCCTTGAGCGCGCGCGTGAACACTGCCTCGACGGTGTGTCCGTAGACGAGCAGGTCAGGGGGCATGGTCTGGCCGCAGTCTACGCGGGATGGGGGCACGAGCGGTGGGTAAGCCCTGACGAGCCGTCGCCCCCGCGGGACGAGCCGTGCTGCGCGCCGGGTCCACGGCGTATACCCTTCGCACATGTCCCCCGACCCCGAGACCGAGCGCCCGCGGGCGATGCGCACCTCGCGCCTCGCCGGCGCGGGGATCGTCGTCGGGGTGGTGCTGATCCAGCTGCTCAGCCAGACGGTGGCCAACCGGAACTGGGTGCGCCTGTTCTCGGTCCTCTTCTTCTTCGCCATGGAGATGCCGCCGTTGATGCTGGCGCTCTCCGGCTTCTACCGGTGGGCCCGGCGGCGCGCGCTGGGGATGGCGGCGATGGTCGCCGGCGGCGTGGCGATCTCCGCGGCGATCGGCGTCACCTGCGCGGCGATCTTCTGGGAGATCTCCCTCCAGTTCCCGGCGCTGGATCTGCAGCTCTCCTCCACCACCCAGCTCTCGCTCCTGCGTTCGATCATCTTCGGCTTCACCAACGGCCTGGGCCACTTCGGCCTCTGGACGCTCGCCTTCGCGCTGCCCGGGGCGCTGGACGACGCCCGCGTCCGCGCGCTGGAGGCTGACAAGCTGCGGTTGGAGGCGGCCCAGCTGCGCACCGCCGCGGAGCTCGCCCGCCTGCGCGGCCACTTGGAGCCGCACTTCCTGCTCAACACGCTCAACGCGATCGCCGGCCTGGTCACCGAGGACGCCCGCGCCGCGCGGCGGCTGCTCGTCTGCCTGGGAGATCTGCTGCGCGATGCGCTGCGCGAGGAGGACGAGCTGCAGACGCTCGACGCCCAGCTCTCCTGGCTCAAGCGCTACGCGGAGATCCTGGAGACGCGCCACCAGGGTTCGCTCGCCTTCCGCTGGGAGCTGGATCCAGAGAGCGGCAACGCGCTGGTGCCTCGCCTGCTCCTGCAGCCCCTGGTGGAGAACGCGGTGAAGCACGGCGCGCTCAAGCGGCCGGCCGGCGGCGAGGTGGTGATCCGCACCACCCGCGGCGAAGACCCCTCCACCATCGTCTGCACCATCGAGGACAACGGGCCGGGGATGCCCGCCCAGGTGCGCGACGGCGCCTTCGGGCTGGAGTCCGTGCGGCGGCGGCTCCAGCTGCGCTACCCGGAGCGCGCGCGCTTCACCATCGAGTCCACGCCGGGCGGCACCCGCTCCATCGTCCTGCTCCCGCGCGAGCTGCGAGGCCACGCGTGACGGACGGCCCGCGCCTGCGCACGCTCGTGGTCGAGGACGAGTGGCCCGCCCGGAACTACCTGGTGGAGCTGCTCGAGGGCTCGAAGCTCGCGCAGGTGGTGGGCGCGGTGGCCACGCTCTCCGAGGCGAAGGAGGTGGTGGACGCGCGCGACATGGAGCTGGACGCCGCCTTCGTGGACGTCCAGCTCTCCGCGGACGGGGACCGCGCCGGGCTCGAGCTGGCGCGCGGGCTGGCCGCGGCGCGGCCGGGGCTCATGGTGGTGCTCGCCACGGCGTTCCAGGAGCACGCGCTCGAGGCCGCGCAGCTGGGCGTCGCCGACTACCTGCTCAAGCCCTTCGGCGAAGAGCGGGTGCTGCAGTGCCTCAAGCGGCTGCAGGCGCGCAGAGCGCCGTTGCCGCGAGGCCCGGAGCTGCCGCCGCGGATCGTTGCACGGAGGAAGAAGAACCTCGTCTTCCTCGACCCGTCGGAGATCTGGGCGTTCGAGGCGGCAGATCGCCTGACCTTCGTGCACACGCAGTACGGCAAGTTCGACCTGGACCTCTCGCTCGCGGCGATCGAGGTCTCGCTCGGCAAGTCGCTCACCCGCGTGCACCGCAACTGGCTGGTGAACGCCCAGTTCATCAAGGAGCTGGAGCGGGACGGGCACGAGACCACGCTCTTCGTCGGCACCTCGCTCGCGGGGGACCGCCAGGGCCTGCACGTGCCCGTCTCCCGCGACCGGGCCGCGGCGGTGAAGGAGCTCCTGCTCTCGAATGCCACCGGCCTGCGGCGGGACGATTGACCTGACTTGCCGCGCCCCGCTTAGTCCGAGCGAAGTCGAGGGCCCCGCGAGTAGGGACCCTCGCCTGCGGCGCTGACCTGCAACTTGCCGCGCCCCGCTCAGCCCGAGCGAAGTCGAGGGCCCACCGATCGTAGGGACTCTCGCTCGTGGGGCCCTCGACTTCGCTCGGGCTGAGCGGATGGCTCACGTTTCTTGCCTTGATTGATCCGGCTCGTCCCCCGGGGAGGCCGCTTCGTCGGCGGGCGTCCACCCCCGGTCGGGAGGGTGTCGCCAGGCCCCCCTGGGCTGGCCATTGATCTCCCCATGCACCTTCGGATCGTCAGGTGGGAGAGCTCCCTACTCCCGGGGTGCAGGGCTGCGTCACGGAACCCACAGGCCGACGCGCCGAGCAGCCAGCCGAGCATGACCGGGCCGGGGATGCCGGCGGCGGGGACGACACCCCCGGCCTGGTCTTTTGGGAGCAGGCGATGAAGTCGAAGCGGGTGCGCTGGATCCTCGCGGGCGTGGGTGTGCTGCTCGCGGCGGTGATCGGCTACCGGCTCCTCTCGGACGGCCCCAAGGAGACCAAGGGGCGCGGCCAGGGAGATCGCGCGGTCACGGTGACCGTCGCGCCGGTGGAGAAGAAGGACGTCCCGATCGAGCTGGACGGGCTGGGCACGGTCCTCCCGCTCTCCTCGGTGACGCTGCGGACGCGGGTGGACGGCCGGCTGGACTCGGTCACCTTCAAGGAGGGCCAGGACGTGAAGGCGGGGGACGTGATCGCCCAGATCGATCCGCGCCCCTTCCAGATCCAGCTCGAGCAGGCGCGCGCCACGCTCTCCCGGGACAGCGCGCAGCACCGCAACGCAGTGAAGAACCTGGAGCGCTACCAGGGGCTGCTCGAGCAGAAGCTGGTCTCCCCGCAGCAGGTGGACGATCAGCGCGCGCTCGCGGAGCAGGCCGCCGGCGTCGTGGGGATCGACCGCGCGCAGGTGGAGAGCGCCAAGCTCGCCCTGGACTGGACGAAGGTCACCTCCCCGATCGACGGCGTGACCGGCGTCCGCCAGGTCGATCCGGGCAACCTGGTCCACACCAGCGATCCGAACGGGATCGTGGTGATCACCCAGCTGGATCCGATCGCCGTCATGTTCACGCTCCCGCAGGACGTGCTGCCGCAGATCTCCGCGGCGATGGCGGACGGGCCGCTCGAGGTCCAGGCCTACGGGCGGGACGGCTCCACCCTGCTCGCCACCGGGCAGCTGTCGGTGGTGGACAACCAGATCAACCCCAGCACCGCCACGCTGCGGCTCAAGGCGCAGTTCCCCAACCCCAAGCACCTGCTCTGGCCCAACGCCTTCGTGAAGGCGCGGCTGAAGGTCACCACCCGGAACGACGCGCTGGTGGTGCCCACGGTGGCGGTGCAGCGCGGCCCCAAGGGCGCCTTCGTCTACGTGGTGGAGCCGGACTCCACCGCCAAGCTGCGGCCGGTGCAGGTGGAGACCACGGAAGGCGAGCTCTCGCTGATCCGCCAGGGCGTGGCGGCGGGCGAACAGGTGGTGGTGGAGGGCCAGGGCCAGCTGCGGCCCGGCGCCAAGGTGCAGCTCAAGACCCCTGCTGACGGAGGGCAGCAGAAGCGCGCGCAGGTGGGCCCATGAAGGGCATCTCCGAGCCATTCATCCGCCGCCCCGTGGCCACCACGCTTCTCATGGTGGGGCTGACGCTGGCGGGCCTCGTGGGCTTCCGGCAGCTGCCGATCTCCGCGCTGCCGCAGGTGGACTACCCCACCATCCTCGTCTCCACCTCGCTCCCCGGGGCGAGCGCGGACACCATGGCCTCCTCGGTGACCACGCCGCTGGAACGCCAGTTCGGCCAGATGCCGGCGCTCACGCAGATGACCTCGGTGAGCAGCCAGGGCAGCTCGCAGATCACGCTGCAGTTCGACCTGGACCGGAACATCGACGCCGCCGAGCAGGACGTGCAGGCGGCGATCAACGCCGCGAGCAACCTCTTGCCGCGCACGCTCCCCGCCCCGCCCACCTACAGCAAGTCCAACCCCGCGGACGCGCCGGTGCTCACGCTCAGCGTCAGCTCGCAGACGCTGCCGCTGCCCCAGGTGGACGACTACGCGGACTCCATCCTCGCGCAGAAGATCTCCCAGGTCTCCGGCGTGGGGCTGGTCACCATCAACGGCGGACAGAAGCCGGCGGTGCGGGTGCAGGTAGATCCCGAGGCGCTCGCCGGCACCGGGCTGAGTCTGGAGGACGTGCGCGCCGCGCTCGCGGCGGCGAACGTCAACCAGCCCAAGGGCACCATCGAAGGCGCGCGCCAGGAGTTCACGCTCGCCACGGACGATCAGCTCCAGGACGCGGCCGCCTTCCGGCCGCTGGTGCTCGCGTACAAGGACGGCGCGCCCCTGCGGCTGCAGGAGGTGGCGCGCGTCATCGACGGTGTGGAGAACTCGCAGCTGGCGGGCTGGGCGAACCACGACCCGGCGGTGATCCTCAACGTGCAGCGCCAGCCCGGCGCCAACGTGATCGCCGTGGCGGACCGGGTGAAGGCGCTGCTGCCGCAGCTCGAGGCCAACCTCCCGCAGGGCATGAAGGTGCAGATCCTCTCGGACCGCACCGAGACCGTCCGCGCCTCGGTGGAGGACGTGGAGCTGACGCTGCTGCTCACCATCGGCCTGGTGGTGGCGGTGATCTACGTCTTCCTGCGCAGCCTGCGCGCCACCGCCATCCCCGCGGTGGCGCTGCCGCTCTCGCTGATCGGCACCTTCGGCGTGATGGCGCTGCTCGGCTACAGCCTGGACAACCTCTCGCTGATGGCGCTCACCATCTCCACCGGCTTCGTCGTGGACGACGCGATCGTGATGATCGAGAACATCGCGCGCTACATCGAGCGCGGGAAGAAGCCCTTCGAGGCCGCCATCCTTGGCGCCAAGCAGATCGGCTTCACCATCATCTCGCTCACGGTCTCGCTGGTGGCGGTGCTGATCCCGCTCTTCTTCATGGGCGGGGTGATCGGCCGGCTCTTCCGCGAGTTCGCCGTCACGCTGGCCACGGCGATCTGGGTCTCGGCGCTGCTCTCACTCACCCTCACGCCGATGATGTCCGCCTACCTGCTGCGCCCGGAGCCCAAGGAGCACGAGCGTGGCCGCTTCCACCGCCTCTCCGAGCGCGGCTTCGAGTGGACCCTCCACTGGTACGAGCGCGGCTTGCGCGTGGTGCTCGCCCACCCCTTCGCCACCCTGATGGTGACGCTGGCCACCGTGGCGGTGACGGTGCTGCTCGCGGTGATCATCCCCAAGGGCTTCTTCCCCCAGCAGGACACCGGCGCGCTGATGGGCGTCACCGAGGCCCCGCCGGACGTCTCGTTCACCCGCATGAGCCAGCTGCAGCAGCAGGCGGCGGCGATCGTGCTGGAGGACCCGGACGTGGAGAGCGTGGCCTCCTTCATCGGCGCGGACGGCACCAACGCCACCACCAACAGCGGCCGCCTCTCCATCACGCTCAAGCCGCGCAAGGACCGGGACGCGCGCGCGGACGAGATCACCCGGCGGCTCCAGGAGAAGCTCGCGGAGCTCACCGGCTTCAACGTCTACCTGCAGTCCGTGCAGGACCTACAGATCGACAACCGGCTCAGCCGCACGCAGTTCCAGTACACGCTGGAGGACGCCAACCCGGACGAGCTCGCCGAGTGGGGCCCCAAGCTGCTCGCGAAGCTGCAGGAGCTGCCGCAGCTGCGCGACGTGGCCTCGGACCAGCAAGCCGAGGGGCTCTCCACCGTCCTCACCATCGACCGGGACACCGCCTCGCGGCTCGGCGTCTCCGCCCAGGCGATCGACGACACGCTCTACGACGCCTTCGGCCAGCGGCAGGTCTCCACCATCTTCACGCAGCTCAACCTCTACCGGGTGATCCTCGAGGTGAAGCCGGAGCTGAAGCAGGACCCCTCCGCGCTGGAGCGGATCTACGTGCGCTCGGCCGGCGGCGTGGCCGTCCCGCTCTCCTCCTTCGTGAAGATGGAGAACACGGTGGCGCCGCTCACGGTGGCGCACCAGGGGCAGTTCCCGTCCGTCACCCTCTCCTTCAACGTGGCGCCGGGCGTGGCGCTCGGCCAGGCCACCGCGGCGATCGAGGCCGCGCGCGCCGAGCTGGATCCGCCGCCCGGCCTGCACGCCTCCTTCCAGGGCGCGGCCCAGGCCTTCGGTGAGGCGCTCGGCAGCGCGCCGCTGCTGATCCTCGCCGCGCTGATCACCGTCTACATCGTGCTAGGGATCCTCTACGAGAGCTTCATCCACCCGATCACCATCCTCTCCACCCTGCCCTCCGCCGGCGTGGGGGCGCTGCTCGCGCTGATCGTCTGCGGCTCCGAGCTGAGCGTGATCGCGCTGATCGGGATCATCCTGCTCATCGGCATCGTGAAGAAGAACGCGATCATGATGATCGACTTCGCGCTCGAGGCGGAGCGCGACCGGCACCTCTCCCCGCGAGATTCGATCTACGAGGCCTGTGTCCTGCGCTTCCGGCCGATCATGATGACCACCATGGCGGCGCTGCTCGGCGGCCTGCCGCTGGCGCTCGCCACCGGCACCGGCTCCGAGCTGCGGCGGCCGCTGGGGATCACCATCGTGGGCGGGCTGCTGCTCTCGCAGCTGCTCACGCTCTTCACCACGCCGGTCATCTACCTCTACATGGAGCGGCTCTCGGCCTGGCTGAAGGGCCGACGCTCCGCTCACCCCGAGCGCAGTCGAGGGGCGCCCGGCCCGGCTTCATCCCCCGGAGCCGCGCCGTGACCTTCTCCGGCCCCTTCGTCCGGAGGCCGGTGGCGACCACGCTGCTCGCCGTGGCCCTCCTGCTCGCCGGCGCCGCGGGCTTCTCCCAGCTCCCTGTCGCGCCGCTGCCGCGGGTGGAGTTCCCCACCATCAGCGTCTCCGCCAACCTGCCCGGCGCCAGCCCCGAGACCATGGCCTCCGCCGTGGCCACGCCGTTGGAGCGCCGCTTCGGCCGGATCGCCGGCGTGACGGAGATCACCTCCAGCAGCACCCTGGGCAGCACCAACGTCACGCTGCAGTTCGATCTGGACCGGGACGTGGACTCCGCCGCGCGGGACGTGCAGGCGGCGATCAACGCCGCCGCCGCGGAGCTGCCGCCCAACCTCCCCTCCCGCCCCACCTACCGGAAGGTGAACCCGGCGGACGCGCCCATCCTCATCCTCTCGCTCACCTCGCCCTCGCTCCCGCTGGACCAGGTGTTCGACGCGGCCAATACCGTGCTCGCGCAGAAGGTGGCCCAGGTGGAGGGGGTGGGCCAGGTGATGGTGGGCGGCGGCCAGCAGCCCGCGGTGCGCATCCAGGTGGAGCCGCACGCGCTCGCCGCCTCCAACCTCACGCTCGAGGAGCTGCGGGCCACGCTCGCCAGCTCCACCTCCAACCAGCCCAAGGGCATCCTCTCCGGCCCCGAGCAGGTCCACGCGGTGGCGGCCACGGATCAGCTGATGGGCGCGAACCAGTGGCGCGAGCTGATCGTCGGCCCCAACGGGATCCGGCTGGGAGACGTGGCCAAGGTCTTCGACGACGTGGAGAACCAGCGCGCCGCCGCCTGGTCGGACGGGCAGCGCTCGGTGCTCTTGATCATCCGCCGCCAGCCGGGCGCCAACATCATCGAGACGATCGAGCGGGTGAAGGCGCTGCTCCCGTCCGTCACCGAGTCCATCTCGCCGGCGATCAAGCTGCAGGTGGCCTCCGACCGCAGCCAGAGCATCCGCGCCTCCGTGCACGACGTGGAGCTGACGCTGGTGCTCAGCGTGGTGCTCGTCATCGCCGTGGTCTTCCTCTTCCTGCGCTCGCTCTGGGCCACCGCCATCCCCAGCGTGGTCGTCCCGCTCGCGCTGGTCGGCACCTTCGGCGTGATGTGGCTGCTCGACTACAGCCTGGACATCCTCTCGCTGATGGCGCTCACCATCTCCACCGGCTTCGTGGTGGACGACGCGATCGTCGTCACCGAGAACATCGCCCGCTACATAGAAGCCGGGAGGAAGCCCTTCGACGCGGCGCTCGAAGGCGCCAAGCAGATCGGCTTCACCGTCATCTCCATCACCGTCTCCCTGCTGGCGGTGTTCATCCCGCTCTTCTTGATGGGCGGGATTGTCGGCCGGCTGTTCCGCGAGTTCACGGTGACGCTGGCGGTGGCGATCGCCGTCTCCGCGGTCATCTCCCTCACGCTCACGCCGATGATGTGCTCCCGGATCCTCGGGCGGAGGCAGGGCAGGCCTGGGCGGCTCTCACTCGCCTTCGAGCGCGGCTTCGACCGGCTGGTCGCCGGCTACGAGCGCGCGCTGCGCCAGGTGATCGGCCACCGGAAGCTGATGCTGCTCGTCACGCTCGCGGCGATCGCGCTGACCGTGGGGCTGTTCATGGCGATGCCCAAGGGGCTCTTCCCGCAGCAGGACAACGGGATGATCACCGGCTTCGCGCAGGGGCCGCAGGACGCGTCCTTCTACGACATGCGCCACCGCATGGGGCAGGTGCTCCAGGTGGTGCAGGCGGACCCGGACGTGGAGCACGTGGTCGGCTTCATCGGCGGGATGGGCGGCGGCGGCAGCACCAACAACGGCACCACCTTCGTCCAGCTCAAGCCCAAGCCGCAGCGCAAAGCCTCGGCGGACGAGATCATCAACCGGCTGCGCCCCAAGCTCGCCAAGGTGACGGGGATCGATCTCTTCCTCCAGGCGGCCCAGGACATCCGCGTGGGCGGCCGCGGCTCGCGCAGCCAATACCAGTACACCCTCCAGGACGCGGACCTCGCCGAGCTGCGCGCCTGGTCCCCGCGCATGCTGGAGCGCCTCAAGCAGCTCCCCGAGCTGCGGGACGTCACCAGCGATCAGCAGACCTCCGGGATGGAGCTGGCGCTCAAGATCGACCGGGACAGCGCCTCGCGGCTGGGGATCACCCCCAAGCAGATCGACGACACGCTCTACGACGCGTTCGGCCAGCGGCAGATCGCCACCCGCTACACCCAGCTCAACCAGTACCGGGTGGTGATGGAGCTCAACCCCGAGCTGCAGCGCTCGGCGGACGGGCTGGCCGAGCTCTACCTGCGCAGCAGCAGCGGCGGCCTGGTCCCGCTCGCGGCCGTCACCCGCACCGAGCCAGGCGTCCTACCCACGGCGATCAACCACCAGGGGCAGTTCGCCTCCACCACCCTCTCCTTCAACCTGGCGCCGGGCGTGTCGCTCAGCCAGGCCACCGACGCGATCGACCGCATGAAGTCGGAGGTGGGGCTCCCGCCGGGCATCCGCGCCAGCTTCCAGGGCACCGCGCAGGCCTACGGCGACTCGCAGTCCAGCCAGCCGCTGCTCATCCTCACCGCGCTGCTCGCGGTCTACGTGGTGCTGGGCGTGCTCTACGAGAGCTACATCCACCCGCTCACCATCCTCTCCACGCTGCCGCCGGCCGGCGTGGGCGCCCTGCTCGCGCTCTGGCTCTTCCGGGTGGAGCTGAGCGTGGTGGGCTTGGTGGCGATCATCCTGCTCATCGGGATCGTGAAGAAGAACGCGATCATGCTCGTGGACTTCGCGATCGAAGCGGAGCGCGAGGAGGGGCTCTCGCCCGTGGAGTCCATGGTGAAGGCGTGCCGCCTGCGCCTGCGCCCCATCCTCATGACCACGCTCGCCGCGCTGCTCGGCGGGCTTCCGCTCGCGCTCGGCTCCGGCATTGGCTCCGAGCTGCGCCGGCCGCTCGGGATCGCGATCGTGGGCGGGCTCCTGGTCTCCCAGTTCGTCACCATGTTCACCACGCCGGTCGTCTACCTCACGCTGGACCGCTTCACGCGCAAGCGCCGCGAACAGCCCGAGGTGGTCGACGACCCCGAGCCGGCGCTCGGGTCCGGCTCCCCGGTCACCCCGAGCGTAGTGAGGCCGCCGCCCGCTGGGCGGATCAATCAGGGATGAAACTCCCTTCCGGTCACCTCGAGCGTAGCGCCGCAGGCGCGTAGTCGAGAGGCGGCACCCACGCTCGGTCCACCCGGAGGCGATTCCGATCCTGCGTGCCGCCCCTCTCGGGATAGGGGGGCGGCTCACGCCGCGCCCCCTCCCACACCACC
>JBGATB010000088.1:0-21905 GCA_044229415.1 Myxococcaceae bacterium | reverse complement strand
CGGTTCTCCCCCGAAGGTTGTCTCGCAACTTCCATCGGATCAGGGACGTGCGTGCCGTTCCATCCCCATTCGCAAGCGATCGAATTTCCTCAACCTGCTCGCCGCCAATGCGGGGAGCCCTCAGTTTTAAAACGAGTGCGAGCGCGCAGAGCGAGCTGCTCGACTTCGAGCCATCGGAGCACCTCGGCACAGCCGCTACTCGTTTTGAAACGAGTGCCACTGACTTTGCCCGAACCGGGCCTACTCGTTTCAAAACGAGTTCGAGGCCGGCCACGCGCGACTCGGGTTGCACCGAGCACTGAGCTCCCGGGTGGGGCGCGGCGAGCGGGTGGTGTGCTCGCTCTGCCGCGCGCCGGGCCTGCCACCTCCATCGAGGTCCAGGCGTCGGGCCGCGGGGCTCATCCGCGCCCAGGCGGCCCGCGACCCTGAACCCACCCGAGCGCTGCCTGCCCATCTACCCACTACGGCCGAGCGTCCTTGGCGAGTCAGTGCCGCTGCGGCCGAGCGCCCGCGGCGTCAGACCTGACTGTGCAACCCACCGCGGGTGGAGCGCGGCGCCGCGGGGTCCATGCGTGCAGTGCCCGGCGCGACCCTGAGCCCAATCTGTCCCTAAAGGCCGAGTGCGTGGCGTGCTCCCTCAACAGCCCACCAGACCGGACCCCCTTCACCGAGCCCCATGCGTCGCGCCGCAGAGCCCCTGCGTGCCCGACCCTCAGCTCGCGCCCTTGCCCTTGAGCCACGCCTCTACCTCGGCGAGATCCGCCTCGCGCACGGGCGGCGTGCTCAGCGCGTCCTTCGCCTGGAGCGCCAGCCTCCGCGCCCGCGGGCGATCCAGCGCGGACTCCCACAGCACCTGCGCCAGCGCGAACCGGTTGTGCGCCAGCAGCGCCGGGTCGTACTGGCCCTTCTCGATGATCTGCAGCGCCCGCTCCATCGTCCTCACCGCGCTCGGCCACTGATGCAAATTGGCCTGCGCCACCCCCACCTCGGACAGCGCCGCGGCCACGAGCGGGTGCTCCGGGCCGTTCACCTTCTCGAAGATCTCCGCCGCCCGGGTCAGCATTGGCAACGCCTTCGCCGGCGCCTCGCGCAGCAGGTACAGCGTCCCCAACCGCGTGAGCACGTCCCCCACCTCCAGGTGCTCCGGGCCGTAGAGCTTCTCCCGCAGCGCCAGCGCACGCGTGAGCAGGGCCTGGGACTCGTCCAGCCGGTCCAGCCGCTGCATCGCCCCACCCGCGAACACCAGCGCCTGCACGGTGTCCGGGTGCTCCGCGCCCAGCGCCGCCTCCCGCAGCCGCTGCGCGGTCTGGAACTCCTCCAGCGCCTCCTTCGCCTTGCCCAGAGACGTGAACACGGTCCCCAGGCTCAAGTGCGCCTGCGCCACGTTCGGGTGCGCGGGGCCCAGCGCGCGCTCCCAGATCTTCAGCGCGCGCGTGAGCTGGACCTGCGCCTCCTCCAACCGGCCCATGGAGCGCAGGCACACGCCCAGGTTGTGCAGCGCCCCCGCAACCTTGGGGTGGCTCTCGCCCCGCACCTCCTCCTGCATCCGCGCGGCGCGCGTCAGCCACCCCAGCGCCTCCACCTGCTGGCCCTGCGCCACGTACACCGCCCCCACGCCGCCGATCGCCGAGGCCACGTCCACGTCCTTCGCCCCGTGCGCGGCCTCGAACAGGGCCAGCGCCCGCTGGTAGTGCGGCAGCGCCTGCGCGTAGCGCCCATGCGCATAGGCGAGGTGGCCCTGCGCGTACTCGAACCGCGCCCGCGGCTCCCCAGGCGCTCCCAGCCGCTCCAGCGCCGCGCTCGCGCGCTCCGCCTGCGACGTGGCCAGCGCCTCCTTCTGATCATCCACGCCATTCCAGGAGAAGAGCTCCGTCCACGCCGCCGCCGCCACCTCGTCGTGCCGCGAGGCCTCCGCCGCCCACAGCGCCTCCTCCAGCGTCCGCGCCGCCCTGGCGTCCCGCAACGCCACCTGGTTCCGCCCCAGCGCCAACAGCGCCTCCGCCTCCACCGGCCGGTGCCCGAGCTTGCGCGCCCGCTCCACCGTCCGCTCCCCCAGCTGCACGCCCTGGCCGTATTGGCCCGCCAGCTCCAGCGCGCGGACCTTCGCCACCTCCGCCCGCACCTCTCCGGCCTGCTGGCGAAGCGCCGGATCATCCGGCTCGCGC
The DNA here is from genome assembly GCA_044229415.1 of Myxococcaceae bacterium. GTDB lineage: Bacteria > Myxococcota > Myxococcia > Myxococcales > Myxococcaceae > JBGATB01. The sequence goes on along the minus strand of JBGATB010000088.1, from coordinate 19,740 downwards.
ACCCCCGCCAACAACGCCTCCCCGTCCGCGCACCCCTCCACCGGGCTCAGCCGCGCCGCCGCCTCCTGCGAGCGCTCCACGCCCTTGGCATCCGCGGCCGCCAGCGCGCTCGCGAGCGCCCCAAGCTCCCGCCTGCGCCGCTCCAGGCAGAACATCTTCTGGGTGAGCACCGCCTCGGACTGCTCCCCCGACACGCGCGTGGCGGCGCAGGACGCCTCGTGCAGCGCCGCCCAGCGTGCGGCGTACCCATCCAAGGCGCTCTCCACACCCTTGAGCGCGTCCTGCGCGAACGGCGCCCCCGTGGCCAAAAAGCCCTTCCGCAGCGCCGCCCGCGCCGGCGCGTCCCAGGCGCCCGCCAGCCGCGCGGCGGCGCCCCTGCACACGCCGCTCTTGCGCGCCTGCACCTGCCAGGAGACGAGCGCGGTGAGCGAAAGCAACGCCACCGCCCCCGCCCCCACCAGCGCGGTCCGCCGCCGCCGCGCCGGGTCCGCCTCCAGCGCCGCCAGCAGCTCCGCCATCCCGGAGAAGCGCTGCTCCGGCGCCAGGGCCAACCCCCGCGCCAACGCCCGCCGCAGGAACGCGGGAACCGCCCCCCGTTGCTGGACGTCAAAGCGCGGGCCGGCGCGCATCCAGGAACGCAGCAGCTCCACCGAGTCCCCTGGAAAGGGCCGAGCGCCGAACAGCGCCTCGTGGAGCGTCACGCAGAAGGCGAATTGATCCGAGCGCGCGTCCGCGGGGCGTCCGTCCAGCTGCTCCGGCGCCATGTACGCCGGCGTGCCGATCCACGCGCCGCTGCGGTGGAAGGTGGCCAGCTCCAACAGCGGGCGCCGCGCCACCTCCTCCGGAGCGCTGACCGCCCGGGCCGCCGCGGCGTCCGGCGCCCGCGCGAGGCCAAAGTCGGTCACGCACACGCGGCCGTCCCGCCCCACCAGCACGTTGTCCGGCTTGAAGTCCCGGTGCACCAGCCCGGCGGCATGGGCCGCCGCCAGCCCCCGCCCCGCCTGCAGCAGCGCCTCCAGCCCCTGCCGCCACGTCCGCCCCGGCCGCGCCAGCCACGCCCCCAGCGGCTCCCCTTCCAGGAACTCCATGGCCAAAAAGACGCGCTCGTTGAAGCGGCCCACGTCGTACACGTCGATGACGTTCCGATGGGAGATCCGCGCCATGGCCTGCGCTTCCCGCAACAGCGCGTCCTGGCCGCCCTCCGGCAGCCGCAAGAGCTTGAGCGCCACCTTCCGGTCCAGCTCGGGGTCGAACGCCGAGTACACCACCCCCATCCCGCCCTGCCCCACCCGGTCCACCACCACGTACCGGTCCACCAGGGTGCCCCGCGGCAGCGCCTCCTCCGCCAGCGGCGACACCGCGGCGGGGGCCGGCAGGCTGAACGCTCCCGCCCCAGCGAGGCTCTGCTGGGCGCGGGTGACCTCGGACACCAACTGCCGGCACGAGGCGCACGCGTCGAGGTGGCCCTCCACCGCCGAGGCCGCCTCGGGCGCGAGGCGGCGCTCGAACAGCGCGCTGATCTGGTTCTCGTCGAGGCAGGGGATCAAGGACGGCTCCCGGGCGGCTATAGTCGCCCGCGTCGCGCAGGCGCAAACCGCCGGTGCGACGGACCGTCCCTCCAAAGCTTCACCCCCGTGAGCCATGTCTCAAGCCCAAGCCGAGCTGGTGCTGCTGATCGAATGCGGGGACGCGGTGGAGACGGCCGCGGTCAAGAGCCTGCTCGACGGTGCGGGCATCCACTACGTGGTCCAGGGCGAGCAGCACGCCTCGCTGCTCGGCGGGCTCGCGGGGAACGTGGTGATCATGCCGCGCGTCCTCGTCTCCAGCGACCAGCTGGAACGGGCCCAGGCGCTGCTCGCCGCCCGGCCAGTCCTGGACCGGACGGCGCCAGACGGCCAGGCCTCGCTCGAGGACGCGGTGTGCCCCGTGCACGAGCAGCCGGCGGTGGCGGCCTGCTCCCGCTGCGGCAGCTTCCTGTGCGCCCGCTGCGGCTCGCTGGGAGCGCCCCCGGTCTGCGAGGACTGCCTCGCCCGGGCCGAGCCCCCACTGCGCCCCTCGCGCCGGGCGGTGACGGTGCGCTGGTTACTCGGCGCGGGCGTGGTGATGGTGATGATCGCGATGGCGGCCTGGGCGGCCGACAGCTGCGGCGCATGAGCGTGGTCACCCCTTGCCAGACGGGCGGCGCAGCGTGAGCGACGCGCCCTTTGCCTTCATCGCCGCGCTGCCGCCCAGGCTGGCGGAGCAGGCGCGCGCGTGGCCACAGCTCACCGCGCGGCTGGAGCAGCGGCTCGCCGAGGCGCGCGCGCGCTGGCCCACGGTCGCGTGCGATGAGCCCGCCTTTCTCTCCTTCCTCGGCGGCAAGCTGGAGCCCGGCGGCGCCCTGGAGGAGCTGCTCCAGGCGGTGCGGGTCCCCGACCTCTGGCTCGCGTACGGCTGCGGCCAGGGCAACGCCGCGGCGCTGCGGGCCTTCGAGGAGGCCCACTTCGACGAGGTGGGCCCCGCGCTCGCCCGCATGCACGAGCGCTACCGGCGAATGGAGCTGGATGACGTGAAGCAGCTGCTGCGGCAGCGGCTCTTCCTCTCCGAGGACGGAGCTCCCCCCCGCGTGCTCGACTACAGCGGCGCCGGCGAGCTGCGCAGCTGGTTCAAGGTCGCGCTGGTGCGCACGGTGCTCAACCTGGTCACCCGCGGCCACCCCGAGCTGCCCAGCGAGGAGGAGCTCTTCCTCGCGCTCCCTTCCCCCGAGGCCGATCCGGAGCTGCAGCTGCTCAAGGCCAAGTACCGCCACGAGTTCCGCGCCGCCTTCACCGAGGCGCTGGCCGCGCTGCCAGCGAAGGATCGGACGCTCCTGCGCCAGTGGTTCATCGACCGCTTGGGGATAGACGAGCTCGGCCTGCTCAACGACGTGCACCGCGCCACCGCCGCCCGCTGGCTCACCGCCGCGCGGGACGCGCTGGTGGAGCAGCTGCGGCGCAGCTTCGCCGGCCGGCTGAAGGTCTCCCAGGGCGAGCTGGACAGCATCCTGCGCCTCATCCACAGCCAGGTCTCCATCACCCCCTCCGGCTTCCTGCGCGACAAGCCTTAAGGCCCGCCCGCCTGGAGAGGGCGCGAGTTCGATCCCGGACGGCAAACGCGGCTACAGTCCGCTCCCCGCCGCGATGATCCAGCTCTCCTACGTCGACGCGCAGAATGCGGCCCGCTCGGTGTCCTTCGAGCGCGAGCTCATCCGCTTCGGCCGCGGCTCCGCGTGCGAGCTGCGCCTGGCCGGCGCGAGCGCGGATGTCGCGGTGCAGCACGGGGAGCTGGTGCTGGAGAAGGGCGTCTACCACCTGGTGGCGAAGGACCCGCGCTACGCCATCTGGGTGAACGGCAAGCAGGTGCAGCGCTGCGCGCTGCGCGGCGGAGAAAAAATCCGGCTCGGCTCTCCCTCCGGCCCGGAGATCCAGGTGCTCCAGGTCTCGCTCGCCTCCAGCGCCTTCGACGCCCGCTTCGAGGAGGGCGAGGCCACCGTCCAGGTCAGCCTGGTGGAGGTGGCGAAGATGCAAGCCGCCGCCCGCGCGCAGGTGGCCGCCACCGTGGAGAAGCTCCCCCGCCTCTCCAAGCCCGGCGCCACCCCCGTGCCTCCCCCCGAGGACGAGGAGACGCTGCTGCCGCTCGTCATCGGCAAGGAGCTGCCCGCCTCATCCCCGCCCTCCAAGGTCCGGCCCACCACGCCGCCGCCCCCACCCTCCATCCCGCCCGTCTCCCTGCCCCCGCGCGCCACCGGCACGCCCCGCGCGCTCGCGGAGCCTGCGGGCAAGCGCGAGCCGGCGGTCCCCGTGGGCAAGCGGGTGACGATGCAGGGCACGCCCCGGCCGCCCGCCCAGACGCCGCGACCGCCTTCGCAGGGCACCCCCCGCCCGCCCGTGTCAGCGCCCGGCTCCGCCCCGCGCGCCACCGCCCAAGGGACCCCTCGGCCACCGGTGTCAGCGCCCGGCTCCGCGCCGCGCGCCGCCGCGCAGGGCACGCCGCGCCCGCCGGTGTCGGCGCCCGGCTCCGCGCCGCGCGCCGCTGCGCAGGGCACGCCGCGCCCGCCCCGCACCTCCGCGCCCGGCGCTGGGCCGGACCTCCCGCTGCCCTCGCCGCCGAGCGAGGAGCCCACGCTCGGGGTCTTCCCGCTCGGCGAGCACACGCGCTCCCAGCTCGACAGCGTGCCCAGCTTCCCCGTCGCGCTTGGCGAGGAGTCCGGACCCGGCGGGGCGCCGGTGCGCCGCAACAGCTTCGCCGCGCTGCTGCAGGCGGATCTGCACGACCGCGACCTGCCGGCGCCGCCCGTGGCGCTGGACAAGACGCCGATGCCGCCCGCGGCGGCCGCGGCACCGCCACCCGTCCCCGCCCCGCCGCAGCCGCCGCCCGCCGCGCCGCAGAAGGCCAAGCCGCTGGCCCGCGCGCTCAAGCTGTTGAAGAAGCCGCACGCGGAGGTCCAGCAATGGATGCTGCGCGTGCAGCAGGAGGTGGCGCAGGCCCGCTCGCAGACGGACGGGCTCTCCTCCGGCAACACCATGGTGATCATGGCGCGTGCCATGGCGGGGATCCGCGAGAAGGCCGAGGGGCGCGCGCGCCGCGCCCGCCGGATGATGCTCCTGCTCGCCGCGGTCAGCGTGACGGCCGTCATCGGCCTCTCGGCGGTCATCTTCTTCCAGCAGCGCAAGCTCACCGCGCTGGCCACCGAGAAGGCCGAGCTGGACGTGCAGATCCAGAAGACGCTGGACGCGATGACCACCGAGACGGACGAGGAGAAGCTCGCCGAGCTCGAAGGGCGCCTGCAGCAGCTGATGGGCAGCGCCTCCGAGAAGATCCTCGAGGTCAAGCGCGCCAACGCCCGGCGCGGCGAGGAGCTGGCCAAGCCCACGGATCCGCTCGAGGAGGAGATCCGGAAGATCCTCCGCAGCTTCAGCGCGGAGACCTACGCCATCCCGCCCATCTTCAAGGCGGCGCTGCAGAAGCAGGTGACGGAGCTCAGCGGCAGCCCTTCGCTGCGGGCCGCCTACGCGCGCAAGCAGCGCTACTGGCCGCAGATTGAAGGGGCCCTGCGCAAGCGGCAGCTGCCGGAAGAGCTGGGCTACATCGCCTTCACCGAGTCCGGGTTCGACCCGCAGGCCCACAACCCCAAGTCCCAGGCCGCGGGGATGTGGCAGCTGATGGACGAGACCGCGCGCAACTGCGGCGTCACCGTCAACGCCAAGGCGGATGACCGGCTGGACCCGGCGCGCTCGAGCGACGCCGCCGCCTGCTACCTCTCCAAGCTGCTGGTGGAGTTCGGCGAGGAGTCCTTCATGCTCGCGCTCGCCAGCTACAACCGGGGCGAGAACGGCGTGCGGCGCGCGCTGCACAAGCTGGCGATGCAGCCCGGCGGCTACAAGAAGCGCGACTTCTGGCACCTCTACCGGCTCAAGCTCCTGCCGGAGGAGACGCGGGACTACGTGCCCAAGGTGCTCGCCGCCGCCATCGTCCTGGGCAACCCACAGAAGTACGGGCTGGCGCGCACCAACTGAAAGCATGGTTGAATCCGGGAGCCCATGAAGAGGGATCCAACAATCCTGCGGCTGCGACAGGCGCTCGACCTGGCCGAGCTCACGGAGCGGATGTACCGGCTGCGGCTCGAGCGGAAGGGCCTGTCGCGAGCGACGATCGACCGGGAGATCCGACGGTGGCGAAAAGAGCGTCCGGGCGCGGAGCTGGGAGACGGGGAAGGCAGGCCCGTGGTGCTGGGTCGGCGACGCCCAGCTCGCTCGAAAGCGCGCTGATCCAGATCGAGTCGGACCTCTCCGAGATCGGCGCCCAGCACGCGCTGGTGGGTGGGCTCGCGGTCTCCGCGCACGCCACGCCGCGAACCACTCGAGACGTGGACATGGTCGTGGCGGTGGAGGACGACACCCAGGCCGAGGCCCTGATTCGCGCGCTTCAAGCCAGGGGCTACGCGCTCGAGACGGTCATCGAGCAGACGGCGACCGGGCGGCTCGCCACCGCGCGCCTCGAGATCCACGACACGCTCGTGGACCTCCTCTTCGCTTCATCTGGCATCGAGCGGGAGATCACCGAGGCGGCCCAGCCACACCAGCTCACCCGCTCTCTGCGGATGCCCATCGCCCGGCTGGGCCACCTCCTGGCGCTGAAGCTCCTGGCGCGGGATGATCGCACCCGGCCCCAGGACGCCGGTGACATCCGCGCTCTGCTCGCGGAGGCCACCGCCCCTGAGCTCGCGCTCGCCAAGGAGGCGCTTGGCCTCATCCAGGCGCGCGGCTTCGCCCGCCGACGCCGGCTCCTCGCGCTCTTCGCGGCCGCGCTCCGGCAGCGCTGATTCATCCGCTCCGGAACACCGGAGCGCGACCGCGGATCAGCTACCGGCGTCCGGCGGGGATCCCCACCGTCCCGCCCGTAGCCCCCCGGTATGCGCCCACTCTTCCCGCGCTGGACCAACACCGCCGCGCGGCTGACCGCGCTCGTCTTGCTCGCGACGCCGGCGCTCGCGGTGGGCGCGCTCATGCTGTGGGTGCGCAGCCCCTTCGTCACCGGGCAGCACATCCCCCGCGAGCAGCCGCTGCAGTTCGACCACCGGCACCACGTGGGAGATGACGGGATCGACTGCCGCTACTGCCACACCTCGGTGGAGACCTCCGCGTCCGCCGGGCTGCCGCCCGTCTCCACCTGCATGGCCTGCCATGCGCAGATCTGGAACCAGAGCCCCAAGCTGGAGCCGGTGCGCCAGGCCTACTTCTCCGGCCAGACGCTGCAGTGGAACCGGGTCCATGACCTCCCGTCCTTCGTCTACTTCAACCACGCCGCCCACGTGCGCAAGGGCGTGGGCTGCGCGGTCTGCCACGGCCGCGTGGACCAGATGGCCGAGGTGTACCAGGCCGAGCCGCTCACCATGCGCTGGTGCCTGGACTGCCACCGCGATCCCGGTCCCCGCCTGCGCCCGCCCTCCGAGGTGACGCGGATGGACTGGACGCCCCCCGAGGGGGAGCCCGCGGCGCAGCTCGCCCAGCGACTCGTCCACGAGCAGCAGGTCCAAGCCCGAGACAACTGCACCACCTGCCACCGATGACCTCCCCCGCCGCCTCCCCCTTCGACCGCACCTACTGGACCTCTCTCGAGGAGGGGCTCGGCGAGGAGCGCGGCCCCGAGTTTCCACCCGGCGCGGACGCGCTGGACGGCGTGGGGCGGCGCGAGCTGCTCAAGCTGCTCGGCGCCTCGCTCGCCTTCGCCGGCGTCACCGGCTGCACCTCGCCGGTGGCCGAGAAGATCCTCCCCTACGTGCGCAAGCCGCCGGAGGTGACGCCCGGCAACCCGCTGCACTACGCCACCGCGCTCACGCTGGACGGGCTGGCCACGGGGCTGCTCGCCACCTGCTACGAGGGGCGCCCCACCAAGCTGGAGGGGAACCCGGACCACCCGGCCTCGCTCGGCGCGGCGGGCCCCTTCGAGCAGGCCTCGCTGCTGCAGCTGTACGACCCGCACCGCGCGCGGCTGGTGAAGCGGCGCGGCCTGCCGGCGGCCCCCAGCGCGCTGCGCGAGGCGCTCTCGGCCAAGGCGCGCGCGCTGCAGGCCAAGGGCGGCGCGGGACTGGCGCTCCTGCTCGAGCCCTGCGGCTCGCCGCAGCTCACCGCGCAGCGGGCGCGGCTGGCCCAGCGCTTTCCCCAGGCGCGCTTCTTCTGGTGGTCCCCCGCGGCGGGCAACACCTACGAAGGCACCCGCCGCGCCTTCGGCGAACCGCTGCAGCCGGACTGGAGCCTGGACGGCGCCAAGGTCCTCGTCTCGCTGGACGAAGACTTCCTCGAGGCGCGCGGCGCGCAGCTCGCGCACGCCCGGGCGTTCTCGAAGGGACGCGTGCCCGGCGCGGACGGGATGAACCGGCTCTACGTGGCCGAGGCCCGCCTCTCCATCACCGGGATGAGCGCGGACCACCGGCTGGCGGTGCGGCAGAGCGGGCTGCACCGGTTGGCGGTCGCCCTCGCCGCGGAGGTGGGGCGCCGCACCGGCAGCGCGCTGCTGCAGGGCGCGGCGATGCCCACGGGGCTGAGCGAGGCGGAGGCCGCCTGGGTGGCCGCGGCGGCGGAGGACCTCGTGGCCGCCGGCGCCGCCGCGCGCGTGCTCCCCGGCCGGCGGGTGGACGTGGCCACGCACGTGGTGGCGCACGCGCTCAACGCGGCGCTGGGCACGGGTGTCCGCTACCACCCGCCGGCGCTTCAGGAGACGCGCGCAGGCCCCGGGCAGCTGCAGGCGCTGGCGACGGCGCTGCGCGCGGGCGAGGTGGACACGCTGCTCGTCACCGCGTCCAACCCCGTCTACGCGGCGGGCGCGGGGCTGGAGCTGGGGCCGCTGCTGGAGCGCGCCTCGCTGAGCGTCTACCACTGCCTCTACGAGGACGAGACGGCGCCCCACTGTGGCTGGGTGGTGCCCGCCGCGCACCCGCTGGAGTCCTGGGGAGACGCGCGCGCGCAGGACGGCACCGCCTCCATCGTCCAGCCGCTGCTGGCGCCGCTCTTCGGCGGGCTCACCGCCTCGCAGCTGTTGGCGATGTTGCTGGGCGAGCCGGACGCCTCGCCCCACGAGCTGGTGCGCGCGCACTGGCGGCAGGGGCGCGCCCAGGACTTCGAGCGGCGCTGGGAGGGCTGGTTGGCGCGCGGCGTGGTGGACGAGCCGCCCCCGCCGGACCGCGCGGCGGCACCGGACGCTGCGGCGGTGGCGCAGGCCCTGAGCGCCGCCGAGCCCGCCGCGGCGACTGGCACGCTCGAGCTCGCCTTCGTCCACGACTACAAGGTGTACGACGGCCGCTTCGCCAACAACGGCTGGCTCCAGGAGCTGCCGGACCCGGTCACCAAGCTCACCTGGGACAACGCGCTCCTGGTGAGCCCGGGCACGGCGGCGGCGCTCGGGGTGAAGACGCGGGACGTGGTGGAGCTGCGCGCGCGGGGCAGCGCGCTCGAGGTGCCGGTCTACGTCCAGCCCGGCCACGCGGACGGCACGGTGACGCTGCCCCTGGGCTACGGGCGCGAGGGCACGGAGAAGGTGGCCCGGCACGTGGGGGTGAACGCCTACCGGCTGCGCCCCGCAGACGCGCCGTGGTTGGTGCGCGGCGTGGAGGTGAGGCGCACCGGCCGCGAGGCGCCGCTGGCGGTGACGCAGGAGCACTGGCGGATGGAGGGCCGGCCGATCGCGCTCGACTCCACGCTGGAGGAGCTCACGCGCGGCGCCGGGGAGCTGGCGCACCTGCGGGGGCCCAACGAGACGCTCTACCTGCCCAAAGTCTACGAAGAGGCGGAGCACAAGTGGGCGATGGCGGTGGACCTCTCGCGCTGCACCGGCTGCAGCGCCTGCGTCGTCGCCTGCCAGGCGGAGAACAACATCCCGCTGGTCGGCAAGCAGAACGTGCTCAAGAGCCGGGAGATGCACTGGCTGCGGGTGGACCGCTACTTCAGCGGGCCGCTGGAGGCGCCGCGCGCGGTGACGCAGCCGATGATGTGCCAGCACTGCGAGCTGGCGCCCTGCGAGTACGTCTGCCCGGTCAACGCCACCGTCCACAGCGACGAGGGCCTGAACGAGATGGTCTACAACCGCTGCGTCGGCACGCGGTACTGCTCCAACAACTGCCCCTACAAGGTCCGCCGCTTCAACTACCTGCACTACTCGGCGAACAAGAGCCCCACCGAGCGGATGGCGATGAACCCGGACGTCACCGTCCGGGCGCGCGGGGTGATGGAGAAGTGCACCTACTGCGTGCAGCGGATAGAGCGCGCGCGGATTGACGCCCGCGCCCGCGGTGACACCCAGGCCCTGGCCGAGCTCAAGACGGCGTGCCAGCAGGCCTGCCCCACCACGGCGATCGTCTTCGGCTCGCTCTCGGACCCGCAGTCCGCCGTCTCCCGGCTCCACCGGGACGCCCGCCGGTATGACGTCCTCCACGAGCTGGGGACGCGCCCGCGCACCGCGTACCTCACCCGGGTCCGCAACCCGAACCCCAGGCTCGGCTGATGGCGCCCACGTCCACGCTCGAAGAGACGCCGCTGCTGGAGGGCCGCCATGACGACGCGGGGCTCACCGGCTCGCTCTTGGCGCACGTGCAGCACGTGCGCACCCGGGGCTGGTGGCTGCTCTTCCTCCCCTCGGCCGCGCTCGCGGGGGTGCTGCTCTTCTGCGTCTGCTGGACGCTCTACCAGGGCATCGGCGCGTGGGGGAACAACGTCCCGGTGGGCTGGGCCTTTGGCATCGTCCACCTCGTCTGGTGGATCGGCATCGGCCACGCGGGGACGCTCATCTCCGCCATCCTCCTGCTCTTCCAGCAGAAGTGGCGGACCTCCATCAACCGCTTCGCCGAGGCGATGACGCTCTTCGCGGTGATGTGCGCGGCGGTCTTCCCGCTGCTGCACCTGGGGCGGCCCTGGTTCGCGTACTGGCTCATCCCCTACCCGAGCACGCTGGGCGCCTGGCCGCAGTTCAAGAGCCCGCTCGTCTGGGACGTCTTCGCCATCTCCACGTACTTCACGGTGTCGCTGCTGTTCTGGTACCTGGGCCTCATCCCCGACCTCGCGGCGCTGCGGGACCGGGCGGCCACGCGCGGTAAGCGGCTGGTCTACGGCCTCTTCGCGCTGGGCTGGCGCGGCTCGGGACGCCACTGGCACCACTGGCGGGTGGGGTACCTGCTGATCGCCGGGCTCTCCACGCCGCTGGTGCTCTCCGTCCACAGCATCATCAGCTTCGACTTCGCGGTGGGGCAGGTGCCCGGCTGGCACACCACCGTCTTTCCGCCCTACTTCGTGGCCGGCGCCGTCTTCTCCGGCTTCGCCATGGTGCTCACGCTGATGATCCCCGCGCGCAAGCTGCTGGGGCTCACCCACGTGATCACCCTGCGCCACGTGGACAACATGAACAAGGTGATCCTCTTCACGGGGCTCATCGTCGCGTACGGCTACCTGCTCGAGCACTTCGTCGCCTGGTACTCGGGCAACCCGTATGAAGCCCACGTCTTCTTCCAGACGCGCCAGCGCGGGCCCTACGCGCCCATCTACTGGCTGATGCTGTTCTGCAACGTGGCGGTGCCGCAGCTCTACTGGTCGAAGCGGCTGCGCACCTCGCTCCCGGTGGTCTTCGCGGCCTCCCTGCTCATCAACGTGGGCATGTGGTGCGAGCGCTTCATCATCGTCGTCAGCTCGCTGCACCAGGATTTTCTGCCCTCCAGCTGGGCCATCTACCGGCCCACCTGGGTGGACGTGGGGCTCTTCCTGGGGACGCTCGGCTTCTTCTCGATGATGTTCCTGCTCTTCCTGCGCTTCCTGCCCGCGGTCTCCATCTCCGAGGTGAAGGAGCTGAACCACGAGCTCGCGCACGAGCACGGCCGGGAGGCGGCGTGAGCGCGCACGTCTTCGCCGAGCTCAAGTCGCCGGAGGCGCTGCTCGCCGCGGTGGGGCGGCTGCGCGCGGAGGGCTTCGCCGCGCTGGACACGTTCACACCCTACCCGGTGGCCGGCACCAGCGCGGCGCTGGGCCTTTCGCGCTCGCGGGTGCCGCTGCTGGCGCTGGTGGGCGGGCTCACCGGAGCCATCACCGCGTACGGCGGGCAGTACCTCATGGTGGCGTGGGACTACCCGCTCAACGTGGGCGGGCGCCCGGCGCACGCCGCCCCCGCCTTCATCCCCATCACCTTCGAGCTGGGCGTCCTCTTCTCCGCCCTGGCGATCTTCTTCGGCCTGATGTTCTTCATGCGGCTGCCCCAGCCCTACCACCCGGCGTTCGAGCTGCCCGCGTTCTCCAGCGCGAGCTCGGACGGCTTCTGGGTGGGCGTGGAGACGGAGGAGGCGGCGCGGGCGCAGGCGCTGCTGCAGGCGCTCGGCGCGGCGCGGGTGGAGGTGGTCCCGTGAGGCGGCCTCTCCCGGCGTGCACCAGCGCCCAGAAGCCCAGAGGGGCAGGGACGGTTGGGGTCGCGCTCCGCCCTGCCCGGATGAGCCCCTCGGTGGTGCGCTCCACCCGCGGTGGGTTGCACAGCCCCTCTTCGCCGGGAGCGGGCGCCCGACCGGCAGGAGCTCCGAAGTGGGGAAGTTCTTCATGCTGCCATCATGAAAAACCTCCCCACTTCGGTGAGGACGCAGCGCTGACGGTGGAGCGCCCACTCCGGCAGTTCTTGCCTGTGCTACCCGCCGCGGGTGGAGCGCACCTCCGAGGGGTCCATGTCGCGACTCAGGATGGCGACCCCAACCGTCCCTGCCCCTCTGAGCTTCTGAGGGCCCGTGCTCGCCACGGGCGGTGCACTCGGGCAACGAGCGCGGTCTCCCTGCTCTGCGCCCTGGCCACCCTCGCCGGCTGCGGCGAGGACGTGCTGCAGCGGATGGAGCGGCAGCCCAAGTACCTGCCGTACCAGGCCAACCCCTTCTTCGCAGACGGCATGGCGATGCGGGCCCCGCCGCCGGGGACGGTCAGCCGCGAGCAGTACGCGCTGGACCGGCTGGAGCTGCGCGGCCCCGGCCCCGCCGCGGACGCCGGCTACGCCACCCGCTCGCCGGTGCCGCTGACCGCGGAGCTCCTGGCGCAGGGGCGCCGCAAGTACGACGTCTTCTGCGCGCCCTGCCACGGCCTCATTGGGGACGGCAACTCCCTGGTGGGGCGGAACATGGCGCTGCGGCCGCCGCCCTCCCTGCACGCGCGCGCGCAGCTGCCGGACGGCTTCTTCTACGAAGCGGTGACCTACGGGTACGGCGTCATGCCCTCGTACGCGGAGCAGCTGGCCGCCACGGAGCGCTGGGCGGTGGTGGCGTACGTGCGGGCGCTGCAGCTCTCCCAGCGCGCGCGGCTGGATCAAGCGCCGGAGGACGTCCGCTCCCGCCTCAACCGCGAGGCGGCGCCATGAGCCTCCCGACGATGAAGCTCCCCGCCTTCTCCGGAGGACGCCAGCTGCTGCTCGGCTGCCTCGGCGCCGCCGGGCTCGGGCTGGGGCTCACCTTCGTGGGCATCTGGCTCGAGCCGCGCCGCGCGCTCGCGGCGTACCTGGTGGCGTACCTCTACTGGGCGGGCGCGAGCGTGGGGGCGCTGCTCCTGCTCGCGTCCTTCCACGCCAGCGGCGCGCGCTGGGTGACGGTGGCGCGGCGGCTGCTCGAGACGCTGGCGCTGCCGTGCCTCACCCTGGCGCCGCTCTTCCTGCCGCTCGCGCTGGAGATGCGCCACCTCTACGTCTGGGTGGATCCACCCGCGGCGCTCGGCGAGCACGCACTCCACCTGCTCGCGCACAAGCGCCCGTACCTCAACGTCCCCTTCTTCCTCGTCCGCGCGGCGCTCTACTTCGCGCTCTGGGGCGCGCTGGCGCAGCTGCTCTGGCGCTGGTCGGTGCGCCAGGACGCCTCTTCGGTCGATGTCCAGCGCGCGCTGCAGCTGCGAGCGCGGCGGGTCGCCTCGGCGGCGCTGCCGGCGTTGGCGTTGGCCATCACCTTCGCCGCGTTCGACTGGCTCATGTCGCTCGAGCCCACCTGGTTCTCCACGATCTTCGGCGTCTACCTCTTCGCCGGGGCGTACCTCTCCGCCATCGCGCTGGTCACGCTGGTGGCGCTCGCGGGGCGCGACGAGCGGCTCCTCCACCGGGCGGTGACCGCGGAGCACTTCCACTCGCTGGGGAAGCTCCTGCTCGCGTTCGTCTGCTTCTGGGCCTACATCGCGTTCTCCCAGTACCTGCTGATCTGGATCGCCAACCTGCCGGAGGAGATCCCCTGGTACCGGGTGCGCACCGGGGAGCTCTGGCGCCCGGTGGCGCTGGCGCTCGCAGTGGGCCACTTCCTCCTTCCGTTCTTCGCCCTGCTCTCCGCCGCGCTCAAGCGGGTGCCGCGCCTGCTCGCCGCGGTGGCGCTCTGGTGCCTGGCCTTCCACTGGGTGGATCTCCACTGGCTGGTCCTCCCCTCGCTCTACCCGGAAGGGCCGCGGCTGCACTGGACGGACCTCACCGCCTTCGCCGGCGTGGGGGGCGTCTTTGGCGCCTTCGCCATCTGGCGGCTGCGCGGCGTGCTCCCGGTGGCGGTGGGCGCCCCCGAGCTGGCGGACTCGCTGAGGTACGTGCAGCCATGAGCGCCCCCGTCCACGAGCCCGAGGAGGATCGCCTCCCGTACGCGCGGCTGGTCTGGGTGAGCGTCTTCGCGCTCGCCGCCTTCACGGTGGGCGGCCTCTGGTCCACCTGGCTGCTCTACCAGCCCACGCGGCAGCTCAACCCCGAGCGCCACCTCGCGCCGGCGTCCGAGGAGGGCAAGCCCGAGGTCGGCATGGTGAACCAGCGGCTCTTCGCGCACGAGCGCCGCGCGGCTCTTCTAAGGACGGACCAGGAGGCGCGGCTGCGCAGCTACGGCTGGGTGGACCGGCGCAGCGGCGTCATCCACATCCCGGTGGAGCGGGCGATGCAGCTGTTGCTGGAGGAGCCGCGATGAGCGCCGTGCTCGGCCTCGCGCTCTGCGCCGCGCTCGCGGCCCAGGGCCGCCCCACGCCCGAAGAGGTGGCGGCCAAGGTGCAGGTGGTGGAGCGCCTGAACGAGCCGCTCCCGCGCGCGCTCGCCTTCACCGACTCGCGCGGCCGCCCGGTGACGCTCGGCCAGCTCGTGGTCTCGGACAAGCCGGTCATCCTCTCGCTCGTCTACTTCCGCTGCCCATCCTTGTGCCCGCTGATGCTCTCCGGGCTCGTCACCGGCCTGCGGGAGAGCGGCCTCTCGCTCGGCGAGGACTACGAGCTGGTCACGGTGAGCGTGGACCCCGGCGAGACCGCGGAGCTGGGGGCGCAGCGGCGGCGCGGCCACCTCCAGGCGCTGGGCTACCCGGACAGCGTGGAGGGCTGGCGCACCCTCACCGGGGGCGAGGCGGAGATTCGCGCGCTCGCGGAGGCGGTGGGCTTCTCCTACGCCTACGACGCGGACCTCGGGCAGTTCGCCCACGCGGCCGTGAGCTTCGTGGTGACGCCGGACGGGCGCCTCTCCCGCTACCTCTACGGCGTGCGCTTCCCGCCCAGAGACCTGCGCCTGGCCCTGGTCGAGGCGGCGGGCGGCAAGGTGGGCACCGCGTTCGATCGCTTCCTGCTCACCTGCTACCAGTACGACCCCGCCAGCAAGCGGTACCAGCTGGTGGTGCGCGGGGTGATCCAGGGCGGCGGCCTGCTCGTCTTCGCCGCGCTGGGGGCGGCGCTGGCGGTGCTCTGGCGGCGGGAGCTGCGTGGAGGCGCGAGATGAAGGAGCTTTTGCGCCGCATCCTCTTCCTGCCGCCCGGCGCGTCCACCTTCGCGGACCGGGTGGATGGGCTGCACTTCTTCGTGATCATCACCACGATGGTGGTCTCCACCGCGGTGGGGCTCACCGCGCTCGCCTTCTTCGTGCGCTACCGGCGCCGCGAGGGAGGCCGCCCCGCCCAGCGGGTGAAGGGCGGCCCGGTGATCGAGAGCCTCTTCATCATCGTCCCGCTCGGGTTCTTCCTCACCTGGTTCAGCCTGGGCTACCGCGACTTCGTCTGGCTGCGCACCCCGCCGGCGGACGCGATGGACATCTACGTGATGGGCAAGCAGTGGATGTGGAAGTTCAGCTACCCGCAGGGGCCCAACGCCGTGGACGTGCTGCGCGTGCCCGCGGGGCGGCCGGTGCGGCTGCTGCTCACCTCGCGGGACGTCATCCACTCCTTCTTCGTCCCCGAGTTCCGGGTGAAGCAGGACGTGCTGCCGGGGCGCTACACGCAGACCTGGTTCGTGGCCACGCGGCCGGGGCTCTACCAGGTGCTCTGCGCGGAGTACTGCGGCCTCTCGCACTCGATGATGCGCGGCGAGGTGGCCGTGCTCCCGCCCGCCGAGTTCGACGCCTGGATGGCGGAGCAGCAGGGCGAGCGGGTGCGCCAGGTGGACGGCCACCCCACCCGCGCCGAGCACGTGCCGCTCGAGGCGAGCCTGGCCGAGCAGGGGCGGCGGCTCGCGCTCTCCTTTGGCTGCGCCCGCTGCCACACGGTGGACGGGACGCCGCACCTGGGCCCCACCTGGCTGGACCTCTACGGCCGGGAGGAGACGCTGGTGGACGGCACCAAGGTGCGCGCGGACGAGGCGTACCTCACCCGCTCGATGATGGAGCCGCTGGCGGAGGTGGTGGCCGGCTTCGCGCCCACCATGCCCAGCTACCAGGGAAGGCTGGGCGGCCCGGAGACGGCGGCGCTGCTCGAGTACATCAAGTCGCTGCGCACGCGCCCGGCGGCGGCGCTGGAGAGGATCTCCCCATGAGCGAGCCCCACGCCGAGGGCAACTACCTCACCGCGCCCGGCGGCGTGCGCGGCTGGCTGCTGACCCGGGACCACAAGCGGGTGGGGATCCTCTTCCTGGGCAGCGTCACCTGCGCGCTCCTCGTGGGCGGGGTGATCGCCATGGCGATCCGGCTGGAGCTGCTCACGCCGGGACCCACGCTGATCGACGCGCAGACGTACAACCGCTTCTTCACGCTGCACGGGATCATCATGATCTTCCTGTTCATGATCCCCGCCATCCCCAGCGGGATGGGGAACTTCTTCCTGCCGCTGATGCTCGGAGCGAAGGACGTGGCGTTCCCGCGGCTGAACCTCCTCACCTGGTACCTGTACGTGGCCGGGGCGGGGATCGCCCTCTGGGCGATGATCCACGGCGCCGCGGACACCGGCTGGACCTTCTACGCGCCCTACAGCACCACCACGCCCGCCCAGGTGGCGCCCATCCTGCTGGGGCTCTTCTTGATCGGCATGTCCTCGATCGTCTCGGGGATGAACTTCATCGTCACCATCCACACCCTGCGCGCGCCGGGGCTGACCTGGATGCGGCTGCCCCTGTTCGTGTGGTCTCTGTACGGGACCGCGGTCATCCAGGTGCTGGGGACGCCGGTGCTGGGGCTGGTCCTGCTGCTGGTCGCCGTGGAGCACGCGTTCGGCTTCGGCCTGTTCGATCCGGCACGCGGCGGAGACCCGCTGTTGCTCCAGCACCTGTTCTGGTTCTATTCGCACCCCGCCGTGTACATCCAGGTCCTCCCGGCGATGGGGGTGATCAGCGAGACCGTCTCCTGCTTCGCGCGCCGGACGATCTTCGGCTACCGGATGATCGCCGCGTCCTCGCTGGGGATCGCCCTGGTCGGCTTCTTCGTCTGGGGCCACCACATGTTCGTGGCCGGCCAGTCCACCTTCAGCTCGGGGATCTTCGGCGTGCTCTCGATGCTGGTGGGCATCTTCACCGCCATCAAGGTCTTCAACTGGGTGGGCACGCTCTACAAGGGCTCCATCCACTTCAGCACGCCCTTCGCGTACATCTGCGGCTTCCTCTTCTTCCTCGTCTTCGGCGGGATGACGGGCATCGCCGTGGCCACCGTCTCGCTGGACGTGCACTGGCACGACACCTACTTCGTCGTCGCTCACTTCCACTTCATCATGGTGGGCGCGGTGATGATGGCGTTCCTCGCCGCCCTCCACTACTGGTTCCCCAAGATGTTCGGCCGCTGCTACCCGGAGGGCTGGGGGCTGGTCTCCGCCACGCTGATCATCCTCGGCTTCAACGCCACCTTCATCCCGCAGTTCCTGCTCGGGAACATGGGGATGCCGCGCCGCTACTATCAGTACCCGGAGCACTTCCAGGCGCTCAACGTGGCCTCCACCGCCGGCGCCTCGCTGCTCGGCTTCGGCTTCCTCATCATCCTCATCTACCTCTCCATCTCCCTGCGCTACGGGAAGGTGGCCGGCCCCAACCCGTGGGGCTCGCGCGGCTTCGAGTGGGCCACCGCCTCCCCGCCGCCCACCCACAACTTCGAGGTGCCGCCGGTGATCACCGTGGACCCGCACGACTACGAGGACCCGGTGGGGGTGCCGCATGCCACAGCCTGAGCTCGCGGAGCACTTCGCCTCGCTCGGCCACCAGCGCCACGCCGCGCGCCAGGGGATGTGGCTCTTCCTCATCTCCGAGGTGCTGCTCTTCACCGGCCTGTTCACCGCCTACGCGCTCTACCGGTCGGTCTTCCCGGAGACCTTCGCGCGCGGCAGCCAGCACCTGGACAAGGTGATGGGCACGGTGAACACCGTGGTGCTGCTCACCTCTTCGCTCACGGTGGCCTTCGGCGTCCACGCCGCGAGCGAGGGGAAGAGCCGCCGCTGCGGCGTCTTCTTCTTCATCACCCTGCTCTTCGCCTGCGCCTTCCTGGCGATTAAGGCCCGCGAGTACGCGCACCACTTCCACACCGGCGCGCTCCCCGGCCCGTACTACCAGCTGCGGGAGCTGAACCTGCCCGGCTCGAGCCTCTTCTTCTCGCTCTACTTCCTCTCCACGGGCCTGCACGCCCTGCACGTGCTGGCCGGGATGGCGGTGCTCACCTGGATCGCCCTGCGGGCGCTGCGCGGCGAGTTCAGCAGCGCGTACGCCACGCCGCCGGAGCTGGCGGGGATGTACTGGCACCTGGTGGACTTGGTGTGGATCTTCCTCTACCCGCTGCTCTATTTGATCTGAGGCGCCCGCCATGGCCCGTACCTCGCCGGTCGCCTACCTCGTCATCTGGCTGGTCCTGCTCGGGCTCACCGCGCTCACCTTCGCGCTCTCCGGCGCGCCGCTGGGCGCCTGGCACGTCCCGGTGGCCCTGCTGATCGCCGCGACCAAGTCCGCGCTGGTGCTCGCCTTCTTCATGCACCTGAAGGACCACTCGCCCGTCAACCGCGCGTTCTTCCTGCTGTCCCTGGTCTTCGTGGCGCTGCTGATCGCCGGGGTGCTGGCGGACGTGGCCACCCGGCTGCCCACCGCCAACCCGGACTTCGGCCTGCCCCTGGAGTGAGCAGGAAATGGGGACAGGCTACTTTTCCGGCCGGAAAAGCAGCCTGTCCCCATTTTCGGATTGCGCACTCCGAACGACGCCCGGGTCACGCGGACGTGAACGTCCTGCGCGCCGGCTCCCTCGCCCTGTCCCTGTCCTTCCTCCTCCTCGCCACCGCCTGCGGCCAGAGCCAGGCCTGCGGTCCGGAGGGGTGCGGACCGAAGGGGGACGGCACCTGCCAACCGCTCACCTGCGGGAGCCTGCGCGCCACCTGCGGCCAGGCGCCAGACGGCTGCGGCGGCGTCCTCTCCTGCGGCACCTGTCCCAGCGGGCAGAGCTGCGGGGGCGGTGGCGTCCCCAACAGCTGCGGCATCGGCACCTGCACGCCCAGCACCTGCGCGGCCCAGGGCAAGGCGTGCGGCCCCGCGAGCGACGGCTGCGGCGGCGTGCTCGACTGCGGCGGCTGCCCGACCGGGAAGACGTGCGGCGGGGGCGGCGTGGCGAACGTGTGCGGGGACCCGTCCAGCTGCACCCCCACCACCTGCATGCTCTCCGGGAAGAGCTGCGGCTCCATCAGCGACGGCTGCGGCAAGACGCTGGACTGTGGCAGCTGCAGCGGCGGGCTCAGCTGCGGCGGCGGTGGCGTGCCCAACGTCTGCGGGGACGCGTGCGGCGGCGGCTGCCCGGCCGGCTACACCTGCCAGGGCGCGGTCTGCAAGGGCGGCAACTCGGAGAACCTCACGCTGGACGTGCACACCCCCGCCGTCATCTCCGTGGGCGGCGTCATCCGCTACAACGGCGCCGGGCCGCAGGTCCGCAGCGCCACCAGCCAGTGCGGCCTGCTGAAGCTCACCAGCGTGGACGGCAAGTACTCCACCGCGCTGCGGGTGGACTGCAACAACGCCAGCAACGTGACCTTCGCGGGGCGCGTGGTGGCGGGGACGTACCGCGCCGAGCTGACCGACG
>JBGATB010000087.1:0-23017 GCA_044229415.1 Myxococcaceae bacterium | reverse complement strand
CCGAGGGGTGTCGACCGCACTGCCGGCGCGGCGAGCGAGGTCCGAAGGGCGCCGGAGGCGCGACCGCGAGCGGGCGCCGAGCGGCGCAACGCCGCGCCTGCGTCGGCGTCCGTCAAGCCCACTCAAACGTCAGGAGAACCGAGTTTCCTCGCTAACCTCTAGGATTCACTCGCAGCTCGGGGGCGAGCTCCGGCTCAGACCAGCGCAGCGGCACCGCGGCGGGCAGGCGCACCGCTTGCTCCACGCGCAGGGCCACGCCCACGTCCTCGCGCCCCCAGAGCAGCCGCGCCTCCCCGGTGAGGCACAGCAGGTCCCCCGAGGAGAAGTCCACGAAGGCCAGCCCCGCCCGCGGCGAGGCGTGCAAGTTCCCCAGCGTGTTGAAGGCGAAGTTCCCCGGCAGCTCGCGCCAGGTGAGCACGCTCGCCCCCGCCTCCTCCGTCACCCGCACGAAGCCCTCACGCCCGCCGCGGTGGGAGACGTCCACGCCCTCGCGGGGGTCCGGCCCGCGCGCCCCCGGCGCCGCCGAGGCGATGAAGAAGGTGTCCGCGCCCTGCACCCACGCGCGCGCGCCGCTCGAGAGCAGGGCGGGCTCCTCCACGGCGGGCCCCGCCGGACCCGGCGCGCGCGCGAGCACCTCCCGCGCCTGGATGTACTGCGGGCAGTTGCCAAAGCACTGCCCCACCGCCACCGTGAAGCCGCGGGCGTCCAGCGCGGTCACCTTCCCGTTGAGCCGGTTGCGGCGGCGGGTGGCGAGCTCCAGCCCGAGCAGGCCCACGGGCGCGCCGGCCTCGAGCCAGAGCGGCAGCCCGGGCGCGGGGAGCGCGTCCACCCGCAGCGCCCGATCTCCGAGCGCGTGCAGGAACCCGGGCGCGCCGGTGAGCACCGAGGCCCAGGGCCGGTCCGCGGAGTCCAGGCTCCCCACCACCAGCCAGGGCAGGGCCGCGTAGAAGTCCTGGTGCTGGCGGGGCAGCGCGTCGCGCACCATGCGCTGGCCCATCCGCTCGGAGCGCTCGCGCACGCCGGCGAGCGTCTGGAGGGCCTGCTCGCCGGGGTGGAAGGGCGAGCTCATCTACGCTCCCAGCGCCGCATGGGCACGAAGCGCGGCAGCGCCTCCACCCGCGCGAGCCAGGCGGACACCGCGGGGTACGGCGCGAGCGAGAAGCCGCCCTCCGGCGCGTGCGCGGTGTACGCGTAGAGCGCGACATCCGCGAGCGTGGGCGCCTCCCCGGTGAGGAAGGGCGCGCGCGCGAGGAAGTGCTCCATCACCCGGAAGAGCTCCTGGGCGGTGGCGGTGGCCGCGGCCTCATCCACCTTCGCGCGGAAGATCGCCGCGCGGCGCAGCGCGGCCGGCCCGGCGGCGAGCTGCCCGGCGGCCACCGAGAGCCAGCGCTGGACGCTGGCGGCGGCCACCGGCTCCTCGGGCAGCCAGCGGCGCGCCGGGTCATACCGGCTGGCGAGGTAGACGAGGATGGCATTGCTGTCGGCCAGCGCGAGCGCGCCATCCCGGAGCACCGGCACCTGGCCGAACGGGTTGAGCGCCAGGAAGGGCTGGGCGCGGTGCTCCCCGCGAATGAGGTCCACGTCCTGGAGCTCGCAGGGCAGCCCGAGCAGCGAGAGGAGCAGCTCCACCCGGTGGCAGTGGCCGGAGAGCGGGTGGCGGTAGAGGCGCAGAGAGGTCATGCCCCATGAATGCGCCCGGGGGCTTGCTGAAACAATGCGCGGAATTGACAAGGGACTGTTGCAGCGCGCGGAATGAGCGACAGACCATGGACCGGCTCACGGCGATGCGGGTGTTCGCGGCGGTGGCGGAGCAGCGCAGCTTCGCCTCGGCGGCGCGGCGGCTGTCGCTCTCGGCGCCGGCGGTGACGCGGGCGGTGGCGGGGCTGGAGACCGCGCTGGGGGCCCGGCTGCTCCACCGCACCACGCGGGTGGTGCGCCTCTCGGATGCGGGGAAGCGCTACCTCGCCGACTGCAAGCGGATCCTCTCGCAGGTGGAGGACGCGGAGGCGGCGGTGGCGGGGGAGCACGGCGAGCCGCGCGGGGTGATTGGCGTCACCGCTTCGGTCCTCTTCGGGCGGATGCACGTGACGCCGCTGTTGGTGGAGTTCCTGGCGGCGCACCCGGACGTCACGGTGCGCGCGCTGATGGTGGACCGGGTGGTGGACCTGGTGGAGGAGGGCGTGGACGTGGCCATCCGGATCGGCCACCTGCCGGACTCCACGCTCACCGCGCTCAAGGTGGGCGAGGTGCGGCCGGTGCTCTGCGCCTCGCCGCGCTACCTCAAGCAGCACGGCGTCCCGCGCAGCCGCAAGGATCTCGAAAAGCTCCAGCCGCTGCTCTTCTCCCCCACCGGGGCGCTGCCGGAGGGCGGGCGCGCCGCGCAGCTGGTGGCGAACACCGCGGACGTCACCATCGCCGCGGCGGTGGCGGGGCGCGGCTACACGCGGGCGCTCTCGTACCAGGTGGCGCCCGAGCTGGCGGCGGGGCGGCTGCGGCTGCTGTTGCCCGAGCAGCAGGAGCCGCCGCTGCCCGTCCACGTGGTGCACGCCGCGGGGCGTGACGCCGCGGCCCGGGTCCGCGCCTTCGTGGACTTCGCGGTGGCTCACCTGCGCGCCCAGCGCGCGCTGCGCGGCTGAAGACCGCGAGTCGCCATGGGCGGTTGCCTGGCGCGCGTACAGGCGGAGCAGAACTCGACGCGGCGCGTGCAGCGGCGCACCGCGGACGTTCACCCGGAGTGGGGCTCGACACTTCCGGCTGCGCTTCGCGACAATGAGAGTGGGAGCGGGAGGAGTGAGGATTCACATGGCGGCGGAAGCGGCCATTGCGCCCGCCACAGCAGTCGAGCTCGCCGCTCCCGATCGGCGGCTCCACCGGAGAAGGCCAGCCTCGTACCTGGCGTGGCTCGCGGTGGGAGGGGTCGGGACCTACGTGGATCGCATCCACGAGAACCTCGGGGTGGTGGCGTACCCGAACCCGGACTGGATAGGGGACTCGCTGCCCGTCTCCCCGGTCTATCTGGGCGCCACCGTCGGCTTCTTCCTGCTCTACACCCTGGTGGTGGGGCACCGCGGCCGCGCGCAGGGGCTCTTCGGCGGCCGGCCGCTGGCGCCGCTGGATCTCATCTTCGCCCACAGCTCGTGGATCGCCGCCTACGTGGTCTCGGGCTATCTGGGCGCGCCCGAGCGGGCGAACGGGATCTTGCCGTTCGTCTGCGCGGCGGTGCTGCTGCTCTGGGCCGCGCCGGATCTCTGGGCGGCGCGCCGCACCTGGCTGCCGCTCTACGCGGTGCTGCTGGGGATCTTCGGCACCGGCTTCGAGTGGCTGGCCACCCGCGGCGGCGGCTTCGCGTACCCGGTCTGCCCGTCCGCGGCGTGCCTGGGCGCCAGCGTCCCGGCGGTCTGGCTGTTCTGCCTCTACATCCACGCGGCGCTCTATGTTCATCGCATGCTCGGCGGCCGGCACGTGCTCAGCCACTGGTCCCGCAAGACGGTGGAGGAGTCCGGTGCGCGGGTGCTCTAGAACTGGAACTCCAGCGGGACGAGGCGCTCGCCGCCACACAGCCGCTCGGTGCGGGAAGGGGCGCCGTAGCGGGTCCCCACCGCCCACGCGTAGCCCTTGTAGACGGCGACGTCGACGCAGGCGAAGGGCTCGGGGCAGTCCTCATCCTGCTCGCAGGGGCGGGTGCAGTCGAGGCCGGCCCGTCGGAGGCCCGACCTAGGCGGTCACCTGCCCCAAGGCCTCGCGGAGCCGCTTTAGCTGCTCCGCGTAGCCGTCAGGGATGAACGCGTCGGTCGCCTTCGCGAAGTGCTTGGCCAGCTTTCGCGAGGCCCGGCTGCTGGGATCTTCCAACCACTCGTCGGGGACCCTCGTCCGCCAAGGCGAGGGCCTCGCCAAGAGGTTGGGGTACTGGTCCATCCCCCGCTCCACGCGGCTGAGGAGCTCGTCCAGCGCGGCGCGATTGGGGAGCCTACCCTTGATGATCTCGCGGGCGAGGAAGCGGGTAATGGCTGCGTCCATGGAAGGGTTATCGCCCGGACGGCCCCTCCGTTCTGTCAATGTCATTGACCGACCCACGTCAGCCATGCCTGGACGCGGGACAAGCGTCCACCACAGTTGCAGCGTCAGAACGCCTGGTTGGCGAAGTGAAAC
The DNA here is from genome assembly GCA_044229415.1 of Myxococcaceae bacterium. Classification (GTDB taxonomy): domain Bacteria; phylum Myxococcota; class Myxococcia; order Myxococcales; family Myxococcaceae; genus JBGATB01. The sequence goes on along the minus strand of JBGATB010000087.1, from coordinate 18,868 downwards.
ACCAGCCAGCGCGGAGAGGCGGAGTCCGGCTCCAGCACCAGCGCGCCGTCCTGGTGGCCGCCGTTGGCGGTGGACTTTGTGCGCGCTGTGGCTGTAGCTGCCGCCGGTGCTGGTGGCGTAGGTGGAGACGCGCGCGCCGAGCGGGATGGCGTCGGCCACGCGCGCCACCAGCTGCGCCATCGGCAGGGGAGTGAAGCCGGCGTCGGTGTGGAGCGAGAGCGTGGTCGGGTAGTCGATGGAGGCGCCCGGGTGCCAGCCCTCGCTCCAGGCCGGAGCGGTGAGCGGCGCGCGGGTCTCACCGAAGCGGACGTTGGGATCGCCGAAGTTGGATTGCACGTTCACCACCATCCGGTAGACGGCGCCCTGGGCGCGCACCTGGACGATCACGTGGTCCCCGTTCGGCATGGCGCACTGCTGATCTGCCGGGGTGACGACGGCGACGACCGTGCCGTCGAGCCGGCCGAAGGAGGCCGTGAGCGCCGAGCCGAAGGTGCTGGCGCAGGCGGCGGCCTTGCTGCCCGCGTCGGCGCCGGCGTCCGCCAGCCCCGCGTCGCCGCCGGCGTCGGCGTCCGTGCCGGAGTCGGCGGGGGTGGGCTCCGGCGGGGCCGGGCAGCCGGCGAGCGCCGGCGAGGCGCAGGTCTTCACCGTCCCCGCCTTCAGCGGCGTGCAGGTGGCGCTCGCCCCCGCCCCCTTCCCGGACGGGAGCCGGGTGAAGCTGGCGCCGGGGCCGACGCCCGAGACCTGGCTGCTCTCCCCCACCGCCGGGGAGCGCGGCAGCCTCACCGTCCCCATCCGCGCTCCCGCGCTGCGCGTGGCCCAGCTCTTCCGCCGCTTCGCGCAGGGCTCGGGCGTGGAGCTCCCGGAGCCGATGCCCGGCCGCGCGTCCCCAGGCGCCCAGCCGCTGGCGCGCCACCGGAGCGCGCCGCTCCCCGCGCTCGCCGAGCAGCTGCTCTCCACCAGCGACAACCTGATGACCGAGCTGCTCGCGCAGAGCGCCGCCCGGAAGCTGCGGGGGGACGCGGTGACGCTCCAGGACGCCGCCAACGCCATGCTCGTCTGGTGGAAGGAGCGGCGCCCGGAGGTGGACTGGTCCACCGCGCGGCTCACCAACGCCTCCGGCCTCTCCTCCGACGCGCGGCTGACGCCGCGGCAGGTGCTGGCGGTGCTCGACGAGGCGGCGAAGCAGGGCTACGGCGGACGGGAGCTCTGCTCGCTGCTCGCGGCGGGCGGCGCGCGCGGCACCCTCTCCAAGCGGCTGGAGGCCCCGGACGTCTCGCTCGCGGTCTGGGCGAAGACGGGCACCATGAACTTCGCGGTGGGGCTGGCGGGCGAGCTGCTCCCGGAGAACGGCCACCGGCGCCGCTTCGTGATCTTCGTCAACGACCTCGAGGCGCGCGCCCGCAACGACGCGCAGCAGCTCGCCGGCCAGGCCCAGGTCGCGTCAGCCGAGGCCGACGCCTGGGCCACCGCCGCGCGCAAGGGGATGGACGCGCTGGTCAGGGTCTGGCTGGCGCGACCCTAGGCCGGCGCCGGACCAGCGCCCCCAGGAGGAGCAGCGCCGCGAGGCCTCCGCTGCCCTCTTCCTGCGCGCAGCCGCAGCCCACCGCGTAGCGCGCGGACCTCTCGCTGGAGAGCCCGCCGTCGCCCTCCTGGCCGCCATCCACCGCCACGGCTCCGGCGTCCGCGCCAGAAGCGCCCCCATCTGCGCCGCCTGCGTCTGCGTTGCCCGCGTCCGCACCGCCTCCGCCTCCATCCGGGCTGCCTCCGCCTGCGTCCGTGCCTCCTGACCCGGCGTCTGCGCCCGCGTCGCCGGCACCCGCGCCTCCATCCGGCAGCGCCACGCCACCGTCGGCGAGGTAGCTCACGCCGCCCAGCGAGAACCAGTGGTACGCCTTGCCGGACTGGTTCACGCGCAGGTTGGAGGTCACCACGAAGCCGTCCGAGCTCTGACCTTCGAAGCAGCCGATCAGGTTCCCGGCGATCGCCTGGGTGAAGGTGACGCCGAAGCTCGGCATTGCTCCCGGGAGCTGGACGGCGTCGAAGCCGGTCGTCTTCACCACGGACCAGGCCGGACGGAACCCGGTGGGGATGAGCAGGCCACTCACCCCGTCTCCCACGTAGCCGCCGGTCTCCACGGCGCCGGGCGCGTTGCGCCAGGCGAGCGCGTGGTACGGCTCGCCGAGCGCGTTCACCTCGGGCGCGGTGCCGAGGTCGAAGCCGCTGCTGGTCAGCCCGAGGATGCGGTTTCCGACCTCGGGGGTCACCGCATCGATCGGCAGCGAGATGTCTCCCGTCATGGTGCTGGTGCGAAAGACCGACGGCCGCGCCGCCGCGGGGATGATCAGCACGCCGTGCGGAGCCAGCGACAGGGGGATCTGCGCGGTCAGCCCGGTGCCCGCGTACACCGTCACCTCGGACCGGCCGGCCTCGCCCCGAAGCGCCACCCAGTAGTACCGGACGCCAGCGCCGTTCACGGCCGCGCCCGCCCCGAGCACCAGCGCCGAGCCGGTGGCGGAGATCCGGCCCGACACCAACGCCAACCCGGGAGAGCTCATGTCCTTCGAGACTCCGGCCGGCATGCCGCTCATCCAGACGGAGCTGGCGAGGGTCTGTCCACCCTCCTTCACCATCAGGAAGTGGGGCGCGAACGGCAACGGGATGGGAGCGTCCCGACGCCCCGTCGCCCAGGTACGTGCCGCTCGCGACCTGGGCAGGCGCCGGACCTGCCAGGACGAGCACCGCCAGCAACAGCCTTCTGCTTGTCCGGCGGAGCACGCTGCTCCGAAACGGTATCCCAACCCCGCGCCGCGGCTCGTTCGAGGGTGACAGCGCCCCACCGCTGCGCACGTCCAGCGCCACGGGGATACCCCGGCAGCCAGAGACTCAGGGCGACCTGGCCCTGAACTCCGCGAGGATCGGCAGGTGGTCCGAGTTGCCGGCGTTCAGCACCCGGACGTTCAGCGGCTCGAGCTTGTCGTCGTAGACGACGTGATCGAGCTGGCCCCGCAAGGTGAACGGCCCCAGCGGCCACCGCCAGGTGTGCGCGCTGCCCTGGAACTCCTCCACGCCGTCGCGGAAGCCCCGAGCCTTGAGGAACGCCAGCGCGCGCCCGCCGCCGCTCTCGTTGAAGTCGCCGAGCACCAGGGTCGGGAGCGCCGGGTCGAGCGCCTGGTGGAACGCCTGGATCTGCCGCTCCCGCACCGGCGGCGTCTGGAAGTACCCCGAGACGAAGCTGCCGGACTCGGTGGCGGGCGGACGCAGGTGCACGCTCAGCACCTGCACCGCGCCCAGCGGCCCGTCCACCACCACGCGCCAGCCGGGGAACCAGCCGCCCGGCGGCGGCGCCAGGTAGTCCTTCTCCTCGAAGCGGTGCTTCGAGAGCACCGCCAACCCGCCCGCGCCACAGCAGTGCTTGAAGGAGGAATGCGGGTACCGGCGCGCTAAGTTGCGCCGCAGCCAGCGCTCCCACTCCGGCGTGGTCTCCTGCAGGAAGACCACGTCGGCCTTCCCGTCCAGGATCGCCTGCATCGTCGCCCCGTCCCCGGGGATGCCGAAGTTCACGTTGTAGCTCATGACCTTGAGCGTCGGCTCACCCGGGGCCGCAAGCTTCGGCGGCCTCAGCGCGTGCGCGCAGCCGGCGAGCAGCAGCAGCGCCGCTGCAAAGGGCGGGAGGGTCTTCATGAGCGGGTTGAACACCGGTCGCCCCGGAACAGTTCACCGGCGCGCGGCCCCCCGCACTAGGGGGTGTCCCTAAAGGGTGAAAGTTCTGATCGTGTCGTCGTCGCTGGGGCCGGATTTTCGGCCTTCGGCCGCTGCACGGAGATCGTGGTTGCACGCGAGATCGAAATTTGATCAACGCTGGGGATGCACCGACACGAGCTCACCGACCGCGAGTGGGCACGCATCGCCCCGCTCCTTCCTCCAGCACATGGCCGACGCTCGCTCAAAGGCGAGCGTCGGTTCATCAGCGCTGTGTATTGGCTCACACGGACAGGGTGCCCGTGGCGCGACCTGCCCCGCCGGTACGGCAACTGGAAGTCCGTGTACAACCGCTTCAACAATTGGTCGAAGCGGGGCATCTGGGAGCGGCTCTTCAAGGAAGTGCAGGTCGAGCCCGATCCTCCAGTCGCACGCCCCCCCGAGGGGTCGATCGTTGACGGCAGCATCGTCCGGGCGCACCTCGACGCCGCGGGCGGAAAAGGGGGATCCAACACAATGCTCTGGGACACTCTCGAGGAGGTTTTTCGACGAAGGTACATGCCCTCGTCGACACCGAGGGCAAACCGCGACACCTCGAACTGACGGCGGGCGAGCGGCACGAGATGACCAAGGCGGACGACCTGCTGCTTCACGCCGTAGGGAACGCCGTCATCGGCGACGCCGGCTACGACGCCGACTGGTTCCGCGCGCTCGTGAAACTTTTCGGCATGAAGGCGGTCATCGCCTCCAAGCCCGAACGGCCCCGCCGAATCCCGAAGGATCGGCGCCTCTACCGCATGCGATCGCTGGTGGAGAGGTTCTTCCATGGGCTCAAACGGTATCGTCGTCTGGCGACTCGTTATGAGAAGTCCGCCCGCAACTTTCTCGCCCTCATCCATCTCGTCTGCTGTCGGATGTGGCTCTAATAGGGACACCCCCTAGCGCGTCGTCATAAAAAGCCTCGCCTCCTCCCCAATCACGGGTGGCCGCCCCTTCTTTCAGGAGCCTCTCGTGATCCGCCGTCTGACTCTCATTGCCGTGTCGCTGTGCTTGTTCGTGTCCTCCCGCGCCTTTGCCCAGGAGGGCGCCGAGGTTGGCCTCCAGGCCGGCCCCGCCGGGATGAACCTCCGGATTGACGTGAACGACGGCGCGCACCGCGGCCGCGCCCAGGCCAGCGCGCACGAGGAGATCAGCAGCGACAAGCCGGGCGAGAGCTTCAAGCTCACCTACGACAGCGCCGGGGACGGACGGAGCGCCTTCAAGGTGCTTCAACCGGAGGGCATGTTCGTGCGCGTCACCGAAGGCGGCGTGGAGGTGCTCTCGGACACCATCCCCACCCGCTTCTCCGCGCGGGCTGGCCGGTACTACCGCTTCGAGATCGGCCCGCCCGAGGGGATCCTCTTCGACAAGAAGTTCGAGGCGAAGGCCGGCATGGAGGCGCAGCTCTTCGTGCGCGCGCGGGGCATGCGCCAGGACGTGCGCGTGGTGGTCAACGCGCCGCCGCCGCCGCCCCCTGCGTCGAGCTGCCTGCCGGGCGACGAGCTCACCTCCATCCGCGGGGCGATCGAAGGCGAGTCCTTCAGCGATGGGAAGCTCTCGGTGCTGCAGAGCGCGCTGGACGGCCGCAGCCTCTGCGTGGGCCAGGTGGTGGAGGTGCTGGACCTCTACAACTTCTCCGCGGACAAGCTGAAGGCGCTGCGGATGATGAGCTCGCGGATCTCGGACGGGCAGAACCGCTACAAGATCCTCGCGGCCTTCACCTTCGACGCGGACAAGAAGCAGGCGAAGGCGATCCTCGGGAACTGAAAAGGGGACTTCTTCTACTCGGCCCGGAGCGAGACCACCGGGTCGACGCGGGAGGCGCGCCAGGCGGGCCAGAGGAGGGCGGCCAGGCTGGAGAGGCAGATGAGCCCCAGCACCGCGCCGAAGGTGAGCGGGTCCTGCGGGCTGACGCCGAACACGAGCGACTCCACGGTGCGGGAGAGCGCCCGCGCGCCGAGCAGCCCCAGCCCCACGCCGAGCGCCACGCGCCACAAGCCGCGGGCGAGCACCAGGCGCAGCACGTCCCGCTGCTGCGCCCCCACCGCCAGCCGCACGCCGAACTCCTGCGTGCGCTGCGCCACGCCGTACGCCGTCACCCCGAACGTCCCCACCAGCGCCAGCACCAGCGCCACCGCCGCGAAGGCGAGCAGGAGCGCCGAGCGGAACCGGTGCGGCACCAGCGCGTCGTCCAGCAGCTCCTCCAGCGCCGCCACCCGCCCCACCGCCACCTCGGGGGCGGCGGCGTGCAGCTCCTCGCGCAGCGCCGCGGCCAGCGCGGGCGCCGGCGCGTCCGAGCGGACGATGAAGAAGCTCCACCCCAGCGGCTGCTGCAGGTAGGGGAAGTAGAGCGCCGGGCCGGGCGTGGCCTCCAGCCCGGAGAAGTGCACGTCCCCCACCACCCCCACCACCGTCATCGCCTCGTCGCCGCCGCTGACGAAGACCTTGCGCCCCACCGGCGAGACGCCGGGGAAGTACCTGCGGGCCAGCGCCTGGTTCACCAGCGTCACCGGCGGCGCCTTCGCGTCGTCCGAAGGGGAGAAGCCGCGCCCCTCCAGCACCGGGACGCCGAGCACCTCCAGCGCGTCCCCGCCCAGCATGATCAAGTTCGCGGTGGGCTCCTGGCCTTTCGCGGCGCGCGCGCCCTCCAGCTCGAAGATGCCCACCACCTCCTGCACCCGGGGCGGCAGGCTGGTGAGGTAGCCGGCGGCGGTGACGCCGGGGAGCGCGGCGAGCCGCTCGCGCAGCCGCTCGGCGAAGGGGGCGCGGGCGGCCTCGGGGGCCAGCGCGCCGGTGGCGAGCGAGAGCTGCACGCTCATCACGCGCTGGGGCTGAACGCCGAGCGGCACGCTGGAGACGGCCACCAGCGTGCGGGTGAGCAGCCCGGCGCCGGAGAGCAGCACCACCGCCAGGGCGATCTCCGCCACCAGCAGCGCGCCCAGCGCCCGCTGCCGCCCGGGCCGAACGGCGCTCTCCTTGAGCACCGAGTCCGGGCGCGCGTGCGAGGCGCGCAGGGCCGGCCAGAGCCCGAACGCCACGCCCAGCCCGAGCGCGAGCGCGCAGCAAAAGAGCAGCGCGCGGCCGTCCACGTGCACCTCGGCCGCGCGGGGCAGGCTCTCCCGGGCGAGCGAGAGGAAGAGGTCCGTCCCCCAGAGCGCCAGCAGCGAGCCGAGCGCGCCGCCCACCAGCGCCAGGAGCAGGCTCTCGGTGAGCAGCTGCCGGACGAGCCGCCCGCGCGCCGCCCCGAGCGCCAGCCGGATCGCCATCTCCCGTCCGCGGCCGGTGGCGCGCGCCAATTGGAGCGAGGCCACGTTGGCGCCGGCGATGAGCAGCACGCAGCCCACCGCGCCGGCGAGCAGCCAAAGCACCCCGCCCACCTCGCCCACCACGTAGTCGCGCAGGGGCACCAGCCGGGCGGTGGTGTTGGCGCTCTGCTCGGGGCGGCTCTGGGCGATGGCGGCGAAGGTGGCGCGAAGCTCGGCGCCGGCGCTCTCCAGCGAGGCGCCAGGGGCGAGCCGGCCGAGCAGCGTCCAGGCGCGGAACTTCCGCGAGCGGTCGTCCTGCGGCAGGTTGCGCAGGTACCCGTCCAGGTTCACCCAGTAGCGCACGTCCGGGCGGGGCAGCGCGAAGCGGGAGGGCATCACCCCCGTCACCGCGTAGAGCTGGCCGCCGATCCGCACGCTCTGGCCGATGACGCCCAGGTCCGCGCGGAAGCGCTCGCGCCACAGCCCTTCCGAGAGGACCACGGCGGGCTCCACGTCCAGGGGCCCGAAGGCGCGGCCGAGCAGGGGCGTCACGCCCACCAGCGGGAAGAACTCGCCGGAGACGATGCCGCCGCGCACCTGCTCGGCGGCGCCGATGGGGCCGAAGTCGAAGAGGTTGGGGACCCAGGCCGCCCACCCCTGGGTCTGGCGCAGGCCGGCCTGGAGCTGGCGCACCTCGTCGAGCAGGAGCTTGGTGGTGGCCTTGGGGTCATCCACGCGGTGGGGCTGGAGCGTCACCAGCGCGCCGGGCTGCGCGTAGGGCAGGGGCCGCAGGAGCACCGCCTCGACGACGGAGAAGAGCGCGGTGCTCCCGCCGATCCCCAGGGCGAGCACGGCCAGGGCGGCCAGCGTCATCGCCCACTGGGCGAGCAGGGTGCGCACGGCGAGCTTCAGGTCTCGGGGGAGGTCGCTCATGGGGGAGCGCGCGAAGCCACCGCCGTGCCAGCTGCGCACCCAGAGCGAAACCGGGGGTGCGGGGCCCGAGGCCGGGCCCGAAACCGGACACCGGCTGCCCACTTCCGGGATGGCGGGCGTGCGGCTGTATGCCCGCAACTATGTTTCCCGGAGTTGAGCCCTCCCGGCGACGAACCCAATCGAAGCGCGTTCCCGGAGTGCTTGCCCCAGGTGTTGCAATGGCCGTTTCCGCCGAATCCTCTAGAGTCCCGTCGCACCTATGGCGGCGGAGTCGGATGAGGTCGCGCAGCTCTACCGCCGGTTCGGCCCCGCGGTGCACCGCCGGGCGCTCTCGCTGCTGCGAGATCCCCAGGAGGCCCTGGACGTCACCCAGGAGACCTTCCTCGCGTACCTCAAGCAGAAGGACAAGCTGCGGGGCGAGGCCGCGCCCTTCACCGTCCTCTACCAGATCGCGACTTTTCGCTCGGTGGACCGGCTGCGGCGCAGCTCGCGCTGGAGCGGCACGCTGGAGGTGCCGGAGGTCCGCGAGGAGGAGCTCGAGTCCAGGGACCTGGCGGTGGGCCACGCGGACGACGGCGGGACGCGGCGCGTCGAAGCCGCGCAGGACCTGGCGCTGCTCACCCATGGGGAGAAGCCGGACGTGCTGACCGCGGCGCTCCTCTACTTCGTGGAGGGCTACACCACCGAAGAGGTGGCGCAGTCGCTCGACCTCTCCCGGAAGACGGTGGGGAAGATGCTGGCCCAGTTCGCGGAGCGGGCGCGCAAGCGCAAGGCGCGGCTGGACCCGCCGAAGGGGGCGCCATGAGCGCGCGCCGGCTGAAGGACGCGGTGTTGGAGCGCTACCTCGCGGAGGCGCTGGCGGCCCCCGCGCGGGCGGAGGTGGAGGCGGTGCTGGCCGCTTCCGAGCCGGACCGGCGGCGGGTGGAGGAGCTGCGCGCGGACTCGGCGGCGTTCCTGACGTCGCACCCGCCGGGCCGCTTCGCGGCGCAGGTGGCGAACAAGCGGCGCTCGAAGGTGTTCTGGGCGCTCTCGCTGGTGCCGGCGGCGGTGCTGGCGGCCTCGGTGGCGGTCTTCGTGGGCGGGCAGGTGGAGCCGCCGTGGAGCGCCAAGGGCGGGGTGGCGCTGGCGGTCCACGTGCGCAGGGGGCAGGGGAGCGCGAAGCTCAAGCCCGGCGAGAGCGTGCCCAGGGGCGCGGCGCTGCGCTTCGAGATCTCGGCGCCGAAGGCCGGCTTCGTGGCGCTGATCTCCAAGGACGCGCAGGGGAGGGTGACCCAGTACCACCCGTTCGAGGGCCGAGAGGCGGCGCCGTATGAGCCGCGGCAGCCGTTGCTGGAGACGGCGATCCAGCTGGAGGACGTGGCGGGCGCGGAGGAGCTCTACGCGCTCTGGTCGGCGAAGCCGTTCGAGACGGGGTGGGCGGTGCAGGCGCTGAAGGAGGGCGCGCCGGTGGAGCGCGAGGGCGTGCAAGTCGCGAGGGCGACGCTCAAGGTGGAGTGAGCGTCTGAAGGACGCTCACTCGCTGAAGGCCCCTGGGGACCGGGGTGGTTCAGCCAGCGGAGCGCTCGAAGCGCATGGGCCCCTCGGCAGTGGATCGAAGCCGCGGTGGGTAGCACCGTCACGACGATCGGGAGCGGGCGTTCGGCCCTCAAGCCACGCTGGATAAGCGCTGCGTCGTAGTGGGGAAGGTTTTCATGATCGCAGCATGAAGAACTTCCCCACTACGCGCCGCGCCCTAGCGAGCGCCCACTGCGGGGAGGGCGACTGTGCAACCCGACGCGGCTGCGATCCGCTACCGCGGAGCCCATGCATCTGGGACGCTCCACCAACCAGCCCACCCTGAGTCCTCAGGGCTTTGCTGCCTTCGAGCGGGCGCCGCGCTCACTCGTACGCCGGCCGCTCCGCCAGCTTCCAGGACAGGCGCATCGCCAGGACGAGCGTGGGCAGCGACACCACCAGCGCGATGGGAGAGCCGGTGGCCATGGGCGCGGCGCACCCCAAGAGAATCGCCGACATGCCGTTGCGCTGTGCGCCGCGGGACATCCCCCAGGCGCCGAAGATCGCGAAGAGCGCGCCGAGCAGGAACAGCACGCCGCCGAACGCGGTGAGCTTGATGTGGTCGTTGCCGTAGAGCGGCAGCCAGATGGGCAGGCTCGCGGGCGCGAGCGCCTCCCACAGCACGAACACCGCGGCGGCGTAGCCGAGCAGCGGCAGGCACGACTTCAGTCTGGGGGACATGCGGCGCTCCTGTGGGCCCGGAGAAGGTGGACCCCATTACGGACACCGGCGTCACCCACGGCGTGCAATCCTTCTTCGCGTGCGCGCGGCGGCCCCCCTCAGCCTGTCTCTCCTCGCGGCCGCGCTGGCCTGCTCCGGGCCCGAGCCTCTGCCCACGCTTCGCCGCGCGGATGAGATCGTCGGCGGCGCGGCGGACGCCAGCGACGAGGCCGTCTTCCTGCTCCGCCTGCGCTACTCCACCGGCGCCACCACCTACTGCTCCGCCACGCTGATCGCCCCGCGCACGCTGCTCACCGCCGCGCACTGCCTGGACCCCGCGGTGGGCGGCGCCAGCGCGGTGGAGTTGCTCGCCTCCAACAAGCAGCGCTGGGCGGACACGCTCCCCGCGGACCAGCTCAAGGTCATCCAGACGCGCTGGGAGCCGCGCTTCAACCCCGCGGTGGATCTCCAGCACGACCTCGGCGTGGCCCTGCTCGAGACCGCCCCCACCGCCTCGCCCAAGCCCTGGAACGACTTCGTGGACGTCTCCGGCTACGGCGGCAAGCCCCTGCGCGCCGTGGGCTACGGCCGCACCCAGCCGCAGGTGGACAGCTCCCCCGAGCGCCAGAGCGCGAACATGCTCTTCCGGCAGCTCACCCCCACGCACGTCATGCTCGGCAACCTGGTGAGCTACGGCATCTGCCAGGGGGACTCCGGCGGCCCCGCCCTGCACACCTTCTCGGACGGCGTGGAGCGCGTGGTGGCCGTGCACTCGCGCAGCAGCAACTCCGCCTGCACCGACGGCGCGGCGATCCGCGTGGACGCCTACCGCGAGTTCTTGGAGGCCTGGCTCTCGGAGAAGGAGGGCCAGGCCGCCTGCGCCCCGGACGGCCGCTGCAAGCAGGGCTGCGCGCCGATCGACCAGGACTGCGCCTGCGCCGCGGACGGCGCCTGCTCCGCGCAGTGCCTGGACGCGGCCAGGGACCCGGACTGCCCCCTGGGCTGCGGCCAGGACAACCGCTGCGTGGCCTCAGGCTGCGGCCGCCCGGACCCGGACTGCCGCTCGGATGGCGAGCCCTGCCCTGACGCGGGGCTGTGCGAGGGCGGCCGCTGCGCGGTGGACCCTCAGCACGAGGCCCCCTACTGCTCCCGCCCCTGCGCCACAGGCTGCGGGGACGGCATGGAGTGCCTGCTCCAGGCCTGCCGCTTCACCCAGCTGCCCGAGCGCCCGGTGGGCGCGGCGTGCGCGGGCGGGGAGACCTTCTGCCGGGACGGCCGCTGCGTGGCGCAAGACGCCGGCGCGGTCTGCCGCCGCCTCTGCGCCGCGGACGGCGGCGGGTGCGGGCGGGCGGAGAGCTGCCTGTCAGAGGAGGACGGCGGCCGCTACTGCGCGCTCACCGCGCCGGCGCAGTGGCCGCTGCCGGACGGGAGCCTGGGCGCCCGAGCGGGGTGCGGCAGCGCGCCAGGAGGGCTCTTCGCGCTGCCGCTGCTGCTCTACGCGCTCAGCGCCAGGCGGCGCCGAAGTCCGCGCTGCGCAGGCCGCGGGAGCCGAACGTCCGCTCCCACTGCTGCGGCGAGTACGCGTTGGCCACGCCCGCGAAGTCCGTGCGCAGCTGCGCCACCGTGGCCGAGGAGAGCGGGCCGGACGGGAGCGCGCGGATCTTCGCCTCGAACGCGGAGCGGGTGGTGCCCGGCACGCCGCTCTTGAGGAACTTCTCCACGAAGAAGCGGAACTCGCGGCCGTTGTTGTCCCGGTCCACCACGGCGTTGGGCCGCCCGGCGAGCACGTCCGCCACCGCGTCCATCCGCGGCTTCCAGAAGTACTCGGGGATGTTGTCGGTCTCGCGGGTGGGCAGGCCGGTCACCGAGCGCAGCGCGGCGTTGTCCGCCTCGTAGGCCTTGAGCATCTTCCCGGAGGAGTCGGTCACCGCGTAGACGTTCCAGGTCTTGGTGGCGCGCCCCGGGGCGCCCTCGTGGGAGTCGGAGATCTCCACGCCGTAGGTGCCCACCGCCTTCACCAGCTTGACCTGGGTGCCGCCGGTGACGCCGTCCCGCCGCGCCACGTCCAGCACGCCCTGCGCCGCGGAGCCGGAGAGCGTGCGCACGTCCATGGAGCCGCCGGAGAAGGGCTGGTTCCAGACCTCGCGGCTGCCCTCCTTCGCGTCGTTGTGGACGTCCGCCACCACGCCGCCGCCGTTCTCCATCATGTACTGGCGGATGCCCTTGAGCAGGTCGTCCGCGGAGAGCTGGCTGTCGAAGAGGACGTTGCTGGAGTTGAGGGAGATCTTGTCCGCCACCGCCATCATCCAGTTGCCCAGGTCCGCGCGGGAGAGCCACTGGCCGCCCAGCCACACGCCCTGCTGGCCCGGGGGGCCCTCCACGTCCACGTGCGAGTTCACCCAGTTGTCCAGCGCGGACCAGCTCCACGCGTGGCACTTGCCCCACCAGTCCTCTGCCTTCTCGTCGAAGAACTCGGGGCTGGTGGCCATGGCCTCGAACGCCGCGTCCTGGAAGCCGAAGAGGCGGGCCGCCTTGTCCAGAGAGGCGCCCGGGGACTGCGCGCGCAGGGCGGAGAGCTCGGTGGAGGAGAGGGCGATGGACTCCGGGGCGCGCGAGCCGTGGCGCTGGCGCAGGGGGCCCTGCTTGATCGCGTCGTAGCTGCGCGTGTACGGGGTGATGCCCGCCTGGCTGGAGACGCTGCCGTCCCGGCCGAAGAAGAGCTGATCATCCGTGAGCTGCCCGCTGTTGGTGCCCAGCTGCTGGCGCACCACCGAGCCGCTCGGCGTGGGCGGCGGGGTGACCTGGTTGAGCAGCGCCTCGATCTTCGCGCGGGCGCCCGCATCCATCAGGTCGCGGCTGAGCATGGCCGTCAGCTCGCGCCGCTCGCCCGGGCTCACGCCGCCGAAGTCGGCGGTGATCTGCACCAGCTGATCCGCCTCGGCGGAGCTGATGCGGTTGTCGTTGCTCAGAAAACGAGTCTCAGCGGAGCGGAGAAGGCGAACGGTCATGACCAGGCCTTTTTTGGAACGAGGACGTCGACCTGGACTTTTCGCCCCGCGTCGCAGCGCAGTTGCAGCCGCGATCTGCAAAGGGGATTTTCGATCCGCGGTTCAGGGGGCCGGCAGCGCGGCCAGGGTCTCCCGGAAGAACGGCCGAAAATCCCCAGCTGCCTTGAGCCGGTACAGCGTCTGGCGGATGCCGCCCAGCGCGCGGAAGAAGAGCAGCGCCTCCGCCGGCGGCCGCACGCGCAAGAGATCCAGCGGGTGGCGCAGCTTCAGGGCGTTGAGCTGCTTGAGCATGCTGTCGTCCGAGAAGTCGTACGGGCCGCGCACCGGCGCCATCACCACGTCCGCCAGCTCCTGAAGCAGCGCCTCCGCCCGGTCGTCCGGGATGTTCACCTGGAAGCCGGAGTCCTTGAGCGACTGGACCAGGTCCTCCCTCTGCCCGGTGAGCGCCATCCGCAGCGCCAGCACGTGCGCCCGCCAGAAGCGCTCGGAGAGCGTCTTGGCGCAGCCGTAGTCCAGAATGCCCAGCTGCCCCTGCGGCAGGACGATGTAGTTGCCCGGGTGGGTGTCCCCGTGCACCACGCGGTGGAGCAGGAACGGCCCGTAGACGGCGCGCACCAGCCGCTCCGCCACTTGGAAGCGCTCCTGCGCGCTGCGGGCCGCGGCGCCTTCGGCCCAGGCGTTGAGGGTGGGCCCCTCCAGCCGCTGCAGCGTGAGCACCCGCGCCGCGGACAGCGCGGGGTAGGCGCGGGGGACGACGAGGTCCGGCCAGCGCGCCAAATACCCCCGGAACTGCTCCAGCGTGGAGAGCTCGCGCCGGTAGTCCAGCTCCAGGGAGATCTCCCGCTCCAGCTCCTCCACGTACTCGCGCGAGTCGAGCAGCGCGCTCGCCACGCCCAGCGTCTTCACCAGCGAGCGGACGTTCTTGAAGTCCTCCGCCAGCGCCGCGTGCACGCCCGGGTACTGCACCTTCACCACCACCTGCTCGCCGGAGTGGAGCGTGGCCCGGTGCACCTGCCCCAGCGATGCGCCGGCCAGCGGCGTGGGGTCGACTTCGGCGTAGAGCGCGGAGAGCGGCTTGCCCAGCTCCGCCTCAATCACCTCCACCAGCTGCGCGAAGGGGACAGCAGGGGCCTGGGAGAAGAGCTTGCCGAGCACCGCCTGCGCCTCGGGCGGCAGGTCGGACGAGAAGAGCGAGAGCGTCTGCCCCGCCTTCATCGCCGCGCCCTTGAGGGTGCCGAGCGTCTCGATCACCCGCATCGCCGCGGCGGTGGTGGGCGCGGCCTCGCTGCCCATCAGCTTCTTCGCCCCGTCCAGCGCCAGCCCCGCGGAGACCCGCGCCGTCATGCCCACCAGGTGGCGCAGCCGCTTGAGCCGGCCGGTGGGAACGGAAGAGTCGTCAGACATGAGGCCAAGCTTTAGCGCGCCGTACGCGGCGTTGCTCACCGCTTGTGCACCCCGTTGCCCGTTGGGGCGCGGCCTGCTCGCCAAGTGCGCGACGCGCCAGGCTGGCGCCACTTCTGCGTTGGGCTTGTCCTCCTCATGGGAGCAAGGAGCAAAGATGAACTCGACGAAGCGGTTGGCAGTGTCGGTGGCAGTGGGGGTGGCCCTGATGACGGCGGGCAGCGCGCGCGCGGAGGAGCCCTCCGCGCGGCTCGCGCAGCCGGAGGTGGAGAAGCGCGCCAACCTCCTCTCCTTCTCGCCCATCTCGATCGGCGTGTTCTCCATCGCGATGGAGTACGAGCGCGTGCTCGTCCCGCACCTCTCGCTGGCGCTGGGCGCCCACCTGGGGCTGCTTGGCACGGTCGGCTCGAAGCAGCAGGGGGCGCCAGAGCTGGGGGGGCAGCTGGCGGTCCGCTGGTATCCCTACGAGACCCTGCGCGGCTTCCTGGTGGAAGCGCACGGGATGGCGTTCCGCACGCCGTTCTCCCCGTCCGGCGGGGTGCCGGTCGCAATCGGGTACGGCGGTGGCGGGATGCTCGCCTACACCTGGCTCGTCCTCAACCGCCTCCACCTGGGGTTGGGGGCGGGGCTGGACGTGTTGCACGCGCAGGCGCTCGAGGGGGCCACCAGCCGCGTCTGCTCGCCGCAGCTGTGCTGGTTCGAGAAGGCGGGAAACATCTTCAACCCCTACCCGCCGAACGAAGTGGAGGTGCGCCCGTCGCTGCGCGCCTCCATTGGCGTGGCCTTCTAGCGGCTACGGGTTCACGAGCGTTGGGTCGCACCGGTAGGGCTTGACGGAGGGAGGAGGGCGTTCTTTGCTTCCGGACTCTTCGCGGCCGCAACGTGTCTCCGTAGAAGGTGGCCCTGCTCCCGCTGCTCGCCCTCAGCCTGACGCTTACGACGGTGGACGTCGCCGAGCGCGCGCCGCTGGAGATCCACCTCCACGGCAACCTGGTGCTGGCGGACGAGGTCTACCTGGCGGTGCTGAAGCTGCCGCCGGGGAGCGCGCCGGATGAGATCTCCGCCGGGCTGGTGGAGGCGCAGCTCCGGGACTTCCTGCTCAAGGCCGGCTACGAGCTCGCCCGGGTGCGGGCCACCGTCCGCGACCGGGCGATCGACGTGGAGCTGCACGAGGGGCGCCTGGAGAAGGTGGTGTTCCGGGGGACGCTCACGCTCAAGGCGCTGCAGTTCAAGCTGGGGCTCTACCTGCCCCATGACGTCTTCAACCGCCCCGCGCTGGACCGCAACGTGCGCGAGCTGGCCGAGACGATCGGCATCCACGGGGTGCGCTACGAGCTGGTGCCCACCCAGTCGGTGAAGCACGACGGGCCGCAGCTGGAGAACCTGGGCAGCTTCCGCGGGCAGCCGATCGTCCACGGCCGCGAGCCGTACGAGCTGCACTTCATCTTCGACGAGCGCTGGGACACCGGGCTGGGCGTGGACCTGCGCAGCGGCTACTTCGACGGCCTGGAGGCCGGGCTCAACTACCAGGGCAAGGGGCTCTTCGCCGGCGAGGACCACTGGCGGGTGGCGGCCAGCGGCGGCGCCGGGGTCCGGGAGAAGGTGGTGGGCGGGCGCTACTACCTGAACTTCTCCCGCGCCGCCGCCGAGGCGCGCTGGCTCGCCCCGGACGCGCTCCTGCGCCCGCGGGTGGACCTGGAGGGCGAGCTGGTGGCCCGGCAGCGGCGCGAGCTGCAGCTGGAGAACTACGACGCCCTCACCGCCGACCTCACGGTGCGGCTCGAGCTGGCGCTCCCCATCGGCGAGCGCGCCCAGGTCTCGCTGGGGGCCGGCCTGCGCTACGTCCGCCTCTTCGCGCTGGAGACTCCGCCCGGGGTGAGCCTCCCCGAAGGGGTGGGCTTCCTCGAGCGCTTCCGCTCCTTCGCGCAGCTCTCCGCCGGCGCGGTGTTCGACATCCCCCAGCAGCGCTGGGACCGCCGCCACTTCCTCGAGGCGGACGTGCGGCAGTTCTTCGCCATCAAGGACCCGCTCTTCGGCGAGGCCCACGCCCGCTACCAGAAGGTCTTCGAGATCGGCTGGCACGACCTCTGGCTGGCCGGCCGGGCCACCTGGCTCTGGGGCGAGGTGCCCTTCCACAACGAGGAGCTGCTCGCCGGCACCCACCTGCGCTCGGTCTTCGGGGACACCTACGTGCACCGGGCGGCCTCGGGCAGCTTCGAGTTCCGGTTCTCGGTGACGCGGGACATCTTCAAGGTCTCGGTGTTCCAGGACGTGGCCATCTTCGGCCTCCTGGACCGGGCCACCGGGGCGGAGACGGTCCAGGTCGGCACCAGCCTGGGCGGCGGCTTCCACGCCCTGGTCGAAGGGATGATCCAGATCGACCTGTACTTCGCCTTCGGCTTCTCCGGCGACCGGCGGGACAGCGGCGTGGCCCTCCTGCTTCGGAAGGTCTTCTAGTCGCCCGGACAACCCCGCGACTTGACTCGATGCGCTAGGAGCGTGGTAATTAGCGTTGTCGTTGAGGTCGGTATGCTTAATTTCCGCGGCACAATGCTAATTCCTCAGCTCTGGAGCCCTCAGATGAAGCGTTGGATGTCGATGGCATTGTTGGCGGGGTTGGCAGCGTTGGGTTTCCTCTACCACCCGAGCGCGCAGGTGAAGCACGGCGGGCCGGTGGATGCGGGGGACACGGCGTGGATCCTGGCCGCCACCGCGCTGGTGCTGTTGATGACCCCGGGGCTCTCCTTCTTCTACGGCGGCATGGTCCGGCTGAAGAACGTGGTCTCCACGCTGCTGCAGAGCTTCGTGGCGATGGCGGTCATCTCCCTGCTCTGGGTGGTGGTGGGGTTCAGCCTGTCGTTTGGCGACAGCTACGGCGGGCTGATTGGGGATCCGCGGACCTTCTTCATGTTCTCCGGCGTCGGCGCGCAGACCCACCCGGACCTGGCGCCCACCATCCCGCTGATGCTGTTCGCGCTCTTCCAGCTGAAGTTCGCGATCATCACCCCCGCGTTGATTACGGGCGCCTTCGCCGAGCGCGTGCGCTTCTCCGCGTACCTGCTCTTCATGGTGCTCTTCAGCCTCTTCATCTACGCGCCGCTCGCGCACTGGACCTGGCACCCGCAGGGCTTCCTGCGCGCCTGGGGCGTGCTCGACTTCGCCGGCGGGACCGTGGTGCACATGTCTGCTGGCTTCGCCGCGCTCGCCGGCGCCCTGGTGCTCGGCCGCCGCAAGGCGCACGTGGAGAACGAGCCGCACACGCCGGCGAACCTTCCGTTCGTCATGCTCGGCACCGGGATGCTCTGGTTCGGCTGGTTCGGCTTCAACGCGGGCTCCGCGCTGAAGGCGTCTTCCGACGCGACGCTCGCCTTCGCCACGACGAACACCGCCTCCGCGGCGGCGATGCTCACCTGGATGGCGCTGGATTGGATGCGCGGCCGCAAGCCCTCGGCGATGGGCGCCTGCGTGGGCGCGGTGGTGGGGCTGGTCGCCGTCACCCCCGCCGCCGGCTACATCACCGTGGCGCACAGCATCCTCATCGGCCTCATCGCCAGCACCGTGAGCAACCTGGCCGTCTCGTTCAAGAGCAAGACCGCGCTGGATGACACGCTGGACGTCTTCCCCTGCCACGGGCTGGGCGGCGTGGTCGGCATGCTGCTGACCGGCGTGCTCGCCAAGGACGTGGGGCTCATCCACGGGCAGACCAAGACGTTCCTGCTGCACCTCGCGGCGCTGGGGATCGTGGGGGTGTTCTCGTTCGTCGGCTCGTGGCTGCTCTACAAGCTGGTCGACAAGGTCCTCCCGCTCCGCGTCACCGCCGCCGAGGAGGCGCTCGGGTTGGATCTCTCCCAGCACGGGGAGACCGTGGGCGAGGCCGCCGGCGTCGCCGCTCCCCACGAGCCGGTCTCCCCACCGCGCGCCGCGCCGAGCAAGCCGCAGGGCGGGGGGATTCTGCCGGTGCCTGCGTAGAGAAGGTCGGGCTGGGCCCTCGAGTCGAGTCGAGGGCCCTGAGCGGACTTGCGCGCACGGTGGCTCGTAGGGCCCGGGAAACCGAAAGGGTCGCGCTCCGCCCTGCTCGGATGGGTCCCTCGGAGGCGCGCTCCAGCCGCGGTGGGTTGCCGTGCCTTTCGCTCGCAGGCCGCGGGCGATCGTCTCGGGGCAAAACTCCCGGACCCCCTGGCGCCTCCGAAGAAAAAATGAACGAACGTTCGTTGTGCGCCAGGCAAAGCCTGGGTGAGGAGGAAGCGATGAGATAGCGGAAACCTCACTCGGACTTCTGCAGGTTCAAACCCTGCCCGGAAAAGGCCAGGCCCCACCCGGAAGCGAGTC
>JBGATB010000086.1:0-22768 GCA_044229415.1 Myxococcaceae bacterium | reverse complement strand
GGGGCGCGCGTACCTGATCCTCCCGCTCACCCCTCGACTTCGCTCGGGGTGAGCGGAGGGGCTCAGACGTCCGGCTTCGGGTCCGTCTGGGGCGTGACGGCGTTGTGCTTCAGCCGGCGGCGGAGCGCGTCGATGCGCTGCTGCTCCTCCGCGGTGATCCCGCTCTTGGCCAGCCTGCGCCGGAGGTCCCAGATCCGGTTGCGCTCCGCGACGGTCAGGCCCTTGCCCAGCTTGAGCTTCCTGAAGACCGCCAGGATGGAGTCGTGGTCGGAGCCCGTCTTGATCCCCTGCTTCCGGCGCGCCCGCGTCTCCGCGAAGATCCAGTCGATGTGCGAGGCGCCGGGCACCCGAACCGGCTTGAGCCCGGTGCCCTTCATCAGCGGCGCCAGGTTCTTCAGCTTGGCGGTGTTCATGTCGCCAGTGAGGAAGAAGTTTGCCTTGTCGCCGAAGCGCCGCCTCAGGTCCCTCTGCAGATCGGCCAGCTCGCGGACCTGCTCTTCATGGAACCGCTTGTTCCGGGGGATCCGGATCGTCTGCGTGAGGTGCGTGTTGGTGACGACGTTGACCTCGCCTGACTCGCGGTCGCGCAAGGCAACCCAGTTGCCGAAGCGGGGCGGATTCCAGCTCGTGCGAGGCGTGAACTGGCGCGAGCCCTCCGCCACCAGCTTGAACCGCTTCTTGTTGTAGGCGACCGGGACGTCGGTCTCGAGGTTGACGCCGTAGCCGTGCTTGGCGAGGAAGCCTTTCAGGCGTCCCAGATCACCGTTGTAGAACTCCTGAAAGCCGATCGCGTCCGGCTTCGTGCTCAGCAGTCGCTTCAGGTCCCGCGCGGTCGCCTCCCACGACATGCCCCGCTTGAGATTGGAGCTGATGATCTTCATGCCGCGGTTGCCGGCGGGAGCAGCGGCGCGCGGCGTGGTCCGGGCGGAAGCGTGAGCGATCGTCGTCATGTCTTATTTGTCGAGAAGATCGCTGAGCCGGTTGTGCCGGCTGCCGCTGCGACACCCGCGCAGCTGTCACCCGCGGGCGCCTCCACAACCCGTAAAACCCGGATCGCGCCGCTGATCCGCGACGCCGCGCGTCAGGGTCAACCGTAAAGTTCAGAAGTTAGCTTCCTGGGGTGAGCTTTCGGAGTTGTTTTCTAGCCTGGAAACCTAATATTGCTGCCCTCAACACTAGGCCGCCGCCGATTTACGGCAACCGCTGGTGAGACCCCGGCGCTCGGCGACCCCCACCACCGGAGGATACACATGGAAGCGAAGGGGCTGCGGGACTTCCTCGAGATTCCGTACGACCAGCTCGAGGAGATGAACCTGAAGGCGAAGGAGGAGCGGACCAACCGCGTCTCCGCCGACAAGATCCGCGAGCAGCGGATGAAGTACCTGCACGACGAGAAGCGGATCAAGGCGCTCACCGTGTGCTTCACCGACCTCGAAGGCCGGCTGCACATGCTGGACTACGACAAGAAGTTCCTGCTCAAGAGCGCCGACAACCTCACGTTCGACGGGTCTTCGATTCGGGGCTTCTCCGCGCAGGCCGAGTCGGACCTGCGGCTCAACGTGGACTGGAGCGCGTTCTACTGGCTCCCGTCGGACATCTTCGGCCCGGGCAAGGTGCTCACCTTCGCGGAGGTGCTCGAGCGGGACGGCACCCCGTACCACTCGGACATGCGCGCGCGGCTGAAGCACTACGCTGCGGAGCTGTTCAAGAAGGACGAGACCGTCTGTCACGTGGCCACGGAGATCGAAGGCTTCCTCTTCAAGGGCCGCGACGCCGAGCGCCACTACCACCAGACCGGCAAGTTCGACTTCATCTCCACCGGCGGCTACTACCACTCGCTGCCCGGTGACGCGCTGCGGACGTTCATCGACAAGTCCGCCGAGGCGCAGCGGGCGATGGGCTTCCAGAACGAGAAGGATCACCCCGAGGTGGCGCCCAGCCAGTTCGAGATGAACTTCTCGTACGCCGAGGCGGTGATCGCCGCGGATCAGGTCCAGCTCTACAAGCTGCTCGGCCGGCAGGTGGCGGCGCAGCTCGACCTCACCGCGAGCTTCCTCCCCAAGCCGGTCACGGGCGTGAACGGCAACGGCATGCACACCAACATGTCGCTCAACCGCGGCGGGAAGAACCTCTTCTTCGACAAGGGCGGCCAGGACGGCCTCTCCGCCGCCGGCTGGGAGATCATCGACCGGATCCTCACCAGCGCGAACGACATCTGCCTGGTGCTCAACCCGAGCGTGAACGCGTACCGCCGGCTGGATCCGCACTACGAGGCGCCCAACCAGATCAAGGCGAGCGCGATCAACCGCGGCGCCATGGTCCGCATCCCGCTGGGCAACGAGCGCTCCGCCCGCATCGAGGTCCGCTCGGTGGCGCCGGACGCCAACCCGTACATGGTGTTCTACACGCTGGTGAAGACCGGTCTGGAAGGCCCCGTGTCGCCGGACGACGCGGAGACCAAGCGCACCCGCACGCGCTTCCTCCCGGACAACGTGCTGGACGCCATCCGCCTCTTCAAGGGCAGCCAGTTCATCACCAGCATCCTCGGTGAGAGCGTCCAGGCGAAGTACGCCGAGCTCAAGCAGGCCTCCGCGGACCGCTGCCCCAAGCAGCTGGGCTCGATGATCAAGCCCTCCGAGGTCCAGTTCCACCACGAGGTCACCAACCAGTACCTCTGGAGCCTCTTCTAAGAGGTCAGGTCCATCCGAACGCGCCGCTTGTCGAAGGCGGCGCGTTCGGCGTAGAGCCCACCTCCGTGAACGAGCTCGCGGTGGCCGCTCCGCTGGTCGTGGTGGTGGGGTTTCACCTCCTGGTCGCGTTCGGGCTCCGAGCGTGGAGCCGGCGGATCGCCGCGAGGCAAGGCGGCAGCCCCTTCTGGCTGAAGGCGGCGTGGCTGCCACTCGGTGGGGTGGTGGTGGCGACCGTCGGCTTGGTTTGGACGGTCAGCCGGCTGATCAGCACCTTCCAGCGCGTGGGCAACGCCATCCCCGACGAGAAGCAGCGCTTGCTTTCCGAGGGGATCTCCCACGCGCTGGTCGCGAGCGGCATCGCGGTGCCGCTGTGCTGGGGGCTCTATCTGGCCAGCTTCGTCCTCTGCGCTGTCGAGCCTTGGCGGCCAGGGACGTCCGCGCCCGCCGTCCAGGATCGGTGAGCAACCGAGGGCAAACGATCGCCTACGAGCCGTCTACGAAAAGATAGAGATTGTATTCGGTTGAGGCTGACCCTGCGGTGACCGTCTGCGTAAGGGTCCCGCTGCTAGTCGCCGTGAAGGAGCAGACAGTCTTCAGCCCCGTAGTGTCGCAATTCGGAGTGCTGATTGGACCGCTCAAGCCGAGGGTGGAAGCGGTCGTTGGCTCGAGCTGCGCGTAATACGCCTTCCCGCTAACGATGCTCTGAGTGTGTTGCGCCGACCCCCGGGCAGAGAGACTGCCTCCCCAGCTGTTGACGAGGGAGCAGTCCGGACATGGATTATCACCTGGAGCCATCAAGACCGGCACAGCTGCGATCAAAACACCAAGCATCAGTAATTTCCGTTTGGTCTTCATGAGTCCCCCGCGTGTCTGGTTGATGATGCTTTACCGGTTAAACACGATTTTTGGGGGGGGGCGGTCAAGTTGTCGGTTGATCACCCCAAGAGCGCCTCCCTCGACTTGCGAGTTGGTCCCGCATCCCGTGCGTGGGTGGTCGCACAACGGCGCGCGTGACCCTCACACCAAGGTCCATGAACTCGAGCCATACCGTGTTCCCACCCGGTGAGCCCGCGTGAGCTGCGTCCCGTTACCGGGTCGCACAGATTGACTCGCGAGCGGTGCGGCCCGGTTCGCTTTCCGCGGCGATCACTACCAGACGACCACCTCGCTCGAGGTGGAGGCCTCGGGTCCTCGGAGGGTAGGGACCGCGAAGGAGATCGTCGCGCGGGTCACCACCATTCCGAGGTCGATGTTGTCCACGCGCACCACATCCCCTCCCGTGAGCCGGCCCACCGAAGAGAGGTCGATGTCGACCGAATCGTTGATCCTTAGGACCGGTGAGAAGAGCTCCTGGCCGAAGAAGCTGGTGTCGATGCTCATCGTGAGACCGCCGATGAGCAGCACGTTGTTCTGCTCGAGGAAGCACGCGGGGCAGGGGTTCTCATTCGGCTGCGGCGCGATCGCCGGGATCGCACCCGCTCCGTAGAACTGCCGCTGGGGGCAGGGGCGCTCCGGGTACGCCGGCAGGTGGGAAACGATGCTGTTGTCCCCGCACGTGGCGAGACCAGGCATCGCGTAGCGGACGGAGCTGGCGCTTGCGACCTTGGTGACCTGGATACCCGCGAGGTCGGCGGCGGTGAGCCGAACGAGGGAGCCCGAGTAGGCCGGCCGGGAGACGCAGGTGGGTAGGTTTGCGGGCAGCGGGCAGTTCTCGAGTCCGGCAGAGCACGCGGCCGAGAGTGCCTGGCAGAAGTTGGCGCGCCGGATGGTCCGCCGCTGGTCGAAGGGGAGCATCGGGCAGCTGGTGTGCGTGCCTCCCAAGCAGAAGTCGGCCGGAGTGCTCAGGGAGACGCCACCGTCGCGGATCAACTGGATGATCTCCGCGCCGGTCAGGGTCGGCCTGTAACCCCAAAGCGCCGTCGCCATGCCGCTGACGATCGCCGCTGCCGGGGAGGAGCCGGTGAGCACTGAGGTCGGCAAGCCAGGGGTGGTGGCAGACTCGGCCACGGCGAAGGAACCCGGGGCGGCCAGACGCGCGCGGCCCTCCGGCCGGCTGTTGGAAACCGGCGTGTCGTCTCCGCGCAGCGCGCTCACCGCGTGGACGAGCGGTGCATAGACGCCTGCCGGGGGAAGCAGGGCCGGAGAGGGAGCACTGGGGTAGTTGGTCCCTTCCATCGACTGACAGTCGGAAACGCTGGGCCCGGGGTGGGTCTCCCATGCTGCCGGGAACATCCCGCCCTTGGTCGGATCCGGTCCCAACGTGGCGTTGCCCGCCGCGGCGATCATCAGGACGCCCCGGCAGGCGGCGTGCGTCATCACCTGCTGGATCGCCCGAAGCGGCGCCTCGAGGTCAGTGACCTGCTGATACTCGCCTCCAAACTTCGGATCCCACGCGATGCTCATGTTCGCCGCCATGCGGGGCTGCGGAGTGGGAGCGGTCAGGTTGAATTCGCGCCAGTCGCTCACGGCCGAATAGATGGCTTGGGCCGCGTCGCTGAAGAAGCCGAAGTATCCGCCATTGGCGCGGTCCTCCGCGCGAAGGCTGATCTGGGGGAGGGCGAGGTGATTGGAGATTCGCCCAACGCATGCCGCGGTGCCGCTGGGGCTCGTGGGGCAAGAAATCTCATGGATCAACTGGCCGACGGCTTCGCCGTGGCCTGACCTGTCGTCCACCGCCTGGCCTCCGGCATAGACGTGTGGCGCCGAATCGATCACGGCGATCCGGATGGGAGGAGGCGCGAACGCCGCCCGCCGCGGGAGGGGAGACACCCAGCCCATCTGATTGCGCAGGTCCGAGCGCAGCGTGTTCCACCCGGCCAGTGCCGCTGCGCTGCCGGAGAAGTTGACCGCCGCGCAATCGCGGCCGCGGCTCTTGAACACCGACCCGTCGAGTGAGTTGAGCCAAGTGAGGTTCGGTGAGGCCGGCAGACTGGCGCTGGGCTTCCACTGCAGCACGCAGTAGCCGCGCAGCCCCGGGGGGAGTGGGATCTCGGAGGACGGCTGAAAGAGCTTGGTGCCCACCCAACTGCCGCCGGCGAACTCTCGGGAGGGGCAGGCGTTTCCGGGCTCCGCGAGCAGCGCCACCCAGCGGTTGTCCGAGCAGATCGGATCCAACTCTGCGGATGACGACACTGCGACACACGTCCCCGCATCCGCCGGACACTTCGGCGTGCCGGCGTCGACGAGCGCCAAGCTCGTGCTGCCAAGCTCGTCCTCGAGAGGCCGTAACCCGGAGCAACCCAGGGAGGTCAGCACGAGCAGCGTCGCGTATCGGTACATGTCCTCTGCTCCTTCAGTGGAACCAATTGAAGCTCTAGCGAACCCAGACTCTGTAGGCGCCCCAGTCCCCACCCGCGTCACGCAGCTTCAGCAACGCCTCCCTCGACACCGTGGCCAACGAAGAGGCATCGCCTGCCGCGTCCGTGGCGTAGAGCGCCTTCATCACGGCGCTCGAGGAAGCGTCCGGAACAGGCCTGGTGGAGGCCAGCACCGCCTCAGCTCCCGAGACGATGAAAGCCTGAGCCACGCCCATCATCTCTACTGCAGCTTCGGTGGCGCGCGCCGTCTCGCAGCCGGAGAGGACGACCCAGGCGGGAGCGCTTGGGAGCGTCATCAGCTCCCCAACCTGCATCTCGCCGGAGGCGGTCACGAGCGAGCTGCTCCATCCGTCAGCGCCGTCAAACCTCCCGTGCCCGGCGAAGTGCATGATGGTGGCCTGTGTTACCTCAGAGAGGATGGACTCGGACTTGGCGTCCGATCCGGTGATGAGCGTGACCGGGACCCCCTTCGCGCGAAGCGCCTGGGTCACCGCTGTGGCCTCCAGCCTCGCTGCCGGGAGATCGCCTCCTGGATCTCCCACCACGAGAGCCTTGCGCTCGGCCCGGACGTTGGACGTGTCGGCAGCCTCCAGATCCATCGCGTAGACCACCTCGCGGGTCGCCAGGAGGGGTTGCCCATCGAGCGGAAGCGCGTGAAGGTCGACGTTTCGGAGCTCGCCGTAGGGGAGGAACACCACCCGACCCGCAGCGGAAAGCTCCTTCCTGAAGGGTTCGAGCAGCTGCGCCCCCAGCTCCTCTGGGCCCTGCCGCGTGTCGAGTTGCCCAAGACGGCGCGCGGTCACTCCGGCATCTCCCTCTGCGAAGCCCCACCATCCGTCGGTTCCGGGATGGAACACGACCAGGAGCTCCGGGTTTCGCCGCGACCTCATTTTTTCTGACATGAGGGCGGCAGGGATCGACGCCACCGCATCGAGGGCGGCGCGCACGCTTTGGGCCAACTCCTCGCGACGACGCTGGTTTTTGGCGACTGCGTTCGCGGGCGTTCGCCAGTCTTGTACGGCTGCGTCATCCAGGGAGCGTCTCAAGGACTGGTACCGCGCGAGCGCCGCGTTCCAGCGAGCGCGTTCAGCCGTCGAGAGGTCCGCGATCCGGCGCTGCAAGCGGCTGCCCTTCAAGACGCGCGCGCGGGATCTGCGAGCGACCGCCATCGCCTCCGCCGGCCTGTCCAGACGCGTCAGGACCGAAATCAGAAGACGGGATGCTTCTTCCCGGTCCGACA
Organism: Myxococcaceae bacterium; assembly: GCA_044229415.1. Classification (GTDB taxonomy): domain Bacteria; phylum Myxococcota; class Myxococcia; order Myxococcales; family Myxococcaceae; genus JBGATB01. The sequence goes on along the minus strand of JBGATB010000086.1, from coordinate 15,521 downwards.
GCAGGGACTGCCAGCTTTCCAGAAGAGGGGTATGCATCAACTCCTGCTCGAGCGACCGCTCACAGGCGAGAAGTCGGTCGAGCGCGAGCGCATCTTTGCCTCGGAGCAACGCGACCTTCGCCAGTCCCAGCTCGGCGCGCCAGCGGACGTCGTCGAGGGCATACAGCGCGGCCAGCCCAGCCAGCTTGCTGAAAGAGGCGGAAGCCGTGTCCAGGTCGCCCTGCATCGTCAAGGCGCGTCCCTTGAGATCCAGGGCCCAGCTCGCGAGCCGGGGCTCCTGCGCCGTGCCCAGGTTCTCCACTGCCTTCAGCCAGCTCAGTGCCTCTGCCGGTCGGTCGGCCCGAAGCTGCGCGTACGCGAGGTTCACCAGCGTGTTCGCTTCACTCGAGGGATTCTTGCAGACGCTTCCGAACAGCCGGCGCGCCTCGTCCAGGCCGGCGATCGCCGCGCGGAGCTCCTCGGCCTTTGCGTCGCCGTTCGATTCCGCGAGTCGGTTCCAGGCGAGGTTGTTGACGAGGGCGGCGCGCGTGCAGCTGTCGACTCCCTCTGCAGGGATTCGTAGCAGTCCGTCTCTCGCCTCGCGGTACCGTCCGAGCCGCGCCAGCTCGCCGGCGTTCGCCAGGCGAAGCGCGTTCAGCTGATCCGTCAGGTTCAGCCTCTCGCTCCGCTCCTCCGCCTGGGCGAACAAGGCGCTCGCAGTGATCGCGCTCGCGGCCTCCGAAGCGACCAGCGCTGCGTAATAGCCGTCTGTCGCGGCGATCTCCGCAGAGACCGCCTCCAGGTCCGTCAGCTGTGCGAGAGCCGATCGCGCCTCGGTGAAGGCGCCGCGCCGATGGGTCAACGTGAACGCGAGCGCCTGACCGTCGAGCGCCGCGTCCTTCAGGTTGCCCAGCCCACGGTGCTCGCCCACGCCCTTCTGGAGCGCCTCGATCGCCGCGTCCACCTTCCCCCGCGACAGCTCCACTCTGGCTAGGAGGCTGCGGGCTCTTGCTGCGTCCTCCGGGCTCAAGGTGGGCAGGGCGTTCGTCAGGACCCTCTCCGCCTCGTCCAGCTCGCCCTTCTCGCGCTGGCCGGGCTCCACCGGCACGGTGAAGCGGAACCCGCCGAGCACGCGCTCTGGCGTGAGCGCCACCCGCTCGCCGTCACGCCGGATCTCGGGCGCGGTGGCGGCGGACTCGGCGACCCAGAGCGTCAGCTTCGTCGCCGCGGCGAGCTCGCAAACGGGGCCGTGGCGGACGCCGCTGCAGCCGGCGACCTCCACGGGCAGCGGGGGCCCTGACGGAAGCACCTCCTTGCGCTGGCAGGTGACCAGCAGCGCAAGGCAGGCGAGCCCGGCTACTGCGCGGCGGCCCATTCCACGTCCAGCGGGTGCAGCTGCACGCCGGCGGGAGGGGCGCGCTCGCCGTTCACCCAGGGCGCGGCCTGCTCGGGAGTCTTCGGCAGCGCGTCCTTGCGCCCCATCACCACCACCAGGTGAGAGCGCGGCTCGGCCGGCCCGGGGAAGCGCGAGGCCTCGGCGACGATCCGCACCGAGCCCTCCTCGGACGTCTCCACCGAGGCCTCCCAGCGCGAGAGCGCCTGCCCACGCACCACGTAGACGCTCGCGGAGAGCTCGCCCGAGACGGCCTGCGCGGGCCGCAAGAGCAGCTGCAGCCGGGAGCTGGGTGTCAGCTGCACCTTCGCGTCCGGCGCCGGCGCTGCGCCGCCCCGGAGCTGCGAGTCGCCCGTGGCGGTGAGCGCGTACTCGGGCAGCGGCGGGGGCGAGGCCTGCTGCATCACCACCGTCACCAGCGTGGCCGCCAGCGCCAGCCCCACCGTGGGCACCCACCAGCGCGGCGGCTTGGCCCGCATCGCGTGCGCCGGGGCCGCGGTCCGCGAGACGCCATGGGCGATGCGCGCCTTCACCTCGGGGCTCAGCGGCCGGAAGACGCGCAGCCGCTCCGCCACCTCCGGAGAGCTGGCCGCCTTCTTCTCCAGATCTGCGAGCTGCTGCGGCGGCAAGGTCCCCATCGCCACCTGCTCCCAGAGCGCGTCGTCCTCTTCGGCTGCGCGCGCTCGCGCCGCCTCTCCCAGGCGTCTCACGAGCTCGTCCTCGGGGCTGGTCATGGGTTCCCACCTGCCTTCGGTATTCGCGGCGGGGCGTCCTCTTCTGACATGAGCTCGGAGGCCAGTCTTCTTGCGAGCTTGGCCAGGCGGCTCTGCCACGCGTAGACGGCGTCCTTGCTCATCCCGGTGGCCAGGCACACCTCCGCGGGCGAGCGCTGCTGCAGCTGCAGCTGCTCGAAGAGGGAGAGCCCCAGCGGGCTGAGCTCTTCTTGAAGGCGGCCGAGCAGCTTGAGCAGCCAGTCTCGCGATTCCACCTGGGCGCCCAGGTCCACGCGCACGTCCGGGCCGTCCAGCCCCTCCTCCAGCGTGGGGTCCTCCGTCCACGGGCTGCGGCGGTGGGTGCGCAGGAGGCTGGCGATCTGCCGCTCGGCGAACAGGCCGGCGAAGCTCTCCAGCGTGAGCCCGCGCTCGGGCTCCCAGGCGTGCAGCACGCGGCCATCGTGCGCGAAGAGGGCGGCGAAGACCTCCTGGGTGAAGTCCTCCACCTCCTGCCGAACGTCCCGCCCGGCCGCCGCGCCGGAGCGGCGAAGGAGGGCGCGGCCCACCCGGAAGTGAATCACCGGGGAGAGCCGCTCCACCACTTGCGCTCGGGCCTCGGCGTCGCCCGTGAGGGCGCGCTCGATCAGCTCCCGTGTCCCTCTGTCGTCCCGGGTCGCCATGGCAGCCCGGGGTTGATAGCACGCGCTCCGCCGCGTTGCGCGCCGCGTTTGGAGCGCATAGCTCACAGTCGGCCGCCGCCGCAGCTGCCGCCGCTCTTGCAGGTGAACTTGCAGCTGACGAGCGTGGAGGACATGGACTCCACGCAGCCCGCGCCGCAGACCATCGCCGCCCGGCTGCCGCACGCATTGGCGCCGGTGGTGTCGGTCCCACCGCCGCCGAGCACCTTGCCGATCGCCTTGATCAACTTGCCCACCCACTTGAGCTTGATCGCGTTCGTCTCCGGAGGCGCGGGTTCCTCCTCGAAGGTGCGCAGGTCGAGCGCGATGGCGGCGCTGGTGACGTTGAAGAGCTCCTGGCTCCCGGCCACCACGCTGAAGCTCTGCCCGTCCTGGTCCAGCACCACCGGCGTTCCCGCCACGGTGAGTTGCCAGCGGGTGGGAGAGGCGCGCCGCAGCGAAGCGAACGCGTTCACCACCATCACCTCCTCGTCGGTTAGGCTCTGCGACCAGCTCACGGTGTCGACGTCCGCCGAGCTGCCCTGGGGGCCACACGCGCTCAGCATCACGGCCAGGAGAAGGAACACGCCCATCAGCACGCGCTTCATCGAAAGCTCCTATGGGAACTGCGGGTGTCTCCGAGGTTCGCGGCTCGCCGCCCGGCTCTGACATGCGAGCAGTCGCGCGGGGTTGGGCGTGATGCCCCCGGCTGCCGCGCTCGTCTTCGCGGGCCCGGCCGGGCCGCAGCGCTTCGCGCTCAAGCCGCTCACCACGCTGGGCCGCAGCGCGGAGTGCGATGTGGTCCTCACCGACGCGTCGATCAGCCGGCGCCACGCGCAGGTGGAGTGGGTGGGTGAGCGCTGGGTGCTGACCGACCAGGGCAGCCGCTTCGGCTGTCTGGTGAACCAGGCCACCGTCCATCGCGCGGAGCTGAAGGACGGGGACGAGGTGCAGCTGGGCAAGGTGGTGCTCCGCTTCGAGCAGCGGGGGGACTCACCGCTCGCCAGCGCCGGGCCCACGGGTGAGTCCGCGCTGCCTTCGGCGGAGCAGCGGCTCGCCGTTGCGGAGCGGGAGCTCGCCCGCGCGCAGGCGGAGCTGCGCCACCGCGACGTGGTGCTGGCCATGCACTCCACGTTCTCCCGCTGCACCAGCGCGCCCGCGCTGTTCCAGGCGGTGGGCCCGGACCTGGTCCGCTGGCTCCAGCTCTCCGGCTGCTTGATCGCCACGCGGGAGCTCGCCAACAAGCAGATCTCTTTCCACTTCAAGCACGGGCTCTCCGCCATCCCGGTCCCGCGGCTCGAGGCCGTGACCCGCGCGCTGGACTCGGGGACGGTGGTGGTGCCGCCGCCGGCGGGCGGGCTGACGTCAGTGGTGTGCCCGCTGCGCGGCGCCACGGTGGAGGGGTTCCTCTACGGCGAGCGCCCGGCCGCCAAGCCTCTGCGGGAGGACGAGAGGCAGCTGCTGCGGGCGATCGCCGCGGAGATCTCCGGCGGGTGCGATCACATCGCGCTCCTGCGCCAGGTGCGCCAGGAGGAGCGGGCTCGCCAGAGCCTCTCCCGCTACCTGTCGGATCAAGTGGCGCAGGCGGTGCTGGATGGCCGGATCGACGGGCGGCTCGGCGGGGAGCGCCGCGTGGTGACGGTGCTCTTCGTGGACGTGCGCAGGTTCACCTCGCTCTCCGAGCGGCTGCCGCCCGAGCGCGTGCTCCAGGTCCTCAACGAGCACTTTGCCGCGGCGGTGCCAGCGATCGAGCAGGGGATGGGCGCGGTGGACAAGTTCATGGGCGACGCGCTGATGGCCGTCTTCGGCGCGCCCAACGAGCTGGTGGATCATCCGCTCCGCGCGGTCCGCGCGGCCGAGCAGCTGCGGCGCTGCGTGGCCGGCCTCAAGCAGTCCTGGCAGTCGCTGCCCTGGGCCGCGGATGTGGCCGGCTTCGATGTCGGCATTGGCGTGAACACCGGGGTGGTGGTGGCGGGGAACCTCGGCTCGGAGGGGCGCCGCGAGTACGCGGTGATCGGGGACGCGGTGAACGTGGCCTCGCGGCTGTGCGGCAAGGCGGCGCCGGGGCAGATCCTGATTGGCGCGGACACCGCCGCCAGCGTGCGCGGGCAGGTGAAGCTCTCCGCGCCGACGCTGCTCAGCGTGAAGGGGAAGGAGCAGCCGGTGGAGGCGTTCGCGGTGGAGAGTTAGGCCTTGGGGCGCAGCAGGGCAGGTAGGACTCGGGACGCTTGGGTTCGCGTCCGCGGAGCATGCATGGGCCCCGCGGTGGCGGATCGAACCGCGGCGGGTTGCAGCGGCACGGTTCCCGGGAGCGGGCGATCGGGCCCACGCCGCCCGGCCCGAGCAAACTCCGTTCGTGCCTCGCCGAGGGCCCCCGCCATCTGGTCTGGGGCTCGCGTCCGAAAATGTCATCCACTTGTGTAGAAAGCGTCTGGATTCGAAGGTTAATTTCATTCGTGACAATATGTTGTCATGCTCCAGTAAACGTCTGGATTCAGGGTTCTGCTCCTGAACTGGATGACATTTCTGGACGCGAGCCCTATCGGCCTCCGGGTGGCGGGCGCCGACCGTCTCAAAGCGGAGACGAGTAGGCCCGATTTCGAGACGGAGCTCGTCGCTGCGGCCCGAGTGCCCGCTGCCGTTGAGCGGGGCAGGGCAACCCACCGCGGTCCCGATTCGCTACCGAGGGGCCCATGAAGGCCGGGCATCACGTGACCCGAGCGCACTCGAGCCCTAACTGCCCTTCTGCGCTCGTGTCGAAGACACCCCCAACGCGAGGGGCGAACGGCGCGCTTAACGAGTCAGAAGCCGCGCGGAATACCTGGCATCGACGGCATGCCGCGCGGCGCGGGGCCGGTGCCGCGGCGGGGCGCAGGGATGTCCTCGTCGCTGTCCTCGGCCTCCTCACGAGCGGCGCGCTGCTTCGCCTCGCGCTCCTGCTCCTTGGCGTAGGCCTCGCGGATCTCCTGGCGCTTGCGCTCGGCCGCGGCCCGCTGCTCCTCCTCGGCCTTCCGCTGCGCCTGGTACGCCTCGACGTCGATCTTCGGCGTGGGCTGCGTCGGCTGCACGCTCGGCGCAGGCGCTGGCGCAGGGGCAGTCTTCGCCTTAGCCGCCGGCGCTGGCGCGGGCGCCGCGGCCGCGCGCAGCAGGGTCACCAGCAGCGCCGCGAGCGCCACGCTCCCTACCAGCGCTCCGCCCATCGCCAGGAGCGCCTTCGCGGACGAGGCCCGCGCGGGGACGGTGGCCGGGCGAGGCGGCGCGGAGACCGCTGGCGTCGAAGGGGTGGACGCAGCGCGCGGACGGGAGGGCGCGGCCTCCTGCAGCTGCGCCAGCGCTGACGCCGCGCGCGCGTCGGACGGACGCAGGTGGAGGTAGCGCTTGTAGGAGACGAACGCGCCGAAGAGATAACCCGCGCTCCGGTAGAGCTCCGCCAGCTCCTTGAGCGCATCCGCCGGCTCGGGCGACTCGTAGAGCTTGCGGCGCAGCTCTGCGAGCCGGCCGTCGGTCGGCTCGGTGAAGACCACCCGCTCGGAGGTGCGCACCGCCTGCTGGAGCTGCTCGGTGTCACCGCCCGCGGCCCCCAGGCTGAGCGCCCGGTGCAGCGACAACGCCGCACGCCGCGGCGAGGCCTCGGGCCCGGAGAGCAGCCGTCGGCAGGTGGCCAGGCACTCCTCGCGCCGGCGGGCGTTGAGCTCGCGCCCCACCTGCTCGGGGTTGGCGAGGTACTCGGCCAGGAGCCGGGGCTGGCGCTTGCGTTCCACCTCCAGGTACGGGCCGAGCGCGGCGAGCGCCTCGGTGGCGTTGGCGAAGCGCCGGGAGGGGTCTCGCTCCAGCAGCTTGTCGATCACCCGCTCCAGCGGCTCGGGAACGCTGGGCACCGCCTCGAGGATGGACGGCTTGGCCGAGTAGAGCAGCCGCCCCAGCGAGGCCACCGCGTCCCCGGCCAGGTACGGGTTGGTGCCGCTGAGCAGCTCGAAGAGGATGATCCCGATGCTGAAGAGGTCGCTGCGCGCGTCCAGCGGCTGCCCCGAGGCCTGCTCCGGGCTCATGTACGCGGGCGTGCCCATGGTGGCGCCGGTCTGCGTGAGCGCCGCGCCGCCCACGCGCTTGGCGATGCCGAAGTCCGCCAGCTTGAGCACGCCCTGGGAGCCGACCAGGAGATTTCCCGGCTTCAAGTCCCGGTGGATGACGCCGCGCCCGTGCGCGTAGGCCGCGCCCTGCAGCGCCTGCGCGGCCAGCTCAGCGACGACGGGCGCCGGGAGCGCCTTCACCTTCTCCAGCAGCGCCTCGAGGCTGCCGCCGTCCACCAGCTCCGAGGCGATGTGGTAGCGCCCATCCTCTTCACCGAAGGAGAGGACGCGGACGATGTTCTCGTGCTCCAGGCTGGCGCTCGATTGCGCCTCCTGCACGAACCGCGCGACGAACCCGGCGTCCTGCGCCAGGTGCGGCAGCATCACCTTCAGCGCCACCTCTCGCCCCGAGCGCAGCTCCTGCGCCACGTAGACGCTCGCCATGCCGCCGCTGCCGAGCAGCCGCAGCACCTTGTAGTCCCCTACCTGCGCCGGAGGTGGTGAGGCGGTCGCCGCGTTGCTCTCGAACGCCTCGAGGCCAGCGATCGGCAGCTCGCGGGACGCAGAGCCGAAGAGCAGCTCCTGCGCGCGCAGCACGTCCTCTTCAATCGCCACGAAGGCGCTGTGCGGCGGCAGGCGCGCCGCGGCCTCGAGCGAGAGCGCGCCCGGGTTGGCGAAGGCGATCTGCAGCTTGCCGTCCTTCGTGGCGAACGGCGCCGCCCGGAACTTGCGCCAGGCGTCTCCCTTGAAGCGGCCCCGCAGCGCGGCCTCAGGGGCTTGCAGCGCGGTCCTCGGCGCCGGCGGCAGGCCGGACGAGGAGGCGAGCACCGCGAGCACGGAGGTGGCGCCCACGCCGCTCTCCACCAACCGCGTGGAGAGCAGGCCGCCCTTCTCCCGGTGCAGCGAGGTGGCGCGCTGAACCTGGGTGGACGTAGCGGCTCCCATCGCCACGAGCTCGTTCACCAGCACCTGCTGGAGCTCCGCCCCCTCGGAGTCGAGCGTGGGATTGCGCTGTGTCACGCACTCATTGTGCCGGTCCTCCCGGCGCCGGTCGCTGGGTGGTCTTTGGTGCTGCTGTGCGCCCCCAGGCGCTGAGGTGTGGCAGCAAGGCTGCGGCGACCGCGAGCGCGGCAGCCCTGAGGGCGACTGCGCTGGCCTCATGCCCACCCTGGACGAGCAGGAGGCATGCGCCCGTTGCCAGGAGGATCGCCAGGGCGTTCCCGGCGCGCTGCCAGGTCATGGGGCTCGCAAGTACCCACGCCAGGGAGACTGCGAGCGCGGCGAGCGGCGAGTAGAGGAGCGCTTCGTCGTCCACCCCGCCGTTGGCCCAGAAGTTCGCCGGCCGCGGAGGCACGCACGCCACGAGGGTCGACCACAGCGCCCACGCCCAGCCCAGGCGCTCCAGGCGCCTCCCGTCTCGCCGGGCGGGAAGCAGCGCGGCGGCCGCCCCGATCAGGAGGATGAGCGCGCTGCCGCGGGACCACAGCGCGCGCGCGTCGCTCAGGTAGTGACGCAGCGAGGAGTCAGGCGAGCCGCCCGCCTGAACGAGCCAGGCGCGCAGTCCGAGCGCGATCCCCGAGGAGAAGACGACACTCCAGGGGCGGAGTCTGGGTTCAATCATGCCCGGCGCCGGTAGCAACGCCCGCGCCAGCGCTCCAGCCCTCTGGAGCGTCGGGAGGTGCGCTCGGCCAGCCACAGCGCGCGGCAGCGTTGCCGCACTCCGAACGTGCTAGGGGCACTGTCCGGCCGAACTCAGATGGTGGCACCCTCCAGGCGGCGAGGCGAAGCCGCTCACGCCGCGGCCTCTCCTGGGACATGCAGCCGCGCTGCAACCCGGACGGCAGCGCATCGCCTCTACCAGCGACTGCCCAGCTAAAGAAGCCCTCAAGCCTTCTTGAGCGCGGCGATCAACTCGAGATCGAGCAGATCTTTGGCGCGCCCTGCCGCCCGTTTGCTGCGCTCGAGCCCGTCCAGGTCCAGGACCCGGACGTCGCGGCCGAAGAGGGTCAGGACGGTGCTGTTGCCGAGGATCGCGTCGTATGCGCCCAATCCCGTCACCTCGCCCAACAGATCAATCTCCCCGGCATTCGTCACCAAGGTGAAGTTGAGCCCGGAGCGAAGCGTTCGAGCATCGAAGAAGAACGGGAGATCTGCCGGGGATCCACGGAGGCGAGGATGGAGTGGGGCGAGCGCGGCGACCAGGCGATCGAGGTTTCCCCCGCTGCGCTCGTAGACCACATCGAGATCATTGGTGAGGCGGCTGCCGCCGCGGCTGATCAGCGCGACTCCGCCGACGACGATGTACTCAACCCCCGCATCCGAGAGCGCTCCGATCAGCTTTCCGAAGAGCGTCATCGCCTGTCGCCCCGGAGCTCCGCTACGGAGGCGACCAGCTCCTGAAGCTTTTCGAGCCGCTCGGTCGGGCTCAGGCGCAGGTCCTCCGCGATTTGCGTTGGATCCACGCTGGGGGGCAGCAGCGCGAGGATCCGCTCATCCCAAGACGGAAGCCCGCTCTCGTCAGGGAAGGGCCAAGCGTCGCTCGCGGTCGAATTACCCATGTGGCTCATTGAAGCCCCCGCCTCGCTCCTTGACAACCCCCGGGTGGGCAGCGAGTGGCGAACCGAAGCAGGGCCCTCGCCTCGTTCACGTTGACGGGTTCCACACCCCGGCCGCGCCGGGACGTGCTACCTGCGGACGCTCGCCTTTTTCGAAGGAGGACGTCCTTGAAGAAGCTGTTCGCGGGGAGCTGCTCGCTGCTGCTCGCCGGTGTCGCGCTCGCCGCCGGACCCACTCCGGATCTCCAGCCCCAGCCGAAGAAGACCCAGGCGCAGCGCGCCGCTGAAGCCACCCAGGTGGACGGCGGTGTGGTGCTCCCGTCCGGCGCCGCGGGTTGCGGCGACGCCGGCGCTCCGGACTGGAGCGTGGACTCCCCGGGCGCGCCGAGCAGCGAGGCGCCGATCGACGTGACCGAAGGGACCTGGATGAGCGTGGACGTCAGCCCGCGCGGGGACGAGCTCGTCTTCGATCTGCTGGGAGACCTCTACACGCTGCCCATCGCCGGTGGTGAAGCGAAGCAGCTCACGCGCGGGATCTCCTGGGACATGCAGCCGCGCTACAGCCCGGACGGCAAGCACATCGCCTTCACCAGCGACCGCGGCGGCGGTGACAACCTGTGGATCCTCAAGCGCGATGGAACCGAGCCCCAGGCGGTGACGCAGGAGAAGTTCCGGCTCCTCAACAGCCCGGCGTGGTCGCCGGACGGGCAGTACCTCGTCGGTCGCAAGCACTTCACGTCCAAGCGCTCCATCGGCGCCGGCGAGATGTGGCTCTACCACCGCTCCGGCGGCGGCGAGGGCGTGCAGCTCACCGAGCGCCCCTCGGAGCAGAAGGACGTGGGCGAGCCGGTGTTCTCGCCGGATGGTCGCTACCTCTACTTCAGCCAGGACGTCACGCCCGGGAAGGTCTTCCAGTACAACAAGGACCCCAACGGGGAGATCTACGCGATCCAGCGGCTGGACCTGGTCACGCGTGAGATCGACCCGTTCGTCACCGGCCCTGGCGGCTCGGTGCGCCCCACGCCTTCCCCGGACGGCAAGCAGCTGGCGTTCGTACGCCGCGTGCGCACCAAGACGGTGCTCTACGTGGCGGACGTGGTCTCCGGCGCGGAGCGGCCGCTCTACGACGGGCTCGATCGCGACATGCAGGAGACCTGGGCCATCCACGGCGTCTACCCGGCGATGGCCTGGACGCCCGACAGCAAGTCGATCGTCTTCTGGGCGCAGGGGAAGCTGAACCGGCTGGACGTGGCCAAGCGCACCGTCGCCAACATCCCCTTCCACGTGAAGGGCACCCGCACGCTCACCGAGGCGCTGCGCTTCCCGCAGGCGGTGGCGCCGCAGAAGTTCTCTCCGAAGATGCTGCGCTGGGTGACGGTCTCGCCGCAGGGGGACCGCGTGGTTTTCCAGGCGCTCGGCCACCTCTATATGCGCGCGCTCCCCAACGGGACGCCCAAGCGGCTCACCTCGCAGAGCGAGCACTTCGAGCTCTTCCCGTCCTTCAGCCGGGACGGCAAGTGGATCGTCTACACGACCTGGAGTGACGCGAAGTACGGCAGCGTCCGCGTGGCGCCGGCCGGAGGCGGCGAGGGCAGGGTGGTGAGCGAGAAGCCCGGGCTCTACCGCGAGCCAGCGTTCTCCCCGGACGGCAGCGCGATCGTCTACCGCGCGGGCGGGCGCGGGCAGCTGCTCCCCGGCGAGTGGGGGCGCGAAGTGGGGCTGTACGTGGTCCCCACGGGCGGCGGGAAGGCGAAGCGGCTGGTGAAGGACGGCGAGCAGCCGCACTTCGGCCAGGACCCCAAGCGCGTCTACTTCCTCTGGACCGAGGAGGGGGAGAAGGAAGACAAGCGCGAGCTGCGCAGCATTGGCCTGGACCTGAGCGAGCCGCGGACGCACCTCACCAGCGCGGAGGGGTACGGCTACCGCATCTCCCCGGACGAGCGCTGGGTGGCCTTCCGCGAGAGCTTCAACGCCTACGTGATGCCGTTGCCCCGCGGCGCCAAGACCGTGGTGGCGAGCAAGGACGGCAAGGCGCTGCCGGTCGCCAAGGTCTCCAAGGACGCGGGTGAGTACCTGCACTGGTCCGGCGACTCGAAGCGGCTCCACTGGGCGCTGGGCCCCGAGCTCTACACACGCGAGCTGCGCGAGGCCTTCCGCTTCCTCGAAGGAGCGCCGGCCAAGCTGCCCGAGGCGCCCGAGCGCGGGTTGAACCTGAGCTTCGAGGTGCCGTCCGCCGCGCCGCAGGGGACGTTGGCGTTCACCGGCGCGCGGGTGATCACCCTGCGCGGCGATGAGGTGCTCGAGGACGGCGTGGTGGTGGTGAAGGGGAACCGGATCGTCGCGGTGGGCAAGGCGTCCGAGGTGAAGCCGCCGTCCGGCGCCAAGGTGATCGACGTCCGCGGCAAGACGGTGATGCCGGGCCTGGTGGACGTGCACTGGCACGGGGCGATGGGCTCGGACGGGGTCATTCCGCAGCAGAGCTGGGTGAACTACGCCTCGCTCGCGTTCGGCGTCACCACCCTGCACGACCCGTCCAACTCCACCGCTGACATCTTCGCGGCCAGCGAGCTGGCCAAGGCGGGGATGACGGTGGCGCCGCGGATCTTCTCCACCGGCACCATCCTCTATGGCGCCCAGGGCGTGGGCTACCGCGCCGTGGTCGAGTCGCTGGACGACGCGCGCAGCCACCTGCGGCGGATGAAGGCGGTCGGCGCGTTCAGCGTGAAGAGCTACAACCAGCCGCGGCGCGACCAGCGGCAGAAGGTGCTCCAGGCCGCGCGCGAGCTGCAGATGATGGTGGTGCCCGAGGGCGGCTCGCTCCTGCAGCACAACCTCACCATGGTGGTGGACGGCCACACGGGCGTGGAGCACGCGATCCCCCCCGCGAAGATCTACGCGGACATCAAGCAGCTCTGGGGCAAGAGCAAGACCGGCTACACGCCCACGCAGGTGGTGGCCTACGGCGGGCTGTGGGGCGAGGAGTACTGGTACCAGAAGACCAACGTGTGGGAGGACGCCCGCCTCTCCGCGTTCGTCCCGCGCCGGGTGCTCGATCCGCGCTCGCGCCGGCGCGGGATGGTGCCGGACGACGAGTTCAACCACTTCAACGTCTCCCGCATCGCCCGCGAGCTGAACGACGCCGGCGTGAGCGTGCAGCTGGGCGCCCACGGCCAGCGCGAAGGGCTCGCCGCGCACTGGGAGATCTGGATGTTCGGGCAGGGCGGGATGAAGCCGCTGCAGGCGCTGCGCGCGGCCACGCTGAGTGGCGCGCAGTACCTCGGGCTCGACAAGGACATCGGCTCGCTGGAGGTAGGCAAGCTGGCGGACCTGATCGTCCTCGACAAGAACCCGCTCGAGGACCTGCGCAACAGCGAGTCCGTCCGCTACACCCTGGTGAACGGCCGGCTCTATGACGCCGCGTCCATGAACGAGGTGGGGCTCACGCCCAAGCCGCGCGCGCCGTTCTTCTTCGAGAAGGAAGGGGGCGAAGCCTGGGCGCCGGGCGAGGGTGTGGCAGCCGAGCGGGACTGACGATCAGGTCACATTTCTGGCCTGAACGCCCGCACGCAAAGCGGTCCCGGTCCGACTGGGGATGGAAGGGGGAGTTTCCTCACCACGGAAGCACGCAGGCGGCGGTGGCGTGCTTCCAGCGCAAGCAGGGCTGGTCAGGCTCGGACGCGGATGGCCTGGTCGGTCCGGGGACCGCGGCGCGCCTGTTCCTGGTGGGGGACGTCTACGTCGCCAAGCTGAGCTACGGCTCCTCGGATTCGGACAGCGTGCGGATGCTGCAGCAGCGGCTCAACGAGGTGCGCGGCCTGAGCCTCCCCATCAGCGGGAACTACCTCGGCGACACCCAGGCCGCGGCGCGTGACTGGCAGCTGTCCATTGGCGACAGCGGCGCAGGGGCGGACGGGAACATCGGCCCGCGACAAGCGGCGGCGCTCTTCCCGGGGCACCGCTACACGGTGCATTGAAGTCCTAGGTCGGCAGACCGGATGGCGGCCGAGCGGGACTGACTCGGCTGCCACGGGCCCACGCCGTCTGCAACGGGGTTCCGGTCGCCTGTCCTACCGGGTGGCCGGGCGGGCGGAAGTCTTCACACACGCGGCTCGGCTAGGGTTACCTCCTTTCGTGAGGAGCCCCCAATGATCGTCGGCATCGACCTCGGCACCACCAACTCGCTGGTGGGGGCCATGCACGGCGACCGCCCCGAGCTCATCCCGAACAAGGCCGGAAAGCGCCTCACCCCCTCCATCGTCGGGCTCGACAAGCAGGGGAAGCTGCACATCGGCGAGACCGCGCGTAACCAGCTGGTGACGATGCCTGACCGCACCGTCGCCGAGGTGAAGCGGCTGATGGGCAGCGCGGACCGGGTCACCCTGGGTGACCGCAACTACTCGCCGCAGGAGGTCTCCGCCTTCATCCTCAAGAGCCTCAAGGAGGACGCAGAGCGCTTCTTCGACAAGCCGGTGGAGGAGGCGGTGATCACCGTGCCCGCCTACTTCACGGACGCGCAGCGCCAGGCCACCAAGGACGCCGGCGAGCTTGCCGGGTTCAAGGTGGAGCGGATCCTCAACGAGCCCACCGCCGCCGCGCTGGCCTACGGGCTGGACCACCTGGACAAGGAGCAGTTCGTCCTCGTCTACGACCTGGGCGGCGGCACCTTCGACGTCTCGGTGTTGGAGATGTTCGACGGCGTGCTGGACGTGAAGGCCTCCGCCGGCAACAACCGGCTCGGCGGCGGCGACTTCGACCGCACCATTGCCGACTGGCTCGCCGCGCAGTTTCAGGAGCAGCACGGCGTGGACCTGCGCGCCCAGCTCCAGAGCCGCGTCCGCCTCAAGACCGCCGCGGAGCAGGCGAAGATCGAGCTCTCCACCGTGGAGGTGACCCAGGTCATCCTCCCCTTCGTGGCGGTGAAGGACGGCCAGCCGCTCTCGCTGGAGGTAGAGCTCACCCGCGCCAAGCTGGACGAGCTGCTCGGGCCGATGATCCGCTCCACGCTCGAGCCGATCGAGATCGCCCTCAAGGACGCCAAGCTCAACCGCGCCCAGGTGACGGACATCGTGCTGGTGGGCGGCAGCTCGCGGCTGCCGTTGGTGCAGAGCCTGCTCGCGGAGACGTTCAAGAAGGAGCCGCGCCGCGGGGTGCACCCGGACGAGGCCATTGCGCTCGGCGCCGCGGTGCAGGCGGGCCTCAAGTCCGGGACCATCTCCGCCGGCCGCGGGATCATGATCACCGACGTCTGCCCGTACACCCTGGGCGTCGAGGTCAGCGCCACCTCCGGCAAGGAGCTGGTCCGCGGGCTCTTCTCGCCGATCATCCCGCGCAACTCCACGGTGCCCGTCTCCCGGACCGAGACCTACCTGACCACGGTGGACGGCCAGCGCTCCGTCGACATCCGCGTGTACCAGGGCAACGACCGGCAGGTGAAGAACAACACCTTCCTGGACGCGTACACCGTGGAGGGAGTCCCGCCCGCCACCGCCGGCAGCGAGAAGGTCGCCGTCACCTTCACGTACGACATCAATGGGATCTTGAACGTGAAGACGAAGGTCATCTCCACGGGCAAGGAGGCGGTGCTCACCGTGGAGAGCTCCGCCGGCCGCATGTCGGAAGATCAGCGCGAGGCCGCCAAGGAGCGGCTCGACAAGGACTGGGGCGCGAAGCCCGGGGCCGCTCCGCCGGCTGGAGCTGGAGCGACCGCCGCTGCTGCTGCCACACTCTCCACCCTGCCGCCCGCCACCAGCGCGCTCGTCTCCACCGCCCGCGCCAAGCTCGCCGCGCTGCCCGCGCCCAAGCAGCAGCAGATCCAGGACCTCATCTCCCGGCTGGAGAGCGCCTGCGAGCGCAAGGACGCCGCCGAGCTCTCCAAGCTGGATGGCCAGCTCACCGACGTCCTCTTCGAGCTCGGCGCGTGATCCCCCTCACCGACCTGAAGCGCGCGGTGATCCTCGCGCCGGAGGACGCGTCCGCCCGCTTCGCGCTCGCCGAGGCGCTCTTCGCGGAAGGCGAGTACGCCGGCGCCACCACGCAGCTGGAGAAGGCGCTGCAGCTGGCCCCCAGCGACGGCAACGTCCGCCGGCTGCTGGCCAAGGCCTACGAGCGCAACGGCAAGGCACCGAAGGCGGTGG
>JBGATB010000025.1:0-135421 GCA_044229415.1 Myxococcaceae bacterium | reverse complement strand
TAGGGACCCGTTAGGGCCGGGATCCGGACGCTCAGGCCTGCCCTACCCCGCGGCGGAGAGCCCGCGCCTCGGTGGAAGTGGCCGGCCCATCCTGGCCCCCAGGGAGCTCGGCGGCTGCAGCTCCGCCGGCGCGCGCTCCGCTCCGGGCCATACCCACCCGCGAGGCCGCGCGCCACGCCGCGACCATCGAGGCTCGACCTGAGCGAGCGCTCAGATCAAGCTCAGCTGATCCTGTTCGCCCGCCCAGAGGGGCCACTCTGCTGGCTCCTCCTCTTCCGACGCTCTACCCGCGCTGGCGCGGGTAACTTCCTCCTCCGCCGGCACTCCACCCGCGCTGGCGCGGGTAACTTCCTCCTCCTCTGACCCCCTACCCGCGCTGGCGCGGGTAACTTCCTCCTGCGCCGGCGCTCTAACCGCGCTGGCGCGGGTGGCTCGTGCCTCAGCGCGCTTGCGGGCCATGAAGTTCCGACCGAACAGCCTCTCTGCCTCGAGTTGGTTATGCGCACGGCAGAGGAGCCGGAGCGACGCGTGGTCACCCGTGCGGGCGAAGCCCTCGACGTGATCGATCTCGAGCCCAGCCGTCTCCGTGCACCTACGACCATCGATGCCGACAAATTCGCACTGAAGCTTCCCGCGGCAGGCGAGCTCACGGCGCTTGGCCATCGGCACGTGACGAGAGGGGGGCTTGGTCGGGGTCGCCTTCGACGCCGCGCGAGGCTTGGCGCCTACGCCGAACCGCGCCTTCATCTTCTCCGCGACGAGCAGCTCGAAGGCCTTCTCGACGAGGGCAGCGAGGTCTCCGTTCGGGAGCTCGTGCCGAAAGAGCTCCTTGGCCTGAGCCAGGAGGTCTCGGACCTTCTTGTTGGCGGTGAACTGAACCAGATAGGCGTCCGGCGCGAGGGGCTCGACCTTCGGCCTACGGGCGGGCTCGGGTGGGCGAGCCGGAGTCGGAGGGGGAGGAGGAGGAGCGGCGGCGATGGGCGCAGGCGCCGAGAAGAGCGTGGCAGTCGGAGGGGGTGTGGAGGGAGCAGGGGTGGCGACTGAGGGCAGCTTGCGAATCGAGTCCGGTACGGAGGGCTCAGGAAAGCGCTGGGCGAGGACCTCCTTCATCTGCTCCTTCGTCTTCCCAGCGCAGGCAGTCAGGAGCTCATCGAAGTTCTCTTCGGTCAGGCGTGGAGCGAGCAGGAGCAGGCCGGTGAGATGGATCCGTCCCTCGCGGAGCGGCGATTCCAGATCTTCGAAGCGGCGGAGGAGTCTCGCGACCTCGACGCGGCGCCACGTAGCGTCCTCGGAGAAGCCGAGCTCGCCCATGCAGAAGGCGAAGAGCGAGCTGAAGCCGAGCTCGCGATAGGAGCCCCGGGCGTCGAGCTCTCCGAGGTGAAGGAGCAGGTCCGCCTCGAGCTCGTGCGAGCGGGCCGCCAGCCGGCGGGTGGAGGTGAGGAGGGACTGGTCATCGAGCTGCGTGAGATGAGAGTGCATCCCAAGCTGGTACCACGGTGATTTTCGGCGGCCGTGGAGGGGGCGCCAAGGCGCGTTCTCGACGAGAACGGCGGACGCGAGAACCTGGCGTCGAACGCAGCGAGCAGCGCCAGCGAGGATCGTTGCGCGCGCTTCTCGCCGAGGGTCTCGACTCGCTCTGAACTGCGCTCGAAATATCCGTCAATCGAAATCGACCTGCGCGCACCGATTTCCGTCCCAGGGAGTACGAGCGGAGCCGACGAGCTCCCTGAGCGCGCGAGCGGAGCGGGGGCCGCCGTCGAGCTCGGAGTCATCTGCTAGGGCAGCGAGCGGGGCTGAGGCGAGGGCGATCCCTGACCTCCCAGTCCCTCCCTGCCCTGCCCGCGACGCGCTGCGCCATCATTGGCGTCACCTGGGAGATCACTGAGCATTTGGCCGCTTGCGCCAACCGCGTCCAGGTGCGATCTCCGAGGCCTCGCAGTTGCGCACCGCCGCGAAACCCCTCGCGACGGCGGACCGAAAATCCAAATAGGCCGGCCCCGTCATTCCGAGGGCTGGCCCGATCCGCAACCCCCGAGGGTCAAAATCCATGTCGAACGTGGGTGGAGTCGGTAAGCCGCAGGGCGCAGTGCAGCTCTGGCCGTCGTCGACGGGGCCGAGCGCGCCGGTGTCCCCGTCCAACGTCCCGGCGAGCGCGCCGCAGGACGGGCTGCTCCCGCCGCAGGCGCCGAACGCGCTGGCGCCCGCGCTGGCGGCTGGGGGGATCGCCGCGGCGCCGAACGCGCTGGGACTGAACGTCCCCGGCCCGGGCGAGCCGAACCCGGAGAAGCAGAAGCTGATGGAGAACCTGCTGGCAGGCCACGGCCTGGAGCAGGAGGCGGGCGAGCTGCGCAGCCGCCTGCCGCCGGACCAGAAGCAGCTCAAGGTGCCTGCGGGTGAAGGCGCCGTGGAGGCGTGGAAGAAGGCGGCGCGCGAGCTGCTCGGCCCCGGTGACAAGGGCGCGCTCGAGGACTTCCTCAAGGACAGCGGCGGCGCGCTGGGCCGCCTCTCGGCGGCGCTGGGCGGCAAAGGCGACGCCAAGGCGAAGGCGGCGCTGGAGGCGGCGAAGGCGCTGGCGCAGAAGCAGCCGGGCGCCAAGGTGGAGCTGGTGGCGCTGGCGCCGGACGCCGCGAAGGCGCTGGCCAAAGAGGGCAAGGTCGACGGCGGCGTGGACGGCGAGCTGGCGCTGCGGATCACCCCCGCGAACGGCCAAGGCGCGAAGGCGTACCTGGTGGATGACCGCGGCGCCGCGCGCGAGGTGCCACTGGGCCCGGGCGACTACGTGGCCCGCGCGGACGCGGGTTCGCTCCTGCGCGGCGGCAAGCCGGGCGCGCAGGTGGACTCTGAGGTCTCCATCCTCGGCGCGGTCAAGACCGAGAAGCAGTACCGCCTGTTCGACCAGCACGCGAGCGCCCTGGCCGCGCCGCTCTTCATGCAGCACGTGGCGCTGCGCGGGGACGCGGCGCGCGAGCTCTCGGGGACGGATCTCGACAACGAGATCGCCACGATGATGATGCTGGCGCCGGACAACGCGGCGGCGGCCACCAAGGAAGGCGAGCTGCTGCACGGCCCCGCGGCGCAGAAGATCGTCGCCCCCATCGCCGCGCAGATCCGCAAGACGGTGGAGGACGACGGCGGCGGCCCGGTGAAGGTGGCGAGCCTGCCGGTGATGCTGAACACCAAGGAGCACGGCCCCATCCAGCTGCCGCTCTTCCGGGTGGAGACGAAGAAGGGCGAGCGCTACGTCGACAACACGGGGCGCTACTACGCGTCTTTCAAGGACTGGAAGGAGAACAACAAGCTCCCGCCGGGGCGGATGACGTTCGCGGAGGGCGGGCACCTGGCGCTGGGCAAGGACCAGAAGCCCAAGCTCAAGACGGAGAACACGCCGCTCACCGTCGACTCCCTGGGCGAGCGGATCAAGCAGGGCGCGGACCTCGCGGCCATGGTGGGCGGCTTCGCGCTGCTCGGCGCGGCGGTGATCGGCACGGGCGGCTTGGCGCTCCCGGTGGCGGGCATTGGCCTGGCGGCGTACGGCGCGTACCGGAGCGGAGAGAACCTGCTGGACCGGCGGGCGCACCGCCAGAGCCTCTCGCTGCTCAACCCGGAAGCGCGGATGGACTGGCTGAACCTGGGCGCCAGCGTGCTCGCGCCGGCGTTCTTGGGGAAGATGATCTCCGGGATGCGCGCGGGGGTGACCGCCACGCCCGAGTTCAGCAAGAGCTTCGCGCGGCTCGCGGTGGCCTCGCAGTACGCGGACAGCTTCGCGATCGTGAACCAGGCGCAGTACCTGGGAGCGCACTGGGACGAGCTGGACCTCAAGACCAAGCTGATGATGGGCGGGCAGATCGCCGCGTGGGGCGGGATGCTCGGGCTGCAGTCGCGCCAGCTGGGCGGCGTCCGCAACCTCTACAGCGTGGCCGGCATGCGCCAGCGCATGGTGGACCAGGTCCAGACCTCGGCCAGCGTCCCCACCGTGAACGGCGGCAAGGAGCGCTGGGGGGACGTGCAGATCGAAGACGTCCAGCCCACGCTGGACGCCGGCCGCTTCCCCATCCAGATCTCCCACGGCGAGTCCGTGCCGGTGAAGGCCACCCTCTTCCCGGCCGGCCACGATCAGATCGCCGCGCAGGTGCGCTGGAAGCAGGACCCCACGCACCCGGGCGCGGACGGCGTGGAGTACGCCGCGCCGATGGTGCCGGGCGAGAACCACACCTTCACCGGCTCGTTCAAGCCGCCGGCGATCGGCCGCTGGAAGTACGCGGTGGAGAGCTGGGTGGACGTGTACCGGACGTTCGCCTCCGGCCTGGTGAAGAAGAGCGACGCCGGCCAGGACCTGCGCGTCCCGCTGCTGGATGGGGCGAACCTCCTGGCGGAGGCGGCCTCGCGCGCCCCGCGCCACTCCACGGACGTGCAGCTGCTCAATGACGCCGCGGCGCTGGTGCGCGAGAAGGCGGCGGGGTCCCCGCACGAGGCGATGGCGGTGCTGCTCGACGACGCGGTGGTGAACGCGGCCACGCGCCACCCGGACCTGCGCGCGGCCTCGCGCACGCAGGACTTCGAGGTCTTCATCAACCGGCCGCACGCGCAGTTCCGGTCGACCTTCGAGTTCTTCCCCCGCTCGGTGAACAACGACGGCAAGCCCGCCACCCTCTACGACGCCGCGGACAAGATGCTGCCGCGGGTGAAGGAGATGGGCTTCGACACCGTGTACCTGCCGCCGGTCCACCCGATTGGCAAGACGGCGCGCAAGGGCGCGGACAACGCGCCGGTGGCCCGTGAGGGGGAGCCCGGGAGCCCGTGGGCGATCGGCTCGGCCGAGGGCGGCCACATGACCATCCACCCCGAGCTGGGGGGAATGGACGCCTTCAAGTACTTCATGGCCAAGGCCAAGGACCTGGGCCTGGAAGTGCAGATGGACATGGTCTGGCAGTTCTCGCCGGACCACCCGATGGTGAAGGCGCACCCCGAGTGGTTCAAGGCGGACGCGGACGGGAAGCTGGTGCCCGCGGAGAACCCGCCCAAGCGCTACGAGGACGTCACCAACCCGGACTGGAACAGCTCGCCCGCGCGCAAGCAGTTCGAGGACTACTTCCGAAAGACCACCGAGTTCTGGATCGACCACGGGGTGAAGTCCTTCCGCGTGGACAACCCGCACACCAAGCCGTTGCCGTTCTGGAGCTCGCTGATCCGCGGCGTGCAGACCAAGCACCCGGAGGTGATGTTCCTCTCCGAGGCCTTCACCTTCCCGGAGCAGCAGCTGGCGCTCTCCAAGGCGGGCTTCAACACCTCGCACAGCTACTTCATGTGGCGGGACTCGCCGCAGGAGCTCAACGAGTTCTTCACCCAGGCGGACCAGCTGGCGGCGGACGGCTCGATGAAGCTCGAGACCTGGCCCACCACGCCGGACAACCTCACCCCGTTCCTCGCGGACGGCGGGCTCCCCGCGCACGTGATCAGGGCGGCGGAGGCGGCGCTCAACTCGCCGCGCTACGGGATCATGCACGGCTACCAGTACGGCAAGGCCAACTGGGCGCCGAACATGCGGGAGATGGGGAACAACCCCAAGTACGAGCACGAGGTGCTCTCGGGCGATCCCGTGCTCGAGCCGTTCCTCGCGGACCTGAACCGGATCCGCCGCGAGAACCCCGCCCTGCAGCGCGACGGCAACCTCGAGGTCCTGGACGCGGGCAACGCCAACGTCTCCTTCCGCGGCAAGCGCACGCCGGACGGCAGCAACAACGTCTTCTGGGCGATCTCCGGCAACCCGCACGGCACGGAGAGCGCGCGGCTGACGCTGCCGCTGGAGAAGCTGGGGATCTCCGGGGACCAGCCGTTCCGCGTGAAGAACCTGCTCACCGGCGAGAGCTTCCGGTGGACCGGGGCGCAGCACGAGTGGACGCTCACCCCGGACAACCCGGTGGGGATCTTCCAGGTCCTGCCGGCGCCCAAGGTGAAGGCGGCGGCGCCGCAGGCGGCGGCGGGCTACCAGCTGCGCCACGGCCCGCAAGGCTTCGCGGGCACGCAGGTGGAGACGGCGAGCGGCCGGGCAATGCTCCCGGACGCGCGGGTGGAGGCGGGCAAGCCGCTGACGGTGCGCTACGACCGGCCGGACGTTCGCGAGGTGGAGCTCTTCTACCGGGTGGACGGCGGCGAGGTGCGCAGCACCCGCCTGGCCCCGGGCGAGGAGGCCACGCTGCCCGTGCCGCTGGATGCGCACGGCTCGGTGGACTACTGGTTCTCGGTGCAGCCGAAGGACGGCGAGGTCTTCCTCGACCGCGGGCCGCGCGGCCCGTACCGCGCGGAGATCATCCCGGCGCAGGGCAGCACGCTGCGCTTCGGCCGTGACTGGAGCGTGGACGCGAGCGAGCCGATCAAGGCGGGCGAGGCGCTGCACCTGGCCTACTCGCCGGAGCGGATCCTCTCCCAGCTGAAGGACCCAGACCTCTCGCTCTGGCCGAAGCTGGCGAAGGCGAAGGCGTTCGTCGCCTTCGATGATGGGACGCCGCTGGAGGTGCCGATCACCCTGAACGCGATCGCGGAGGGGAGCGCCCGGCTGCCCACCTTCAAGGGCGCGGTGCGCGTGCCGGAGAGCGCGCGCAACGTGCGCGTCTGGGTGCAGGGTGAAGACCCGAGCGGGTTCGCCTACGACTCCAACCTGGGCAGGGACTACGCGTTCGAGGTCTCCCAGGCGGAGAGCGCGGGCGGCGCCAGCGGCAGCCGCGGCGTGGACTGGGTGGCGGCGGCGCGTGCCGGCGGCGCGAAGGGCGCCAAGGACGCGGCCACCGGGATCGACCTCGCCAAGCTGGGCGACTTCATGTCCGACCGGCGCTGGTACGCGGGCAAGAGCAAGACGCCCACCGAGGTGAAGATCGCGGACTCGGTGGAGTACGCGATCCCCGGCGACGCGCGCTGGTTCAACACCGTGGTGAAGGTGAAGTTCCAGGACGGGACCTCTGACGCCTACCAGGTCCCGGTGAAGGTGAACCAGGACGGCAGCGTGGAGGACGCGCTCTCCAGCGACGCCTTCGTCCAGGCCTTCGTCCAGCAGATGCGGCAGGGGCTCACCTCCAAGGACCCCACGGTGGCCATGCGGGAGGGCCAGCAGCGCTTCGTGCGCACGGCGGCAACGGACGACTTCCTCTCCCGCCTCTCGGAGACCCCGAAGATCCGCCACCTCGGCGCGGAGCAGAGCAACACCACGGTGCTGGTGGATGGGATTGGCGCGCTGAAGTTCGTGCGGCGGCTGGACGGCAGCAAGGAGACCGTCAACCCCGAGTACGAGCTCTCCAACGTGATGACGAGCAAGGGCTCGGACGTGGCGCCCCGGCTGTTCGGCGCGGCGGTGATGGAGGGAGAGCACCCGGGCGTCTCGGCGTTCATGCACGAGGCGGTGCCCGGCGCGAAGGACGCGTGGGAGAACATCACCGCGCAGCTGGAGGCGCTGCCGAAGAACCAGCCGCTCCCCAAGGCGCTGCTGGACTCGATCGAGCAGCTGGGCGCGCGCACCGCGCAGATGGCGGACGCGCTCTACGTGAAGCAGGGCCCGGACGCGGTCCGCACCGAGCCGGCCACTCCGGCGTTGCTTGCGCAGTGGAGTGAGAAGCTGCTCAAGGAGATCGACGCCAACGTGGCCTCGGTGCTCCCGCGCTACCCCGAGCTGGCGCCGATCATCCCGAAGCTGCGGGCGCGCGCGCAGGAGCTGGCGGGCCTTTCCGCGAGCGGCGTGCTCGTCCAGCGGATCCACGGCGACTACCACCTCGGCCAGGTGCTCTCGGACGAGAACGGCAAGTGGGTGGTGGTGGACTTCGAAGGCGAGCCGGCGCGCGCGCTGGTGGAGCGGCGCAGCAAGGACTCACCGCTGCGGGACGCGGCGGGGATGCTGCGCTCGCTGGACTACGCCGGCGCGACCAGCGGCCGGAGCGCGGCGGAGGTGCGATCGCTCAGGGAGGCCTTCCAGAAGGGCTTCGACGCGCAGTCGGCCAATTCGCCGTTCATCCCCAAGGGCGAGCTGGGGCGCAAACTCCTGCAGCTCAAGGAGCTGGAGAAGGCGGTCTACGAGTTCGCGTACGAGACGGGCTTCCGGCCGCACTTCACGCACATCCCCATGGCCAAGCTGCTCGAGGTGGCGGGGATGGAGCCGGACGCGGCGCTCTCCGCGGCCACCAGCGCGGTGGCGCGCGAGCGGCACGAGGCGGTGTGGAACCGCGACTACCCGAGCGCGCTCTCCGCGGATGACCTCCACCTCTTCAAGGAAGGCACGCTGGAGGACACGCACCGGCTGCTGGGCGCGCACGAGCAGGAGCTGGACGGCGTGAAGGGCACCTCCTTCCGGGTCTGGGCGCCGAACGCGAAGTCGATCTCGGTGGTGACGGACGCCAACGGCTGGAACCCGGCGACCAGCAAGATGACCCGCCGCGACGGCGGCGTCTGGGAGGGCTTCGTCCCCACCGCGAAGGCGGGGGACGTCTACAAGTACTTCCTGCACGACGCGCAGGGGAACTACGTCTACAAGGCGGACCCCGCCGCCGCCTGGGCGGAGGTGCCGCCGCTCACCGCCTCGAAGATCGCCCCCCCGGACGAGCACGTCTGGAGCGATGGCGAGTGGATGAAGGCCCGGGCCACCCGGGACGCGTACAACACGCCCACCTCCATCTACGAGGTCCACCTCGGCAGCTGGGACCGCAAGCCGGACGGCACGCCGATGAACTTCGAGGAGCTCGCCGAGCCGCTCGCGAAGTACGCGTTGGACAACGGCTTCAGCCACGTGGAGGTGATGCCGCCGATGCTCGCGCCGTTCTCGGGCTCGTGGGGCTACCAGCAGACGGGCCCGTACGCGCCCAACCCGGTGCTCGGCACGCCCGCGCAGTTCGCCAAGTTCGTGGACGTGATGCACCAGAAGGGCGTGGGGGTGATCGTGGACTGGGTGCCCGCGCACTTCCCCAAGGACGCGCACGGCCCGGCGCACTTCGACGGGACCAACCCGTTCGTGCCGGAAGACCCGCTGCTCGCCACCATCCCGGACTGGGGTACCTACCAGTACGACTTCAGCCGGCCGGAGGTCCGCAGCTTCCTGCAGGGCTCGCTCTTCAATCTGCTCAAGCGCTACCACGTGGACGGGTTCCGGACCGACGCGGTCTCCGCCATGGTCTACAAGGACTACTCGCGAGACCAGTGGAACCCCAACTGGGGTCCGGACGAAGTGCCCAACCTCAACTACCCCGCCATCCGCTTCCTCCAGGACTTGAACCAGCGGGTGCGCGCGTTCGACCCCGGCGTCTTGCGGATCGCCGAGGAGTCCACCGCGTTTGACGTCACCAACCCGGTGGACAAGGGCGGGCTGGACTTCAACTACAAGTGGAACATGGGGTGGATGAACGACACCCTGCGCTTCTTCGAGACGCCGTTCGAGTACCGGCCGCAGAGCCTGGACACGCTCACCAACACGGGCCTGTGGCAGTTCGCGCAGAAGCACATCAGCGCGCTCTCGCACGACGAGGTCGTCCACCTGAAGAAGAGCCTCTTGGAGAAGATGCCGGGAGACGACTGGCAGAAGCACGCCGGCGTGCGGGCGCTGTTCGGCTGGATGACCGCGCTCCCCTCCCCTTCACACATCTTCCAGGGAATGGAGTTCGGCCAGCGCACCGAGTGGAACCACGACGCGCGGCTCCCGTGGGAGCAGGCGGAGGCGCCGCTCGCGCAGGGGCTGATGCGCGCGCAGCGGGAGATGAACTTCCTCAAGCAGCGCGAGCCGGCGCTGGCGCGCTACGCGGATGAAGGGCGCTACGAGTTCGTCAGCGCGGATCACGACAACGGGATCGTCGCCGTGCGGCGCAAGGGCGAAACCCCGGACCAGGACGTGCTCTTCGTCATGAACACGCTCCCGGTGGCGCACCAGGGCTACCGCGTGGGCGTGAAGCAGCCGGGCCGGTACGAGGAGGTGCTCAACACCGACGCCGCGGAGTTCGGCGGCTCGGGCGTGAAGAACTCCCCTGAGCTCAAGGCCTCGCGCGCGGATGACGGGCTGCACGGCCAGGAGCACGCGCTGGCGCTCACCCTGCCCCCGCTCGCCACCGTGGCGCTGCGGCCGAGGGCGAACGGGTAACCGAAGAGAGAAGCCGTCCCCCCCGTTCACCCCGACCGTAGGACCGTAGGTCCGCAGTCGAGGGGCAGCACCGAGTTCCTGATCAGCCAAGAGCCGGCTTCGAGCTCCGTGCCCCGCTCAGCCCGAGCGAAGTCGAGGGCCCGCCGATCGTAGGGACTCTCGCTCGTAGGGCCCTCGACTTCGCTCGGGCTGAGCGGACGGCTCACGTTTCTTGCCTTGATTGATCCGCCCAATGGGCGGCGATGGGCGCCCGCGACCCGGGCACCCGCCTTGCAATCCGCCGCTCCCATGCGCCCAAACATCCGCCGGCACGTGGTGCGGCTCTCTGGCCTCGCCGTCTTCGCCTTCACACTGGCGCTCTGCGCCAACGAGCTGATCTCCACCGCGGTGGCACCGCTGCCCACCCTCTCGGCCACCGCCCCGCCGCGCGCGGCGCCCCGGGCGGGCGGCGCTGCGCTCACCGGCGAAGCGCTGGCGCGGCTCACCGGCCTCTCACTCGAGGACAAGAAGCCGCCTGCCGCGGACGCGGCGCCGCCGCGCACGGTCCAGGGGCTGAGGCTGCGCGGCACCTTACGCTCGCGGGCGCGGGAGCTCTCGCTCGCCACCGTGGAAGAGGAAGGCCAGCGCCGCGCGCGCACGGTGGTGGAGGGGGACACGCTCGGCGGCTACGCGGTCACGGAGATCGGCCACGGCTACGTGCTGCTCGAGCGGGACGGAGAGCAGGCGCGGCTCACCGTGCAGCCGCAGCCAGACGCCGCGGCGACCGCCCAGGCGCGCCCGCAGCCTGCAGCAGATCCCGGCGCGTCGTCCCTGCGCTCGCTGCGCAGCGTGGCGGAGGGCCAGTATGAGGTGGACCGCAACGAGGTGCTCTCGTTGGCCACGCGACTGGACACCTTGTCGAAGGAGGGGCTCTTCGTCGGACACTTCGACCAGGGGCGCTTCGATGGCTTCGCGCTGCGGCAGGCGCGGGCGGGCGGGCTCTTCGAAACGCTGGGGCTCCAGCCCGGCGATGTGATCCGCCAGGTGAACGGCACCTCGCTGACGGACTTCTCCGCGCTCTCCGGCGCGATGGAGCTGCTGGGCCGCGCCTCGTTGGTGGAGCTGCAGATCGCCCGCGGCGGGAAGGTGCAGAGCCGGCGCTACCTGCTGCGCTGACGAGCGCCCCCTCGACTCCGCTCGGGGCGAACGGCCAGGCGGGTGACACGCCGTCACGCGGCGCCGTAAGCCGCTGACATTTTGTCCCGCGGCGCTTCCAAGGCCCCGGAAGGGGTCGCCCGCTCGCTTGATTCCGGAATAGTTACGAGCTCTTGAGCGTACCGAGCAGGCGCCTCCAACGCCCGCGCGTGGCACCTCACTTGCTCCCCGGGTCACCTTCGGCAGCGCCTCCGCCATGGAACTCTTCTTCCGAAAATACTTCTGGACCGTCCACCTCGTGTTCATCGCGCTGGTGGCGTACATCGTGGCGCGCACGGCGAACCTCTTCATCGAGTCGCTGATCGCGCCGCTGCCCTCCGCCACCGCCACCGCGCGCCCGGTCGTTCACGCGGCGGTGGAGGTCCCCGCGGCCATCACCATCGAGCGGCTGGCGAAGGTGACCGGGCTGCCCATCCCCGCGCCGGAGCCGGAGGTGAAGGAGCCCACCACTCCCGAGGTGGACCTGAACGCGGCGCCGGTGAAGACGAGCCTGCGCGTGAAGCTGTTGGGCACCCTGCTCGCCGGCAACCCGCTCTGGTCCATTGCCTCCATCCAGGACGTGGTGACCCAGAAGACGCAGACGTACATGGTGGATGACTTGATCCAGAACGCGAAGGTGCTCGAGATCGAGCGCGCGCGGGTGATCATCCTCAACAACGGCCACCGCGAGTTCATCAACGGCGAGGCCGGGGACGGCACCGCCGTGGCCGCCGCGCCGCCGCCGAGCATTGGCCGCGCGGCCTCGCCGGTGGGTGATGGGGCTCCGCCGTCCGTGGCGATGGGCGCGGGGATCAAGTCGGTCTCCGAGAACGAGTACGAGGTCCCTCGGGCGGAGATCGACAAGACGCTCTCCAACCTGAACGACGTGGCCATGCAGGCCCGCATCGTCCCGGCCTTCAAGGACGGCGTGGCCACCGGGTTCAAGCTCTTCTCCATCCGGCCGGACTCCATCTACACGAAGATCGGCGTCCAGAACGGCGACGTGATCCGCCGGATCAACGGCTTCGACCTCAACAGCCCGGAGAAGGCGCTGGAGGTCTACACCAAGCTCAAGGAAGCCAACCGCATCGACATCGAGATCGAGCGCAACGGCTCGGTCCTCCGCAAGACGTACAACATCCGCGGCCAGTAGCGCGCGTTTCGCCTTCGCACCTATGCCCCTCCGACTCCGCTCCCTCTGCCTGCTGTGCCTCGCGATCGCCGCGCCTGCCCTGGCGCAGCAGCGCCGTCCGCCGCCTCCGCCGGGCGGTGACCGGCAGATCGCCCCCAGCGTCCCCGCGCAGCCCGCGCCCGCCCCCGGCGCCACTGGCGCGGCAACCTCGCCCGCCACCGAGGCCGCGAACCGGAGCCTGCGCACCTGCGAGGAGATCCGCCGCAAGGCCCGCTTCCAGATCTACTTCGACAAGGTGGACATCGAGAAGTTGGTGCAGACGGTGGCGGACGCCACCTGCCGCACCTTCATCCTCCCGGAGAACATCCGCGGGAAGATCTCCATCATCGGCCCGGAGAACAAGGAGAACGGCCGGCCGGTGGAGGTGGACGCGGACACCTTCTACGCCGCCTTCCTCGCCGCGCTCGACTCGAACGGCCTCTCCACCTACCAGCAGGGCCGCTTCATCAAGATCGTCGACAAGCAGCGCGCCAAGAACTTCACCATCCCCACCGCCACGGACCCGGACGAGCCCTACACGACCAACGAGCAGATGGTCACCAAGCTCTTCAAGGTGAAGTACGTGGACATCGAGCCGCTGCGCGGGGTGATCCAGCAGCTGGTCTCCCCCAGCGGCGACACCATCCCGTTCCAGCCGGACACCATCATCGTCAACGACATCGGCTCGAACATCCACCGGCTCGAGCGGATCATCAACCAGCTGGACACCCGCCCGCTCTCGGACGAGATCCGCGTCCTGCAGCTGCAGTTCGCCACCGCGCAGGACATCACCGACAAGATCACCAAGCTGTTCGAGGCGCGCACCAACCGCCCCGGCCAGCGCCCGGGCACCATCGCCCCGCCGGCGCCCTCCCCCGGCTCCCCGCCGGGAGGCACCCCCGCCGGCAGCGAGCTGGGCGGCGGCAGCACCGGCACGGGCGGCCCGGCCACGCTCACCCAGCTGATCCCGGACGAGCGGACCAACAAGCTGATCATCGTGGCCAGCCCCACCGCGTTCGATCGGATCAACGCCCTGGTGAAGGAGATTGACGTCCCGATCGCCGGCTCGGAGAAGATCAACGTCTATTATCTCGAGAACGCCGCGGCCGAGGACCTGGCCAGCACGCTCCAGTCGCTCGCGCAGGGCACCGCCAACCGCCCGCGCGCGCCGGCCGCCCCCGCGGCGCCGCCGCCCGGCACGCCCCGCGCGGGCGTGACCGCGGCCGAGCTCTTCTCCGGCGAGGTGAAGATCTCCGCGGACAAGGCCACCAACTCGCTGGTGATCATCGCCAGCTCCACCGACTACCGGAATCTGGTGAAGGTGATCGAGAAGCTGGACGTCCCCCGCCGCCAGGTCTTCGTGGAGGCGGTGATCATGGAGGTCAACCTGAACCGGAGCTCCGAGTTCGGGTTGGAGACGCACGGCGGCGTGGTGCTCAACAGCGCGCTCGGCCAGCTGCCAATCGCCTTCGGCACCAACCACGCCAAGTCCCCCACGGGCCCGCCGTCCATCACCCCGATCCAGAGCCTCGCCGGGCTGGGCGGCTTCCTCGCCGGCCTCCAGGGGCCGCTGATCCCGGACAGCAAGGCGCTCTTCGGGTTTGACGTGCCGGCCTTCGGGATCGTCCTGCACGCGATGCAGAACAGCTCGGACGTGAACGTGCTCTCCACGCCGCACCTGCTCACCACGGACAATGAAGAGGCGGAGATCGTGGTCGGCCAGAACATCCCGTTCCAGGCCGGCTTCTCGCCTTCGAACCTCGGCGGCCTGGGCGCCGCGGCCTCCGGCACCAGCGGCCTGGGCAGCCTGGCGGGGTTGGGCGGGCTCGGCTCCTTCTTCGCGCCGATCAACCGCCAGAACGTGGAGCTCAAGCTCACGGTCAAGCCGCAGATCAACGAGAGCGACTACATCCGCATGGTGATCACCGAGCAGACCGAGGAGATCGCCTCGCGCGATCCGGTGCTCGGCCCCACCACCTCCAAGCGCAGCGCCAAGACCACGGTGGTGGCCAAGGATCAGCAGACGGTGGTGCTGGGCGGGATCATGCAGGACCGCACCATCGAAGGTCAGTCGAAGATCCCCATCCTCGGGGACATTCCGCTGCTCGGGCGGCTGTTCCGTACGGACACGCGGGAGAAGGTGAAGACCAACCTGCTGCTCTTCCTCACGCCCTACATCATCAAGGACCAGAGCGACTTCCAGCGGATCTTCGAGCGCAAGATGAAGGAGCGGCAGCAGTTCATCGAGCAGTTCTACGGGCAGGTCCCCGGCTACGACGTGGCGATCGACTTCTCCCGGAAGTCCGGGCCGCTCGCCAAGATGAGCCAGGCGATCAACCGCGAGGCGGTCAAGCTGGAGAACGGCGGCCCGGGGAACCCCGGCGAGCGGCTGTTCAAGCCGGTGGAGCCCGCGCCGGCGCCCGGGCCCGGGAGCACGCCCGCTTCCCCCACGGGCGCCGCGCCGGACGGGACCGCGCCTGCGCCTTCGCCCGCGGCGCCGGGCGACGCCCCGGCCCCTGTCCCGGTGACCGAGCCGCCTGGGAACGACAACCAGCGCATCCGCGTTCAGCCCGGCAACGAGGGAACGGTCACCCCACGATGAACGACGCCGCCAAACCTCTAGGTAAGCCTGCCCCGAGCGGAGCCGAGGGGCCCCTCCCCGAGCTGCGGCGCGAGGACGCCACCGTGCGGCTGAAGAACAGCCCGGCGTACCTCTGCGGCCGCCCGCTGGGGGAGATCCTCCGCTTCACGGTGAACCTGGCCGAGGACGTGCTGGCCCAGGCGCTCGCCGCGCAGGCGGAGAAGGGCGGGCGGATCGGCGAGGTGTTGGTGGGGATGAAGGCGGTCACGGAAGAGGACGTGGCCAAGGCGCTCTGCGCCCAGCTGGACCTGCCCTATCTGGCGCGGATCCTCCCGGAAGAGGTGGACGGCGAGCTGGTGAAGAAGGTCCCCATCAACTTCGCCAAGCAGGCCCGCATCCTCCCGCTCGGCGTGGAGGGGGACGCGGTGGCGCTGGCGGTGGCGGATCCGCTGGACACGTCCGTGATGGATCACGCCCGGCTGATGCTGGGGCAGAACATCAACCCCCGGCTCGCGCTGGGCAGCACCATCGTGGACGCGATCAACGCCGTCTACGACCGCTCGGTGAACGAGGCCGAGCAGCTCGTGGACGAGATGGAGGCGCAGGACCTGGACAAGCTCGAGCACGAGCTGGAGGAGACCCAGGACCTCCTGGACACGGACGACGAGGCGCCGATCATCCGGCTCGTCAACTCGCTGTTGTTCCGCGCCGCCAAGGAGCGCGCGAGCGACATCCACATTGAGCCGATGGAGCGCGAGCTGGTGGTGCGCTTCCGCGTGGACGGCGTGCTGCAAGAGATCATCAAGCCGCCCAAGCGCTACCAGAACTCGATCATCAGCCGTGTGAAGATCATGGGGCAGCTGAACATCGCCGAGAAGCGGCTCCCCCAGGACGGGCGCATCCGGATCAAGCTGGCCGGCCGGGACATCGACATCCGCCTCTCCACCGTGCCCACCATCCACGGCGAGTCGATCGTCATGCGTCTGCTCGACAAGACGGCGACGCTGCTGGATCTGGCCGAGATCGGCATGGCCAAGGAGACGCTGGACTCGATCGAGGCGGTCATCCACCGGCCGCACGGGATCATCCTGGTCACCGGCCCCACCGGCAGCGGCAAGACCACCACGCTCTACGGCGCGCTCTCCAAGATCAACACCCCGGACCTCAAGATCCTCACGGTCGAGGACCCGGTGGAGTACCAGCTCAAGGGCATCAACCAGATGGCGATCCAGCCGAAGATCGGGCTGACCTTCGCCGCCGGGCTGCGCTCGTTCCTGCGCCAGGACCCGGATGTCATCATGGTGGGCGAGATCCGCGACAAAGAGACGGCGGACATCGCGATCAACGCGTCCCTCACCGGCCACCTCGTCTTCTCCACCGTCCACACCAACGACTCCGCCGGCGCGGTCACCCGCCTCGTCGACATGGGGGTGGAGCCCTTCCTGGTCGCCTCGTCGCTCACGGCGATCCTGGCGCAGCGCCTGGTCCGCCGGGTCTGCCCGGACTGCCGCGTCCTCTACACGCCCACGGACGAGGAGCTCGCCGAGCTCACGCTCTCCCGCGCCAAGCTCCAGGAGCGCTTCGGGGTGAAGCAGATCTACAAGGCCGGTGGCTGCCAGCTCTGCGCGCGGCTGGGCTACCGCGGCCGCACCGGCATCTACGAGTTCCTCCCGGTGGATGACGACATCCGCCAGCTGATCATCAAGAACACCGACTCCAACACCTTGAAGAAGAAGGCGGTGGAGAAGGGCATGCAGACCCTGCTCGATGACGGCGCCCGCAAGGTGGCGCTGGGCGAGACCACCATCGCCGAGGTCCTCAGCGTGACCCAGGAGGACATGTGACGTAGGGCCCGTTCCTTGCGTCCTCCCCCGCCATGCCTGTCTTCGAATACAGAGGGCTCAGCGAGTCCGGCAAACCCGTGACGGGGCTGCGCGAGGCGGACACCGCCAAGGCGCTCCGGGTGGTGCTGCGCAAGGACGGCGTCTTCCTCACGGACGTGGTGGGGACGGCGGACGGCGCGGCGCGGGCGCCGAAGGGCGCCAAGGGCGCGGCCAAGGCGGTGGCGTCCGCGGCCTCGCGGGACGTGAACCTGCGCAAGCTCGCCTCGGGGCGGATCTCCACCGAGGACATCGCCATCACCACCCGCCAGCTGGCCACGCTGCTGGGCGCGGGGGTGACGCTGGTGGAGTCGCTCACCGCGCTGGTGGATCAGGTGGAGAAGGACAAGCTCAAGCGCGTCCTCTCTGACGTGAAGCAGCGGGTGAATGAAGGCTCCTCGCTGGCGGACGCGCTCAACCAGCACGTGAAGGTCTTCGGCAACCTGTACGTGAACATGATCCGCGCGGGCGAGAGCTCGGGCGCGCTGGACGCGGTGCTGCTGCGGCTGGCGGACTTCACGGAGGGCCAGGCGCGGCTGCGGCAGAAGGTGGTGGCCACGCTCATCTACCCGGTGCTGATGGCGATCATCGGCGGCGGGATCCTCACGCTGCTGATGACCACCATCGTCCCGAAGATCGTGAAGATCTTCGACAGCGTGAAGGCCACCCTGCCGTGGAACACGCGGCTGTTGATCTGGACCTCCAACTTCCTGCAGGACTGGTGGTTCATCCTCTTCCCCGCGCTGATCGCCGCCGCCTGGGGCTTCCGCCGCTGGACGGTGAGCGAGAAGGGCAAGCCGGTCTTCGACGCGTACCTCCTCCGGGTGCCGATCCTGGGCGCGCTGGTGCGGCTGCTCTCCGTCTCCCGCTTCGCGCGCACGCTGGCCACGCTGCTCAAGAGCGGCGTGCCGCTGCTGGGGGCGCTGGAGATCACCCGCAACGTGGTGAGCAACACCGTGCTCGCGGAGGTGATCGACAAGACGCGCGAGGCCGTCCGCGAAGGCGAGAGCCTGGCCAACCCGCTCAAGAAGTCCGGCCAGTTCCCGCCGCTGGTGCACCACATGATCTCCGTGGGCGAGCGCAGCGGCCAGCTGGAGGACATGCTGGTCAGCGTGGCGGACAACTACGAGAGCCAGGTGAACACGCGGATCGGCGCGCTGACCGCGCTGATGGAGCCCCTGATGATCGTGGTCATGGGCGTGGTGATCGGCTTCGTGGCCCTCTCCATCATCCTGCCGATGATGCAGCTCAACAGCGTGGTGACGAAATGACCGGCGCCACGGTGGCAGAGGACCGGCTGGACCGCTGGGTGCGCCGGGTGACGCTGGGCGCGGTGCTCAGCCTGGCCGCGGCCATGCTCGGCATCGGGATTGCTCTCTACACGCCGCACGGAGCGGACTCCGGGGCGCGGCGGATGGACCCGCAGGACATTCAGACAGGGCTCGCGCCCAGGGAGTGACAATGAAGCCTTCGAGCGTGTTGCAGCGGTTGATGAAGAAGAAGCGCGCCCAGCGGGGCATGACGCTGATCGAGATCATGGTGGTGATCGCGATCCTGGCGGTGATGTTCGGCGCCGCCGCGGTGGCGCTGGTGCCGAAGATCAACGAGGCGCGCGTGGAGACCGCCCGCAACGACATCGCCACCATCCAGGGCGCGATGAAGCTGTATTACGCGAAGAAGGGCAAGTACCCGGACACCTCGCAGGGGATCAAGGCGCTGGTGGACACCCAGAACCTCGAGAAGATGCCCAAGGACCCCTGGGGCAACGACTACGTCTACATGAACGAAGGCGGCAAGCCGCTGATCAAGTCCTACGGCGCCGACAAGCAGGAAGGCGGCGAGGGCAGCGACGCGGACATCTCCAGCGCGGACTCGGCGGCGCGCTGAACGGCGCGTTTCCCTGAAGGTGGGTAGCACCATGGCGAAGAGCAGCCACAGAGCGAAAGCCGGCTTCACGCTCATCGAGCTGGTCGTCGCCATCGCGCTGGTGGGGATCCTCTTCGGCGCGGTGGCGCTGGGGGTGGGCTCCATCCTCGGCACCAAGGCGAAGACGGCCGCCGGCCAGCTCTCCGGCACCATCCGCTCGCTTTACGACACGGCGTCCTTGTCCGGGAAGACGTGCCGGCTGGTCATCTCCATGCCTTCGCCCAAGGACGAGGACGGGGAGACCAAGTACTGGGCGGAGTGCGCGGCGGGGAACGTTACCAGCCGCAAGGACCGCGATCAGGAGCTCAAGGACGAGGCGCGGCGGCTGGAGCTGGAGGAGCGCGAGGCCAAACGCGGCGGCGGCAAGGGCGCCAAGCTGGACACCACCGCCCGCGCCTTCGGCGCCTACTCCAACGACGAGCCCACCCTGGCGGACCTCCTGGCCCAGGAGAAGGAGCGGATCTCCAACGCGGCCAAGTACTCGCAGTACACCAACCCGGAGGTCACCCCGCAGACGCTCCCCTCCTCCGTGCGCCTCTCGGTGTGGACGCGCCACCAGACGGCCGCGGCGAAGGACGGCACCGCGTACCTCTACTTCTTCCCCCAGGGCTACACGGAGAAGGCGATGGTCTTCGTGAAGCAGGGGAACAACGTGTGGACCATCACCGTCTCGCCGCTCACCGGGAAGACCGCGGTGGTGGGCGAGGAGCTGGAGGTCCCCCGCTCATGAGGCCCCCGTTCACCTCAACCGAGCCCCCCCCACCGGTCACCCCGAGCGGAGTCGAGGGGCGCCCGTGCACGGCAACTCTCGCTCGCCCCTCGACTTCGCTCGGGGTGACCGGCAGGCGTTCACGACGCGGTGGTGGCTTTACGCTCCTGGAGGTCGTCATCGCCATGGGGATCCTCTCGGTCTCCCTGATGGCGATCTTCCGGATCAACGCCGGCGCGGTGGCGATGCACTCGTACACCAAGAAGCTCACGGTGGCCTCGCTGCTGGCGCGCTCGAAGATGACGGATCTGGAGCAGCAGCTCTACGACAAGGGCTTCCCCGCGGACGACGACGAGGACGCGGGAGACTTCTCCGAAGAGGGCTGGTCCGGCTTCAAGTGGCGGGCGCGGATCCTCGCGCCGAAGACGCACGGGCTGGGGCCCGAGCAGCTGCTCGGCGCGCTCTTCGGGATCCCCCTGGGGGCCGAGGACTCGGGTGGTTTGATGTCCATGCTCAGCGGCGCGGGCGGCGGCAAGGACGCCAAGGGCGGTCCGGTCCCGGCCGGCGGCGGCGCGGCGGGCGCGGCGGCGGGGATGGGGGCGGGGCTGATGCAGGCCCAGTTCACCCAGATGGTGGACCAGATCACCAAGTCGGTTCGGGAGGTCCACCTCACGGTGACGTGGAAGGAAGGGACGCAGACCGAGAGCATCGACCTGGTCACCCACGTGGTGTCGCTGGGGCCCGGCTCGGATCGCAACGGCCCGTCCCAGGCGCAGGCGCAGGCCAACGCGGCGGCCGCCGCGGCCGGCGCGGGGCAGCCGGGGGCGAATGGCCAGCCCTTCGTCCCGGGAGATCCCTCCAACCCGGCCAACGTGATGCCGCCGCCACCGGGCAACTTCCCCATCAACATGCCCGGCTTCCCCGGCCGGCGGCCCGGCGGCTTCCCGCTCGGCGGTGGGCTGGGCGGGAGGTTGCCCAAGTGAGCGCGCGCCGGCGGCAGCAGCGGGGCTTCACGCTGATGGAGGTGGTGATCGCCATTGGGATCACCGCCCTGATGAGCGGGATGGTGGCCGTCTCGTTCAGCACCAGCGTGCGGGCCAAGGAGGTGGTGGAGAAGGACGCGGACCACTACCGCCAGCTGCGCGCGGCCACCAACCGGATGACCCGGGAGATCGGCAGCGCCTTCGTGAGCGACCGGTACGATCCCAAGCGCTACCGCGACTCGTTCGACCGCCCCACCAACTTCGTGGGTGAGCGGGACCGGCTCCTCTTCTCCTCGCTCGCGCACCAGCGGCTGTACGCGGACGCCAAGGAGTCGGATCAGATGACGGTGGAGTACACGGTGAAGACCTCCACCGAGAAGAACGCGCGCGGGCGGCAGGATCTGATCCGGCGCGAGAACCCGGTGGTGCAGGACCGGATGGACCGCGGCGGCACCGAGGAGGTCCTCTTCGAAGGGATCAAGAAGCTCGAGCTCTCCTACTGGGACACCGACCGCAAGGAGTGGGACGACGAGTGGGACACCCGGCGCAGCGAGCGCAAGTCGGTGCTGCCCACCCGGGTGCGGATCACCCTGATCGCCCCGGACGAGAACGGCAAAGAGGTCCGCTACACCACGCAGGTGCGGGTGATGCTCAACACGGAGATCCCGAGGTATTGACGATCATGCGCGCCCAGGGATCCAGACGCGGGGCGAAGCGGGAGAGGGGCGTGGCGCTCTTGCTCGCCGTCATCTCCATCACCCTGCTGATGCTGATGGCCACCGAGTTCGCGTTCAACTCGCGGGTGGACCTGCAGCTGGCGGCCAACCAGCGGGATGAGATCCGCGCGTATTACCTCGCGCGCAGCGGGATCGGCCTCTCCCGGATGCTGCTGCGCTTCCAGAAGCAGGTGGACGCGATCCAGATCCCCAACCTGTTCGGTCCCGGTGGCCCGCTCGGCGGGCTCAAGGACCTGGCCACGGGCGGCAAGCCCCCCGCGCCCGGCGCCCCGCAGGCGAGCTCGCTCAACATCCAGCTCTGGCGGATGGCCAAGGTGGACTGCAACATGCTCTCCGCCATGGTGGTGGCGGACGATCCGAAGAGCCCGGCGTCCTCCCGCCCGCCCCCGCGGAGCAAGAAGTTCGAGTTCGACGACGACGCGCCGGAGCTGGCGGAGAAGCAGAAGGCGCGCAACTTCGGCGGCTTCGAAGGCTGCTTCCAGGCGACGATCGGCAACGAGGAGGAGAAGATCAACCTCGGCAAGCTGGACTCGCTGGGGGCCAACGCCACCAGCACGCTCACGCAGCTGCTCGCCCTGATGGGGGACAAGCGCTACGAGTTCCTCTGGGAGAAGGAGGACGCCAACCGGGTGAAGGCGGTCCCCACCGAGGTGATCATCGCCATCAAGGACTGGATCGACGAAGACGAGGTCCAGTCTTCGATCAACCAGAGCGGCGTGGGCACCGCGTTCCAGAAGGGCTTCTCGGACGAGAACTTCAACTACGACCGCTACCAGCCGCGCTACCGGGCGAAGAACGCCCGGTTCGACACCCTGGACGAGCTCTTCCAGATCCACGGCGTGAACGATCAGTTCATGGCGGCGTTCCGGGACGTCTTCACCGTCTACCCGAACGTGAACAGCAAGCTGAACGTGAACTCGGAGGATTACCTCCGGCAGATCGGCGCGATCATCGCGGTGGCGGATCCGAACCGGCCGGACCCCCGGCTCAAGGACCCGCTGTTCCTGGACTCCATCGTGAAGAAGATCCGCGCGGCGAAGATGTTCGCGCTCTTCGGCCTCTCGGTGACGGACTTCGTCAACATCGTGGCCTCCTCCGGGGTGGCGGTGAACAGCAGCATCATCAACAACGTGTCGCTCGCCCCGGTCGGGGACAAGAGCACCACCTACAGCATCAAGTCGGTCGGCCAGGCGGGCGCGGTGGAGAAGACGATCACCACCGTGGTCCAGCTGGATGACGGGCTGGGCAAGCTCCTGTACTGGCGGGAGGAGTAAGTCATGGCGAGGATCCTCGGGCTCGACCTGGGAAGCCACACGGTGAAGGCGGTGCTCGTGGAGGCCACGATGCGCACCTCCGTCCCCAAGGTCTACGCGGAGGTCCGGCGGGCCGCGGACGGCGACAAGGGCGAGACGCTCAAGGCGGCGCTGGCCCAGCTCTTCACCCAGTTCGCGCTCTCCGCGGATCAGGTGGTGGTGGCGCTGCCGGGGCCCGGGCTGGCCACGCACATGCTCACCCTCCCCTTCACGGATCCCAAGCGCCTGGAGGCGACGATCGGCTTCGAGGTGGAGGGGCAGCTCCCGTTCGATCTCTCCGAGGCCGTCTACGACTACCAGGTGGCCGCGCAGCAGGAGAAGAAGAGCGACCTGCTGATCGGCGTGGCGCGCAAGGAGGAGGTCTCCGGCCTGCTGGAGACGCTCAAGGCCCAGAAGATCGACCCGCGGCTGATCACCCACCCCGCGCTCGCCTACCAGAACCTCTTCCTCTCCGCGCCGCAGCTGTTCGAGCCGGTGCAGGGTGAGGAGGCGGTGGCGATCGTGGACATCGGCCACGAGCGCACGGCGCTCGCGGTGGGCCGGCCGGGCGTGGGGGTGGAGTTCGCCCGCACCTTCTCCGGCGGCGGCAAGGACCTCACCAAGGCGCTCGCCACCGAGTTCCAGACGCCGTTCGAGGAGGCCCAAGCGTGGAAGGAGACCAACGGCGCGCTGGGCAGCGCCGCCACCAGCCCTGAAGGCGAGCGCGCCGCGGCCGCGTTCGTGCGCGGGCTGCAGCCGCTCTTGCGCGAGCTGCGCCCTTCGCTCAAGTCCTTCACCGCGCGCTCGCGGCGCAACGTGGGGATGGTCTACCTGTGCGGCGGCACCGCGCGGCTGCCCGGGCTGGACGAGCAGCTCTCCCGGGATCTCAACGTGCCGGTCCGCGTGCTCCAGCTCGCCCCGGACGCGCTCGCGGAGCTGCCCCAGATGGCGCAGCCGCAGGTGATGCAGCCCTACGCGCTGGCGCTGCGCGGCCAGGCCACGGGGGCGCGCGCGCCGCGCTTCAACCTCCGGCGCGGCGAGTTCGCCTTCAAGGGCGACTTCGACTACGTGAAGGACAAGCTGGGCCGGCTGGCCGCCTTCGCCGCCATCCTGGTGCTCCTGCTCATCACCTCCGGGATCGTCCGCAACACGGTGCTGGCGCGGCGCGAGCGGGCGGTGGATCAGCTCCTGTGCAACATCACGGAGCGGGTGCTCGGCACCTGCGAGCGCAGCTTCGACCGCGCGCTCAACCTGCTGCACGGCAAGGAGAGCCCCTCCGCGGCGCTCCCCAAGCTCTCCGCGCTCAACCTGCTCGCGGAGTTCGCCCAGCGGCTCCCAGCGGACGTGCCGGTCAGCTTCGACGACGTCACGGTGAACTTCGACCGGATCAACGCCAAGGGGAAGACGGACACCATCAAGCAGGTGGACACGATCGTGACGGGCCTCAAGGGCTTCCGCTGCTTCAAGGACGTGAAGCAGCAGCGGGTGGAGCGCTCCAAGGACGGCACCAAGACGCTGTTCACCCTGGACATCCAGATCGAGTGCCAGGACCAGCCGGGCACGCCGCAGGGCTAGCCAGAGAGAGACGAAGCCATGGAACAGCTCAAGCAGCTCCTCGCAGATGCCCAGGCCGCCTTCGCCCGGCTCACCACCCGCGAGCGTAATCTCGTGATGCTCGCCGGCGGGG
Source organism: Myxococcaceae bacterium (assembly GCA_044229415.1). Classification (GTDB taxonomy): domain Bacteria; phylum Myxococcota; class Myxococcia; order Myxococcales; family Myxococcaceae; genus JBGATB01. The sequence goes on along the minus strand of JBGATB010000025.1, from coordinate 111,180 downwards.
TGGTCTCCGCCTTCATCCTCTTCCTGATCGTCCTCTCCTTCTCCAGCAGCGCGTCCGGCTACCGCCGGCGCACGGAGGACAAGCTGAAGAAGCTGGCGGACGTGCAGGAGCTGGCGGCCAGCTTCCGGGAGGCGGAGACCCAGCGGCAGGCGGTGGAGCAGCAGCTGACCGCCAGCAACGTGCAGCTGGGCAGCTACCTGGAGGAGAAGAGCAAGGCGGCCGGGCTGGAGATCCCCGCGATGAGCAACCGCGGCCCCACGCCCATCGGTGACGGGAAGATCCAGGAGACCACCGCGGAGTTCACGCTCAACGACATCAGCCTGCGCAAGCTGACCGACTTCCTCTCCTCGGTGGAGTCCGGGCCCGGCGTGGTGAAGGTGAAGTACGTCCGGATTGAGCCGCGCGCGGCGAACGAGACGCTCAACGCCTGGGTCAACGTCGCCACCTACACCATGAAGCCGTAAGGGACGCCTGATGCCCCCCCAAGCCTCCTCCTCCAGCACCGCGACCAGATGGAAGCCGATCGCCGGCTACGCCGCCTTCAGCGTGTTCGCGCTGCTGGTCAGCCTCTACCTGACCTTCCCGTACGACGCGGTGAAGCAGCAGGTGCTCGGCCGCGCCAGCGCCGCGGGCCTCAATGTGACCATGGGCTCGCTCGGGCCCGGGCTGTTCGGGGTCACCGCGCGCAACGTGCGCCTCAACAAGGTGCTCACCCCCGAGCAGCAGCGGCTCAACGCGGAGACCGGCACCCCCGAGCCCACGCCGCTGGAGATCGACTCCATCGCCGTGCGCCCTGCCCTCCTCCCGCCCGGCCTGGCGTTCCGGGTGAACGCGCTGGGCGGGGTGGTGAGCGGCTCGGTGGGTGCGCTCGGCGCCACCCGCGTCTCGGCGAGCGGGGATGGGCTGGACTTCAGCAAGGGCAACCTGAAGGGCTTCACCGGGCTGGACCTCGCCGGGAAGGGCGAGCTCAACCTCTCGCTCGCGGTCCCCACGGTCGCCGCGGGGAAGAGCGGCCCGGCCGAGCCGGACCTGGGCCAGGCGAACGGCGCCCTGGACCTGACCTTCGACACGCTCACCGTCAACGGCGGCACCATCACCGTGCCCATGTACGGCCAGCCCACGCCCATGCCCCTGCCCAAGGTGCAGCTGGGGAACCTGGAGGCGAAGCTGAAGATCGAAAAAGGGGTCGGGACGATTGAGACCTTCGCCACCAAGAGCAGCGACCTCGAGGCCAGCGCGACCGGCACGGTGAAGCTCGCCAAGCGCGTGGAGTACAGCGAGCCGGTGGTGGACGTGCGGCTCAAGCTGGATCCCGAGTTCGTGAAGCGCCTGGGGTTGATCGGCAGCGCCACCTCCATGCTGCCGGCGGATCCCAAGGACCCCACCTGGCGCGCCTTCAAGGTGCGCGGCTTCTTGGGGCGCCCGGACTTCCCAGACTTCCGGATGCGGTGACCTCCGCCGCACAGCGGCACAGGTCCGAAGTCGGACACACCTGTCGTTGCCCCGCCGTTCCACTTGACCGGTGGGACAGTTCGCCCTACTGCCGGGCCCGCACTCGCAGCAGGAGGGGTTCCGACATGAAGACCTGGATCGCCGTCGTCGTCTCCGTTGCCTGTACCACCGCCTTCGCGCAGGCCGCGAAGGACACCAAGGCCGCTGCTCCCGCAGCCGCCCCGGCCGCCGCGCCCGCCAAGGACGCCAAGCCCGCCGCCGCTGCCGCCCCGGCCGCCGCCGCGGACATGTCCAAGATGGGCCCCTGGACGCGCAAGCCCAAGAACGAGGGCGAGGTAAAGAAGGAGATCGGCGCCTGGTTCAAGGAGGAGGAGGAGATCGCCAAGAAGGGCGACATGGAGGCGATGATGGCCCGGATCGACTTCCCGGTCTTCATGGCGACCGACGACGCGAGCGGTAAGCCCGAGGCCAGCGCGTACACGAAGGAGCAGTACGCGCAGATGATGAAGCCCTTCTACGAGAACATGCCCAAGGACATGAAGACGACGCACAAGCCGAACATCGTCGTCCTCTCGGACTCCCTGGCCATGGTCTCGGACGACTTCGCGATGAGCCACGGCAAGGAGAAGATGGCGGGCCGCAACGCCAGCCTGCTCATCAAGAAGGACGGCAAGTGGATGTGGAAGCTGATGGCGGAGGCGGGCTGGGGCGGCATGGGCGCGCCGGGCACCGGCGGCTCCGAGCCGATGAAGACCAAGTAGCCGCGCTCCACCGCTTCGAAACGCGCTTCAGCGAGCGGCGTGCCTGCAAGGGCACGCCGCTCGTCCTTTTCAGGCCGCTCGTGCTAGACGAAGCCCGCTTTCACAGGGAGCGAAAAGTCGATGCCTGAGCTCGTGTTCTTCCGCCGCGGCGAAGAGGTCCTGCGCTTCTCCTTCGACAGCCAGCGCGTGGTGCTGGGTCGAGGAGAGAAGTGCGACGTGGTCATCCCCGATCCGGAGGTCTCGCGGCAGCACGTGGCGCTCACCTTCGACGGGAAGCGCTGCGCGGTGGAGGACCTCTCCGGCAAGGGGACGCTCGTCTCCGGCCAGCCCACCACCCAGGGCGTGCTCTCGGACGGCGCGGACCTCGCGCTCGGCCAGTGGCGGGCGATCTTCCGGGAGCACGGGACCGGCCACCTGGCCCAGGCCACGGAAGTCTCCGCGGGGACGCGCACCGAGGCGCAGCCGAAGGATCCCTCCGCCCAGCGCTGGCAGGCGGCGCAGGTGCGGGTCCGCACGCCGCAGGGGCAGCAGGAGCTCCACCGCCTCAGCGGTGACGAGTTCACGGTGGGCAAGGAGGGCGGGCAGGACCTGGTGCTGGCGGACAAGTTCGTCTCTTCGCGGCACCTGAAGATCGCCCGCAAGGAAGGCCTCTTCCACGTCCGGGACCTGGGGTCCGCCAACGGCACCTACGTGGGCGGCGTCCGGCTCTTCGAGGCGGACGTCCCGCTCTTCACCACGCTGCGGGTGGGTGAGACCGAGCTGACGCTGGAGCCGGCGCAGGGCGCGCCGAAGAAGGACACCAGCTACCAGGGGATCATCGGGAACGATCCGTCCGTGAAGCAGCTGGCCGAGCTGATTGACCGGGTGGCCCCCTCCTCGGCCGCGGTGGCGATCTTCGGCGAGTCCGGCACCGGCAAGGAGCTGGTGGCGCGCGCGGTCCACAACCGCAGCGCCCGCGCCGAGCGGCCGTTCATCCCCGTCAACTGCGCGGCCATCTCCAAGGAGCTGATCGAGAGCGAGCTGTTCGGCCACGAGAAGGGCGCCTTCACCGGCGCGATGAACGCCCGCAAGGGCGCCTTCGAGGAGGCGGACGGCGGGACGCTCTTCCTGGACGAGATTGGCGAGCTGCCGCTGGACCTACAGGCCAAGCTCCTGCGCGCGCTGGAGTCCGGGGAGATCAAGCGGGTGGGTGCCTCCCGGCCGATGACGGTGGACGTCCGGGTGGTGGCGGCCACCAACCGCGAGCTGCTCGCGGACGCGCGGGCCGGGAAGTTCCGCGAGGACCTCTACTACCGGCTCTGCGTGATCCCCCTGCACCTCTCCCCGCTGCGCAACCGCCGCGGAGATCTGCTGGCGCTGGCGGAGCACTTCGTCCGGCTCTTCGCGCCCAAGGGGCAGACGGTGCGCTTGTCCCCCGCGGCGGTGGAGCGGCTCTCCACCCACTCCTGGCCCGGCAACATCCGCGAGCTGCGCAACGTGGTGCACCGCGCCCTGCTCCTGCGCAAGGGGCCAAACATCGACGTGGGCGACCTGAGCTTCGACCAGGAGGTGAACCCGGACGTGGGGATCTCCGTCCCGGAGCTGCCGCCGGGGATGACGCTCGAGCAGATGCTGGAGAAGCTGGAGCGCCAGATCGTGGAGAGCGCGCTGCGCCGCTTCAACCACAACCGCGAGCGGGTGGCGAAGGAGCTGGGCGTGGCCCGCTCCACGCTCTTCAAGCGGCTGAAGGACTGGGGCCTCACGCGGACCGACGAGCAGGAGTGAAGTGTCAAGTGGTCAAAAGGCCAAGCGTGGGGCACTTCCCCATTCGCCGGTGAAGTCACAGCCTTTCGTTCGTGGTTGAAAGGCTCGCCCCCGAAACCCCGACGCCGTCGGGTCAATCTCCTCGTGCCTGCCCTCCCGGCCCAGCGCTGGCGCTGCTCCGGCAGCAGACGCGCGGGCTCCATGCGCGGCTGGAGGGGCTGACCTCGGTCACCTCCGCGACCGTGACCGAGGCGGACTACCTGGGCTACCTCGCCCGGATGGCGGGCTTCGTGGCCCCGCTGGAGGAAGCGCTCGCGGCCTGCCCGGGGCTGGAGGCGCACGTGCCGGATCTGCGCGAGCGGCTCAAGGCGCGGGCGCTGCAGGAGGATCTGCTCGCGCTCGGAGCCACGCCGGCCACCCTCCCCCGCTGCCAGCTCCTGCCCCCGGTGGCCACCCCGGCGGCCGCGCTGGGCGCGCTCTACGTGCTGGAGGGCTCCACCCTGGGAGCGCAGCAGATCCGCCGCCACCTGCAAGCCCACCTCCCCGCGGCGGTGGCGCGCGCCGGGCGCTACCTGGGCAGCTACGGCGCGCGGCAGGGCGCCATGTGGAGCGCGTTCCTGGCGCGGCTCGAGGCCGGCGCGGCGGCCCTGGACGATCACGCCGGGCTCGCCCGAGGCGCGAAGGACACCTTCGTGACGCTGGAGGCCTGGCTGCGGAGCGCCCACGCATGAGGCTCGACCTGGCGCAGCTGAAGGAACGCTACCTGGTGGCCCAGCTGGAGGGGAACCGCCGCGAGGCGATGCGGCTGATCCTCGACGAAGGGCTGGAGCGGGGGGCGAGCGCGCTGCAGCTTGCGATGGAGGTCATCCAGGAGGCGCAGCGGGAGATCGGCCGGCTCTGGCAGGAGGACCAGCTGAACATCGCCCAGGAGCACATGGCCACCGCGATCTCCCAGGCGGTGCTGGCGCACCTCTACCAGCGCGCCATCCCCGAGCCGGCGCTACACAAGAAGATCCTGGTCGCCTGCGTGGAGGGAGAGCAGCACGACTTCCCCGCCCGGCTCGTGGCGGACGTGCTGGATCTGGCCGGCTTCAACGTGCGCTTCCTGGGCGCCAACGTTCCCACCGAGAGCCTCCTGAAGATCCTCGCGGCCGAGCGACCGGATCTGCTGGCGCTCTCCGTGACCATGACCTTCAACCTGCCCGCCCTGCGCGCGGCGGTGGCCGCGGTCCGCGAGCAGACCCGCGGCGCGCTGCCCATCGCCATCGGCGGGCACGCCTGCAGCTGGAGCGAGGGGCTGGCCAACGAGCTGCGCCCGGACGCCACGGGCAAGGACGCGCACGCGCTGGTGGGGTCGATCAGGGACGTCCTCTTCCCGGAGGGCTCGGCATGACTGCGCTGGTGGTGGCGCTGCGCGAGGTCTCCGCCCGGGTGAACGCCGCGGCGATCGCCCGCATGTACGAGAACCCCTTCTGGGAGGCCCGCTACGGCGAGCGCGGCCACAAGTACACCGAGGAGGACGGGCGCCACCACCTGAGCTACCTGGCCGAGGCGCTAATGGAGAACGACGTGGCGGTGCTCACCCGCTACGCGGCGTGGCTACAGTCCGTGCTCACCGCGCGGGGCATGTGCACGCGCCATCTGGCGGAGAACTTCCTGCGCCTGGCGGAGCTGTTGGCCAAGGAGCCCATCCCGAAGATCGAGCAGGCGGTCTCCTACCTGCGCGAGGCGGCGCGGGCGCTCGAGGTCAGCACCCCTGCCCTGGCTGCCCTCAGCCCCCTGGCGGCGCGCGCGGCGAGCGCGGCGGCCCGCTCCCCGGAGCTGGCGGACGAGGCGCGCACCCTCTTCTCGTACCTGGCGGACGCGGTCTCCGCCCACCGCCCCGAGCTCTTCGCGGCGCACGTCCGCTGGAACCAGGGCTTCCTGATCGCGCGCGGCCACGCCCCCGGTGTCCAGGAGGCGCTGCTCGCGGGGCTGGGCGAGGCGCTGACCATCGCCCCGGAGCTGCCGGCCGCGTTGCGCGAGGCGGCCCTCAAGACGCTGGAGGCGGCCCGCGGTTCGCTGGGCGCGCGGGAGGGCAAGCCGGCGTGAGCGCCTTTGCCTTCACCGAGCTGCTCGCGCGCACCCAGGCGGAGCTGGTGGCCCAGCTGGGATTGCGCCCGCTCCCCCTGCCGGCGGAGCTGTGCGATCCGCGCGGCCAGTGGCGGGGAGAGCCGGTGGCCCTGCGGGCGCGGGCCTTCTGCTCGGCGGCGGTCCCGTACGCGCGCTTCGTCAGCGTCCAGGGCAAGGGGCTGGAGATCGCCAACCTGCTCTGCGTGCCGAAGGCCGGCGAGGACGTGCCGCTCTTCGGCGCAGATCTGGTGGGGCTCGGCGCGGAACGGGGGATCGTGGTGGTGGATCTCTCGCCCACCGCCCGGGACGGCGCGGCGCGGGACCGCCAAGAGGCGTTGGTGGCCGCGCAGCGGGTGGGTGGATGCGCGCTGCCCAGCGGCGGCGAGCCCCCGGCCTGGTGCCAGGATTGGCTCTCCCCCAACGCGCTCCACGCGCGGGTGGACGCGGCGCAGGCCCCGAGCGTGGGGCAGGCGCTCGAGCCCTTCACCCGCGCGTTCGTGGCGCTGGTTAGCGCGGCCTCGGCGCGGCCCGCTGGGGGGCGCGAGCGCCAGCTGGCGTACTTCAAGAGCCACCGCGAGGATGACAAGGGACTGGGGCTGCTCGCGAAATTGTTCCACGCCCAGCTGGCGGAACGGCTGATCCACGAGGTGCTCTTTCCGGTGAGGTTGCCCGAGTGCTGAAAGACCTGGAGAGCGCCTGGGACGCGCTGTCCCGCGAGGTGATGCTGCAGGTGGACGAGGCGGGCCGCGTCACCTGGGCGGACGAGCGCACCCTGCGCAAGCTCGGCGTGAAGCCCGGCGCCCGCTTCTCGAGCCTCGCGGCGCCCGGGACCGAGGCGAAGGCGGACGGCCTGTGCGCCCGCGGGCGGGTGGACGAGGTGAAGGGCTCGGAGATCCCACTGGTGGTGGGGGGCGCGGTGAGCACTTTCACCTTCCGCGCCACGCCGGACGGACGCGGGGGCGCGCTGCTCTGCGGCCTGGGCGCGCCCAGCGAGCAGGGGATCTTGCTCCAGATGCAGGAGTCCATGGGCGAGGTGGTGACGCTCAACCGGCAGATCGCCCGGCAGAAGCGGGAGCTCGAGCACCAGCACGGTCAGCTCGAGCGGGCCTACCGCGATCTGGACGAGTCCAACCGCGGGGTGATCACGCTCCACGGGGAGCTGGCGGAGAAGGCGGACACCCTGCGCCGCACCAGCGAGGTGAAGAGCCGCGTGGTGGCCAACGTCAGCCACGAGTTCCGCACGCCGCTGCACACGATCCTGGGGCTCTCCAAGCTCTTGCTCGACTCCTCGGACGGGCCGCTCACGGACGAGCAGCGCAAGCAGGTGGGCTTCATCCGGACCTCCGCGCAGGAGCTGCACGACCTGGTCAGCGACATGCTGGACCTGTCGAAGGCGGAGTCCGGCCGCGCCATCCTCCGGCCGGAGCGCTTCCTGCTCCCGGACCTGATGGCCTCCATGCGCGGCATGCTGCGGCCGCTCCTGCCCGCGGACTCGCAGGTGAAGCTCGTCTTCGAGCCGCCGGACGAGGCCACCCAGCTCTTCACCGACCAGGGAAAGCTCGCGCAGATCCTCCGGAACCTGATCTCCAATGCGCTCAAGTTCACCGAGCGCGGCGAGGTGCGGGTGACCGCCACGGTGACGGACGGCGTGGCGCGCTTTGGCGTCAAGGACACCGGGATCGGCATCGACCCGGGGAACTTCGACCGGATCTTCGAGGAGTTTGGCCAGATCGAGAACCCCCTCCAGCGCAAGGTGAAGGGGACCGGGCTCGGGCTGGCGCTCTCGCGGCGCCTGGCCGAGATGCTGGGCGGCACCCTGACCGTCCAGAGCGCGCTCAACGAGGGCGCCGCCTTCACGCTGACCATCCCCGCGCTCCACCCCGAAGCGGACGAGCTGGAGAAGATGGAGCGGCGCCCGCTGGACGACACCAAGTCCCCCGTGCTGGTGGTGGAGGACGACCGGAAGACGATCTTCCTCTACGAGAAGTACCTCTCCATGGCGGGCTTCCAGGTGGTGCCGGCGCGCAACACCGAGAGCGCGCGCAAGCTGCTCGAGCAGCTAACGCCCTCGGCGATCGTGTTGGACATCATGCTGGAGGGCGAGAGCACCTGGGAGTTCCTCGCGCAGCTCAAGCGCGAGCCCCGGACGAGCGATATCCCGGTGCTGGTGGTGACGGTCACCAACAAGGAGCAGAAGGCGCGGGCGCTCGGCGCGGACGAGTTCTGGCTCAAGCCAGTGGATCAGGACCGGCTGCTGCGCAAGCTGCGCACCCTGTCCACCAACGGCGGCGGCCGCGTGCTGGTGATCGACGACGACGAGAAGGCCCGCTACCTGATGCGCAAGTTCCTGGACAAGACGCCCTATGAGCTGCTCGAGGCGGGCACCGGCAAGGAGGGCGTGGAGCTGGCGCGCGAGCAGCGGCCGCACGTGATCCTCCTGGACTTCCTGCTCCAGGGGGAGACCGCGTTTGACGTGCTGGACGAGCTCAAGGCGGATCCCCGCACGCGCTCCATCCCGGTGATCATCGTCACCTCGCACCTGCTGGCGCCGCAGGAGCGGCAGCGGCTGAGCGAGGACACCGAGTCCATCCTCTCCAAGGACAGCCTCTCCCGCGAGCTGGCGATCAACCGGATCCGTGACGCGTTGGCGAAGGCGAGCAAGCGGGTGACGCCCTGAGCGTGCCGGATGAGCTTCAGCGGCCCCAGCCGCTGATCCTGAACGTCAACGACAGCGAGGGCGCGCGTTACCTCGTGAACCTGATGCTGGCCAAGGCCGGCTACAAGGTGATCGACGCGGCGACCGGCAAGCAGGCGCTCGAGGAGGCCGCGCGCTGCCGGCCGGATCTCATGGTCCTGGACGTGCGGCTGCCGGACATCAGCGGCCTGGAGGTCTGCCGGCGAATCCGCGCGGACCCGGAGCTCGCCAGCACCAAGATCCTCCACACGTCCGCCACCTTCGTCAGCCCGGACCACAAGGTGGAGAGCCTGCAGGGCGGCTCGGACGCGTACCTCACCCAGCCGTTTGAAGCCCAGGAGCTGATCGCCACCATCCAGTCGCTGTTGCGCCTGGCCTGGACGGAGCGCGAGCTGCGGGAGCGCGCAGACGAGCTGCGCGAGGCGGACCGGCGCAAGAACGAGTTCTTGGCGATGCTGGCGCACGAGCTGCGCAACCCGCTGGCGGCGATCAGCTCCTCCCTGCCCATCGTCTCCCGGCGCGAGCCGCAGGACGACGCGGACCAGCGGGCCCGGGAGGTGCTGCGGCGCCAGACGGCGCACCTGGGCCGGCTGGTGGATGATCTGCTGGACGTGGCCCGCGTCACCCAGGGGAAGATCGAGCTGAGCTGGACGGAGCTGGACCTCTCGGAGCTGCTGCGCCGGGTGGCCACCAGCGTGGAGCAGACCCGGATGGAGCCGCGGCAGCAGCGGCTGCGGCTGCGCCTGCCCGACCGGCCGGTGATCATCCGCGGAGACGTGACCCGGCTCGAGCAGATCTTCTCCAACCTGCTCGACAACGCGAGCAAGTACACCGAGACCGGCGGGAACATCGAGCTCTCGGCCACCTTCGTGCCGGTGGGGCGCTCCGCGCTGGCGCGGGTGTGCGTGAAGGACGACGGGATCGGCATCGCGCCGCAAGTGATGCCCACCCTCTTCTCCCTCTTCTCCCAGGCGGACGTGCCGATCGCGCGCTCCCGCGGGGGGCTGGGGATCGGCCTCACCCTGGTGAAGACCCTCACCCAGCTGCACGGCGGGACCATCGTCGGAACCAGCGGCGGCCTGGGGCACGGCAGCGAGTTCATCGTGCAGCTCCCCGCGCGCTGGGAGGCCACGGAGGAGGAGGCGCACCGTCCCACGCATGACGGCCACAACGGCAAGCCGGGCATCTCGCGCCGGGTGTTGATCGTGGAGGACAACTCGGACGCGCAGCAGGCGCTCGCGGACCTGCTGGAGATCTGGGGCCACCAGGTGGACACCGCCTCGGACGGGCTCGAGGGGACGCGCAAGGCGCTGGCGCTGCGCCCCGAGGTGGCGCTGATCGACATCGGGCTCCCGGGGATCGACGGCTTCGAGGTCGCCCGGCGCATCCGCCAGGACGCCGCCGGCAAGGCGCTGATGCTGGTGGCGCTCACCGGCTACGGCGCCCCCGAGCAGCGCGCCAAGGCGCTGGAGAGCGGGTTCGACCTTCACCTGGTCAAGCCGGTGGATCCGGAGCGGCTCTCGGCGCTGATCAGCCTGGGGCGCGAGCCGCACGCCTGAGGGCGGCGAACGAGAGAGGTGCCCCCCGGTTCACCTCGAGCGTAGTGAGGCCGCCGCTCGTTGGGCGGATCAATCAAGGCAAGAAACGTGAGGCCGTCCGCTCAGCCCGAGCGAAGTCGAGGGCCCACGATCGAGAGTCCCTACGATCGGCGGGCCCTCGACTTCGCTCGGGCTGAGCGGGGGCGGCAAGTTTCAGGTCAGCGCCGCAGGCGCGTAGTCCAGAGGCGGCGCCGAGCTCGAAGTGGCCCGCAGGCGGTCGCGAGCTCAGTGCCGCCCCTCGAGCCGTGGCTTCGCTATCGCTTCTTTCAGTCCCGGCCTCGCGGCCGACAAACCTTGCGAGTTGCTTGGGTCGCTACGACCTGCTTCCCAGAGGACTTGCACCTCCTGACCGTGCCCATGCTGGGCACACCGACTACGGACCTGCGGTCCTACGCTCGGGGTGAACGGTGTGGACTCCCGCAACAGGGGGGCTCAGAGCCCCGGCGACGGGGCGGGCTGCTCCGCCAGGCTCGCCCGCGGGAGCTGGACCTCGAAGGTGGTCCCCTCCGCCGCGGTGGAAGTGACGTGGACCCGGCCGCCATGCGCCTGGACGATCTGGGCGATGATGTAGAGCCCCAGCCCCAGCCCATCTCCCGCGGCGCGCCGATCGGTGACGGCGCGGCTAAACGGGGAGAACAGGCGCGGCCGGAGCTCGTCCGGGATCGTCCCTGCGTTGGAGACGCGGATCCGCACCTCGTTGGGCCGGGTGCCGTCCAGGGCCACGAGGATCGGGTGCCCGGGCGTCCCGTGCCGGAGCGCGTTGCCCAGCAGGTTGGAGAGGACCTGCGCCAGCCGGTCGCCGTCGAAGTGGCCGCGCAGGTCGCCCTCGCGGGTCAACTCCAGCTCGGCGTCCGGGCTGATCGCCCGCATCTCGGTGGCCACGCGCTGCAGCAGCTCGTCCAGCTCCACCGGCGCGGTGGCGAGGGCGATCCCGCCGCCCAGGCGCGCCCGGGCGAAGTCGAGCAGGTCATCAATCATCCGGGCCATGCGCCGGCCGCTGCCGTTGATCCGCTCCGCCGCCTTGGCCACGGACGGATCCACCGCCTTGCGGCGGATCAGCTCCGCGCCGTTGAGCATGGCGTTGAGCGGGTTGCGCAGGTCGTGCCCGAGCGCGGCGGTGAACAGCTCGTTGAGCCGCAGGGTCTCCCGCAGCTCGGCAACCACCCGCTCCAGCTCCTGGCGCTGCCTTGAGAGCTGGAAGAACGCCTCCGCCTTGCTCTTGAGCAGGTGCGGGTCCACCGGCTTGTAGAGGAAGTCCACCGCGCCCGCGTCATACCCGCGGAAGAGCGGCACCCGGTCCCCCGCCATCCCGGTGACGAAGATGATGGGCACGTGGCGGGAGCGGTCGCTGCCGCGCATCAGCTCCGCCAGCTCGATCCCGTCCATCTCCGGCATCTGCACGTCCAGGATGGCCAGGGCGATGTCGTGCGCCAGCACCAGCTCCAGCGCCTCGCGGCCGGAGCGCGCCTTGAGGACCTCCAACCCCTCCCTCCTCAGCAAGGTCTCCAGCGCGAAGAGGTTCTCCTCCACGTCGTCCACGCACAGGAACTTCACCGCTGGGAGGGGACCGGACGCGTTCAAGGTCAGCCCTTCTCCATAGCAGAGGAGGTCCGGAGCCCGCCCAGCGCGCCCGCCATCTGTTCTAGACCCATCACCTGCTTGGCCGCCCCAGCGGCGAGCGCGGCGGCGGGCATGGCGGGGGACTTGGCGGACGCCGGGTCCTGCACCCAGGTCTCCCCGCCAGCCTGGCGGATGGCCTTGAGCCCAGCCGCGCCGTCCGAGTTGGCGCCCGTGAGGAGGATCCCCAGCAGCCCGGGGCCATAGGCTTCGGCGGCGGACTCGAAGAGCACGTCAATGGACGGACGGGAGTAATGCACGGGCGGCTCGGTGGAGAGCGCGAAGGCGCGGGTGCGCTCGATCAGCAGGTGGTACCCGGGGGGCGCGAAGTAGACGACCCCCCGCTCGAGCGGCGCCTTGTCCTCCGCCTCGCGGACGGGGTGCCCGCAGCGCTGGCGGAACAGCTCCGGGAGGTGGCTGGGGCGGTCCTGCGGGATGTGGACCACCACCACCACCGGCAGCGCGAGCCGGAGCGGGAGCGCGGGCAGGAGCAGGGAGAGCGCCTCCACCGCGCCGTCCGAGGCCCCCATCACCACCGCCTCCGGCTCGTGCTCTCGCGCGCTCATCCGTACGCCCTCACCGCCGTTGGTAGATCCGCTCCTCGGGCACCAGGTCCTCGAAGGCGTCCCCCGCCGGGCAGAAGCGCAGGCTCTCCTTGGCCCCCAGCCCAAGGAAGCCGCGCCGGCACAGCGAGTCCCGGAAGAGCGTCAGCGCGCGGTCCTGCAGCTCGCGGTTGAAGTAGATGAGCACGTTCCGGCAGCTCACCAGCTGCACCTCGGCGAACACCGAGTCGGTGGACAAGCTGTGGTCTGAGAAGACGATGTTCTTGCGCAGGCTCCGGTCGAAGACCGCGGCGCCATACCCGGCCGTGTAGTACTGCGACAGAGAGACGGTGGCCCCAGAGCGCTGGTGGTTCTGGGTGAAGGCGGGGATCCGCTCCAGCGGGTAGACGCCGGCCTCGGCCTTGCGCAGCGCCTCGGCGTTGATGTCCGTGGCGTAGACGTGGGTCCGGGAGAGCAGCCCCTCCTCGTGGAGCAGGATCGCCAGCGACCAGACCTCCTCGCCGCTGCTGCAGCCGGCCACCCAGACCTTGAGGGACGGGTAGGTGCGCAGCACGGGGATCACCCGCTCGCGCAGGGCCTTGAAGTAGGAGGGATCCCGGAACATGTCGCTCACCTGCACGGTGAGGTAGTCCAGCAATTTGGAGAACGCCTCCGGCTGGTGGAGCAGCCGCTCCTGGAGCCCGGAGAGCGAGCGGCAACCGAAGCGCGAGACCGCCTGGCGCAGCCGGCGCCGGAGCGAGGCCTCCGCGTAGTCCCGGAAGTCGTACTGGAAGCGCGCGTAGATCGCCTCGAGCAACAGCCGCAGCTCGAGCTCCTCGCGGGCCTTCTCCTCCGGGGAGGGCTCTACTTCGGCATCCACACGCGCACCAGGGAGAGGAGCTTCTCCACGTCCAGCGGCTTGGCGATGTAGTCGTTGGCGCCAGCGGCCAGGCAGCTCTCGTGGTCATCGCGCATGGCCTTGGCGGTGAGCGCGATGATCGGCAGCCGCCGCCACTCGTTGCGCTTGCGGATCTCCCGCATCGCGGTGAGGCCATCCATCTCCGGCATCATGATGTCCATCAGCACCAGATCCACCGGTTCCGCGCTGGCGGCGAGCTGCTTGCCGAGCCGGTCGATCGCCTCGCGGCCGTTGCGGGCGATCTCCACCTTGGCGCCCTTGGGCTCGAGGATGCTGGAGAGGGCGAAGACGTTGCGGACGTCGTCCTCCACCACGAGGATCCGCTTCCCTTCGAACGCCGCCTCCCGGTTGCGCGCCTTGTGCAGCATCCGCTGCTGATCCGCGGGGAGCTTGGACTCCACCTGGTGCAGGAAGAGGGTGACCTCGTCGAGCAGCCGCTCCGGGGAGTGGGCCCCCTTGATGATGATGGACCGCGAGAAGCGCCGCAGCCGCTGCTCCTCCTCCGCGGAGAGCGAACGGCCGGTGTAGACGATCACCGGCGGAAAGGCGGAGCCCTCTTCGCGGGCCATCGACTCCAGCAGCTCGAACCCGGAGGCGTCCTTGAGCGAGAGATCCATCACCATGCAGTCGAAGGTGCGCTCGCGCAGGGCCGCCTGCGCGTCCGCCACGCCGGGCACCGCGGTCACCTTCACCTCTTCGCTCTCCAGGAGCCGCCGCACGCTGTCGCGCTGGACGTCGTCGTCCTCCACCACCAGCACGTTGCGCAGGGTCTGGGCCAGCTTCGACTCCAGCCGCCCGAACGCCTGCAGCAGCCGCTCGCGGTCCACCGGCTTGCGCGCGTACCCCACCGCGCCCATCTCCATCGCCGCCTGGGTGTGATCCTCCACGGACATCACGTGGACCGGGATGTGGCGCGTGGCGGGGCGGCGCTTGAGCTGATCCAGCACCGAGAGGCCGGAGTGATCCGGCAGGTTCATGTCCAGCAGGATGGCGCTGGGCAGATGCTCGCGCGCCAGCCGCACGCCTTCGTCCGCGGTCCCGGCCACGAGGCAGTCGAACTGCTGCTCCTGCGCCAGCTCCTTGAGGATCTCCGCGAAGCGCGCGTCATCTTCGATCACCAGGATCAGCCGGTGGCCGGAGGGGCGGGCGGGCTCCGGCTGGCGGGCGGGGGCCTCCGGGGGAGGGACCCCGCGCAGGGGAGGTGGGGAGAAGGTCGCCGGAGCCGGAGCCGGGGACAGGACCGGCTTGGGCGCGAGCGCCGCCGCCTCACCTGGCGCGGGCGCGCGGAGCGGGACGCTGAGGACGAAGGTGCTCCCCTGTCCCGGCGTGCTCTCCACCCGGAGGTCTCCCCCCAGGAGGCGGGCGAGGTCCCGGGAGATGGTGAGCCCCAGGCCGGTGCCGCCGTACTTGCGGTGGGTGCTGCCGTCCGCCTGGCGGAAGGCCTCGAAGATCAACCCCTGCTGCGCCGCGGGGATGCCGATCCCGGTGTCCCGGACGTTGAAGGTGAGCTCGTCCCCGTGGGGCGCCACCTCCACGGCGACCTCGCCCTTCTCGGTGAACTTGAGCGCGTTGGAGAGGAGGTTCTTGAGCACCTGCTGTAGCCGCTGCGGATCCGTCTCCAGCCGCGCGGGCGCGCCGGGGAGCGAGCGCAAGGTGAGCGCGAGCTTCCTCTCCCGGGCCAGCGGCCGGAAGGTCCGCTCGAGAGACTCCAGCACCCGGCTCACCTCCACCGGCTCCGGGTTCACGTCCAGCTTCCCGGCTTCGATCTTCGAGAGATCCAGGATGTCGTTGATCAGCACGAGCAGGTCGTTGCCCGCCGAGGAGATGGTCTGCGCGAACTTCACCTGCTCGTCCGTGAGGTTGCCGCTGGGGTTGTCCGCCAGGAGCTTGGCCAGGATGAGCGAGGAGTTGAGCGGCGTGCGCAGCTCGTGGCTCATGTTCGCCAGGAACTCGCTCTTGTACTGGCTGGCCTGGGCGAGCTCACGGGCGCGCTCCTGCAGCGACTCGCGGGCGGCGGTGAGCTCCTCCTTCTGCTCCTCCAGCTGCCGCATCTGCTCCTCGAGCTGGGAGTTGGTCTGCTCCAGCTCGGCCTGCTGCGCCTCCAGCCGCGCGGTGCTCTCGCGCAGCGCGTTCCCCTGCTCCTCCAGCTCCTCGTTGGAGACCCGCAGCTCCTCCTGCTGCGTCTGCAGCTCCTCGGACTGGCGCTGCGTCTCCTGCAGCAGCTCCTCCAGCCGGGTGCGATCCCGCGCGCCGCGCACCGCCACCGCCACCGGCTCGGAGGCGCGGCGCAGCAGCTCCAGCTCCACCTCCCCCACCGGGCGCGTGAACCCGAGCTCGATCACCGCCTGCACCGCGCCGCCGTGCTCCACGGGGACGATCAGGAGCTGCGCGGGGGTGCCCTCCCCCACGGAGGAGGAGACCGGCAGGTAACCCGCCGGCACCGCGGTCACGTGGAGGGGCTTGCGCTCGCGCAGCGCCTGGCCGGCGAGCCCATCCCCCGCACGCAGGAGCGTCCGGTCCGCGGCAGCAGCCCCGAGCGCCCAGGCGCCGAAGCGGCGCAGCTCCCGCCCGTCCCAGAGGTACGCCGCCCCCACCTGCGCTTGGAGGTAGCCGGCGAGGAACGACAGCGTGGACTCTCCGAGCTGATCCAGCCGAAGGTCCCCCTGCATCCGCAGGGAGAGCTCGCCCTGTCCCGCGCGCAGCCAGGCCTCCCTCTGGCTGGCCCGGTAGTCCCGCGACGCGACGTAGGCGGCCAGCACGATCAGCACCAGGAGCACCGCAGCGCCGCCGCCGGTCACCTGGCCAACGAGGAGGATGGCCTCCTGCCGCTCGGCGTTGCGCCGGTCCAGCGCGTTGGTCTCGTACTGCCGCATGTCCGCCAGGAGCTGCCGGGTGGCGTCCATCGCGGCCTTTCCGCGGTTGCTGCGCACCACCTCCAGCGCCTTCTCGCGCTGCCCCTCGCGGACCATCCGAATGGTCAGGTCCAGCTCTTCGAACTTGTCCTTGATCAGCGCCCGCAGCGTGGTGAGCCGCTCGAGCTGCTCCGGCTCCTTCTGCACCATCGCCGTGAAGGCGGCCAGCTGCTCCGGCAGCGAGGTCCGGGCGGACTCGTAGGGCGCCAGGTAGGCCTCCTGCGCCGTCATCAAGAACCCGCGCTGCCCGCTCTCCGCGTCCTTGAGCGTCGAGAGCAGCTCTTCCTGGCGGTGCAGGCGATCGAGCGTGCTCACCACCTCGTCGCCGGCGCGGATCTGCCCTTCCCGGCTCCACCACGTCAGGCCAGAGATCACGGCGATGGTGACCACCGCCAGCAGGAACCCGGCGAAGGTCAGCGGCGGCAGCAACGGGGGATTGCGCTGCCCTGCGCCTGCCTTTGACCGGTCCTCGGACGTCCTCTGCAAGTTGCCGCCTCGCCAGGGTGAAAAGCCCCCCGTCGCCTAGCACGGAACACCCGCGAGTGAGGCGGAAGCGCCCACCCGACTGTGCTGCGCCCGACGAAGGAGGCTCCTGCCTGGCGGGGCCTGCTCATTGGAAGGTCGCGCCGCCCCCGCCGAGGACGGAGACGCGCAGCTCCACCTGGGCGCTGGCGCTGCTCACCTGCGCGCGCACCGCGCGGGTGAGGCCGCAGACGAAGCAGAGGTCGCCTGCGGAGAAGCGGCTGAGGAGCGACGCGGCGACGGTGAGGCTGCCCGCCGAGTCCGGCACCTCGCAGAGGATGGCGCCGCGCACCGCCGGGTTCGCGCCGGTGGGCTCCTGCGCCCCCATCAACAGCGCCATGGTGGCCCCGGACACCTTGCCCGGCGTCCAGCGCACGGTGAAGTCCACGCCGCGCGGGATGGAGAGCGAGGTGCTGCGGCTCCACGCCGGGGAGATCCCCTGGATGGGCGCGGGCGCGAGGACGGACAGCGCGAAGGGCTCCACCTGTCCGCCGACGCTGCTGGCCTCGAGGCGGTCTCCTTCCATCCAGTCCGGCGAGGTCCAGCTGAAGCCGAAGTAGGACCCGCCATCGTCGGGAGTGAGCGTGGGGTAGCTGAACGCGGTGGTGGCGTTGGCCATGGAGATGGCGCCGGCGCTGGCGGCCGTGAAGGGCGCGCCGCCCTCCGCCGGAGGGACGAAGCAGCACGCCCCGGCGGTGACGACGGCCCGCGCGCAGTCTGGGGCGGTGGCCCGGTCCGAGAAGTGCGCGCCACTGACGTAGCGGTAGCCCGTGGCGAACGGCACTGCGGTGAGGTTCACGCCGCCGAAATGGAGGGCGGCGCCACCATCGTGCGCGCCCGCGTCCACCTGCCCCGCATCCGTAGGGCCGCCCGCATCCGCCCGGCCCGCGTCCGCCACGCCTGCGTCGGCCGCGCCGGCATCCCGCGCTCCACCGTCCTCGCCCGCGCCCGCGTCCTGCGCGCCCGCATCGAGCGCGGTGCCCCCGTCCTCCACCGGGGGCGGGTGGCCGCAGCCGGCGAGCACCGCCAGCACGGAGAGGAGTACCAGGGGCAGAGCGCTGCGCATCAGGAGCACCAGGGCCGCTCGGCCAAGCGGCCCCTCCGGCAAGAGAAGCGCGCAGTCATGCCCCGAAGGCTCGCGCTCGACACCTGAAGCAGCCCAAAACCTGCGCCGCGCGGGGGCGTCCATGGACACGCCGGAGCACCTCCGAGGCGACACCCCCGCTGAAGGGGATGGCCCGCAGGGCGGTGTCCACGCTATCCGGGAGCTCCGTGAGCCTTCACTTCAGAGTCTGGCTGCCGCCTGCGCTGCTCGCCGGGCTCGCGTACGGCCTGCTGCGCGTGGCGCCCTGGGCCGCCGTGCCGCTGCTGCTGCTCGCCGCGTCGACGCTGATCGCGAGGCCGCTCCGGGTGGACGGGGCCGGAATGCGCCCCACGCTCGGCGCGAGAGGGCGCGGCGTCTGGCTCGTCATCCCGCCTTTCAGAGCCCGTCCGGGCGACCTGGTGATCTACGCCAACGGCAAGAGCGCGCTGGCCGTTGGACGCCTGGTGGCCACGGCGGGTGACCGCGTGGTCCGTCAGGACGGCAGGATCTCGGTGAATGGCCGCCCCGTCGCCGAGCTCGGCTCGCCGCTGGCGTTCGACTGGACGGTGATGGGTGGTGGAAGCTTCGAGCTCTCGGACGAGGTGCCCGAAGGGCACGTCTGGGTGCTCGGGGACCACGTCAGCGCGGTGGACTCTCGCCACCTGGGCCCGATTTCCCGCTCGAAGCTGCTCGGCCGCTACCACCCCCTCTCGAGCTGGGGCGAGCCCGCGCCGAGCGCTTCCCTGTCTGCGGAAGATCAGGCGGACCTCGAGCTCATCCGTGCCTACGACGTGCCCATGCGCTCGACGATGGACACGCTCCTGGCGATCGGGGGCGTACCCCGCTACGCGCTCTTCGCGGCGCTCCGTCAGGGGCTGCGCGAAGCGGGCAACCTCGAGCGTGAGGAGCGGCTGCTCCAGCGCGCCGTGGCCGAGGACGCAGAGCTGAGCGCGACCTGGGCGATCCTCCTGGCCGCCCACCGCGCGAACCACGGCAGCCCGGATGAGGACGTCCTCGCCGCGTTAGAACGTGTCCCCTTCGACTCGCTCGTCGCGCATGGGCCTGAGGTCCTGGTCATGCAGGCGAAGACGCTGACCCGGCTGGGGCGGTGGGCAGAAGCGCTCGCGTCCACGGACGCGCTGCTCTCCCGGTGGCCCGACCATCCCTGTCACCCGCGGATCCCGGCGCTCATCGCCCACCAGCGCTTCGACGAGGCCGAAGCCGCGCTCGCCAAGCTCCCCCTCCGGGACGTGGCCCCCGGCCTGGACTCGCTCTATCGGGCCTACCTCGCTTCCGCGCGAGGCGAGCTGGCCGCCGCCGCCGAGCGGGTAGTCCAGGCGATCGAGGCCGGCTTTCCCGAGCGGGACTTCCTGTTCCGCGCCCCCCTGCTCGCGCCGCTCCGAGAGCGCACCCTGGCACACCGTCGAGCGCGCGCTGGCCGCTCCCGCAGCCACGGGCTGAAAATCAAGGACTTAGGGGCCGCCCCGCCTGGGCGGTGGCCGTAGATCCTTTCTGCCCTCCCGGCCGTTCCCTTCTCTCATGCGCCTTCGGATTCAACCGGCGCGGAAGGGACGTCTTCAAGTCATGGATGCCGGGTTGGCGGAGCTGCCGCCGCTGTCTGAGCTGTACCGCCTCCACCGCCGCAAGGCGCTGGCGATCGCCCAGCGGATCCTCCACGACGGGGACGAGGCCGAGGACGTGGTGCAGGAGGTCTTCTCCCGGCTCCACGCGGTGGCCGCCCGGTTCGACGGCAAGGCCGCCTACTCCACCTGGCTCTACCGGGTGATGGTCAACAGCAGCATCAACACGCTGCGGGCCAAGCGCCGCCGCGCCACCCTCAAGCTGAGCGCGGAGGCCCCCCTCACCCCCGAGCAGGCGGCGATCGGCGGCCAGCTTCAAGACCACTTCAGCGAGGCGCTGCGCGAGGTCAGCGAGCAGCACCAGCAGGTGCTCGTCCTGCGCGAGCTCCGCGGGCTCTCCTACCCGGAGATCGCCGCCTTGCTGCGGATCCCCGAAGGCACCGTGAAGAGCGCCCTCAACCGCGGCCGCACCCGCCTGGCCGAGGTCCTCAAGGAGCGCGGCGTCAGCCCCGAGGACTGACCGAAAAGGAGCACGCGCGCTCCACTTCTTTCTCAAGAGCCGAGACTGGTGACCGCGCCTGCAACAGGCGTGGCTTGGCCGCGGATACTCTCCGCATGGCACTCGACACCCTTTGGGTCCGGACGACGCACGCGCTCTCCCGGCTGCTCCCGGGCATGGTCGCCCAGTCCAAGGACACCACCCTCCACCCCAGGCTGGTGGAGGCGATGGCGAAGCAGGCCCCGCTGGAGACGCTCGAGGGGCGCCGGGTGCTGGATCTGGCCACGCTCGCCGGCAAGAGCCGCGAGGAGATCGAGCAGATCGCCCGCGAGAAGAACCTGTTCGGCGATCGCGACCCCTGGGGCTTCCAGGGGGCGTCCACCGAGCTGACGGGCAACGGCTCGCGGCGCTTCGCGACCGACTCGCGCTCCGGCAACTCCAACGTGGGGCAGCTGATCTCGCGCCGGGGCGACAGCGTCCACGTGGTGACCGAGGCCCCCATCGCGGACTTCCGCAACATCCGCCAGACGACCGACCTCTTCGACGACGGCCGCGTGGCGACACAGGTCAGGCGGGTCATGCGCTGACGCAACACGCTATCCAAATCCACTGCGGGAGAGCGGGGCTCGAGGGGGGGGCCCGTGGTGACTCTCCCCTCCTCCTTGTAAGGTTCGCCCCTCTTGAAACCGCGCATCTCCCCCAAGCGCACCGTCAGCTGCCTCGCGACCCTGGCCGCGCTGGCCGTGGCCCTGCCCGCGCGCGCCGTGCAATACGAGGTAGAGATCGACATCCGCAGCGAGCAGGCGATCTACGACCTGTACGCCACCGGGGACATCTCCGAGACCACGCGGGATGCGCTGATCGAGCTCTACTCGGACGGGGTGGATCTCAACTCCGCCACGCGGGACGAGCTCTACTCGCTGCCCAACCTGACCTACGCGCAGGTGGACGCGATCCTCGACTTCCGCAAGCTCAAGGGCTCCATCGCGGATCCGATCGAGCTCGTCTCCGCCGGGGCGCTCGCCCCCGAGGAGCTCGACAAGCTGCTCCCGTTCATCGTGGTCTACCCGGTGGGCGCCAAGATCCCCCTCAACGGCCGCGCCCGCTTCCTCGCCTACTACGGGCTGCAGGACGGGATGGGCCCGCCGATGTTCCTCACCGCCAACGTGAAGGGCCCGTTCGATCTCTCCGCCGGCCTCTCCGTGGTGACCACCCGGCTGGTGCTCGGCGAGGTCACGTTCGATCCGGCGAAGGACGCGCTGGTGGCCACCCCCGCCCGCTACGGCGTGGCCTTCCCGCGCTTCTACCTGCGCTGGAAGACCGTGGGGCGCGAGGTCCTGGCCGGCACCTTCTTCGCCGGCTTCGGCCAACGGCTGACGCTGGACAACACCAAGCGCTACTCGCCGGACGGGCTCTACACACTGGAGAGCTTCCGCTCGGACGTGGAGATGGTGAGCACCTGCCGCTACGCCACCAGCGGCGAGCTGGATCCCTCCTGCGCCGGTGACAACGCCAAGCGCGAGGTCACCCCCGACTTCACCTGGCCCCGCTCCTTCCGCGGCGTGGCTGGCTCCGCCACCGACCTCCCGCTGGGGGACACGCTCAAGCTGTCGATCTACGGCTTGGCCTCCTACCAGGACCTGAGCGTCTACCAGTACGAGCTCTACGACCGGCTGCGCTGCGCGGACCCGCGCGCGGACAACGACCCGGCCTGCAGCGGGCTCACCGTCTACGCGCGCCAGGCGGATCCCCTGCTGCCCGCGCCGCGCTTCCAGTTCGTCACCCTCCCCGCCGTCTTCAGCGAGCTCCTGGCGGCCGGCCACGCCACCTTGAAGATCGCCGAGCGGACCACGCTCGGCCTCACCGGCTACGGCGCCACCACCATCCAGCACCTCAGCGGCGTCCAGCTGGAGACGCAGGAGTACTCCTCCTACGCGTTCGGCGGCCCCTTCGGCGCGATCGGCGTGGACGCCGCGTTCAAGACCGGCACCTTCAACGTCTTCGCGGAGGTCACCCGCAGCTTCGACTCCGAGCCCGCCACCGATCCGCAGGGCCGCGCCGGCCACGGCGGCGGCGGCTTCGGCGTGCTGGAGCGCAACGTCTTCACCGCCAAGGACCACGAGCTGGAGCTCTCGCTGCGCTGGTACGACCGCGAGTTCTTGAACCCCTACGCCCGCGGCATCGCCGCGCTGGACGAGTTCGAGGGCCACAGCGAACGCAACGAACTGGGCGCGCGCTTCGAGTACACCGGCAAGCTGGTGGGGGATCTCCACCTGCGCTCCAAGCTGGACTTCTGGGTCCTCCCCGAGGACGCCGAGGCGCCCGGCACCGCCGGCACCGCCAACTTCTTCGGCCAGGTGCGGGCGGACTATCTCGGCTGGCGCGTGGTCCAGTTCGGCGGCTGGGTGGACTACCGGAACAAGGACTTCCGCCGCGGCGGCTTCTCCGAGTGCTACGCGGACACGGAGGTGGTGATCGCCGGCACGCCCGTGCCCTGCGGCGGCGAGTGGTACGCCGCCGCGGCGCAGGTGACCGTGAAGCCGCTGCGCACGCTCTCCCTCACCGCCACCTTCCGGGAGATCTTCCTCACCAACCCCCGCTACGCGGACCACTTCCAGCAGGCGCGGCGGATCTCCGGCGAGGTCCGCTACAGCCCCGTGGAGGCGCTCTTCTTCCGGCTCGGCTCCCGCTACCTCTCCGAGGACGTGGAGGATCCCGCGTACCAGGAAGACACGCTGCGCAGCGTCTTCGAGTTCATGTTCCGCCCCTCCCGCGCGCTGAGGCTGGGGCTGCAGTACGAGCTGCTCTCGTACCTGGATCAGCGCCAATCCACGCTCGATCGTCTCTCCCGCCACGAGCACCGCTTCCGGCTCGAGCTCGAATCCCGCTTCTAGGTGACCCCCATGTCCGCCTCCTTCGCCCGCTCACTCACCTTCGCCGGCCTCGCCGCCGCGCTGGCGCTCGCGCCCGCCTGCAGCACCACGAAGGAAGGCCAGAAGCTCCAGCGCGCCGAAGTCGGGGACACGCTCAAGAAGCTCGAGGTCATCAAGCTCGAGGTGGGCGAGTTCCCGATCGACGGCGCCACCGCCGTGATCGACGGGGACACCATCCGGGTGAAGGGGCTGGACAGCTCCCTGCGCCTGCTCGGGCTGGACACCGAGGAGACCTTCAAGAAGGACAGCGAGCGCAACGCCTACGCCGCCGGGTGGGAGGAGTACAAGAAGGCCATGCGCGGCGGCTCCGCGCACCCGGTGAAGATGGCCACCCCCGTGGGCGAGGACGCCAAGCACTTCGCTCAGGAGTTCTTCGAGGGCGCAACCAAGGTGAAGATCGAGCGCGATCACCCCGGGGAGATCCGCGACTACTACGGCCGCTACCTCGCCTACGTGCTGGTGGAGAAGCAGCCCGGCCAGTGGCTCAACTACAACGTGGAGTGCGTCCGCGCCGGCATGAGCCCCTACTTCGTGAAGTACGGGCGCAGCCGCCGCTTCCACAAGGAGTTCGTGGCCGCGCAGGAGGAGGCGCAGAAGAAGCAGCTGGGCATCTGGGACCCCAAGAAGCAGCACTACGACGACTACCCCGAGCGGCTGAAGTGGTGGGCCGAGCGCGAGCAGGCGGTGACCCGCTTCGAGAAGCAGGCGGAGGAGAACCCCAACTACATCGCGCTCACCCGCTGGGACTCGATGCTCAAGCTCGAGCAGAAGGTGGGCGAGACGGTGGTGATCCTGGGCTCGGTCAACGACGTGAAGATGGGCGACCGCGGCCCCACCGTGGTGAAGCTCGGCCGCAGCCGCGGCAACGACTTCGACGTGGTGTTCTTCGACAAGGACGTGCTGCTCGCGTCCGGGATCAGCCAGAACAAGGGCGAGTACGTCCAGGTCCGGGGCGTGGTGAACAAGTACCTGGATCGCCGCCGCAACACGCACAAGCTGCAGCTGGTGGTGAACCTCCCGGGCCAGGTGCTGGCCCCCAGCAAGGAGCTGGACCAGCTGCTCGCCAACGACGCCGCGCCCCCCGCGAAGGCGCGCCGTGAGGAAGACGGAGAATGAAGGCCGGCAACGTGGTTTCTGGAGCGCACATGGTTTCCCCCAACTTCCCTTGGCTGAGGTTCGGCATCGCCGGCCTCGCCGGGATCCTGCTGGCCGGGTGCACCCCGCCCACCCCTCCCGCGGACGCGTGCAAGGGCCGCGTCGCCGGGGATCTGGTGATCAGCGAGATCCTCAACGACCCGCCCGGCACCGACACCGGCAAGGAGTACGTGGAGCTCTACAACACCACCGGCTCCACCATCGAGCTCAAGGGGATGACGATCTACGTCTCCAAGGGCGACGGCACCGGGGAGAAGACGCACGTCATCCGCGCCGGCGCCGTGCCGGCGGGCGCCTACTACGCGGTGGGCGACGTCCGCGGCAGCGACCCGCTGCCCCCGTACATCGGCTACAGCTACGACGACGCGCTGGGCGCCCTCCCCAACAGCGATGGGATCGTGGGCGTCCGCTGCGGGACGACCAAGGTGGATGAGGTCAAGTACGTCAGCGCCCCCAAGGCGGGCCACGCCCGCACGTTCGACGGCGACAAGCTCCCGGACGCCGCCGGCAACGACGACGAGACCAGCTGGTGTGACGCCCCCAAGGAGCTCTCCGGCGTCACCGGCACCTTCGGCAGCCCCGGCCAGGCGAACGACTCGTGCAAGGCCACCGCGGGCGGCACCTGCATGGACTCCGCCGGCGCCCGCCTGATCGTCCTCCCCGAGGCCGGGGACGTGGTGATCAGCGAGCTGATGCCGGATCCCGCCGGCGTGAGCGACACGGTGGGCGAGTGGATCGAGCTCTACGCCAACGTGGACGTGGACCTGAACGGCTCGGAGATCAGCACCCCCACCGCCAAGTCCGTGTTCACGTCCGACAAGTGCCTCAAGCTGCGCGCCGGGACGTACGGGGTGATCGCCCGCAACGCCGACACCGCCCTGAACGGCGGCGTGAACAACGTGATGGCCACCTACAACTTCGGCTTGGTGAACTCGGGCTCGAACGTGTTCTTCAAGACCGGCGACACGGTGATTGACGCCATTGCCTACAAGGGCGCGACCAGCGGCGTCTCCCTCCAGCTGGACCCGAAGAAGCTGGACACCACGCTCAACGACGATGCCGCCGCGTACTGCTTCGGCACGGCGGCGTACGGGACGTCCGGGAACAAGGGCACCCCGGGCGCGCCGAACCTCGCCTGCCCGCCCACCGTGGGCGCCAACGAGTGCCTGGATCCAACCAACGGCCAGCCCCGGATGATCCGCGCCCCGGTGGAAGGTGACCTGGTGATCACCGAGTTCATGGCCAACCCCAAGGCCGTGGACGATCCCCAGGGCGAGTGGATCGAGGTCCTCGTCAAGACGGACGTGGACCTCAATGGGATTGAGCTGGGCAACGAAGGCACCTCCACCAGCGCGCTCACCAGCAACGCCTGCATCCGGCCCGGCGCCGGCAACTACGCGCTGTTCGCCCGCAGCGCGGATCCGGCGGTGAACGGCGGCCTGCCGGACAAGATCACTGGCACCTTCACCTTCAGCCTCTCCAACACCGGCGCCCGGGCGATCAACGTCAAGCGCAACGCGGCGGTGCTGGACTCCATCAGCTACAGCACCTCCGGGGACGGGATCTCCTCGCAGCTGGACGTCAACCAGAGCGACCACCTGCTCAACAACGACGCCGGCAGCTTCTGCCCCTCCAGGCCCGAGCGGACCTACTACTACTCCGCGGACGGCGGCACCCAGGACGGCGGAGACCGCGGCACGCCGGGCGTCGCGAACGATCCATGTCCTTGAGGCTGGCCGCGCTGGGGGCGCTCGCCGCCCTCGCCTGCGCGTGCGGCTCGCCCTGCGGCGCCGCCAGCGGCGTGGTGGAGGAGGTGGTGGACGGGGACACCATCGTGCTCGAGAGCGGGGAGAAGATCCGCTACCTGCTCGTGGACACGCCGGAGATCACCAACGGCAAGAACGACTGCTACGGCACCCAGGCGCGGGACTTCAACCGGAGCCTGGTGCTGGGCAAGACGGTCTCGCTGCGCTTCGACCAGGAGTGCGGGGACCGGTTCGGCCGCAAGCTCGCGTACGTCACCGTGGACGGCCAGGAGGTGAACCGCGCGCTCGTGGAGCAGGGCTACGCGTGCGTGCTCGCCATCCCGCCCAACGGCGTGGACCGCGAGACCGAGTTCAGGGATCTCGCCTCCGTTGCCCGCACCGAGCGGCGCGGGCTCTGGGGCGCCTGCGCCACCGTCACCTGCGGCAACTGAACGGCCGACCGCGTAGGCTCAAGCCGCCATGACCCGCGCGCTCCGCCTCGCTGCCCTCCTGCTCCCGCTGGCCCTCACCGCCTGTCCCGGGCCAGCCCCCTCCGCCTCCTGTACCGACGGCGCCAAGAACGGCGACGAGACCGCGGTCGACTGCGGGGGCTCGTGCGGCGCCTGCGCCAACGGCGGCGCCTGCACCGCGGACCGCGACTGCCAGAGCGGGCACTGCGGCGCGGAGCAGAGCTGCGTGGAGTGCGTCAGCGCCACCACCTGTCCGGGGACGGATTCCGAGTGCCGGGCCCGCACGTGCAATGGCGGCGTCTGCGGGTTCAGCAACCAGCCGCAAGGGACGGAGCTTGGCCAGCAGACCGCAGGGGACTGCAAGGTCAACGCGTGCGATGGCAACGGCGCCGCGGCGAGCGTGAACGACGACTCGGATCTGCCGGTGGATCAGAACCCCTGCACGGACGACGTCTGCACCGCCGGCGTGCCCTCCAACCCGCCGCGGGCGACGGGGGCGGGCTGCGCGGCGGACGGCGGCACTTCGCTCAAGTGCAGCGCGACCGCCACCTGCGTGGGCTGCCTGGCGCCCGCGGACTGCATGGGCACGGACAGCGAGTGCGGTGCGCGGACCTGCACCGCCGGAGTCTGCGGCGTCCGGTTCGTGGATGCGGGGATCCCCGTCGCCACGCAGAGCGCGGGTGACTGCAAGCGCACCGTCTGTGACGGCACGGGCGCCACCGCGGTCGTCAACGACGATGGCGACACCCCGGACGATGGCGTGCAGTGCACCAGCGACCTCTGCACCGCGGGGGTCCCCTCCAACCCGCCCAAGCCCGCGAGCACCGCCTGCACCCAGGACGGCGGGACGGTGTGCAACAGCGCCGGGGCCTGCGTGGAGTGCCTCACCCCCGCCACCTGCCCGGGCGTGGAGAGCGAGTGCTTGGCGCGGACCTGCAACGCGTTCAAGTGCGGCGCGGACTTCGCCACGGCCGGGACGCCACTGAGCAACCAGACCGCGGGCGACTGCCGCCGGGCGGAGTGCAACGGCTCGGGAGGGATCTCCTCTCTCCCGTTGGACAGCGATCTGCCCGTGGATGGGCAGGAGTGCACCCAGGACCTCTGCACCAACGGCGTCCCCTCCAACCCGCCGCTGAACGCGGGGGCGGCTTGCACGCAGGGAGGCGGGAAGGTCTGCAGCGGGCTCGGCACTTGCGTGGAGTGCGTGGATGCCGCCACCTGCACTGGCGCGGACTCCTTCTGCGGGGCGCGGACCTGCGTGGGGTTCACGTGTGGCCGCTGGAGCGCGGACGCCGGGACGCGCCTGCCCCTGCAGATCGCCGGGGACTGCCACAGCGATGTCTGTGACGGGGATGGCGGCACGCTCTTCGCCATCGATGATCTGGACGTCCAGCCGGACGGCAACCCGTGCACCGCGGATGTCTGTAGCGCCGGCGTCCCGGCCAACCCCAACTCGCCGGCCGGGACGACGTGCAACCAGAACGGCGGCGCGGTGTGCGACGGCAACGGCGCCTGCGTGCAGTGCGTCCTCGCCACGGACTGCCCTGGCTCGGACACCGAGTGCGCCGTGCGGACCTGCGTGAACAACCTGTGCGGGCAGAGCCTCACCGCCATGGGGACGCCGCTTACGGCGCAGACCGCGGGCGACTGCAAGACCGCCCAGTGCGACGGCAGCGGGGGCGTGGTCCAGGCGGCCGACCCCATGGATGTGCCCAACGACAACAACGCCTGCACCGAGGACGTCTGCACCGGCACCACGCCGTCCAACCCGCCGCTGCCGGCCACGGCGACCTGCGGCCCGGGCGGGGCCTACACGTGCGACGGCGCCGGCAGCTGCGCGGTCAGCTCCTTCTTCGTCCTCCGCGTCGGCGATGGGACGGCTGGTTTGAGCACCGCGGCCGCCGCAGGCTTCCTCGAGGAGCGGCAAGCGGACGGCACGTTGATTGGCGCGCCGCTGCCGCTGCCCACCGCCAGCTCCGGCGGCAACGCGATCTGCACCTTCGCCGGCAACGCCACCTCCGAGGGAGGCCTCTCCCGCTCCGGCGACGGCCACTGGCTCACCCTGGGCTGCTACGACGCCGCCGTGGGCACCGCCAGCGTCGCCGGCACCACCACGCCCCGGGTGGCGGCGCGCATCTCGGCGCTCCATTCCGTGGACACCACCACCCGGTTCGGCACCGCCTTCAGCGGCAGCAACATCCGCGGCGTCACGTCCGCCAACGGGGGCCAGTTCTGGGCGGGCGGCAACGCCGCCAGCGCTGCCAACGGCGGGCTCTGGTACGCGACTCTCGGCGCGAGTGGGGCGACCCAGGTGCTCGCCAATCCGTCCAACACGCGCGTGCCGCAGGTGATCTCCGGGCAGCTCTATGCCTCCTCCGGCTCGGGCACCTTCGTGAACGTCTTTACCGTGGGCGCCGGGCTGCCCACCACCAGCGGGCAGACGGCCACCCCGCTCCCCGGTATGCCCACCTCCAGCGCCAGCCCCTACGCCTTCGCCTTGTTCGATCTGAACGGCTCGGTGGCGGGGTTCGACACGCTCTACGTCGCGGACGACCGCACCCTGGCCAACGGCGGGGGCGTGCAGAAGTGGACCTTCAACGGGACCACCTGGAGCCTCTCCGCGACCCTGGGGTCCGGCAGCGGGCTGACCACCGGCGTGCGCGGGCTGGCCGGGTATCAGGCCGCCGGCGTGGTCACCTTGTTCGTCACGAGCACCGAGACGTCCGCCAACAAGGTCATCCGGATCGTGGACTCCGGCACCGGGACCCCGGTGGGGACGACCCTCGCCACCGCGCCGGCGAACACCGTGTTCCGGGGAGTGGCCAGCTCACCGTTCTGAGTTCGGTTCTTGGCGGTTCCGTTCTGGAACGGGTGAAAGCGCCGGGCTCCGGCGCCGCAGGCAGGGAGGGCTCGAGTCAGTGCGGGGTCCGTGCGCCCTGCTCCCTCTACCCCGCGGCGCGTAGCTCCCACCTCGGTGGAGTCCCCGCCAAAGACGCGCGCGCAGGAGCACGCCACGCTTGCTCCCGTTCCGGAACGGCTGGGTGCGCCGAGCTCACAGGCAGAGGTTCGCGGTCGCGCCGTTCCGGAACGGCTGAAGGCGCGAAGCTCGCACGCCCGGACCCTGCCCGCTTCCTGAGCGTTCCCTGGACAGCAGGGTCAGCTACCCGTCCAGCGCGAAGAGTGAGCACTGTTCCTCACCGCGCGGCAATCGGGGTGAGTTGGGCAGTCGGGGCGGGTTGACTGGAGTCGAAGTCGAGGGGCTGGCTGTGCCCTCGTCCTGAGGTCGCCGTCCTCCCGCCCGCTTCTCGTCCATGAACTCACGGCCGAAGAGCTCGTCCGCCGCCAGCTGGTTGTGCGGCTTGCAGTAGAGGGCGAGCGTCTCGACGTCGTGTCGGTGCGTGCGCGCGTAGCCTTTTCGGTGCTCGAATTCGAGCCACGCGGTCGCCTCGCAACGCCGGCCGTCCCTCCCCACGTACGCGCAGCGACCGCCATTCTTGGCGTAGACGGCTCCTCGCTTCGAGACGGGGATGTACCGGCCCTCGGGCTCGCTCGTCGCCGGCCGCTCAGCCTCGGCGAGGGACGGCACGGGCAACTCGGGTCTGGCCTCCGGGCTCTGCTCCGGCTTGGTCTCACGCACCGCCGCTGCGCCGTAACGCCGCTTGCGCAGCTGCGCGTTGTAGAGCGTCAACGCGCTTCGGATGAGGGTGGCCAGGTCACCGTCCGGCACGGCATGGCGGTGGAGCGCCCGAGTCTCCTCAATGAGGGCGACGAGGGAGTCGTCCGCGGTGAACTGGACGCGGTGAGCGTCTGGGGCGAGCGGGTCAATCCTCGGACGGCGGGCTCGCTGAAGGGAGGCCACTGTCTCGGGCGCGACCGTCGGCGGCGCTGGAGGAGTCAACGCCAGAGCGGGTGGCGGCGCTGCGTTCTCGGACACCGGCGCCAACGCGGGCACGACGGAGGGGCGCACCGTGGGCACGGGCAGCCTGCGAATGCTGTCCGCGACCGGCTCCTGGGGGACAAGGCGGACGCAGAGGGCCTCAATCTCCCGCTTCGTCTTGCCGGTAGCGTCGGCAATGACTGAGTCGAAGTTCTCTTTGGTGAGGTGTCTCGCGAGCAGCCGCAGCCCGGTCAAGTGCACGCGCTTGTTGCGGAGGACGTCGAGCAGCTGCGGGAAGTGCGGGACGACGCGGGCCACTTCGAGACGGTTGTAGGCCGCGTCCTCGCTGAAGCCGAGCTCCTCCTTGCAGTAGGCGTACATGGAGCTGAAGCCCATCTGAAGGTGCAGCTTTCGCTGCTCGACCTCGTGGAGGTGGAGCAACAGCTCGGCGTCCAGCACGCGAGCACGTTGGGCCAGCGCGCGCGCAGCTCCGAGGAGCGCGTCGTCAGACAGAAGCGAGACAGAATTTGAGCTCATCCCAGCCAAATACCA
This sequence comes from Myxococcaceae bacterium, assembly GCA_044229415.1. GTDB lineage: Bacteria > Myxococcota > Myxococcia > Myxococcales > Myxococcaceae > JBGATB01. Next base: position 80,412 of record JBGATB010000025.1, on the reverse strand, counting down.
CGAGGATTTTCGAGGGCCGGAGAGGGGCGCCCTGACGTGCGGAGCGCAGAAACGGAAGCGCGCGCGTCCAGCCCCGCCCTCGCCGCAGAGCAGCGCGGGTGGAAGGGCCAGGCGCGAAGCCCGGACGGGCCTGGCGAACGCGGGCGCGGGCACACCATAAACCTGTCAACAAAAATCGACCGACCCACAAAAGGCAGACGTTTTAAGCTGCGCCCATTCGCATGCCAGAAGCCGAGGGGTACCGTGCCGTTCCGGAACGGCACGGCGTGGCCGAGCCCCGTGGCCTGCGCGCTGGGCGCCTTCAGCCGTTCCGGAACGGGAGCCCACGTGCCGTGCTCCCGGTGCGCACGTCCGGGGCGAGGACTCCACCGAGGCGGGAGCTACGCGCCGCGGAGTGGAGCAGGGCACGGCGCGCGCAACCCGGCCCAACCGAATCCCTCCTTGTCCTCTGCCTCTGAGCTCGCCACACCCAGCCGTTCCGGAACGGGAGCGCACGTGCCGTGCTCCCGGTGCGCACGTCCGGTGCGGGGACTCCACCGAGGCGGGAGCTACGCGCCGCGGAGTGGAGCGGGGCACAGCGCGCGCAACGAGTCCCTCTCTGCCCTCTGCCTGCGAGCCCGGTGCGCGGGATGAAATGAGGCGCGACACAGGATCGCCCTCCCCGTCCCTTCCATTACCGGGGCGCCTCCGCGTCCGGCACATCCAAGGGAGACGTCATGAAGCACCTTTCGACCGCCGCAGCGCTGCTCCTCCTCTCCGCCTGTACGGCCTTCGCAGCGGAGCCCCTGGTCGAGCAGATGGTGAAGATGCAGGAGCGACAAGCGGCGGCGGTGAAGGGAGCGGCGCCGGACTGCGACAAGATGGGCGCCGCGCTGCTGTCCACCGTTGATGAGGACGCGGCGTTGCTGAAGCGGCTCCTCGCGGCGGATGCGGGCAAGACGAGCGAGCAGAAGAAGGCAGAACAGGCGGAGCTGCTGGTGAAGTACGGCCAGCGGATGAAGGCGGTGCAGAAGGACTTCGCAGCGCTGAAGTCCTGCAAGGACAACGGCCAGGTGAAGAAGTGGAAAGCGAAGCTCGACGAGGCCACCGAGCCGCGGAAGGGCTAACGGGCGCCGGATGTAGTCCCACCTGCGGCTGCGACCGACAGCGAGTTCGCGCGCGGGAGAGCGCGCCGCCGCTGCTAAAAAGCGCGGACCATGAAAGCTCTGGCCGCGGTGGTGGGGTTCGCAGCGTGTCTCGTCGCGCAGCCGGTCTTCGCGCGTGACTGGTTCGTCCGGGCGGGTGCTGACGGGGACGGCTCGCAGTCCAAGCCGTTCGGAGATCCCTGGCAGGCGCTGGATCAAGCGCAGTCTGGAGACGTCATCCACGTGGCCGGGGGGAAGTACTCCGGCCGGCTCGGCTCGGGCATGTGGGAGATCCCGTTCGACGACGTGCAACTCCTGGGCGGCTACGACGCGGACTTCAAGAGCCGCGACCCGTGGAAGCACCTGACGCAGCTCCACTGGGACAAGGCGTCGAAGAACCGGCCCAAGCAGGAGCGGCTGACCTCCACCAAGAAGGGCACGGTGGTGGACGGCTTCACCATCGACCAGCGGGATCAGTGCCCGTACGAGACCGCGGAGCAGCTGGGGCGCAAGGAGTACCCGTCCAGTGACGGCCCGATGCGCTTCGCCCTGCCGGCGACCGTCCGCAACTGCGTGCTCGTGAACCCGGGGTTCGACGGGATCGTCGCGCCGGTGGGATCCACGATCGAGAACAACCTGATCGTCAACGCGGTGAACTGGGGCATCAACATCAACTCCACCACCGACAAGCAGGCGGTGGCGGTGGTGAAGAACAACACCGTGGCGTTCACCATGTCCTTCAAGGAGCCGGGCAAGGGCGCCTACAACGGTTCGGGGATCGCGCTGAAGGGGCACGCGCAGGTCACGGGCAACGTGATCGCCTTCTCGGACAGCAACGGCATCTACCTCACGGCCAACCCGGAGAAGAGCACGCTCACGGACAACGTGTTCTTCATGAACCTCTACGCGAACCTGAAGCTCTACGTCGAAGGCAAGGACATCCCGGTTGACGACAAGCAGATGGAGCTCTTGGACGAGGTGGGCTTCAAGAAGGTCTCCGGCAACGAGGTGAAGAACCCGCAGCTGCCGGTGGACCCCACCTGGCTGGACCACGTCTCCCGGCGGACGGCGGCGACGCCGGGCAAGCTGGTGATGGACGACTTCAACAAGGCGCGCCAGTTGATGGGGCTGCCGATGATCGCCAAGGGGGGCTCGGCGCCTTCCGGCGTAGCGCCTGCCATGGACCTGGAGAAGGCGCTCAAGCTGCTCGCGCCGAAGAGTGCGGGCCAGGCTGGGGCGCGCGTGAAGGCGCTGCCGGTCAGCTTCACCGGGGCCACAGCGGCGGCGCCGGACAAGGCGTACCGCCGGATGGAGGTGGGCGCGTGGATCCGCAAGCCGGAGAGCGTGGACGGCCAGCCGTTGGAGCTGGTGGTGGCGGTCAGCAACGTGGCCAACGTGAGCGGCGTGCCCGCGCCCTTCAAGGCGGACGAGCACGCGGGCGTCTTCCTCCACGAGCCCACCGGCAGCTACGACCGGTTCGTCGGCTTCTACAAGAAGGGCAGCTCGGCCCAGCGCGCGGCGGACGCGGCGGCGGGCTACTGGCAGGGCTCGGGGGCGCCCCTGAAGCTCTACCTGGCGAAGGGCATCGCGTACCAGATGAAGGGCGTGCCGAAGGCGGGCTTCCAGGTGGACAGCCTCGAGCCGTATGAGGCGGGGGGCGGGGCGGCGGCAGGCAAGCCGCAGGGGCGCGACTGGTTCGTGCGTGCGGGGGCCACGGGTGGGGACGGGACGCGCGAGAAACCGTTCAAGGACCCTGGCAGGCGCTGGAGCAGGTGGAGGCGGGCGACTGCGTCCACGTGGCCGAGGGCGAGTACCACGGCAAGCTCAAGACGGGCCGCTGGAAGATCGACGCCACCTCCATCTCCCTGCTGGGCGGGTACGACGGGCAGTTCAAGGAGCGCAACCCGTGGAAGCACCCCACCCGGCTGCTCGCGCCGGCGGACTACAAGGGGCGCCGGGACGGCTACGTCCTCCAGGGCGAGGACGATCACAGCGGCGCGGTGGTGGACGGCTTCGTCTTCGACCGCCAGACCGACAACCGCTACAAGCCGAACGGGGATCTCGACTACGACCACTCGGAGAAGATCGAGCACCTCTGGCTGGCGCGCCCGGGCTGTGTCGTCCGCAACAGCGTCTTCGTCAACGGTGCGGAGGGGGCGATCCGCGTGGCCAACGGCGTCACGGTGGAGAACAACATCTTCATGAACCACCACCCGCGCACGGTGGTGGCGCAGCGGGGCTTCGGCAACACGCCCTTCGTCTTCCGCAACAACACCGTGGCGTTCTCCTGGGACATCCGCTTTGGCGAAGGCAACGGCCGCAACGGCCACCTGCTGAGCGTGGAGAACGGGATCAACGCGATCATCGACAACAACATCTTCGAGTTCGCGGACAACGACGCCATCCGCCTGATGGCGAACCCGGGGGACGTGGAGCTCACGCGCAACACCTTCAACCACAACCTCTGGTCGAACGTGATGCGGCCGCAAGAGAACGCCACGGTGGACGACAAGACCTTCGCGCAGCTCAAGGACTTCAAGTTCAAGAAGCTGGAGGGCAACCAGGTGATCTCCGCCGGCCTCCCGGTGGATCAGAAGTGGTTCGACGTCTACCTGAACCGGACGGCGTACGTGCCGGGCAAGGTGACCATGGACGACTGGAACCAGCTGCGCGAGCTGATCGGCCAGCCGGTGCTGGCGACGGGCGGCAAGGGACCGGCGGGCTTCATGCCGCTCTACCCCTGGGAGAAGGCACTTCAGCTGTTCCCCAAGAACTCGAAGGTGAGCGCGGGCGCGCGGGCGAGGGAGCTCCCGGTCTCCTTCACCGGTGTGGCGCGGGCGCAGGGCGACTTCCAGTACGAGGACGTCGCCTGGGCTGACGCGGCGAAGAGCGCCTCCACCTGGGACAAGCTGGACGGCAAGCGCGTGGCGATGAAGGTGGTGATCCGGAGCACGGACAACCAGTGGCAGCTGCCGGACCTCTCCAAGGAGCAGTACACGCCCTTCACCGTCACAGGCCCGGAAGGAACGGACTCGGGCGGGCTGCCCATGCGCATGTACGTGCTCAAGGGCAGCAGAGCCGAGCGCGCGGTCCGGCAGGCGAAGGCGTACAGCTCGGGGACGCCGGAGCAGTGGTACGTGATCCGCGGCGTGGCGCGCGCCAACCGGCAGCTGGTGGCCGAAGCGGTGGAGCGCGCGGACTAGTACCGGGACCGGTCGATCCGCCGGCCCCCGCTCACCCCGAGCGAAGTCGAGGGGCGCCCAGGCAACGGGCCTCGATTTCGCTCGGCCTGAGCGGGGTACGGGCGATCGATCAACACCGTGTGGCGAGTGACTAGGTGCTCTGGCGCACTGCCCGGCGGATCCGGCCCCAGTCGAAGTTGCTGGCCGGATCCGTCTTGCGCCCCTTGGGGAGCGCCACGTCCTTGTGCCCCACCAGGTTGTTCATCGGCACCTTGTAGGTCTTCATCAACCAGGGGACGAGCTGCTCGAGCGCCTTGTACTGCGCGGCGGTGAATGGGTGCTTCCCGTCCCCCTCGTTGACGATCTCGATCCCGATTGAGCGGTTGTTCACCGAGGGGCTCGTGTCGCCATGCAGCGCGGCCACGCCGGCGTGCCACGCGGCGAGCTTGTTGTCGACCAGGTGGTAGATCTTCCCGTCCTTGCCGACCAGGTAGTGCGCGCTCACGCCGGCGGACGGGCTGCGGAGCGTGTTGAGCGCGCTCTGGGTGCTCCCGCCGGCGGTGTGGTGGAGCACCACGCAGTCGATGTCCGCGCCGCCGCGCGAGTTGTGGTTCGGAGAAGGCGCGTTGATCGTGTGCGGCTTGGTGACCTTGTGGATCTTCTCCTGGTAGCGCTTGCGGAGCGCCTTGAACGTCCGGTCGTTGATCTCCCCGGTGACCTCGAGCCCTCGCTTCTTCTGGAACCCCCGCACCGTCCGCTCGGTGCCGCGATCGAAGACGCCGTCCGCCTTCACGCCCTTCCAGCCGAGCTCCGCGAGCATCTTCTCGGACCGCTTCACCGCGGCGCTGTGCTCGCCGGTGCGCTGGGCGGGTGAGGTGCCGCTGCGGGCGGCGAAGAGCGACCCACGCAGCTTGGCCCAGGTGGCGCGGTTGAGCCGGCCGGTCTCCTCCAGCCCCGCCTGGCGCTGGAACGCCTTGAGGGCGGCCTCGGTGCGGCGCCCGAAGGACGCGTTGGCCTTGCCAAGATCGTAGCCGGCGGCCTCGAGGTGTCGCTCGGCGTTCTCCACGGCCCTGCCCTCCGCGCCCACGCCGAGCCCCTCCCCCCGGGCAGCGGCCTTCGCGGTGCGATCGTCGAGCCGGCGGTGCGCGGCCACCTCCTGCTTCGTCCCAATGTCCCGCCGGCGGAAGGCGTCGTGATCGTAGCCGCGGGCCTGCTGGCGCAGGCGCGCGTAGAGCCCTTCGGTGATCACCCCCTTGTCCGCGAGCTTCGGATCCGCTCTGCGCAGCCGCAGCACGCCATCCTGCGTGGCGCGGTCGTAGATCCCATCCGCCTCCTCTGGAGCGAGGAAGCCGAGCTTCGCCAACGCGCGCTCGGCGGCGAGGATGTCCCTGCCGCGCTCCCCTCGCTGGGCCTTCGTCTTGAAGCCCGGCTCCACGCGCTTGTTGATCGCCTTCACCGCCTGGAGCGTGGCGCGGTCCACCTCGCCGGTGGCAGGCAGCCCCTTCTTCGACTGCAGCTGGGCCACCGCGGCCTGCGTCACGGAGTCGTAGGTGCCGCTGACGGCGCCGGAGAGCAGCCCCGCCGCGCGCAGGTGCCGCTGCAGCGCGGCCACCGCCTCGCCGGAGTCACCCACCCCGAGCGGCCCCTTGGCGATCCCGGCCTGGAGAGCATCGAGATCAGCGCGGACCTGCGGCAGCTGCGAGGGAAGAACCCGGCGGACGAGGAGGGTCATGGTGCCCCCTTCAAGAGCAGCCGCGGTGCCAGAGACGGCGAGCACGCCCAATCCACGGAAATCCCAAGTGGACCTACCTGCCGGCGGGAAGGAACCTTGCCAGCGCGCGGCCCGGGCCCACCTCTCACGGAGAGGGCGGCTGTCTCCCCGGGAGGGACGCCCAGACGCTGCAAAAACGCTCGCTCTTCGGCGCTCCGCCGCTAGTGTCGCGCGCCATGCGCCGACTGCTGCCACTGCTGACTTGCATCGCCACCGCAACCACCCTCGCCGCGCCGGATGCGGGCACGGCGCAGACGCCGGAGACGCCGCTCCCCGCCCTGCCGTACACCCGCGGCCTCGAGCCGGGGTTCATGGACCGGGCGGCGGACCCCTGCGAGGACTTCTACCAATACGCCTGTGGCGGCTGGCAGAAGCAGAACCCCATCCCGGCGGATCAGTCGGCCTGGAGCGTGTACGGGAAGTCCTCGAACGAGATCCAGCGCCACCTCTGGGCGCTGCTCGCCGAGGCGGCGAAGGCCGGCGCCAAGCAGGGCGCCATGGAGAAGCAGGTGGGCGACTACTTCGCCGCGTGCATGGACGAGGCGGCGATCGACGCGCGAGGCGCCAAGCCGCTGGAGGCGCTGCTCACGCCGCTGGCCGCGGTGAAGGACAAGACGGGGCTGGCCAAGTGGCTGGCGCAGGCGCACCTCGCGCTGAGCGACTCGGGGCTCCTGTTCGGCTTCGGCTCCGAGCAGGACGCGTCCGACTCCAGCCAGTTCATCCCTGCCGTGTACGCGGGTGGGCTGGGGCTGCCGGACCGGGACGACTACCTGGACAAGGACGCCAAGTCGGTGGAGATCCGCGCCCGCTATCTGGGCCACGTGCAGCGGATGCTGGAGCTGCTCGGGGATGACGCGGCGAGCGCCCAGGCGCAGGCGGCGAAGATCCTCCGGCTGGAGACCGAGCTGGCCAAGGCGAGCCTGACCCGGGTGGAGCGGCGGGACCCGTACAAGGTCTTCCACCGCATGGACCTTCCGAAGCTGGCCAAGCTCGCGCCGGCGTTCGACTGGGCCACCTTCTTCGCGGACATGGCGGTCACCCGGACCGGCGCGCTCAACGCCAGCCAGCCCAAGTTCCTCCAGCGCCTCTCGGCGCTGCTCGCCAAGGAGCCGCTCGAGGACGTAAAGCTCTACCTGCGCTGGCACGTGCTCAACGTCTCGGCGGAGAGCCTCTCCCGCCCGTTCGTGGAGGCGGACTTCGCCTTCTATTCGAAGTTCCTGCGCGGGGCGGAGGCGCTGGCGCCGCGGTGGAAGCGCTGCGTGCAGTACGCGGACCGGGATCTCGGCCACTCGCTGGGGCAGCTGTTCGTGAGGAAGAACTTCTCCCCGGAGCTCAAGGAGCGGACGCTCAAGATGGTGGAGGAGATCCAGGCGGAGATGGCGGAGGACCTCAAGTCCATCAGCTGGATGTCGCCGGCCACGAAGAAGCAGGGGCTGGCGAAGCTGCAGACCATGGCCAACAAGATCGGCTACCCGGAGGTGTGGCGGGACTACGGCTCGGTGGCAGTGACGCGGGAGGACTTCGCGGCCAACGTGCGCCACGCCACCGAGTTCGAGGTGAAGCGGCAGCTGGCGAAGATCGGCAAGCCGCTGGACCGCAAGGAGTGGCTCGCCAACGCGCAGGAGGTGAACGCGTACTACGACGCGCAGATGAACGACATCAACTTCCCGGCGGGCGTGCTCCAGCCGCCGCTGTTCGACGGGAAGATGGACGACGCGCCGAACTACGGGAACACCGGCGGCACGGTGGGGCACGAGCTGACCCACGGCTTCGACGACGAGGGGCGCCTGTTCGACGCGGCGGGCAACCTGCGGGACTGGTGGACCCAGAAGGATGGGGCCGAGTTCAAGCGCCGCGCGAAGTGCGTCTCGGATCAATTCTCCAGCTACATCGCGATCGACGACATCCACGTGAAGGGCGAGCTCACGCTGGGCGAGGACGTGGCGGACCTGGGCGGGCTGATCCTCGCGTACCGCGCGTGGCGGACGCACACCGCCAACCAGCGGCTGATGCCGGTGGACGGCCTGACGCCGGACCAGCGCTTCTTCGTGGGCTACGCGCAGTGGGCCTGCGCCAACATCCGCCCCGAGGCCGCGCGCCTGCGCGCCCGGACGGATCCACACTCGCCGCCCAAGTACCGGGTGAACGGGCTGGTGCCCAACATCCCCGAATTCGGGACCGCCTTCAGCTGCAAGCCCGGCTCGGCGATGACCAAGCCCCCGGAGAAGGTCTGCAAGATCTGGTGAGCGCCTACTCCTCGCCCTTGGCCCCCACGAACTGATCCGACTTCTCGCGGAAGAGCACGTTGAAGCTGGTGAGCGAGCCGTAGACGCGGGTGATGTACTGCTGCATGTCCACCTTCTCCGCGTCCGACAGCTTGGGGTGCGCGTTGATCTTCTGCTCCAGCGTCCGGAGCCGATCCCGCACCATCACCACCTTGTGGAAGAACGCGTCGATCGGCAGCTCCTTGCCCTGCAGCTCGGACTTGCCCGGGAGCAGCTGGATCATCCCGCCCTCCCACTTCTGCGCGAGCGGCACGTCCAGCTCGCCGGAGGCCTCGAGGAAGATGTCCATCAGCTCGTCACGGGTCATGTTCAGCTCTCCTCCGAGATCCACCACTTGATCGCCGCCGGGCCGCGGGCGCCGCGGCGGGGGCAGCTGGGTCCGCACCACCGGGGCGCTGGCCGCCGTGCCGGCGTCCTCGCCGTCCGGACGGCGGCGCACCACCGTGGGCGCGATGTTCTTGAGGCGCCGCTGCCGCTCCACCGGCTCCGGACGCGGCGCCGCGGTGACCTCGCCCTTGCCCACGAACGCGTCGCAGATCGGCGCGGTGGGCGGGAAGAGGCCGCGGTTGGGCTGCAGGCGGCACGGCCCCACCCAGCCGCGCGCGTCCACCGAGTGCGGCCGCCACAGCTTGCAGTTGCCGCAGACCTCGGCGTCAGGCGCGAAGCTCGGGACCGGCGGAAGCTCCTCGGACATGCGTGTGTTGGCTTCTAGCGCGTTCTGACGCCGCGCGTCCGTTGGGAGTGAGCGGATCCAACGTGCTGAAAAGTCGGCCGCTCGGGTTGCATTGGTGGCGTCTTTCCCTACACAATCGCGCCGTTCACTGTCCTTTGGAGAACCATGTCGGCCCCCCACACGCGCTTGCCGTCGGCCCGGGTCCTGATGCCGCTCGCTGGTGAGCACGCCGAGCCGGAAGAGGAGTCTCCCTCCGGCTCGCTGATCCCGGCCGACATCTGGGACGAGTACCAGGCGGAGCTGCGGCGCGAGGAGCAGGCGGAGGAGGACTTCCAGCTCCACGTGGATCTGATCGCCACGTCCGACTCCGGCTTGGGCGCCTCCATCTCCGCGGACGAGGACGTGGCGCTCTACGCGCTGGCCAGCGTGCCGCTCTTCTCCGGCCTGCCCCGCCCTTCACTCGAGGCGCTCGGCGCGCAGGCGCGGCAGGGCCAGCTCGCCGCGGGGGACTACCTCTTCCGCGAAGGCGACGCGGCCAGCTCCTTCTTCATCGTGCTGGATGGCACCGTGGAGATCTGCCGCCGGATCGAAGAGCGCGAGGTGATGCTGCGCCACCTCAAGCGCGGGGACGCGATCGGCCTGCTCGGCCTCTTCTCCGGCCAGCGCCGCGCCGCGGACGCGCGGGCGCACACGGAGGCCGTGGTGCTCGAGGTCTCCAGCGAGGCGCTCAACGCGCTGGTGCTCCGGGATCCGCAGCTGCAGGAGAAGGTCTACCGCTTCTACCGGGAGCGCCTGCTGGAGGGCTTCCTCGGATCTTCGCCGCTCTTCGCGGACGTGGACGGCGGAGGCCGGGCGCGGCTGATCAGCCGCTTCCAGGAGCGGCGGCTGAAGGCGGGCGAGATCCTCGTGCAACCGGGCGAGGTGGCGAACATGCTCGCCATCTTGATCAGCGGCGGCCTGTTGCTGGAGACCAAGCCGCGCGCGGGCGAGCCGCCGCACCTCTACGAGCTCTACCCCGCGCAGTACGTGGCGGTGACGAGCGCCCTGGCGGGCGCGCCCACGCGCCTGAAGATCTTCGCCGAGGCGGACTCCACGGTGATGCTGCTCACCCACCGCGAGTTCACCGAGATGGTGCGGGACTACCCGACCTTGCGCTCCCTCACCCTGCGCCTGAACGCCAACGCGCGGCCGATCGACCGCGACGTGTTCTGCGGCCACACCGGGATCCCGGGGCTGTAGAGGGTCCACGCCGGAACAAACGCAGCGAGCTGGGGTTTGAGAGCGGAACCATGAAGACCGCCAGCGGCGCCAACCTCAACCTGCCCAAGCTCTTCGCGGTGCTCGGCTGCGTGGCGCTGGGCGTGGCGCTCTGGGACTACCCCATCCTCTGGCCGCTCAAGCTGCTGGTGGTGATGATGCACGAGACCGGGCACGCCATCGCCGCGCTGCTGATGGGCGGGCAGGTGCAGCGGGTGGTGATCTCCGCCAACCAGGCGGGCGAGTGCCTGTCCCTGCTCCCAGAAGGCGTGCTGCGGCAGGTGGTGGTCTCCTCCGCGGGGTACGTGGGCAGCGCGGTGGCGGCGGCGGGGCTGATGATCGCCACCTTCCGCTTCCGCGCGCGCCGCTGGGTGCTGCTCGCCGCGTGCGTCTGGCTGGCGGCGATGGGCGCGCTCTTCGCCGGCAACGCCTTCACGCTCGTCTTCTGCCTGGGCACCGCGGTGGCCTTCGCGATCGCCGCGCGGGTGCTGCCGGACGCGGCGGTGGACTGGGTGAACCTGGTGCTCGCGGCCTTCTCCGCCCTCTACGCGGTGATGGACCTGCGGGATGACCTCTGGAACAGCACCGTGCGCGCCCAGAGCGACGCGGCGATCTTGGCGCAGGTGACGTTCATCCCCTCGCTCGTCTGGGCGGCCGTGTGGACCGCGCTCGCGGTGGCGATCGTGCTCGCCTGCGGCGTCTGGGCGCTGCGCAAGGAGGGCGCGGTGCCCGGCCTGCGGCTGCCCTCGGTGCGGCCGCTGCGCGGGATGCGCTGACCAGCCCGAGCGAGTCTAGGGGTCCACGCCCCCGCTCAGCCCGAGCGAAGTCGAGGGCCGACGTCGCGCCTCCTCACCGCGGGCGCATCCGGTACTCCACGAACGCCGCCTCGTCCGGGAAGCGCAGGTACGGGTTCTTCTCCTTCTCCCGGGCGATGGTGGAGATCTTCACCGGCCCGTAGTCATGCCCCGGCAGCACGCGCGTGGCGTCCGGCAGGCGGGCCAGGACGCCGGTGAGGCTCCTGTAGAGCTGGTGCGGATCCGCGCCGGGCGACTTGCAGTGGCCGCAGTGGTCCACGAAGAGCGTGTCCCCGGTGACCACCGCGTCCCCGCACAGCAGGCACTGCGCGCCGGCGGTGTGGCCGGGCGTGTGGAGCAGCGAAAAGCGCGCGGAGCCCACGCGGACCTCGTCCCCGTCCGAGGTCTTCCGGACCACCTCTCCCAGCCGGCGCAGCTCGGCCGAGCGCGCCACCTCCTCCCGGTGCGCGTAGACGGGGACGTCGTGGCGGCGCAGCAGCTCGGGGACGCCGTTGATGTGATCGTTGTGCGAGTGCGTGAGCACCACGGCGGAGATCCGCTTCCCGTCCTCCTGCGCGGCGGCCTCGAGCGCCGGGACATCCCAGGCGGGATCCACCACCGCCACCTCTGGCTCCCCCTCCGGTCCCACCAGGTAGAGGAAGTTCTTCAGCGGGTGGAGCACGAAGAGCTGGCGGACGTAGAGGGCCACGCGCCAACGATGCGGCGCGGCAGCGCGCGGTTCAAGCCCGGGCTTGACCGCCCTGCCCGGTTGCCCCTTTGAATGCGGCCATGACGTTGACCGCGCTGACCACCCTGCTCGTCCTCGCCGCCGGCAAGGGCCCGCCCCCCACCCTGCGCTACGCCCCGCCGGCGGACTCGGAGGACGAGCGCCCGGTGGTGACCGCCGCCACGCTGCGCGCCACTGGGAACGACTTCACCTTCCAGCTCGTGTTCAACCACGAGCCCTGGGGCGAGGCCTGCAAGACCCGCTGCGCCAACGCCACCTTCTTCCTCGACACGGACGGCAACAAGACCACCGGCCTGCAGCTGGGGGACAAGAGCCCGCAGACGGGCGCGGACGTCGCGGTGATCGTCCAGGGCGTGCGCGAGTACAAAGAGGTGAGCGCGGACACCCTGCTGCGCGCCAAGGTGCGGCTGCTCGCGAGCGGCACCTCGGACGTGGAGGAGGGGCAGACGCTGGCGGAGCTGGACAACCGCAGGGACGGGGATCGCCTCAAGGCGCACGACAACGAGGTCTCCTTGCGGGTGGACGCCACCGCCCCGGAGATCCCCGTGGGCCGCACGGTGCGCGTGGTCTACCAGCCGCCCGGCGCCGCGCCGGTGGTGGCCAGCATCCCCGGCTTCGGCGGCGGCGGCGGCAAGAAGGGCCCCGTGCAGGTGATGCGCGGCAAGCGCTCGCGCTAGAGAAAAGGGGACAGGCACCTTTTCTCCTGTCACACCCCTCCACGACATCGCTGTCGCGATCGGCGTTGCTCCGCGCTGGCGCGTTCAGAGGGGACCGCGACAGGAAAAAAGTAGCCTGTCCCCATTTCAGGGCGGCGGAGGCAACCCGGAGGTGCACTGGCGGCTCCAGTCGCACTCCCGGCCGATGATCACGTCCGGCACGGTCCGGGTCTGCGCGGTGAGCGTCCAGACCGCCAGGCACTTGGCGAAGCGGGCCTCGGCGCAGGCAGCGTCCACCTTGCCGCCCTCCTTGAGCCAGGCCATGAAGCCGGCCTTGGTGCGGTAGAGCTCCTCGGTCACGCAGTAGGTGCCCGGAGGGAGGTTCACGCGGAAGCTGCCGTCGTTCTCGGGCGAAAGCTCCAGCACCACCTTGCCGCGCTCCAAGTTGCGCGAGCCCGCGCGGACGAGCAGGCGCAGGCCCGGCTCCGGGTGCGGCCGGGTGACCCGCTCGAGCATCGCCTCCTGCGGCGCCACGCCGGAGCACCAGGCACCGACCGCCAGGGCCTTGCCGGTCACGCCAGGCGCCGCGGCTTCGCTTGGGGTGACCAGCGGAGCTCCAGCGTCCGCGACTTCGCTCGGGGTGACCGGTGGCGGAGCCCCAGCGTCCGCGAGCGGTGGGCCCGCGCGCCCCTCGACTTCGCTCGGGGTGACCGGTGCATCCCCCTCGACTCCGCTCGGGGTGACCGGGCGCCCCGCATCGGGCGCGGCGGCCCGCGGGCACGCCGCGAGCGCCAGGAGCAGCAGCGGCGCCAGGCGCCTCAGACGTCCAGCTCCTGGACCTCGCCCGCGCGCTCCATGATGAACTTGAACCGCGCGGAGACGTCCCGTCCGAGCAGCTCGTTGATCACCTTGTCCGTCTCCAGCTCGTTGTCGATCTGGACCTTGAGGGAGATCCGCTTCTTCGGATCCAGGGTGGTGGCCTTGAGATCCTCCGCGGGCATCTCTCCCAGTCCCTTGAACCGGGTGATGCTCGGCTTGGAGTTCCCCTTCACCTTCTCCTTGATGATCCGGTCGCGGTCCGCGTCGTCCAGGGCCCAGTACGTCTCCTTGGCGATGTCCACGCGGTAGAGCGGCGGCTGGGCGATGTACACGCAGCCGTTCATGATCAACGGCCGCAGGTGCCGGTAGAAGAACGTGAGCAGCAGCGTTGCGATGTGGTTGCCGTCCGAGTCCGCGTCCATCAGCAGGAAGATCTTCCCGTAGCGCAGCTTGGTCAGGTCCACGTCCGTCCCCAGCCCGCAGCCGAGCGCGCTGACGATGTCGGTGAGCTCCTTGTTGCCGGCCACCTTGTCCGTGGAGGCCTGCTCGGCGTTGAGCACCTTGCCGCGCAGCGGGAGGATCGCCTGCGTCCGCCGGTCGCGCCCCTGCTTGGCGGAGCCACCTGCGGAGTCACCTTCCACGATGAACAGCTCGCTCTCGCCCGGGTTGGTGGAGGAGCAGTCCGCCAGCTTGCCCGGCAGGTTGAGCCGGTGGGAGACCGCGGTCTTCCGGCTCACCGCCTGGCTGGCGGCGCGGGACGCCTCGCGGGCGCGCGCGGCGAGGATGATCCGCGCCACCACCGGCTCGGCCACCGTCTTGTTGTCGTTGAGCCACTTCTCCAGCGCCGGGCGGATGGCGTTGTCGACGAGGCCGGCCACCTCCGGGTTGTTCAAGCGCCCCTTGGTCTGCCCCTGGAACTGCGGCTCCACCACGTAGGTGGAGAGGATGGCGGTGACGCCTTCGCGGATGTCTTCCGCGGTGAGCGTCACGCCCTTGGGCGTCAGCCCGTGCGTGTCGATGTAGTTGCGGACGGCCTTCACGATGCCCTGCCGCAGGCCGGCCTCGTGGGTGCCGCCGTTGCCGGTGGGGATGCCGTTCACGTACGAGCGCATGTGCTCGTCGGTGGCCTCGGTCCAGACGAGCGCCACCTCCATGCGCGGGTTCTCCTCGCGCGAGAGGTAGAACTGCCCGCCCTGGGGCGGCACCAGCCCCTTGCCGCGCTCGCTCACCACCTTGGTGAGGTACTCGGCGATGCCGCCGTCGTGCTTGAAGGTGGCCTCGGTGGCCGGGGTGGCGGACTCGTCCTTGAAGACGACCTCCATCCCCTTGTGCAGGTAGCTCTTGGCCTCCAGCCGCTCGCGGATCAGCTCCGAGTCGAACTTCTGCTTCACCCCGAAGATCTCGGGGTCCGGCTCGAAGTAGATGGCGGTGCCGGTCCCCTTGGCGCTGCCGTCCACCTTCAGCTTCGACACCGCCTTGCCGCGGGAGAAGCTCTGAACGTGCACCTTGCCGCCGCGCTTCACCGAGGCGGTCATCTCCTTGGAGAGCGCGTTCACCACGGAGGAGCCCACGCCGTGCAGACCGCCGGAGTGCAGGTAGTTGCCCTGCTCGAACTTTCCGCCGGAGTGGAGCGTGGTGAGAATGATCTCCAGGGCCGGCTTCTTGTACTTCGGCATGATGTCGATGGGGATCCCGCGCCCATCGTCCGTCACGGTGACGCTCTTGGCGTCCTTGTGGAGGGTGACCTCCACCCGCGTGGCGAAGCCGTTGATCACCTCGTCCACGGAGTTGTCGAGGATCTCCCAGAGGAGGTGGTGGTAGCCGACGGTGTCGGTCCCGCCGATGTACATCGCCGGCCGCTTGCGCACCGGCTCCAGGCCTTCCAGCACCTGGATGTCCGCGGCGCTGTAGCTCGTCTTCTTCGAGTCCTTGGCCATGGCTTACTTCTCCTCCTTCGGCTTCTCCGGGAGCGGGATCCAGTTGAGCGGCGCGGCGGCGAGCTTCACCTTCTCCTTCTTCGCCATCTCGCGCCCCTTCCCGCCGCGCCCGGTCACCTCGTAGGTGTCGATCCCCAGGGTCAGCTTCTTGCCCTTGCTCGTCTCCAGCTCCAGCGCGTTGCCCTTCTTGGAGGTGGAGAGGAACGCGACCACGCGGTCGTCCGGGGCGATCTTGATCACCGTCACGCCGCGGCCCGGGCCGGCGAGCTCGTTGATCTCGTTCGCCTTGCAGATGAGCGCGTTGCTCTTCTCGGTGACCACGGCCACCAGGTCCCGGTCGCCCACCGGCACCACGTTGATCAGCTCGTCCTCCTTCCCCGGGCGGGCGTAGCGGCGGCCCGCGCGGGTGGAGATCTCCGTGTGCGGCGCCAGCGGGAAGCGCAGCCCGTAGCCGCGCTTGGAGACGCCGATCATCCGCTCCGGCCGCGGCATCCGCGGGTCGAGCGACAGGCCGCCCACCACGCGCTCGCCGTCGTCGAACTTGAAGAGCTTCTGGACCGGATCTCCGTAGCCGGTGGAGGCCGGCACGTCGTTGAAGCGGGTGACGTACGCGGTGCCGAAGTTGGAGAAGAGCACCAGGCTGCTCTTGAGCGAGCCGGCGAGGACGGCCATCACCTCGTCGCCTTCGCGCAGGCGGGTGGTGGAGGGGTCCTTGAACTCGCGCACCCGCTTGATCCACCCGTCCCGGGTGACGATCACGTGGGCGTCCTCATCCGCGATGAAGGCCTCCTCGCTGTACTCCACCTCTTCGCCCACGCCGCCGATCTTGGTGCGGCGCTTGTCGCCGTAGGTGCCGGCGATCTCCTTGAGCTCGTCCCGCACCACGCCCCAGCGCTTCTTCGGCTCCTTGAGCATGTCCTGGAGGAAGCGCATCTGAGCCCGCTTCTCCTTGAGCTCCTTCTCGACGACGAGGATCTCCAGGCGGGCCAGGCGGTACAGCTTCATCTCGAGGATCGCGTCCGCCTGCTCCTCGGAGAGCTTGAAGCGGGCGATCAGCTTCTTCGCCGCGTCCTCCTTGCCCTCCGACTTCCGGATGATCCGGATCATCTCGTCGAGCGCGTCGTAGACCTTCTCGAAGCCCTCCAAGATGTGCAGGCGCGCCTTCACCTGCCCCAGCTCGTGCTCGAACCGCTTGGTGACGACCTCGAAGCGGAAGTCGAGGAAGAACTGGAGGATCGCCTTGAGATCCAGCCGCTGCGGCGCGCCGACCTCCGGGTTCTCCGTGGGGACCAAGCACGTGAGGTTGACGTTGAAGTTCGTCTGCAGCGGCGTGTGCTTGTAGAGGTACGCCATCACCATGTCCGGGCTGGACTCGCGCTTGAGCTCCAGCACGATCCGCACGTCTGTGGTGGACTCGTCGCGCACGTCGACCAGCGGGGTGAGCTTCCGCTCGCGGACCAGGTCGCCGAACTTCTGGACCAGGTTCGCCTTGTTGACGGTGTACGGGATGGAGGTGACGACGATCTGCTGGCCGCCGCGCGGCAGCTGCTCCAGCTCCCACTCGCCGCGGATGCGGATGGAGCCCTGGCCCGTCTCGTAGATCTCCCGCAGCTCCTTCTTGCTGTTGAGCACCTGCCCGTACGTGGGGAAGTCCGGCCCCTTCACGTGCTTGAGCAGATCCTTGGTCTCGAGCTTGGGGTGGGCGATCAAGTCCACCAGCGCGTCGACCAGCTCGTTGAGGTTGTGCGGCGGGATGTTCGTCGCCATGCCCACCGCGATCCCGGTGGTGCCGTTCATCAAGAGCTGGGGCACGCGCGAGGGGATCACCACCGGCTCGCTGGAGGAGCCGTCGTAGGTGGGCCGCATCGGCACGGTGCGCTGCGCCAGCTCGGTCAGAAGCTCCGAGGAGAGCTTCTCCAGCCGGCACTCCGTGTAACGCATGGCCGCCGCGGAGTCCCCGTCCAGCGAGCCGAAGTTGCCGTGGCCTTCCACCAGCGGGTAGCGCAGGGAGAAGTCCTGGGCCAGGCGGACCAGGGCGTCGTAGATCGCCGTGTCGCCGTGCGGGTGGTACTGGCCCATGATCTGGCCGACCACCTTGGCGGACTTCTGGTACTTCGCCTCGTGCGTGAGGTGGAAGTCCCGGAACATTCCGTAGAGGATCCGCCGCTGCACCGGCTTGAGCCCGTCCCGGACATCCGGCAGCGCGCGCGAGGTGATGACGGAGAGCGCGTAGTTGAGGTACCGGCGCCGGGCCTCATCCACCAGCGTGGCCGGCAGGTACTGGCCACCGCCACCGCCGGCGGCCGCGGCTCCGCCCTTCTTGCCACCTCCCCCGCCCCTACCGCCCTTGCCGCCCTTGGGGGTCTCCACCTCCGCGTCCCCCTTCACGAGCGCCAGCTTGGGGCCCGAACCCGCCCCCTCTTCCCCGCCCATCCGCTTCGCCGTCTTGGACTCTTTTCTCAATTCGCTGACCTGGAGCATGCTCAGTTGTTCAGCCATGAATGGGGCCCCGCCTCTAGAAAACCCAAGGCGAATCAATGCCTTGGCGGATGTAGCAGCACCCTCAGACCTGTAGCAGCGCGGAGGACTATACCGGCGGTCGATCCAAAGTAAAGAAATCGAGGGGTTGCCCTGACTCGGTCATTCGACCGAACGAGGCCCGCAGGGGAGGTGGGCTATCGTCCTCCCTCCTGCGCCACCCCCTTTCAAAGGTCTTCCGCACCATGTTCGTCCTGGCCGCGCTTCCCGCGCTCGCGCTCGCCGCAGCTCCGCCCCCTACCCGCGCCGCGGTGCTGCTGGTGCCCATGGACCAGGCCGCGGAGGCCTCGGTCCCCAAGCTCACCGCCTATATGGAGGATGCGGTCGCCGCGTTCCCCTCCACGCTGATCAAGAAGAACGACGAGCTCTTCGGCGTCCCGCCCAACCCGGAGGACGAGGCGGCGCTCAAGCGCGCGGAGATCGGCTTCCAGGAGGGGCTGATCGCCTTCGACTCCAAGTCCTACGACGAAGCAGAGAAGAAGCTGCGGGACGTGCTCAAGGAGTTCCCCAAGGCGGCCGGGGTGCTCAAGGCGTGCGGCCACTACTGCGATGCCATCGCCATGTTCGCCGCCACGCTCAAGCGGCGCGGGGACGTGGAGGAGGCGCGCACCCTGCTGATGGATTTGATCGCGCTGGCGCCCACGTACGAGATCTCCACCAAGCGCTTCGAGCGGGACTTCATCTCCCTGCGCGCGCAGGTGGCCACCAGCCGCGGCGCAGCCCTGCGCGGGAGCATCCGCGTGAAGTCCAAGCCGGAGGGCGGCCAGGTCTTCGTGGACGGCGAGCCCGCCGGGTACACGCCGCTCACCGTGGGGCCGCTGCCCATCGGCAAGCACCTGGTGCGGATCGAGCGCGCCGGCCACCGCGTCTTCGGCCAGGTGATGGACGTCACGCCCGAGGAGTCCGAGCTCTCCGCGCTGCTCACCCCCACCCCCGGCTTCAAGAGCTTCGACTCGCAGTTCTCCAAGCTCTCCGCGGACCTCAAGTCCGACAAGCCGGGCCCCTCCGTGGCCACCCTGGGCCGGGGGCTCTCGCTGGACCGCGCGGTGATCGGCCTGGTGAAGCAGATCGGCGAGAGCGGCGCCACGGAGCTCTTGCTCAACTGGGTGGACTTCCGAGGCCCCACCCGCGTGTCGGTGAAGAAGGTGACCTTCCAGGGCGACGAGTACGGCCAGCTCCAGAACGAGGTGGCCCGCGCCGTCAACCAGCTGCTCAACGCCGAAGGCGCGGAGAGGGCCGCCAAGAAGGGCGGAGATCCGCTGGACGGCAAGTCCGGTCAGGAGGACTGGAGCGGCGAGGACAAGGGCGGCAAGGCCACCGCGGCGGAGAAGGCGCGCGGCAAGAAGAAGAGCGGAGACCCGCTGGACGGCGTCTCCGGCACCGAGGACTGGTAGCCGTTCCCAGCCGCTCTAGAGCCTGAAGGCCAGCCCCGCCCGCCCCTCGAACGCCAGCGCCACCACGCCGGTGGTCACCCCGAGCGAAGGGCCGGCCCGCGCGGTGAGCTGCAGCGCGAAGGACGGGTCCAGGTAGTACTCCGCGCCCACGCCGAAGAGGATGGGCACGAAGAGCGCGGCCACGGTTCCAAAGCGCACCCAGGCCGGCACGTCCACCGCGAAGGCCACGTTCAAGGTGGTGCCCACCGGCACCCCGAGCACCACGCCCACCGGCAGCGCCAGCCCCACGTCCGTCCGCGCGCGGCCGAAGTGGAAGAGGAGGCCGGGATCCACGTGGAGCCCCAGGTTCACCCGGTCTCCCTCCAGGAAGAGCACCCGGAGCACCGCCTGCGCCTTGAAGCCGGGCAAGGGCGGGCCGAGCAGGTACTCCTCCGCGTAGGTGAAGGAGAGCCGCCCGCCAACGTCGAGCCGATCCGTGAGGCCGCGCAGGAAGGTGGCGCTGATCGCCGGCCACCCCGCCTTCGCCTCCAGCGCGTTCGTCTGCTCGCCCACCGTCTTCGCGGTGACGGTGGACCAGCTCGCCCCGCGGGAGATGGTCGGCTCCGAGATGTCGATGTCGTCCTGGGCCAGGGCGATGGTGGACGCTGACAGCCCCCACAAGAACCAGAGCGCTCGCTTCGCCATTTGTGGATGGGGTGCCGGGGCCACCTACACGGTCCGCGTTCCCCAGCTCCTTTCATACCGTCCGTGCGGAATTTCCAGCACACGACTTACCGGGTGGTGACTCACGATTCAGCATGCACGGATTCGGGCGGCGGAGGGTGCCTCCCAATCGTTGTGATCCGTAGGCCTCGTATTCTCGCCGCACCAGCTCATCCGCTGGCAGGGTTTGGGCATGTCTCCGAGTGGCATCTCCGCGGGAACAGGCTCAGCGTAACCGTCCGCTGATGGGCGCCTTGCGAGGGCGGAGCTCCGCCACGGCATCAGTACGACGCAGCACCTCCGATTGGTGTGGTTAGGGCTCAGGCGCGACGGGGGGCCCGCGCCCGCGGTGCGGCAGCAGTTCGTCGAGCCTGGAAGCTGGATGCGTGTTCACTCGGGCGAGGACATCCGTCAGGTACGTAACCGGGTTCACGCCATTCGCCTCGCAGGTGGCGACCAGAGATTGGAGCCCAGCGAGGTTCTCGCCCGCGGGCATCGTGCCCGACGAAGAGGAAGGTCTTCCTGCCAAAGGCGATCCGTCGAAGCGCGGCCCAGACCTCTCTGCGATCAAGAGCAATGTCGCAGCTAGGTTCCGCCTTGATAGCGAGTCGGAGCCTTTCGAGCGTCGACGATGTCGTATGTGGTCCAAGATACAGAGCCCAGTAAACAAGGAATTGCCAGCACTCCCCAAAACGACATTGGCCGCTTCCCTAAATCAACGAACGCGTCGATACCTGCAGCGGCGCCGAACACAAGCAGGAGCCGTAACGCGGAGCGCACGAACGTGCGAAGAACTGCGCCGTTGAGAAGGTCGCCCATGCTTGGCCCCAAGGCATACAGAGAGATGCCGAAACCGAGCTGAATTGTCCGCGGGACGGTTGTCCGAAATTCCGCTCTCGAGACAGCTACTTGACTCAGAATACTGATGGCGATCCCTGCAACGACAGCACTTGCGGAACTCACGACAGCAACTTCAGGGGACGTCGACGTCCGCAGTGCTTGCGCCTCGGTCGAAGGAAGCCTTCTACTTTCACTGCGCATATCCCTGCCGGGCAACATGGAGGTCGCCGCAAGGCAAAGAACCGAGAGGGATACGAGCATGCGTTGGTGCCTTTGCTACCAGATCCAATAGACCACGCCGACCCCTACGGCGGAAAATGCCATGCCTATGGCCACAATGCCCGCAGCCTCCTTTGTGCTAGCCTCCGTCGCCAGTCTTTCGGCTTCACTCTCGAAGGTGGCTTGATTGGCGGCACGCCGGCTTGCCGAAGCCGAAATCATGAGTGCCGTGCCCAAACCCGCGCCGACCAGACCACCGACCCATAATCCCCAAGTCAGCGAGGGGATCGGCCGCTTCTCTTCCATGGGCACCGCGGCGTCTTGAGGAATGGGCCCGAGTGCCTCCGGCTCGTCGGAAAAAGAAATGCTACGAAACGTTTCATAGTTGGGCTTGGTCTTGCTCCACGGAGAAGGGATCGTGCCGCAACCAAGAGCAATAGGGCAAATGAGGGCTACGCAGATGATGTTTGGCTTCATTTGCCCTCTGGAATATCGAAAAGCATCTTGCGCTGCGAAACCCGTTCAGCTTCGTTTAGGGCACCGGAGTGGGAGTTGGCTTTCGCATCAATCGCTTGCCGAGCCCGCTAGACGCAGGTTGGCCGTAGGCCTCTGGGTGCAAGTAGGTGCCAATTTCTGAAGCGGGCTTTGAGTACTCGACGGGGATGCGGTTGGCATTCGCGAATGCGTCTTTGCGAACTCCAGTGACCAACCAGGACACTCGCATACCGGAAATGCCTCCGGAGATTGTGAACTGATTGTTGGCAACTTCCTTCGACACATACACCGGCGCATACGCCCCGATAGGCGTGAGTTGATATCGGTATGACGAGTTTAGCGCTTCGAAGTAGCTGGGCAAAGTTACCGTGGCTGTTCCTGATGAGTCCAAGACCGCGATGCCATCGTACATCGTCTTCATGTCCGGCGACTCCACGGTCACGTGGGTCAGGTACTTGGATGTCGGAGCCAGAGGGTGGTCGATCAGGAACAACTTGCTGCCTGCGGTGAAACTCCCCACCACATGAGCAGTGTCGAAGTAGCCGCCCCAGGCACCGACCCCTGGGCCTTCCCCGAACACTCCGGATCCCGCGCAGCTCGCCGAGTTGTTTGAATTTCGGCCGGCGACGCCGTAGGCGTTACACGCATCGTTCTGACCATAGACCCCGCTGACGCCAGCGGCTGACGCGATCCCTTGGACGGCGTTGTAACCAGAGCTCGTCGCGTCAATGGCAGAAGCGCTCGAGGAGGAGCTTACTGCCTTAAACACACTGCCATTGGTTGCCGAGACATCAATTGCGGCCGCGGACCCAGCGGCAGACGCCTTCAGAACAGGACCGCTGATGTTTTCCATCTCAAGAGTGCCGTAGGTGGAGCTAGCATTGTAAATGTGCGCTGCCCGACCCGAGCCAGAATTCTGAACCTCCAATGTTGGAATACTACTTGAGCTATTGTTGACAGCCCAAAGAGCTCGACCGCCACTAGCAACACAATACATTGTGTTTCCAGTGCCAGAATTCGTGTATGAATAGGCCGTCGAACTGCTCGAACAAGATTGAGCAGCAGGACAAGCCTGTGCGTGTGCAGAACGCGAAGGCAGCACGCAAGCCAAGACGAAAAGCCCTGTTACCAAACGCATGCAGTCTCCAAGGTCGTTACATCGAGTCTGCCAATGCTCGGAATCGGCCGAACCGCCCGTCGATAGTCGGCAGCCAAGCTCGACTCTAGATCATGCTCGCGGCAGGCTCACTGCAAGTCAATCTTTAAGCGATAGGACGGGAATCGAAGAAATCCATGTAGACGGCATAAATTCAGGTTTGGTTCGACTGGAAACTGGTCGATCTAATCAGTCTCGATTGGCTTGAGTTCGGCGCGCACGGGAACTGTTTGCGGCAGCCCGGGCTGCATGCACGGGCTGCTAGCGGTCTCGCCCCTGCAGCTATAAGACGACCACCATTCGCGGCGAATCAGTGCGGCAGCCGGTAGCCGAAGGAGAGCGTGAAGGGCTGCGCGCTGCCCTGCGCCGGGAAGCGCAGCGCGCGGAGCCGATCCTCGAGGCAGCGCGCCGCCACCGAGCCGGACACGTCACCCTGGGCGGAGGCCTTGCGGACCTCGCCCGAGGCGGAGAGCTCCAGCGACAGCCGCATCCGCCCCTCGGAGGGCAGCCCGTCCGGGTGCTCCTTCAGACAGCCGAGCACCTCGCGCTTGTTCTCGCGCCAGACCTGGAGGAGCGCCTCGTCCCCGCCCTCCGATGCCTTCGGCTCCGGCGGCGGCGCCGGCTCCTCGCGCGGAGGAGGAGCCGCGACCGCCACCGGCGTCGGTGCGGACTCGGGCGAAGAGGCGGGGGCCTCCGCCTCGGTGGGATCCGCGGCCAGCGCGCGGGCGAGCTCCGGATCCACCCGCTCGCGGCGGGTCTTCCGCTGCGGGCGCTCCGAGATCGCGCGCGTGGAGCGCTTGGCGGCCGCCAGCTTCGCGGCCTTCTGCGGCTTGGCCGGCTTGAAGCTCTTCGTGGGCCACTCGCCCTTGAGCGCCAGCGGCTTGAAGCCCCGCAGCTTCTGCGGGAGGACCGGGGCGAATTCGGGCGGCGCGCCGGGCGCAGCGGCGATGGGAACGGGCGGCAGCTCTTCCACGGTGGGGCGCTGCCCCCGCCACAGCCCGAGCGCGATTCCGCCCAAGAGCGCCCCCGCAACGGTCAGGGTCCAAAGCGCCAGCCGCAGAACGGAGGTGGTGGAGGACGCGCGCGGGGGCGGGGGCGCCCGCTCCTCGAAGCGGGAGACCGGCGCGGCGCGGCGCATGGGCGGCGTGGCCACGCGCGCCGCGTCCGCGGGAGGACGGTTCGGCAACTCGAGCACCGTGGACTCGCCGCGGGACACCGGGGCCGAGCGGCCGGGGTGCGCCAGCACCGTGGATTCGCCCTCGGAGGCGAGCGGGGGCGGGGGCGGCGTCTTCCGCAGCCCGGACGGCCGCACCCGGCCCGGGTGCTCCAACACGGTGGACTCGCCGTGCGACGCCTGCGGGGCCGGCGGCTTGAGCAGGCTGGAGGGACGCAGCGGGCCGGGCTGCTCCAGCATCGTGGACTCCTCGCGGGCCTCGCTCTCCTTCATCTGCTGGAGCAGGGACGCGAAGCCGGGCTGCGAGACGGAGGCCGGGGCGGACGGCGCGGGGCCGAGCGCCAGCTGCGAGGCCACGCCATGGAAGGAGACGACGGTGGAGTCCGACGAGGGCAGCTGCTGGGAGGGGCGTTGGGGCGCCGTGGGCAGCGGGGGCGGCGAGTGCGCCGGCGGCGGCGGGGTGAGCGAGCGCGGCGGCCCGTCCGAGAGGCGCGCGCGGACGAAGCTGGCCACCCGGGCGCGGGCCTCGGGGACGGAGATCTGCAGCGCCCCCTCGAGCGCCTTGGCCATCTCCACCATGGAGGCGAAGCGGGCCTGCGGCCGCTGCTGGAGGACGCGCCGGAGCAGCTCGCGCAGCGCGGGCGGCACCTCCTTGCGCAGCTCCTCCACCGGGCGGCAGCGCGCGGCGAGCACCGCGTTGAGCGTGGCCAGGTGGTTGGCGCGGTCGAACGGGCTGTCTCCGGTGAGCAGCTCGTAGAGGATGGCGCCGATGGAGAACTGATCCGCGCGCGGGGTGACCTCCAGCCCGGCGGCGCGCTCCGGCGCGAGGTACGCGTAGCGGTCCCGCTCGCTCAGCGGCCGCCCGGTGTGGCGCGGGCCGGTGAGGCTCTCGAAGCCCCAGACGCGGGCCCGGCCGTCCATGAGGATCCGCACGTTGTATGGCGAGAGCGCGCCGTGCAGGCAGTCCTTGCCGTGCGCGTGGGCGGCGCCCCGGGCGAGGTCCAACGCCAGGCACACCGCCACCGGCACCGGGGCCCGCGCGTCCAGCCCGGAGGAGCGCGCCAGCACGTCGCTGAGGTCATCGCCGGGCGGGCGCTCGTAGCAGCGGAAGTAGCGGCCCCCGTCGCTGCCGAGATCACACAGCGGAGAGATGTTGGGGTGGGCCAGCGTGGAGACCACCTTCGCCGAGGCGACGAAGGCGGCGGACCGGACCGGATCCGCGGAGGCGTCCGGGTTCAGTTGTTCGAGCAGGACGGGCTCGGCCTGGGGGGCCTGGGCGCGGCGCGCCACGGAGAGCCCGCAATCGCCCAGCTCACCGAGCTCCCGCAGGTGGACGTACCGCCCGCCGGCCTCGCGCTTGGGGGTCCCTGGCGCAGCGCGGCGGCCGGGATTCCCCGGCTTCGCCCGCTTCGGGGCCGCGTTGGGCCCTCGCTCCATGGACTCTCCTCGGCTGGACCGCGCTGTACTTCCAGCGCGAGCTGCAAGGGGATGGCCAGGGCCGCTGAGCGCCCAAGTACCCGTCACCCTTCGGGGAGTGGCAAGTGAGCGCCCTCCTTCGTGCACAACTGGATGGCGCAGCGGCCATCCACCGTTGGCCTCGCTTCGGACGCAAAGGGCTGCGGCGTCCCGCGCACCCTCCGTCTAGAGTCCGCGCCCCATGGCACCGTCCAAGATCCCGCTCTTCCTGCCGCTCCTGCTCTCCGCCGCCGCGCTGGCCCAGCCCTCGGCGGTGGAGCACGCCCAGGAGGGGCGTGGCGTCACCCTGCCGCCTACCTCGCTGTCGCTGATCGACGAGGCCCCCGCGGTCTCCCTCAACCCCGCGGGCTTGAGCTTCGTGGGGGACACCCAGCTGCACTACCTGCACGAGCGCAGCGTGGGGCGGGACCGGGTGATCGACTCGATCTTCCTCGCGGACACGCTGTTCGGCGGGCTGGGGCTCGGCGTGGGCGTGGAGTGGGTGCGCAGCGGCTCGCTGCCGGACTACCGGCGCACCACCTGGGCCATCTCCGGCGGCAACCCGTACCTCTCGCTCGGCCTGGCGTGGCACATCCTCTCCTCCACCGAGAGCGCGGATCTGGAGGGGCTCAACAGCGTGGATCTGGCGCTCTCCAGCCGCCCCAGCCGCTACTTCTCGCTGGCCGCGGTGGTGCGCAACGTGGATCCCCCCGCCAAGGGCGCGGTGGCCCTCACCCGCGAGTACGGCTTCGGCGTGGGGCTGCGGCCGCTCGGCGAGCGCTACTCGCTGGGCGTGGACTACCTGTTCGACGACGCGGGCGGCCCGGGCGCCGGGCGCTTCTCCTACGCGCTGCAGGCGGAGCTGCTCCAGGGCGTGGTGCTGGGGGCGGGCGTCTCCCACGGGCTGCGCTCCTCGGACGACTTCCTCATCCAGGTGGGGCTGACGTTGAACACGCCCAACTTCGGCGTGGGCTACGCGGGCGGCGGGGGCCCCGGAGGCCTGGACCACGTGATCTCCCTGCGCGCCTCCCGCCAGAAGTACCGGCCCATCTCCTTCTCCGCCGGCACCCTGGCGATGATCGACGTGGACGACGTGCTCGCCGGCGGCACCAGCACCGTGGGCTCGCTGCTCGGGCTCTCGCAGGATGACCCGTACGTCCGCCTCACCCGGCTGCTCTACAACGCCGCCCGCGACCCCGCCCTCAAGGGGCTGGTGCTCAAGGTGGACGGGATGCCCGGCGTGGGGCTGGGGAAGGCGGAGGAGCTGCGCCAGACGGTGCTCGCCCTGCGCTCTGCCGGCAAGAAGGTGATCGCCGTGCTGCTCTCCGCCGAGGACAACGCGTACCTGGTCGCCTCCGCCGCGGATCAGATCTTCGCCGTCTCCGAGGCCAACCTCTTCATCAACGGCTTCGCCGCCAACGCCACCTTCCTCGGCGGGGCGATGGAGAAGCTGGACGTGAGCTGGGACGTGGCGCGGGTGGGCGCGTACAAGAACTTCCCGGATCAGTTCACCCGCTCGGACATGAGCAAGGAGCAGCGCGAGGCGGTGGACGCCTACCTGGACACGGACTGGCGCCAGTACGAGGCGGCGGTCACCCAGGGGCGCGGGATCTCCAAGGAGCAGCTCCAGCTGGCGATCAAGGACGGGCTGCTCAGCCCCGCCCGCGCGCTGCAGCTGCGGCTGATCGATGCGATCATCACCCCGGACGAGTTGGACAAGAAGTTGACCGAGCTGCTTCCCGGCATCCGCTTCGATCCTGAGTACCGCCCGCGCGGCTACCGGCAGGGGCGCTGGGGCGAGCGCAGGAAGATCGCCGTGGTCCCGGTCATCGGCAGCATCTCCGGCGGCAAGAGCCGCTCGGATCCGCTCGGGCTCCAGGAGATCGCCGGGGCGGAGACGGTGGTGCGCGCGCTCAAGGCCGCGGAGGAGGATCCGGCCGTGGAGGCGATCGTCGTCCGGGTGGACTCCGGCGGCGGGGACGGCCTGGCCTCGGATCTCATGTACCGCGCGGTGCTGGAGGCGAAGAAGAAGAAGCCGGTGGTGGCCTCCATGGGGGACGTGGCGGCGTCCGGCGGCTACTACGCGGCCATGGGCGCGGACGAGGTCTTCGCCTCCACCACCACCGTCACCGGCAGCATCGGCGTCTTCCTGATCAAGCCCGCGGTGAAGGGGCTGGCGGAGAAGCTCGGGGTGAAGCGGGAGACGATCGTCCGCGGCGAGTCCGCGAACCTCCTGGACATCTACCAGCCTTGGTCCCCGGCGGACCGCGAGCGCGCCCAGAAGTGGGTGGACGCCTTCTACGATGGCTTCATCACCGAGGTCTCGAAGTCCCGCCACCTCGCCAAGGAGCAGGTGGACACGCTGGCGCGCGGCCGCGTCTGGTCCGGCGAGGACGCCAAGGCGCGCGGGCTGGTGGACACCCTGGGCGGCTTCGCCCAGGCGATCGAGTCTGCCCGGACGCGCGCGAAGATCGCGCCTTCGGAAGAGGTGGATCTCGTCATCTACGGCAACGCCAAGGGCCCGCTCTCGGCGCTGGGCGGGGAGCCGGGCGTCCTCACCCGGCTCGCCGAGCAGCTCTCCCCCGCGGCGCCCCCCTCCCCGCTGGTGGACCTGGCTCGCGCCGCGGGGCTCTCCAGCACCCTGCTGCTCGAGCCGGGCCTGAAGGCGATGATGGAGTACGAGCTGCACGTCCGTTGACCGGCGGGCAGATTCACAGGGAAAGGTTCGCGCCGCGCGCCGCGTTGGTGCTACGGTGCCCAGCGACTCCCGGGATGAAGCCTCTTGTCGAGGCAGCCCGGGGTTCCAGGAAACCGGCGGCTCGGTAGGCCACTTGGCTCTTTGCGAGCGAGCGACCCACCCCGCGTCAGGTCTTCCTGTCCAACAACGAACGGCAAGGACGCGCTGCCCGAGCAAGAGGGCCGCGCGCATACCCGCATGAGCGACAACGACACGCAGGAGCCCCCCTTCCAGCCCCCCGCCGCGCCGCCTCCGGCCGCGGCCGCCCCGCCTCCCGCCGCTGACGCGGGTGACGACGACGGCGGCGACGACGACGGTGGCGACGAAGGCGGTCCTGACGAGGCGGGCCCCGGGGCTCCCCAGCAGGGTGGCGCACCCGGGCCGGGCGGAATGCCCGGTCCCGGTCAGGGGCGCCGCCGCCGCCGGCGCCGCCGCCGCCGTGGCGCGCAGGTGCTCTTCACCCCCGAGGGGCAGGCGTACCGGATGCAAGCCGGCCCGGATGGCCAGCAGACCCAGGTCTTCCTCACCCCGCAGGAGCTCGAGCAGTACAAGCAGCGGCTGCTCCAGCAGCAGCAACAGCAGCAGCAGAACCAGCACGCCCAGCGCCAGCCCGGCCAGGGCGGCGGCCAGCCCCAAGGCGGTCACCATCAACAGGCGGCGCCGAGCACCGCGCTGGTGCCGGTGGACGGCGTGCTCGACATGGAGGCCAAGGGACCCAACGCCTTCCTCCGGAAGATCAAGAAGAACCTCCTCCCGTCCCCGGATGACGCGGAGATCCCCAAGAACCTCTGCCAGAAGCTGCGGCTGCGGCAGGGCCAGCTGATCACCGCCATGGCCCAGATGCGCGGCCCCAAGGGCTTCGTGCAGAAGGTGGACACGGTGGACGGGATGCCCCTGGAGAGCGCGCCGCGGCTGCCGCACTTCCAGGACCTCACCTCGGTGGATCCGCTGGAGCGGATCAAGCTGGAGAACGGCCACAAGGAGTTCGTCACCCGCGTGCTGGATCTGATCGCCCCGCTCGGCAAGGGGCAGCGCGCGCTGATCGTCGCCCCGCCCAAGACGGGCAAGACGATCATGCTCCAGCGGATCGCCCAGGCGGTGCTCAACAACCACCCCGAGTGCCACGTGATGATCCTCCTCATCGACGAGCGGCCGGAGGAGGTCACCGACATGCGCCGCACCGTCACCAAGGCGGAGGTGCTCGCCTCCAGCTCGGACCGGCCCACCGGGGATCACCTCAAGATCGCCGAGCTCGCGCTGGAGCGGGCGCGCCGGATGGTGGAGAGCGGCAAGGACGTGGTCATTCTCCTCGACTCGATCACCCGCCTGGCCCGCGCCTACAACAAGGAGATCGACAGCTCGGGCCGCACCATGACCGGCGGCGTGGACTCGCGCGCGCTGGAGCGCCCCAAGCGGATCTTCGGCGCCGCCCGCGCCACGGAAGAGGCCGGCACGCTCACCATCATCGGCACCGCGCTGATCGACACCGGCAGCCGGATGGACGAGGTGATCTTCGAGGAGTTCAAGGGCACCGGCAACAGCGAGGTGACCCTGGACCGGCTGCTCGCCGAGAAGCGGATCTGGCCCGCGGTGAACATCCCGCAGTCCGGCACGCGCAAGGAGGAGAAGCTCTTCACCCCGAAGGAGTACGAGAAGGTGAAGAAGCTGCGCCAGATGCTCTTCGCGGTGAAGCCGGTGGAGGCGATGGAGGCTTTGGTCAAGCGGCTGTCCCGGTACACGTACAACGACGAGTTCCTCGAGGAGCTGTGAGCGGGGCCGCACTTTCTGTGTAGATTCCCGAGCCCATGCTCCAGGGCTCGGGCCGCTGCCACTACCATCCAGAACGCGCCGGCCTCGGGATCTGCGTGGAGTGCCGGCGCGTCATCTGCCGGGAGTGCACCACCCAGTTCGAAGGCATCAACCGCTGCGCGAAGTGCCTGGCGGAGAAGCTGGCCGCCGCGCAGCGGCTGGCGCAGCGCAAGGAGTGGACGCCGGGGAATGTCTTGCTCGCCCTGCTCGGCTTCGGGGTCATCCTCTCCGGCGTGTACCTGACCGCATCCCTGCTCGCAGGCGGGAGCTGACGAGAGACATGGCCGTCTCCGCGCTCGAGCTCCGCCCGCGTTCGCCCGTCGCCCTGTTCGACGCCGCGATCAGGCTCGTCGCCCGCCAGGGCGGGCTCTGGTCGCTCGCGCTGCCCGGCGGCGCGCTCGTCACCGGCGCCCTCCTCCACCTGCGGGACGCCGCCGAGCACCGCCAGCCGCTCGCCCTGCCGGCGCTGCTGCTCACCCTGGCCTGGTTCGCGCGCGGCCTCTTCCAGGGCGCCGCCTGCCATCATCTGGAGCGGACGCTCCTGGCCAAGGACGCGCCCACCCCGCTCGGCTCGCTGAAGGCGGCGCTCGGGCGAGCCCCCAGCCTCTTCATCACCGTGGCGCTGGTGGGGCTCTTCCAGGTCTTGAGCGTGACGGTCACCCTGGGGATCGTCTTCCTCTTCTATGGCGCGCACCTGGCCGCCTACGCCGTCACCATGCAGGGGCTCGGCGCGCCGGTGAAGGTGCTGGGCACCACCTCCACCCTGCTGGGCGGCGCCAAGCGCTCCGCGGTGCAGCTGCGCTGGCTCTTCTCGGTGCAGGCGCTGGTGATCTTGAACCTGCACATCGCCGCGCTGGTGGCCCTGGCCTTCGGACGCAGCCTGCTCGGGCTGGATCTCACCTTCGCCGCGCGCTTCACCTCGCTCGACAACGGCAGCTGGTGGCTGGTCATCTGCTGCCTGGGCTTCACGCTCTTCGAGCCGCTGCGCGCGGCGGTGGCGGTGCTGCTGGTGCTGGACGGCCGCGTCCGCCAGGAGGGGCTGGATCTGCTCGCGGCGATCGAGCACCTGCCCCGCCGCGAGCGCAAAAAGCCCCGCGCCTCCGCGGCGCTGGGGTTGGCGCTCGCGCTCGGGCTGCTCGCCGGCGCACCCTCCGCCCGCGCCCAGGCGCCTGACGAACCGGCCCCTCCCGACCCGGCGGCGCCCGGGGGCAACCTCTCCGTGCAGCCGCTGCCGCTCGAGGAGATCTCCACCCGGCTGCAGGACGCCGCGCGCGCCTGCCGCGGCAACGACCCGGCGCTGCGCAAGAAGCTCCAGGCCACCCGCGAGCTCTCCGCGCGCGAGCAGGCCGCGCTCTCCCGGTTCCTCCAGCAGGTGGAGTCCACCATCTACGACGAGGACGACTGCGAGCTGGGGCTCTCCCAGCTGCGCGCCGGCGCGGCGCAGATCTCCGCGGCGCGGGACGCGCTGGCCTCCCGCCCCTCCTCCGCCACCGCCAGCGAGCGCGCGCAGGAGATCCTCCGGCGGCCGGAGTTCCGGGTGATCCCGGAGAAGGACGCGGTGGAGGAGCCGCCCAAGGAGGAGGAGGTCCCCGAGGAGGGCTGGTGGAGCCGCTTCTGGCGCCGCCTGGGCAAGTGGCTCAAGCGCTTGCTGGAGCGGGACGAGAGCGCCTCTCCCACGCCGCTGGCCGTGCCGGTGGGGGCCGGCGCCGGCGCGGGCCTGGCCAACCTCCTGGTGGTGCTGCTGGTGGCCGCGGTGGTGGGACTGCTCGCCTGGCTCCTCCTGCGCGGCCGGGAGCAGCGCGGCGCGGACGGGGACGGCGCGCAGTCCATCACGGTGACGCGGGAGGCGGGCGCGCCGGATCCCCAGAACGCGCTCTCCCGCCCGCCGGAGGGCTGGGCGGAGCTGGCGGACCAGCTCGCCGCGCGCGGCGAGTACCGCGAGGCGGTGCGCAGCCTCTATCTCGCCCTGCTCTCCCGGCTGCACCGGGACGGCACCATCGACTACGACCCCACCCTCTCCAACTGGGACTACTTCCGCCACTTCAAGCGCAGGGCGCAGCTGGCCGCCTTCCGCGAGCTCACCTTCCGCTTCGACTTCACGTACTACGGGAACCTGGGGGCGGACGCGCCCGGCTACGCGGCCTTCCGCCAGCTCAGCCTGCCGTTCCTGGCGCCCGCGGCCCCCTCGCCGGAGGAGGCCGCGAGTGCGTGACCGCTTCCCGCTGGTGATGCTCGGGGGGCTTTTGCTGCTCGGCTTCTTGGGCAGCTACGTGCTGCAGGGGGCGCGCCGCGGCAGCTTCGCGGACGCGCTCTCCACCTACCGCTCGGATGGGCAGGGCGCCCGCGGCCTCTACCTCCTGGCGCAGGAGGGCGGCCTGCCGGTGGGGCGCCACCAGCAGGATCTCGAGTCGCTGGACGAGGCCGCCTCGCTCGCGCTGCTGGGCGTGGAGTTCTCCCACAGCAAGGACGCCACCAAGGTGGGCCCGCTCTACTTCGCCACGGACGGCGGGGTGGAGGAGGAGGACGAGGAGGTGGCCAAGCGCCGGGGCAGCAACGTGCTCTACGCGCCGGACGTCACCGTGGACGAGCGGGAGAAGCTGCTCACCCACGTGCGCGGGGGCCACACGCTGATCTACGCGCCCTGGCGCGCGCACGAGAACCCGCTGCTCAAGGATCTCGGCGTCCAGCTCACCGCCGCGGAGGCGAAGCTGGGCATCCGCACGCTGGCGCCCAGCGTGGCCTCCCCCTGGACGCTGGGGGTGGAGCGGGTGGAGGCAAGGGTGGCGGTGTTCCTGGATCTGCCGCACAACGCCGTCACGCTGCTGGAGGACCCGCTGCTGGGCGAGGCGGTGATGGCGCTCATCCCCTACGGCCAGGGGCAGGTGATCGTGCTCGGCGCGCCGGAGCTGGCGAGCAACGCCGCGCTGGCGCGAGCGGACAACGCCCAGCTCTGGCTCTCGCTGGTGGGGCACGCCGCGGGGCGGGGGCGCCTGCTGTTCGACGAGTTCCACCACGGCTTCACCGGCGAGCGCTCGCTGGGCGAGTTCGCCCGCCGCTACGGCCTGCACTTCGCCGCGGCCCAGCTGCTCCTGGGGGTGATGCTCTGGTCCGCCGCGCTGCGCCGCTTCGGGAGGCCGCGGATGCCGCTGGCCCAGGAGCGGGTGGGCGGGACGGACGCGCTGTTCGCCTCCAGCAGGCTCTACCGCGAGGGCGGCCACCGGGCCTTCGCCGTCTCGCAGATCTTGAAGGGCGTCACCGCGGAGCTGGCCCCGCTGGCCGGGCTCTCCCCGCGCAGCGCCAGCCCCGAAGTCGCCGGCGCCCTCACCGCCGCCGGCCGGCCCGAGCTGGGCAGCGCGCTCACCGAGCTGCTCTCGCTCCAGGCCTCGGTCTCCACGGACGAGGACGTCCGCCGCGCGGCCCGCGGCGCGGCGCTCCTGCGCCAGAAGATCCGCACCCGGAAGTCCCACGAGCACCGTCCCAGCCAGAGGACCACCCCATGATCGACCCCTCCTCCCCCGCCGCCGCCCAGCAGCTCCCCGGCGCGCCCGGCAACGCCGTGCGGATGGCCAGCGCCCTGCGCGAGGCCGTCCTGCGCGAGGTCCGCAAGGCCGTGGTGGGCCAGGACGAGGTGCTGGAGCTGATGCTCTGCGGGATCCTCGCCGGCGGCCACGTGCTGCTCGAAGGCGTCCCCGGGGTGGCCAAGACGCTGATGGCCAAGGCGCTCGCCAAGAGCCTCAAGTCCGACTTCAAGCGGATCCAGTTCACGCCGGACCTGATGCCCGCGGACATCCTCGGCACCAGCGTGTTCGACCTGAAGAGCCAGTCCTTCGTGCTGGTGCGCGGGCCGATCTTCACGGACCTCTTGCTGGCGGACGAGATCAACCGCGCCCCGGCGAAGACGCAGTCCGCGCTGCTGGAGGCGATGCAGGAGCGCACCGTCTCCCTGGAAGGCCGCAACATCGCGCTCTCGCCGCTCTTCACCGTGTTCGCCACCCAGAACCCGGTGGAGTCCGAGGGCACCTATCCCCTCCCCGAGGCGCAGCTGGACCGGTTCCTCCTGAAGATCGAAGTGGGCTACCCGAGCGACCAGGAGGAGGAGGCGATCCTCACGTCCGTCCACCAGGGGTTCGACTCTGGGGACCTGGCGCGCGCGGGGGTGACCGGCGCGGTGGGGCCGGACCACGTGCTGGAGGCGCGCAACGCGCTCAAGGAGGTGAACGTGGAGGTGCCGGTCCTGGGCTACGTGCGCCGCCTGGTGGCCGCCACCCGCAGCTCGCCGCGCATCCGCCTGGGGGCCGGCCCGCGCGCCGGCGTGCACCTCTTGCTCGCCTCCAAGGCGCTGGCCGCGCTGCGCGGACGCCCCTTCGTCACCCCGGATGACGTGCGCTTCTTGGCCGGCCCGGTGCTCAAGCATCGGCTCTTGCTCTCGCCTGACGCGGAGCTGGACGGCGCCACCCCCGCCGAGGTCCTGCGCGAGGTGGTGGGCGCGGTGGAGGTCCCGAGGTGATCCCCACCGGGCGGCTCTGGGCGGCGCTGGCGCTGCTCGCGCTGCCGGCCATGGCCGCGGGCTTCTTGCCCGGGCTGTGGCGGATCCTCGTGGTGCTCGATGCGAGCCTGCTCGCGCTGGCGGCGGTGGACTTCGCGGTCGCGCGGGGGGCGCCGCTCAAGGTCTGGCGCACGCTGCCGGGGAAGGTCTCGGTCGGCGTCGCCAACAAGGTGACCGTCCACGTGATCAACCGCGGCGCGCGGGCGCTCCGGCTCCGGCTCAAGGACGACGCCCCGGACGACTTCCGCGCCGAGCCCGAGCAGCTCCAGGCCCAGGTCCCCGGCCGCAGCCGGGTGGAGCTCACCTACCGCGCCACCCCTGCGCGCCGCGGCAAGTTCGACTTCGAAGATCTCCACGTCCGCGTGCTGGGCCCCCTGGGGCTGGTGTGGCACGAGCGGGTGGTGCCGGCGGCGGAGAGCCTCTCCGTCTACCCGGACCTGCGCGGCGCCAGCCGGCTGCTGCTCGCGGACGCGGCGCTGGACCTGGTGAACCTGGGGCTGCGCAAGCTGCGGCGGGACGGGCGCGGCTCCGAGTTCGCCCGGCTGCGGGACTACGCGCAGGGGGACTCGGTGCGCGAGGTGGACTGGAAGGCCACCGCGCGGCGCGGCAAGCCGGTCACCCGGGTGATGGAGTCCGAGCGCTCGCAGTCGGTGCTGATCTGCGTGGACGCCGGCCGGGCCATGGCGGCCAAGGTGGACGGCCTCTCCAAGCTGGACCACGCGGTGAACGCGGCGCTCTTCCTCGCCTTCGTGGCGGTGCGCAACGGTGACCGGGTGGGGCTGATCGTGTTCGCGGACGGGGTGAAGGCCTACCTGGCGCCCGACGCGGGGCGCCAGCAGTACCGGCGGATCGTGGACACGCTCTACTCCGCCAAGCCCAACCTCACCTACGTGGACTATCTGGCGCTCTTCCACGAGCTCTACATCCGGCTCCGCCGGCGCAGCCTGCTCTGCGTCTTCACCGACTTCCTGGATGAGGAGCACGCGCAGGGGATGATCCAGCCGCTGCGCCGGCTGGCCCGCCGGCACGTCCCGCTTTGCCTCAGCGTGAAGGACACCGCCCTGGCCGGGTTGCTGCGCACCCCTCCCCCGTCCCCCGAGGAGGCGTACCAGCACGCGGTGGCCTGTGAGCTGCTGGCGGACCGGGAGCAGCTCAAGGCCCGGATCGGTCAGGAGGGCGTGCAGGTGGTAGACGTGAACCCGGAGGAGCTCTCGCTCGCCGCGGTGAACCGCTACCTGGAGATCAAGGCGCGGGGCACGCTTTGAGCTCGCGAGGCGAGGGGGCAGGCGCTCCCTGCGCCGAGAATGCGACATGCCGGTGACGGACCCCTTAGGGGTATAGTCGCGCGCACCGAATGGACGCTCGCTTGCGCTCGCTCCTACCCCTCCTCGCCCTCCCGCTCGCCGCCTGCTTTCAGCCGGCCGAGCTCGGGGAAGCCGACTTCAAGAAGCTGGAGCTGATCGCCCAGTGGCCGCCGAGCGGCACCGGGCGGCCCAACCCCACCAACAAGCTGCTCTCCCTGCCCGAGGACAAGCTGCAGCTCGCCCGGGAGCTCGGACGCAAGCTCTTCCACGACCCCACGCTGTCCTCCTGCAACCAGGTCTCCTGCGCCAGCTGCCACGGCGGCGAAGGGTTCACCGTGGACAAGCCGCTGGCGGACGGGTGCGACGGGCAGATCACCACCCGGAACCCGCCCTCGCTCATCAACGTCCGGCACCGGGACTGGTTCACCTGGGACGGCGGCAACAACACGCTCTGGGCGCAGGCGATCCGCCCGCTGCTCAGCGACCGGGAGATGCGCTCCACCCCGCAGCGGCTGCGGGAAGTGCTCGGCCGCGCGGAGTACGCGGACTTCGAGCCGATCACCGGGGTCAACCCCGCCACCGAGCCGGACGACAAGGCGGTCCTCGCCGCGTTCGGGAAGGTGATCGAGACCTACGAGCGCGACGCGACCTTCACCCGCCGCGCGCTCTCCCCGTTCGACATTGGCGTGAGGGAGCTGCTCGAGGCCCGGGCGCGGGGCGAGGAGAAGAGCCACCCGCTCTACCTGGGCATCTCCGTCTTCATGAGCGAGCGCGGCGGCTGCATCGCCTGCCACGAGGGGCCGCTGCTCAACGGGCAGTTCCGGAACGCGGCGGTGAGCGTGGTGGACGGGGCGCCGGAGGATCTCGGCCGCTACTCCGGCGTCCAGACGCTGATCGGCGACGACTTCAGCAGCCTCAAGGACTACAGCGACGACAAGCGCGCCTTCGACTCCGTGCTCAAGCCGATCATCAGCGCGGGGCCTCGCGAGGCCCAGAAGGGCGAGTTCGTCATCCCCACCTTGCGCAACGTGGCGCTCACCGCGCCCTTCATGCACAACGGCTCGCTCGCCACGCTGGAGGAGGTGGTGGAGCACTACGCTGTCGGCGGGGGGGCCAAGGGCACCTATCCCGGCGAGCCCTCGGAGAGCATCGTGCAGCGGGAGATCACCTTCCAGGAGAAGAAGGCGCTGGTCGAGCTGCTGGAGAAGATGACCTCGCCCGTTGAGTGAAAACGGGCGCCTTCGCGCTCGAAGGTGCGCCCGCCCCATGCGAGCGCCTTGCCTTCCCCCTAGCGCAAAGGTCCCTTGCGCGTGAGTGGGCGCCGGAGGCCGCGGATTATGAAGCGGCCCCCGGCTGCCGCGCGGCCCGGAACGCCCCGGAGAGCAGGTAGGCGTAGACGCCGCCTCCCACCGTCAGCGCGAAGGAGATCTTCACCCAGACCGGCAGGCGCGGCGGGTGGATCTGGGAGATGGTCCCTTCAATCACGCCGGCCAGCACGAAGAGCGTGAGCGTGCCGAACAGCAGCTGGATGGCGCCGGCGGACTCGCGGCGCAGCGCCTGGCGGCGGGTGAGCCCTCCGGGCGCCGCCAGCGCGCGGGCCAGCAGGAAGCCCGCGGCCCCGGCGATGCAGATGGCGGAGATCTCCGGAATGCCGTGCGGGAGGATCCACGCCCAGAACCAGCCGGCGAGCCCCTTGGCGGCGTAGACCTGCGCCAGCGCGCCCAGGAACAGCCCGTTGACGAAGAGCATGATCGCCGTCCCCACGCCCACGGTGAGCCCGAGCGCGAAGCAGAAGAACGCCACGCCGATGTTGTGGGTGAACAGGAAGGTGGTGAAGGCCGCCTGCTGCTGCACGCCCGCCACGTCCTCCTTGGCCTCGTCCTCGGCGCGCTTGGTGGGGTCCATCTTGAGATGTTGCTCGGGGACGAGGTACGGCGCGGCCCCCTCGTCCACCAGCATGCCGAGATAGCCGAAGCCGAAGCCGGCGAAGAAGAGGAGCCAGGCCGCGAGGAACATCCGCAGCTCGCGGGCGAGCAGGTCCGGGAAGCCGCGCGTGAGGAAGCGCAGCACGTCCGCCAGCCGGGCGCGCTTGCCGGGGTAGGTCAGCGCGTAGGCGCGGCCCACCAGATCGTTGAGGTAGCCGCCCACGTCCGCGGACTCGCCGCGCGCGCGGACCCAGAGCAGGTCCGCCGAAGCCCCGCGGTAGAGCCGCGAGAGGTGCCGCGCGTCATCCAGGGAGAGGCGGGCGAGCCCCTCTCCTTCCGCCTTGTCGAGCAGCCGCTCCAGGGCGGTCCAACGGGTGCGGCGCTGCTCCACGAACTCGGGAAGCTCCATGGGCGCCAGACGCTAGCAAAAGCCCTATGCTGCGCGCCCATGTCGAAGCCTGTGTCCGCGATGCTGGACGGCACCCACGTGGTGCTCACGCCCGAGTACGTGGAGTTCGACTTCGTGCTCGCCGGCCTCTACAGCCGCTTCCTGGCCTGGCTGTTGGACACCCTGCTCACCACCGTGGGCGCGTTGGTGGCGATCATGATCTTGAGCACGGTGGTGGCGGTGCTCCCCGGCTTCGCCTCCGCGCTCTCCTTCGTCCTCTGGTTCTTGATCGACTGGGGCTACGCCATCCTCTTCGAGACCGTCTGGTCCGGACAGACGGTGGGAAAGCGCGCGCTGGGCTTGCGGGTGGTGCAGGAGACCGGGGTGAGGATCGGCTTCTACCACTCAGCCCTGCGCAACCTGGTCCGGCCGCTGGACCGGCTGCCGCTCTTCTACTTCGTGGGGGGCGCCAGCGCGCTCTTCTCGCAGTCGCAGCAGCGGCTGGGAGATCTCCTCGCGGGGACGATCGTGGTGCGCGAGCGGCGGCTGAAGATCCCCGCCTCGCTGGAGAAGGACGCGGGGGACCCGCAGCTGCTCGCGGACCCGGTGTTCCTGGCCGCGGTGGACAAGCTCTCCCGGGAAGAGCAGGAGCTGGTGCTCTCCTCCGCCATGCGCCGCGAGGAGCTGGGGATGGACGCGCGGCTCAAGCTCTTCGCCGCCCTCTCGCTGCGGCTGCAGGAGGAAGTCGGGCTCTTCAAGCCCGAGCACCTCTCGGACGAGAAGGTGGTGCTGCTCGCGGCCACCGCGCTCGCCCGTAAGCGGGCGCAGCGGCGCAAGCTTTCGCTGCGTCAGAAGTAGGCCGCCGCCACGACGGCGCCGCCGCCGCCCACCTGGATGCGCTGGTTGAGCATCATGTAGACGTCGAACTGGCCGCGCACGCCGAGCGAGAACTGGTCGGTGAGGAAGTAGTCCAGCCCCACCACCGGCCCCACGCCGAAGAAGCCGGAGCTGGTCTGCGAGGTGTCCACCCCATTGATGTACCGGAACGAGAGCTCCAGCCCCACGTACGGGCGCAGCTCCTCCTGGAGGAAGAGGTAGCGGATGCCCGGCGCCAGCTCCCCGCCGATGACGAGGTAGCTGCTGCCCTTGAGCGCGAGGATCATGAACGACAGGCGCGAGGTGAACTCCAGCCCGGAGTCCAGGTAGCGCGTGTAGCCCAGGCTGATGGGGACGCCGCCGGAGACGCTGGGGTCCCCCAGGCTCATGTACCCGGCGGAGAGCAGCACGCTCTGGTTGGCGAACTGCGCCTGCGCCCGCCCCGCGTAGAGCGCCCCCACCACCGCCAGCACCACCGAGAGCCGCCTCACGCGCCTTCCTCCATGAGAGTCTTGAGCATCGAGAGATCCTCGGGCGAGCCGGGGAAAGGTTGCGGGTCGCGTTCATTCACCTGTGGATCCGCGGCCCGGAGTTTGAATCCGCCTTTGTTTACCGGGGGTTGCGGTTGCCTAGTTCTGCGCTGTGCTCCTACACTCTGGAAGTTCATGGCCTTTAGACGCCTTGCCCTGCTGTTGCCCGCCACGCTCGCGGCCGCTTGCCTCTCGCTGCCGCCGCCGCACCCTCGCGCGCTGGAGGCCAACGAGCTGTGCGCGCAGTACGTGAACCAGGGGGACCTGGTGAAGGCGGAGGTCCAGTGTGATCTCGGCCTCCAGTTCTCTCCGCAGTACGCGGACCTCTGGAACAACAAGGGGCTCATCTACCTCAAGCGCGAGCAGACCGACAAAGCGCGGGACTGCTTCATCAAGGCGCTGCGCTACAACCAGGAGCAGGCGCAGTCGTACAACAACCTCGGCTACATCTACCTGACGTACGACCAGAAGTTCGGCAAAGCAGAGGAGAACTTCCGCCGCGCGCTCAAGGTGAACCCGGACTACACCGAGGCGCGCTACAACCTGGGGCTCACCCTGATGCGCGCCGGCGAGAAGGACGAGGCCCGCAAGGAGTTCCGCACCATCGTCGCCATCAACTCGCAGCTCGCGGATCCGCACCACTGGCTCGGGCTGATGGCGCTCGAGGAGAAGCACTACGACGAGGCGATCGACGAGCTGGCCAAGACCACCGCGCTGGACCCCTCCTTCGCGGACGCCTGGTACAACCTGGGCATGGCCTACTCGGACTCCGGAAAGATGACGGAGGCCAAGGACGCCCTCACCTCCTGCCTCGAGGCGGACAGCAACCACGTCCAGTGCCGCCAGGCGCTGCCGATCGTCAACCGCAAGGCCATGCTCCTGGATCCCACGCTGAAGGAGATCAAGGAGACCTCCACCACGGAGAACACGCCCCAGTCCATGTACGCGCTGGGCCGCACCTTCCGCGAGCGCGGGCTGCGCAACGAGGAGGAGCGCGCCTACCGCCGCTGCGTGAAGCTGGACGGCAAGTACGCGCCCTGCCACTTCGCCCTCTTCGAGGTCTACACCGAGGAGCGCCGTGAAAAGGAAGCGCTGATCGCCTGCAAGAACTTCCTCAAGTACGCGGTGGCGGAAGAGTTCCCGAAGGAGATCGAGAGCTGCGAGAAGTTCGTCAGCTCCCGGTAGCCCTCAACGCATGAGCGTCAGGCTGCTGGTCAGACAGCGGAGCGAGGCTGGCGGCGACAAGCCGGTGGAGGTCATCCTCGATGACCCGCTGATCACGCTCGGCCGGGACAAGGGCTGCCAGGTGGTGCTGGCGCAGCAGGCGGTCAGCCGCAGCCACGCTCGGATCTCCCGGGACGGCGCCCTCTTCTTCGTGGAGGACCTGGGAAGCGCCTACGGCACGCAGATCAACGGCCAGTCGCTGCCCAAGGGGGAGAAGCGCCTCCTGCGCAATGGGGACGTGATCGCCATCGCCCAGTTCGACGTGACGTTCGACCGCGTGGCGGACGTGCCCAAGGAGGCGCAGGACAACCGCACCTCGCTGGTGGCGCGGCAGGTGGTGAAGGACGTGATGCGCGGGCTGGGCAGCGGTGAGGGGCCCTACTTCCGGATCATGAACGGCCCGCGGGAAGGGCAGAAGATCGAGATCGCGGACGCGCAGGAGCTGATCTTCGGCCGGGACGAGACCGCGGACGTGGTGCTCAAGGACGACCTGGTTTCCCGGCGCCACGCCAAGGTGCGGCGGGACTGGTCCGGCACCCACGTGGAGGACCTCGAGAGCCGCAACGGGATCAAGGTCAACAAGAAGCGGGTGGCGCGCAAGACGCTGCGGGACCGGGACGAGCTGGAGGTGGGCGGGATCCGCCTGCTCTATTTGGATCCCTCCGAGGTCCGCGAGGCCCCGGTGGTCCTCCCCGAGGCGGAGGACGAGGCCGAGGCCACCAGCCACTCGCTCCTGGACGAGCCACCGCCGCCCGAGCCCGAGCCGGAGCCAGAGCCCGCCCCGGAGCCCGCGCCCGAGCCCGCCCCGGAGCCCGCGCCCGAGCCGGGCGGCCCGGAAGGCGGCGAGGACGAGGCCGCCGCCGAGCAGGGCGGAGGCGAGGAAGAGGAGGAGGAAGAAGAGGAAGAGGAGGAGCCCGAGCCTGCCGGCAAGGGGCGCTTCGCCAAGCTCAAGCTCAAGAACACCAAGGCGCTGGTCCCGGTGCTGCTCGTGGTGGTGGCCGGGCTGCTCGCGCTGGTGCTGCTGGTGGCGCTGATCTTCGGCGCGTGACCCCGGTCAGCCCGAGCGAAGTCGAGGGGCGCGCGCACCCGCCTGCCACCATCGCCCCTCGACTTCGCTCGGGGTGACCGGAGCGCGTGCGGGATCATCCCGAGCGGCTACCTCGTCGAGATCCGGGCCACCGGCTGGATGTTCAGATCCGGCGAGAGCTCCTGGTAGCTCACCACCGAGAACGGCGGGTTGAACTCGTACTCGAGCAGCTTGCGGACGTAGCGCCGGATGTCCATGGCGGTGAGGATCACCGGCCGCTGGGCGGTGGGCGGCAGGTGGCCGCACTCGTTCTTCACCGCTTGGACGATCTCCTGGGCGATGTCCGGCTCGAGCGCCAGGTGGGTGCCGGCGCTGGTCCGCTTGATGGAGCCGCGGATGGCCTCTTCGATCTGCGGGTCCAGCAGGTAGACCACCAGCGTGTTCGTCCCGCGCGCGTACTTGTGGGAGACGTAGCGCTTCTGCGCGGCGCGGACGTGCTCGGTGAGC
Source organism: Myxococcaceae bacterium (assembly GCA_044229415.1). Classification (GTDB taxonomy): domain Bacteria; phylum Myxococcota; class Myxococcia; order Myxococcales; family Myxococcaceae; genus JBGATB01. The sequence goes on along the minus strand of JBGATB010000025.1, from coordinate 38,320 downwards.
ATCACGTTGTCCGCCTCAATCTGGCCGTACTCGGCCAGCGCCTGGAGGATCCCGCGCAGGTCGCGGATGGAGATCTCCTCTTCCACGAGGCGGCCGAGGATGTCCGTGAGCTTGAGGACGTTGACGACCTTGGGGACGACCTCCTTGACGATCGCCGGGAAGGCCTTCTCCAGCTGATCCAGCATGGACTGCGCCTCCTGCACGCCCACGAACTCGCGGGCGTGGCGGCGCAGCACCGCCGCGAGGTGCAGGATGATGTAGCCGGGCACGTCCCACGTGGTGAGCCCGGCCGCCTCCAGCATCTCCTTGTGCTGCTCGGGCACCCACGCGGCGGGCTGGCGGGTGGCCGGGTTGATCGCCTCGAAGCCGGCCACGTTCATCAGCTTCAGCCGCTCCACGGTGTCATTGACGAGGATGTGGCCGAGCGTGGCCTGGCCGGTGACCACCGGCACCTCGTTGATCTGGATCTGGTAGCTGCCGGGCGGCAGGGACGGGTTGCCGCGGGCGCGGACGCCCGGGTAGCGCACGCCCAGCTCCACGAAGAGGCCATCGCGCATGAAGGGGATGAGCTCGTAGAGGAAGCGGCCGCCGTCCTGCCGGGAGTCCACGAACGGGACCAGCGCGTCCGAGACCTCGAGCACGATCGGCGTCACCACCGGGATGAAGAGCTCGGAGTCCGGGTTGATGGGCTCCTTCGGCCCCGGCTCCACCGCCTGGGGCGCCCCGCCCTCCTGCTTCTCCGAGCCCGGCATCACCCCGCCGTTCTCCTCCGCCAGCGCCGCCTGCTTGTCCTTGCGGAGCATGGCGTAGCCCCAGAAGCCGGCGCCCAGGCCCAGGAGCAGGAACGGCACCTTGGGCAGGCCCGGCACCGCCGCCAGCACCAGGAGCATGCCGGAGAGGATGGCGATCGCCTTGGGGTAGGCGGTCAGCTGGGAGCCCATGTCCTTGCCGAGGTGGGCGCCCTCCTCCTCGCCGCCCACGCGGGTGACGATGATGCCCGCCGCGGTGGAGATCAGGATGGCGGGGATCATCCCCACCAGGCCGTCACCGATGGTGAGCAGCGAGTACTTCTTCGCCGCGTCCCCCACCGTCAGCCCCTTCTGCATCACGCCGATGACGAGGCCACCCACGATGTTGACCACCGTGATGATGATGGAGGCGATGGCGTCGCCCTTGACGAACTTCATGGCGCCGTCCATGGCGCCGAACAGGGCGGACTCGCGCTCGAGATCCCGGCGCTTCTTCTTGCCCTGCTCCATGTCGATCGCGCCGGCGCGCAGGTCCGCGTCGATCGACATCTGCTTGCCGGGCATGGCGTCCAGGGTGAAGCGGGCCGCCACTTCGGCCACGCGCTCCGAGCCCTTGGAGATCACGATGAAGTTCACCACCGTGAGGATCACGAAGATCACGCCGCCGACCACGAAGTTGCCGCGCACCACGAAGTTGCCGAACGCCACCACGACTTCACCGGGATCTCCGGTGAGCAGGATCAACCGCGTGGTGGAGATGGTGAGCGACAGCCGGTACATCGTCGTCACCAGCAAGAGCGTGGGGAAGACGGACAGCTGCAGCGCGTGCGGCACGTAGAGCGAGATCAGCAGCACCATCACGGCGATGCTGATGTTGAACGTCAGCAGCACGTCCAACAGCGGCGTGGGCAGCGGGACGATCATCATCCCGACGATCGCCACCACCACGCAGGCGAGCACGATGTCGGAGTACTTGTTGATGAAGCTGTTGGCGCCCATGAAGCTGCCCATCCTAGACCGCGTGGGAGCGACACTTCTACGGCCCCACCACCGGCCAAGTTACCGTCCTGGCGGCGGCTTTTTCGCCTGGAGGCGCGCTAGCGGCGCCGGCGCGCGAGATCCCGGGCCATTCGCAGCAGGCGCCGCGCGCGGTCCACGAAGGGGTCCTCCGCGGCCCCGGCGTTCACCGCCCGCCGCAGGTCCTCCACCGCCAGCTTGAAGCGCCCGCGGTTGAGGCGGATCTCCCCCCGGTAGACCCGGGCCGCCAGGTCCGCGGGGTCCAGCGTGAGCGCGGCCTCGAAGAGCGCCAGCGCCCGATCCTGATCCCCCAAGGCCAGGTACACCGTCCCCAGCATGGTGTGCGGGAACGCGTCCTCCACGCCCAGGCTGACCAGCCCTTCGAAGACGCCGCGCGCCTCCTCCAGGCGCCCCTCTTCGAACAGGCGGTGGCCGAACAGGGAGACCTCGGCGATCCGCTCCGGCGTGAACTTGCCCAGGGGCCGCTCCCCCAGCGCCTCCTCCAGCTTGCGCTGGCTGTAGCGCAGGGCCGGATCCGTATCCACCTCCACCCGGGGGCGGGCCTGGGCCGCGGGCAGCTGCCCCTTGCTCTTGCGGCGCTTCTCGCCCGTGCGGCGCTCGCCGGGGCGCCGGCGGGGCGCCGGGGCGGGAGAGAGGGAGGGCTGGGTCTCCTCGCCATCTGGATCCGCCAGCACCGGGGCCTTCAGCTCGTCCGTCTTGCGGCGGCCGCCGCCGGCGGCGCGCAGCTCGGGGAGCGTCTTGGCGTAGTTGAAGCTCCCGCTGCCGGTGAAGCTCTCCAGCGTGGGGCGCCGGGGCTTCGCCTTCTTGGGGAAGTGCAGCACCTGCACGCGCGCAGGCTTGCGATCACCCTCGTTCGCCAACGTCGTCCGTTCCTACTTTTTCTTGCCGGCGGGGGCGGCCGCGGCCTTGGCGGCGGGGGCGCCGGGCTTCGCAGCGGCGGCGGGCACGGCGGTGCTGGACTTGGTGGCCGGAGCCGCGGGCTTGGCAGCGCCCTTGGCGCCGCGGTTCTCCGCCTCCTTCTGCGCGGCCTCGAGCGTCTCCAGCGCCGCGGCGGCGAGGATGCGGGCGCGCTGGGAGAGCGGGTCCTTGTTCTCCGGATCCAGCTCCACGGCGCGCTTGAAGTCCTGCGCCGCCTCCAGGATCTTCCCCTGCCGCAGGTAGACCTCGCCCCGGTTCACGTAGGAGGCGATCTCCTTGTCGTTGAGCTGGATGGCGTGGTTGAAGAGCCGCTCCGCCGTCTCCAGATCCTCCTGGGCCAGGTACACCGCGCCCAGGGCGGTCCGGTAGTAGCCTTCGCTTGGATCCAGCTGGGCCAGCCCTTCGAAGATCACCTTGGCGTCTTCGTAGCGGCCCTGCTCGTACATGGAGAAGCCGATCACGGCCATCTCCATCATCTCCGGCCCGGAGATGGCGTTGAGCTCCTGAAGGGTCATCTCCCCCTTCACCCACTTGTCCACGCGCTCGGGCGTGTAGAGGGTCTCCTCCCAGTTCGGAGTGACGTCCGAGTGGCGCTGCTGCTGGGTCGGCTTGCCTTTGGGCGGGGGAGCCGGGTTCGGATCCTTGGCCATGTCTTGGAACGGCTCCCAAACAGCGGAAAAACAAACGGGTGCCCGCGATGCGAGCACCCGTCTTTTAGTTCGCACCCAAGGTGATGTCTATCACCGCATGTTGCCGATGATCGCCATCGCGGAGTCGTGGCGCATCTTGGCGATGTTGGAGAGCATCGCCGCCATCTCGGAGATCTTCGCCAGCTTCTGCTGGAGGAAGAAGCGCGCGGCCGCCTGCGGATCCTCGGCCTTGAGCTTGTTGTAGAGCTGCTGCTCGGTCGGGGAGAGGTCGATCGAGGTGACGTCTCCCACGTCGATCCCGCCGCCCTTGCCGCCCGGCCCGCTCATGCCGGAGGGCACGAACTCGCCGCCGGTGCCAGTGGCCGCGGAGCGCGAGGAGCTGGTGCGGCCAGAGCCGCTCGAGCCGCCGGTGCCGCCGCTGCTGCGCGAAGCCGAGCTGGAGGAGCTGGTGTGGCCAGAGCCACCCGAGCCGCCGGTGCCGCCCGCCTCCTCGCGGGACGCGCTGCCGCCGGACCGGGTGCGGCTGCCGCCCTCGGTGCGATCACCCGCGCGGTAGTCCTCGAAGGCCTGGGTCACGGACTCGCCGGCCGCGGCCTGGAACAGCAGCCCGTCCTGGGAATCCTCGATGGACTCGGCCTCGACCGCGGCCGTGGCCATCAGCTTGATCTTCTCGACGTCGTTGTTGCCCTTCTTGCTCTTCATCGCCTCGTCGAGGAAGCGATCCGCCGTGGTAAGGCCGGCCTCGTTCGGGCCACCGCCCACGTTCTCCACCGACTTGAGCTGGGTGTACATCTCCAGCTCCTTGTCGGAGAGACGGCCATCCATGATGGCCTCGTTCATCTTCGTCAGCCGCTCCGCGGGCGACGGGAGCTTCACCGTCTTCCCGTCGATGGTGCGGGTGCTGGTGATGGTCTTCTCGGCCTGCTTGAGGAACTCGGCGGTGCTGATCTCGCCTTCGCCGAGCTTCTTGGTCAGCAGGTCCAGGCGCTTGAGGGGGTCCGGCACGTTGCCGCGGCGGATCTCCTTGAAGAGGGCAGCCTTTTGCTCGGGCGAAAACGCGGTGACCAGCTGAAGAAGGATCTCATTCGCCTTCTCGGCGTCCTTCTTCTGCATGTACTCGCTGAGCGTGGGCAGCAGCTCAGGGAGGTAAACGCTGAGATTCGTATTAACTCGTCCGACCATTACAGGCCTCCGGGGATGGGGGTGCTCACGTAAGACAAACCGTCGATAGAAAGTATCGGGAAAAATCTCTCAGAAGTTGCGAAGTCTGACGTTCCCTCCGGATTCGCTGCGCAACCCCCAGGAACCATTGGGCTATCTCCGCCCACCCAGCGCCTGCAGGAGGGCGAAGACCTTGGGGCGCAGCGGATCCTCGTCCGCCACCAGCTGCGCGGCACGACGCAGGTCGTCAAGCGCCCCCTGCTTCTGGCCCTGCGTCAGCTTCACCTCCGCCCGGCCCACGTACGCGGCGGCGTCCTCGGAGGAGAGCTTGATCGCCACGTCGTACGCCGCGAGCGCGCCCTGGGCGTTGCCGGCCGCCAGCTCCACCACCCCCAGCGCCTTGGCGAAGTAGGGGTCCAGCGGGTTCACCGCGTAGAGCCCCTGGAAGAGCGTCCGGGCCTCGTTCAGCCGCCCCTGGTAGTAGAAGTAATAGGCGGTGCGGGCGATGGAGTAGAGCTCCTCGTCCGTGTAGCCGCGCACGTCCTTGAGCGTGGCCTTGCCGTCCGCCCAGCGCTGCAGCTGGGTCATCAGCTGCGCGTCCTTGTTCTCCACCGGGGCGGCCATCAGTAGGCCTCCTCGTTCTGCTCCTCGCGCATCTTCCGGAAGATCTGCGTGATCTCGTCCGAGAGCTGCTCCACCAGCGCCAGCATCTGCCCTTCCCGGCCGAGCAGCGCCTTCATCCGCTCCAGCCGCTCGGGCGGCACCGCCAGGCGCGCCAGGCCGCGGTCAATGGCCCGGCGCTCCTCGGGATCCAGCTTCTCCGCCGCCGAGGCCAGGCTCTGCCGGTCCTGGTACGCCTCGAGGTCCGCGTCGTGCCCCTGCGGATACGGCGGCAGCGGCAGGCGCAGCTCGTCCGCCGAGTGCGCCGGGCCGATGAAGTCCAGCAGCTCCGCGGAGGCCAGCGCCGGGGACTTGGGGTTGCCGGCCTTGCGCAGCTGCTTCTTGCGGTCGAACTGCGCCGGCTCGACGAGCCGCTCGCGGACGCTGCGCGGGCCTCCCCAGGGCCACATCGGTCCGCGCGGGGGGTTCTGGTTGATCTTGGCCATGCGGTCTTCGACCCTACCACGCCTTACCTAGCGCTTCGGCGGGCCGCCTCCCTGCGTCCCCTGCTGGAGCGCGTAGACGAAGTTCAAGACCTCGGCCACCGCGTCGTAGAGCTCCTCGGGGACCTCCTCGCCGATCTCCACGCGGTACAGCGCGTTGGCGAGCGGGATGTTCTTCATGATCGGCACGCCGTAGGCCTTGGCGATCTCGCGGATCTTCTCCGCCTTGAAGGCCATCCCCTTGGCCACCACCCGGGGCGCCGAGTCGTTCTCCCGGTCGTACTGCAGCGCGATCGCGATGTCCGAGGGCTCGGCCATACGAGCGGAGTCTCTCAGAGGTGGCGGGCGGCCGTCACGTCGGCCCCCTGCTTGAGCTGGAACACGAAGTTGAGGACCTCGGCCACCGCGTCATAGAGCTCCTCGGGGATCTCCTCCCCCACCTCCAGCCGCAGCAGGGCGTGGGCGAGCGGGACGTTGCGCAGGAGCGTCACGTCCGCGGACTTGGCCAACGCCTTGATCGCCTCCGCCTTGGAGTCGATCCCCTTGGCGATCACGCGGGGGGCCGCGTCGTTCTCGCGGTCGTAGCGCAGCGCCACCGCCACGTGGTCCGGGTTGGTCACGACGACGTCGGACTTCTTGACCGACTCCATCATCGCACCCTCGAGGATCTCGTGGTGCATCTCCTTCCGCTTCGCCTTGTGGTGGGGATCTCCTTCGCTCTCCTTGTACTCCCGCTTGACCTCGTCCTTCGTCATCATGAGGTCCTTCATGTACGAGCGGCGCTGCCACCAGACGTCGAAGATCGCGAAGACCAGGAACAACAGCGAGATCCGCGTGGTGATCCGGTAGACGAGCTCCCCGAGGATCGCCAGGGAGAGCGTGGAGTCCCCGCGCAGCGAGGTCATCACCAGCCCCAGCGCGTCCCGCACCACGCCGTAGACCACGTAGCCGGCGATGGAGATCTTGGTGGAGGACTTGAGCAGCTCCACGAGCTGCTTCTTGGAGAACATGTTCTTGAGGCCGGCGAGCGGGTTGAGCTTCTCCAGCTTCGGCATCAGCGACTCTTGCGAGAAGAGCGGTCCCACCTGGAGGAACTCGGTCAGCCCGCCGGCGATCGCCGCCCCCAGCACCACCGGCGCGGTGAGCAGGAGCACGGTGGCCACCGCCATCAGCAGGAGATCCCCCGTGGCCTGCTGGATGGTCTCCGGGTGGGCGAGGTGCTCGAACGAGAAGCGGAAGAGCGTGGAGATCTCCGTCTCCACCGTGGGCCACATCCCCTTCACCACGGCCATGCCGGTGAGGAAAACCGCCAGCCCGGTGAGGTCCCGGCTCTTCCAGACCTGCCCCTTCTTGCGGCTGTCGTCGATCTTCTTCTGCGTGGGTTCTTCTGTTTTTTCTCCGCCCTCGTCGCTCATGGGTCTTCGCGCGCGCGCTCAAGCCATCAGCTTGATCGCGTCCCCCAGGAGCTTGAGCATCTTCTCGTACTCGCCCTGCAGCCGCGCCAGCACCAGGTGCAGCGCCAGCATCATCATCAAGACGGTGACCACCGGCTTGATCGACATGGAGATGAAGAAGACCTGAATCTGCGGCGCCACGCGGTTGATCATCCCCAGCGAGAGATCGGTGAGGAACGCGGAGAGGAAGGCCGGCGCGGAGAGCGCCAGCCCCACCTTGAGCAGGTCCGCGAAGACGCGGATGCAGAGATCGAAGAAGGGCCAGGCACCCAGGTGGAAGGTGGGGAAGCGGTCCAGCGGCACCGCGATGAAGCTGTCCGCCAGGGCGTTGATCACCAGGTGGTGGCCGTTGAGCGTGAGGAAGAACACCACCGCCAGCTGCAGCTTGAGGTTGGAGAAGAGGGACACCTGCTGCTGGATCTGCGGCACCATGGTCTGCGCCATGTTGGTGCCGGCCATGGTGTCAATCATGGAGCCGGCCACCATCGCCGCCTCGAAGACCATGCTGACGATGAAGGAGATGGCGAGCCCCACGAAGAGCTCCTTCGCCATGATCCCCACGAAGAGGAAGGCGTTGAGCGGGACGTGCCGGATGTCCCCCACCACCCCGGGGAAGAGGACGATCGCCAGGGTGACGCCGATGCCGATCTTCACCTCCGTGGGGATGGCCTCGCCGCCCAGGAAGGGCGAGAGCACCACCACCGGGATGACCCGAGAGACGATCAACGCCACCGCCATCAAGGCGACGGTGAAGTCGACCTTCAGCCCGAACTCGGCGAAGACGTCCTGCCAGCTCACCGGATCATCTCTGGGAAGCGGTCGAAGACGTGGAAGGTGAAGCGCAAGAGCTGCGAGCCGATCCAGCTCCCCGCCAGCGCCAACACCCCGAAGACGATGATCACCTTCGGGGCGAAGGTGAGCGTCTGCTCCTGGATCTGCGTGGTGGCCTGGAAGACGGAGATGATGAAGCCCACCACCAGGCTCATGACGATCGGCGGGGCCGAGGCCACCAGCACCAGGTAGAGCGCCTCCTGCGTGATGTAGAGGATCTGATGCATGGCGCGTTACCTCACAGGTAGCCGATGACGAGGCCCTTGGCGATCAGGTACCAGCCGTCCACCAGCACGAAGAGCAGGAGCTTGAACGGCATGGAGATGGTGGTGGGCGAGAGCATGTGCATGCCCAGCGCCAACAGGATGTTCGCCACCACCATGTCGATCACGATGAAGGGCACGAAGAGCAGAAAGCCGATCTGGAAGGCCTCCTTGAGCTCGGAGACCACGAAGGCGGGCACCACCACCATGAAGTCGCGCTCGGTGATCTCCGCGCGGTCCGCCTCCGACTTCCGCATCTTCTTGGCCAGGCTGTAGAAGAGCGTGAGATCCTTGCGCCCCACCTTCTTCAGCATGAAGTCGCGCAGCGGCTCCTTGGCGTCCTTGGCCGCGTCGAACAGCTTCTCCACGTTGCGGGCGGAGAGCATCTCGCCGGTGGAGGTGACCTTGTCCAACCCGGAGACCCGGTACATCTCCTGCCCCACGGGGGCCATGATGTAGACGGTGAGGATGATCGCCAGGCCGGTGATCACCTGCGTGGGGGGGATCTGCTGGGTGCCCATGGCCGACCGGACGATGGAGAGCACCACCGAGATCTTCACGAAGCTCGTCACCATCATCAGGACGAACGGGACCAGGCCGAGCGCGGCCAGCGCCAGCAGCAGCACCAGCGGCTTGGAGGAGATGCCGCTGGTGGAGAGCGCGTCGTCCGGGACGGCCTGGGAGGACTTGGCGGCCAGCGCGGTTGCCGAGCAGAGCCAGACGCCGAGCATCAGCGGGAGCGTGCGGAGCCTGCGGGAGAGCGGTGAGCGAGAGTGCATTGGCGTTCTAAGCGTCCCTTAGGGGGTCGGCGGCGGCCCGCGCCGCGAGAGCAGCTTCTGGAGAAACGGACTCAACTGCAGCGCCTTCGCAGAGCGCTCGCGCTGCGCGCGCTCCACCTCTTCCGGCGCGAGCTTGCACAGGAGGCTGAGCGCTCCCTCCGCGCCGCCCACCAGGAGATATTCCCCGCCGGCCTTCACCACGAACAGCGCCCGGCGCTGATCCAGCGGCACCCGCTCCAGCACGGTCACCACCCCGCTGGATCCCACCGGACCCTTGAGCCCCATCAGCCGGCGCAGGCCGAAGTTGAGGGTCAGGTAGATGCTCAGGATCACCACGGCCAGCACCACGAAGGTGCGCACCAGCATGAAGCCCATGCCGGTGGACTCGTCCGAAGCGGCGTCCCCCCCGCCGAGCTCGCGCTCCAGCTCCTCGCGGGCGGCGCGCCGCTCGCTGGCCGTGGCCTCCGGCGCGGGGGCGGCCTCGGGCGTGGCGGGAGGAGGCTTCACCTCGGCCGCTACGGGCGCGGGCGCGGCCGGGTTACCGGCGGCCGGCTGCTGGGGGGCCTGAGCCTGCGCCCAGGCCGGGCCGGCCAGCGCGGCGCAGAGCACGGCCAGCCGCAGGGTGTAGGGGCATGTCACGGGGCGAACGCTAGTGGATCCACCCGCGGGTGGCGACTGGGCAACCCGCGCCGGGCGCACCTCGCGCTCGCTCGCCTGCGCCCTGCCCGGCCGCGTCACAGCCCGCCGCATCACCACGGTCACCCGGTGAGCGAGAGGATGCGGACGCCCAGGTGGCCCTCCACCTCCACCAGCTCTCCGCGGGCGACGATCTTCCCATTCACCGACAGGTCCACCGGCTCGCCGGGGACGCGGTTCAAATCCACCACCTGGCCAACCTTGAGGGAGACCACCTCTTCCGCGGTCACCGGCACCCGCGCCAGCTCCACGGCGATCTGCAGCGGGATGTCGTTGAGCAGCTCTGCGCCTTCGCTCTTGAGCGTGCTGGGATCTTCCACCTTGCGCCTCTCCGATGGTTCCGCGTCCTCCGGCGCGTCCTCCGCCGGTCCGTCTTCCACGGGCGGCTCACCGTCATGGGAGCCCCCGGCCGCCTCGTCGTCCGCGGGGTTGGTGGTGTGGCGCGCGTCCTCGCCGAAGCGCAGGCCGAGGATCCGCGCCTTGTAGCGGCCGTCATCCACGAAGAGCTGGGCGTCCAGCCGCGCCGCCTTCCCCTGCCCCACCTTGAGCCGCGCCGTGCCGGCCTCGCCGCGGTCCACCCGCGCGGAGAGCTCGTCCACCAGCACCACGTCCCCCGCGCCGAGCGCGGCCAGGTCCCTGCCGGAGACCTCGGCGTGCCCTACCTCCGCGCGCATCCAGGTCTTCACCCCCTCCAGCCGGGTGAGGTTGGCGCGGGTCTCGGCGGCGCGGCGGGCCCGCCGCTCGGCGCCGTTCTGGGGCGGGTTGGTCATCCCCACCAGCGTCTGGGGCACGAAGAGCCGCACGAAGCCGGCGTGCGGCCCCAGCGTGGCCTTGAGCTGCACCACCACCAAGTGGGGCTCCTCGCCGAGGATGGCGATCGCGTCCTCCACCCGCTTGGCGATCCCCTCCAGCCGCAGCCGGGGCAGCCCGGGCTCCATGTTGGGGGCGAGCGCCTTGAGCGCCTCCAGCACCACGAAGCCCATCACCCCTTCTTCGATGTCCGTGAGCGGGCGCAGCGCCACCGCCTCGCCGCCGCCGCCGAGCAGCTCGTCGATCATCGCGTGGGCGAGGGAGAGCTCCACCTCCAGAAAGCCGCGCGTCTTGTGGGGCGCCGGCGCCATCACCGCGAGGAAGGTGGGATCCGCCACCAGCTTGCGCAGCTCCTTGGGCCTGATCACGTGGACGTAGTCCACGAACATGCGGGCTTCGGCGTCGAACAGCTCCTTGAGCCGCTTCTGGACGCCCTCCCCCACCCGTCCGGTCACCGCGGCGGAGGGGATGAGCCACTCCAGCCGCTGGGTGAGCAGCGCCTCGGAGCGGGAGATCCGTTCCAGATTTTCGAAGCGGTAGGGGCGCCAGTTCATGCTGCTCTTGGGGGAGGGAGAGCGCGCCGGGGCCGGGGGGCGCAGCGCGGCGGACAGCTGGGCGGTCTCGACCAGCTGGGTGCGATCTTGAGGGTTGGTGCGCCGGCCCCCGTCCGTCGGACGATCGCTCACGCACGCTCCTCGATCTTCAGCTCCTCCAGCGTGAGCCCGCGGCCGGAGAGCGCGGACTTGAGCCCTTCAGATTGGTCCCGGAGGAGCTTGAGCACCTGCCGGTCGTTCCCGGAGAAGAGCGCGCGGATCTTCCCGTTCCCGCCGCTGATCTTGATGGAGAGCCCGGCGAGCACGTTGCTGCGCAGGTCGATCTGGAACTCGGCCTGGCCCGCGGCGTTGGTGCCCACCCGGACCCGCTCCACGATCTTCTGGGCGATCTCGTTGGCCAGCGCCCGCAGCCGCGCCGAAGGGCCCGTGTCCGCCTTGGGCTGGGCCAGCGGCACCGGCGCCATCAGCGCCGGGTTGAGCCGGAAGCCCACCTGAGCGCCCTCCTCCTTGCCGTCCTTCTGCCCCTGCCCGCCCCCCTTGCCGCTGTCCCGGCCGGCCTTGAGCTCGCCCTTGTCCGGGCGGGCGCCCGCGGCGTCCCCCATCCCGGACGGGCTCTCCGAGCCCTTCTCCTCCAACCGCTCGTGGGTGACCGCCTGGTCCGCCTTGCGGGACTGGGCCGTGCCCTCCGAGCCGCGCGCCTGCGCGCTGTAGCTGGCGGCGCGGCCGGACGCCGCGGACTGGTCCTCGGCCCGCCCGGAGAGCGCCCCGCGCTCCTCGGCCGCCTTGCCCTGCCGAAGCTTGTGCGTGAAGGTGCCCGCCGCGCGCGCGGCCTGGTCCGCGGACTCGCCGCGCCGCGCCTCCTGCAGCGCCTCGGCGATGATCGAGTCGTGGCTGGCGCGCACCTCCTCGTGGAGCTGCTGGGTCTGGTGCGCGGACTGCTGCGCCACCTTCTCCCCGCGCGTCTTCTGGGTCTGGCTCTGCGCCACCAGCCGGGAGAAGGCGGAGTCCCCCTGGGCCTTCTCCTTGGCCTGCTGCTCCTTCTGGCGCTTCTCCAGCGCCACCCGCTCGAGGGCGCGGTTTGCCTGGTGGTCGTCCTCAATCCGGCTCATGCGGGGCTCCTACTCTTTCTCTTTTCGTGAGCGGGCGAGAAAAAGTGCGGATCCAATCTCTTCCTGGACGGATTCCTCACGCATATCGCGGTCATACTTCACCTGCTTCTGCCACTTCTCCTTGTGCTTCTCGATGGCCTTCACCTCCTTGGCGGCCTCGGCCATCTCCAGGCGGCGCTGCTCCATCTTCTTCTCCGCCGCCTTCACGACCTCCTTCTGCTGCTCGATGTCCATCGCCACCTGCGCCTCCTCGTCCTTCAGGCGCTGCTCGTAGCGGTTCATCATGGTGAGGCCCCCGGCGCCGGCGCCCTTGGCCATCACCTCCTGCATGTACGCGAGCACCTTCTCCTTCCGCTCGCGCTTGCGCCGCTCCAGGTCCTCCTCCAGCCGCTTCTGCTCCGCCTTCTCCTTCGCCACCTGCTGGACGGCTTCGGAGAAGGCCTGCTTGGCGGCCTCCTCCGCGCGCTGGCGGATCTCCAGCAGGGTTTGAAGGCGGTAGGGGGGCATGAGGGCTACTCGGCGAAGAGGCCGATCAGCTGCTCCACCGTCTCTTCAAAGCTGATGTTCTCGTTCGTCTCCTGCTTGAGGAAGTTGATGATCGCCTCGTACTTGTCGATGGCGTAGTCGGTCTTCGGGTCCGTCCCGTACTGGTAGGCGCCGAGCAGGATCAGATCCCGCTGCTTCTCGTAGGTGGACAGGGTCTCGCGGAGCTTTCGCGCGGCCTGGTTGTGCTCGGGCGCGGCGATCCCGGACATCACGCGGGAGAGGGACGCCAGCACGTCCATCGCCGGCCACTGGTTCCGCTCGCCGAGCGCGCGGTTGAGGATGAAGTGGCCGTCGAGAATACCGCGGACCTCGTCTGCGATCGGCTCCTCCATGTCACCGCCGGCCACCAGCACCGTGTAGATGGCGGTGCAGCCGCCCTTGTCCGAGTTGCCGGTGCGCTCGAGGATCCGCGGCAGCATGGAGAACACCGAAGGCGGGTAGCCCTGGCGCGCCGGGGGCTCTCCCACCGCCAGGCCGATCTCGCGCTGGGCGCGCGCCAGGCGGGTCACCGTGTCCAGCATGAACATCACGTTGCCGCCGCGGTCTCGGAAGTACTCGGCGATGGAGGTGGCCACGAAGGCGGCGCGCAAACGCACCAGGGAGGGCTGGTCAGACGTGGCGCAGACCACCACCGAGCGCTTGAGCCCCTCCTCGCCCAGCGAGTCTTCGATGAACTCGCGGACCTCGCGGCCGCGCTCGCCGATCAGCGCGATCACGTTCATCTCGGCCTGCGTGTTCCGGGCGATCTGGCCCATCAGCGTGGACTTGCCCACGCCGGAGCCCGCGAAGAGCCCGATGCGCTGCCCTTCGCCCACGGTGAGCAGCCCATCGATGCAGCGGACGCCCAGGGGCAACGGCCGCTCGATCCGGCGGCGCGTGAACGGGTCCGGGCAGTCCCGGTCCACGGACCACTCCATCAGGCCGGGCGGGAGCGGCTTGCCGTCAATCGGCTGACCCATCCCGCCGAGCACCCGCCCGAGCAGCCCATCCCCCACCTGGATGGTGAGCGGCCGCCCGGTGGGGATGACCTCGCTGGCGGGGCCGATGCCGGTCAGCTCGCCCAGGGGCATCAGCATGACCTCATCCCCCTGGAACCCCACCACCTCGGCCTTCACCGCGGAGCCCTTCTTGCCGCGGATCTCCACCACTTCGCCCACCCGGACGCCCGGGACCGCGGCGCGGATGATGAGGCCGGTCAGCTCGGTGACGCGCCCGCGCACCCGGACCGTCTGCGCTTCCTTGATCAGCTGGAAGTAGCGGGAGAGATCGATCGCCATGGGCGCGCCTGGCCTTCTACGCCGGCCCCTCGCTGGAGCCGGAGGGATCCGCGAGCAGCACCCGCTGGATCATCTCCAGCTGCGTGGAGAGCTGGGCATCAATGGTGCCGCTGTCGGTCTCGATGATGCAGCCGCCCGGGGCCACGTCCGAGTCCTCCCGGATGGCGATGTCCTTCACCCGGCCGATCAGCTCCATCAAGGGCTTCTTCTTCTCCCGCAAGATCGCCGCGCTCTGTGGGTTCACCCGGACGGTGAGCGCCGCCACGTTGCGCACGTTGTCGATCGCGGTGGCGCAGATGTTGATGATGGTCTCCGGCGAGCGCTCCAGATCCGCGCCGATGATCTTCTCGGCGATCCGGCAGGCCAGCGCCACCATCTCCCGCTCCGCGCCGGCGATCAGATCATCCCGGTGCGCCTTGGCCTTCATCCGCAGCTCGGTGGTCTGCGCCAGCCCTTCCTGGCGGCCCTGCTCGCGGGCCTCCGCGAGCACCCGGGCGCGCTCCTGCTCGGCCTGCTCCTTGATCATCGCGGCCCGCTGGGTCGCGGCGGCGATGATCTGCTTGGCCTCTTCGCTGGCCTCGTAGACCTCCGAGCTCACCACGCCCGGCCCACGTGCGCGGGCCACGCCGGCGGCGGGGCGGGCCTCCGGAACGGGCTCCGGCTCGGGCCCGGACTTGATCACCTTGCCAATGGCCATCTGCGTCGTGCTCCTGGCGAGGCGCTTATCCTACCCCGAACCGCCCTTGGGGCCACGCCCGCTGCCAGGCCGCCCGGGCCTGCCGGGGCGGTCCAGCGCCGTCCCCTCTTGCGATCGGGGACGGTTGTCTTCCCGGGGGTTTTCGGGGAGATCCACCAGCTCCGGCTCCTCGGGTGGCGGACGGGCGGACCTGGGCTCCGGCGCGAGGCTGGCGGCGCCGGCGCGCCGGGCGGCCCGCTCGGCCATCAGGTCTCGCCGCGGCGCGGCGTCCGGGCCGGGGCGCCCCTGCGCCCCCGCGGCCCGGGCCGCCCGCTCGGCCATGAAGTCCCGGCGGGGCCCCGGCGAAGGCTCCACGTAGTTGCGCACCCGCATCCGGTCCGGCCGCCCCTCGCTCCCGCGCGACTCGTCCTGCGTGTCCGTGCTGGAGCCCTCGTCGTCGTCCTCCTGCGCGAGCGACGGGCGGATCCGCCGGTCCGCCTGGCCGCGCCGCTCCGGGCCGGAGAAGCCCATGGACGGGCCGCGCCGCCGGTCCTCCGTTCCCTGCGAGCGCCGCCGGTCCTCGTTGGGCAGCTCGGTGCGCGGAATTTCGCCAGGCCGGCCGCGCGGGTCCTCCCGCGCCACCGACCGCTCGGCCCGCCGCGGATCCACCTCGGCGCGCGAGCCCTCCCGCCGCGGATCCACCGCCGCCCGGGACGCCTCCCGCCGCGGATCCAGGGCCGCACGGGACGCCTCGCGCCGCGGATCCACCGCCGCCCGGGACGCCTCCCGCCGCGGATCCACCGCCGCCCGGGACGCCTCCCGCCGCGGATCCACCTCGGCGCGCGAGCCCTCCCGCCGCGGATCCACCGCCGCCCGGGACGCCTCCCGCCGCGGATCCAGGGCCGCGCGGGACGCCTCCCGCCGCGGATCCGCGCCCACCCGCGAGCTCTCGCGCCGCTCGTGCTCCGAGCGCTCGGCCAGCTTCTGCACCGGCGGCGGCAGCACCCGGCCGCCCGGCAACCGCTCGTGGGCGGGCGTGGGCTGCACCGCGGGCAGCCGCTTCTTGGGCGGGGGCAGCCGGATGGGCCGGTCAATCACGCCCTTGGTCTCCAGCCGCTCCAGCTCCGCCACGATGTCCGCGCGCCCGCCGTCCCCCAAATTCACCGCGCGCTGCCGCTCCTCGCGCACCCACTTGGCGAAGAGCTGGCCGAACTCGCCGCGGTGGCGCTCGAGCACGCGCGCCGCGAACTCGGCGGACTGGGCCAGACACGCGCGCGCCAGCCGCTGCACCCCGGCGCTGCGCAGCGCCGCCGAGGGGTTCTCGTCCGCGCCGTGCAGCGCCAGGAGCTCCTGCGCGTCCTCTTCTTTCAAGGACCGGGCGCCCGCCGCCACCAGCGCGCGCTGCAGGGTGGCGCGCTGATCCGGCGGCAGCTTCTCCAACAGGCCGTTGCGGGCCTCCTCCGCCAAGCCCGCCACCGCGAGCGCCAGCCCGCGCGCGCCCAGCCGGTCGCAGACGGTGAACAGCTCGCGGGACTGGAGCAGGAGCACGTCCGAGAACTTGAACACCGCCCGCTTGGGGGCCTCCCGGGTGAGCAGCTCCTCCAGCTTCCAGCGGATGATGTTGAGGACCTCCGGCTTCACCTCGCGCGCCAGCGAAACCTTGCGCGGTGGCAGGAACTCCCGCACCGAGTCCGCCAGGCTCGCCGGGAGCGCGCGCAGCAGGACCTCCACCAGCGCCGGCCGCTCCTGCTTGAGCAACGAGGCCAGCCGGCCCGGATCCGCCGCCCAGAGCTGCCCGCGCCGGGCGGTGACCAGCCGCTTGATCTCCTGCACCAGCAGCGGGATCCGCTTCTCGCGGGGGATCTGCAGCAGCTCCCCGGCGCGGTGCTTGAGCAGCTCCGCCTCTTCATCCGGGAGGTGCTCGAAGCCCTCCGGCGCGTCCTGTCCGCCGAACGTGACGGACGTCAGCAAGAGCATGGTCTGCCGCTTGGAGAGGGCGGCGAAGAAGTGCTCGAGCGACTGGGGAGTGGGAGCGGCCATCAGGGGGTGGAAGCCTTACGGGTGAAAGACAGCGCCCCCGGCACCTGCGTCTCTGCTTCTTCGCTTTTTACGCCTCCGGCGGGCGCGCGCGGCGCGGGCGGGAGGGCGCGGCGTTGCCGCTGCGCAGGAAGTTCCAGGTGGTGAAGCCGGCCATGGCGAGGATCAACAGCCCCGCCGCCATCACCATGATCTTGAACTCGCTGGCGCTGCTGGCGGCCACGCGGATCCCGAGCACCTGCTTGAACTGGGCCTCGGGGTTCACGTCCCCCGCCGGGGACTGCGCCACGGTCATGATCACCGTGACGTTGCCGGGCTCCATCTTCTCCACCGCCGAGGCGACGAAGGACTTGATCATCGGCTCGGAGAGCGGCGGCTTGCCGTCCATCCCCAGCCGGTACTTCAGGAAGACGGACGCGGTGGGCTTGGGCGCGTCATTCGGCTGGGAGAGGTCGTTCTTCTCCGGGATGTTGATGATCGTCTTGGCCTCCAGCACGCCCGGGACCTTGTTGAGCGCGTTGGAGACCTCCCCCGCGAGCGCCTCCAGGAACATGGCGCGCTCCTCCACCTGGGTGGGCACCATCCCCTTGCTCTCGCGGATGCCCCGGAAGCCCTTGGCCATGGGGCGCGGCAGCGAGTGCTCGCGCAGGAGCTTCACCGCCGCCGGGTAGTCCTGGCGCGGAACGGAGATCACGTAGGTGGGCTCGTTCCCGGACTCTTCCTTCTTCTTGGTGGCGTTGATGCCGCTCTCGGAGAGCAGCGCGTAGATGTCGTTCGCGTCGTCCTCGGAGAGGTTGTGCTGGAGGTTCTCCGCGCAGCCCGCCGCGAGGAACGTGGCGAGCAGCAGGACACCCAGCCGGGGGGATCTCAGGAGGCGCATGGGAGGACGTAGGATAGCGGCAGACGAGGGACCATTCCAGCCACGCAGAACCAGACGCTGCGGGAGGCTGGAGGGTTACCGGGCGCTGCCTCGCTAGACCTGCGTCTTGAGCGTGTCCTTGAGGCCGCTCGTGGCCTTCTCCACGACCTTGCCGGTGAGCTCGAGCTCCTGGGTGTACTTGTACATCCCGGCTTGCATCTGGAGCAGGGTCTGCTGATCCCACTTCATCGACTTGGTGGAGAGCAGCTTGTCGATGTTCTTCTGGCCGTCCTCGATCCCGCGGACGAGGCTCTTGAGGAAGCCGGACGACTTGTTGGGGGCCTCCTTCTGGGAGACCTGCTGCCCGGCCTTCTCCGCCTGGGTGGCCTGGTTGATGTTCTGGTTGAGCTTGTTGAAGGCGGTCTTGTCGGCCTTGTCCACCTGCTGGACGGCCTTGGCGTGATCCATCCGCTGGGCGGCTTCCGTGGCGGAGGCCTTAGCCTTCTCCAAGTGTCCGTCGAACGCCGAGGGGCCCTGCTTCGGCGCCTGCGTCGCTTGATCCTGAACCTGCTGCTGAGCGACCTGCGCCGCCGAGACTGCCGCCGTGGGACCCGCCATGACCGCTCCTCCGTGCGTCCGTTTCGAACGCGTCTTCTTCCTGGCTGAGCAGCTCCTTCAGCCGCTCGATCGCGCGCGCATGAAGCCGCGACGCCCAACTCTTCGACTGCCCTATCTCCGCGCCCGCCTCTTCCAGGGTCTTGGCCTGGAAGTAATACCCCTGCAGGAGCTTCCGCTCCTTCTCCGGGAGGCGCCCAATGGCCGAGCGCACCCGGTTCTTCAACTGCTCGAGCTCCAACCGCTGGTCCGCGGGCAGTGACTCGTCCGCGAGCTGCAGCCCCTCTCCGCCCTCCAGGCTGGTGGCGAACACCACCGCCAACCCGGTGACGGCGTTCGAGAGCTCTCTCACATCATCGTCAGATGAGGCCCCGCGGTTTCCTGCTCCGGTCTCACGATCTGAGAGATTTCCCAGGTAGGCTGCCGCACGTTCACCTACATACGCGGACCGTAAATCCGGGCCCTTGAGAACCCCCATCTTGCGGAGGCCATCGAAAATCGCGCCCTTGATGCGGTAGTGGGCGAAAGTGAGAAAGTTCGCGCCGACCTTCGGATCGAAGCGATCCGCGGCCTCCAGCAGCCCCACCTGGCCGTAGGAGATGAGCTCCTCCAGCTCCAGCTGGGCGTTGAACTGCTTGCGCACGGTCGACGCCAGAGAGCGGACGTACGGCCCGTACTTCTCGAGAACTGTCTTCCTGTCCTCGCCAAGACCCACGGACCGTCACCCTCCTTTCTGAGGAGTCGCAGCGCCGCGAACCGCGGCTGAGCCCGAGCCGGAACCACCACCGCTCCCGCCGCCGCCACCACCACCGCCGCCGCCGCCGCCGCCATCGCGGGACCAGAGACGATCCAGCGCCTGGTTCAGCCTCGGGTCATCCTGCAGCGCGTCAGCGATCCGCTGGGTGAGCGCCTTGGACTGCAGCCGCAGCTTCTCCTTGAGGATGCTGGCCACCAGCTTCTTCGAGGCTTCGTCCCGGGTCTTGATCTCCCCGGCCTTCAGCTGCCGGGCGATGTCCAGCGCCTGCGCGGTCACCGGATCGGTGGCGCCCACGTTGCCGCCCTGGACGAGCCCCGAGGCGCCGACGAGCGACTCGCTCTTGTCGACCTTGCCTTCGAACGAGCCCTTCGAGCCGCCCTGGACGGGGCCCTTGCCGCCCACGCCCTTGGGACCCTTGGGGCCGCCTCTGTTTCCACCGCCGCCAACGCGTCCGACCGACATCCGTGCTCCCTCCCCCCTCTACTTCTTCTTCGGCGAAGAGGGCGGGAGCGCTCCCGCCTCCTTCGCGTCCACCAGCGCCTGCGCGAAGCGCGCGCCATCGCCGTCCGGCTCGAGATCCATGGCCGCCTTGAGCTCCTTCATGGCCTCGTTCACCTTGCCCATGAAGAGCAGCGCCTCGCCCGCGTGCGCGCGCGGCAGCGACGAGCGCGGCGCCAGCTTCTGCGCCGCCCGGAAGGCCTGCAGCGCCTTGTCGTGGTGGCCCTGGACGAACTGCAGCGTCCCCAGCGCCAGCTGCGGGACTTCGCTCTTGGGCATCAGCGCCGCGGCGCCGGTGAGGACGTCCTTCGCCTTGTCGAACTGGCGCAGATCCATCCACAGGTAGCCCGCCTCCAGGAGCATCCGCGCCTGGTGCTGGCTCATGGGGACGAGGCTGCCGGCGATCTCCGAGTCGGCCATGGGGAGCCTTTTTAGCAGGATCCTTGAACGCCGAAAGGCGGCCCTTTTGAAAAAGGCCGCCCTCCGGTCTGAAGTCGAAGCTGTCTGAAGCGAAATTAGCGGACGTTGGCGATGGTGTTCTTCACCGTGTCGTGGCGGGTCTTGAGCACGTTGGAGACGGTGCTGAAGACCTGGTTCTCACGCTGCATGGAGATCTGGACCTTCATCAGCTCCACGTTCTCCTGCTGCGCGCGGATCAGCTCGCCGTTCATCTGGCCCACGTTGCTGCTGCCGCCCGCGGTGGTGCCGGTCCCCGCGGTGTAGTTCGGGGTCGGGCCGCCGATGCCGCCGGTGCTGTTCTGGGTGGTGTTGATCCCGCCGGTGCCGCCCACGGTCTGCACGCCCGAGGCGTACTGGGCGCTGACCACGCCGCCGCCGCTGCCGCCGCCGAGGTTGTTCGCCGCGGCGCTCATCTGGCTCACCGAGGAGACCGCCGCGGAGACGATCGCCCCGCCCGGCACGAACGGCGCCGCGATCGCCGCGCCCTGGGCCACCGCGCCGGCGGCCGCCTCGAGGCCGAACTTCACGCGGTCCCCGAAGTCCGTCTTCGGCGTCTGGCGATCAATGGTGAGGTTGGTGGACTGCCGGACGGGCGAAGTCGAGGACGTGGGGTCGATGCGATTGTTGGGGGTCGTCATGTGCTCCTCCGAAACTGTGCGGTCGCGCTCCCAAAGAGCCACGGCGACCATTCCTCTCAGTTATCGGGAAAACTCCCCGGCGGTTGCCTGATCGCCGTGCCAAGCGCGAAGGGCGGGCGTAACCGGCCCTACTTCTTGGACTTCTTCGGCGTGGACTCCAGCTTCGCGCGGACGCCAAGCAGGTGGTGCAGCAGCTCCTCGGTCCGCTCGATCGCCTTCCGGACTTTCTTTGCCTGCTCCGCCTTGGGCCCCTTGAGCCCCTCCAGCTCCTCCTTAATAGAGGCGAACGCCGCCTCTATCTCCGGGGGGCCCGCGTACTCCACGAAGCCTTCGATGTTCGGGTACGTGGGCTCGGCGGGCTCGGGCGCCGAGGGCGCGGCGCCTTTGGGCTGACTGGGCATGGCGGCGCACGGTACCGAAGGGGGCGTGAGGCTTCAAGGCGGCCGTCGGCTCGCAGGGCCGGGCCGGGGGCAGCCGGCCGGAGAGGCCAGTGCGCGCGCCGCTTCATACGTTTCCTGGCGAACGGGCAGCACAACACCTCTTTCAAGGAGAGATCTCATGAAGCGCACTTTGTTGGGAGCGCTCGCCAGCCTGTCGCTGGCCAGCATGGCGTTCGCGGGCGGGGACAGCTCCCTCCCCAAGAGCACCAGCACGCAGCAGGAGGACACCAGCCTCAACACGCCGGCCACCGGCGGCAGCGGCAGCTCCGGCACCTCCAGCGGCACGCTCGGCAACAGCGACACCATGGGCGGCAGCACCGCGCAGACCCCGCCTCCGCAGGACACGCTCTCCGACAAGAGCGGGATGGCGTCCGGCAACGAGCTCACCGGCAAGGTGGTGAAGGCCGAACGGAAGCTCCTCTACGTGGAGCACATGGGCGCGGTGGTGCCGCTCAAGATCGACAACAAGACAAAGTTCGAGGACACGCTGAAGTCCTCCAAGGACCTCAAGCAGGGGCAGGAGATCCGCGCCAGCTTCACGGTGGAGAACGGCACCACCAACCTGGCCACCACCGTGGGCCTGGCCAGCGGCGGCACGGGCGGCTCTGGGCTCTCCACGGACGTGAACCAGGACTCCACCTCCGCGCCGGTCCCCTCCATCCCGCCCGCGGACATGGGCAACAACGGCACGCTGCCGGAGCCTGAGCGCAGCCCGTCCACCCCGCTCCCCGAGGAGCCGGGGACGCCGAACCCGACCTACTAGTCGCGCAAGGCTGCTGACGGCTTCACCCTCCACGCCCGCTCCATCCCCTTTCCGGGATGGGCGGGCGCAGCTGTTTTCTTCGCGTGCTGGCGCCATGCGCCCACCGTTGTGGCGCGCGCCGCCATGGGGAAGCGCCTGGCGCGCCGGTACCTTGGCGCCCATGCCCTACACCCCTCCTCCTCAAACTTCGTGCGCTAGACCCGGTCCGCCATTAAGACGGGCGCGCGCAGGCGCACTCCCAGGAAAGGCACCCCCCATGGCGGCGATCGTCTCTATCGAGAACGTGGTCAAGGAGTACACCCTCGGCAAGGTGGTGGTGCCGGCACTGCGCGGCGTGAGCCTGGAGGTCGTCCCCGGGGACTTCATCTCCATCGCCGGTCCGTCCGGCAGCGGGAAGACCACCCTGCTCAACCTGATCGGCTGTGTGGACACCGCCACCAGCGGGGTGGTCCGCGTGGCCGGGCAGGACACCAAGAACCTCTCCGACCGCAAGCTCACCGACCTGCGGCTGCACACCATCGGCTTCATCTTCCAGAGCTTCAACCTGGTGAGCGTGCTCTCGGTGTTCCAGAACGTGGAGTTCCCCCTGCTCCTGCAGCGCAAGCTGGGCAAGAAGGAGCGCCGCGAGCGCGTGCTCAAGCTGCTCACGCAGGTGGGGCTGGAGTCGCACGCCAAGCACCGGCCCAACGAGCTGTCCGGCGGTCAGCGGCAGCGCGTGGCGGTGGCGCGGGCGCTGGTCACCAACCCGCAGATCGTGCTGGCGGACGAGCCCACCGCGAACCTGGACTCGGTCACTGGCGAGAAGATCATCGACCTGATGAAGGAGATGAACCAGAAGGACGGCACCACCTTCATCTTCTCCACGCACGACGCCAAGGTGATGTCCCACGCCAACGCGGTGATCCGGATCAAGGACGGCAAGGTCCAGGATCGCGTCACCCCGTCGCAGCTGGGGCTGGGCGGCGGGGAGAACTTGCTGCGCACCGGGGCGACCTCGTGATCGCCAAGCTCAAGGTCCTGCTGCAGATCGCCTTCCGGAACCTCTTCCTCAGCCCGATGAACATCATCGTTGGGCTGATCATCCTCTCCGGCGTCTTCTTCATCGTGATGATCGCCTCCGTGCTCGAGAGCATGGACGCGGCGATGAGCAAGAGCATCGTCGGCAGCGTGGCCGGGGACGTCCAGGTCTACTCGGGCAACTCCAAGGAGCAGCTGGCCCTCTTCGGCAGCATGATGGGGACCGACCCGGATCTGGCCGTCTTCGACGACTTCTCCAAGCTGGAGGAGGTGATCCAGAAGCTGCCCAACGTGGAGCGGGTGGTGCCCATGGGCACCGGCGGCGCGCTGATCACCTCCGGGAACACCATTGACCTCACGCTCGCGGATCTGCGGGAGGCGGTGAACAAGCGCAAGGATGCGGGCGCCTCGCCGGAGCTGGACGCGCAGATCGCCAGCCAGAAGGACCACGTCCGTCAGCTGATCAAGGTGCTCAAGCAGGACCGCGAGCGCACCAAGGAGATCTCCTCCCGGGCAGTGGAGCCGGAGGTCACCGCGGCGATCGAGCGCACCTCGTCAGACGCGTTCTGGGCCGAGTTCGACAAGGCCCCGTTCGACGCGCTGGAGCTGCTGGAGAACCGGATCGCCCCGCTGGTGACGGACGCGGACATGCTCAACATGCGGTACGTGGGCACCGACTTCGCCCGGTTCCGCAAGGCCTTCCCGACCATGGAGTTGGTGCAGGGCGGGTTCGTCCCGGAGGGACGGCGGGGGCTGATGATCCCCGAGTTCTTCTACGAGGAGTTCCTCAAGCTGAAGACGGCGCGCCGCCTGGACAAGATCAAGGACGCCCGCGAGCAGGGGCGCACCCTGGCCAAGGATCCCGAGCTGCGGCGGTTCGTGAAGGAGAACCAGACCCAGGTCCGGGAGATCATCTTCCAGCTGGACCGGCTCAAGACGGAGCAGCTCGCCAGGGCCGTCACCGCCTACCTGGTGAAGGAAGCGCCCTCCCAGCTCGCCGCGCACAAGGAGGCGCTCAAGAAGTCCCTCACCGGCAACGCCAAGCGGGACGAGAACGCCACCCACGACCTGGCCGCGGCCGAGGCGGACGAGCAGGCGATCCAGGAGCTGGCCAAGCAGCCGGACCCGGCGAACGTCCCGCTCGCCAAGCTGCTGCCGGTCTTCTTCAACACCTGGGACTCCAACTTCGATGGCCGCTACGCGTTCTTCTACAAGGAGTTCGCGCCGCTGCTCGAGCTCTACCGCGTCCGCGTGGGTGACATCTTCACCATCAAGGCCTTCACCAAGTCCGGGTACGTGCAGGCGGTGAACCTCAAGGTCTACGGGATCTTCAAGTACCGCTCGCTGGAGAAGTCGCCGCTGGCGGGCTTCCTCTCCCTGATGGACCTGGTCTCCTTCCGCGAGCTGTACGGCCACCTCACCACGGAGAAGGCGGCGGAGCTCAAGGCGCTCAAGGCGAAGGCGGGCGTGAAGGACGTCTCGCGCGAGAACGCCGAGGCCGAGCTCTTCGGCGGCGGAGAGAAGACCGTGGTCGCCGAGGCCACGCCCGGGGTGATCAACGAGGACCTGGAGCTGGGCGGCGTGGAGAACGCCTTCAAGCGGCAGGATCTGATCAACCGCGTCTACGGCCAGGAGGAGATGGACCAGGGCGTGGTGCTCAACGCGGCGGTCATCCTCAAGGATCCCTCCAAGAGCCGGCAGGCGATGCAGGACATCGAGAAGGCCGGCGAGGCCGCCGGCCTCAAGCTCAAGGCGGTCTCCTGGTACCAGGCCTCCGGGCTGTTCGGCCAGTTCGTGGTGTTCGCCAAGCTGGGGCTCTACGTGGCGGTGCTGGTGATGTTCGTGGTGGCCCTGGCGGTGATCATCCTGGCCATGATCATCGCCACCATGCAGCGGGTCTCCCAGATCGGCACGCTGCGGGCGATCGGCGCGCAGCGCAGCTTCGTGCTGGGGATGATCCTCACCGAGACCGTGGTGGTGGGGATCGTCTTTGGGCTGCTGGGGCTGTTCCTGGGGGCCGGGGCGGTGGGCGGGATCGCCCAGAAGGGGATCCCCGCGCCGAGCGAGCGGCTCTACTTCTTCTTCGCGGGGCCCAGGCTGTTCCCCACCGTCAGTCCTTCCATCCTGATCGCCGCGTTCGTGGTGATCCTGCTGACCTGCACCCTCTCCGCGCTCTACCCGGCGCTCCTGGCCACGCGGGTCTCCCCGCTGCGGGCCATGCAGACGGACGAGTGAGGACACCGCCATGATGACCTTCCTCATCGCAGCCCGCAGCCTGCTCCAGCACCGCCGCCGCACCTTCCTGCTGGGAGGGGTGATCGCCGCGGTCACCATGCTCCTGGTGGTGCTGGTGGGGCTCTTCAACGGCATGCAGAAGACGATGCTGGAGTCCGCCACCACCCTGATGACCGGCCACGTCAACGTGGGCGGCTTCTACAAGCCCAGCCCGGGCCAGGCGGCGCCGCTGGTCACCCATGCGGACAAGGTGGTGGAGATCGTCAAGCGCGAGGTGCCGGACCTGGACTACGTGACCCGCCGCGGCCGCGGCTGGGCCAAGTTGATCAGCGAAGGCAGCTCCATGCAGGTGGGCGTGGGCGGGATCGACATCCACAACGAGCCCGGCTTCCGGCGCGTGGTGAAGGTGATCGAAGGGAACCTGGACGACCTCACCAAGCCCAACTCGGTGCTGATCTTCCAGGAGCAGGCGAAGAAGCTGGGGGTGAAGGTGGGGGACGCGATGACGCTCTCCTCGCCCACACCCAACGGGACCAACAACACCATCGACCTCACCGTCGTGGCGATCGCCAATGACGTGGGGATGATCTCCGCCTGGAACATCTACGTGCCGGACCAGGTGCTCAAGACGCTCTACCAGCTGACGCCGGACACCACCGGCGCGGTGATGGTCTTCCTCAAGGACGTGAGCAAGGTGAAGGACGTGCAGGCCCACCTGCGGATCGCGTTCGAGAAGGAGGGCTACGGGGTGATGGAGGACGACCCGCAGGCGTTCTGGATGAAGTTCCAGAAGGTCACCCGCGAGGACTGGACCCAGCAGAAGCTGGACATCACCAACTGGGAGGACGAGATCTCCTTCATGCAGTGGACGCTGGCGGCGGTGGGCGGGCTCACCTTCATCCTCACGCTGGTGCTGATCGTGATCATCGCGGTGGGGATCATGGCCACCCTGTGGATCGCCATCCGCGAGCGCACGCGGGAGATCGGCACGCTGCGGGCCATTGGCATGAACCGCGGCGGGATCTTGCGGATGTTCCTGGCCGAAGGCTTCACCCTGGCCTTCGCCTCCACGGTGATCGGCACGGTGCTCGGCGTGCTGCTGTGCCTGGTCCTCAATGTCTCCAACGTGCACGTCCCGCTGGCCATCCAGCTCTTCGTGATGCGGGACACGCTCTACTTCTCGGTGGGGCTGCCGGCGATCATCGGCGCCTCCACGTTGATCACCCTGTGCGCTTCCGTGGTCTCGCTCTTCCCGTCGCTGGTGGCCGCCAGGCTCAAGCCGATCACGGCCATGCAGCACGTGGGTTGAACGCGCCGCCCCCTCTTTCGTCGAAGGCAACCATGACCCTGAACACCCTGCCCCGCCGCTCTTCGCGCTGGCTCCTGCTGGCGCTCGCCCTCTCCTCCTCGGTGCCTGCCTGGGCGCTCGAGAAGGCCGAAATGGTCAAGATTCTCCAGGAGATCGACGATCGCCAGCGCAACGGCGGCGACTACAAGTCGCTCGTCTACCTGGAGCAGAAGGAGAAGGACAAGACGGACACGGTGCGCGAGGCGCTGGTCTACCGCAGGGACGCGGACGACAAGCTGATGATCCTCTTCACCAAGCCCAAGGGCGAGGCGGGGAAGGGCTACCTGCGCCTGGACGCGAACCTCTGGTCCTACGATCCGAACGTGGGCAAGTGGGAGCGGCGCACCGAGCGCGAGCGGATCGCCGGCACCGACTCCCGCCGCGCGGACTTCGACGAGTCCCGCCTGGCGATCGAGTACGAGCCGTCCTTCTCCGGCGAGGCCAAGCTCGGCCAGTTCGACGCCTGGGTGATGGACCTCAAGGCCAAGGAGGGCGTGGACGTGGCCTTCCCGGTGGTGAAGCTCTGGGTGGACAAGGCCACCGGCAACACGCTCAAGCGACAGGAGCTGGCGCTCTCCGGCCGGCTGATGCGGACCGCGTACTACCCCAAGTGGCAGAAGCTCTACTCGGAGTCCAAGAAGGCCGAGGTCTGGTACCCGCAGGAGATCCGCATCTACGACGAGGTGGAGAAGGCGAACTCCACCGTGGTGCTGATCAAGAGCGTGGATCTCCGGTCGCTGGACGCGAACCTGTTCACCAAGGCGTGGCTCGAGAGCAAGAGCCGGTAAGCCCCATGAGCCCCCACATCCGACTGGCGGCGCTGGCGGTAGTGCTGGCCGTGGCCGCGCCCGCGCTGGCGCAGAGCCCGGAGGCGCGCCCCACCGAGGACTCGCTGTTCGGAGGCGGCGGCGCCCCGGCGCAGCCCGCGCCGGACGCCGGCGTGGCACAGCCCGCGCCGGCCCGGGACGAGGACGCGATGTTCGGCGGCGCGGGCGCCGCGCAGCAGCAACCGGCGGGGACGCCGCCGGAGGGCCAGGGCAGCTCGCCCGCACAGCAGGGCGGCTCGCGGGAGGATCAGATCCTCGGCGGCGGCGCGGGCGCGGTGGATCGCTTCGCCAGCCAGGAGGCGGTGGATGACCCGCTGAAGATCGGCGGGCAGCTCTACTCGCGCGCCAACCTCTCCGCGCAGGAGCACCAGCCGCCTTCGGCCGCGCGCTTCTCCACGCCCACGCTGCTGGACGCCTTCATGGACGCGCGCCCATCCGACCGGCTGCGCGGCTTCATGCTGGCGCGGCTCACCTACGACCCGACGATCGATCCCGGCGCCGGCTCCGTCTTCAGCCTCACCGACACGCTCAACGGCACCTCGGGCTCGGCGAGCACCAACGCCACCACCCAGAACCCCTCGGTGCAGCTGGATCAACTCTGGCTGCGCTTCGACATCCTGCGCACCGTCTTCGTCACCGTGGGCAAGCAGCACGTGAAGTGGGGCACCGCGCGCTTCTTCAACCCCACCGACTTCCTCTCCCCCCAGCGCAAGAACCCGCTGGCGGTGTTCGACGCGCGCACCGGCGCGTCCATGATCAAGCTCCACCTCCCCTGGGAGTCCAAGGGCTGGAACTTCTACGCGCTGGCCCTCTTCGACAACATGGGCCCGGCCAACGTGCTCGGGCAGATCGGCGGGGCGGCGCGCGCCGAGGTGGTGCTGGGCACTGCGGAGCTCGGGGTGGACGCCGTCTTCCAGCGCGGCCGCAAGCCGCACGTGGGGTTCGACTTCTCCGCCGGACTGGGCAACTTCGACTTCTACGGCGAGGCCGCGCTGCGCAAGGGCTCGGACGTCACGCAGTACCGCTTCATCAACGGCGAGTTCGATCCCGCCCTGGACCTGCGCTCGCAGTACGAGGCCTACGACTCGGAAGACCTGCGGGTGAGCGCCACCGGGGGCATCTACTACGAGTTCACCTACAACGAGAACGACGTGCTCCGGCTGGGCGCCGAGTACTTCTACAACGCGGACGGGTACGACCAGATCTCCCTCTACCCCGCGCTCTTCATCAACGGCGCCTTCCAGCCCTTCCTGGTGGGCAAGCACTACGTGGGCGCCTACGTGCTCGCGCTAGGGCCCGGCAGCTGGGACAACACCAGCTTCACCCTCTCCGTGCTCGGGAACCTCTCGGACATGTCGTACATCGCCCGGCTGAACTACGGCGTGCGGGTGCTGAGCTTCCTCTCGGTGGAGGCGTTTGGCGCGTACCACTTCGGCACGCTGGGCGGCGAGTTCCGGCTCGGGCTGGATCAGACCCTGCTGATCGACGGCCGCCCCATCCCGTTCAAGCTGGACGCGCCGCTGTTCGACCTGGGCGTGGGGCTGCGCATCAACCTCTAGCGGTCACAGCTGGGCGATCGCGTCGTAGCCCAGCGTGCGCCGCCGGCACCGCCCGCTGCGCTCGTCGAAGACGAGGCAGCTGGAGATGGGCGCGGCGTAGACATGCAGTGAGACCGCCGCCACGCACCCGTCCGCCACCCCCACCCGGTGCAGCTCGCTGTCGGCTTGGCGCGCGTCCAGCTCGCCAGGGCCGAGCGTGCGGGAGGCGGTGTGCGCGAGCGAGGCGGTCCCCGAGCGCCTCCCGCCGGAGACGAGCCGGTAGTCGTCCAAGGCGAACCGCCCGGCGAGCGAGATGAACCAGCACCGCTGTCCCGCGTGATCGTGGATCGGCGAGCGGCTCTGCGCGTCCCAGGCGAGGAGCAAGAGCTCGAAGCGGGCGTCGCGGTAGACGAGCGTCCGGGTGTAGCGCCCCCGCTCGAAGCGCAGCGGCAGGGAGAGCACCGACCCGCCGGAGACCCGCCGCAGCGCCTGCTCCACCCGCGCGCCCCCGGAGCGGAAGTCCCGCACCCCGCGCAGGGCGCCCACCGCCTCCAGCAGGGACTCCCGCGCGGAGCGGTGCTCCTGATGCGGCCGCTCAGAGAACATGCACCACCACCGCCTGCACCGCGTTGTTCCCGTAGCCCAGCGCGTTCCACTCCGGCGCGTCCGGCTGCCGCTCGCTGCTGGCGTCCTGGGCGCGCGAGCGCAGGATCGCGCGGCCCGGCTCCGGCAACTCCACCTCCGCCTCGAAGGGCGTCCACGCGTAGGGCCCTTCGCTCGGGAGCAGCCGCGCCCGCTGCCAGCGATCTCCGCCGCCCGCCGCCACCTCCACCGAGGAGATCGCCCCGCCACCGGACCAGGCCCAGCCCCGCACCAGCACGCGCCCGCGCCCCACCTGCGCCTGCGGCGACGGAGAGTGGATGAGCGACTTCACCCTCTGACGGGTGACCGGCCGCCGCTCCCCTTGCGGGTCCACGTAGACGTAGCGCTCGGTCTGGAAGTAGCCGCCAAACGGCGCGGTGCGCGCCTCCAGCCGGGTGAGCCACTTCACGCTCGCCATTCCGTACCACCCGGGGACGATCAGCCGCAGCGGGCCGCCGTGCTCCGCCGGCACCGGCCGCCCGTTCATCTCCAGCGCCAGGAGCGCGTCCCCCTCCAGGGCGATCTCCAGCGGGAGCGAGCGCTCGTAGCGCGTGGTCCCGCTCCGGCCTGCCAGCGTGCCCGCATCCGCGCCGCAGGCGTAGAGCTCCTCCACGTCATCCCGGAGCACCGCCTTCTCGAGCAGCTCGCGCAGCGGCACCCCGGTCCAGCGCGCGGTGCTCACGGCGCCCATCGCCCAGGGCTCCCCCGGCGGCAGCGGCGCCATGGACGCGCGGTTGTTCCCCGCGCACTCGAGCGTCACCGTGAGCGTCCGCTGCGGCAGTCGCGCCAACGCCGAGAGCGAGAGGGTGACCGGCTCGGCCACGGCGCCGCCGAGCACCAGCGCGTGGGCCGAGGGATCCAGCGCCGGCACCCCGAAGTTCGTGCGCAGGAAGTGGGCTCCGTCAGGGGTGATCTCCGCGGCGAGCCCCGCCTCGCTGGCCTCCGCGTTCGGCGGATCCGGGCGCAGCTCGGTCCTGCCCACCCGCCCGCTCTCCTGCGTGGGAAAACGATTTCCCTGCCCGCGCCCCTGACGTTCCATCCCGCCTCCCGTGAAGGAGAGGGTTGCAACGCTCGCGCCGCTACGAGCGGGGCGGCACCTTCCAGCGGCGGTGCATCCAGAGCCACTGCTCCGGGTGGCTGCGGATCCTCCGCTCCAGCGCGGAGGTCAGCTGCGCCAGGTGCGTGGCCAGGTCCGCCCGGCGGTCTCCCGTCTCCGGCGGAGGAAAAGGTCCGTCGATCAACACTCGGAAGCGGTCCCCCTCCCGCTGCGCCACCGCCACGAGGACGGCGGCGCCGGTGCGCTGCGCGGCCGCGGCGATGGCCGGCGAGGTGGACGCCGGGCGCCCGAAGAAGGGCACGAAGACCGCCGCCTTCGCGGGCAGCGCCTGGTCGATCAGCAGGGCGACGATCTCGTTGCGGCGCAGCGCGGAGATGACCGGCGAGAGCGCACCGCGCTGGGGGATGAGCCGCAGCCCGCTGCCCTGGCGGCTGCGCATCAGCTCGGCGTTGAACGCGCCGGCGAGCGGCCGCACCACCGCCGACAGCGGCAAGCCACGCCGCGCCATCACCTCGCCCAACAGCTCCCAGCTGCCAAAGTGGGCGGTGGCGACCAGCAGCCCGCGGCCGCCAGCGAGCGCCTGCTCCACCTTCTGCCAACCTTCGATCACCAGGCGCCCTTCGAGCTCCGCCTGGGACGAGCGGTGGACGAAGAGCGCCTCCACCACCGCGCGCGCCATGTTCTGGTACGCGCCGCGCGCCAGCGCCGCGCGCTCGGCCAGCGAGCGCTCGGGGAAGGCGTGGCGCAGGTTCTCCAGCGTCACCCTCCGGCGGATCCGCAAGCCGAAGGCGAGCGCGCCCACCGCGGCCGCCAGGCGATCCCGGCCCCGCGGCGAGAGGAGGCCAAGCAGCGCCAGCAGCGCGCGCGCCAGCAGCGTGGCCAGCGCGCCGCCCGGCGTGCTGAGCGGCCTGGGCGGAGGAGAGCGGACAGCCATGGGCGGGCGCATTTAGGCAGGGGTGGGCTAGCCTGTCCCCAATTCTCCATGCGCCCGCTCCTCCTCGCCGCCCTCTGCCTGTCCGCCGCGTGCGCCGGTCCGCGCGCCTCCGAGCCTGAGGGGCCGCCGGTGCCCGTGCAGTCGCGGGTGAAGTCCCCTGCGCCCGCGCCCTTCGCGTTCGAGAAGCACCCCAACTCCTGGAAGGCGGACTCCGGGTACACCTGGGACATGTCCCACCCCGGGCGCGTCCCGGGCTCGCCGTAGCCGGCGGAGCGGCACCCCCGACCTCCCCGAGCGCAGGGCCCTCGGGCCCGTAGTCGAGCGGCGCCATGGAGTGCGTGTTCGAGAAACCTCGAGCTTGGGTGCCGCCCCTCGACTGCGCGCGAACGGCGCTGACCTGAACCTTGCCGCGCCCCGCTCAGCCCGAGCGAAGTCGAGGGCCCGCCGATCGTAGGGCCTCTCGCTCGTGGGGCCCTCGACTTCGCTCGGGCTGAGCGGACGGCTCACGTTTCTTGCCTTGATTGATCCGCCCAACTTGCGGCGGCCTCACTACGCTCGGGGTGAGCGGAGGGGGACCGCCGCCGCCGCCAGGCGGCGAAGCGGCGCAGGCTGAGCGCCAGCCCCGTCCACACCAGCAGCGCGCCGCCCAGGGACGCGATCGCCGCCAGCGCCTTGCCGAGGAGCCCGAACGCCTCGCCGGTGTGCAGGAAGCGCAGCCAGCTGCGGACCTTCCGCGCGGGCGAGGCGGTGGCGTAGGACTCCTCCTCGAGCACCGCGCCGGTGAAGGGATCCAGCGTCAGCTGCGCCGTGGCGAAGCGCGGCCAGGCCTGCGGCTCGCGCACCGTCAGGCTCACCGCGGCAGCCGGCGCGTCCCGCTTCCCCAGGCGCAGCGAGACGCTCTCCCAGCGCGGGAAGCGCGCCTTGGCCACGGCCGCCAGCGCGTCCAGCGACAGCGGCGACGCACCCGGCGAAGGGGGCGGCACCGCCGCCGGCGGGCCGCGCTGCTGGGGCGGCGGGGGCGGCTCCCCCGCGGCGCGGAAGAGCAGCTCGCCCGCCCAGCGGTAGGAGAGGACCACCCCCGAGGCGATCAGCACCAGCAGGACGGGGAGCGTCCAGAAGCCGGTGACGTTGTGCCAGTTGAAGTCCCGCGCCTTGCCGCGCAGCCCACGCCGGAACCACGCCGTGCCGCGCAGCGCGGTCCAGCGCCAGCTGCGCGGCCACCAGAGGTAGAGCCCGGTCAGAGCCAGGACCCCGAACGCCAGGTTGCACGCGCCGGTGATCGCCTTGCCCAGGGCGCGCTGCTCCCCCTCCCGGCCCAGCCAGCGGTGCCAGTCGATCAGCGCGTGGAGGAAGGCGTGCAGCCCTTCGCTCTGCGCGGGGACCACCTGCCCGGTGTAGGGGTTGGCGAAGGCTGCGCCGTCCCGGCCGAACTGGAGGCGCAGCGCCGCGGAGGGATCCGCGTAGAGCGTCACCCCGGACAGCTCGGCCTTGGGCTGCTCCGCGCGGGCGCGTGCCACCAGCTGATCGATCGACTGCGGGGGCTGCGCCGGGTCAAAGCGCTCGGCGCGGCTCGCGTGGCGGTCCGCCCACTCCAGCAGCTCGTCTTCGAACGCCACCGCGGCGCCGGTGAGGCACATCAGGCCGATCACCGACCCGGCGACGACGCCGCTGATCAAGTGGGGCCAGAAGAAGAGGCTGCGCAGGGTGGGCTTCATGAGCTCTAGCGGAGCGAGAAGTGAAAGGGGATCTCGAGGATGACCCGCACCGGCCGCCGGTCCGGGCCGAGCGCGGGGGTGAAGCGCCAGCGCAGCACCGCCTCGCGCGCGGCCGCGTCCAGCTCGGAGATCGACTCGAGGAACTGCACCGAGGCCGCCTCCACTTCGCCCTCCACGCCGACGATCACCCGCAGCAGCACCCGCCCGGCGATGCCCTGCAGCCGGGCCGTGCGCGGGTACGCCGGCCTCGGCTGCTGCAGCACGCGCGGCGGCGTCAGCACCGCGGAGAGCGCCAGCGCCTCGCCCGTCCCGCCGACCATGCCGCCCACCGCGCCGCCCTCCTCTCCTCCGGCCACCCCACCCTCCTCGCCCGCTTCGCCGGCCCCGCCCTGCCCCTGCTCGCGCTGCGCTGAGTCGGCCGCCTGCTCGGCAACCTCCGGCACGGGGGCCGGATCCACCACCGGCTTCGGCTCCGGCGCGCGCAGGGGCTGCGGCCGCCCGCGGGAGAGCTGGCGGGCCCTCGGCGCGGGACGGCCGGGGGAGCTCCCCGCAGGGGGCGGCGGAGGCCGCAGGGCGAGGAACACCACCTCCGCGTGCTCCGGCTCCGGAGACGGGGGCGGCGCGCGCCGCAGCTGCAGCGCGAAGCCCAGGGCCGCGCCGTGCGTGAGGAGCCCTACGAGCGCGGCGACCGTCCACCGCCGGCCGTCGTCGTGCGCAGAGGCAGGTCCGGTGAGGCAGTTCATGGCGAGGCCCAGCGGCGAAGGAGGTTGTGGTAGACGCCGGTGAGCAGCACGTCGACGTTGCCGCCCGCCTTCTGTTCGCGCAGCTGGATCAGCGCCATGTCCAGGTCGAAGAGCGTGCCGCGCTCGGAGGCGTCCCGGACCATGCTCTGCACCCAGAAGAAGCAGGCGCAGCGCTCGCCCGAGGTGACGGGCGTCACGTGGTGCAGGCTCGAGGAGGGATAGAGCACCAGGTCCCCCGCGGCGAGCTTGACGCTGTGGCTGCCGTAGGTGTCCTCGATCACCAGCTCGCCGCCTTGGTACCGCTCCGGGGGCGTGAGGAAGAGCGTGGCGGAGAGATCCGTCCGCAGCTTCTGCGCGCTCCCGGGGAGCTGGCGGACCGCGTTGTCCACGTGGGAGCCGAAGCCCATCCCCTCGCGGTACCGGTTGAAGAGCGGAGGGAAGACCCGCTGCGGCAGCGCGGCGGAGATGAAGAGCGGGCTTGCCTCCAGCGCCTCGAGGACCAGCTGCTGCAGCTGCCGGCTCTCCTTCCCCTGCTCGGGCAGCTGCTCGTTGTGCTTCACGCGGCTGGACTGGTGTCCCGCGGTGGCGCGCCCATCTTCCCAGCGCGCGCTCTCCAGCACGCGCTGGCAGATCTGCAGAGCGGCGGGCGAAAGCAGTGAGGGGACGTGGACCAGCATGGCTAGAACCGCGTCCTGACCGTGAGCAGCGCCGAACGGCCCGGGGCCGGAACCGCGTGCCCGCCCTGGTACTGCTCGTAGTAGAGCGCGTTCGTGAGGTTGTAGAGGTTGAGCTGGACCTCGGCGCGGGACCACGCGTAGCCAAGCACCGCGTCGAACCGCCAGAACTCGGGGACCTGGAGGACCGCGGTCGCCTCGTTCGCCGGGTTGTTCACCGCCGCGGCGGACTGGAAGGTCGCGCCAGCGCCCAGCGAGAGCGCCCCCAGCTTCCAGGTCGTCCAGAGCGAGAGGCTGTGCCGGGGCGCCTGCGGCAGCCACTGGCCCACCAGGTACTCGTTGGGGTGCGCGACGATCTCCGAGTGCAGGAAGGTGTAGTTCGCGAACACGCCCCAGCCGCCCACCACCGTCCCCGCAGCTCCCACGTTGAAGCCCTGCACGCGCTGCTTCCCCTCGAGGATCTGCGGCGGGCCCTCCGGATCGGGGTTGGGGACGCGGGCGTTGAGCTTGTCCACGCGGAAGCCGGAGCCGGAGAGGCTCAGCTTCCCCTCGATCAGCTCCGCCTTGGCGCCGAGCTCCACCGTCGCGTTCCGCTCGGGCTCCAGCGTCTGCGTGGCGTCCGAGAGGGTGGCCGCCTCCGCGGAGGGGTTCGCGGAGGTGCCGTAGCTCGCGTAGACGCTCACCAGCGGGAGCGGGTGCACCACCAGCCCCACCTGGCCGTTGAGGATGCGATCTCCCCGCTTGAGCTGGGTGAGCGCTCCGGTGGCCGCCTCCGCGCGGTACGCGGTCTCGAAGAAGTCGAAGCGCAGCGAGCCCAACAGCTCGAAGAAGCGGGTGAGCTCGACCTGATCCGAGACGTAGAGCCCCATGGAGAGCTGCTCGCTGGCGTTGGAGCCGCCGAACACGGACTGGACCGCGTCCAGGTTGGGCGAGAGCTGTGGCGTGACCAGGTCCGCCGCGGGCGTGCCGAGCAGGTTCTGCCGCGACTGCCAGCGCCGCTCCTGCGAGAGCTCCAGCCCCACGTTCCCGTGGTGCTTCAAGAGCCCGGTGGCCAGCTCCCAGCGCAGGTTGGTCTGGTTGGTGAAGTACGTGTAGCGGGTATCGGTCTCGAAGCGCTGCCGGCCGATCGCGGTGGGCTCGGCGGCAGGCGTCAGCCCGCGCGGTGCGGTGGGCCGGGCGAAGCGGTTGGAGATCCCCAGCCGCAGCGTGTTGGTGAGCAGGCCCGCCTCGCCGAGCCGCTGCCGCAGCACCGAGGTGGCCACGTGCGTGTTCACCCGCTCCTTGTCCACGCCCGCCACGCCGTAGAAGGTCTCCCGCGGGACGCCCAGCGTGTTCGCCACCGGCGCGCCGTCGAAGTACGGCAGTCCGTAGTCCGGCGTCGCATCCTCGTGCTGGTAGAGGTAGTCGAAGTTGAGCTCGGTCTGCTCGCCGAGCTTCAGGTGCACCGAGGGGGCCACGCCCGCGCGGTTGGCCTCCACCCCGCGGCGCCCGGCGACGTTCGCCAGCTGGCCCATCGCGTTCACGCGCACCGAGAGGTCGTCCGTGAGCGGCTGGTTGAGGTCCAGGTCCAGCCGTCCGGACGGCGCGGTGCCCCCGCTCAACGTCACCGCCCGCGAGGCCTGCCGGGTGGGCGCCTTGGTGATCAGGTTGATCGCCCCGCCGGTGGAGCCGCGCCCGAAGAGCACCGCGGACGGGCCGAAGTACACCTCCACGCCCTGGAGGTTGAAGGTGTCCCGGGTGAACCAGCCCAGGTCGCGGACGCCGTCCCGAAACGTGTCCGTCTGCGCCGAGAAGCCGCGCAGGTTGAAGGTGTCACCCTGGCGGCCGCCCTCGCCAGCGGTCACCGTGATCCCTGAGACGTTGCGGAGCGCGTCGCGGACCGTCACCGCCCGCTGTTCCTCGATCACCTGCTTGGGGACCACGGTGAGCGTCTGCGGGGTGTTGACGACTGGGCGCGGCGCCCGGGGCAGCTGCGGCCGCTCCGCCTGGTAGCCCGAGGTCTCCGACTCGCCCTCCACCTCCACCGCCGGCAGGGTGTAGCGCGCGGGAGGCTCGGCCTCCGCCGGCGGCGGCGCGGGCACGGCGGGCTCGGCGGGTGTCGCAGCGGCGGGCGGCTCGCTGGGCGTCTGCTGGGCGACGGCCTCGCCGGTCATCAGCGCCGAGGCCAGCCCCAGCGCCCGCCCGTACGGCCAGAGCCCTCCGCGCACCCCGTTGAGCCCCGCCGCTGCCCGAATCCCGCTCTGCTCAGAAGTCATGTCCGCCCGGTTCCGTGGCTTAAGTTGAAATTGATAATCAAACTCATTACCAGGATGGCGACCGGGTAGGCAAGCGGATACCCGCGGCCATGCGGGCAGGCATGGGGCCCTCGACTTCGCTCGGGGTGAACGGGGGCGCGGCCCCTCTACCGAGAGACGATCGGCGCCAGCGGCGGCAGCAGCGGGTACTCCGGCACCGGGTTCCGGCGCGCCGCGCAGCCGTCCACGTTCTTGGAGCACTTGCCCCGGGCGGCCGGCGCGTCATCCGCGGGGCGCCAGTGCAGCGCGGCCTCGGTGGCCTCGCGCACCTGCGCCTCCGGGGCGCCGAGCTGCTCGAGCGCGAGCGCCTGCACGCGCAGGCAGTCTGGATCCCTGGGGTGCAGCGCGAGCCCCCGCTGCGCCGCGGCCAGGGCGCGCGCGGGCCTGCCGGCGCTCGCCTCCGCCTGCGCGAGCGCGCGGGCCACGTCCAGATCCCGGGGCGCCAGCAGCTCCGCGCGGGCGTAGGCGGCCGCGGCCTCGGTCCAGCGCCACACCTGCGCGTAGGCGTCCCCGCGCGTCCGCTCGATCGCCGCGGAGGGAGCCCCGAGCGCCGCTTGCGCTCGAGCCAGGCTCGCCAGCGCCTCGTCCAGCCGGCCCTGCTTGGAGGCGACCAGCCCCTGCGCCCAGGCCACGCGGGCGCGGGCCCAGCCCGGCTGCCCCCGCGCCTCGCGCTCCGCGCGCGTCAGGCTCGGGCGCGCCTCGTCCAGCCGCTCCTGCAGCCCCACGGAGAGCGCCAAGGCGTGGCGGACCGCGCGTTCCCAGGCCGGCGTGGCGGACGGCGCCGCCCGCGCGCCCGGCCCCAGCTGCAGCGCCGCCTTCGCCACCGTCACCTCCGGCGCGGCCACGCAGCCGTCGATCGCGCCGCCGCCCACCCGCGCGCTCCACTGGGCGAACGCCAGCCCACGCTGCGCCTGCGCGTCCTCGCACGCGGCCGCCTCCATCGCCCCCGAGCGGGCCCGGTGGACGAGCGTGGCGCTCACGGTGAGCGGGAAGTCCTCCCGGAGGAGCCCCGCCGGCAGCGAGAACCGGTAGCGCGCCGCCCGCGCGTCCCGCGGCGGCAGGGTGTGGTTGTAGACCGAGGCCACGAAGGTGTGCGTCTCCCGCAGCTCGCGCGGCTGTCCCTGGGCGTCCACCACCGCGCTGCGCAGGACGTGCGCGCGGCTCTCCGCGAGCACCTGGCCGCGCGCGGTGCGCAGCTCCACCTCCAGCCGGGTGCCCTGGTTGTCCATCACCCCGCCCGGAAAGCGGTGCCCCACCCGCTCGTTGAAGAGCACCGCGTCCAGCTCCAGCGGCGCTCCCGCGCGGACGTCCCCGGGGTTGGCCTCCGAGACCAGCGTCAGGTCCAGGCTCACCGCGCCCGCGAGCTGGCGCGCCACGGCCTGCTGCTGGGCCGCGTCCGCGCGCATGCCGGCCAGGAGCGTCTGCGCCCCGGCGAAGCGGTGCGAGGCGAGCTGCCCCTTCTTGGCCGCCACGTCGTTCAGCGGCGCGCTCTGGCGCGGCATGTGGCACCCGCGGCAGTCCGCGGCGGGCACCGGCGCGTCCACCCGCTCGGCGTGGCTGCCCGCGTACGCGGACTTGAGCCAGGGCGAGTAGTCATCCATCCCGAAGAAGGCGCT
>JBGATB010000085.1:0-24680 GCA_044229415.1 Myxococcaceae bacterium | reverse complement strand
GGAAGCGCCAGCCGTCTAGCTCCACGCCGAGCCGAACACCTGGCCAGGCCAGATCAATCTCCGCCACGAAGTCCGCGCCTGAGAGCACGTCGTAGTGGAGCATCGGCTTGCGGCCGGTGTTCAGCCCAAGCTCCATCGCCTCGCAGGGCCGACCACGAAGACCCCACGGTGGACCCGGCGCCAGGCGCCGCTCGCCAGCCTCGCGCTGAGCCGCCCCTTGGAGAGGCCATCCGCCACACACTGCGCTGCGCTCACCACCCCGAACTGCCCCGCCGCGCGCGAGAGAATGCGCTGCTCCGGCGTCTGCTCCAGACTCACTCGCACGCCACCCTCCACCGTCCGTCCGGAGGGCCGATCTAGCAAACGGGTCCGACAGAGGCGCTCAAGGCCCGAGCACGCCCGCCGCGGCGCTCAGCGTCAGCCCGTAGGACTCGGGTGACGCGCCTTCGGGCAGGGTCAGCTTCAGCGCATACTCGCCGGGCGGGAGCGTGCGGCTGAAGCCGAAGCCCAAGCCCCAGTCCAGCTCGGTGCCGGGCACGGCCACGGAGACCAGGCTCCAGGAGATCTGGCTGGACCACGCCGGCAGCTCGAGCCCGAGCGTGACCACGCCGGCATTGCTGACCTTGAGCTTCACCCAGTCGGTGTCCGCGGCGTCCAGCGCGCCGGTGAAGCGCTTGCCCGCGCCCAGCCAGTAATCGGCGAGCGGGAGCATGTCGTTCGGCTCGGCCTCGGCCGTGGCGTGCTCGGGGTACGGGCCGGCGCCGAACGCGCTGCCCGCCACGGCCTTCCCGGGAGAGGCGGCGAGCCCAGAGAGCGTGTCGTGCGCCACCAGCGCGGCGCCGCTGCGTCCATCCGGGCTGCGGTTGAAGGAGACGCCGTCGTTCGCGATGCCGTACGCGCAGCGATCCACCAGCGCGCCCGCGGCGTCGCGCAGGTTCAGGGTGCCGCCGTTGTTGCCCAGCCGCAGCAGCCCGGTCGACGCGGCCACCGCGCTCACGCCGGGCGGGATGGCCTCGGCGCCGCCGTACACCACCAGCGCCTGGTTCGTGCCGAGCACGGTGCCGGCCGGGAAGACGTGGCGCACCAGCGAGTCCGAGAGCGTCCAGCCGCTCAGGTCCACCGGGGCGCCGCGGTTGAGCAGCTCCACGAACTCCCCGCGCGCGTCGGTCCCGGGCTCGTTGCTGAGCAGCTCGTTGATGAACACGGCCGGAGTCAGCTTGACCAGCCCGGAGATTTGAAACGCGGCGTCGCTGACGTCCGCGCGCGCGGGCACCGCCGCGTCGCTCACGCGCACGCGCGCCTTCTGCGCGGAGAGGTTCGGCACCGTCCAGCCGAGCGCGCCCGCCGGGCCCCACGCGGTGCCGATGACGGACCAGCTGGCGCCATCATCCAGCGAGAGCTCCAGCTTCACCGTCTCCACGGCCTGCGCCGCCCAGCGCAAGGTCCGCTGCGTCTTCGCAGCCCAGACGTCCCCGCCGTTGGGCGCCAGCAGCGTCAGCGACGCCGGGCCGAGCAGGCGGAACGGAGCGTCGCTCTCGTCCATCGCGGCGCCGGCCTCGTCCACCACGCGCAGCTTCGCCGCCGCGCTGGCGACCGCGGGGGCGGTCCAGTCGAAGCCGTCCCCGGTGAGGTGCCCAGCCACCGCGCTCCAGGCCACGCCGTCCGTGGTCAGCTCCAGCC
Organism: Myxococcaceae bacterium; assembly: GCA_044229415.1. GTDB lineage: Bacteria > Myxococcota > Myxococcia > Myxococcales > Myxococcaceae > JBGATB01. Next base: position 23,000 of record JBGATB010000085.1, on the reverse strand, counting down.
GCGCGCTCTGCACCGCGGTGGCCTTCCAGCGCACGCGCACCGTGGCGCCGGCCGCCAGCTGCTCGCCGCCGTTGGGCGAGAGCAGCTGCAGGCTGGGTTTGGGCGGCTGCGGCGGCCCGCTCCGGAACGCGGTGAGCACCGGCAGGTGATCCGACGTCGTGTCCCGGTACGCGGCAACCAGGCTCTCCACGTGGAAGACCCGCGTGGCCTCCGGGGCGCAGAGCGCCGCCAGCTCGTCCGTGGCGAGCTGGTGGTCGATCATGTCCGGGTAACCCAGGGTGGAGTGCTCGCCGGCGGCGGAGAGGCCGGCGGTGAGGAAGGTGTAGCGCGCGCCGTCCGCGCCGAGCGCCGCGTAGGGCGAAGCGAGCCCGGCGCGGATGGAGGTGTCCACGTCGTCGTTCCAGTCGCCGAGCACCAGCACCTTGTCCGCCGGGTGCTCCGCGTCCAGGTACGCCTTGAGCGCCGCGGCCGCGTTGAGGCGCTTCTGGTAGCTGGTGCCGTCGCTGCCCGCCTTCATGTGCAGCAGGAGCAAGGTGAGCTGGGTCGTCTCCGCGCCCAGCTTCGCCTCGAGCGTCACCTCCAGCGGCGGCCGCCCGGCGAAGTCCGCGTCGTACTGCGCGAGCACCACGCGCGCGGACTTGAGCCGGAAGAGGTCCGCTCGGAAGAGGACCGCCGGCTTCTGCTCCCCTGTGGTGTAGGAGGCCGCGCCGCCGGCCACGCGCGGGTCGTTCGCCACCAGGCCGTCGAACCCCGGCAGCTGCGCCTTGAGCGCCTCGAAGCGCGCCCCGTCCACGACTTCAATCAACGCCCACAGCTCCACCGCGGAGCCGGAGATCACATCCCGGGCATTGGCCTGCTGGAGCGCATCGTCGAACGGCGCCAGGCCGGGGGAGCCGAACCACTCGAGGTTCCACTGGCCCACGTCCAGCCGGTCCGCGCTGCCCTGCGCCGGCACGGTGGTGAGGGTGCGCCCCAGCTCGGCCGCGCGGTCCTCGCCGGTGCCGTAGAGCGCGGAGCCGGGCCCGCACGCCGCCAGGAAGGAGCACAAGAGCGCGAACGCGAAGCGAGGCATGAATCACCCAGACGCTGGACGAAGGTGTGACCCCAGATGACGCCGGCGCGTGCACCCGCCAGCAGGCAGCGCCCCATCGTCAGGACACCGTCGCCAGACCTCGGACGCACACTTCCCTCCCTTCGCTCCCTTTGCTTGGAACTCCAGGCGGTTATGGTTGCGGTCATGCTCGCGCTGGCAGTGGCGGTCGCGACGGTCGCAGCGTCGCCTGTTGGCAGCCCCCCGCAGAAGATCCTCATCCCCGCCGTGCGTGCGGAGCAGGGTGTGCCGCAAGGCAGCGCGAATCTACTGGGAGAGATTCTGGTGGAGGACCTGGCCCGGAGCGGCCAGTACGAGGCGCTCAGCAACTCGGACATCGCCACGGTGCTCGGCGCCGAGCGGCAGCGGCAGCTCGCCGGCTGCAAGCAGGAGGCGAGCTGCCTGGCGGAGATCGGCAACGCGCTCGGCGCGTCTTTGGTCCTGGAGGCGAGCGTGGGCGCCATCGGCCAGATGCGGGTGCTCGCGCTCAAGCTGGTGGACACGCAGCGCGCCCAGGTGAAGGGGCGCGTGACGGAGACCGTGCAGGACGACGACGCGCTGATTGATGCGACGCACCGGCTGGTCTCCAAGCTGATGGGGCTGCCGCTGGTGGAGAGCTCCGCCAAGCGAGGCCTGGCGCCGGGCTGGTTCGTGCTGGGCGGCGGCGCGGTGGTGGCGGCGGCGGGCGGCGTGGTCGGCCTGCTCGCGCTGGGGGACTACAACGCCTTCAAGCAGGACCCGTTCAACGACGCGCTGGGGGACTCCGCGAAGACCAAGGCCAACGTGGCGGACGGGCTGTACGCCACCGGCGCGGTGACCGCCGGCGTGGGCGTGGTGCTCCTGTTGCTGGACCGCGCCGGCGCCAAGGGGGCCACGCCATGAAGCGCGCGCTCCTCGCCGCGGCGCTGCTGCTGGCCTCCTGTTCGCTCGTGGTGGACGTGGACTCCGTCCGCCGGGAGCGCGATGGCGGCATCCTCCCCGGCGACTCCGGCACCGGCGCCATGGACGCCGGCACCTCCGGGAGCGACGCCAGCGCGCCGCAGGACTCAGGACAGATGGGCTTCGACGCCGGCCCCGAGCCCGCCGATGGCAGCACCCCCGGCGATGGCGGCCCGCCTCCGCCCTGCCCGGGGAGCAGCGCGCCGCGCCTCGTATGCAAGGACCTCCAGCCTTTCGTGGGCACCCAGTTCATCTTCCCGGCGGTGGCCTCGCTGACCGGCCGCGCGGCCCTCTTCATCTCCGCGGACTCGTCCCTGCAGTTCGCGGAGATGAGCTCCAGCGGCCAGGTGGTGACCAGCAACGTGCTCGCCAACGGCGTCTACCCCTCCGCCCTGAGCGCCGCCGGCCGGGACGACACCTGGGCCGTGGCGTGGAACCCGGATGGCGGCTACGGGGTGGAGTGCCGCTCCTCCGTGAGCCCCACCGCCGCGCGGGGGATGATCGCCGCGGCCCAACCTTCGGAGATCGCCGTCTCCGTCTCCGAAGGTGGCGCGGTGGGCGTGGCGGCGGTGCGCACCACCTTCAGCACCACGCTCTACACCGGCTTCTCGGACGCGGGCTGCCCCAGCGGCCTGGGCGGGAGCAACGAGCTGGCGGACCGCTTCCCCGGGGTGGGACTGGGGCACGTGCGGCGCGGCGAGCTCGGGGGCTTCCGCGTGGCGTACACGGCGCGCGCCTCCCCCAACAGCGTGGTGGTGCTCGGAGATCCCTTCAACAGCGCCACCCGCCACCGTTACGTCTTCGCGGGCAACGTGGGCGCGCTGGCCTCCGTGGCCGCCGAGGAGGACGCCGGCACCCAGCTGATGGTCTACGACTACGCCGAGGCGGACGGCGGCGCCGGGCTCTACGCCCAGTCGTTCCGCACCAACTACACCGCCCACGGGTTGGACCGGCTGATCGGCAACGCGGTCCACTACTGGAACGTGGCCACCTGCGGCCGGGGCTGCACCATGACTGGCATGCTCCACGGCGGCACCCAGGGGCGGCTCTCCGTCCAGCTGCTCACCGACGAGCTCGACGTGAAGCCGATCAAGGCCGGCGCCTACGACGTGGCCTGCGGCGTGAACGCCAGCGGCGGCAACAGCCAGCTCGCGGTCGGACAGGCGGGGAACAAGCTGCTCTTCTTCTACACGGAGGGCTCGCAGGCGCACGTGTACCTCTGCGACCCTCCGTGACCTAGAGGGCGGCCGGCCGCGCGCGCGCAGGGGCGGTCGCCATCACCGGCGCGTCGCGGATGACGGCGCAGGCCCGGCCCTCCGCGCTCGCCTCCTGCGGGGACATGGGCGAGGCGCACAGCTTCGCGTAGTGCTCGAAGATGGAGGGGCAGCCGCTGGTCCCGGAGACGAGCATCTCCTCCGCGCAGTCCGAGCGCAGCACCTGGGCGATCCGCTCGCTGGCGTCCGCCTCGGAGAGCTCGCCGTTCATCCCCGCCAGCGCCGGCACCTTGCGCAGCGTGCTCAGGATGGGCTCGCGCACGCTCTGGAACTCGCGCACGGTCGGGCAGACCTCCGCGGCGTGGCCCACCAGCCGCCGCACGTAGAGCCCGAAGAGCCGGCTGCCTTCGTCCCCCGCCACCGCGCGCAGCCGGGCCACGCGGTCGAAGCTGGCGGCGGCGCGGACCAGGGCGCTGCACTCCTGCGTCCGGGTGAGCGCCACGAGGATGGCCTCCACGCCGTTGGAGTGCTGCTCGTCCAGGACTCCTTGCCCGCCCGCCCGCAGCTCTTGAAGGAGCGACTCCTCCAGCATCAGCGTGGCCTTGGTGTTGTAGCTCTCGTCCGCCACGAACTCCTCGAGCAGCGCGTAGCCCACCAGCCGCTTGTCGTGGTTGGAGGGGTCGGTGGCGAGCAGGGACGTCTCGAAGAAGGCGCGCGCCTTGTCCGCGCGCTGCGCCCGCTCGAACTCCTTCGCCCAGCGGGCCTGGTCAATCTGCTGCTGCCGCTCGAACTGCTGCCGGCTGGAGTAGCTCTGGTACGCGTTGACCGCCAGCCCGAGCAGGGCCACGTAGCCCACCAGCGCCTGCGAGGTGATGGCGAAGCGCGAGGGGCGCAGCGCCCGCTGCTGCCGCACGTCGATCAGCGCCTCCGCCGCCTTGAGCCGCTCCAGCTGCTCGGCGGTGGCGTTCTCCGCCACGGCAAAGGCGTCTTGCGCGTCCAGCGGACGCTTGAGGGAGGAGAGGGACTCGTTCATGCCGGAACGTAGGGACGGCCCCGCGCGGCATGAAGGGGGACTGTCCGCTGCTGGACGCCGTCAGCTCTCGCCGTCAGCTCTCGCCAAGCTCGAGCAGGTACTGCGCGAGCGCGCTGACGGTGGGGTAGTCGTAGAAGATGGTGGCGGGGATGCGCCGCTCCATCAGCTGCTCCAGCGCGCCCGAGAGCTCCACCGCGTGGCGCGAGCCCATCCCGTAGACGCTGAAGAGCTCGCCGTCCTGCAGCGTGGAGGGCTCCAGCTGCATGGCCTGGGTGATCCGCTCCCGCAGGAACGTCCGGTAGAACTCCAGGGTACGAGGCTCGGTGGACATCGCTTGCTTCCTTCTGCGGTGAGCGAAGGCGCTCACGTCTTTTCGGGCTCGTACGGGAGCAGCCCCTGGGCGAGGTAACGGGCGCGGCACTCGCGCCGCTGGAGCTTGCCGCTGGACGTCCGGGGGATCTCTCCCGCGCGCACCAGCAGGACGTCGGAGGCGGTGAGCGAGTGGTGCTCCGCCAGCGCGCGCCGGACCGCGGCCCGCATCTGCTCGGGCGACAGCTCCGCGGCGCCTTGCCCGCTCGCGGGCGCCATCACCGGGGCGCGCCGGTCCTCCCCTGCGCGCGGCTGCGCGCGGCGCACCCGCTGCCGGCGCTCCACCTCGGCCACCACCACCACCCGCTCGCCCGCGCCGGAGGGCACCGAGAACGCCGCCACCCCGCCCTTGCGCAGGCGGGCGCACGCCTCCTCGGCGCTCTGCTCCAGGTCCTGCGGGTAGCAGTTGCGCCCCTCCACGATGATCAAGTCCTTGAGCCTGCCGGTGACGAAGAGCTCTCCGCCCTCCAGGAAGCCCAGGTCCCCCGTCCGCAGGTACGCCCCCGCCCGCCCCGGCAGCCGGCCGCCGAAGGTCTCCCGGCTCGCCTCCGCCTTCTCCCAATAGCCGCTGGCCACGCTGTCCCCCGCCACCCACAGCTCCCCCACCCTGCCCGGCGGGCAGGGGGCGCCGGTGGCGGGGTCCACCACCTGCACGTCGAAGCCGCGCGCGGGGCCGTGGGAGACCAGCGTGGTCTTCGCCGCGTCGTCCGGCGAGGCCGGCCTCGCCTCGCCCCGCTCCAGCGCCTGGGGGTCCAGCTCGCGGACCACCGGAGCCCCCGGGCGAGCGGCCACCATCAGGGTCGCCTCGGCCAGCCCGTAGCAGGGGACGAAGGCGGAGCGCCGGAAGCCGCGCCCCTCGAAGGCGGCCGCGAACGCCTCCAGCGCCTGCGCGTTCACCGGCTCCGCGCCGTTCATCGCCCGCTCCCAGGTATCCAGCGTCAGCCGCTCCTTGTCCGCGGCGCTCACCCGCTGCGCGCACAGCTGGTAGGCGAAGTTCGGCCCGCCGCTGATGGTGCCGCCGTAGCGGGAGATCGCCTCCAGCCACCGGGCCGGCCGCTGCAGGAAGTGGAGCGGCGAGAGCAGCACCGAGCGGCAGCCCACGCCCATGGGCACCAGCAGGAAGCCCACCAGCCCCATGTCGTGGTGGCAGGGCAGCCAGCTCACCCCCACGGTGTCCGGGTGCACGCCCACCTCGCGGGAGATGAGCGCCACGTTGGCGAGCACGTTGCCGTGGGAGATCATCGCCCCCTTGGGCCACCCGGTGGAGCCAGAGGTGTACTGGAGGTACGCCACCTCCGTGGGCGCGGCGCGCAGGGCGGGGCCGGGCGCCTCGGGCAGCTCGCCGGCCACCTTCCAGGCCACACCGCGCAGCCGCGCCGGCGCCGGCAACTGCTGGGCGGCCGCGCGCAGCTGGGGGCTGACGAAGGCCACCTTGGCGCGCACGTCCTGCTGCAGGGCCCGGAGCCGCGGCAGCGCGTGCGAGAGCCGCGGCGGCGCCGGAGGATCCACCGGGACGGGGAGCACGCCGGCGTACAGACAGCCGAAGAACGCGGCGGCGAAGTCCTCGCCCGAAGGCAAGAGCAAGAGCGCGCGATCTCCCGGCTCCAGCTCGGCGGCGAGCGCCGAGGCCACCGCCATCGCCCGTGTGTGGAGCTGGCCGTAGGTGAGCTCGCTCACCTCCCGCTCCCCGTCGACCAGGAAGGTGTACGCCACCCGGTCCGGCGTGGCCTGGGCCCGCTGCAGCAGCGCGTGGTGGATCCGCGCGCTCACGCCGCCCCCTCCGCCAGCCGCTCATAGAGCGCGCGCAGCGCCGCCCGGTTCTCCGGCACGGCGAGGAAGCCGAAGTGGCCGCCCGCCACCTGCCGTCTCTCCAGGCGCGGCAGGTGCTTGTCCCAGGCGGTGAGCGCGGACGCCGGGAAGAGCTCGTCCTCCTTGCCCACCAGCAGCACCGCGGGCACCGCGAGCGGCGGGCCCTCGAGCTGCGAGACCGACTCGGCCAGCTCGTAGTCCGCGCGCGCCGAGGCGACGAAGCGCGCCCGGTCCACTCCGCGGGCCGCCAGCCCCTGGTAGTCGTAGAGCGACTCCCAGACGCGCGGTTGATCCGGCAGCGCGCTGCGCCGTGTGGCCCGCCACCAGTCCGGCGGGGGGCCGTGCGAGAGCAGCAGCCCCGCGGGCGGCGCGCCGGCCCCGGTGAGCGCGCGCGCCAGCGCGTGGGCGAGCACCGCGCCCATGGAGAAGCCCACCAGCACCAGCGGCCGCGGCAGCGCGCGCGCCTGCTCGAGCAACCCGGGCAGCACCTCGCTGGCCTGGCGCGGCGCCACGCCTGCGTCCGTGCCGTGGCCGGGAGGGTCGTACGCCCAGGCCGCGAAGCCTTCGCCCAGCGGACCGGCGATCCACGCGCCCATCGAGGCCGCCGTGCCGGTGGTGCCCGGCAGCAGCAGCAACGTGGGGCCGCTCCCCTCGCGCAGGCAGACCAGCCGCCCGCGGCGGGGCGCGGCGCCGCTGCCGGCGAAAAGCCGCTCCAGCGCGGAGGAGATCCCCTCCACGGTGTCCGCGGCGATCAGCTCGCCCTCGGAGGGGCCGGCGCCGAACGTCCGGTCGATCGCCGTCTTCAGCGTAAGCGACACCAGCGAGTCCAGCCCGCGGCCCGCGAGCGAGTCCCCCGGGGCCAGCTCTTCCGGGGGGAGCATGAGCGCCTGCGCCACCAGCTCGGTGACGCGGGCGATGAGCTGCGCGCGCCCCTCGACTCCGGTCGGGATGAACGGGCGCCCCTCGACTTCGCTCGGGGTGACCGGAGCCCGCTCGCCCCTGCTTGGGGTGAGCGGAGGCCCCGCCGCCCAGTGGCGCTGCCGCTGCCACGGGTAGGTGGGGAGCCGGTACAGCGGCGCGGGCGGAAAGAGCGCGGAGAGCTCCACCGCCACGCCGCGCACGTGCAGCGCGCCGAGCGCCTCGAGCAGGCCCTCCCGCTCGCCGCCGCCGCCGAGCAGGCCGAACGCCGCCGGCTCCGCCTTCGCCTCGCCAAGCCGCTCTCGCAGCAGCGCCAGGTTCGCCGGCGAGGGCCCCAGCTCCACGAAGAGCCGCACCCCCGCCTTCACCGCGCCGTCCACCGCCGCCGCCAGCTGCCGGGCCGGCTGCGAGGCGCGTTCCCAGTAGGCCGCGTCCAGCGCGGGCCCGGAGAGCCGCTCGCCGGTGCGCGCGGAGAAGAGCGGGATCTGGGCGGCGCGCGCCGCCACGCCCTGGCCGCCCTTGGCCACCACGCGGGCCGCCTCGGCGAGCGTGAGGGCGCCGCTCGCCCAGGCCGCGCTCACCTCACCCGCGCCGCCCAACCCCAGCACCGCGTCCGGCCGCACCCCGTAGCCTTCGAGCAGCCGCGCCAGCGCCACGTGCAGCGCGAAGAGGCAGGCGAAGGAGAACGCGGGCGCCGGTCCTTCCGGGCTGCCCAGCTCGTCCGCCACCGAGAAGCCCGAGTGCGGCCGCAGCGCCGCGTCCGCCTCCGCGAAGCCCGCGGCGAAGGCGGGCTCGGACGCGAGCAGCGCGCGCGCGGCGCCGGCCCCCAGCCGCTCCCCGGAGAAGACGAAGCCCACCTTCGGGTGCGCGCCGGGCAGCGCCACGCCGCTGTGCGCCGGCCCTTCGCCGCGCGCGAAGGCCTCCAGCGCCGCGGCGGCCTCCTCGTGGCCGCGGGCGACGAGCGCCACCCGGTGGGTGAGGTGGCTGCGCGCGAGCGCGGCGGAGCGGCAGAGCGCGGGGAAGGCCTCCGCCCCCGCGGCGCGCACCGCGGCCGCCCCCTGCGCCACCTGGGCGGCGAGCGCCTTGCGCCCCTGCGCCGAGAAGAGCAGCAGGCGCGGCCCCGGCGCCGGCGCGCGCGTGGGCGCCGGCTGGCGCGGCGGGGACTCCAGCACCGCGTGGGCGTTGGTGCCGCCGAAGCCGAAGGCGCTCACCCCGCCCACCGCGGGCCCCGCGCGCTCGTCCAGGCGCAGCGGCTCGCTCTGCACGGAAAGCCGCACGCGCGCCCACTCCACCTCGGCGCTCGGAGGGTGGGCGTGCAGCGTGGGCGGCAGCTCGCCGTGCTCGAGCGCCAGCGCCGCCTTGAGCACGCCGGCCAGCCCCGCCGCGGCCTCCAGGTGGCCCAGGTTGCTCTTGACGGAGCCCAGCGCGCAGGGCGCGTCCCGCCCTTCGCCGAGCACCTCGCCCAGGGCCACCGCTTCGATCGGATCTCCCAGCGGCGTCCCCGAGCCGTGCGCCTCGATGAACTGCACGCGCGAAGGGACCACGCCGGCCTGCTGGTAGGCCTGGCGGAGCACGGACTCCTGCGCCCAGCGGTTGGGGGCGGTCAGCCCGTTGGAGCGGCCGTCCTGGTTCACCGCGGTGCCGCGGATGACGGCGTGGATCGCGTCCCCGTCCCGCAGCGCGTCCTCCAGCCGCTTGAGGACGACCAGACAGCCGCCCTCGCCGCGCACGGTGCCGCTGGCGGCGGCGCCGAAGGAGCGGCAGTGGCCGTCCGGGGCGAGCACCCCCAGCTGCGCCATCTGGAGCGTGGAGCGGGCGCTCAGCATGAGGTTCACGCCGGCGGCGAGCGCCACCGGGGCGGACTCGCCGCGCAAAAGGCTCTGGCAGGCCAGGTGGAGCGCCACCAGCGAGGAGCTGCAGGCGGTGTCCAGCGTGAGGCAGACGCCGCGCAGGTCCAGGCAGTAGGAGAGCCGGTTGGAGGCGATGGAGGCCGCGTTGCCGGTGGCGTAGTACGGGCTGCCGCCGTGCTCGTAGAACGCGTAGTCCGCGGTGGAGAGCCCCACGAAGACGCCCACCGGCGCGCCGCGCAGCCGCTCCGGCGGGAGCCCGGCGTCCTCCAGCGCCTCCCAGGCGAGCTCGAGCAAGAGCCGCTGCTGGGGATCCATGGAGGCGGCCTCGCGCGGGGAGATCCCCCAGAAGGCCGCGTCGAACTGGTCCACGTCCCCCACGAAGCCGCCGCGCGGCGCGAGCCGGCCCAGCGCCTCCCGGTGGGCCTGGAAGTCGCCGATGACCCACCGCGCGTCCGGGATCTCGGAGATCGCCTCGCGCCCTTCGCACAGCAGGCGCCACAGCGCCGCCGGGCTGCTCGCTCCCGGGACGCGGCAGCCCATCCCGATGAGGGCAACGGCATTCACTGGGGGTCATCATCCCTGCCGCGCGCAGGCACCGCGCAAGGGGCGGATGCTCGCACCTCTCCCCACCGCACCCGCCAGGACCCCACGCGGAAGCGCGACTGACGGTGTTGTTAGGCTCAACGCCAGCGATGCCGTTGCTGCTCAACCAGGTCCCGGTCACGGCTGACACCGAGCCGACCACCCTCTACGCCAAGGGCAAGAAGGGCCAATGGGACGCGGCGGACGGGATCGACTGGACGCTGGAGGACGCAGCGGATCCGCTCATCTCCGAGTTCTCCCCGGGCTTCGCCCGCGAGGTGCAGGCCCTGGAGGTCTCGCAGTTCTATTACGGCGAGCAGGCCTCCGCCGCCGTCTGCGGCCAGCTCCTGGGGATGCTGCCGGACGTCAGGTCGCGGCTCTACGTCACCACCCAGGTGATGGACGAAGGCCGGCACATGGAGGTCTTCGGCCGCTACCTGGCGCGCTGTGGCGGCGTGCGCCCCCCGCTCCCGGCGATGCGGGAGCTGCTCGAGGACTTCACCGCGGCGGAGACCTACGAGGAGAAGGTGGTGGGGCTGCAGATGCTGGCCGAGAGCGCGCTGCTGTGCTCCATGAAGGCCACCCGGCGGACCACCTCGAGCGCGCTGTTGCGGGAGATTTTGGAGCGGGTGAGCTCGGACGAGGCGCGCCACAGCGCCTTCGGGCTGGAGCTGATGCGCGGTCACGCGCCGCTGACCCCCGGCATGCGCGAGCGGGTGCAGACCTCCCTCTACCGGTGGTGGCGCCTGTTCCTGGAGTCCAAGCGGACCTTCAACCCCGGGCTGCTCAAGGACTTCCCCGCGGACAAGCTCGCGGCCATGTCCATCTCTCCCGAGTCCACCGCGGCGGTGATCGCCACCACGCGGCAGGAGGTGGGCGCGCACCTCGCCCGGATCGGCTTCGCGCTCGAAGAGGGCTGAGGGGGAGATGAGAGAGCTCTCCGCCGACAATCCGCACATCCCCGGGGTGGAGATCCTCGGCGTGATTGGCCGGGGCAGCTCTGGCGTGGTGTACCGGGGGCAGCGCGCTGGCGGGCCGCTGGCGGTGAAGACGCTGGGGCGGCTGGACGTGGCCGCGCTGGCGCGCCTGCGCAAGGAGGCGGCGGCGCTGGCGCTGCTCAACCACCCCGGGCTGGTGCGGGTGCTGGAGCTGGGCGAGGACCCGCACGCATACCTCCTGATGGAGCTGGCCCCCGGGGTCCCGCTCAACGAGCACCTGGCGGCGGGGCGGCTGGACGGCGCGCGCCTGGTCGCGCTCGCCAAGCAGCTGGCGGCCGCGCTCGCCCACGTCCACGCGCGCGGGCTGGTCCACCGGGACTTGAAGCCCTCCAACATCGTGGTGGGGCCGGACGGCGCGCCGAAGATCGTCGACTTCGGCTTCGCCGCCGGGGTGAGCGAGCTGGGCGCGGTCACCGGCGAGGCGGTGGGCACCTTCGAGTACGCCGCGCCCGAGCAGTCCGGAATTCTGCGCCGCGCAGTGGATGGCCGGTCTGACCTCTACGCGCTGGGGGGGATCCTCTTCGAGTGCGCGGCGGGGCGGCCACCGTTCCAGAGCCCGGACAGCGCGCAGCTGCTGCAGCTCCACCTCTCCGCGCCGGTGCCCGAGCTGCAGCCGCTCAACCCGTCCGTGGGGCCGGTGCTGGCGCGGATCATCGCCAAGCTGTTGGCGAAGGATCCGGACGACCGGTACCAGTCCGCCAGCGGCCTGCTCGCGGACCTCGAGGGGCTCCCGCAGCTCGAGGCGGGCGAGCGCGCCGGCGTGCACGCCCCGCTGGGCTCCAGGGATCTCCCCAGCCAGGGCACCCAGCTGCCGCTCTTTGGCCGCGAGGCGGAGACCGCCGCGCTGGCCGAGGCCTGGGGCGCCGCCAGCGAGGGGCGCGGACAGCTCTCCGTGGTGGAGGGCGACGGCGGCAGCGGCAAGTCCCGCCTGGTCCGCGAGCTGGTGCGCGAGGCCACCGCGCAGGGCGCGCTGGTGCTCGCCTCCAAGTGCGAGCTGGAGGCCCCGGTGCCGCTGGGGCCCATCCGCCAGGCGCTGGACGAGCACGTGACCCGGGTGCTGCGGCTGCCCGCGGCGCAGCAGCAGGCCGCGCTGGGGCGGCTGCGCCAGGCGGCCGGCGAGGACGCCCGGGCGCTGCGCCGGCTCTCGCGCGGGCTCGCCCAGGCCCTGCCGGACGACGGCGTGGCCGCGGAGCCCATTGGCCAGGAGCGGCTCTACGCGGTCGTCTCCCACTTCCTGTGCCAGCTGGCGCGCCAGCACGGCCGCGCGCTGCTGGTGGTGGACGACGTGCAGTGGCTGGATCAAGCGTCGCTCAACGCGGTGCGCGTGCTCGGCGGTGAGCTCTCCCGCGCCCCGCTGCTGCTCGCCGCCACCTGCCGGGACGACGTGGGCTCCGAGCCGGGGCGGGCGCGCTTCGCCGAGGCCACCGCGCGCGCGCCGGTGGTGCGCCTGACGCTGCCGCCGCTCTCCTCGGAGGCGCTGGCGGGGCTGCTCGCCGCGCACCTGGGCGGCCGGCCCGTGGATGACCGGCTGGTGGCGCGGGTGGCCACGCAGACCCGCGGCAACCCCTTCGCGGTGGCCGAATACGCGCGGGTGCTGCTCGAGTCCGGCACGCTCATCCCCACGCTCGCCGGCTGGCGGCTGGACGAGGCGCGGCTGGCGGCGCTGGAGCTGCCCTCCAACGTGATCGACCTGCTGGTCCGGCGCCTGGACGCCCTGGACGCGAAGGTCTCCCGCCTGCTCTCCGTGGCCGCGCTCACCGACGGCAGCTTCAACGCGCAGCTGTTGGCCCCCGTCACCGGGGCGCGGCCGCAGGCGGTGGCGCAGGCGCTCAGCGAAGCGGTGAGCGCGGGCTTCGTCCTGCCGCTGGAGGGCCAGCGCTTCCGGCTCGTCCACGACCGCGTCCGCGAGGCGCTCTCCCGCCGCCTCACCCCGGACGCCGCCAGAGACCTCAACGAGGCGCTCGCCGCGGCGCTGGCCGCCACGCCCTCCCCCACCGTCCAGGAGCTCTACGCGATCGCCCGCCACCGCGCCGCCGGCTGGCCGGAGCGCGCCCCCCGCGCCGCCTTCGACGCGTGCCTCGCCGCGGGGCAGCAGGCGCTGGAGAGCTACGCGCCAGAGGAGGCGCTGCGCTTCCTGGAGGTCGCGGAGCGGATGGCCGCGCTCACCCCGGTGGAGCTGGCCGCCCGCCGCGCGCTGGACGAGGCGCAGGGCACGGTGGCCCTCCAGCTCTCCCGCTACGAGGCGGCGGTCTCCCGGCTGCAGGGCGCGCTCGCCGCCTCCCCCGAACCGCTGGAGCGGGCCCGGGTGCACGGCCTGTTGACCCAGGCGCACATGGAGGCCCGCAACTTCGACGCGGCGCTGGCCGAGTGCGGCCGCTGCCTGGAGGCGCTGGGCGCGCCCCTGCCCCGCAGCACGCTGGGGCGCGTGCTCGCCTCGCTGGCGGCGCTGCTCTGGGGGCTCGTCCTGCGCTGGACGCGCTGGGGCGCCGGGCGCGCGGCGGGCGAGGAGCGCCGCTCGCGGGGCGCGCGCTCGCTGGCCTACGTGGCGGCGATGGAGGCCGCGTACCGGGGCAACCGCGAGGACCAGATGTTGGTGGTGACGGTCCGCGGCTGGGTGAACGCGCACCATCTGGGCGTGGACGCGCGCGCGGTGGGCCCGCTGTGCACCATGGCCATCCTCTTCGCGCTGATGGGGGCGCGGCGCCTGGCGGTGGCCGAGGCCAGCCGCGGCCTGCAGATGGCGCAGGGGCTGGGGGACACCAACGCCATCGCCAATGCCGCCAGCAGCCTGGCGCTCGTCTACAGCTTCCTGGGGGACCTGCGCGCCTCCGAGCAGGTGCGCCGCGAGCTGGACCCCAACGCCGCGCGCTGGCTCTCGCTCTACGACTTCGCCACCCACTGCTACGACGGCGGCCTCAACGCGCTCTCGCGGGGCCACGGGCGGGACTCGCTGCGCGCGTTCGAGGCGATGCTCCCCAAGCTCGAGCACGAGTTCAAGGCGCTCCCCTGGCAGGGGGCGTTCGTGCACTCGTACCTGGCGGCGAGCCGCAGCTGGCTGGGGCAGTTCGCGGACGCGCAGAACCACCTCAACGTGGCGCAGGTGTACCTCTCCAAGCTGGACCACCGCGCCCCGCCGCGCGCGGCGGACGACATGGCGAGGCACCCGCGCGGCGCCGCGCTGCTGGCGTGCCTGGAGCAGGGGGACCATGGCGAGCCGCTGGAGCGCGCGCTCTTGGCGTTCGACGCGGTCAAGCGCCCCAAGCCGGCCAAGCTGCTCGCGCAGGCCCGGCCGCTGCTCGCCCACCGCGCCTGGGCCTGCCTGCGCCGGCTGGAGACGGCGCCTGAGGGAGAGCGGCCCGCGCACCTGGCGCGCCTGCGCCGCGCGCTGAAGGACCTGGACGCCGTGAAGGGGCGCGGCGGCCACCTGCTGTGCCACGCGCTGGTTCTGCGCGCCAACCTCGCGCGGCGCGCGGGCAAGCTGCGCCGCGCGGACGCCCTGCTCACCCGGGCGCTCGCCGCCGCGCGCGAAGTGGACAGCTCCTGGGGGCTCTACGAGGCGCTCTGCGAGCGCGCGGAGGGGGCGCGCGCCGCGCAGCGGGACGGCGAGGCGGACCTCTCGGCCCGGGCGGCGATGGAGCTGGCGCAGAGCCAGGGCTGGCGCGCCCGGATGGAGCGGCTCAAGCGGCGCTTCCCCTCCACCGCGCCCGCGCCCGCCGTCTCCGCCGCCTCCACGAGGAACCTGCGGCTCGAAGGCGCGCGGATGGACCTGCAGCTCAACGCGCTCCTCCAGGTCTCGCTCGCCACCAGCTCGGCGCTGGATCCCCAGCGCCAATCCCGGGCGGCGCTGGACGCGATGCTGCGGCTGCTCGGCGCGGAGCGCGCCTACCTCTTCCTCGTGCAGGACGGCGCGCTGCGCTTCCAGGCCGGCCGGGACGTGGAGGGGCACGACCTGCCGGAGGCGGTGGCCTACAGCAGCACGGTGGTGAAGAAGGTGGAGCAGACGGGCCGGCCGCTGGTGGTGGCGGGGACCGAGGAGGGGCTGCTGCTGGGCTCGCAGAGCGCGGTGGCGCACGACCTGCGCAGCATCATCGCGGTACCGCTTCGGCTGCGCGAGGCGCTGGTGGGGGTGACGTACCTGGACAGCCGGGCGGTGCGCGGCCTCTTCGGCGACTCGGACGTGGAGATCCTGGAGGCGATGGCGGCGCACGTGGCGCTGGCGATCGAGAACGCCAAGGCGGCGCGCCTGGAGATCGAGAAGAAGGGGCTGGAGAAGGAGCTGGAGCTCTCGGCCGCGGTGCAGAGCCTCTTCCTGCCCACCAAGCCGGTGCACCGCGAGCGGCAGCTGGAGATCGCCGGCTTCTACCGCGCGGCCAGCCGCTGCAGCGGAGACTGGTGGTGGTACGAGCCGCAGCAGGAGGGCAAGGCCACGGTGATGCTGGCGGACGTCACCGGGCACGGCGCGGCCTCGGCCATGGTCACCGCCTGCATCTTCGGCAGCTACCGGACGCTCACGCGCAGCGGGACCCTCTCCACCGACGAGCGGATCCACCAGCTGGGGCAGCAGATGCGGGACCTCTCGCTGGGGCAGTACTTCATGACGCTCAGCGTGGCGGAGGTGGACGCCAACGCGCGCAAGCTGCGCTTCTGGTCCGCCGCCGCCCCGCCGCTGCTCTTGCTGCGCGCCAAGGGCAAGGCGGAGGCGCTCGCCCAGTCTGGCCGCCCGCTCGGCCAGGCACAGATTGAAGTGGGGACGATGGAGGTCTCGATCGAGCCGGGAGATCGCCTCCTGCTCTTCAGCGATGGCGTCTCCGAGCTCGAGGTGCCGGGGGGCAAGCAGCTCGGCCTCAAGCGGCTCTCCCGCCTCCTCACGGACACCCGCGGCCGAGGCGCGGCGGAGGCGGTGGCCTTCCTGGCGGAGCAGCTGGACGCGGCGCGCGCCGGCCAGCCGCAGCAGGACGACATCACCTTCGCCATCCTGGACGTCCTCGGGTAGGGCATGGAGGCGCTCGTCTCCAGGGCGCTCCCCACCGCGCTCGCCCCCGGCGCGAGCGCGGAGCGCTGGGTGGCGGCGCTGGCCCTGCTCTGGGCCCGGCAGACGCGCGCGCCCACCGCGCGGCTCGCGGTGCCGGGTGGGACGGTGGAGCTGGCGGTGGACGACCTGCAGTCCCGCGCCCAGCTGGTGGAGCGCAGCCGCGCGGCGCTGGCGGCGCCCGAGCCTGCGGGGGAGGCCGCGCTCGGCTTTGGCGCCAGCGCCCCCTTGCGCTTCTCCGTGGTGGCCGGCGCGCTGCGGCTGGCGTTCGAGGCGGGCACCTGCGGCGAGCGCGAGGCGGCGCGGCTGCTCGAGCGCGCCAGCCACGTGCACGCGCAGCTGGCCTTTGCGCCGGCGGCCAGCGTGGGGAGCGTGGAGCTCTTGCCGGAGGCGGAGCGCAAGCTGCTCGCGCGCTGGAACCAGACCGCGCGCGAGTGGCCGGCGGAGCCCACCTGGGCGCGAGCGGCCAGGTGGGCGCGCGAGGACCCGGAGCGGGTGGCGGTGGTCGCCTCGGATGATCGGCTCACCTACGCGCAGCTCCAGCAGCGCGCGGGGGCGGCGGCGCACGCGCTCGCCCAGCTGGGCGTGGGGCCCGGGGCGCTGGTGGCGGTGCTCCTCCCGCGGACGAGCCAACTGGTGGTGGCGCTGCAGGGCGTGCACCAGCTGGGCGCGGCGTACCTGCCGCTGGACCCGGCACTCCCCGAAGAGCGGCTGCTCGCCCTGCTCCAGCGCGCGGGCGCCGTGGCGGTGCTCACCGAGGAGCCGCTGCGCGCGCGCCTGGCGGCGGTGGGGCTCCCTGTGGTCACCCTAGACGCCGCTCCCCCCGCGCAGCGTGCAGGGGCCTTCGAGCCCGCGCCGCGGCCGGCGGACGCGCCCGCCTACGTCCTCTACACCTCCGGCTCCACCGGCGAGCCCAAGGGGGTGGAGGTGACGCAGGCCAACCTCTCCAACCTCCTCTGGAGCCACGCCGAGCGGCCGGGCCTCACCGAGCGGGACCGCCTGCTGGCGGTCTGCCCGGCCTCGTTCGACGCCTCGGTGGTGGACCTCTTCCTCCCGCTCTTCGTGGGGGGGCGGCTGGTGCTGGCCACGAAGGAGGAGGCGGCGGACGGCGCGGCGCTGCGCGCGTTGATGGAGCGCGAGCAGGTGACCACGCTGCTGGCCACGCCAACGACCTTCAAGCTGCTGCTGGCGGCGGGCTGGAGCGGTGGCGGTCCGCTCCGGAAGGTGGGCTGCGGAGGAGAGCCGCTGCCCCCATGGCTGGCGCAGGCGCTGCTCGCGCGCGTCCCCGAGCTGTGGACCCTGTACGGCCCCACCGAGGCCACCGTGCTCGCCACCTGCGGCCGCGTGGCCGCCTCCGCCGGGCCGCCGAACGTGGGGCGCCCGCTGCCCAACACCCGGCTGCACGTGCTGGACGCGGCGGGGCGGCCGTTGCCGGTGGGCGTCTGGGGCGAGGTGTGGATTGCCGGAGCCGGCGTCTCCAACGGCTACCGCGGCCAGCCCGAGCTCACCGCCGAGCGCTTCGGCGCCGAGCCCGGCGGCGCGGCCGGGGCGCGGGCCTACCGCACCGGTGACGTGGGGCGGTTGGTGGATGGGGGCGCGCTCGAGCTGCGCGGCCGCGAGGACGACCAGGTGAAGCTGCGCGGTCACCGGATCGAGCTGGCCGAGGTGGAGGCGGCGCTGCTGCGCCACGCGGAGGTGGCCGAGGCGGCGGTGGTCCTCTCCCGGGCCGGCGCCGAGGAGCGGCTCGTGGCCTTCGCCGTGTCCCGGGCGGGCGCCGCGCCACAGCCCAAGGCCTTGCTGGCGCACCTGGGCGTGAAGCTGCCGGCGTACATGGTGCCCTCCGCGGTCGTCCTGCTGCCTGCGCTCCCGGTGACGGCGCACGGGAAGGTGGATCGCCGGGCGCTGGCGGCCGCGCCCTCCGCGCCGCCTGAGCCAGTCGAGCCCGGGGGTCCCCGGCTGGAGCTGCTGGTGCGGCGGCTGTGGCGCCGGGTGCTCGGCGAGGGGGCGGGAGAGGACGAGTTCTTCTCCGAGGGCGGCAGCTCGCTCTCGGCGGCGCGGTTGATCCACCTGCTCGAGCAGCAGCTCGGGGTGCGGCTGCCCTTCTCCGTCTTCGTGGCCCAGGCCTCGCTGGCGCAGCTGACGGAGGCGGTGCAGGCCGCCCTGGCGGTGAGCGCCAGCGCCGCGCCGGAGCCGTCCAAGCCGCCCTCCACCGCGCTCGCGCTGCTGACCAAGCAGGTGGAGCTGTGGGACGTGGGGCGGCGGCTGCCGGGGCTCTCCGTCCTCCACGTCTCCGCGCTGGCCAGCGTGCGCGGACCGCTGGAGCTGGAGCGGCTCTCCCGGGCGGCGCTGGCGCTCGCCGCGCGCCACCGGATTTTGCGGTTGAGCCTCGCCGACGCGGACGGCGCCCCGTTCGTCAGCGTCTCCCCGGAGGCGCGGGCGCCGCTGGCGCACAAGGACCTCTCGGCGCTGCCGCCGGAGCAGGCCCGGCAGCGCCTGGCGCGCGCGGTCGCCTTCGCGCACGAGGAGCCCTTCGACCTGGAGCAGGACGCCCCCTGGCGGCTGCGCGTCTGGCGCCTGGCGCCGGAGGCCCACTTCCTGCTCGTCACCGTGCACCACGTGGCGGTGGACGCGGCCGGGCTGCAGCGGCTGTGCGAGGAGCTGCTCGCGGAGTACGCAGGCGCCGCGCCTGCCCACGCGCCGGCGCCGGGCGGCTCGGCGGAGCCGGACTTCTTCGACTGGGCGCGCGGCGCGGTGGAGAGCGCGGGCAGGCGCGGACCGGAGCGCTGGGCCTTCTGGGTGAAGGCGCTCGGCGGCCTGCGCCCACCCTTGCCAACCCACGCCGGGCCCCCGCGCTACCGCACGCAGAGCCTGGGCACGGCGCTGCCGCCGGCGCTGGTGGCGGCGGTGGCGGCGGCGGCCCGGGAGCTGGCGGTCACCCCCGCCACGCTGCACCTGGCGGCCTACGCGGCGGCGTTGGGTGAGCGGCTCTCGCAGGAGGAGCTGCCGTTCGACCTGCCGGTCTCGCTCTACGAGGACGAAGGCGCGCCGCCGGTGGGCAGCTACTACAACTCGGTGATCGTGCGCGCGCCCACCCGGCTCCCGCTGGCGGAGGCGAGCCGGCTGCTGAAGGCGCGGCTCTTCGAGGCGCTCGAGTGGCGCTCCACCCCCGGTGAGCTCCTGCTCGCCGCTGCGGGCGGCACCGCGTGGCCGCAGAGCTTCCCCTTCCTCTTCAACTGGGTGGAGGTGCCGCTGCCGCTCGGCCACGCGGCCGGCGGCGCCACCTTCGACTTCTGCGGCTACAACCCCAACCCCACCGCCCTGGCGGAGCTGTCGCTCACCGTGGAGGAGCGGCGGGGCAAGCCCTGGGCGATTCTGGACTTCAAGCCCGGCGCCTTCGACGAGGCCTCCGCCACGGCGCTCCTGCGCCGCGCGCTCGCGCTGCTCCACGAGGGCGTGGGCGCCCCCGGCGCTGTACCGGAAGTGGCACGCAGCGACTGGCCCTTCGACTGAGCGGGCGATTTGCGCGGAGGGCCTCCGCCGCGCTATCCGCCGCCCGTGCTTCCGGTCTCCCCACGCCATGCAGGGCGCGCGCTGTGCGCGGGCTTGTGCGCGCTCGCCGGCGGCGCGGCGCTCGGGGCGCAGGTGGCGCTCTCGCCGCCGGAGGATCTCTGCCCCTCCCGGGAGCAGGTGGCGGCGGCGCTCGTCTCCACCGGCGCGCCGGTGGAGCTGGTGGAGGCCGGCGCGCCCGCCGCCGCGAGCGTGCAGCTGCGCTCCGAGGGCGGCGCGCTGGAGGTGACGCTGGACGGCCAGGCCAAGCGCTACGCCACGGCCTCCTGCCCTGAGCGCGCGCAGGCGGTGGCGGTGCACCTGGCGCTGGCGTTGGAGACGCCGGAGCCGCCGCGCGCGCCGCCGGCCTGGACGGTGGAGGGCGGCGCGCTGCTGGACGCCGCGCGCGGGCCCGCCTGGGTAGCGCGGGGGCAGCTGCGCGCCGTCTACGCGCCGGGGCGGTGGGGGGCCTCGCTGGGGGTGGGCGCCTCGTCCGCCTACGTGCAGGAGCTGGGGCCGGCCCGCGCGCAGGTGCGCCGCTTCCCGGTGGAGCTGGCCGCCCGCGGCCGGCTGCCGTTGGGCCGGCTCGAGCTGGGCGCGGAGCTCGGCCTGCGCGCCACGGTGCTCGCCGTGCGCGGCGAGGGCGAGGCGCTGGAGAGCCCCGGCAGCGCCACGCGGGTGGACTTCGCGGCGCTGCTCGCGCCGTACCTCCAGGTCCCGCTCGGGGAGCGCTGGGGGCTGCGGCTGGGCACCGCCGTGGCTTACTCGCCGCGCGCGCTCACGCTCGGCGCCGAGCCGGTGGGCGTGCTGGGCACCCTGCCGCAGTGGTGGTTTTCCGCGGGGTTGGAGGCCTGGGTGCGGGTGGATTGAAGGTGGATCCGCGCGACCTCCATTGGGACCTCGTGAGGACCGCCGCCCTGCCCCAGCCCCAGGCCGTCGAGGCTCGCCTCGAGTTCGAGGCCGTCTACCGGCAGGCCTTCGACGAGGTGGTGCGGTGGATCCGCTCGCTGGGCGGGGCGCAGACGGAGGTGGAGGATCTCGCCCAGGAGGTGTTCTTGATCGTCCGCCGCCAGCTCCCCCGGTTCGACGGGGGCAACCTGCGCGGCTGGCTCTTCCGCATCACCCACCGGGTGGTGAGGGACCACCGCCGCAGCGCCTGGTTCCGGCGCGTCTTCGCCCGGCCCCGCGAGGTGGACCTGGAGGGGGCGGCGGACCCCGCGCGCCTGCCGGACGAGGCCCTGGCCCAGGCCGAGCGCGCACGGCGGGCGCGGGCGGTGATCAACCGGCTGAGCGAGAAGCGGCGGATCGCCTTCGTGCTCTTCGAGCTGGAGGGCTACAGCGGCGAGGAGATCTCCTCGCTGCTGGAGCTGCCGCTCGCCACCGTCTGGACCCGGCTGCACCACGCCCGGAAGGAGTTCCTGGAGAAGCTGGCCACGCTGGAGCGCGAGCTCGGGGAGGACGCACCGTGAAGCGCCTGCTCGAGGAGGCCCAGTCCGCCGAGCCCGCGGTGCGGCACGCCGCGCAGGTGCTCTCGGCGCTCACCCCGCCGCCGCCCTCGCCGGCGATGCGCGCGCGCGTGCGGCTGCGGCTGGAGGCGCCGCGGGGCCGGCGGCGGCTGGACGCGCGCTGGCTCGTGGCGGTGGTGCTGCTGGGCGCCGCCGCCGCGGCGAGCGCGCGGCTCGCCGTGCCGCGGCTCTGGCCTGCCGAGCCGCGGGCGCCAGCGGCGCAGGAGCCGCGCGCGGAGCGGGCACGCGTGGTGCCGCAGCCGCCCGAGACGGTGGAGGTGGTCCCGGCCGAGAGCCTGGAGCCGGTTGTCCCTGAGCCCGCACCGCTCACCCCGAGCGTAGGCCGTCAGGCCGTAGTCGAGGGGCGCCACCGGGTTCGAAGCGGCGCCGACGTGACCACGACCCCACCGCCGCCCCTCGACTACGGCCTGACGGCCTACGCTCGGGGTGAACGTGGGCAGGACGCGGCCTCAGCCGGCTCGCCGCCGCCCGGGGTGAACGGGGGGCCAGAGCACGAGCGCCCCTCGACTCCGCTCGGGGTGAACGGCGCGAGCCCCGCCGGCCCCTTCGTGGCGCCGAACCCCGCCGAGGAGGTGGGCACGGCGCTCGTGGTGGAGGCCGTCCGCGCGCTCCGGTCCAGCGGCGGTGCAGTCCGGGCGCTCGCCTTGGCGCGCAGCTACTCGGAGCGCTTCCCGGACGGGCCGCTGGTGGAGGAGGCGCTCGCCACCGAGCTGCGCGCGCTGGTGGCGCAAAAGGACCCGCAGGCCGCCGAGTGCGCGGCGCGCTACCTGCGCCGGTTCCCAGAGGGCCGCTTCGCCGGGCTCGCCCGAGCTGCCGGCGGGGGGCGTTGAAGGTGGGCGGGTGGCGTTTCCATGTACGGCTGCAGGAGGCGAGATGATCCGCAAGACCCTGCTATTGGCCGCGCTGCTGCTGGGCGCCTGTGAGCCGTACGTCGATCTCGGGACGCTGACCCAACCGTCGAGCGGTGGGGCGGCGCCCGGGACGCCGGTCACCCTGGCGGACGCCGGGACCTCCTCGGACGGGGGCAGCTGCCCGGACCCGAATGACCCGCGCGTCCACTACATCGGCAACTCCAACGCGGACATGAAGATCTGCCTGGTGATCTTCTTCTCCTGCGAAGCCTCCCAGCGCGCCTTCAGCGACCTCTGTGGCTGTGGCTGTATCGACCCATAGCCCGCTCGCGGCGCCGCCAACGCCCTCCCACCCGCTGCTCGCCCTGCTCTCGCCCGAGGCGAGGGCGCTCCTGAGCGGGCGCGGCGCGCTCGTGCGCTACGGCGCGCGGCGGCCGGTGCAGCGGGCGGGAGAAGAGGCGCAAGCGCTCTTCGTGCTCGCGGGGGCGGCGCAGGTGAACGCCCGCCCGCCCTCGGGTCCCGCGCTGCTGCTGCAGCTGCTCGCCGCGCCTTCGCTCTGGGGAGACGCGGACATCTTCACGGACGGCCGCGCCAGCGCGGCGGTGACGACGCTGCTGCCCACGCTGGTGCTGAAGGTGCCGGGGCCGGTGTTCCTCCACCTGCTGCGAACCGAGCCGGCCTTCGCGCGCGCAGCCGCCGCGGACCTGGCCCGCCGCGCTCGCGCCGCGGCCGCCCAGGCAGTGCGCAGCGGACGGCCGGTGTTGGAGCGCTTCGCCATGCTGCTCGCCGCGTACGCGCAGCTGTGCGGCACCGGCGAGGACGGCGGCGTGCGCCTGCCCCCGTCCTTCACCCAAGCCCGCCTCGCGCGCGAGCTCGCGGTGAGCCGCAAGTCGCTCCAGCGCGCGCAGGCGGCGCTGCTCTCCAGGGGCCTGCTCGCCCGGGCGAGCCGCGGCTACCTGCTCCCGCGGCCCGCCGAGCTGCCGGCAGAGGCGGCCTCGCTGCTCATCCACCGCTGCGGTTGATTGAATGCGCGGGCGGACATCCGGCCCCGTTCACCTCGAGCGTAGTGAGGCCGCCGCCCGTCGGGCGGATCAATCAAGGCAAGAAACGTGAGCCCGCCCGCTCAGCCCGAGCGAAGTCGAGGGCCCCACGAGCGAGAGACCCAACGAACTCCGGGCCCACGACTTCGCTCGGGCTGAGCGGGGCGCGGCAAGTTTCAGGTCAGCGCCGTAGGCGCGCAGTCGAG
>JBGATB010000024.1:0-140934 GCA_044229415.1 Myxococcaceae bacterium | reverse complement strand
AGGTGCTTCTTGAGCTCGGCCAGATCTCTTTGGGTCTGCTTCATGGCAGCGTCTCCTTCAGTCGGCGGCGTCTTCCTCCGCGCTGACTTGTCCACTTCAAGCGCCATGCCGCGCCCGCCGCCCCGAGCGGCACACCCCGCGCCTGCGCAGAAGCTGCGGGCCGCTCTGGTGCGCCGCAAGGGGTGCGGGTTGAGTCAGGCGGGCGCCTCGCCCGTCGCAGGCCCTCACGGCGCCGCCGCGCCGCGTCGAAAGGAAAGCCCCCTTTCCGGACAGGCCGTGGACCCCGGTGCCCGGTCCGTTCTAGGAAGGGCGCCCCGGGCCGGGTTGGCCGACCTCTTTTTGGGTCGGCCCCACTTGAGGAAATCGCCTCCATGACTGGAATGCACTCGCCGCGGCGCTGGGCGCTCGCGCTGCTGTCGTTGGTCTCGGTCACCGCGACCGCGTACGAACGGCCCAACTACGACGCCTTCCTCGACAGCGCCGCGCAGCTGCCGGTGGTGGAGGCGAAGAGCGCGCGGGCCGCGGAGCGGCTGGCGGGCGCGCGGATCGCCCACGTGGAGCCGCGGCTGGGCGTGCCGACCTTCGTCTGGACCGCCTCCGAGCCGGCCACGCCGTCCCTGCGCGCGCTGGGCGTCACGCCGGAGCAGGCCGCTCGCCGGACGCTCTTCAACTACGCCGAGCTCTACCGCTTCGCGCCCGCGGAGCTCGCCGAGGTCTCCACCGCGCGCGTGCACGACACCGGCGAGGGCGTGGTGATCGTCTCCTTCGAGCGGGTGCTCGAGGGGATCCCCGTCTTCCGCGACCAGCTCAACGTGGCGATGACCCAGCGCCTGGAGCCGGTGGCGCTCACCGGCTACCTCACGCCGCACACGCAGACGCCGTTCCGCACCCAGCCGCGCTTCGTCCTCTCCGCCGCCAGCGCGGTGGGCTGGGCGTTCTACGATCTGACCGGCTCGCGCTTGCTTCCCGCCCAGCTGCTGCCCAGCGCGGGCGCGCACGAAGGCGGCTGGGAGCGCTTCACCACCGCGAGCGGGCTCGCCCCGCGGGCGCGGCCGGTCTGGTACGGGCTGGCGGAGGGGCTCGAGGCCGCCTACCACGTGGAGGTGGAGGCCTTCCGCGAGGGCAGCGCGGACGCGGACGCCTACGCGTACGTCGTCTCCGCGGTGGACGGGCGGGTGCTCTTCCGCAAGAACCTCACCGAGAGCGACGCGTTCGGCTACCGCGTCTGGGCGGACTCCACCAGCTTCCTCCCGGATGACGGGCCGCAAGGCGTCACCGGCACGCCCCACCCCACCGGCCTGCCGGACGGCTACCAGCCCCCGCTCGTCCTCCCGCGGTTGGTCACCCTGCAGAACGGGCCGATCAGCACCAACGACCCGTGGCTGGCCGCCGGCGCCACCGAGACCCGGGGCAACAACGCGGACGCCTACGCGGACATCGCCAGCCCAGACGGGTTCGGCACCGGCGACATCCGCGCCGCCACCACGGCCGCGGGCAAGTTCGACCGCACCTACGACACCGCGCAGACGCCGAAGGCGACCGCGGACCAGTCCGCCGCCGCGGTGACGCAGCTCTTCTACAACGTGAACTTCCTGCACGACTGGTTCTACGACGTGGGCTTCAACGAGGCCTCCGGCAACGCGCAGGACAACAACTTCGGCCGCGGCGGCCTGGGCGCGGACAGCCTCCGCGCGGAGGCGCAGGACAGCTCCGGGACCAACAACGCCAACATGCGCACGCCGGCGGACGGCCAGCGGCCGGTGATGCAGATGTACGTCTTCCGCGCGGCGAACGGGATCTCCGAGGCGCGGGTGACCTCGCCCGCCACGCTCGCCAAGGCGTACACGCCGGGCGTGGCCACCTTCGGCCCCACCACCTTCAACGTGACGGGGGAGCTGGCGCTGGTGAACGACGGCGTGGGCACCCCGGGCGATGGCTGCGAGGCCCCCTTCGCCGCGGGCACCTCCGGGAAGATCGCGGTGATCGACCGCGGCGGCGGCACCTGCACCATTCCGCAGCGCGTGGCCAACGCGGCAGCGGCGGGCGCGATCGGCGTGCTGGTGGTGAACAACGTGACCGGCACCGCGCCCTCCCTCACCGGCACCGCCACCGGGGCCACGCTGCCCGTCCTCTCCGTCACGCTGGCGGACGGCACGGCGATGAAGAGCGCGCTCGCCACTGGCACCGTGAGCATGAAGCTCACCCGCGCGGCGATGACGGACCGGGACGGCACGCTCGACAACGCGATCGTCGCCCACGAGTGGGGCCACTACATCAGCAACCGGCTGGTGGGAAACTCAGTGGGCCTCTCCAACAACCAGGGCCGGAGCATGGGCGAGGGCTGGGGAGACTTCCACGCGATGCTGATGGTGGTGCGCGAGGGCGATGACGCCCTCCCCGGCAACGCCAACTTCAACGGCGTCTACGGCCTCTCCGGCTACGCCACGCTGATCTTCGGCTACGACGGCTACTACTACGGCATCCGCCGCACGCCCTACTCCACGGACTTCGCGAAGAACGCGCTCACCTTCAAGCACATCCAGAGCGGCACGGCCCTCCCCACCACCCACCCCATCTCCGGCTGGCTGGTGGGCAGCAACAACGCCGAGGTCCACAACGCCGGAGAGATCTGGGCCCAGATGCTCTGGGAGTGCTACGCGGCGCTGCTGCGCGACAAGACCCGCCTGAGCTTCAGCGAGGCCAACAAGCGCATGCGCTCGTACCTGGTGGCGGGCTACAAGCTGACGCCCAGCGCGCCCACCTTCCTCGAGGCGCGGGACGCGATCCTCGCCGCGGCCTCCGCCAAGGACTCCGATGACTTCGTCCTGTTGGCCAAGGCCTTCGCCAAGCGCGGCGCGGGCATCGGCGCCAAGGCGCCGGCCAAGACGTCCTTCGACCACGCGGGCGTGGTGGAGAGCTTCGCCACCGGCGGCGACCTGGCCATGGTGAAGGCGGCCCTCACCGACGACGTGGGCTGCGACCGGGACGGCACGCTGGACAACAAGGAGACCGGCACCCTCACCCTGACGCTGAAGAACACCGGCACCGCGCAGCTGTCCGCGACCACCGGCACGCTCACCGTCACCACCCCCGGCGTCACGGTGATGGGCGGCAACGCGGTCACCTTCCCCTCGAGCAAGCCCGGCGCCACCACCAGCGCCAAGGTCACGCTCGCGCTCACCGGCGCCGCGGCGGTGACCACCGTGAACGCGCAGCTCTCCTTCACGGATCCGGACCTCGCCATCCCCGGCGCCCGCACCGGCGCCATCACCTTCCGCGCCAACTACGACTACAAGGACGCCACCGCCACGCTGGACGACGTGGAGGCGCCGAAGACCGTCTGGACCGCCAAGGCAGATCCCGCGCTGGACACCGCGAGCCCCTGGGCGCGCAGCAGCGCGGGCGCCGGGCAGACGGTGTGGCTCGGGCCCAACCCCGCCGCCGCCGCGGACACGTCTCTGATCTCGCCGCCGCTCAAGGTGGCCGCCACCGGGAGCCTCTCCTTCAGCTTCAAGCACCGCTTCGACTTCGAGACCACCGGCACCGTGCTGAACGACGGTGGCGTGCTCGAGCTCTCCACGGACAACGGCGCCACCTGGACGGACATCGGCACCCGCGCCCTGCCCACCTACAACGGGACGCTCGCGGCCACCGGCACCAACCCGCTCAAGGGGCTGCGCGCGTACACCGGCCGCAGCACCGGCTACCCCAACTTCGTCACCGTGAACGTGAGCCTGGGCACCACCTACGCCGGACAGACCGTGCTCATCCGCTTCCGGATCGGCGCGGACGCTCAGGGCGCGCGCGCGGGTTGGGAGCTGGACGATCTCTCCTTCGTCGGCCTGGCCAGCCCGCCCTTCCCGGGCGTGGTCACCGACCAGGGGCTGTGCGTCAACGCGCCGCCCACCGCGGTGGCGGGCGAGGACCAGACGGTCGCCTCCGGCGCGGCCGTGGCGCTGGATGGCTCGAAGAGCTCGGACGCGGACGGAGATCCGCTCACCTTCGCCTGGACGCAGACCGGCGGACCGGCGGTCACCCTCTCCGCGGCCAACGTGGCCAAGCCCACCTTCACGGCGCCGGTGCTGGAGACGGAGACGCCGCTCTCCTTCTCGCTGGTGGTGACCGACAACAAGGGCGCCGCCAGCGCGCCGGCCACCACGCGGGTGACGGTGCTCGCCAAGCCCAACGCCGCGCCCATCGCCGATGCCGGCAAGGACAGCTCGGTGGACGCGCTGGCCGAGGTGACGCTGGACGGCAGCGCCAGCCGAGATCCGGACGGGGACTCCATCACCTTTGCCTGGACGCAGACGGACGGGCCGGCGGTGGCGATCTCCTCGTCCACCGTCCCCAAGCCCACCTTCACCGCGCCCTCGCTCAGCACCGACAGCGTCCTCACCTTCTCGCTGGTGGTGAGCGACGGGAAGCTGAGCAGCGCGCCGGCCACGGTGAAGATCTCGGTCCGCAAGCAGGCCACGGAAGATCCGCGGCAGCCGCCCCCGAAGAGCGGCTGCGGCTGCGGCCAGGCCTCGGGCGGCGCGCTGACGCCGCTGCTCGCCGCCGCGCTGCTGGCGCTGGCGGTGCGGCGCCGAAGCCGCGAGCGTGGTAGATGACGGCCTCGTGACGAAGCGCTCGAGCGCGGCAAGGCCTGGATGAGCGAGCCCGCGGTCCACGCGGCCCTCGCCTGGGGGGTGATCGCCACCGCCGCGGTGGTGTTCGCCTCGCTCTTCTTCGTCACCGCGCCCTACGGGCGCCACACCCGCGCCGGTTGGGGCTTCACCGTCTCCAACCGCGTGGGCTGGATGGTGATGGAGAGCCCCTCCGCGCTCGGCTTCGCCGCCATCTACTTCAGCGGCCGCCATGCGCTGGAGCCGGCGCCGCTCGCGCTCGCCGGGCTCTGGCTCGCGCACTACGTCCACCGCGCGTTCCTCTACCCGCTGCGGATGACCAGCCAGACCAAGCCGATGCCCGCCTCGGTGGCTGCCATGGCCATCACCTTCAACCTGATCAACTCGTACCTGAACGCGCGCTGGCTCTCCGAGCTTGGCAATTACCCCACCCGGTGGCTCGCGGATGGCCGCTTCCTCGCCGGCGCCGCGCTCTTCCTCGCGGGCATGGCGCTCAACGTGAGCTCCGACAACATCCTCTTCCGGCTCCGGAAGCCGGGGGAGAAGGGCTACAAGATTCCCCGGGGCGGGGCGTACCGCTGGGTCACCTCGCCGAACTACCTGGGAGAGCTGATCGAGTGGGGCGGGTTCGCGCTCGCCGCCTGGTCGCTCCCGGCGCTGGCCTTCTTCCTCTTCACCTTCGCCAACCTGGTGCCCCGGGCGCTCTCGCACCACCGGTGGTACCGGCAACAGTTCCCGGACTACCCGCCGGAGCGGCGCGCCGTGCTCCCCTGGCTCCTGTAGAGGGGATGCATACGTTTCAGGGGCGATGAAGCAGACGGGCGACCTCCACGGCAACGCGCCGGACTCCTGTCCGGTGGCGCTGCTCTTGGTGGACGTGATCAACGACCTCGAGTTCCCCGAAGGGGATCAGCTGCTCGCGCACGCCCTGCCCGCCGCGCGCGCCCTGAGCACGCTCGTCCGCAAGGCGCGCCGGTTGGGGGTGCCGGTCATCTACGCCAACGACAACTTCGGCCGCTGGCGCTCCGACTTCCGCGCCGTCGTCCAGCACTGCTGCGGGCGCTCGGTGCGCGGCGGGCAGCTGTCCCGGCTCCTGCGCCCCAAGCGGGACGACTACTTCGTCTTGAAGCCCAAGCACTCGGCCTTCTTCGCCTCCACGCTGGAGACGCTGCTGCGCTACCTGGACGTGCGCAAGGTGGTGCTCGCGGGCTTCGCGGGGAACATCTGCGTGCTCTTCACCGCGAATGACCTCTACATGCGCGACTACGCGCTCTACGTGCCAGCGGACTGCTCCGCCTCCAACACCGCGGCGGAGAACGAGCACGCGCTCGCGCAGATGAAGAAGGTGCTCAAGGCGGACGTGCGCCCCTCCACCGAGCTGGACCTGGAGAAGCTCAAGCGGGGCCGAGGACGGTAGCGCACCCTCTTTGGGTCGTTCGCCTCGTCCTGTTTGACCCCCCGCCGAGCGCTGGGGCATGAAGTCCCCCTTCAAAGGCGCTGCGTGGAAGACAACCTCCAGGAGATCTACGAGCTGGGCCGGCGCGCGCATCCAGAGGTGCCGCTCGCGCTGGACGCCTTTCGCGCCCGCGCAGTCCACTTCGCCGCGCCCATCTCTCCCGAGCGCGCCGGTGACTGCTTCCTCGCCGCCGCGTGCCTCGAAGGCGTGGCCGCGGCGGAGAGCACACTGGATCGCCTCTACCTCGCGCGGGTTGAGGCGCTGCTCCAGGGACTGACCCTGACGTCCGACGAGGCGGACGAGCTGCGCCAGCGCCTGCGGGCGCTCCTGTTCACCGGGCGCTCCGGGCAGACCTCGAAGCTGGCGCAGTTCAAGGGCGCCGGCCCGCTGGGGGCCTGGCTGCGCGCGGTGGCGATGCGCCAGGCGCTGAACCTGCTGCGCGCCAGCCGCGCCAGCGCGCCCGCGCTCGAGGAGCTGGCCACGCCGGCCTCCAACCCCGAGCAGCGCGTGCTCGCGCAGGAGCTGCGGGCGGCGCTGCAGCGGGCCATCCGCGACGCCGCCACCGGCTTGCCCGAGCAGGAGCTGACCGCGCTGCGCCTGCACCTCGCCGGCGTCAGCCTGGAGCGGATCGCCGAGCTGTACTCCGCGCACCGGGCCACGGTGGCGCGGTGGATCCAGCGCGGCCGCGAGGCGCTCATCCCCGCCGTACGGGAGGCGCTGCTGAGGCGCCTGGCGATCTCCCCCGCCTCGCTGGACAGCCTCCTGGGCGCGCTGCGCGGCAAGGTGGAGGTGGATCTCGCCCGCGCGCTCGCGGAGACGTGAGCGCCGTGCAGCCGCGCACCCCCTGCCCGGACGAAGAGCAGCTGGTCGGCTTCTGCCGCGGCGAGCGGGCGCGCGCACCGGAGGTGGAGGCGCACCTGGGCGAGTGCTCGGCGTGCCTGGAGCTGGTGGCGCTGCTGCTGGGCGCCCCGGCCGACAGCGCGCGCTCGCGGCCGCCCGCGCAGGACGCGCCGCCGCTGCCGAAGGGGACCCACCTGGGGCGCTTCGAGCTGCTCGAGCCCGTGGGCCGCGGCGGCATGGGCGAGGTCTACGCCGCCTTCGACCCGGAGCTGACCCGCCA
This sequence comes from Myxococcaceae bacterium, assembly GCA_044229415.1. Taxonomy (GTDB): domain Bacteria; phylum Myxococcota; class Myxococcia; order Myxococcales; family Myxococcaceae; genus JBGATB01. The sequence goes on along the minus strand of JBGATB010000024.1, from coordinate 133,733 downwards.
GGTGGCGCTCAAGCGGGTGCGCCGGGCTCCCCACGAGCGGGGCTCGGAGGAGGCCAACCGCCGGCTCCAGGCGGAGGCCCGCCTGATGGCGCAGCTGCAGCACCCCAACGTGGTCACCGTCTACGAGGCCGGCTCGGACGGCGAGCAGCTCTACATCGCCATGGAGCTGGTGCGCGGGCTGAACCTGGCGCAGTGGCTCGCGGCCCAGCCGCGGGGGTGGCGGGAGGTGACCGAGCGCTTCCTCGAGGCCGGGCGCGGGCTGGCGGCGGCGCACCGCGCCGGCATCCTCCACCGGGACTTCAAGCCGGCCAACGTGCTGATCGCGGACGGCCCCGGCGGCCAGGCGCGCGTGGCGGACTTCGGGCTGGCGGGCTGGGCGGAGGGGGACGTGGCGCCAGAGGGGCGCTGGCGCAGCGGCGGCGCCTCGGGGCTCCGCGGCACGCTGGCCTACCTCGCCCCGGAGCGGCTGCTGGGCGCGCGCGCCACCGCGCAGAGCGACCAGTTCAGCTTCTGCGTGGCGCTGCGGGAAGCGCTCACCGGTGAGCACCCCTTCGCGCGCCCCACGGGCGCCGCGCGGCGGCTGCCCGCCGGGCTGGACGCGCCGCTCGCGCGCGGCCTCTCGCCCCGCCCCGAGCAGCGCTTCGAGAAGATGGAGCCGCTGCTGGACGCGCTGCAGGCGCACCTGCGCCGCGGACCCCGCCGCAAGCGCGTGGCGGGGGTGCTGGCGGCGGGCGTGGCCGTGGTCCTGCTCGCGCTCGCCGGCCAGGCCGGGTACCGCCGGGCGCGCTGCGCCTCCGCCGCGAGCCTCTCCCAGACGTGGAGCGCCGCCCAGCGAGAGGCGCTCGCCGTCCGCTTCAGCGCGATGAAGCAGCCGCTGGGCGCGGAGCTGTGGGCACGGCTTCAAGCGCGCCTGGACGCCTACGCGGAGCGCTGGCGCGCGGAGCGGATGGCCACCTGCCGGGCGCCGTCCTCTCGCGACGAGCGCCCGCTGCGGCTTCAGGACGCCTGCTACGAGAACCGCCGGGTGGCGCTGGAGGAGCTGGTGCAAGCGCTCACCGGCGCGCCGGATCTCGAGCCTGCGCTGACCGCCGTCTTCGCCCTGCCCCGCGTGGAGACTTGCCGCGACGTGGGGTTGATCGAAGCGGAGCTGGAGCTGCCGGACGCGCCGGCGCTGCGCGCAACCGCCGAGGCGCTGCGCCGCGCGCTGGCGAAGGGGCAAGCGCTCTACGTGACCGGGCGGTACGACGAGGCCGCGAGCACGCTCGACGAGGCGCGGGCGGCGGCGGACGCCGCCGGGTTGAAGAGCCTGCAGGGCGCCGCGCGGATGTGGCGTGGAGAGGTGGAGCGCGAGCGAGGAAAGCTGGAGAAGGCGCGGGGGCTCTACCGCGAGGCGATCCTCCTGGCCGAGGAGCGGCGGGACCCGATGCTGGGCACGCGCAGCTACGCGTCGCTCGCGTTCGTGGAGCTGGCGCTCGCGCGGACGAAGGAGGCGCACGAGGCGCTGGAGCACGCCTGGGCGCTGCTGCGCGGCGTGGGCGCCAGCGCGGAGCTGGAGGCGGACCTGCTCACGCTGCAGGGGGACCTCCTGATGCAGCAGGAGAAGCTGCCGCAGGCGCTGGAGGCGCAGCGCCGCGCTCTGCGGCTGCGGGAGGAGCAGCTGGGCGCGGACCACCTCTCCATGCCCCAGTCGCTCGAGTCGGTGGGCGTGCTGCTGGCGATGGACGACAAGCCGGAGGAGGCGCTGCCCTACTTCGAGCGCGCGGTGGCGCTGCGTGAGCGCCAGCTGGGGCGCCACCACTCGTTCTTCGCGGCCAGCCTGAGCAACCTGGCGCTCACCCAGGCGGCGTTGGGGAAGGAGGCGGAGGCGATCCCGCTGCTCGAGGAGGCGCTCGCGACCGTCGAGCCCGCGCCGGGCGCCGCGCCCACGCTGGACGTCGGGAAGTACGCGCTCAACCTCGGCTGCCGCTACGCCGTGCTCGAGCAACCCGCGCGGGCCATCCCCGCCTTCGAGCGGGCGCTGGCGGTGCTGACCGAGCACCTCGGCCCAGAGCACCCGACGGTCGCGCTGGCGCACACCAACCTGGGGCTCGCCCGCTCCATGAACGGCGAGCCGGAGGAGGCCGAGCGCCACCTGCGACGGGCGCTCGCGCTGGCCGAAGCGAAGGACGGGCCGGACCATCCCAGCACGCTGCTCGCCGCGCACAACCTGGCCGGCGTGCTGCGCGAACGGGGGCTCACCGCCGAAGCGTTGAAGCATGGCCGCCACGCCGTCCAGCAGCTCGCCAAGGCCGGCGACACGCCGCCGCGCTGGGCCGCGGAGATTCTGCAGGGCTGGGGGCAACTGCTCGCGGTTCAGCGGCGCTGGGCGGAGGCCGCGGAGGCCCACCGCAGCGCGTTCGCCCGGCTCGAGCACGAGCCCACCGCACCGGAGCGGGCGCCGGTGCTGACAAGTCTCTCCGAGGCGCTCACTGGCGCCGGTCGCCTGGACGAGGCGCAACGCGCCGCCGAGCAGGCCATCGCGGAAGAGGCGAAGCTGCGCGACCGGCCGCACACCCGGGCGCGCGCCGAGCTGGCCTTGGCGCGGGTGCTCCAGAAGCGCGGAGACGCGGAGCAGGCGAAGGCGCTCACCGCGCAGGCGCAGCACCGCCTCGCGGACCCCGTTCACCCCGAGCGAAGTCGAGGGGCGCCCGCGCTCCCGCCCCCCGTCCACCCCGAGCGTAGGGCCGAAGGCCCGTAGTCGAGGGGCAGCACTGAGCGGGGACTACCCGCCCACGGCCCGCCCCAGGACGGTGGCCACGGTGTCGAGCGTCATCAGCTGATTGACCACGCCGGTGAGCTTGGACTCGCTGAAGTCGAAGAACGCGTTATCCGCCCGCAGCGTGTCCAGCAGGTTCATGCGGACCGCCGCGTCCGGGAGCTCCTGCTCCAGCTGCGTGGTCAGACGGCTGACGGTCTGCGGCGAGACCTGGCGCGGCAGGGAGCCCAGCGCGCCGTTGACGGTCTGCGCCACGCCCTTCAAGCCCAGCACCTCGTCGGCGATGCGGGCCAGCACCGCCGGGGAGAGCCCCGCGGAGGCGGGGTCCGCGGCGATCAGCCCGGCCACGTTGGCGCGCACCGCCATGAACGGCAGCTCCTGGAAGCGGGCCTCCTCGAGCGCGGCGATGGTGCTGGGGCTAAAGGAGGCGCGCGCGGCGGCAGAGTGACCCGCTTGCGCGGCGGTCTCGGTGGCGACGCGGCCAGCGGTGGCGGTGAGCTTGTTGGTGAGTCCGGTCATGGGTTTGCTCCTGCGGTTGGGTGGAAGTTCCGGCTCCTGACACGCGCTCGGGACCGCCCGTCGCAGGGCGAATCGAAAGGGCCCTTTACAGTGCCGGGCCGCTCGCCCAACGACCGGCCTCTAGACGCGGATTCACGGGTCGGGCGCGCTGTGCTGTTGTACCGGCCCTCATGCGCCAAGCCCTCCTGCTGATCGCTTCGTTGAGCCTCCTCGCCCTCCCCGCCTGCAAGGAGACGCCGGCACCGGCCGCCGCACCCGCCAAGGCGGCGGCAGCGGCGCTCCCCACTGAGCCGCTGGCGCTGCGCCGCGCGCTGCTGGCTGAAGTGCCGGGCGCGATGGAGAAGACCACCTGCGCGTGCTGCAACAAGGCGCTGGCGCAGTGCTTCCGCGAGACGCTCAGCGGCGAGGGCCAGCGCTGCCCGGTCGGCTGCGCCAACTGCCTGGTCCAGGGACGCGTGGCGCACGCGGTGAAGCGCGCGGGCGGCTCGGACGAAGAGGCGGCCACGCGGTCCTTCCGCGTGGCGAAGGGGCTGGAGGCGCCGCCTGCGGGCGTGTCCCTGGACATGGGCGCGCACACCGACCACACCGGCCATTCGCATTGAGCGCGGCGGCCGCAGACGAGATCAGACAGGCCCTGCTCGGCACGGTCAGCGGCACGCTGGGGACGATCAGCGTGGACCCCAGCTGCGCCGGCTACCCCTTCCTCTCCGTGGTCCCCTTCGCGCTGGATGCGCACGGGCAGCCGATCGTCCAGTTGGCGGAGATCGCCCAGCACACCAAGAACGCCCGCGCGGACTCGCGGGTGTCGCTCCTGGTCCGCCAGCCGGACATGGAGGGAGATCCGCAGAGCGGCTGGCGGGTGACGCTGCTGGGGCGGCTCGGCCCCGTGGCGCCGCAGGAGACGGAAGAGCTCATGGCGCGGCTGGTGGAGCGGGTGCCCAAGGCCCGCGAGTACGAGGCCACCCACGCCTTCGCCCTCTACCGGCTGGACGTCCAGCGCATCCGCTTCATCGGCGGCTTCGGGAAGATCCACTGGCTGGAGGGCGCCGCGGCGCGCAGAGACCCGGCCGGCGCCGGGCTGAGCGAGGCCGCGCCAGGCGCGATCGCCCACATGAACCGCGACCACGCGGACTCGATGGTCGAGATGTGCCGCGGCCTGTGCGGCTTTCACCCCGCGCGCGCGGAGATGATCGCGCTCGACCGCGCCGGGATGATGGTGCGCTCTCACGCGCCGGACCGGCTCTGCTACTTCAGCTTCGGCCGGGAGATTGACGCGGCCTCGCTGCGCCCCGCGGTGATCGGCGTGCTGACCCGCGCGCGCGAGGCGGCGAAGCGCGCCACCGCGCACTGAGCCGCTCCGCGGTCGCCGAAACCACCAATTCGTCGTTTGTCGGAAAGATGCGCTGCACTACCGTCGCGCTCCGGAATGCCGCCGCACGGACCGCAGTGGGCGCCCAGCGAACCTGAGAACCTCGGCTCCACGTCCTGGCACATCGGCCACCTGGGCCTCCGCCAGGTGTGGCAGGTGACCCGAGGCGCGGGGACGCGGATCGCGATCCTCGACTCGGGCGTGGCGGACGTTCCGGGGCTGGAGGGCCGGGTCACCTGGCTGCGCCCCAACCTCTCCCTGGATGGCGCGGGAGACGTGTCGGGGCACGGGACGCGCTGCGCGGTGCTCGCCGCCTCGGACGACGCGCGGGCGCCAGGCGTGGCGCCGGAGGCGGACGTGGTCTCCGTCCGCGTCACGCCTTCGAGCGGAGATCCAGACCCGCGCGAGGTCCTCAAGGCCTTCAAGATGCTCGCCGGCCAGGTGGACGTCATCTCCTGCAGCTTCGTCCTGCCCAACGCGGACCCCGAGCTGGCGGACGCCGTGCGCGCCTGCTTCAACCGGGGCGCCTTCATCGTCGGCGCCGCTGGAAACACCGCCAACAAGCCTTCGGGCTTTCCCGAGCGCATGCCGCACGTGGTGACGGTAACCGCGCTGGACCGGAGCGACCAGCCGCTGCCCGGTCTGCGCACGGGCCCGTGGCTGGACCTCTCCGCGCCCGGAGACGAGCTGGTCACGCGCGACGAGCTCGGCAACGTGGTGGGGGACTTCGGGAACACCTCTGGCGCCACGCCGCTGGTCGCGGGGGTCGCGGCGCTGATGCTCTCGTTGATCCCAGATCGCGCCAAGCGCCGCCCCCTGGTCGGGCATCTCGAGCAGCTGATGAAGGACACGGCGCTCGACCTCGGCGGCACCGGGCACGACAGCGACACCGGCGCGGGCCGCATCGACCCGCCTTCGCTCCTGAACGCCGTGCAGTCCTTCCTCTCCACCTTCCCTCCCTGACCTCCATGCGCCCACTCCTGTTGGCCCTCGCCGTCTCTCTCTGCAGCGCGCCCGCGGCGCTCGCCCAGGACGGCGGCGTTCCCACGGACGGCGGCTGCGCGGCCCAGGCGGAGGCGGAGCTGCCCACCCTCCCCACGTCCACCGTGGAGCAGAACGGCTTCGCGCTCACCCTGACCGGAATCTGCGGGCGGCTCACGGACGCGACCTGCTCCTCTCCGGCGGCGCCCTCGCCGAAGACGCTCGGCACGGACCTGGAGGCCTACGCGTCCAACCGGACCCGCGCGCCGGCCCAGCTGAGCGCGATGGCCCACGCGCTGACGCGGGTCTGCCGGAGCATCCAGGGCAAGGACGGGGCGCCGGTGGTGAACGGCGCGGATCTCGAGCTGCTCGCGACGCTCCGCAAGGACCTCCCCGCCCTGGCGAAGTTCGAGACGACGCTCAACCCCGGCGGCGGGGACTGCAACTCGCTCTTCGGCGTGGTGCCTCAGGGGACGCCGCAGAGCTTCGTCAACCCGGCGCTCGAGGCCCTGGGCACGCTCCAGTCGAACTTGATCAACGGCCTGGCGCAGTTCGTCGTCACCCGCGCCAAGGCCGAGGCGCAGCAGTACCTGGCGCAGCGCCTCCAGGAGACGATCTGCAGCGCAGACACGCTCCCCTTCTTCCGCAACACCTGCGTGGCCTTCAGCTCGGTGGACGCGAAGGTGCGCCTCGCGGCGATGGGCGCGTTCCTGAAGAGCGGCGCGCAGGCGGATCTGAGGCGCATGCCGGAGCTGCTGGCGGGGAGCGTGGCCTGCGTGCACCCGGGCGCCGCCAACGAGCTCGCGCCGGTGCGAGCGGGCCTGGCGTTCTTCCGCGAGTCCATGGCGGGCAGATCTCCGCTCGAGCTCTCGCGCTCCCTGCGCGCGATGTCCCGGCTCTCGTGCGAGGACGACAAGTCCTGCCAGGCGTCCATGCGGCTCTTGCGCTTCACCTCGGAGCTCTCCGCGGCGCTCCAGAGCCAGGGGAAGATCGAGCAGCTCCGGGGCGCGAGCCCGTCCGATCCGCGCTGGGGCACCTACGCGGTGGCCACGCTCCTGTCGCTCAAGGACCTCATCGACGAGCAGGCGACCCACGCCTGCACCGCGGACGCGCAGTGCGGCGGGAGCACGGTCTGCGGCGGCAGCGGCCAGTGCATGGGGCTCTTCGGCGCCGGCGCGTGGAACGACTACGCGCAGTGGTTCGGCCCGGCGCTGCGGCTGGCGCAGGACGCGGTGCGGATCGGCCAGAAGGTGCAGCAGATGCGGGACGACGCCAACAAGCGCTTCGGCCCGCAGGACCGGGCGGTGGTGGTGGCGGAGGTGCTCGGCTCGATCATCGATGGCGTGGCCAGCGCGCCGGCGACCGCGCCGGGCGTGACGCCGGAGCTGCGCAAGGCGCTCGGCCGGACCCGGCTGGTCTTCCAGCTGGGGGAGCGGCTGGCCCAGGCGAACGACAGCGCCGGGGACCTCTCCGTGGCCCTGCTCGAGTTCGGCCGGCAGCTCACCGCCTCGCTCCAGCTGCAGGAGGGCGCGCTACCCCAGAAGGTGAAGGACGTGCTGCCGCTGCTGGTGGAGCTGGCCAACGCGGAGTCCAGCGACGAGGTCGCCAAGACGCTGGAGGCCGCCGCCGCGCCGGTGGGCAGCTACACCGCCAAGTACGAAGGCGGCGCGCTGACGGTGAACGCGTTCCTGGGAGGGACGTGGAGCCGGGAGAGCATCGCCGGCGTGGGCCAGGGCTTCACCGGCTCGGCCGCGGGCGTCTTCGCGCCGGTAGGGCTCCACGCCAGCTACCCCTTCGCGATCGGGCCGGCCCGGTTCCACCTCGGCGCGATGCTGTCCCTGGTGGACGTGGGGAACCTGGCGAGCGTCCGGATTAAAGACGAGCTCGCGCCCGAGACCGGCACCACCTCGAGCGAGACGAACGTCACCATCGCCCAGGTGTTCAGCCCCGGCCTCTACGCGACCCTGGGGCTGTTCCACTCTCCACTCGTCATCGGAGGCGGCTTCTCCATGGTCCCCAACGGGCGGACCGTGGAGCTGCCGCAACCAGACGGCTCCACCCGGAGCGAGGCGCACGCGGCGCTGCGGCTGGGCCTGTTCATCGCGATCGACCTGACGCTGTTCCAGTTCTGAGAGCTGATTGCGGCCGTGGTCCTTTCCCCATGGTCACCCCGAGCGGAGTGAGGGCGCCGCCCGTTGGGCGGATCAATCGGGCCCTCGACTTCGCTCGGGCTGAGCGGGACGCGGCAAGTTGCCGCTTGCAGCTTGGTGCCGCCCCCCGACTACGGCCTGCGGCCTACGCTCGGGGTGAACGGGGGGGCCGGTTGCCCAGGCGTTCGCTGTGACCAGCTTGCGCGGATGGCTCGCTCGTCGCGCGCAGGGAGACTGCTGGCGCCGGTGCTCGTCGCCCTGCTGGCGAGCGCCTGCACCGTCGCGTCGCGGCCTTCGCTCCTGATGAAGAAGGTGGGCGGCTCCGGGATGACGGTGGGCGAGCTGCGCGCCCGGGTCCGCGCCCCCACGTCGCGCTTCTGCGGCGAGCTGGAGCTGGCCGCGGATGAGCTCTCCGCCAACAGCGCGGACCCCGCGCTGCGCTTCGCGATGACCCGCTTCAAGATCAACGCCCTGCCCCAGATGCAGATGGCGCTCTTCCAGCCGGACCCCGCCGCCGCGCTGATAGACGGCTGGGCCCTGGTGGTCCAGCTCCGGGACATGCTCTCGAACGAGGCCATCCGCGCCCACCTCACGCGTTCCAAACAGCAGCACGCCTACGAGCGCCTCACCGCGATGGAGGTGGAGCTCCAGCAGCTCTGGCGCGCGCTGAGGGGCCGCGAGGACATCTCCGCGGACGTGGAGCGGCTCCACCGCTGGGCAGCGGAGAACCCCATCGACCGCGCGCTGACCACCCGCAAGTCCACGGTGCCCCTGCTCGCCAGCCTCACCGGCACCCGCGGCGGAAGCCCGCTCGCGGCGGCCGGGCAGCTGCTCGAGGGGACGCAGGACCTCGCCGCCCGCATGGACGTCCTGGGCGCGTTCCTGCCGAAGCAGGCCCGCTGGCAGGGCGAGTACCTGGCGCGAGACCTCCTCTCGGACCCGACGCTCATCTCGTCCGCGGGGGCGGAGCCGGTGGCCCTGGCCGCCCTGCTCCAGCGCGTGACCGCCACCGCCAACGGGCTCCCCAGCGTCCTCTCGAGCGAGCGCCGCGCGGTCATGGACGGCCTGCAGGGGGCGACGCTCGATGCGAAGGGGTTCCTCAGCGACCAGCGCGAGGCGGTCACCGAGAGCCTCCGCGCCGAGCGGCTCGCCGCCACCGCGGACTTGAAGCTCATGGGCCTGGCGTGGATCGACCGCGGCTTCGACCGTGCAGGGCAGCTGCTGGATCGGGTCGTGCTGCGGCTCATCGTCGTGCTGGCCCTCTTGATCCTGGGCGCCTGCCTGCTTGCGGCGATCATCCTGCGCTCCAGGGAGCGCCGCCGCCCCGGGGCGCGCAACCCGCAGCCCTTGCGAGAGCAGGTCCGTTCGCCGTCATGAGCCAGCCTCCGAGCAAGATGAAGGCGGCGCTGTTCGCGGTGGGGCTCGCGGCGGCGCTCTACGCCGCGTGGTCCGCGTGGGATCGCGAGGCGATGCTGGAGTGGCTGGCGGAGGCGGGGCCCCTGCCGTTCTTCGCGTTGATGGCGATGCTGCCCGCGTTCGGGATGCCGCTGACGCCCTTCTTCATCCTCGCCGGCGCCACCTTCGGCCGGCGGCTCGGGCTGTTGGGTGGCGGGGTCGCGCTCGGCCTGAACCTGACGCTCTGTTACTGGGCCGCGCGCAAGCTGCGGCGGCCGCTGGAGTCCTTCCTGCGCCGCTTCAGCTATGAGCTGCCCGACTTCTCGGAGCGGCAGCGCCAGGGGCTGGTGCGCTTCACCCTGGCGGTGAAGCTGGCCCCGGGGGTCCCCGCGTTCATCAAGCAAGGTCCGCCACTAGGTGCACGGGCCGTCATTTTCCCGCCCATTTCCGGGACGCCCTGGCCCCCCATCTTGACGACACCCACCTACCCCGGCACCAATACCGGCCATGGAACAACCGGATTGTCTTCGACTCGAAAAGCGCTTCGACGTGGAGGGGATGAAGCAGGACCTGCAGTCGCTCCTGGAGCTGTCCGACTATCCGTGGCGAGACAAGGTCTATGACCCGCAGCGCAGCGGCTCGGTCCAGTACCCGTGGAACACCGAGCTCCCGACCGCGGTGAGCCTGCTCAACCGGGGCGGCCGCTGGGACGACGGCAGCTCCGCGGTGGCGGGCGTGCAGCCGGTGACCGAGACGCCGCTGCTCGCGCACGCGCCGCACATGCGCGAGGTGCTCGACTGGTTCCAGTGCCCCAAGGCGAACGTCCGGCTCTCCGGCCTGCGGCCGCAGGGGTTGATCGATCTCCACGCGGACCCCACCGAGTCGCTCGAGCATGGGGTCTGCCGCTTCCACATCCCGATCGTCACCAACGACCAGGTACAGAACCAGATCGGCGACCGGCTCTGGAAGTGGGGGCCGGGCGAGCTCTGGTACGCCGACTTCACCAAGCCCCACCGGGTGGAGAACCTGGGCTCCCAGCTGCGGGTACATCTCTTGATCACCGCGCTGGTGAATGACTGGGTGCTCTCGCTCTTCCCGCCCGAGTACCTGGCCGGCCGGGACATCCGCAAGTACGAGCCCCCGGCGCGCCTCCCCGCGGCCGCGCTGCGCCGCTTCGAGTGCGGCTTCGAGCTCGGCGGCGAGCTGGGGGACACGCTCCTCCCGGCGCTGATCCCCGGCGTGAAGGCCGGCGGCAATTCCATCCCCGCCTCGGTGCGCCTGCAGAACGACGAGCTGGTGCTCTTCATCGGCGGCAACCCGCTCTTCCGGCTCGAGCCGCTGGATGGCTCGCGGCTCGGCTTCGACGGGCTGCCCTTCGCCCGGCTGGTCTACCGCTTCGAGGACGCGGCGGCGCCGCGGGGCCTCACCCTGGACCTCAAGTTCGACAAGCGCGAGTTCCAGGCGCCCCTCCCCCTGCGCAGCTGATGAAGCTCGAGCTGACGCAAGCCCAGCGCGCCCTCCAGGCGAGAGCGCGCCAGTTCGTGGACGCGCGCGTGGCGCCGCGCGCGGCGGCCTTCGACCGGGACCAGGCGCTCCCGCCGGAGCTCGCGGCGGAGCTCGGCGCGCAGGGGTTCCTCGGCGGGCTGGTCCCCGCGGAGCACGGCGGCCAGCCGGAGGATCTGGTGGCCTTCGGGCTGCTCAACGAGGAGCTCGGCCGCGGCTGCTCTTCCGTGCGGAGCCTGCTCACCGTCCACAGCATGGTCTGCGCCACGCTCGCCCGCTGGGGCACGCCCGCGCAGCGGCAGCAGTGGCTGCCCCGCCTGGCGAAGGGCGCCGCGCTCGGGGCCTTCGCGCTCACCGAGCCGGCCGCGGGCAGCGACGCCGCGTCCATCTCCACCAGCGCCGTCCCGCGGGGCGGCGGCTACGCGCTGACCGGAGTGAAGAAGTGGATCACCGTCGGACAGATCGCGGATGTCTTCCTGCTCTTCGCCCAGCTGGAGGGGCGCGCCTGCGCCTTCCTCGTCCCGCGGACCGCGCCCGGCCTCTCCATCCGGCCGATCCGCGACGTGTTGGGGACGCGCGGCTCGATGCTGGCGGAGCTGGTGCTCGAAGGCTGCGAGGTGGAGGCGGGCGCGCTGGTGGGGGCGCCGGGCTTCGGCATCTCCGCCATCGCCACCAGCGCGCTGGACATCGGCCGCTACAGCGTGGCCTGGGGCTGCGTGGGGATCTCCCAGGCCTGCCTGGAGGCGTGCCGGACCTACGTGAACGAGCGGGTCCAGTTCGGAAAGCCGCTGCACGAGCACCAGCTGGTTCGCGAGCTCTTCACCGACATGGTGACCTCCACCCACGCGGCGCGCCTGCTCTGCCTGCGGGCCGGCCAGCTCAAGGACAAGGGAGATCCGGACACGGTGGCGGAGACCTTCATGGCCAAGTACTTCGCGTCTCGCGCGGCCATGAAGAGCGCCACGGACGCGGTGCAGCTCCACGGCGCGCTGGGGACCAGCGCCGAGCTGCCGGTGGCCCGCTACTTCAGGGACGCCAAGGTGATGGAGATCATCGAAGGCAGCACGCAGATCCAGCAGGTCGCCATCGCTGGCGCCTACCTCCGGGGCCGTTGACACGCATCTTCCAGACGATGAGGACACGTTCGTGAGTCAGAGCGAGAAGCAGAAGGGCATCAAGTGCGTGGTCTGGGATCTCGACAACACCCTCTGGCGCGGGACCCTCCTGGAGGGTGACGCCCAGCCGGTGAGCGCGCAGACCGCGGAGATCATCCGCGAGCTGGACCGCCGGGGCATCCTCCAGTCCATCGCCAGCCGGAACGACCCGGCGCTCGCGCTGCAGCGGCTGCGCGAGCAGGGGCTGGGCGAGTACTTCCTGCGCCCGCAGATCGGCTGGGGGGCCAAGAGCGCCTCGGTCGCGGCGATCGCCAAGCACCTCAACATCGGGCTGGACGCCGTGGCCTTCGTGGACGACGAGCCGTTCGAGCGCGCCGAGGTGGCCAGCGAGCTGCCGGCGGTCCGCTGCATCGACGCGGCGCTCGTCCCCCAGCTGTTGACCCTCCCGGAGCTCAACCCGCGCTTCCTCACCGACGATGCGCAGCGCCGGCGGCAGATGTACCTGGAGGACGAGCAGCGCGCGTCCGCGGAGACCTCCTTCGCCGGGCCGAAGGAGGAGTTCCTCGCCAGCCTGGGGATGACCTTCACCATCGCCCCGGCCCGCGAGGAGGATCTCCAGCGCGCCGAGGAGCTGACCGTCCGCACCAACCAGCTCAACGCCACCGGCCGGACCTACTCGTACGAGGAGCTGGACCAGCTGCGGGTCTCGCCCCGGCACCGGCTGCTCGTGGCCTCCTTGAAGGACCGCTTCGGGGACTACGGGAAGATCGGCCTGTGCCTGGTGGAGCTGGGCGAAGACGCCTGGACCCTGAAGCTGATGCTGATGTCCTGCCGGGTGATGTCGCGCGGGGTGGGGGCGCTCCTGCTCAGCCACGTCATTCACGAGGCGATTGGCGCCAGGGCGCGGCTGCTCGCCGAGTTCGTCCCCACGGACAGAAACCGGATGATGTACGTGACCTACAAGTTCGCTGGCTTCAGCGAGCACTCCACCGCGGCCGAAGGCGTTCAGCTGCTGGAGCACCCGCTGGCGCAGCCGCCGGCCTTCCCGCCCTACGTCCGGGTCGAGCTCCAGGCCTCGCCATGACCGCCGCCACCCGGCAGCAGATGATGGACGCGCTGGCCTCTCGCTTCGTCCCCCACCACGCGCCGGACCTCTCCGGCGTCTTCCAGTTCGACATCGGCGAAGGGGCGGCGCTCCAGTTCCACGTGGTGGTGTCACAGGGCAGCCCGCGCTTCGGTGAAGGGCCCCACCCTTCGCCCTCGCTCCGGCTCGCGCTCGCGCCGGAGGACTACTGGGAGATCTTCCGCGGGGACCTCACCCAGCTCTTCGCGCAGGGGCGCCTCACCGCGGAGGGGGACCTGCGACTCGGCCTCACCCTGGCGGCCATGCTGATGCCGCAGGCGGCGGAGCAGGAGTGGCACCCGGACCGCGCCGCGCTGGAGGTCGCCTCCACCGCTTCGCCGCCCTTGACCGAAGTCGAGCGGCGCGCCGTGCCCCCGCTCGAGGAGTTCGAGGCCCGCTACGCCCGCGCCTCGCGGCCGGTGATCTTCACGGACGCCCTGCGCGAGTGGGACCGGGAGGCGCTCGCGCTGCAGTCGCTCGCCGAGCGCTTTGGTGGCCTCCAGGTGGTCCCCCGCGTGGGCGACTACGTCTCCAGCGCCTTCACCGCCGAGCGCAAGTACGCGCCGATGCCGCTGCGCGAATACCTGGCGCTGCTCGCCCGCCCACCCGAGGACGGGCACCCGCCGCCGTACCTCGGCAACAGCCCGGTGCCGGACGCGCTCTCGCCGTTCCTCCGGCCTCCGCCGTTCTTTCCGGAGCGCACCCTGGGCCGTCCCTCGCTGTGGCTGGGGCCGGCCGGCACGGTGACGCCGCTGCACCGGGACCTGGTGGACAACGCGTTGGCCCAGGTCTCCGGCTCGAAGCGGCTGCGCCTCTACCCGCCCGAGCAGGCCCGCCTGCTCTACGTCTGGGAGAGCACCGAGGTGCTCGATGGCTCCCGCTTCGATCCCGAGCGGCCGGACTACGAGGCCCACCCGCTGGCCCGCGAGGCGCGAGGCGTGGAGTGCACCCTGGGCGCCGGGGAGCTGCTGTTCATCCCCGCCGGCTGGTTCCACCACGTGCGGTCGCTGAGCACGTCCCTCTCCGTGAACTTCTTCCAATTCTTCCAGGCGCCCGCCGCCCAGCGGCGTCCGGCCGGCTGATGGCTTGAGAGCTGCCCCCCGCCCGTTCAGGCCGAGCGAAGTCGAGGCCCGAGCGCCCCTCGACTCCGCTCGGGGTGAACGGGAGGGCTCCACCCTTCTCGATGTGAGGTAACCGTGACGACGACCCTTCAGAGCGGCTTCGAGGACTTCGGCAGGTACATCAACGAGCGCATGCTCAAGCGCGCCGAAGGCAGCGGTGAGCCGTACCAGTTCGAGCGCGTGGAGGACGGCCGGCTCGTCGCCGCGGACGGGCGCGGGCTGGAGGACTTCATCTCCGCCTGGGGCACGCAGGTGTTCGGCCACCGCAACGCGGAGATCGAGCGGGCGCTGCGGGCCTTCCTCGACGGGCGCGCCCCCACCCTCTTCCCCTCGGGCATCAGCCCCCAGGCCGGGGAGCTGGCGCGGAGGCTCTTCGAGCGGACCGGCTACGACAACGCCTTCCTCGCCAGCGGCGGGACCGAGGCGGTGGAGGCGGCGCTCAAGCTGGCGCGCGCCGCCACCGGCAAGCCGCGCGTGCTCTACCTGGCCGGCGGGTACCACGGCTGCACGTTCGGCAGCAACGCGATGATGGCACGCGGCCCGTTCCGCGAGCCGTTCGGCCCGCACCTCGCCGGCTTCGAGGAGCTGCCGTTTGGGGACGTGGCCGCGCTGCAGCGCGCGCTCGCGGCCAAGGACGTGGCGGCGATCGTGGTGGAGCCGATCCAGGTGGAGGGCGGGCTGCGGCCGCTCTCCCCGCAGTACGTGGCAGCGCTCTGCGCGGGCACCGGACCGGACGGCGTCCTGCTCATCGCAGATGAGATCCAGACCGGCGTCGGGCGCACCGGGCGAATGCTGGTCACCGAGACCTGGCCCCGCCGGCCGGACGTGGTGGCGCTGGGGAAGGCGCTGGGCGGCGGGTACATCCCCGTCTCCTGCATGCTCACCCGCAAGGCGCTCTTCGACCGCGCCTACGGCGCCGGAGATCTCTCCGAGCCTCACACCTCCACCTGGGGCGGCAACGCGCTGGCGTGCGTGGCGGCATTGGCCACGCTGGACCTGCTCACCGAGCCCGCGCTGGCGCGGGTGCGCCAGGCCGGCGAGGCGTTCGGCCGCGGCCTGAAGGAGGCGCTCAAGGACTGCCCCCTGGTGAAGGAGATCCGCGGCGAGGGGCTGCTCTGGGGCGTGGAGACGCACCACGCCGGGCGCAAGCAGCTGACCTTCGAGGCCATGGGGCGAACGGAGCTGGCGCACCGGGGCTCCGCGGTGGGCGGGATGACCTGCGCCTTCCTCACCCACGCCGGCTACTTCGTCATGTTCTGCAGCCACGACTGGAACGTGATCCGCATGCAGCCGCCGCTCAACGTCTCCGACGAGCGGCTCGCCGCCTTCACCGGCGCGCTCAAGGACGCGCTGGGGTCGCTGGCGCAGCTGGAGTGGTAGCGAAGCCTCAGGCGGCCGGGCGCGCTGCGGGGCGCGCCATCAGCTGCTCGAGCACGTCCATGGAGGGGCTGCGCGCCTCCACCTCGCGGAAGCGGGCGGACATCTTGCCGATCCGCTCGCGGAAGGACGGCTCGTCCATCACCCGGGAGATCTGCGCCACCAGCTCCGCGGGCTTGATCTTCTCCTTGTCGCCCCGCAGCCCCAGCCCGTGGAAGACCACGCGCGCCGCGTTGCCCGGCTGATCCGACGTCACCGGGAAGACCACCATCGGCACGCCGAAGTAGATGCACTCCTTCACCGTGTTGAAGCCCCCGTGCACCACCGCCGCGCTGGCCTTCTCGAGCAGCGCCAGCTGTGGCGCCTCCTGCACGCAGATGACGTTCTCCGAGGCCCGGTAGCGCGAGGGGTCCAGCTGCTTGCCCACCGCCATCACCACCTGCCAATCCTTGCGCTGGGCCACGCCGGAGATCACCTGGTTGAAGAACTCGCCGAAGCCCGTCCACTGCCACGCCAGCGTCCCCAGCGAGCAGAAGACGAGCTTCTTCTTCGGGTCCAGCCGCTCCCAGGGGAAGTCCGCCTGCTTGCGGGTGAGATCGATCCCGGCCTCGAGGAAGTGGCACTCGCCGCGCGCGTAGGGCGTCCCCATCTCCACGAACTCGCGCGGGCAGAGCACCAGCTCCGGACAGTCGATGACCGGGTACGCCGCCCCGGTCTCGATCCGGTCCACCGGGTAGCCGTATTTCCGGGCGAACTGCCGGGCGGTCTTGAAGACGTCAACCGTGGCGCCCACGGCGATCAGCGAGCGCAGGAAGGCGTGCGCCTTGAGCTCGTCCCGCTGGATCCTCAGCGCGCTCAGCAGGTCCTTGCGCGGGATGACCGACGAATAGGGCGGCGGGGTGCCGGGCTGCTGTCGCCACGGCACGTTGGTGTTCAGCTGCACCGGCTTGAAGCCGAGCCCGCGCGCCCAGATCGCCGCGTGCGGCATCAGGTTGTCGAAGATGAAGAGGTCCGGCGAGAGCTCCTTGAGCAGCCCGTCCAGCTCGCCCTGCAGCAGGCGGCCGAGCAGCACCCGCATGGTCGCGGTGCCCTTGCGCCACTCGTTGACGCGGGCCAGGCCCGTGGCCTTGGCGCGCCGCTCTATCCGCGCGGGCCAGGCACCCTTCGGGTAGAGGTCCTCGAAGATCGCCCGGCAGTCCAGCCCCTCGGCGCGGATGGTGTCGGCGGTGTCGCGGATGCTCAGGTAGGTGACGCGGTGACCGCGCGCCGTGAGCATCTTGGCCAGCCGGTAGGTGGGGTTGAGGTGCCCGACATCGAAGAAGGTCGCGAAGGTGACGTGCGCCATGACTCTCTGAGCCTGCTTTAGGGCGCCGGGATGAACCCGACGCGTGCGAAGTGACGGAGGTAGGTCTCCAGGAGTGCCCGGTCAAGCGGCGGGCAGCGGATGCCCGTCCCCTCCAGCGCCGCGAGCGCGCCCGCGCAGTCGATCCGTCCGGCCCCCAGCGTGGCCTCGGCGGGGATCCCGGCCACGTGCTTGGCCACCCCGTCCCGCCACCGCCCATACGGCACGCGCTGGAGCGGGTAGCCCAGCTCGCTGATCCACTGGACGACCTGGGACCAGGGCGCGGGGTGCGGGTTGACCAGGTGGAGGACCCGCCCCAGCGACGCGCGCGTGAGCGCCAGCGCCGCCACCGCCTGGGCCACGTAGTCCACCGGGGTGATGTTGTAGAGGTTGTCCAGCTCCGGCGCCGTCCCGGTCGCGATGCAGGCCTTGAGCAGACGGCACGCCGCCGCCTGGGTCGGCCAGCTGCCGGTGCGGCTGTCGCCGGAGATCACGTTGGGCCGGTAGATGGCCACCGGCAACCCGCGGCGCCCCGCTTCGAGCACGTGCTGCTCCGCCACCCACTTGCTCTGGAGGTAGCCCTGGGGCGAGACCTCCTCGGCCGCGCGGACGTCGCTCTCGCGCCAGAGGTCGGCCGGCCGCGGCGGGTACGCGTCCAGGACGTTGAGCGTGGAGACGAAGTGGAGGGGCTTGGTGCGCCCTTCCCCCGCGAGCGCGAGCAGCGCGTCCGTCCCGTCCACGTTCGCCGGCTTGAGCATCCCGTACGGGTAGAGGTGGTTCACCCAGGCGCCGTTGTGGACGATCAGGTCCAGCTCACGCGCGAGCGCGACGCGCTGCGCCCCGGTGAGCCCCAGCCCTGGCTCGCTCAGCTCCCCGCAGAGGACGCGGATCCGCTCGGGCGCGCAAGGCGTCACCTGGCACGCGTCCAACGCCTCGCGCAGCCGCGCCAGCCCGGCCTGGGGCGTGGGGGCGCGGACCAGGCAGTGGATCTCCGCGTCCGTCCGCGACAGCAGCGCCTCCAGCAGGTGCGGCCCGAGGAAGCCGGTGGCGCCGGTGAGGAGGATCTGGCGCGGCGGCGTGGGCGGTCCGAGCGGGGCCACCTGCGCGCAGACCTGCGGCGGCAGAACCGCCTCGGCCGCGAGGTCCAGGGCCGGGCGCGCCGCGGGCGCCAGGCCGGCCACCGCCGCGTCGATCACCTCCGCCAGGCGTGCCACGGTGGGCTGGGCGAGGACCTCGCGCGCCGGCAGCTCCACCCCGAACGCGCCGTAGACCCGCGCGAGCAGCTGCGCCACGTGCAGCGAGTGGCCGCCTGCGCGGAAGAAGTCCTGGTGGCGCCCCACCGCGCCGGTCCCCAGCACCTCCGCGAAGGCCGCGGCGAGCACCTCCTCGGTCCCCGCCCGCGGCGGCTCCTCCGCCTCGGTCGGCGGCGCGGCGAAGATCGGCTCCGGGAGCGCGCGCCGCTCGAGCTTTCCGCTGACGGTGAGCGGGAGATCGGCGAGCACGGTGAAGCTCGCGGGGACCATGTACTCGGGCAGCCGCTGGCGCGCCGCCTGCTCCAGCGCCGGCGGCGCGAGGCTGTGGCCCGGCTTGGCCACCACGTACGCGAGCAGCCGGGTGTCGTCCGCGCCGAACTGCCGGGCGATCACCGCCGCCTGCCGCACGCCCGGGTGCTCCATCAGCACCGCTTCGATCTCGCCCAGCTCGATCCGGTGCCCGCGGACCTTGAGCTGGAAGTCCAGCCGGCCCAGGAACTCGAGCACGCCCTCCTCGCGCCAGCGGCAGCGGTCCCCGGTCCGGTAGAGCCGCCCCCCGGGGGTGGCGCCGGTCGGATCCGGGATGAAGCGCTCGGCGGTGAGCTCCGGACGGCGGGCGTAGCCGCGCGCGAGGAAGGCGCCGCCGATGAAGAGCTCCCCGGGGACACCCAGGGGGACGGGCTGCAGCTGCTCGTCGAGGACGAGCAGATCATTCCCCGGTACCGGCGCGCCGACGTGGCCGGCGTCCTCCGCCCGCTCCACCCGCCGCGCCGAGGTCCAGATGGTGGCCTCGGTGGGGCCGTACACGTTCCAGAGGGACGCGCAGCGCGGCAAGAGCTGCCGGCCGAGCTCCGGGGTGACCGCCTCGCCTCCGCAGAGCAGCTTGAGGTTTGGCCCGCCCTCGAAGCCGGCTGCGAGCGCCATCCGGTAGGTGGTGGGCGTGCCCTGCATCAGCGTGGCGCCGGAGGCCTCCTGCGCGGCCACCAGCCGGACGCCATCCCGCGCCGTCTCCGTCGCCAGGATCACCACGCGCGCCCCCACCGTGAGCGGCAGGAAGAGCTCCAGGCCGGAGATGTCGAAGGCGAGCGTGGTCGTCCCCAGCACCACCTCGTCCGGGCCGAGCGCGAGCGCCCGCTGCATCTCCACCAGGAACCGCCACAGCGAGCTGTGCTGCAGCTGCACCGCCTTGGGCCGGCCGGTGGAGCCGGAGGTGAAGATCACGTACGCCAGCTGCGCGGCGAAGAGCTCGGGGAGGCTGGCGCGCCCCGGGTCGAAGCGGGCCAGCGCGGCCTGCTCCCGGGAGAGCAGGACGCGCTCGGTCCGCGCTGCCTCGAGTCCCCCCAGCGCGTCGTCTGACTGCGCGAGCAGGAAGCGGCAGTCGCTCTCCTCCAGCATGAAGCGCACCCGCTCGGGCGGGAGCGAGGCGTCGATCGGCACGTAGGCGCCGCCGGCCTTGAGCACCGCGAGCACGCCCTCGAGCAGCTCCACCGAGCGCGGCAGGCAGAGCGCCACCTTGTCCTCGCGCCGCAGCCCGCGCGCGCGCAGCAGCTGCGCGAGCTGGTTCGCCCGCGCGTCGAGCGCCCGGTACGTCACCTCCGCCCCCTCGAAGCACACGGCCACGCGGTCCGGCGTGCGCGCCACCTGCGCCTCGAAGAGCCCGACGAAGGTGCTGGTGGAGGCGCCGGGGGCCGCGGGCGGATGGCGCGCGCGCTGCCCGCGCGACAGCTCCTGCGCCTGCTCCTGCGCGTCCATCAGCGGCAGCGCGCCCAGGCGGGCGGCCGGGCGCTGCAGCATCGCCTCGAGCAGGTTCTGGTAGTGGCCCAGCATCCGCGCCGCGGTGGCCTCGTCGAAGAGCTCCGCGCTGTACTCCAGCTGCGCGGTGAGGCCGGCCGCTCCGGGCGTGAGCGAGAGCGTGAGGTCGAACTTCGCGGTGCCGGAGGGGAGCCGCAACAGCCGCAGCGTCAGCTCCGGCAGGGAGATCTGCGGAATCGGCGCGTTCTGGAGAATGAACATCGCCTGGAACAGCGGCCGGCGGCTGGCGCCGCGCGGCAAGTCCAGCGCGGTGACGACCCGCTCGAACGGCATCTCCTGGTTCGCCAGCGCCTCCAGGGCGGTCTCGCGCACGCGGCGCAGCGCCTCTTCGACGGTCTGCTCGGGTGGCAGCTGCGTCCGCAGCACCAGCGTGTTCACGAAGAAGCCGATCAGCGGCTCCAGCTCCGGCTGCGTCCGCCCGGCCACCGGCGTGCCCACGCAGACGTCCTCTTGCGCCGAGTACCGCTGCAGCAGCACCTTGAAGGCGGTGAGCAGCACCACGTACGGCGTGCAGCCCTGGGCCTGCGCGAAGGCGCCCACCCGCTCCGCGAGCGCCGGGGGCAGCGTTCGCGCTGCGGTCCCCCCGCGCCCGGAGGGAAAGGCCGGCCTGGGGCGATCCGTGGGCAGCTCCATCGGCGCCACGCCGCCCAGCCGCCGGGTCCAGTAGGCCAGCGCCTCGTCGAAGCCTGGGCCCGCCGTGCGCTGCCGCTGCCAGGCCGCGTAGTCGCCGTACTGGAGCGGGAGCGGCGGGAGCGCGGCGGGGCGCCCCTCGCGCAGCGCCGGGTAGAGCACGGCCAGCTCGGCCATCAAGACGCCCAGGCTCCAGCCGTCGTAGACGATGTGGTGGAGCGTGCACACCAGCACCCAGCGCCCTTCCGCCAGCTGGAGGAGCGCCGCGCGCAGCAGCGGTGGGACGCGCAGGTCGAAGCGGGCGGCCGCCTCTTCCCGCACGCGCTCGCGCACCCGCTCCATCTGCTCACCGGGCGCTGCGCCGAGCAGGTCTACCCGGGCGAGCTGCACGGGCACCTGCGCGTGGATCCGCTGGACCGGCTCGTCGCCGGCGAGCTCGAACGTGGTCCTGAGGACCTCGTGCCGGGCCACCACCCCGGCCAGCGCGCCCTCCAGCGCGGCGGCGTCCAGCTGCCCCTCGAGCTCCACGACGATCTGCTCGTTGTACGCGCTGGTCCGTTCCAGCCGATCCACCAGCCACAGCCGCCCCTGCGCGAAGGAGAGCGGCGCGCTGGTGGGCGAGGCGCGCGGGGGGATGGCAACACCCGCGGGGACGCCGCCGCCCTTGAGGCGCCGCTCGAGCAGGGCGCGCTTCTCCGGGGAGAGCTTCGAACGGCGCGCGGCGAGAGAGTCGGAGCTGTCCATGGCGAAGGGCCGCGCAGGCTACCCCGGCCGGCCCGGCCGGAACGAGCGGCTGCTTCTTCTCCGGGACACAGTGGTAGAAGGCTTTGGCTCTGGGCCTCTTCAAACCCATCCACGTCCGTCACCAAGTCCTCCTCTGGCACCCGGACCAGCCGCTGCTCGCCTCCATCCCCGGCGAGCGGGGACCGACAGTGCCGTCGTTCGTCGCCGAAGAGAAGCACCCCTCGGACATCCACCACGTGACCGCCTTCGTCGCCGAGCGCCTCGGGGTGGCCGCGCACGGGCTGGAGTGCCTGGGGAACCAGCCGCATCCGGGCGGAGGGCCCCCGGATCGCCCCTACGTGCTCGAGGCCGAGGCGCAGGCGCTCAGCGGGGACGCGCGCTGGCTTCCGCCCGCGGCGCTCTCCGGGACGCCGGAGCTGGCCGACCGGGCGAGCGCCTGGGCGCGCGCCCGCGAGCAGGCGCCGGAGGGCGGCCAGGGCTGGGTGCAGCGCGGCGCCTTCGCCGAGGCGGCCGCGTGGATCTCCCGCGCCCTGCGCGAGGCCGGCTTCGGCGCGGTGCGCAAGCTCGAGCAGGTGCGCGTCTGGGAGTTCTCCTCCGTCCTGCGCGTCCACGCTGAGCGCGGGACCTGCTACTTCAAGGCCCTACCGGCGGCCTACGCCTCCGAGCCGATCGCCGTGGAGCACCTGCACCGGCACGACCCGGCGCGAGTCCCCTGCGTCCTCGCGTTCGACCTCGAGCGCAGGTGGCTGTTGCTCCAGGCGGTGGAGGGGCCCGTCCTGGAGAGCCTCACCGGGGACCCGCGTCCCTGGGAGGCCGCCGCCAGCGCGTACTCGCAGCTGCAGCGCGAGTGGCTCGGGCGCCCCGAGCTCGCCCAGCTGAAGCTGCAGCGGCTCACGCTCGCCCGGTTCTCGGAGGACCTGGAGGCGGCCCTCACCGACCGCGCGGCCTTGACCGTGGAGACCCCGGAGGCCCTCACCCCCGCGCAGCTGGACGCGCTCTCGCGCCAGGTGGAGCCGCTGCGCGCAGACGCCGCCGAGCTCGCCGCCTTCGGCCTCCCGGAGACGCTCGAGCACGGGGACCTCTGGCCTTCGAACATCTTCGTTGGGGCCCACGGCCCCGTCTTCATCGACTGGACGGACGCGGCCGCGGCCCACCCCTTCCTCGGGGCCTGGCTGCTGCTCGAAGGGCCGCCCATCCGAGACGCGCTGGAAAAGACCCCGGGTGCGCGGGAGCGGGTCCGCGAGGCCGCCCGCGCCGCCTGGGCGGGCGTGCTCCCGCCGCGCGAGCTGGCCCGGGCCTTCACGCTCGCCATGAAGCTCGCCCCGGCCTTCCTGGCCTGGCGCATGCACCGCGAGCTCCTCCCGCGGCTCGCCACCCCGGAGATCGCCGAGCTCTTCCCCTTCCTGATGCGCAAGGCACTGGAGAATCTGGGGGTGAGCGAGGCTGGCCAGAAATGACGATTGTGCCTGCGCCCGTGTCAACTCTCGGGGGTTAGTCCCCCTGGATCGTGACGCGCTCCCTTCTTCCAGCGCCCTGCCGGCCCCTCCTGCTCGCGCTCCTCGGGCTCACCTTCACTGCGCGAGCGGCCGACCCCACACGCTTGGAGCGGCTGGACCACCTGTTCGGCACCCATGGCCCCACGGCCGAAGTCAGCGCGAGCGACTTCCTGCGCGCTCGGCTGGAGCAGCCGCAGCTGCATGACGCGCTGCTGCGCGTCCTGCTGAGGTCCATTCGCCCGGCGGAGATCAGCGTCTGGCCAGGGGTCGCGCTCAAGCAGGGCAAGGACGGCGGCGGGGCCTTCTTCTATCTGGGGACCCCCTGCGGCAGGAGCGAGCGCGTCTCGGTGCGGCCGTGGTGGGACCCGCGCAAGCCGGTGAGCATCTGCAAGAGCGCCTACCGGCCGGAAGTGAAGAGCGAGACGTCCACCTGGGGCACGGCGCGCACCTGTGAGGCGGTGGGCGTGCTCAGCGAGGGCACTGAGTGCGGCTGCGGCGAGCACCTGCTCAACTGCGCCCGGGATGGCGCGCACGCCCTCGAGCAGAACCGCGCGGTGGTCGCCGAGGTGTTCCAGACGTTTCAATACGTGGTGCAGCAACGCCGGCGCTTCTCCGACCTGTTCAGCATGAACGAGACCGTCCGCTCCGACCTGGGCGACTTCATGTACCGCCGCGACCGGTACTTCCGGGACGGCCGCTGGGACGCCGGCCCGCTGCGCGCAGACGGGGCCACCCTGCGCCCGCGCGAGCCCTTCATGGCGGGGGGCATCCTCAGCGCCCCGATGATGCAGTTCTACGATCAGCCGCGCGTGCGCGTGGCCGAGCTGTTCGAAGACCTGCTGTGCATGCCGCTGACCTCCACCGCCGTCCACGCCGAAGCGATGTTCGCGCTCGCCAGCCCCAACTTCCGGCGCGGCGGCCACCTGGAGCTCGCGCAGCGGCAAGGGTGCCGCAGCTGCCACGCTCGGCTCGAGTACGCGATGCGCGCCACCGAGGGCTACAGCAACCTGCGCGAAGGGCTGCGGTTCGACCCGGCGAAGCGCTCCGCGCAGAAGGCGCGGGTCTACGTGCGGGACGAGAAGGACCTGCGCGCCGAAGGGCCGGCCACGGTGGAGTGGCTGGGCCGGACGCTGGCCGCCCAGCCGGAGTTTCCGCGGTGCGTGGTGTCCAAGATCGAAGAGTGGATCTACGCGGGCGCGCCCGTGCCGGAGGCCACGCACCAGAAGCTGCTCGAGGACTTCACCCGTTCGGAGGATCTGGCCGGGCTCCTGGAGGGCACGGTGGCCGCGTGGCTCCAGTCGGAGCGCCCAGCCCAGCGCCGGGCGGAGGCGCCGTGAGGGGGGCCCTGCTCCTCGCCCCGTGGCTGCTCTGGGGCTGCTCGCATGCCGGGCCCGCCGTGGCCCCCGCCGATGAGGGCCCCGCCGTGGCCCTGCTTCGCCAGACGGTGGAGCTTCGCTGCGCGGCCTGTCACGACGCGGAGGATGACCTCCCGCTCACGGGCGCCGCGCTGCTGCAGCGCGCGGACGAGGCGGCGCTGCTGGTGGCCGCCGGCCGGATGCCGCCCCCGCCGGACGGGCTCTCCGAGCCCGAGCGCCAGCAGACGGTGCGCGCCTTCTGCCTGGCGAAGGAGCCGGACGCGCAGGGGCAGAGCCAGTGCATCGGCGCGCTGCTGCCCCAGGGCAAGCTGCCGCTCTTGCGCACCCTCCCGGAGTACCAGCGCGCCCTGGAGGCCACCGCGCCGCTCCCCAGGGGCGCGCCCCAGCCCTCGCGGCCGCTGGTGGAGCGCTACGCCACGCCCAGCACGCGCAGCGGCTTCGCGGATCCCACGCGAGAGGCGCTGCGGCTGCTGATGGCGGCCGAGCGCTGCGCCCCCCTGGCGGACGCCGCCGCCCGGGACGCCTGCTACGGCCGCGCGCTGGCGCCCGAGCTGTCTCGCATCACCCCGCCCGCGAGCGCAGAGGGCGGACGGTGAGCCAGTGGACCCGGCGGCGCGTGCTCCAGGCGGGCGGACTGCTCGCCGGCGCGGCAGCGCACGCGGCCGTGGCGCCGCCGCTCCGCTCCGCCGGCCGCCCCCGCGCGCTGGTGGTGATCTTCCTCACCGGCGGGCTGGACGCGCTGCTGTCCACCGACCCGAAGCTGGCGGACGAGGTCGCGCCGGGAGTGCACCTGCCCTACGGCGAGCAGGAGATCCAGCTGGTCGGCGCGCGGCGGGTGGGGCCGCTCTTCCACCGGATCGCCCCGCTCATCCCGCGCATGGCCATCCTCAACGGGGTGGACTGCGCCACCGTCGCGCACCAGACCGGCACCGCGCAGATCCACCAGATGCGGCGGGTGGCGCCCATGGGCCACCCCGGCATCCTCGGCGCGCTCAACGAGGCCCTGCGGCACGCGCCCCTGAGCGAGGTGCGCTTCACCTACGAGACGGTGAACAGCTTCTGGCCCCAGCCGGTGGGCCGCATCCTCCTCTCCAACTACGCGGTGGACGCTCCGGAGGAGAGCATCACCCGGCAGCTCTGGCGGCTCGCCCAGGACTCCCGGCAGCTGGCCGCGGTGCGCGCCGCGCTGGCGCCGCAGCTGGCCGCCTGCGCGGGCGCGGCCGCGTGCATGCCGGAGCACGCCATCCAGAGCGTGCTCACCGGAATGCAGGGCACGCAGCTGCCCGCGCCGCAGCCGCTGGAGATGCCGCGGACCGCGGTGATGCCGGGCGCCCGCCGCGGCGAGCCCGAGGAGGAGCGAAACGCGCTGGCCTGGGCAAAGGACCGCTGGGCGCCCGTGCTGCGAGACACGCTCTACCTGCTGCGCCACCGGCTCTCCTCGGGGATCTTCATTCAGGGCCCGGGCACGAGCTGGGACAGCCACACGAACAACGACTTCAACCAGGCGGTGTCGATGGACATCCTCGCCCCCTCGCTCCTGCAGTTCATGGAGAGCCTCTCGCGCGAACGCACCGCGGACGGCGCGCTGCTCCAGGACGAGGTGGGGGTGATCCTGGTCAGCGAGCTCGGGCGCTTCCCGCGCCTCAACAGCTGGCTGGGGAAGGACCACTTCCCCCAGCACCCCGTGATGCTGATGGGCCCCGGCATCCGCCCCGGCCACTACGGCCGGACGGGGCCCCTGATGATCTCCGAGCGGATCTCCTTCGACACCGGCGCGCCGAGCGGCCGCAGCACCGACGCGGTCCCCACGGTGGACGACCTGGGCGCCACCCTGCTGCGTTGGTTCGGCGTGGAACGGCCCGCAAGCCTGGGCTACGGAGGACGCCCCCTGAAGTTCCTGCTTCAGGAGTGACGGGGGCGCCGGAACCGGTGTCACGGAACTTGCCGCCTTCGAGAAACAGCGCCACCCCGGCCCAGATGGTGTCCCTCTGCTCGATGGGATACTTCGGCGTGCGTCGATGAAGGCTGGGCTGGGAAGAGCGGAGCGCGGGAGCAAGATCGCCGGTTGGCTGGCGGCGCTCGTCGCGATCTGCCTGCCGGCGATGGCGTTCGCACAGGACGTGCTCCTGCTCCCATTCCGCGGGGACCGCGGCGGCGAGCGGTGGAAGAGCGTGGTGATCTCCCTGCGCCGGGGCAAGGACGTCTCGCTCGTCCCGCTCACCGAGCTGGCCCGGGGCGGGCAGCTCCCGCAGCGGACCACCCGGCCCGAGGACGTGGCGCGCTGGGGCGCGGTGCTCTCGTTCAAGGTTGCCCTGGTGGGCGAGTGGCGCGGGGACGCGCTCCACTGGGCGATCCTCCTCCCGGACGGCTCGGTGGCGCGCACCGGCGCCGCCCCGGCCGAAGGCGAGCGGCTCTCCCCCGCGGCGCTCCGGGAGCTGGGCGCCGCCGTCAGGGCCGCGCTGGCGCAGGCCGCAGCGCCGCCCGAGCCGCCTGGGCAGGCGGAGGAGGCGGCGCCCACGCCTGCCGCGCCCGCGCAGGCGGAGGTGGCGGCGCCCCCACTCACGGCGCCCCCGCCCGCGCCGGAGCCGGGACCGGGACCAAGCCTCCCCTCGCAGCCCGAGGAACCCGCGCCTCGCGCTGGCCGGACCGACGACCGCCTCGAGGTGGATGGCCGCGCGGACGAGCCGGCCTGGGCAGCGGCGCCCTCCTTCACCGGCTTCCGGCGCACCGAGCCCATCCTCGAGGCGCCACCGCCGAAGACGGAGCTGCGGGTCCTCCACGACGCGCGCAACCTCTACCTCTTCGTCGACTGCACGGACGACGAGCCCGAGCGGGTGCTCACCGGCCTGGGCCCGCGAGACCACCCGCCCGCGTCGGACGAGGTCACCGTGATGATCGACCCGGACGGGGACCGCCGCACCGCCTACTACTTCGGCCTCAACGCCGGAGGCGTGAAGGAGGACGGCCTGCTCTTCGAGGACGTGAGCACCTCCAACTCCTGGGACGGCGAATGGGAGGGGGCGGCGCGGCGGACGCCGACCGGCTGGTCCGCGGAGCTGCGGATCCCCCTCCACCTGCTGCGGCTGGCCGGCGGAGCGGACTGGGGCTTCAACCTGCGCCGCGTGGTGGGACGCACGCACGAGGTGATCGACTCCTCGGAGATCCCCCGCAACGGCAAGACGCTGGTGGCGCGGTTCGGGAAGCTCAGCGGCGTCCAGTCGCTCACCGCGCCCAGCGCCGCGTCGCTGGTGCCGTTCATCGCGGCGCGCGCCTCACTCTTGCCGGGCGCGGAAGGCGCGCCTCGGACGTTCAACCCCTCCGCGGATATCGGCATCGACATGCGGGTGGTGCTGCCGCGGGGGCTCAACCTCCTGGCCACCGCCAACCCGGACTTCACCGAGGTCACCCCGGACCAGCTGATCCTCAACTTCACCACGGTGGAGGTGTTCCGGCCGGAGAAGCGCCCCTTCTTCAACGAGACGGTGGAGAAGTTTCAGCCGCTCGGGGCCGAGGCCGGCTGGGCGCCGCACGCGCTCTTCTATTCGCGCCGGATCGGCGCCACCGCGCCCATCCTCAGCGCGGTGATGCTCACCGGCCCCACCCGCCCCGGCGAGGAGGTGACGCTGCTGGACGCCGTGGTGATGGGGCCCGGCCGGCTCGAGCAGCCCACCCAGCCGCCCTGGCGTCCGGAGCGGCCGCTCCACGTGGGGCTCAATGAAGGGCTGCCCGCCACGCGGCCGATCGCCACCAACTACTTCGCTGGGGTGATCAAGGAGGAGGCGACCGAGCACCTCACGCTCGCCGCCACCGCCACCGAGGCCCGCCCGCTGGAGAACCCCTGCCCTTCCAGCGGCACCATCGGGCTCAACCCCTGTCCCGTCTCCGGCGGCACCGCCGCTGCGCTGAGCTGGGACGCCCACACGCCGAACCGCGAGTGGCGCGCCTACGGCCAGCTGTCGATGATCCGCTTCCTTGGGGACTCGAGCGCCGTGACCGTCCTCCAGGACGGCACGGAGCTGCGCGGCGGAGACCTCGGGGCCGGGTTCGATCTGCGCGGCGGCAAGCTCGGCGGAGGGCCCTTCCAGTTCGGCCTGGAGTACCACATCGCCACCCCCAAGCTGGACCTCAACCAGGTCGGCTACATGGAGCACCAGAACTGGCAGCAGGTGACCGCCACCGCGCACGTCTCCTGGCCCATCCTCGGCCTCAAGGACTTCGAGCTGCGCTTCTACGGCCGCCAGGCGTGGCCCACCAACGGGCTGCGGATGACGTTGGAGCGGCTGCTGCTCGGAGAGGTCTCCCTCCTCCTGCCGTCCTACCTGCGCATCTCCCTGCTCGGCCTCTGGAACGGGGACCGGAACGACCTGCGGGAGATCGCCCAGAAAGGGATCCCCCTGCAGCGCTCGGACACGCTCTTCGGAGAGCTGCGCGTGGAGAGCGACCCCAGCCGCGCGCTGTTCGTCTCCGCCAAGCTCTTCTGCAACTACTACCTCTCCTCCGCCTTCGGCGGCCGCGCCGTCCCCGGCGGCCAGGTGTTCACCGCGCTGCGCCCGCACCCGCAATTCGAGCTCTCGCTCACCACCGAGACCAACGGCCCCGAGTCGCCGCGCTACGTGGGCGAGGACGCAGACCGGCTGCTCTTCGCCCGCCTCGACTCGCGCTTCCTCTCCGTCACGCTCGCCCAGACGCTCACCCTCACCCCCACCCTGAGCTTCCAGCTCGCCGCGCAGCTCTTCACCGCCTACGGCCTCTACGGCGAGACCTACTCCGCCCCGCTCGGCCCGCGGGTGCTGCTCTCGGACCTCTCGCCCGCCTCCCTCCCCGAAGGGAACCCGACCGCGTCCTTCCTGAGCCAGGCGCTGCGGATCACCGCCGTGCTCCGCTGGGAGTACCGGCTGGGCTCCACCGTGTCGCTGGTCTACTCGCGCTCGCAGGACGGCTTCTTCCCCAACGTGGAGCAAGCCTCCCTGCTCCCGGGCCGCCTCTCCGCGGCGCCGGCGAGCGACACGGTCCAGCTCAAGCTCTCCTACGCTGCGGACCTCTGACCGTGCTCGACCGCCTCCCCGCCCCGCTGCCGATCTTGATCGAATCGCTCCGGCACCCGGAGCAGTTCCCCGCCTGGCGCTGGCGCAGCGTCTTCCTCCTCAAGTACTGCCGGTTCCTCGCCGAATCCACGCTGCTGCCGCCGGTGGAGATCCCCGGGCCGCAGCGGCTCACCGTCGCGCTCCTCAGCTTCCGGCGCGTCTGGAACATGCAGCCGCTGGTGCGGGGGCTCTTGCGCGCGCGCTTCGTGGAGAAGGTCATCGTCTCCAACAACAACCCGGAGCACCGGATCCGGGACTGGGTCCGCCTGGAAGACCCGCGGCTGGTGCTGATCGACCAGCCCCAGCGCACCCCGCCAGGGATCCGGTTCGAGCTGTGCCGCGCCGCCCCGGGCCAGTACTTCGCCACCATCGACGACGACACGTTCGTCTCCCCCGGACAGCTGCGCGAGCTGTTCCTGCGCCTGATCTCCCACCCGCAGGCCCCGCATGGGCTGCGCGGCGAGGACTACCTGCCCGGCGCCCCCACAGAGGCGAAGGGCCCCTGGGGCGACGAGGTGCGCAACCGGGAGACGCAGGTGGACGTGCTCAACGGCGTCTACGCCTTCACCCGCGCGCACTGCGACGCGCTCTTCCGCCTGGCCGGGGAGCTGGGCCTGCGCGTCCCCGAGGTCCGCAACGGGGAGGACGTGCTGCTCTCCCACGCCGGCAGCGAGCGCCCCTTCGTCCACGACCTGGGCCCCCTCACCGAGTGCCTCTCCGCGCACCAGGGGGACGTCTCGATCTTCCGGACGCACCCCAACTTCTACCGCGAGCGCGAGGCGCTGCTGCTGCGGCTGCGCGCGCTGCAGCGCGGCGCCGGCTAGAGCTCCACGACCGAGTACCGCGAGGCGAAGACGAAGGGAGCGGTGTGGCTGGGCAGCTTGTCCATCGCCGCCTTCGCCACCGGCGTGACCGTGTAGAAGTTCTCCCAGAGGTCCACCTTCACCTTCTCGTTGCCGCGCAGGGTGACCTGGAAGTCGAGCGGGTTCGGGTTGGAGAGGATCTGCAGCTCGTGGACGTTCACGCCCTCCGGCAGCTCCGGCAGGGTGGGCGTGAGCAGCCACCCCGCCACCTTCTCCTTGGGCATCATGATGGTGAGCTTCGTGGCCACCGGAGACCAGGCGCGGATGAGCACGTCCCGGGTGCCGGACTCCGGGTGCTCCACCGTCTTCACCGCCTCCAGCCGCGTCTTCGGGAGCTCGAAGCGCGGGGCGGGCATCTCCCACCGCTCCGCGCCGGTGATCCCCACCGACTGGGTGAGCGGCCCCTGCTGCGCAAGCAGCGGCTTGAGCGGCACGCCGTCCTCGCTGTCGAAGGCCACCACCACGCCGTCCTTGGACTCCAGGTGCTCGAGCAGCAGCCGCTTGGGCCGCGCGTCCGTGTACGGGTAGGTGAAGGCGAGCGCGGCGCAGCCGGCGAGCGCCAGTCCCGCCAGGGGCGGGGTGGCGCGGGGGACCCCGCCCGCGCGTTGGAGCGCGGCGAGCAGCGGGGGCGCCGCGAGCGCCACCGCCACGCCCACCATGGCCGCGATCACCGGGTCGAACGGCTTGTGCAGCGGGAAGCGGCCGGACAGGGGGATGGCGAAGTGGAGGAGCCGGCCGGTGATCTCGAACGTCACCAGCGCCCCCAGCGCCCCGGAGACGGCGAGCGCGGCAGAGTGCCAGCGCGGCCGGTAGAGCCCCACGCAGAGCGCCAGGCCCGAGGGCACCACCCACCAGAGCAGGACGTGCGAGGCGCCGGAGAGCCGGGCGGTCAGCACCAGCAGCGCCGCGGTCCAGAGGAAGAGCGCCGCCGCGCTCAGCGCGAGCGCGCGGCCTTCCCGCCCTTCGGGCGAGGGGTCCTTGCGCCCCCACAGCCGCTGCACCGCCACCGCCGCGGCCGCCGCGCTCGCGCCGTAGGCGAGCACGCCCACCCACGGGTGCGCGTACCAGCCGTTGGGCCGCCCCAGCGCGCGGCCGATCAACACGGCGGCGAGCAGCGCCCCGAGCAACGCCGCCGCGGTGGAGCCGAGCTGCGCGAGCACCGCGCCCCCCAGGAGCTTCGCCGAGGTCCGGCGCGCCACGGCGATCCCCAGCGCCGCCACCAGAAGCGCGAGGACCCAGGCGACCACCCGCGCGTGGAGCCGGTCGTAGACGAACATGACCAGCCCGAGCACGTCGTAGTAGCCGGAGGCGCGCGAGGGACCGGGCGCGGAGAGATCCGCGGCGGCCAGCTCCTTCACCAGCGCCAGGAGGTTGTCTCCCAGGTGCTGGATGCTGCCGGGGGAGAGGCGGGACTCCACGTCCAGGCGCGTGTGGTAGCTGTACCCGTCCTGGAAGAGCGCGAAGTCGAGCCCGGTGAGCTCCGCCTGCGTCCGGTAGATCCGGAAGTCCGTGTCCGAAGGGAAGCGCTGCACGCGCAGCACCTCCTCGCCGATGCTGGTGGCGTAGGGGCGGGGCACTGCCCGGGCGTAGGCCTCCACCCAGCGGTCATTGAAGGGCGTGGTCTGGAAGAGGAGCGCCTTGCCGGCGGAGCCGCCGGCGTCGCTGTTGAGCACCACCTTCACCTGCTTGCGCCACGGGTGCTCCGCGAAGGCCATGGCCCCCACCAGCCCGCTCTCTTCGCCGCCGTTGAAGTTGACGATCACCGTGTTGTCGAGCACCGGCTGTGCCGCGAGCAGCCGCAAGAGCTCCATCAAGGTGCCCACCATCGCCGCGCTGTCCGCGGCCCCGAGCGTGCCGGGCTTGGTGTCGTAGTGGGCGGAGAGCAGCACCGCGTTCGGAGATCTGCCCGGCAGCTTCGCGAGCACGTTGTAGACGCGGAACTGGGTGGGCATGGGGATGAAGATGGACGGCGCGGTCCCCACCGCCTCCTGGACCTCCACCTCCACGCGCGGGAGCCGCTTGAGCGCGTCCACCAGGTATTCGCGCGCCTTCACTTCGCCGTCGGTGCCGAGCACCCGCTCGCCGATCTGATCGGTGAGGTGGCGCAAGGTCTTCCGCGCGCGCCCTTCGGAGAAGAGGGCCAGGTCGGCGGCCTCCGACACAGGCGCGGGCGGCTGATCCCGGAGCTCGATCACCGCGAGCAGCGCGGCGACGATCAATGCTGCGACGGCTACCGCGCGCATGGTGGATCCCACGAGACGAACGTTGTAGCCAGGAAGGGAACGACGCAGCCCGAAGCGATCTCTCTCACGGCACCCGTGCTACTTGGCCAGCCTCTGCAGCGTCAACGGCCGGCACAGGCGCCCCATCCCAGAGACACCATGACCATGGACCGCCGCTCCCTCCTCAAAGGACTCATCACCGCCGGGGCCGCCGCCCCGCTCGCCCAGGCCGCCGGCAAGCGGCCGCCGGACGCCGGCACGGCCGCCGCCCCGCCGGGCGCAGCGCCGCAGTGGGTCAAGCCGGAGCCCGTCATCCCCCGGAGCCCGAAGTACGCGGACTGGGACTCGGTGCGGGAGCAGTTCCTCATCTCGCGGGACTACATGCACTTCGCGAGCTTCCTCATCTCCAGCCACCCGGCGCCGGTGCGGGCCTCCATCGAAGCGCACCGGCGCGGGATGGATGACAACCCGTACGTGTACATCCACAAGTGGTACGGGGACCTCGAGTACTACGTGCGCCTGGCCGCGGGCTCGTACCTGGGCGTGGACGTCACGGAGATCTGCCTCACCGACTCCACCACCATGAGCCTGGGGATGCTCTACCAGGGGCTGGACCTGAAGGCCGGCGACGAGATCCTCACCAGCGAGCACGACCACTACTCCACGCACGAGTCGCTGCGCCTCAAGTCCGAGCGCAGTGGCACGGTCGTCAAGAAGATCTCCCTCTTCGCCCAGCCGCAGACCGCCTCCACGGATGAGATCGTGGGCAAGCTGGTGGCGGGGATCGGCCCGAAGACGAGAGCCGCCGCGCTCACCTGGGTGCACTCGAACACCGGGATGAAGCTGCCAGTCCGCGCCATCGCCGACGCGCTGGCCGCGGTCAACAAGAAGCGGGGGGAGAAGGACCCGGTCCTGCTCTGCGTGGATGGCGTCCACGGGCTGGGGATCGAAGACGTCACCCTCCCCGAGCTGGGGTGCGACTTCTTCGCCACCGGCTGCCACAAGTCCCTCTACGGCCCTCGCGGCACCGGGTTGATCTGGTCGAAGCCGAGCGCCTTCCCGCGCGTCACCGCCACCATCCCCAGCATGTCCGACAAGCGCTACTGGGGCGGCCAGGTCACCCCGGGCGGCTTCCACTCCTTCGAGCACCGCTGGTCGCTGCGCGAGGCCTTCGAGTTCCACCAGCAGATCGGCAAGGCCCGCGTCGCCGAGCGCGTCCACGCGCTGGCCCAGCAGTGCCGCGAGGGGCTGCTGAAGATGAAGCACGTGAAGGTCCACACCCCGCCCTCCGCCGCGCTCAGCTCCGGCATGGTCTGCTTCGACGTGGACGGCCTCAGGCCGCAGGAGGTGGTGGACCGGCTCTTCGCCAAGCGGATCATCGCCAGCACCACCCCCTACGACGTCTCCTACGCGCGGATCGCCCCCGGGCTGTTGAACACCCCGGCGGAGGTGGACGCCGCGCTCGCGGCGGTGCGCGCCCTGGCCAGCGCCTAAAGGGCGGGTCAGAGCTGGCGCCAGCTGACGTCCAGGCCGCTCCGGAGCGCGCGGATCAGGCTGTCCAGCTCCTCCACCGGGAGCCCGAGCCGCTCGCTCAGGCCCTGGCGGACCCCGGCGAGCAGGGCCGCGCGCGCCTGGGAGATCCACCGCGTCACGCTCATCCGCGTGACGCCGTAGAGCAGGCCGATCTGCGCGGCGCTCAAACCGTCCAGCACGAACAGCCGCAGGACGTTGCGCTCGCGCGGGGCCAGCTGCTGCAGCGCCGCGTGGAAGGCCTCGGCGAAGGCCGCCCCGTGCTGCTCGCGCAAGAGCGAGAGCTCGAGATCCCGCGGGTCCGCCGCCAGGCCAAGCAGCGAGTCATCGGACTGCACCAGCGCGCCGCCCTGCGCCCTGCGCTGGAGGTTGAGGGCCACGCGGGAGGCGGCGGTCCGCACCCAGAACAGCAGCGGCCCCTGGCCCGAGTAGCTGGAGATTCGCCGCTGGCCCGCCGCGTCCGGGAGGAGCAGCCGCTCGCGGAGCGCGTGGCGGACCTCGTCCATCAGCTCGCCCGGGCCGAGCCGGCGCAGCCCGCGCACCGCCTGGCCGAGCACGCTGCCGTCCAGCGCGTCGAACGCGGCGGGGTACCCCGCGCCGCAGGCGGTGGCCAGGTAGAGATCTTCCGCGTGCAGGCGCGCCAACGCCTCCACCGGGTCCTCGGCGGCCGGCAGGTGCCGCCCCACCGCCCGGACGTACGCCTCTGGCGTCAGCGGGAGCCCGGGCCAGGCCGCCGCAGCGGTGGCAGCCAGGTCGGCCAGCAGCTGCTCCAGCTCGCCGCGGTCCACGCCGCCGGCGAGCTCCGGTCTGCCCGCGAAGAGCTCCGCCGCCAGGACCGCCATGCTTCAGGGCCTCCGCAGGTCCGCGGTCGCAGGGCCTGGCAGGAGCCGGGCGCTCGCCCGCCGCCCGAGCGAGCGCACCCGCGCGAGCCCCGCCTCGGCCGCGCGCACGTGGGGGTGCTCGGGCCCCAGCGTCCGCGCGCCGATCGCCGCGGCCTCGGCGTAGGCCGCCTCGGCCTCGCCCAGGCGGCCGCCCTTCTCCTTGGCCCACCCCACGGTGCGCAGCGCGTCCGCCGCGAAGCAACTCTCCCGGCCGAACAGCCGCTCCGAGTGCAAGAGCACCCGCTGCGCGAGCGCCAGCGCCCTAGTCGGCTGACCGCGCTCCGCCCAGACCTCCGACAGCGTCCGCCCCGCCAGCAGCGACTCCTGGCTCCCGGGCCCGAGCAGCTCGTCCGCGCTGCTGCCGGCCAGCGCCAGCTGCGCCTGCGCCTCGCGCGGCCGTCCCAGGCAGCGCAGCGCCATCCCCTGCACGGTGCGCAGCTCCACGGGCATCGCCCCGGAGTCCTTGCGCGCGGAGATCACCTCCAGCCCCTCCTCCGCGGCGGCCAGCGCCTCCGCGCAGCGCCCCTGCTCCACCAGCGCGAAGCCGAGCACGTAGAAGAGGCCGGAGAGGAACGGCGCGCGGGCTCCGCCCATTGCCTTCGCCAGCTCCAGCGCCTGGCGCGCCACGGCCTCGCCCTCGGCCAGCCGCCCCGCCCCCACCAGGGCCTGCCCGGAGTAGTAGAGCGGGGTCAGCATCTCCGGGTGCGAAGGGCCCCTCACTCTCCGGGTGAACGCGAGCACCGGCTGCAGCAGCTCCAGCGTGCGCGCGAACTTCCCCTGCATCATCACCACGCCGGCGAGCGAGACCCGGCACTCGGTGAGCAGCCGCTCCCGGTCCTCTGACACGTCCTGGGCCAGCGCCAGCGCCTGCTTCAGCGACCGCTCCGCTTCGGGAAACCGCGAGCGGTCCGCGTAGGCGCGCCCGAGCACCGCGAGGAACTTCACCCGCATCGCCGGCGCGTCGACCGCCTCCAGCGCCCCCAGCGCGTGCCTGGCGAGCTGCTCGCCCTCCTCGAAGCGGCGCTGCAGGAAGAGGTTCTGGGCCAGCCTGCTCCAGCCCTGCGCCACCGCGTACAGGTGCCCCGCCGCCTGCGCCTCCACCACCGCCTCGCGCAGGTCCGCCTCGGACTCGCTCAGCTTGGACCGCGCGCCGTGGACGAAGGCGGTCATCAGGAGCAGCTCGGCCGCTTCGGCGTGGGCCTTGAGGGCCCGCGCTTCGACGAGCGCCGGGGCCGCCAGCGCCGCGGCCTGATCGAACTGGCCCGCGTACATCCGCGCGCTCCCCTCCGAGAGCGCCTGCTGGATCCGCTGATGGCGCAGCTGCGCCGCTGGATCCAGAGTGGGGCGCCGGATCAACGCCAGCTGCCGCGCGTCCCCGCAGGTCGCCACCGGGGGCAGCCCGCCCACCACCCGCTCCGCGCCCCTGCGGGTGGCGTCATCCGTGCGCAAGAGCAGCGCGGTGAAGGCCTCGAGGTCCCGCCGCCGGTCATCCAGGCAGACCATCCGCAGCGCCAGGGCCTCCGGCGACTGCGCGTGGTGCACGTGCGTGGCCTCGCACGCCTCCCGGTGCATCCGCAGCCACCCGTCCGCGTAGCGGTCCAGGGCGCTGGAGACGCGCGGCCAGAGCGGCGCACCGGCGGCGCCGAAGGCCCGCTCGAGCGCGCCCCGCCGCTCCGCGTCCCAGGCCCCGGCCAGCCGGGCGTTCCCCGCGGCGCAGCGATCCACCGCGGGGGGGCGCAAGGTGACCGCGAGCGCGCCCAGCGCCGCCAGCGTGACGCCCGCGGCGAGCGTCCAGCGCCGCTGCCGCGCCCGGAGCCGCCCGCGCGAGAGGGCGTCCAGCAGGGCGCGCATCGAGGCGAAGCGCGCCTCGGGCTGCGCGCAGAGCCCGCGCAAGAGGGGCCGGCTGAGCCAGCGCGGGTGGCGCTCCAGCCGCCGGACCGCCTCCGCGCTCAGCTGCGGCGGCGCGCGCCGCGCGTCCGCCGGGAAGGGGCGGGCGCCGCAGAGCGCCTCGTACGCGGTGACGCAGAAGCTGAACTGGTCCGAGGCGGCGTCCCCCACCTGTCCGCGGAAGAGCTCCGGCGCCATGTAGGCGGGGGTACCGGAGACCTCCCGGGAGCCCGCGGCGTCTCGCGCCGCGGAGGTGAGCCGGGACAGCCCGAAGTCGGAGACGCGGGCACGGCCGTCCACGGAGAGCAGGACGTTCTCCGGCTTGAAGTCCCCGTGGACGACGCCCGCCTGGTGCGCCGCCGCCAACCCTTCCCCCGCCATCACCAGCCGCTCCACCACCGCGTCCCTCGTCCGCGGCTGCAGCAGCCAGGAGCGCAGCGTCTGCCCCTCCACCCGCTCCATCGCGAAGAAGCACTCGTCCCCGTGGGCCCCCACGTCGTGGACGGCCACCACGTTGGGATGGGAGAGCCTGGCCAGCGCCTGCGCCTCGCGCAGCAGGCGGGCCCGGGCCCGCCCCTCCGCGTCGCTGGCGCTCGGGTGCAGCAGCTTGAGGCAGACGGTGCGGTCCAGCTCCGGATCGTGCGCGGCGTAGACCGCCCCCATCGCGCCGGCGCCGAGGATCTCCTGGATGCGATAGCGCCCCACCGCCGTCCCCGGCCCGAGCGCCTCCTCGCGGGCGCCTCCACCGCCCCCACTGAGCGAGGCCGCGGTGTTCAGCGTCACCAGCCGCGCCAGCGTCTGCCGGCAGGGGGCGCAGCGGTCCAGGTGCTGGTCGATCCCGTCCATCGCCGCGGGGTCAGCCCGGCCCACGGAGAGAGCGAAGAGCGAGTCGTCGTCCAGACAGGCCACGCGCGCCTCGTACCACGCTCCGAATGACGGGGACGGTCAGTCCCCGCGCGCTGACCCGCGGGCGCGACAACCCGGCGTCAGTTTCCCGTGCCTTCGGCTGGGCAGGCGAGCGGCAGCGTTACAAGTCCGGAAGGGGGGTGTCGACGAGATTGGACGGGCGGAGGTGCCCGCTCATGAGCTCATCGGCGCAGCGCCCTCTCGACCCCTCCGTGGCAGCGGCCAGCGGCCCCGCGCACCGCGCCTGGCTGCTCGCGCCGGTGTCACTGCTGCTGCTCTGGGGGTTGGCGGCGTGGCGCGACCGGCCGCCCGTGCCGGTGCCGGCGAGCGCGCCGGCGGGCGAGTTCTCCGAGGAGCGGGCGCTCGCGGTCTGCGCGCACCTGGTGGATGGGATCGGCGCCCGGGTGCTCGACACCGAGGGCGCCGAGGCCGCGGCCCGCTACCTGGAGCGGACGCTGCGCCAGCTCCCCGGCGTGGAGGTGAGCGTCGACGACTCCGAGCAGCGCGGACCGCAGGTCTTCGACGCCGCGCCAGCCATCTACAACGTCCGCAACATCCTGGCGCGCCTGCCGGGCGCGACCTCCACGGCGCTGCTGGTCTCCACCCACTTCGACACCAAGCCGGACACCGCGGGCGCGGCGGACGCGGCGGCGCCCACCGGGGCGATGGTGGAGCTGGTCCGCGCGCTCGCCGCCGGGCCGCGCCTGCGCCAGACGGTGGTCTTCAACTTCAACGGCGGAGAAGAGCTCGGCCTGCTCGGCGCCCTCACCTTCACCCGCCACCCGTGGATGAAGGACGTGCGGGCCGCCATCAACCTGGACGCGGGCGGCTCCGGCGGAAAGTCGATCCTCTTCCAGACCACGCCTGGCCGCGGGCGGCTCGTGTCCAGCTACGCCCGCAGCGCGCCGTACCCCTACGCCACCAGCGTGGCGGCGGACCTCTTCCAGACGCGGATCATCCCCTCCGACACGGACTTCCGGATCTACCGGGACGTGGCGCGCCTCCCGGGGCTGGACTTCGTCCTCTACCAGGACGGTTACGCCTACCACACGGACCGGGACGAGCTGGCGCGCCTGCAGCCCGGCTCCGTCCAGCACATGGGGGCCAACACCCTGGCGCTCGTCCGCGAGCTGGCGGGCGACAGCCCCCGCGAAGGCGACGCGCCGTTCGAGGTCTACCACGACGTCCTCGGCTGGCTGATGGTGGTCTACAGCGGCGGGACGGCCCGGGTGCTCGCGGGGGTCACCGCGCTGCTGGTGGCGCTCGCCGCCGCCAGCGCCCTGCGCCACACGCGCCGCGCGGTAGGGAGCGCGCTCCTGCTCTTGCCGCTGGGCGCCGGGGCGGCGCTCGCCGTCCCCTTCGCGCTGAGCTGGATCCCCTCTTCGCTCCACCCGCACGGCTGGTTCTCGTCCCCCTGGCTGGCGGTGCTCACCTTCACCTCGCTGTCGGCGGCGGGGCTGCTCGGCGCCCACGCGCTCTGGGCGCGCGCCGCCCGCGCGGCCGGGCCGGTGGACCGCGCGCTCGCAGCGTCGCTGGTGACGCTGCTGCCCTGCACGGCGGCGCTGCTCTGGCTCAGCTGGAGGGACTCCGGCGCCTCCTACCTCTTCCTCTGGTCCTCGCTGCCCGCTGCGCTGGGGCTGCTCGTCGCCTCGCGCTGCGCCGCGGCGGGAAGACCGGCCGCGGTCTGCTCGGGAGCGCTGCTGCTCGGCGCCGCGCCAGGGGCGCTGATCTCCCTGGAGACCGGGCTGCGCTTCTTTCGCCTGCTGGTGCCCGTCTCCGGGCGAATCCCCCTGAAGATCCCCTTCGACCCGGTGGTGGCGCTCTACATCGGGGCGGTGGTGGCGCTGGCCACGCCGCAGCTGACCGCCCTGCTCCACCTGGGCGCCCCGCTGAAGCGGGCGGCCGCCGCCGCGGCGGCGCTCGGGCTGCTCGGCCTGGGTGGGCTGCTCCTGCGCCCGCCCTACTCGGTGGAGACCCCGAAGCGGCTGGTGGTGGAGCAGTACGAGTCCCCCTCTCTGCCGCCGCGCGCCACCTTCCGCTCGCTGGATCCGCTCCCGGTGGAGCTGGCGCTGGCGGCGCTGCCGCAGAAGGTGCGCAGCAAGAGCCCGCAGTGGCAGGACGAGCGGTACGCGGTCGCCGTCCCCGCCTCCAACGCGCCGCAGGCGGAGCTGACGCTGGTGGACTCGCGCGTGGATCCAGCCACCGGCAACCGCCACCTCACCCTGCGCGCCTTCGCCCGGGCGCCGGCGCGGCTCTACCTGGAGATCCCCAGCGCGAGCCTCGTCTCCTGGTCGTTGAGCGACGCGCTCCCCCAGGTGGGCGAGGCCGAGCCCTACCGGGTGGACCTCCTCACCCCGCAGCGCGCCCCCGAGCTCCGGCTCACGCTGCGCCGGGCGGAGCCGGTGTCGATCAAGGTGACCGAGAAGATCTTCGCCCGCTCCGCCGGGCTCGACCCCGTCCTCTCGCAGCTCCCCGCCTGGGTCACCGCGCTGGTGATCGTCCACCGGGAGCGGACGGTGGCGCTGTGAGCGCGCCGCCTGCGGGCCGCGAGGGGCCGCTGCGCAGGCTGCTCTCCACGCTGGCCAGCCACGCGGGCCCGCTCACCTGGGTCGCGGCGCTCGGTTCGGTCCTCTCCGGGCTGGCCACCACCGCCCTGCTCGCCGGCGTGGGCCGGCAGCTCGCGGCCGGGGCGGCGCTGGAGGCAGACGCGGCGCCGCGCACCTGGCGCTTCGCGGTGGCCGCGGGCGTGGTGCTGCTCTCCAAGCTCGCCTCCGAGCAGTTGGTGTACCGCGCCTCGCTCGGCGCCGCGTTCCAGCTGAGGATGCGGCTGGTCCGCTCTCTGCTCGCGGCGCCCCTGCGCCAGCTCGAGCTCGCCGGCTCTACCCGGCTCGAGGCGGCGATGACCGAGGACGTGAAGGCGGTGGCGCTGGCCCTGCCGCTGGTGTCGTCCGCCATCGTGGACTCGGTCCTGCTGCTCGGCGGCGTGGCCTACGTGGGCGTGCTGTCGGTCCGGCTGCTGGCCGCGCTCTGCCTGCTGCTGGCGGGCGGGGCGGCCAGCTACGCGCTGCTGCTGCGGCGGGCGGGCACCTCGTTCCGCCAGGCGCTCGGGGCGCGGGACGGCGTGTTCGAGGCGCTCGGCGCGCTCGCAGAAGGGCACAAGCAGCTCCAGCTGGACGGCGCCCGCCGCGCCCGCTTCAGCGCGGGGCTCGGCGAGGAGCTCGTGGCGCTGCGCGCGCACAACCGGAGGGCGCAGGCGCTGCACGCGCTGGCCCAGACGTGCGGCGCCCTGCTGCTGCTGGCCGCGGTGGGGCTGACGCTGTTTCTCCCCCAGCTGGGTGGCGCGCTGGACGCGGCGGTCCGGGCCGAGGCCACCGCGGTGCTGCTGTACCTGACGCTCCCCCTGGGCAACCTCGCGCACGCGCTGCCGGCGATGGGCGCCGCCTCCGAGGCCCTCTCCCGGATCGAGGCGCTCGGGCTCTCGCTGCGCCCGGAGCCGGGGGCCGCTGTCCGTGGGCCGGCGCCCGGAAATTGGTCCAAGCTCGAGCTGCGCGAGGTCCGCGCCGGCTACGGCCGCGAGGGCGAGCCCGCCTTCGCGCTCGGCCCCATCAGCCTGGAGCTGCGCCGCGGGGAGCTGGTCTTCCTCACCGGCGGCAACGGCAGCGGAAAGTCCACGCTCCTCAAGGTGCTCACCGGGCTCTACACGCCGGTGGCCGGGCAGGTGCTGCTGGACGGCCGGCCGGTGACTGACGCCAGCCGGGACGCCTACCGGCAGCTGTTCTCGGTGGTCTTCGCCGATCACCAGCGCTTCGGCACGCTCGCCGGGATTGACGCGCCCGGCTGGCAGGCGCGCGCGCACCAGTACCTGGCCGAGTTCCAGCTCGCCGCAGAGGTCTCGCTCGACGGCGCGGCCCTGGACGCGGGCCGCCTCTCCACCGGGCAGGGCAAGCGGCTGGACCTGCTGAGCGCGCTGGTCGAAGGCAGGCCGATCTGCGTCTTCGACGAGGTCGCCGCCGAGCAGGACCCCGCCTTCAAGCGCGCCTTCTACCGGGAGCTGCTCCCCGCGCTGCGCGCCAGCGGCCGGACGGTGGTGGTGATCAGCCACGACGACCGCTTCTTCGACGTCGCCGACCGGCTCCTCAAGCTCGAGGACGGCCGGCTGGCTCCCCCTCCCTGAAGCGAACCGTCTCCAACGTCCTGCGAAACAGATGCGGCTCCGTCACCCACTTGAACTCCTGCAGCCCGCCGCCCGCGCAGAGCGAGGTGAGGTCCGCGGCGGCGGAGGTGTACGTGCAGGCGCTGCAGATGAAGTCGGGCTCGGGCGCCTCGTCTCCGTAGACCTTGCGGCGGATCCGCTCGAACGCGTCACCGCCGAGGATCTCCGCGAGCGGTCGGTCCGCCACGCTCTCGAACATCAGCTTGTTGTCGTAGTCGTTGCAGCACAGCCCCACCCGGCCGTCGACGCGGACGTCCACCTGCTGGAGCAGCTGCAGACACCCGCCCAGGCGCCCCCGGTGCTGCACCGCCTGGACGTAGGCGCGGCCGGAGAGCGCGCCCGCCCGGCTCTGCGGCTTGCTCATCGCCAGCAGCGAGGCGCCGAAGAGGGCCTCCAGCTGCGCCTCCACCTCCTGCTGGACCTGCTCGGCCGGGCGGCCGCCGTCCGTGTTGTTGTAACAAAAGACGACTTTGAACTGACGCTCCAGCAGCGTCCGGACGTTGCGGATGACGCGGTCGTACTGGGGCGAGGCGGTCAGGCGCTGGTAGGTGGCGCGGTCGAACGCGGGCAGGTTGACCACGATCGGCATCAGCGAGCCGCGGATGGCGTCGAGCTCGTCGATCACCCGGTCGATCAACGTGGCGTTGGTGTAGACGGCCAGGCGCATCCCGCGCTCGGCGATCATCCGCGCGTAGCGCCCGAGGTTGGGGTCGTTGGTCGGCTCGGAGTAGTTGCTGCAGCTGACCACCTCCACGCCGTACTCGGCGAGCCGGTCCAGCACCACGCCGAAGAGCTGGGGCGCCATCGTCGCCTTCGGCTTGGGGTTGTCCGCCTGCGGGCAGAAGGTGCAGCGGATGTTGCAGTGCGCGGTGGTCTCCACGCTCGCCACCATCACCCGGTGACGGCGGAAGGCCACCGCGTCGCTCTGCAGCACCCCCAGCGCCTCCAGCCCGGCGCAGAGCGCGCCGCCCAGCTGCTCCGCC
Source organism: Myxococcaceae bacterium (assembly GCA_044229415.1). GTDB lineage: Bacteria > Myxococcota > Myxococcia > Myxococcales > Myxococcaceae > JBGATB01. Next base: position 91,103 of record JBGATB010000024.1, on the reverse strand, counting down.
ACCGGGCGCTGCTCGCGCCGAGCGCGCACCAGCGCCTCGTGTACCCGGCGCGGCACCACCAGCGTGCGCTGCTCCAGCCAGTCGAGCAGCAGCGCGTGCGGCTCGTCCGCGGGAAAGGGATCCGCGCGGACCGAGCCCCAAGCCCCCTCGTCGAGCTCGGGGGCCAGGGTCTGCAGGTGTGGGGAGACGACGAGCGCCATGTCCGTCCTCGCGGTGAAGGCCAACTTCGAAGCGGAGGCGTTTAACGCAGACAACAACTCCATCGCAACACATCACAAACATAAATCAACGGCCGGCCAGCCACAGAATTGTCATGTTCAATCTACTCCCCGCACCCTTCCCCATCCTGCTCGAGTCGCTCCTCCGCCCCTCCGAGTTCCCTTCCTGGCGCTGGCGGAGCCTCTTCCTGCTCCGCTACCTCCGCTTCTACTCGGGCGTCTCGCTGAGGCCGCCGGTGCGGGTCGCCCGCCCGGAGAAGCTCACGGTGGTCCTGCTCAGCTACCGGCGGGTCTGGAACATGGAGCCGATCGTCAAGGGCATGCTCCAGGCGGACTTCGTGGAGCGGGTGGTGGTCTCCAACAACAACCCGGCCTACCGGATCCGCGACTGGGTCCGCGTGAACGACGACCGGGTCCAGCTGATCGACCAGCCGCGCCCCCGCGCGGTGGGGCTGAGGAACGAGCTCGCGCGCAGCCTGCCGGGGGAGTACTTCCTCAGCGTGGACGACGACGTCTTCCTCACGCCCGAGCAGCTGCGCCGGCTCTTCCTGGCGCTGCTCGCGAACCCGGAGGCGCCGCACGGCGTCCGTGGGGAGAACTACGTCAGCGCCACGGACGCGGGCGGAGAGAACGCGCCCTGGAGCGGTGAGCTGCGCCAGCTGGAGGGCCGGGCGGACGTGGTCAATGGCGTCTACGCCTACACGCGGCGGCACCTGGAGGAGCTCTTCCGCCTCTGCGCGGAGCTGGGGATCGACCTGGCCGAGCTGAAGAACGGCGAGGACGTGCTGCTCAGCTTCACCGGCGCCTCCCGGCCCTACCTGCATGATCTCGGGCCGCTCACGGAGTGCCTCTCCGCCCACCAGCAGAGCGTCTCCATCTTCAGATCGCACCCGAACTTCTACGCGGAGCGGCGCGGGCTGTACGAGCGCCTCACGCGGCTCAAGGTCCGGAAGGCCGCGTAGGTGTCGTTCGCCCTCCTCCGCCTGCTCGCCGCGCACTCGCGGCGCGCCATGCTCGCCGCCAGCGCCGCCGCGCTGGTCTCCGGCCTCGCCATGGCCGCGCTGCTCCAACTCTTCGGCGCCTCGCTGGCGGCGGCGCCGGCGGCGCGCGGGCTCTGGTTCCTCGGGCTGTGCGGGGTGATCGGCGCTGGCAAGCTCGCCTGCCAGCTGGCGCTGGTGGACGCCGCCTGGGCGCTCGTCACCGGCCTGCGCGCCCGGCTGAGCGCGCAGGTGCTGCAGGCCCCCTCGCTGGAGGCCGAGACGCTCGAGCGCAGCGGGCTCGCGGCCGTGCTCACCCACGACCTGGGGGAGCTGGCGCAGACGCTGCCCCGCCTGAGCGGCGTGCTGCAGGACGTGGTGGTGGTGGTGGCCTGCCTCGGGCATTTGATCTGGCTCTGGCCGCCCATGGCGGGGGTGCTGCTGGGGGTGGGCGCGGTGGCGGCGCTCACGTACCGGCCGCTGATGGCGGGCGCGCAGCGGCTGTTCCTCGAAGTGCGCAAGGACACCTCCACCCTCTTCGGCAGCCTCCGCGCGGCGGTGCGCGGCGCCAAGCAGCTCAAGCTCCACCGCGGGCGGCGGGAGGCCTTCGTGGCGGCCGAACTGGAGGCCCCCGGCGCGTCGCTCCGCGACAGGATGCGCCGCGCGCTTGGCCGCTACTCGGTGGCCGAAGCCTGGAGCCAGGCGCTGTTCCTCGCGCTGCTCGGGCTCTTCGCGTACCGCGGGGCCGCCGCCATCGTCCTGCCGCTGATCTTCGTCTATGGGCCGCTCAAGCGGGCGCTCTGGTCGATCTCCGAGCTGGCGTACGCCTCCGCCTGCCTGACCCGCGTGGAGGCGCTGAGCGCGAGCGTGCGGCAACTCCGTGCCGAGGCGCGCGGCGCGGCGCGTCCGGCCTCGGCGCAGGTGACGGAGCTTTCGCTCCGGGGTGGCGCGTTCGCGCGCGACGATGGGCGCGGCTTCTCGCTGCGGGAAATCGACCTCACCGTGCGCGCGGGCGAGGTGGTCTTCCTGGTGGGTGGCAACGGGAGCGGGAAGTCCACACTGATGAAGGTGCTGATCGGCCTCTACCCGCTGAGCGCAGGGCGCCTGCTTCTCGACGGCACCGAGCTCACGGAGGAGAACCGCGGCTGGTACCGCGAGCACTTCTCGGTGGTGTTCGCGGACCACCACCTGTTCCCCACCCTGCCGGTGGAGGGTGCCGCCGCGGAGGCGGAGGCGAACCGCTGGCTGGATCGCCTGAAGCTCCCGCACGTCCGGGTCCGGAATGGGCGCTTTGGCACCACCGACCTCTCCCATGGCCAACGCAAGCGGCTCGCCCTGGTGTCCGCGCTGTTGGAGGACCGTCCCGTCTACGTGCTCGACGAGTGGACCGCCGAGCAGGACCCCGCCTTCAAGGCGTTCTTCTACGAGGCGCTCGTCCCCGAGCTACGCCAGCGGGGCAAGGCGGTGCTCGTCATCACCCACGACGATCGCTACTTCCACGTGGCCGATCGCGTGGTGAAGCTGGAGGCCGGACGCCTGGTGGCCCAGGGCAGCGAGGACCCTGAGCCGCGGCTTCGTGCGGTATCGGGTCACCCCAACAGGGCGCGCTGAAGCATCTGCGCGCCCGCGGTGAGCTCCACGGTGGCGGCGAGCCCCATCTCGCGCTGAGCCCGCACCAGCTCCATCTGGTTGCGCTCGAGGATGCAGGCCAACCTGGCCACGTCCCGGGTCTCGTCGTTGACGTAGAGGTTCTTCCCGGTGTCCACCCACTGCGCGCCGCAGAACGCGTAGAAGTCGATCAGCCCGGTGATCACCGGATGCGCGCGCAGCTCCGCGAAGGTGCAGCCGAAGAGGTCTTCGAAGTTCGCGTAGTCGATCCCCCGGGGAGTCATCACCGCGTCCGCCAGCGGCGTCATCGCCCGCAGCGGGCTCTCGGGGGTGGAGTGCATCTCCAGCACGTCCACGCTGGTGGGAGCCTCCACGAAGCGCGCGAGGTCCCCGCCGTTGCCGGCGAGCTTGGGGATGGTGTTCTGGAGGAAGTGGTGGCCGAGCATCGATGTGGCGCCCGGGCCGAAGCCCATGAAGTCGCCCTCGAAGCCGAAGTAGTGGTTCTCGCCCTTGAACTGGAAGCGCGGCTCGCTGGCGAAGTAGCCGGCGATGTACTCGTGGTACCCCGCCTCCGCGAGCATCTTCTTGCCGAGGAAGTAGAGCTCGAACATCTCGTCGCGCGCCAGGTTGCGGCTGTGGCCCTGCGCCATCAGCTGCGCCATCACCGTCGTCGAGTTGCCGCGGAACGGGTAGAGCGAGAAGTGGGTGGGGCGCAGGGCGATCGCCCGCTCCATCGACGCGACGAAGACGTCCCGCTTCTGATTCGGGAAGCCGGCGATCATGTCGAAGTTGAAGTCCTCGAAGCCGGCGGCGCGCAGGTGCTCGGTGGCCACCACCACCTGGTGCGAGTTGTGCGCCCGCGCGGCCACGCGCAGCTGCTCGTCATCCATGGACTGCACGCCCATGCTGATCCGCTGCACGCCCGCGGCCCGCATCGCCTTGAGCTTCTCCAGCCCGAAGGTGTCCGGGCTGCCCTCCACCGAATACGACTCCAGCGAGGAGAGGTCGAACGCCTCCGCCAGCGCTTCCTGGATCCGCAGGAACTCGTCCGCGTCCAGCCGGCTGGGCGTGCCGCCGCCCCAGTAGATCTGGCAGGCGGTGTAGCCCAGATCGCGCAGCCGCGGCCCGTACCAGCGGACCTGCGCGCAGACGCCGTCCACGTACGACTTGCGGACATCGCGCTCGGCGATCAGCTCCTTCACCGGGATCGCCGAGACCCAGTCGCAGAAGTGGCACTTGGAGGTGCAGAACGGCACGTGCACGTAGAGCAGCAGCTTCTTGAAGCGCTTGTTCCGCGCGCGCTCGCCGACCGCGGCCAGCACGTCCTCTCCGGTGAAGCGGCGGGCGGGACGGTCCGGCATTCTTTCAATCGAGGGGATCACGTGTGCGTCTCCTTCAGGCCGCGCGGGACAGCTTCTTCCCGGCCAGGGCTACGATGGCGTCCACGCTGCGGAAGTTGTCGAGGTGAAGGTCTTCGTTCTCGACCTTCACGCGCATCTGGTTCTCCAGGAACAGCACCAGCTCCATGGCGACCATGGAGGTGACGCGGCCGCTCGCGAAGATGTCCTCGTCGTCGCGCAGGTCGTCGGTGCGGAAATACCGGCCGAGGAACTCACGAACGCTGCTCTTGGCTTGGTTGATGGAAAACATGGTGCGGTCCTCAGTGCTCACGATTGGTACTTGAAGAAGCCTTGGCCGGACTTCCGGCCGTGCAGCCCTGCGTCCACCATCTTCCGGAGCAGGGGACAGGGTCTGAACTTGGGGTCGTTGAAGTTCTCGTAGAGCACCTCGAGTGACAGCAGGATGGTGTCCAGGCCGATCAGGTCGCCCGTCTCGAGCGGACCCATCTTGTGGCCGAAGCAGGAGCGGAAGATCCGGTCCACGTCCGCGGGCGTGGAGACGCCCTCGTGCACCAGGAAGACCGCCTCGTTGATGGTCAGCATCAGCACGCGGTTGGAGACGAAGCCCGGCGAGTCGTTGACGACGATCGCCTCCTTGCCCATCCCCTTGAGGAAGGCGCGCGCCCCCTCCACCGTGGCGTCCGTGGTGTGGAAGCCGCGGATCACCTCCACGCAGGGCTTGAGCGGCACCGGATTCATGAAGTGCATGCCAATCACCCGCTCCCGCCGCTGCGTCTGCGCAGCGACGCGCGTGATGGGGATGGCGGAGGTGTTGACCGCGAAGATGCAGTCCGCGGGGGCGATGGGATCCACCTGCTGGTAGACCGCCTTCTTGGTCTCCCACCGCTCGGTGACGTTCTCGACGAGGAAGCCGATCTCGGCGAGGTCCCCGTAGTCGAGCGTGAAGCGGATCCGCTCCTGCACCGCCTCCGGCGGCTCGGCGCTCTTGACCTTCTCGAGCATGGCACGGAAGCGCAGCCCCTTGGCGATCTCCGCCTTCGCGCGCTCGAGCTGGGCCTGCGTCACGTCCACCAGCACCACGTGGTGGCCGGTCTGCGCGAGCGCCTGCGCCACGCCCTGCCCCATCACCCCGGCGCCGAGCACACCAATCGGTCGCGGCGCGCTCATGCCGTCCTCCGCCGGGCCGGAGTGGGGAGAGCGAGGGGGCTGTCGTGGAGAGGTGTTTTCATGGCGTATTGACGTGTCGTGGGAGCGAGAGTTGCCGGTGGGTTGGAGTTGCTGGGTCGTGGTTACAAGGCAGGGGTGTCAGGTTCGTCCGCCAGCTCGGCGAGGATCAGCTCCTCAATGACCAGGGCCAGGTCCGCCGGCGTCTTCGCCTCGAACAGCTGGCGCAGCGGCACCGCCACCCCGAACTTCTGACGGAGCCTGCCGGCCAGCTGCGTCCCCAGCAGGGAGTTGCCGCCGAGCTCGAAGAAGCTGTCGTGCCTCCCCACCGGCGTGACGCCGAGCAGCTCCTGCCACAGCTCCGCCACGGCGACCTCCGCGTCGCTCGAGGGCGCGGCGAAGGGCGTCATCAGCTGCGGCCTCGGATGGCTGGCGCGCCGGACCGGCGCCGCGGAGGCGGGCGCGCGCTCCACCCACTGGCGCAGGCGGGTCCCCAGATCCGTGGTGGAGTGCAGCAGGTGCGGCTGCTGGCTGGCCAACGCCCGCTTCGCGGCCTCGTAGCCCTCCTCCGGAGACATCTCCATGCCGGCCAGCGTGGTCTGCGCCAGCGCCTGCCCCACCGCGGCCGAGGTCTGCCAGTCGCTGAAGCCCACGCTCGTCCACGGGCCCGCCCCCCGCGCGCGCTGCGCCCGGGCGAAGAGGTCCAGATAGAGGTTGGCGGCCGCGTAGCTGGCGTAGGTCAGCCCGCCCAGCACGGAGGAGACGGACGAGAGCAGCAGGCAGAAGTCGAGCGAGCGCCCTTCGAGAGCGGCGGCGAGCGCCCTCACCCCGTCCACCTTGGCGCGGAAGTGGCGCTCGCAGTCCTCGGGCGTGAGCTCCGGGAGCGGCTTGAACGAGTCCTTGCGGGTGACCCCCGCGGCGTGGATGACCCCGTGGAGCGCGCCGAAGCGGCGCTCCGCGTCCGCCACCAGCGCCTTCATCCCTGCCGCGTCGGCGCAGTCCACCTGGGCCACGTGGACGCGTCCGCCCTGTGCCTGCAGCGCGAGCAGCCGGCGAGCGCGCCCAGACCACGGATCCTCCGGGGCGCCCTTCGCCAGCTCCGGCCACTGCTCCGGCGGCGGGCTCTCGCCGCGCCCGGTGAGCACCACGGTGGCGGCGCGCTCGCGCACCAGCCCTTCGGCCAGCGCCAGGCCAATCCCGCCGAGGCCACCGGTGATCAAATAGACCCCGCGCTCGCGCAGCGGGGCGGGCGGCTCGGCCGGGAGCCGCAGCGGCACCAGCGCGCTCACCCAGCGGTGCCGGCCGCGCAGCGCCACCCAGCGCTCCTCACCCTGGAGCAGCTCGCGCGCCAGGGCGGCCCTCAGCGCCGGCGAAGGGGCGTGCCACTCGCGCGGGTCGACGTCCACCGCCCGGGAGGAGACGTTGGAGAGCTCCTGGGCCAGCACCGTCTGCGGCCCCAGCGCCAGCGCCTGCTCTGGGGAGAGCGGCTCGTCGCCAGAGACCTCGTGCGCGCCCGCGGTCACCACCGTCAGCTGGACGTCCTGCGCCCAGCCCGCCCGCGCCATCGCGCGCCCCAGCCACGCCAGCGAATGGAAGCCACGGGCGGTCGCCTCCTCCGGATCCTGCCGGGAGGCGGCCCACGCATGGACGATGCGGGCGGGCGCCACGCGCTGCGCCTTCAGCTCCGCGCACAGCTGCTCGTAGTGGGACGGGTTGGAGGGCGAGAGCTCGAACGCGGCCGAGCCGGTGCGGGCGAAGCGCTCGCCCGGGCGCACCAGCACCCGCTCGCCGCCGCCGGACTCCAGCGCCTCGAGCGCGGCGCGCGAGGCGGCGCCGTCGTCGCAGAAGGCGAGCGTCACGCCCTCGAGCTTGGCCAGCGGGCGCGGCAGGAGCGGGCGCTGCGTCCAGGACGCGGTGTAGAACCAGTCCGCCGGATCCTTGGCGCGCGCCGTGGTGGGCGCGGTGGCGCTGGCGGCGCGCGGGGCCGCGGGGTCGATCCAGAAGCGCTGGCGCTCGAAGGCGTAGGTGGGGAGCGGGACGCGGCGGCGCTTCTCGCCCTTCCAGAGCGCGGAGAAGCGCACGGGGACCCCGGCGCACCAGAGCGCGCCCAGCCCCTGCAGCAGCGCCTCCTGCGCGCCGCCCTCCGGGCCCGCCGGCAGGGAGGAGACCACGGTCTGACCGCGCCCGCTCAGCTGGGCGCCCGCGGCGGACGGGCCGGCCTCCACCCACGCCCGCGGCGCCCGCGCGGCGAGCGCGGCCAGCGCCTCGGGGGCCACCGGCGGCGCCCGCGCCTGCCGCACCCAGTAGTCCGGCGCGGCGAGCTCCGCCGGAGAAATCCACCGGCCGGTCACGTTGGAGAAGAAGGGCGCCTTGAGCTCCGGCCCCGCGCGCACCGAGCGCAGGAGGTCCTCGAAGGCCGGCGCGGACGCCGGGGAGGCCTCGGCCTGCGCGCGCTTCACGGTCAGCCGCAGCGCCTCTTCGAGCGGCAGCGCGCCGGCGAGGTGCGCCGCCAGATACTCGCCGGCCCCCTCGCCCACGAACGACTCGGCGCGAACGCCCAGCGCCTCCCACTGCCGCACCAGCGCGCAGCCGAGCGCGAAGCGCAGCGCCGCGGGGCCGGCGTCCGGCCCGGCCTTCTCACGGCATGCGTCGAACGCCGCACGGAAGACGGGCTCTGCCTCGCGCAGCCGCGCGACCGCCTCCATCCGCTCCGGCCCGGCGCCCGGGAGCAGGAAGGTCACCGGCAGCTCCGCCCGCTCCACCGGCGCGCCGGTCTGCGCGGCCACCCGGGGCAGCAGCGCCGCGGCCTCCTCGGCGCTGCGGCAGGCCACGGCGCAGCGGTACGGGAGCTCCCGCCGCCCCAGCTGGGCGGTGAAGGCGACGTCCGCGAGCGGGGGTTGCGCGCCCTCGCGCAAGGCGGTGGCCCAGCGGCGCGCGTTCTCCGCGAGCGCCGAGGGCGACTTGGCGGAGAGGACCAGCAGCTGGACCGGGCGGGCGCTGGGCGCGCTCGGCGCAGCGGGGGGCTCCTCGAGGACCACGTGCGCGTTGGTGCCGCCGACGCCGAAGCTGCTCACCCCGGCGCGGCGCGGCCCGGCGCTCTCCCAGGCCCGCGTCCGGGTGTTCACCGCGAAGGGCGTGGAGGCGAAGTCGATCTGGGGGTTGGGGCGCTGGAAGTGGAGCGTGGGGACGTGCTCGCGGTGCGAGAGGCAGAGCGCCGCCTTGATCAACCCGGCCACGCCGGCGGCCCGGTCCAGGTGGCCGACGTTGGTCTTCACCGAGCCGAGCACGCAGCTGCCCGGTGGCCGCTTGGCGCTGGCGAAGGCGCGCGCGAGCGCGGCCACCTCCACCGGGTCTCCCAGCCGGGTGCCGCTGCCGTGGGCCTCCACGTAGCCAATGGAGTCCGCCTTCACCCCCGCCGCGGAGAGCGCCTGCGCCACCACCGCCGCCTGGCCTTCGACACCCGGCGCCGCGTAGCTCACCTTGCCCGCGCCGTCGTTGTTGATCGCCGAGCCCTTGATCACCGCGTGGACCGTGTCCCCGTCCTTCAGCGCGTCCACCAGCCGCTTGAGCACCACCAGCCCCACCCCGCTGCCCATCGGCGTGCCGTCCGCCGCGGCGTCGAACGCGCGGCAGTGACCATCCGAGGATCGCAGCCCGCCCTCGGCGTAGAGGTAGCCGGCGGTCTGGGGGATCATCACGCTCACCCCGCCCGCCAGCGCCATGTCGCACTCGCGCCCGAGCAGGCTCTGCGCCGCCACGTGCACCGCCACCAGCGAGGTGGAGCAGAAGGTCTGCAGCGAATAGCAGGGGCCGCGGAGGTTGAGCTTGTAGGCCACGCGGGTGGCCAGCGAGTCCCGATCGTTGCCGAAGAGGATGTTCAGCCCGTCCATTCCCTGCGGGTCGTGGTGGATGAGGTTCTTGAGCAGGTAGCCGCTCATCGCGGTGCCGCCGAACACGCCCACGCTGCGCTCGTAGCGCTCGGGGTCGTACCCCGCGTGCTCCAGCGCCTCCCAGGAGCACTCGAGGAAGAGCCGGTGCTGCGGGTCGAGGATCTCCGCGTCACGGGCGCTGATCCCGAAGAAGCCCGCGTCGAAGAGATCGATCCCGTCGAGCGCGCCGCCGGCGCGGACGTACTTCGGATCCGCCGCCAGCTGCGGGTCCACCCCCGCCGCGGCCAGCTCCGCGTCGGAGAAGACGCGGATGGACTCGGTGCCGGAGCGCAGGTTCCGCCAGAACGCCCCCACGTCCGGCGCCCCCGGGAAGCGGCACGCCATCCCGATGATGGCCACCGCCAGCTCGTCCGCCTCTTCCACGCCCGTGCTCAACCTGGATGCTCCTTGCCGGTGGTGCGCATGTGAAGGGCTCGCCTACTCCTCCGCCCCGGTCCGCGGATCCCCGCCCCGGGAGCCGCGCCTCGAGGAGCGGCGCTCCGCGCCCCGGTCGGCGCCTTCGTCCACCGCCTCGCTCCCCTCCCCCTGCTCCAGCACGCGCGCCAGCGTGCTCACCGTGGGCGCCGCGAAGAGCGTGGCGATGGAGATGGGCACCTTGAACTCGGAGATCATCCGGGCCAGCAGCTGGAGCCCGAGAAAGGAGCTCCCGCCCAGCTCGAAGAAGTTGTCGTGGCTGCCCACCCTGTCCACGAACAGGAACTCCTGCCAGAGCTCGGCCACCTTCTGCTCGGTGCCGGGCGCCGGCGCGGTGAAGGGGTTGCGCAGCTCCGGCCGCGGGCGGCGGGAGCTGGCGGTGGGCGCCGAGGACGCCGCGCGCCCCGGATCCGTCCACTGCTCCACCCGCGCCTGCAGCGAGGTGGCGGAGTTGGCCAGCTGCACGCGCGCGGGGTGGGCCAGCGCGCGGCGGAACACCTCGGCCAGCTCCTCGTCGGAGAAGCCGCCGCCGTCCAGGTCCAGGCTCAGCCAGCGCGGACCGTCCCCGAGCGCGGACCGCCGCGCCCGCTCGCGGGCGAAGGTGTCCAGGTACGCGTTGGCGCCCGCGTAGGCGGCGTAGCCCAACCCGCCGAGCATCGAGGAGACCGAGGAGACGAGCAGGCACAGCTCCAGCGGCTGCCCTTCGATGGCGGCGGCGAGCGCGTTGAGGCCGTCCGCCTTCGGGTGGAGGTGGCGCTCGCAGTCCGCGCGCCCCATCTCCTGCACCGTCCGGAACGCGTCGCGCGCCACCACGCCCGCGGCGTGCACCACCCCGCGCAGCGTGCCCGCCTGCTCCACCACCTGCGCCATCCGCGCCGCGTCCGCCGCGTCAGCGGTGACGATCTCCACCTTCGCGCCCAGCGCCTCCAGGGCCCGCACCTTCTGGATGCGGGCGCTCACCGCGTCACCGGGTGAGCGCGCCAGGTGGGCGTCCCAGGCCGCGCGCTCGGGGAAGCTCCCGCGCGTGGTGAGCACCAGCGTCGTCGCGCCGGCCTCGGCGAGCACGCCAGCGGCGATCAGGCTGATCCGCCCCAGCCCGCCGGTCACCAGGTAGCTCCCGCCGCGGGTGAGGGCCGCGGGGCGCGGCGCCAGCTTCACCGGCTCGAAGCGCTGCACCCACCGGGCGCCCCCGCGCAGCGCAACGGTGCGCTCCGGGCCGTCCGTGGAGAGCTCCTCGGCGAGCGCCTTCGCCAGCGCCTCCTCGTGGGCGGCGCCGGCGCCGTCCGGCCAGGCCAGGTCCACGTTGCGGCAGCGGATGAAGGGCTGCTCCTGGCCGAGCACCTTGCACGGCCCGAGCGCGAGCGCCTGATCCGCGCACAGCGGCTCCTCGCCCGTCACGTCGTACGCCCCGCGCGTCGCCACGCAGAGCTCCAGCGGCTCGTGCCAGCCGCTGCGCCCCAGCGCCTGGCCCACGGCGATCGCGCTGAAGAAGCCGTGCTCGCGCGTCTGGGCCGCGCCTTGCGCGTCCAGGGCGAACAGGTGGACCACGCGGGCAGGCAGCGTGGGCAGGCCGCGCAGCGCCTTGAACAGCGCGGCGCAGTCCTCCTGCGACGAAGGCCGGACCGCGTACTCGTCCTCGCCGAGCTGGGCGAAGCCTTCCGCAGGACGGACCGCGAGCACGCGCTCGCCGCGGGCGCGCAGCCGCTCGACCAGCCGCTGCCCCACGCCCGTGGCGGGGGTAAGCACCACCCAGGGCGCCGCCTCGGGAAGCTGGGCCGCCGGCTCGAGCGGGACGCGCTTCCACTGCGGCTCGTAGAACCAGTCGTCCGGGGACGCGCGCTGCTCCTTGCCGGCGGCGGCCTCGCCTGGGCCGGTGACGGGGTCGATCCAGTAGCGCTGCCGCTCGTACGGATGCGTGGGGAGGGCCACCTTGCGCCGCTGCTCACCTTCGTGGAGCGCGGAGAAGGTCGGCTCCAGCCCCGCCAGCCAGAGCTTGGCGGCGCTGGCGTGGAGGAACGCGAGGTCCGGCTGCCGGTCGAACCGGTTGTGCATGGACGGCAGTACCAGGGCGCGCGGGTTCTCCTTGGCCACCGGGTGCTGCAGCGCGAAGCCGCAGAGCGTCTGGCCCGGGCCCACCTCCACCAGGATCCGCTGCGGATCCTCCCAGAGCGTGGAGAGCACGTCCGAGAAGCGGACCGGCTCGCACGAGTGGCGCACCCAGTACTCGGGGTCCGTCACCTCGTCGGTCGCCCAGGTTCCTGAGACGTTGGAGGCCAGCGGCAGCTCGGGCGGCCGCAGCGCCACCTGCGCCAGCACGTCCCGCAGGCCGTCCATCGCCGGGCGCATCAGCGGCGTGTGGAAGGCCTGCAACGCAGGGACGCGCCGGGCCACCACCCCGCGCGCGGTGAGCTGCTGCTCCAGCGCAGCCACGGCCTGCTCCTCGCCGGCCACCACGCTGGCCGAAGGGCCGTTCACCGCGGCGATCCAGAGGGAGCCCTCCAGCTCGCGCCTCAGCTGTGCGGCGGGGAGCGAGACCCCGAGCATGGCGCTCTGGGGCAGCGCCTCCATCAAGCGCGCCCGCGCGACCACCAGCTTGAGCGCGTCCTCGAGCGAGAAGACGCCGGCCAGACAGGCCGCGAGGTACTCGCCCAGGCTGTACCCGGCCACCGCGGAAGGGCGGATCCCCCACGCCATCCACTGCTGCGCCAGCGCGTAGCCCACGGAGAAGAGCGCCGGGTGGGCCGCCGTCGTCCGCCCCAGCCGCACGGTGGCGGCGTCATCCGCGGGGGCCTCGCGCCCGAGCATCCGCCGCAGATCCAGCCCGCCCGTCGCCTCCTGCGCGTCCGTCCCGTTCGGGTAGAGCAGCGGGAGCAGGTCGACGCCGAGCGCGGCCAGCGCCTGCGCACACTCCTGCAAGGCGGCGCGGAACACCGGCTCCGACTGGTAGAGCCCCAGCCCCATGTTCACGTACTGATCTCCCAGGCCGGAGAAGACGAACGCCACGGGCCGTGGCTCCTCCGGGGCCTGGCCCTGGAGCAGCGACGCGCCGTCCCGCTTGGCGAGCGCGCGGGCCGCGTCCTGGGTGGTGCGGCAGCTGAGCGCGCGCCGGAAGGGGAAGCGCTTGCGGGTGGTGGCGAGCGTGAAGGCCACGTCCGCCAGCGACTCCTCGGGGTGCTCCTCCAGGTGACGGGCCAGCGCGTCGGTCGCGGTCTCCAGCGCGGTCTGGGTGCGCGCGGAGAGCAGCAGGAGCTGCTGCGCGCGAGAAGGGGCGGCGGGCCCGCGCTCGGGCGCCTCCTCCAACACCACGTGCGCGTTGGTTCCGCCTACCCCGAAGGAGCTGACGCCCGCGCGCCGTGGGCCGTTGGCGGTCGTCCACGGCTTGAGCTTGGCGCTGACGTAGAAGGGGCTGCCCTCCAGCTGGATCTTCGCGTTCGGCGCCGTGTAGTGGAGCGTCGGGGCGAGCTCGCGGTTCTTGAGGGAGAGGATGGTCTTGATCAGCCCGGCGGCGCCCGCGGCCGAGTCCAGGTGGCCAACGTTCCCCTTCACCGAGCCGATGGCGCAGGTGCCCTCCCCGGCCCGGCCGAAGGCCTGCTGGAGCGCGCGCACTTCGATCGGATCTCCCAGCGAGGTGCCGCTGCCGTGCGCCTCGACGTAGCTGACCGTGGAGGGGTCCACCTCGGCCATCCGCAGCGCGGCCTGGATGACGCGGGTCTGCCCGTCGATGCCCGGCGCGGTGAAGCCGACGCGGGTGGAGCCGTCGTTGGCCACCGCGGAGCCCTTGATCACCGCGTGGATGACGTCCCCATCCGCGAGCGCGTCCGAGAGGCGCCGCAGCGCCACCACGCCCAGCCCGTTGCCGAACACCGCGCCATCGGCGCGCACGTCGAACGGGCGGCAGTGGCCGTCCGGAGAGAAGAGGCCGCCCTGCGGGTGGTAGACGTAGCCGCGCTTCTGCTGCGCCTTGACGGTCACGCCGCCCGCCAGGGCCAGATCCACCTCACCGCTGAGCAGGCTCTGACAGGCCAGGTGCGTGGCCACCAGCGCGCTCGAGCAAGCAGTCTGGATGGTGATCGCCGGGCCTCGCAGGTTCAGCTTGTAGGCCGTGCGGCTGGTCACGTAGTCCTTGTCGTTCGAGAACAGGACCTGAAGCCGCATCGACTCCAGCATCCGCGGGTTCTTGCTGATGTTCTGGAAGACGTAGTCGCTCGCGCTGACGCCGCCGAAGAGCGCCATCATCATCCGGTCCGTGGCGTTGGAGTACCCCGCCACCTCGAGCGCCTGGTGCACGCACTCGAGGAAGAGCCGGTGCTGCGGGTCCATCACCGAGGCCTCGGACGGGCCGATCCCGAAGAAGGCGGCATCGAACGTCTCCACCGCCTCCAGGGTGGAGCCGGCCTTCACGTAGTTGGGGTTTGCGAGCTCCGCGGGGGTGACCCCGGCGGCGAGCAGCTCCTCCTCCGTGAACGGCTTGATCGACTCCACGCCCTCGCGGAGGTTCTTCCAGAACGCGTCGGCGGACTCCGCACCAGGGAACCGGCAGGCAACCCCCACCACCGCGATCTCGAGGCCCGTCTCCTGGCTGCTCATCCCTTCGCTCCGTCCTTTCGGTTCTGCTGCAGTCGTTGCCGCAGGCGCGCCTTGCCCGCGTCCACCGCCGCCGCCCGGCTCTCCTGCGCTGGCTTGGCGCCGCGCCGCCGCAGCAGCTGCGCCATCGCGGAGATGGTGGGGCTCTCGAAGAGATCGATCGCGGAGACCTGGTCCGGCACCGAGTCCCGCATCCGCGCCAGCACCTGGATCAGCTGCACCGAGCTGCCGCCCAGGTCGAAGAAGTTGTCGCGCACGCCGATGTCGGTCCGGGCAAGGATCTCCGACCAGATCGCCACCAGCTTCTTCTCCAGATCATCCCCGGGCGCGTGCGTCACCGCCGCGGTCTGCCGGGCCGGCGCGGGCGGCGCCGCGCGCAGGGCGCCGCGGTCCACCTTGCCGTTGCTGTTCAGCGGCAGCGCCTTCAGCCAGACCACCTGCGAGGGGACCATGTACTCGGGGAGCCGCTCGCGCAGGTACGCCCGCAGCTCGGGGCCCTGCCCGTCCGGGCCCGGCTGCTTAGGCACCGCGTAGAGGACCAGCCGGCGGTCGCCCTTCGGATCTCCGGTGGCCACCACGACTGCGGCGTGAAGCTCCGGGTGACGGGCCAGCGCGGCTTCTATCTCGCCGAGCTCCACCCGGTTCCCGCGGATCTTCACCTGGAAGTCCTCGCGGCCGAGGATCTCCAGATTGCCATCCGGCAGCCAGCGACAGAGATCTCCGGAGCGGTAGAGCGTCTCGCCCGTCTTCGGGTGCGCCAGGAAGCTGCTCCGGGTGCGCTCCTCGTCCCGGAAGTAGCCGAGCCCAACGCCCAGCCCGCCGATGTAGAGCTGCCCGGGCACGAACTCCGGACAGGGCTCCAGGTCCCGGTCCAGCACGTGGAGCGTCTGGTTCCGCAGCGGCCGGCCGTACGGGATGCTCTTCCAGGACGGATCCACCTCGCCGATCGGGTAGGCCACGGACCAGATGGAGGTCTCGGTGGGCCCGCCCGCGCTCACCACCCGCGCGCTGGGCGCGAGCGCGCGCACCCGGTCCGGCAGCTTCACCGGCACCCAGTCGCCGCTGAGCAGGACCAGGCGCAAGGAGGGGAACGGCTCCACCGCGGGGATCTCCGTGAGCAGCCCCATCAGCGTGGGGACGGTGTTCCAGACGGTGACGCCGTGCCGCCGCACCCGCGCGGCCCAGTGCTGCGAGTCCTTCACGCCCGCCGGATCGGGCATCACCAACGTCCCGCCCGCGGAGAGCATTCCGAACAAGTCGTAGACGGAGAGATCGAAGCTCAGGGACGACAGTGCCATCGCCTTGTCGGACGGGCCCACCCCGAAGCGCTCGTTGATGTCCGTCACCGTGTTGTACGCGCCGCGGTGGGGCACCATCGCCCCCTTGGGCACGCCGGTGGAGCCGGAGGTGAAGAGGACGTAGGCCAGGTCCTCCGGCGTCTGCGCAGGCGGTAACGGAGGAACCTCCGCCGGCAGCTGCGCGCAGACGAGGTGCCGCTTCACCGCAGCGGGCCACTCCAGCCGCGGCTCCACCGAGGGCTGGGTCACCAGCTGCTGCGCCTGCGAGGTGGCGAGCAACTGGAGCAGCCGCTCCTTCGGGAGCGCCGGGTCCAGCGGCAGGTAGGCCGCGCCGGATTTGAGGATGCCGAGCACCGCCACCACCTGCTCCCAGCCCTTCTCCATCACCACCGCCACCAGCTGGTTCGGCTGCGCGCCCCCGTCGCGCAGCGCGCGCGCGAGCGCGTTGGCCCGGAGCTCCAGCTCGCCGTAGCTCACCGCGCGGTCCACGGCCTCGACGGCGATGGCCTGCGGCCGCGCCCGCGCGTGCGCCTCGAAGGGCGCCTGGAGCAACCCGCGCGGGACGTCCCACGCGGTGGCGTTCGCCTCGGTGCGCCGGCGCTGCTGCGCCTGCGGCAGCTCCACCACCACCGGCTGCTGCCAGGCCTGCGCGCCCGCCGCCAGCCGCTCGAGCAGCGCGCAGTAGGAGGCGAGCATGTCGTCCAGCATCCCCGCCGGGAAGAGCTCGTCGATCGCGTCCCAGTTGAAGACGAGCGCGCCGCCCGCCTCGAAGACCTGGTGGTCCAGCCACACCTGCGGCGTCTGGCTGATCCCGAAGAGCACGCGCTCCTGGTCCAGCAGCGCGCTCTGCCGGCGCTGCGGCAAGCCGAGCGTGCTGGTGAACACCACCGGCATCAGCGCCCGCGGCGGGCCGCCGCGGCGCTGCGCGAGCTTCCGCAGGACCTTCACGCCGCTGTACGCGCGGTGATCCAGGTCGTTGAAGAGCCGGCCCTGCAGCCGCTTCGCGCGCTCCTCGAAGGTGGGGGCGGAGGCCGCGTCCACCTCGAGCAGCGTCACCGTGGTGAAGTCGCCCACCACGTCGTTGATCTCCGGGTGCACCGGGAGCCGGTTGAAGAGCGGCAGGTTGAGGCAGAAGCGCGGCTCCTGGGTCCAGCGCGCGAGCACCTCGGACCAGGCGGCGAGCAGCAGGCCGGACGAAGTCAGCCCCAGGGCGGCCGCCCGCTCCTTGATCGCCTCCCACTTGGGCGCGGGGAGCGTGCTGCTGCGGCGCTTGAAGCGCGGCTCCTTCACTTCCGTGGGGCTCTTGGCCAGCGGCAGGTTCGGCGCGGGCGGCAGCGTGGGCAGGCGCTCCTCCCAGTACGCCTGGGCGCGCCGGTAGAGCTGCGTCTGCTCCACCACCGGCGTGTGCACCACGTAGTCCCGGAACGACGCGGCGATCGGCGGCAGCGCCGTCTCCGGGTGCTCGTAGAGGCGCGCCAGCTCCACGGCCACCAGCCGCAGGCTCCACGCGTCCGCCACCAGCAGGTCAAAGGAGAGGTGCAGCCGCGTGCGCCCCTCGGGGACGTGGGTGGCGCGGATCTCGAAGAGCGGCCACTTGTCCGCCGGGTGGACCTGGTGCGCCATCCGCAGCCGGAGCTCCTCGAGCGCCTGCTCCGCGTCCGCGGCGGCCGTCTGGCGCAGATCCAGGAGCTGGATCTCGTACGGCGGAAGGTCCTCACTCCGGAGGATCTGCTGCCGGCCATCCCGGTGGACGACCATCCGGAGCATCTCGTGGCGCTCCACCAGCCGCTGCCAGGCGCGCTGCACGCCGGGCACGTCCAGGCCGGAGTACTCCAGCTCCAGGTAGACGTGCGTCGCCGTGCGCCCCAGCTCGAACGCGGCGCTGCGGCCCATCCAGTAGGCCTCCTGCACCTCGGTGAGCGCGAAGGGCTCGTGGCGCTCCTGCGGCGCCACCTTCATGGGCGGCAGCGCCTCGGCAGCGGCGCTCTCCGCCTCACGGGCCACGCGGGCGCGGATCCCCTCCACGGTGGGCGCCTCGAACAGCCAGCGCAGCGGCAGCTCCAGGCCGAGCTCCGCCCGGACGCGCAGCGCCAGCCGCGCCGCCACCAGCGAGTCCCCGCCGTGGTCGAAGAAGTTGTCCTGCAACCCAATCGGCCGGCCGAGCACCTCGGACCAGAGCGCCTGCAGCTGCTGCTCCACCGCGTCCGCCGGAGCGCGCGCAGGTGGCGCGGCGTCCGCGTCCTGCGACTCCGCCGCCGCCGCCGCGGGCAGCCGCGCGCGGTCGATCTTGCCGTTCGCGGTGACCGGCAGCGCCTGCAGCCAGATCACCTGCGAGGGGAGCATGTACTCGGGCAGCTTGTCGCGCAGGTAGGCGCGCAAGTCAGGCCGCGGGCCGGCGCGCCCGCCGGTCACCCCGAGCGAAGTCGAGGGGCGCTCAGGGTGAACGGAGGAGGGCCCTTGGTTCCGCTCTGAATCAGCGGCCACTGCGTAGACGACGATCCGGCGGTCTCCGCGCGGATCTCCGGCGAGCGCGGCCACCGCCGCCTCGAGCGCCGGGTGCTTGGCGAGCGCGGCATCCAGCTCACCGAGCTCGATCCGGTGCCCGCGCACCTTCACCTGCGCGTCCTCGCGGCCGAGGAACTCGATGGTGCCGTCTCGCTGCCAGCGCCCGAGGTCCCCGGTTGAGTAGAGCGTCCCCAGCCGCGGGTGGCTCAGGAAGCTGGCGCGGGTGCGCGCCTCGTCGCGGAAGTAGCCCTTCGCCACGCCCACGCCGCCGATGTAGAGCTTGCCGGGCACGCCCTCCGGCACCTCCTCGAGCTCCGCGTCCAGCACGTGGAAGGTCTGGCCCCGCAGCGGCCGCCCGTACGGGATGCTCTTCCACTCCGGCGCCACCGCGTCCACCTCGTAGGCGATGGACCAGATGGAGGCCTCGGTGGCGCCGCCCAGGCTCAGCACCTGCGCGCTCGGCGCCAGCTGCTTCACGCGCGCGGGGAGCTTCAGGGGGATCCAGTCTCCGGAGAGCATCACCGCGCGCAGGGAGGGCGCGCCCGCAGGCCCCGCGGCCTCGGTGAGCAGCCCCATCAGCGTGGGCACGGTGTTCCAGACGGTGACGTTCTTCCCGCGGACCAGCTCGGCCCAGTGCAGCGGCTCCTTCGCGCGGGATGGGTCCGGGAAGACCACCGTCCCGCCCGCGGAGAGCAGCCCGAAGACGTCGTAGACCGAGAGGTCGAAGCTGAGCGAGGAGAGCGCGAGCGTCTTGTCGCCCGGCCCCACGCGCAGCCGCTGGTTGAGGTCCTCGATCGTGTTGAGCGCGCCGAGGTGATCGATCATCACGCCCTTGGGCAGCCCGGTGGAGCCCGAGGTGTAGATGACGTACGCGAGGTCCTCCGGCCGCTGCGCCACCGGCAGCGGCGCAGACGCGGCGCGGTCGAAGTCAGCGGCCACCACGTGCCGGCGCACCGCCTCCGGCCACGCGAACTGCACGTCCACGTGCGGCTGGGTCACCACCTGCCGGACGTCCGAGTGCGAGAGCAGGTGAAGCAGCCGCTCGCGCGGGAGCGCCGGATCCAGGGGAAGGTAGGCCGCGCCCGCCTTGAGCACGCCGAGCACCCCCACCACCTGCTCCCAGCCCTTCTCCATCACCACCGCCACCAGCTGGTTCGGCTGGGCGCCGCCGTCGCGCAGCGCACGGGTGAGCGCGTTCGCCCGGGCCTCCAGCTCGCCGTAGGAGAGCTGCCGGTCCGCAGCCTCCACCGCGATCACGCCGGGCTGCTCCTTGGCGCGCCGCTCGAACGCTTCCTGGAGGAGCCCGCGCGGCTGCGGCCACGCGGTGGCATTCGCCTCGGCCCGCCGGCGCAGATGCGCCTCGGGGAGCGCCAGCGGGCGCGCCTGGCCCCACGGCTGCTCGGTGCGCGCCAGCGCGTTCACCAGCGCGTTGTACGCGGCGAACATCTCGTCCAGCATCCCCGCCGGGAAGAGCTCCTCCACCGCGTCCCAGTTGAACGTGAGCGCGCCGTCCACCTCGTGGACCTGGTGGTCCAGCCAGACCTGCGGCGTCTGGCTGATGTTGTAGACGAGCTCGCCGAACGCGGACCACTTGTGCTGGCGGTTGCTCTTGCCCAGCCCGAGCGTGCTGGTGAAGACCACCGGCATCAACGCGCGCGGCGCCCCGCCCTCGCGCTTGGCGAGCGCGCGCAGCACCTTCACGCCGCTGTAGGCGCGGTGATCCAGGTCATCGAAGAGGCGGCGTTGCACGTTGCGCGCGCGCGCCTCGAACGTCCTGGCGGAGCTGCCGTCCACCTCCAGCAGCGTCACCGTGGTGAAGTCGCCCACCACCTCGTTGATCTCCGGGTGCACCGGCAGGCGGTTGAAGAGCGTGAGGTTGAGGCAGAAGCGCGGCTCCTTGCTCCAGCGCGCCAGCACCTCGGAGAACGCGGCGAGCAGCAGCCCGGACGGCGTCAGCTCCGCCTGCGCCGCGCGCGCCTTCAGCGCCTCCCACACCTCCGGCACCAGCCGCCCGCTGCGTCGGACGAAGCGGGGCTTGGCCACCTCCCCGGCGCCCTTCACCAGCGGCAGCGAGGGCGCGTTGGGCAGCGTGGGCAGCCGCTCCTCCCAATAAGCCTGGGCCCGGCGGAAGAGCGGGGTCTCCTCCAGCACGGGCAGGTGCAGCACGTAGTCCCGGAAGGACGCGGCCGGCGGCGGCCGGTCCTGCGGCGCCTCGTAGAGGCGGTGCAGCTCCGCCGCGAGCAGCCGGAAGCTCCACGCGTCGGCGATCAGCAGGTCGAACGAGAGGTGCAGCCGGGTGCGCCCCTGCGGCAGCCGGCTGGCCTTGATCTCGAAGAGCGGCCAGCGCGCGGCGTCCAGGATCTGATGGGACATCTGCTCCCGCAGCTGCGCCAGGCGCGCCTGGCGCTCCGGCTCGCCGCAGGTGGCCAGCTCCGCCACGGAGATCCGGTACGCCGGCACCTCGGGGAGGATCTGCTGCGTCCCGTCCGGCAGCATGACGAGGCGCATCGCCTCGTGGCGGGAGATCATCGCCTGCAGCGCGCGCTCGAAGCGCGGGAGGTCCAACCCCTCCACGTCCAGCTCGGCGTAGCCGTGCGAGCCCACGTTGCCCAGCTCGTAGGTCCCGGCGCGCCCCACCCAATAGGCCTGCTGCACGTCGGTGAGCGGGAAAGGCGCGTGGCGCTCCGCGGGGCGCGGCGCCAGCAGCGGCAGCGTATCCGTGGGCGCGTGCGCCTGCAGCCGCGCGCGGTCCACCGCGGCGGCCATGGCGGCGAGCGTGGAGGACTCGAAGAGCTCCTTGAGCCGCAGCTCCACGCCCAGCTCGTCGCGGATGCGGGAGATCAGCTGCGTCCCCAGGAGCGAGTGGCCGCCCAGCTGGAAGAAGCTGTCCTCGCGCCCCAGCTCCGCCACCCCCAGCACCTCGCGCCAGAGCACAGCGAGCCGGCGCTCGCCTTCGGAGGCGGGAGGGCCACCGCTCGAGCCCGCGGCCAAGGCCGGCTGCAGCGCCCGCAGCGCGCGCTCGTCGAGCTTGCCGTTGGGCGTCCGCGGGAGCGCGGAGAGGAGGTGGAACGCGGAGGGCACCAGGGCCGCGGGCAGCTCCCGCGAGAGCGCGCCGCGCAGCGCGTGGGCGTCCACCGCGGTGTGGGCGGGGACCACGTAGGCCACCAGCGCGCGCTCCTGCTGCCCCTGCCCCACCGCGAGCACCGCGGCCGCGGTCACGCCCGGCAGCCGCTCCAGCGCGCCGGAGATCTCGTCCAGCTCCACGCGCACGCCGCGGATCTTCACCTGCCGGTCCGCGCGCCCGCTCAGCTCCACCGCGCCGTCCGGCAGGTACCGCGCCAGGTCTCCGGTGCGGTAGAGCCGATCCCCGGGCGCAGCGCCCCCGAGCGCGTTGGCGACGAAGCGCTCCGCGGTCAGACGCGGCTGGAGGTGGTAGCCGCGCGAGAGGTACGGCCCGCGCACGTGCAGCTCGCCCAGCTCCCCGGGCGCCGCGAGCGCGCCGTCCCGAAGAACCAGCAGCTGCGAGCCGTCCACCCCGCGGCCCACGGGGAGCCGATCGCGCGCGGGCGTCCGCTCCACCACGTGGTAGCCGACCGCCTGGGGCGTCTCGGTGGCGCCGTAGAAGTTGACCGCGGTGGCGTTGGGAGCCGCGGCCGAGAGGCGGAGCACGTGCTGTCGGGTGAGCGGCTCGCCGCCGAAGAAGACGTGCCGCAGCGCCGGGAGCGGCTGGGCGTCCCGGGTGAGCAGCTGCGCGAGCGTGGGGACCACGTGCAGCACGGAGATCTTCCGCACCTGCGCCCAGGCGGAGAGGTAGCCGGGGGCAGCGAGCCGGTCGCCGTCAGGGAGGTGGAGTTGCGCACCTACCCAGAGGGGCGTGAAGAGGTCCCGGAGCAGCGGATCGTGCGAGAGGCCGGAGAGCACGCCGAAGCGCTCTTCGGAGGAGAAGCCGAAGCGCTCCGCCTCCCACCGGAAGAAGTGCGAGAGCGGCCGGTGCGTGCCCGCGATGGCGTTGGGCGTCCCGGTGGAGCCGGAGGTGAACGCCAGGTACGCGAGCGCGTCCGGGTCCACGGTGATGGCGGGAGGCGTCTTGGGCTGCGCCGCCAGCAGCGGATCCGCCAGACAGGCCTGAAGCCCGCCCAGCCGCAGCCTCGGCACGTTGCGCTCGGAGAGGGTGCGCTCCAGCTCGGGCGAGAGCGCGCCGGCGCGGGAGAGCTCCACGAAGAGGCGCGGCGCCGCGAGCTGCACGCACTGGAGCAGACGGGCCACCGGGTGGGCGCCGTCCAGCACCACGAAGGCGCCGCCCGCCTTGCCCACGCCCAGGAGCGCGCAGGCCAGCGCGGCGCTGCGGTGCGCGTAGATGGCCACCACCTCGCCGGGCTTCAGGCCCTGGGCGATCAGCGCGTGGGCGAGCCTGTTGGACTGCTCCTCGAGCGCCGCGTAGCTCCAGGCCTCCAAATCGTCCTGCACCGCGAGCCGCTCGGGCTCGCGCGCCGCATGCGCCGCCAGCCGCGCGGCCACGGGCCCGTCCCACGCGACCGGCAGCTTCGCCGCTGGATCCGGCAGCAGCGCGCGCGCCTGCGGCGTCAGGGACGAGAGGCGCGCGAGCGGCTGCTCGGGCGAGGCCACCAACTGCTGCACCAGCAGCTCCAGCTGATCCAGCCAGCCCTGCGCGCGTGCGGCGTCGTAGAGGTCCGCGTTGAAGACCAGCTCCAGCTTCACCTGCCCCCGCCGCTCGGTGGCGTACAGGGTGAGGTCGAACATCGCCCCCTGCGCGCCGGCCACGTCGAGCAGCTCCGCCTCCACGCCGGTCAGCTCGGGCTCGGCCACGTCCACGCTGACCAGGTTGAACATCACCTGGAAGAGCGGCGTGCGGCTCAGGTCCCGCGCCGGCTGCACGCGCCGGACGATCTCCTCGAACGGCGCTTGCCGGTGGGCAAAGGCGCCCAGCACGCGCTCGCGCGTGGCCGCGAGCAACGCTCGCCCGGTCAGCTGCGGTCCCACCTGCCCGCGGAGCACCAACAGCTCGAGGAAGTTGCCCAGCAGCCCCTCCAGCTCGAGGTGGCTCCGGTTCGCCATCGGCGTGCCGATGAGCAGATCCTGCTCGCCGGTCTGCCGCTGCAGCAGCACCTGGAAAGCGGAGAGCAGCGCGACGAAGAGCGTGCAGCCCTCGTCCCTGCAGAGCCCGTGCAGCGCGGCGGAGAGCTCGGGCGACAGCGTGCGCGCCACCGAGCCACCGGTGAACGTCTGCACCGCGGGGCGCGGCCGGTCCGCCGGAAGCTCGAGAACGGGGAGCGCGCCGGAGAGCTGCTGCTGCCAGTAGGCCAGGTGCTCCTCGAGCTCGGGCGTCCCGAGCGCGTTGCGCTGCCAGGCGGCGAAGTCCGCGTACTGCACGGAGAGCTCCGGCAGCTGGGGCGCGGCGCCCGCCACGAACGCGTTGTAGAGCGCGGTGAGCTCGCGGATCAGCACGCCGAAGGACCAGCCGTCCGAGACGATGTGGTGCATCGCCACGGCGAGCAGGTGCTGCTCTTCGCCGTAGCGCAGCAGCGTCGCCCGCACCAGCGGGCCCTCGGACAGCTCGAAGGGGACGCGCACCTCCTCCATCGCCCGCGCGAGCGCGGCCTGCGCCGTGCCCGGCACCTCCAGCACGCGCAGCGGCAGCTCCAGCGAGGGGTCCACCACCTGGACCGGCCGGCCATTCTCCACCTTGAAGCGGGTCCGCAGCACCTCGTGGCGCCGGACGATCTGCTGGAGCGCGCGCTCCAACACCGCCACGTTCAGCGCGCCACACAGGCGGACCACGCCGGGGATGGTGTACGCGCTCGACGCGGGCTCGAGCTGGTGCACGAACCAGAGCCGCTCCTGCGCGAAGGAGGTGGGGAGGCTGGCGCCCCGGGGCGCGCGGGCGAGCTGCGCGCCCGCCTTCACCGCGGGGGCCTCGTCCAGCACGCGCGCCAGCTCCGCCAGCGAGGGAGCGTCGAAGAAGGCCTGCAGCGGGAGGTCCTTGTTCAGCACCGCGCGGGTGCGCGCCGCCACCTGCGCGGCGAGCAGCGAGTGGCCGCCGAGGTCGAAGAAGCTCTCGTCCGCGCGCACGTCCGCGACCCCGAGCACCTCGGCCCAGATCTTCGCCAGCGCGGCCTCGGTCTCGCGCCGGTCGACCGGCGCGGCGGGAGCCGCCAGGGCAGCGCCGCCGTCCGGGAACACGGTGCTGGCCACCAGCGAGAGCGTCCCATTGAGGTAGCCCTCCCTACAGGCGTGCCGCTGGACCTTGCCGCTGGAGGTCTTGGGGAGCGTCCCTGGGCGCAGCAGCGCCACCGCGTGCACCGGCAGCCCCAGCGCGTGGCGCACCGCCAGCGACAGGGCCTGGGAGATCTCCGCCGCGGTGGCGGTGAGGTGACGGTTCACCTCGTGGACCACCACCAGCCGCTCCGCGCCCTGCGCTTCAATGGAGAAGGCCGCCGCTCCCGCGCCGCGGAGATCGGGGTGGGCCGCCGAGGCCACCTGCTCGATGTCGTGGGGGTAGTGGTTCTCGCCGGCGAGGATGATCAAGTCCTTGAGCCGGCCGCTGACGAACAGCTCGCCTTCGCTGAAGAAGCCAAGGTCGCCGGTGCGCAGGTAGCGCGCCCCAGGCGAGTCCGCGCGACGGGCCTCGAACTGCGCCGCGTTCAGCTCCGGCTTCTCCCAGTAGCCCGCGGAGATGCTCGCGCCGGCGACCCAGATCTCCCCCACCTCGCCCGGGCGACAGGCCCGCCCGGTGGCGGGCTCCACCACCGCCACGTCCAGCCCGTCTTGCGGCCGGCCGCAGCCGATGAGCGCGCGGGCGGCGGGCTCGGTGGAAGGGACCGCGCGGTTCTGCGCCAGCGCGTCCGCGGCGAAGCGCTGCTCGCGCGCGCCCGTCTTGGAGCGCTGCCCGCTGACCAGCAGGGTGGCCTCCGCCAAGCCGTAGCACGGGAGGAAGGCGCTCGGATCGAACCCGCACGGCGCGAACGCGTCCGCGAAGGCGCGCAGCGTCTGCGCGCGGACCGGCTCCGCGCCGTTGAAGGCCACCTTCCACGTCGACAGGTCCAGCGAGGCCTTCTGCTGCGCCGTCACCTGGCGCGCGCACAGCTCGTAGGCGAAGTTCGGCCCACCGCTCACGAAGGCGCGCGTCCGGGAGATCGCCTCCAGCCACACCGCCGGGCGCTGCAGGAAGCTGGCGGGGCTCATCAGCAGCGTGCTGAAGCCCGCGTAGATCGGCTGCAGCACGCAGCCGATCAACCCCATGTCGTGGTACGGCGGCAGCCAGCTCACCAGCGGGGTCTCGGCGTGAAGGCCGAAGGCGCCCTGGATCTGCGCCAGGTTGGCGAGCAGGTTGGCGTGGGTGAGCCTCACGCCCCGCGGCGTGCCCGTGGAGCCAGAGGTGTACTGGAGGAAGGCGAGCGTCTGCCCGCCGATCGGCGCGGGGCGCCACTGCTCCGCCTCCGCGAGCGGAACGGTCTCCGTGGCCAACCGCGGCACCGCCCGCAGCTGGACGGGTGCGTCAGCGTTCTGCTCAAGGCCGGCGAAGATCTTTACACTGCCGATCGCGACACCGGGACGCGCGTCCGCGAGCACGCCGAGCAGCCGGGTGGGCGGGCGGCGCGGAGGAGGCGGCAGCGCCGGAACCGCAGTGACGCCCGCGTAAAGACATCCGAGGAACGCGGCGACGTAATCCAGCCCGGGCGGAAAGAGCACCACGGCGCGCTGCCCCTCGAGCCCCAGCCGCTGCAGCCTCGCGGCGATCGCCCGGGCGCGCTCGTCCAGCTGCGCGTAGGTCCACGCGAGGGTGGCCCCATCGGAGCCGAGGAAGGAGAAGGCGATCTTGTCGGGCTGCTGCGCAGCGCGTCGCCGCGCCACGTCCACGAGAGTCTCGGTTTCGGTCATCTCTTCTTCCGGTGGAGCAAAAACCTCGAGGCTTTATCGGCAGAACCCGCCAACCGTCCACCGGGTGTAACGGCGGTGCGCGCCCTTCATTGAACGTGCCGCTCGACGACGAGCGCGGCTTCTCTTTAGACAGGCCCACTGCCCAACTGTGCCGATCTATGTCGAACGAATCGGGCGGCCGTGGCATCGCGCCCTCAAAATTCTGAGGCCAGCCGCACGCAGAGTCCGTCCGTCGCGTGCAACATGGAGCGCGCAGGTGCGTCACCGGTGCGCGGCTTGAGCTTCAAGTACGGTCCAGCCATAAGGTGCGCCGCCATGTCGACGCCGAAATCGAAACGAGTGGTCGTGGTGGGAGCGGGCGCCGCTGGGCTGAGCGCGGC
Organism: Myxococcaceae bacterium; assembly: GCA_044229415.1. Taxonomy (GTDB): domain Bacteria; phylum Myxococcota; class Myxococcia; order Myxococcales; family Myxococcaceae; genus JBGATB01. The sequence continues at coordinate 64,745 of JBGATB010000024.1, read as the reverse complement.
GAGGTCGCTCGTGGAGCGGGGGTGCGCAGTCACGGTCCTCGAAGGGCGAAGCCGCCTCGGCGGACGCATCTGGACGGACCGCTCCTGGGGCGCGCCCGTGGACCTGGGCGTCTCCTTCATCAACGGCTCCACTGCCAATCCGCTCGCCGAGCTCGCCACCCAGCTCGGCCTGACGTCCGCGCCCTACCACTCCACCAACGCGTGCGTCTTCAACGGGGCCGAGCGGATCCCCGATGAGGCTCTCGCCGCCGGCGGCGCGCACGTCTACCGCGCTCGGGCGCTCGCCGCGGAGGCCGCCGCGAAGATCGCCCAGGACCAATCCATCGGCAGCTGGATCCGCGAGAAGGAGCGGGAGCTGGCCCAGCCCGAGCCGCAGGCCTCGGTGGTGCGGTGGATGCTCTCCTCGTATTCGCTGTTCGAAGGCGAAGAGCTGGACGCGCTCTCCCTGCGGAACATCGCGCACGGAGAGTTCTTCGCGGGAGAGCCCTGGGTGCTCCCGGGCGGGTTCGATCAGCTGGTGCGCCACTGGGCTCAGGGGCTGGAGATCCGCACCGACGCGGCGGTCCACGCGGTGGAGGTACTCCCGGGCGGCGTGCGGGTGACCAGCGGCGCCGGCACCCTCGAGGCGGACGCCGCGCTGATCACCGTGCCTTTGGGCGTGCTCCGCTCCGGCGCCATCCGCTTCACGCCGGAGCTGCCGGCGGCGAAGCGCGAGGCGATGGCGCAGCTGGGGATCTCCAACCTCAACAAGCTGGCGCTCCGCTTCGCCCGGCCCTTCTGGCCCGAGGAGCGGGAGTTCCTGGGCCGCGTCACCGAGGAAGCGGGGGACTTCCCGGAGTTCTTCAACTGGAGCCTGCACGGCCCCTCGCCCGTGCTGATCTGCTTCTACGGCGCCCGCTACGGGCGCGCGCTCGAGGCGAAGACGGACGCGCAGATCGTCCAGAGCGGCCTCAAGGCGCTGCGCACCATGTTCGGCGACCGGGTGCCCGAGCCCACCGCGTACCTGACCACCCGCTGGGGCGCGGACCCCTTCTCCCGCGGCTCCTACTCGAACCTGCCCGTGGGTGCCTCGCCGGACGCGTTCGACGCGCTGGCGCAGCCCTTGGCCGGCCGCGTCTTCTTCGCGGGCGAGGCCACGCACCGCACGAACAACGGCGGGCTGGTGGGCGCGCTGCGCTCCGGGGTGCGCGAGGCGGAGAGGATCGCCTCGAGTTGAAGAAGCACGAGGTCCCCACACCGGGGCCGCTGCTCCGGAGCCGCGCCGCGGCGCAGGCGCCCCTCTGGGCGGCGGTCGCGGGCGCCACCCTCTGCGCCACCCTCTGCACCCTGGCCATCCCCGCGCTGGTGGGGCTCACGCTGGATGATCTCCGGCGCCCGGACGGCGCCGGCGCCAGGCTGCCCCTCTACGTCGCCCTCACCGCGGCCAGCGCGCTGGGAGCGGCGCTGAGCGGCGTGGCGGTGCGGCTCTTCGCCGGGAGGGCGAGCCGCCGCGTGAGCAGCCAGCTGCGCGGCGAGCTGTTCGAGCAGCTCACGCGCCAAGACCGCGGCTTCTACCAGCGGCAGCGCGTGGGAGACCTGATGCAGCGCTTCACCAGCGACCTCGAGGCCGTGGAGGTGCTGCTGGGGATGGGGCTGGCGCTGGGCCTGGGCTCGGCGCTGAGCGTGGCGTTCGCGCTCGGCGGCATGCTGTGGCTCTCCCCCAGGCTCGGGCTGCTCATCTGCGCGGCGTTCCCGGGGATCATCCTCGGCTTCGCGGGGATGATCCGCGTGCTCGGCCGCCGCTACGGCCGGCTGCAGGCGCAGCAGTCGCGCCTCTACACCCTCCTCCAAGAGACCTTCTCCGGGATCCGCGCCGTCAAGGGGCTCGCCACCGAGGACGAGCGCGTGGCGCAGCACGCGGCGGTGGACCTGGCGCACCGCCGCGAGGCGCTGGGGGTGGCCAACATCGACGGTGCCCTCTGGCCGCTGATGGCGTTCGTCTTGAATTGCCTCTTCGTGGGCGTGCTCGCGCTCGGGCGGTGGTCCGGGCTCACGTTGGGGCAGCTGCTGGCCTTCGTGGGGTACCTCTTCCAGCTGGCGTGGCCGCTGCTCTCGGTGGGCACGGTGCTGGCGCAGCTGCAGCGGGCGCGCCTGGCAGCAGCCCGGCTGCAGGAGGTCCTCTCCGAGGCGCCGGGTGTGCAGGAGCCCGCCGCGCCGCGGGCGCCGGCGCGGCCCCGCGCGCAGGGCGTCCGCTTCGAGCGGGTGGGGCTCACGCTCGGCGGCCGCGCGCTGCTCCAGGACGTGAGCTTCGAGGCGGCGCCCGGACGCACCGTGGCGATCACCGGCGGGGCGGGCGCGGGCAAGTCGCTGATCGCCGCGCTGCTGGCGCGCCTGGTGGATCCCACGCAAGGCCGGGTCCTGATTGACGGCGTGGACGCGCGCGAGCTGCCGCTGGCGTGGCTGCGCGCGCAGGTGGGGCTGGTGCCCCAGGAGCCCCTGCTCTTCTCCGGCACGCTGGCGGAGAACATCGCGCTGGCGCTCCCGCCGCCGCTCGACTTGGCGCGCGTGGAGCAGGCCGCGGAGTTCTCCGGCCTGGCGAGAGATCTGGCCGCCTTCCCGGCCGGCCTGCAGACGCGGGTGGGCGAGCGCGGGGTGACGCTCTCCGGAGGACAGCGCGCGCGCGTGGCCTTCGCCCGGGCGTGGATCAAGCAGGCCCCCATCACCGTGCTGGATGACGTGATGAGCGCGCTGGACGCGCACACCGAGGCGGCGCTCTGGGAGCGGCTGGCGCCCGCGCTCGCGGACAAGACCACCCTGCTGATCAGCCACCGCGCGGAGAACCTGCTGCGGGCAGATCAACTGCTGGTGCTCGAAGACGGCCGCGTGGTGGAGCAGGGGGCGCCATCCCAGCTCGCCGGGCGCGCCGGCCCGTTCGCGCGGCTGGTGGCGCTGCAGGCGCTGCGCTGGGCCCCGGCCCGGGAGCGGGCCCCCGCGTGAGCGCGCCCTCGTCGCTCTGGCGGTTGATCCGGCGCGCCCGCACCCTCCGGGCGCCGCTGGCCTTCGCGCTGCTGTTGGGCTGCGGCGTGGCCGCGACCAGCCAGGCGGTGCCGCTGCTGCAGCGCTTGATCATCGACCAGCACCTCGTCCACGCGCTGCGGGGCGGCACCGGGGCGGCCCCCGCGCTCAGTCTCTGGTGGCTGGGCGGAGGCTACCTGGCGCTGGCGCTCACCGAGGTCCTGGTCCGGGTGGGCTTCCAGCGGACCATCGCCTGGTCGGCGCAGCGCGCCACCAGCGAGCTGCGCGCGGAGCTCTTCGCCAAGCTGCTCTCGCTCCCCCTCTCCTACTTCGACCGCACCCCCACCGGGCGGCTGGTGACGCAGATCACCTCGGACGCCGAGGCCGCCGGGCAGCTGGTGAGGACGTGCGTGGGGGCGATCATCGAAGCCAGCCTGATGCTGGTCTGCGCCGCGGCGTTCATGCTGCTGCTCAGCCCGCGGCTGGCGCTGCTCACAGCGGCGGGGATCCCCGTCCTGTACTTGATCGTCCGCTTCTTCCAGGGGCGCTTCCGGCAGGCGTACGGAGAAGTCCGGCGCGAAGAGGCCGCGCTCGGCGGCGAGCTGCACGAGGCGGTGGTGGGGATGTCCACGCTCCAGCTCTTCTCCCGGGAGAAGGCCGCCATCCAGCGGTTCTCTGCGCACAACCAGGCGCTGCTGGGCGCCAACCTCGTTGCCATCCGCTGGTTCAGCCTCTTCCTCCCCAGCGCCGGGCTGGTGAGCCTGGCGCTGCTGACGCTCGTGCTCTGGGACGGCGGCAACAGCGTCCTCGCCGGCGCGCTCACGGTGGGGACGCTCTTCGCGTTCACCCAGTACACGCGCAACTTCCTCCAGCCGCTGCAGGACCTCTCCAACGTCTCCAGCTCCCTCCAGGCGGGGCTGGCGGCGGCGGACCGCGCGTTCGCGCTGCTGGACGAGCCGCAGCCACTGCCCGACCCCGAGCGGCCGCTGCCGCTGGACGACTTCCGCGGCGAGGTGGAGCTGGAGGACGTCTGGTTCGCGCACCGCGAGGAGGACTGGGTGCTGCGCGGCGTGAGCCTGCACGTGCCCGCCGGCGCGAAGGTGGCGATCGTCGGCGCCACCGGCGCCGGCAAGAGCACCCTGGTCTCGCTCCTCTCCCGCCTCTACGACCCGCAGCGCGGCCGGGTGCGGGTGGACGGGCAGGACGTCCGCGCGTACGGCCAGCGGGACCTGCGCCGCCGCATCGGCGTGGTGCAGCAGGAGCCCTGGCTCTTCGCGGGCTCCATCGCGGACAACGTCCGGCTCTCGGACCCCTCCGTCCCGCTGGAGCGGGTGGTGGAGGCGTGCGTGGAGGTGGGGCTGGATGGCTTCATCCGGGCGCTGCCCCAGGGCTACGACACGCCCGTGGCCGAGCGCGGCGCCAACCTCTCCACCGGCCAGAAGCAGCTGCTCGCGTTCGCGCGCGTGCTCACCTTGCACCGGCGCTCGCTGCTGGTGCTGGACGAGGCGACGGCCAGCCTGGACGCCGAGTCCGAGGAGCGGCTGCAGCGCGCGCAGGAGCGGGTGATGCGCGGGCGGACCAGCATCGTGATCGCCCACCGGCTGAGCACGGTGGTCCGCTGCGATGAGATCCTGGTGATGGACCGGGGCCAGGTGGTGGAGCGCGGGACGCACGCCGCGCTGCTGCGGCAGGACGGCCTCTACGCCCGGCTCTGTGCGCTCCAGCTCCAGGCGCCCGCCGCCTGACGCGCGCTCACGGGCGGGCGTGGAAGCGACGCAGCAACTTGCGGAGGAAGTCCTCCATCCCGCGCGTCATCTGCTCCACGCCGAACTTGGCGAGCACGCGCGCGCGCCCCGCGCGCCCCAGCCGCTCGGCCAAGGCGCCGTCCCGCAGCAGCCGCAGCTGCGCGGCGGTGAGCGCGTCCACGTCCACCCGGTGCGGCTCGCGGTCCTTCAGGACGGGCACCAGCAGGCCCGTCTCCCCATCCGCCACGATCTCCTGGAGCCCGCCCACCGCCGTGGCCACGACCGGGACGCCGGCGGCGCAGGCCTCGCTCGCCGCGTAGCCGAACGGCTCGTAGATGGAGGGGACGACCGCGAGGTGCGCGGTGCCGTAGCGGGCGATCACCTCCTCCCGCGGGAGCATCCCGGTGAGCTCCACCCGGCTGGCGAGCAGCGGGTCCGCGGCGAGCGTCTGCTCCAGCGGCACCTGGAACTTCTCGGAAGCCGGGTCCGCCGGCCGCCAGCGATCCGGTCCCACCAGCACGTACCGCGTGGTGGGCTCCGCGCGGACCACCTGCGCCGCGGACGCGAGCAGCGCGGAGATCCCCTTCTGCAGGGCCAGCCGGCCGGCGAAGAAGATCACCTTCTCTTGCTCGCTCCACGCCGGGCGGCGGGCCGCCACCGCCTCGAACGGGCGCATGTCCATGCACGGGTAGACGACGCTGATCTTCTCCTCGGGGACCGCCCGGTGCTCGCGCAGCAGCTGCCGGATGGACTCGCTGGAGGCGACCAGGCCGTCCGCCTCCTCGCAGAGCCTGCGCTCCTGCCGGGCCGGCGCGTCGTAGATGGCGTCTCCCCACCAGCGGAAGCAGGGATCCACCAGCAGCGCGGTGCAGGCGCCAAACGGGACGTTGAAGAGCTTGCGGACCGAGAGCGCGCCCTCGAGGAAGAACCAGTCGAAGAAGAAGAGAGCGTCCGGCCGGTACCCTTCGCGCACCAGGGCCGCGGTGCGCTCGACGGCGATCTGGTTGAACTGCACCAGCAGCTGCAGCTGGCTGGCGGGCTTGGGCACCACCGGGGTGAGGTGCACCGTGAGGTTGCGCTCGCGCAGCGTCCGCTCGGCGCCAACGGTGTAGGCGATCACCGTGGCCCGGTGCCCCGCCGCCGCCAGCCCCTGCGCCATCTGCGAGAGGTGCGTGCTGACGCCACCCATCACGTCCGGCGGGTATTCGGCGCTGAAGAAGAGGATCTCGAGCGGTCGGCTGTCCTGGCTCACGGGCGGCGTCGTAGACGATCGCCCCGGGCCGCGTCCAACCCGGACACACCCTTGTCCCAGGATGCGCTCACCCCGCCGCTGGTCGGGTTCCGCCTGGGCCCGCCACACACCGGAGCAGGACGCACACACCTCCGGACACGCGGGTGGGTCGGTAGCCACCTCTGCTCCGTAGAAGCAACCATCCCGGGCGACTACCGTTCGAGCTCGAACGATGAGAGCGCCCCTCCTGGTCATCGCGTGTTGCGCGTGCGCGTGCGGTCCGCGCGGACCCCAGCCGCTGGAGGTGGGCGCCGTCTTCTCCACGCGCGGGTCTCTGGCGGAGCGCGGGATCGCCCAGCTGCAGGCGGCCAAACTGGCGGTGGACGAGATCAACACCGCGGGTGGAGTCCAGGGGCGTCCGCTGGCGCTCGTCTTCCGGGATGACGGCTCGGATGCCAACAAGGCGCAGCGGGCGGCGGACGCGATGAAGGCGCTGGCGGCGCCCGTGGTGATCGGCGCTTCCGGCAGCGAGCTCACGCGCACGCTGGTGCAGACGTTGGGCAAGGGCGCGGTGGTGATCTCCGGCTCCGCCTCCTCCGAGTGGCTCTCCGCGCTCTCTGGGGGCTACGTGGTGCGCACCTGCGCCTCGGACTCCGGCGAGGGGCGGCTGCTGGCGCAGCGGGTCCGGGTGCGCAAGCTGCAGAAGGTCGCGGTGTTGCGGCCCGGCGGTGACATGGCGATCGCGGACGCGTTCCGCACCGCGCTGGAGGGGGCGGGCGGCGAGATCGTCTTCGAGAGCGCGTTCGAACCGGGGGCCGCCGAGTACCTGGAGCTGGTCCGCGCCGCGCTCGCCGAGCAGCCCGAGGCGGTGCTGCTGGACGCGGACCCCATCTCCGGGGCGCGGATCGTGGAGAGCTACGCCGCGGCCTTCCCGGGCGGCAACCTCCCCTGGTTCTTCACCCACTCGCTGGAGAGCGCGTCGTTCATCACCGCGGCGGGCGAGAACCGCTTCCACTTCCCCAACGAGGGCGTGGGGCCGGGGACGCCCACCGGCCAGCGGTACACGCGGTTCGCGGAGGCGTACACCCGGGCCTTCGAAGAGCCGCCTGCCCCCGGCTCCTACGCCGCCAACGTCTACGACGCGGTGTATCTCGCCGCGCTCGCGCTCTCCCGCAGCGGCAGCCTGGCGCCGGAGGCCGTGCGCAGCGCCCTCGCCGAGGTGTCCCTGGGCGGCGTGGCGTTCGGGCCGGCGGACTACGAGGGCGCGCTCAAGGCGCTCTCCGAGGAGCGGGACGTCAACTACGAGGGCGCCTCCGGCTCCGTGGATCTCGACGCGCAGGGAGACACCAGCGCGCCGTACGACATCTGGTCGGTGACCGGGGGAAAGCTCACGCTGGTGGAGCGCGCCATCCGCGCGCCGCTGTAGACGCAAGTCCGTACTTCAACGGGGGAGGATGTCGATGCTGCAACGCAAACTCGAGGCGATCTGGATCACCTGCGCGCTGGCGCTCGCCGGCTGCACGCCCAAGCCGGTGGACCCCAATCCTCCGACGGAGCCGCTCAAGGTTGGCTTCGTGTACGTGGGCCCGATCGGCGACTACGGCTGGAGCAAGGCGCACGAGGACGGCCGGCAGTACCTGGAGAACTTCGCGGAGAACGTGAAGACCACCTACGTGGAGGCGGTGCTGCCGCCCGACTCGCCCAAGGCGGTCGATGACCTCGTCGCCGCCGGGTACAACGTCGTCTTCACCACCAGCTTCGACTTCCTCGCGTTCGCGAAGACCTCGCTGGACAAGCACCCTGATCTCAAGATCCTCAACTGCGCCGGCTTCAAGACCGGCGAGCGGCTGGGGACCTACCAGGCGCGCGTCGAGGAGGCCGAGTACCTCTCCGGCATCGTCGCCGGCCGGATGACGAAGACGAACAAGATCGGCGTGGTGGCGGCGGTGCGCATCTACGAGCAGATGATGCACATCAACGCGTTCGCGCTCGGCGTCCGCTCGGTCAACCCCAACGCGAAGATCTTCGTCCGCTGGGTGGGGAACTGGTTCAACCCGGACTACGAGACGAAGGCGGTGCCTGACCTCGTCAACGACAAGGGCGTGGACATCATCAAGGGCTTCACCGACACGTTCATCCCGCTCAAGGAGGCCGACAAGCTCGGCGTCTACAGCGTGGCCCACGCCAACAAGGACGGCTGCGCCAAGGCGCCCAACACCTGCCTGGTGGCCGCCTATTACAACTGGGGTCCGCTCTACAAAAAGCTGGTGGAGGAGCTCCAGGCCGGCACCTACCCCAACCCCGGCCGCAGCGACTACGTCTCCATGGCGGACCTGGACGTCTCCGGCATCTCCCCCTACAACCCGCTCGTCCCGCAGGCGGTGCGTGACGAGGTGCAGGCGCGGCAGGAGAAGCTGGTCAACCGCACCCTCAACGTCTTCCAGGGGCCCTACAAGTTCTCCGACGGGACGATGGTGGCCGAGGGGCAGACGCTCACCGACGACCAGCTCACCTGCACCAGCAAGTTCGTGGAGTGGGTGGAGACGTTCGACGGCCCCGCCTGCCCGAACGGCCAGTCCGACTGCGGCGACAAGCTGACGTGCACGTCCGGCCAGTGCGTGGCGCCGGACTACTCGGGGTGCCCGAAGTAGCCGGAGGGCCACTTGGCACTTCCACGACTCCTGCCGCTCGCGGTCCTCGCCGTCAGCGGGGCCTCCTTCGCCCAACCGGAGGAGGAGCCCGCCACCAACGAGCTGGATCTCTTCGCGGTCGAGTCCCAGCTCAACGCCGCGGTGGTCTCCTCCACCAAGCAGGCGGCGCGCGCGTCCGAGGCGCCCGCCGTGGTGACGGTGATCACCGCCGAGGAGATCGCCGCGCGCGGCTACACGTCCCTGGCCGAGGCGCTGCGCGTGGTGCCAGGGCTCTACGATCTCTACGACGGCGTCACCCACAACGTGGGCGTGCGCGGCATCAACGGCGGCGCGCGGGCCGCCGGCAACGTGCTCAAGCTGATGATCGACGGGCAGGCGGTGGACTACCGACCCACCACCGGCAACTTCTTCGGCGAGGAGCTGCTGCCGATCACCGCGGTGGAGCGGGTGGAGGTCATCCGCGGACCCGCCTCCGCGCTCTACGGCGCCAACGCCTTCCTCGGCGTGGTGAACGTGGTCACCAAGTCCGGCGCGCAGGCCAAGGGGCTGCGCCTGGTGGGCCGCGGCCGCCTCACCGGCACCAGCGCGAGCAACCTGGGCGGTGGCGGCGAAGCCTCCCTCGGCGTGGCGCAGGGGCCGGTGGAGCTCCTGCTGGCGTTCTCGGGCGCCGTGCTCAACCGCGGCGGCCTGGCGCTGCCGGACTCCAGCCCCACCCTCTCCAACGCGCAGAGCCCCTTCGTGGCCGGGCAGCGCTCGGGGGCGGACGTCGCCCGGCCGCGGACGTTCCTGGGCACCCTCTCCGTGGACGGCGTGGCGGGAGGCCGGCTCGCGCTGCTGACCTCCTTGCAGCAGCTGGACGCCAACGGCGTCTTCCAGGACTTCGGCCCGCTCTCTTCAGACACGCGCATCGTCGCCAGCAACCAGAACTACCGGCTCACCTGGGAGCGCCAGGCCTGGGAGAAGGTGCACCTGCGCTTCGGCGGCGGCGTCTTCCTCGCCGGCCCTGGCAAGGCGGAGCGGCTGGACGTGGGGCGCCCCGGCGTGCTGCTGCTGCGTGACGCCGGCGTGAACGGCTTCTCGCTGGACGCGGAGGTCCGGATCGTCGTCTCGGACCGGCTGACGCTGCTCCAGGGCGTGGACTTCGTCATGGAGCAGCACGTGGCGCAGACCTTCGACACGCTCTACCGGGACGACGTGCTCTCGCTGGACGGCAGCGTGGTCCGCGCCGCCGGCAGCGTGCTCCCCGGACAGGGCAAGGGCACGCAGCTGCGCTTCACCAACATCGGCGTGTTCGAGCAGATGCTCTGGCGCCTGACGGACTCGCTCACCGCGGTCGCCGGCGCGCGGGCGGACTTCCACAACATCTACGGCTTCAACTTCAGCCCCCGCGCGGCGCTCGTCTACGCGCCGCAGGGCGAGCCCTACACGCTCAAGCTCCTCTACGGCAGCAGCTTCAAGGCGCCTTCGGCGGAGCAGCTCTACACCCAGCCGATGACCGTGCTGGACATCCGCGGCAACGCGCAGCTCGCCTCCCAGCGCGCGCACACGCTGGAGCTGGCCGGCGCGTACGACTTCGGCGAGCTGGGTGAGCTGACGGTCAACCTCTTCGCCACGGACGTGGTGGGGCGCGTGGAGTTCGTGCAGCGCGGCCTCTACCTCCAGGCCCGCAACCTCCCGGACGAGAAGCTCGCCGGGGCCGAGGTGGAGGCGCGCTGGCGGCTGGCCAAGCTGCTGCACCTGCGCAGCGGCCTGGCGCTGGCGGGAACCCTGACGCGCGACACCGGAAACCTCCTGACCGGCGCGCCGGACGTGCCGAACGCGCTCTACCCGCTCTACCAGCTGCACCTGATCGCGGACGTGCTGGTGCCGTGGCGCAAGCTGCGGCTGGGGATCGAGGCGTCGCTGGTGGGGCCGCGCGGCGCCTCGCAGTCGAACGCGCTCGAGCTCGGCAACGCCTACAGCCTCCCGCCGCACGTGGTGGCCGCGCTCTCCGCGTGGCTCCCGGAGCTGGAGCTCTTCGGCGCGGGCAACGGGCTGAGCTCGGTGGGGCTGCGCCTGTCGCAGCGGCTGCCGCCCAGCGCCGCGGAGCCGGGCTTCGGGGGGATCGACGTCCCGGTGACCCCCTTCAACGCCAGCCTGATCCTCAGCCAGACGCTCCCGTAGGCGCTCCTGGCGCCAACGAGCGGGCAGGAGCCTCCCGGCGGTTGTGCCCTACGCCGCGGGTGCGGACGTTTGAGGCGTTCACACCTCTCACAAGGAAGACTCGGTCATGATCCCCGGGCTCTACGTCACCGAGGACCCCGGCGCGGCGGACAGCGGCGCCCGGCAGGGCAACTTGAGCATGCGCTTTGGCCAGGGCTGGGCGAAGTCCCACCGCTTCTTCACCGGCCAGACGCCCGTGCTCCGCTACAACCGGGCGCTGATGCGGGCCATCCTCCACGACCGGCTGCCCATCGCCCGGGTGGTGAACGCCACGGTGATCCCGCTCGAGGACGCCCCGAAGGGCTACCAGGACTTCGACAAGGGCGCGGCGAAGAAGTTCGTGCTGGATCCGAGCGGCGAGCTGCGAAAGCGGGGGTGAGCGCGAGATCCCTGAGAACGCGCACCCCCGAGCCGTTGCGGCGCGGCCTACGGCTGCCTATCTGCAAAGCATGGCTCGCGCCTTCAAGGGGATCAGCGTCTTCGCGATCGGCCACTCCACCCGGCCTCGCGAGGAGCTGGTGGAGCTCCTGCGCGCGCACGGCGTGAGGTGCCTCGCGGATGTCCGCACCGTCCCCCGGTCTCGCGCGAATCCGCAGTTCAACCGGGACGTGCTCGCGCGCGAGCTTCCGAGGGAAGGGCTCTCGTACCGGCACCTCTCCGCGCTCGGTGGGCTGCGCAAGACGATCGGCGAGCAGTCGCTCAACAAGGCATGGCGGAACGCGAGCTTCCGCGGCTATGCCGACTACATGCAGACGCCGCAGTTTGAAGAGGGCCTCGAGCAACTGCGCGGGCTCTCTTTCGAGCGGGGCCCGGTGGCCGTCATGTGTGCCGAAGCCCTGCGCTGGCGGTGCCACCGCAGCCTGCTGGCGGACGCGCTCGTGGCGCGCGGCGGGAGGGTGCTGCACATCGAGTCGAGGTCGCGCGCGACTCCGCATTCGCTCACCCCGTTCGCGAAGGTGTCGCGCGGTCGCATCACCTATCCCCAACCCGCGCCTGCTCCAGAGCAGTCTTCAGTCCAGAAGAAGACGAAGAGCCGCGGCCGGCAGCGCCCGAGCGCCGCCGCGAAGCGCTCGCGAGCGCGCAGACGGGTCTCCTGAATTGTCCTCTCCGCGCTGTAGTGCACCGCTGCCCGCGCGCAGCCGGACGGCGGTGCGCTCGTCGACGTCACGGACTTCAGCCTGGAAGACCTGCTGCGCGTGGAGATCGCCACGGTGCCGCGAAGGGCGCGGTGTCGAGCGCCTGCGCCTCCTCCAGCTGTCGTCGGGCCACCACCTGGATGCCGAAGCGCGGCCGCAGCGTGACCAGCGGCTCCAGCTCCACCGGGTGGTGCGGGACCAGCTCCAGGCGGTACCGCTGCACCACGCTGGCGAGGATGATCACCGCCTCCATCAAGGCGAACTCGTTGCCGATGCAGACCCGCGGGCCGCCCCCGAACGGGAGGTAGACGAAGCGTGCCCGCGCCGCCGCCCGCTCGGGCGCGAAGCGGTCCGGGTCGAAGCCCTCCGGGTTCTCCCAGTGCCGCGGGTGGCGGTGCAGCAGGTACGGCGAGACGAGCACCATCGCGCCCTTGGGGACGCGGTACCCGCCCACTTCATCCTCTCCGAGCGCCGCGCGCGCGAGCAGCCAGGCCGGGGGGTAGAGCCGCATCGACTCCTGCAGGACCTGCCGCGCGTAGCCGAGCTTCATCACGTCCTCGGCGGCGAGGGGACGCCCGCGCGTCACCGCCCGGACCTCTTGCGCCAACCTCCGCTCCACCGCCGGAAAGCGCGACAGCAAGAGGAAGGTCCAGCTGAGCGCGTTGGCGGTGGTCTCGTGCCCGGCGAGCAGGAGCGTCATCGCCTCGTCCCGCAGCTGCCGGTCCGTCATGGGGCGGCCGTCGTCGTCCCGGGCGGCGAGCAGCATGCCCAGGAGATCTTCCCGCTCCGGACCCGAGCGCCGCTGGGTGATGATCCCGTCCACCACGCGCTTCAGCCTGGAGAGCGCCCAGCGGAAGTGCAGCTGCGACGGTGTGGGGACGGCGCGCGGCAGCTTCACGAGCGCGCAGGCGCGGTCCGCCACCCGCCGCAGGACGTTCACCACCGCGTCCCCCACGTCCGCCGCGTCTCCCGTGAGCGAGACGCTGAAGAGCGTGCGGCCCACGATCTCCAGCGTCAGCGCGTTCATCGCGGCGCTCACGTCGAACGCCCTGCCCTGCTTCGCGTGTGCCTCCCAGCCACCGAGCTCCGCGCCCGTGCACGCGACCATCGTCTGCGCGAGCCCGCCGACGCGGCCATGGTGGAAGGCCGGCTGCGCCAGGCGCCGCTGCCGGAGCCAGAAGTCCCCCTCGCTGGTGAGCAGCCCCTTGCCGACCACCGGCCGCAGCTCCTCCAGCTGCGGCCCCTTCACGTAGTTGCGCGCGTTCTCCAGCAGCACGTGGCGCACGGCCTCGGGCTCGTTCAGCAGCAGGGCCTGCGCATGCGGGAGGGCAAAGCGGACCACGTCTCCGTGCACGCGCGCCGCGCGCTCCAGCTCTGGCAGGAGCCCATCCCGGCTGCTCATCCGGACGGCGGACCGGATCCTCTCCAGGCCCCTGGGGCCCGGCGCGTGAGACGTCGACATGCGGGTCCCCCTGTCGAGAGCGGCGCACCGAACTCTACACGCGCGCAACGGTGTGACGGAGAAGGCAGGGGTGGTCGCCTTCCGCACCCACCTCGGCGGCTAAGCTCGCACCCAGAGTGAGCCACGCCTCTCCCTCATCGCGCTTCGAGGTCGTGCGTCGGTTGGGCGAGGGCGCCATGGGCGTGGTCTACGAGGCGCGAGACCCGGAGCGCGGCCTCAACGTGGCGATGAAGTGCCTCGTCCGCTTCGACGCGCGCTCGCTCCTGCGGATGAAGGAGGAGTTCCGCGGCCTGCGGGACCTGCGCCACCCCAACCTGGTGGCGCTCGGAGAGCTGATCGAAGACGTGGGCCAGTGGTTCTTCACCATGGAGCTGGTGGAGGGGATCGACTTCTGCAGCTACGCGCGCGGCGCCACCGTGATGCCCTTGAACGAGCGCGACACGGACGCCGGCTCCAGCCAGGACAAGTCCACCATGCTGACGTCCCAGCGCGGCATCTCGAGCTCGGCGTTGCAGCTCCCGCCGCAGGGCGGAGCGCTCGCGCCCGCGGTCGACGAGGCGCGCCTTCGCACGGCGCTGCTCGGGCTGGCCGAGGGGCTGAGCGCGCTCCACGCCGCGGGCAAGGTCCACCGGGACATCAAGCCCTCCAACGTGCTGGTCACGGCCGCTGGCCGCGCCGTACTGCTGGACTTCGGGCTCGTCACGGACGCCCACCTCCAGGCCACCGGACCGGACGCCGGCTTGGTGATGGGGACCCCGGCGTACATGGCGCCGGAGCAGACGCTGGCGGGCGGCGTGGGCCCTCCGGCGGACTGGTACAGCGTCGGCGTCATGCTCTACGAGGTGCTCGTCGGGCGCAGGCCGCTGATGGGCGAGAACGCGGACGTGATCGCGGGGAAGCGGCACTTCGAGCCTCCGGCGCCGTCCGAGGTGGTGGCGGGCGTGCCGGCGGACTTGAGCGAGCTGTGCAAGGCGCTGCTGCGGCTGGACCCGGGCGCCAGGCCCGACGCGCGCGAGGTCCTGGCGCGGCTCGGCGCGCCGCTGGCCGAGCGGCGCAAGGCCCAGGCCGCGCCCGCCGCGGCCGGGCAGCATCCCTTCGTCGGCCGCGCGCGCGAGCGGGACGTCCTGCAGGGCGCCTTCGGCCAGTTCCGCCTCGGCAAGCCGGTGTTCCTGCTCGTCCAGGGTGAATCTGGCGTGGGGAAGAGCGCGCTGGTCGCCCACTTCCTCGAGCAGGTGCGCGCCACCGCGCCGGACGCGCTGGCGCTGCGGGGCAAGTGCCACGAGCGCGAGTCGGTCCCCTACAAGGCGTTCGACGGCGTGCTCGACTCGCTCACGCGGGAGCTCTTCGACTTCGAGCCGGACGCCCTGCACGCGCTCTTGCCGCCAACGGCCGCGGTCCTGGGCCAGGTCTTCCCGGTGATGCAGCAGCTCCCGGCGCTGGCGCGCCTGACGGAGGGGGCGGTCCAGGCCCCGGACGCGCACGAGCAGCGCTGGCGCTTCTTCAGGGCGATGCGCGAGTTCCTCGGCAGGCTGGGGAAGACGCGCCCGGTGGTGCTGGCGATCGACGACCTGCAGTGGGCGGACGCGGACTCGTTCGCGCTCCTGCGCGAGGTGCTCCGGCCCCCGGACGCGCCGCGCGTCCTGCTCATCTGCACCGTGCGCGCGCCGCCCGACCGGGCGTGGCTCCCACCCAACTTCACGGGCGATCCCGGCCAGCACCTCATCCTCTCGCCCCTGGACGAGCAGGACGCGCTGCAGCTGGCGAACGCCCTGCTCGCGCGGCAGGGCGCGCGCACCTCCGGCGCCGCGGCGTGGGTGGCCTCCGAGGCCAAGGGCCACCCGCTCTTCATCCAGGAGCTCGTGCGCAGCGCGCGGTCAGGCCCTGGATCCAGCCGGCTCGCGCTCGACGAGAGCCTGTGGGCCCGCGTGCAGGAGCTCCCGCCCGCCGCCCGTACGGTGCTCTCGCTGGCGGCGGTGGCGGGGACGCCGGTGGCGAACGAGGCCGTCAGCACCGCGGCCGGGCTGGCCGCGGTCGCCTACGCGCAGGCGGTGGACGCGCTCGCGCTCGCGCAGCTGCTGCGCTCGCAGGGCGTCCGCCGCAGGGATCCCGTGGAGCCCTACCACGACCGGATCCGCGAGGCGGTGCTGCAGCGGCTGCCCGCCGAGGACCGCAGCGGCCTGCACGAGCGGCTCGCGCGCGCCCACGAGGCGCTGGGGACGGCGGACTCGGAGACGCTCGCCACCCATTGGCTGGGGGCCGGACAGGAGGCGCTGGGCCTGCGCTACGTGCTCAAGGCCGCCGCCGAAGCGGACGCGGCGCTGGCCTTCGAGCGCGCCTCCCGCCTCTACCGCCAGGCGCTGGCGCTGACGCCCCAGACCGACCAGACCCGCGCCTCGCGCGTGAGCCTGCGCCGCAGCCTGGGCGAATCGCTCACCAACGCAGGCAGGGAGAAGGAGGCCGGCGCCGTCTTCCTGGAGGCCGCACGGCTGGCGGACTCGCAAGCGGAGATCGAGCTCACCGCGCGCGCAGGGAGCGCCTTCTTGCGCGCGGGCCTCGTCACCGAAGGCTGCGCCACCATGGACCGGGCGCTGAAGTCGGTGGGCATGTCGCTGCCGATCAAGTCCATCTGGAGCACGGTCGGCTCCTTCCTGTGGCAGCGCGCGCGGATCGGGCTGCGGCGCCTGCGCTTCACCGAGCGACCGGCGGATCAGATCTCCGCCGCGGAGCTCCAGCGGATCGACCTCATGTGGTCCGTCTCCACTGGAATGGCCTTCGTCGACGCGATGATCGGCTCCGACTTCAGCGCGCGCCACCTGCGCTTCGCGCTCGACGCCGGCGAGCCCCACCGGATCGCCCGCGGCCTGAGCGTGGACTACCCGTATCGGGCCGCGATCACCCTGCGAAACCCGAAGAAGGCGCGCGAAGGGCTGGAGCTGGCGCGCTCGCTCGCGCTGCGTCTGGATGACGCGCACGCGCTGGGCAGCACGTACCTTCACGAGGCCGGCACCTACTACCTGAACGAGGGCGCCTTCCGGACGGTGTTCGAGCTGTCCGAGAAGAGCATGGAGATCTTCCGCAACCAGTGCCACGGCGTCTTCTGGGAGCTCGCCCTGACGCGGGAGTTCAGCAACTCCGCGCTCTACTCGTTGGGAGAGTGGGCCGAGCTCTCCCGCCGGGTGAAGACCGAGCTGTCGGACGCGCTCGAGCGCGAGGACCTGCTCGCGAGGACCAACCTCACCAGCGGCGGCATGAACGTCATCTGGCTGGTGGATGACGACGTGGAGGAGGCCGCGCGGCGGGCGGACTCCAGCCTGGCCCACTGGCCCAAGGACCGCTTCTACCTCGCCAACTTCCTCTACCTGATCGCCAGCACCAACGTGGACCTCTACGCGGGCCGCCCCCGCGCCGCCGCCGACCGGTTCGACCAGCAGTGGCGCGCGCTGGCGCGCAGCTACCACCTGACCGTCCCCTTCCTGCGCTACGTGATGCACGACTCCCGCGTCCGCGCGCGGCTGGGCACGGCGCTGGAGCAGCAGGGCAGCGAGCGCAAAGCCACGTTGAAGCTGGCCACGGCCGCGGCGCGCCGGCTCGGCAAGGGCGGCCTGAGCTGGTCTCGCGCCACCGAGGCCATGGTCCTCGGCACCGTGGCGGCGATGGAGGGGGACGCGCCGCGGGCAATTCCCCTGCTCGAGGCGGCGGAGCAGGGCTTCGAGCGAGCAGACATGAAGATGCTGGCGGTGGGGGCGCGCTGGCGCCGCGGAGAGCTGATGGGCGGCGAGGCCGGCACCGCGCTGCGGGCCCAGGCCGAAGCCGCGATGCTCGCCCAGGGCGTCCGCGCGCCGGCGAAGATGGTGAACATCGTTGCCCCCGGGTTCTCCGCGCCCTGAGAGGGGGCGAACGCTCAGTTCCCGGCCTCCTGCTTCTCGGCGGGCGTTGGCCGCCCCAGGTTTCCCAAGAGAGCGGGAGGCCCCATGAAGATGACGACAACCTGGGAGGTGGCGCGCGCGGACTGGTCGCCCTTCCTGAGCCAACTCGAGGCGTTGCAGAAGGACCACCCGGTGGAGCTGGAGGTCATCGGTCCCGAGCTGGGTGACCAGCCGCTCACGCAGCGCGTCTCGCTGCAAGCCATCGGCCTTGTCTCCAAGGGGACGGGAGCCGGAGCGATCGAGCTGCTGCTCGGCGCGGACGGCGAGCTCGATCACCGCGTCTTCCGCCCGTCCCACCTCTACGCGATCCAAAGCTCCTCCGGGTTGATCGAGTGCTTGAGCATCGAAGGGGAAGGCGAGAGCAAGACGCTCGTTCGCTTCGCGGATCCCAGCCGCCTGCCGGTTGCCCGTGGGACCGCGCCGAGCGCTGCTGGAGAAGCCTTCGTGCGAGAGCACATGAGCTCGCCGGCGCGCACCCTGCCCTCCGGCTCCTCGCTCGCTCAGGCGTTCGAGGTCATGCAGCGGCATGGCATTCGTCACCTCCCCATCGTGATGTCGTCCGGGAGCCTGGTGGGCATCCTGTCGGACCGGGAGCTCTGCCTGGCCAAGCGAGAGCGCGGCATCGCCCCCGAGGACGTCACCGTGGACGAGCTCATGGTCCGCTCGCCCTACACGGTCTCGCCCGAGACGCGGTTGAGCGAGGCCGCCGCTGTAATGGCCAACCGCAGGTTTGGCTCCGCCGTGGTCGTGGAGCGCGGCCGGGTGATTGGGCTCTTCACCACCACGGACGCGCTGCGTGCGCTCGTGTAGCGCTGGCGGTCCTCACGCCTGCGCGCTCACGCGCCCCGTGGTCGTCGCCCAGCGGAGCCATTGCGGCATGGCCTTCGCCACCTGCCACCGCTGGCGAACGCTGGCGTGCTCGCCCAGGAAGGAGAGCACCGCGTCGCCGGAAGCCCCCGCGAAGAGCGCGGCGAGCAGCCGCTCGATCGCCGCCGGGTCCTCACGCAGCAGGGAGAGAAAGAAGCGGTCTGCGATGCGGTAGAGCGAGCCGGCCCGAGGTCCGGGCGCCAGCCCTCTGCCTCCGCTGAGCGCGAGCGATTGCGCGATCCGTTCGGCATCGCGCCACATGCGGATCAGCGCATACCCGGTGGACGACTTCGCCATGCCAGCCCGCACCCCGATCGGGACGATCCGGTCGTCTCCGCGCAGGGCAGGCGCGGGGAACAGCGGCGTGGCCCCGCCCTCGCGGTCCGAGATCGACCACTGCTTCGTCCCAACGACGTCTTCCAGGTACGCACGCAGCCCCGCCTCGTGATCAGCCGGCTGGTAGCTCACGTGCTCGACGAAGAGCCGCCGCGACGCCAGTGGGAGCGCGTAGATGAAGCGCAGGTCTCCGGCGGCAGGGGTCCGGAAGTCGAGCAGCGTTGGGGACTCGAGGTCGAGCTCCCGGTCCTCCAGGAGAATCTCCCAGCCGAGAAACCGCTGCCACGCGACCGGCCGCTCTGCGTCCGGGACGCTGGTGAACACCCAGTCCGCGAAGAGGTGCGTCCGGCCACAGCGCACGCTCGGCCGGACCAAGCGGCGCTCGACGCCGGTAACGGTCTGTTCGACGAACTCCACGTTGCCTGAGGCGGAGAGCTCCGTCCTGACCGCGTCCGCCCACGCCTGGCCGCGGAAGGTCCGGTAGCGAAGCTCCGAGAGCGGCAGGCGCAGGCCGCGGCCGTCCGCGAAGACCGAGATGGACGTCCAGCAAGCGTCCGCGAACGCATCGAACGGGGTCGGCGCGGCGCTCCAATAGGAGAGCCGGTGCGGCGCGAGCGGCAGCCGCGGACCGACGATTCGAATCGACTCACAGGCGCGGTGCCGAAGCAGACTCTGCGCCAGCAGCAAGGACGAGACGCCGGCCCCGACAATGAGCACTTCCATGGCCGGGGGAGAAGCCAGTTCCGGGCCAGCGGTGGGGAGCCTCCACTGAGGGCGAGCGAGGCGCAGGCCCTGCGTCACGACCGCACGTTCTGCGTGGGCTGGGACGAGTCCCGCCAGAGAGCAGCTACGGCCTCCCTGGCGTGAAGGTTGCTCCTCCACCGCACATGCGATCGATGAAGTCGAAGAGGGTGGCGGTTGTCGGGGCCGGCCCGGGCGGGCTGTGCGCGGCGATGCTGCTGGCAGCGCGCGGCTTCGACGTCACGGTGCTCGAGCAGAACGAGCACGTGGGCGGGCGATCAGGAGCGCTGCACGTCGGCCCGTATACCTTCGACACCGGCTCCACCATGTTGATGATGCCGTTCGTCCTCGAGGAGATGTTCGACCTCGCGGGAACGCGCATGGAGTCGCAGCTGCAGCTGGTCCCGCTGGAGCCGATGTACCGGCTCGATTTTGGCGAGCGCTCGCTCGACATGTTCGCGGACCCGGTCCGGATGGCCGCGGAGCTGAGGCGGTTCTCTCCGGGCTCCGAGGCCGGCTTCCAACGCTTCTTCGAGCGAGAGCAGCGGCGCCTGCAGCACCTCTACCCGGTGCTGCAGCGGAGCTGGCCGAACCTGGGCAGCCTGCTCACGCCCGCGGTGGTGGACGCGCTCCCCTACGTGGGGCTCACGCGCTCGCTCTACGCCACGGCTTCCAGTTACTTCGAGGACGAAGCCCTCCGGCTCGCCTTCTCGTTCCAGTCCGCCTACCTCGGGATGTCGCCCTGGAAGTGCCCGGGCGGCTTCGAGATGGTCCCCTTCGTTGAACATGCGTGGGGCATCACCCACGCTCGAGGCGGGCTGAACCAGCTCTGCGAGGCCATGGCGCGCGTCGCCACGTCCCACGGCGCGCGCGTCCGCACCGGCGCCGAGGTCCGCCGGCTGATCATCGAAGAGGGCCGCTGCTGCGGGGTGGAGCTCGCGCCCGGCGAGCGGATCAGCAGCGATGCCGTGGTGATCAACGCGGACGCCGCCGCGGCGCTCGAGCGGCTCGTCGACACGGACGTCTCCGTGCGCTTCCGGCACGAACGGCTGGAGCGACTCGACGAGTCGTGCTCCACGTACATGCTGTACCTCGGCCTGGACCTGCCCCTACCGCTCCAGCACCACACGTTCTTCTTCGCGCGGGACTACCGCGCGGAGATGGAGCGCGTCTTCGAGCGGGGCACCCTGGGCGACGACCTCTCCCTCTATGTCTGCAACCCCTCGCGGACGGACCCCACGCTGGCGCCCCCGGGGCACAGCGCGCTCTACCTCCTGGCGTTGGTCCCCAACACGCGCGCACCCATCGACTGGGAGGTGGAAGGGCCGCGGATGCGCGAGCGCGTCCTGCGCACCTTCGAGCAGCGCTCGGGGCTGCGGATCTCCGAGCACGTCCAGGCGGAGACCTCGCTCACGCCCGTGGGCTGGCAGGAGCAGTACGGCGTGTCCCACGGCGCGGTGTTCGGGCCGTCCCACCGAATCACCCAGCTCCTGGCCTTCCGGCTGCCCAACCAGCTGCCGCACCCGGAGAACGTCTTCCTCGCCGGCGGAGCGACCAACCCCGGCAGCGGCCTGCCGACCATCCTCGAGTCGGCGCGGATTGTTGCGCGGTTGATCTGCGAGCGCGGCGGCGTCCCCTTCCCGACCGCGCGTCCCCTTCCCGTCCCCCTGTTCTCGCCTGAGGGCGCAGCCACGAGCCCGATGGCGTAGCGAGGCAGCCATGCGCGTACTGGCGGCGATTCTTCTGTGGCTGAGCACGGGGGTTCCGTCCACCGGCGCACCAGTGCGGGTCCGGGCCGAAGGGCTGCGCAATGCCGAAGGCGCCGTGCGCCTGACCCTCTTCCGCGGCCGTGACGGGTACCCAGAGGCGTGGCGCAAGGCGGCGTACGCGGTCTCCGTCACCGCCCGCCAGGGAGAGGTCGAAGCGGTCTTCGAGTCCGTAGCGCCGGGGCGCTACGCGCTCGCGGTCCTCCACGACGAGAACGGGAACGAGCGGCTCGACCGCGCGGCCTTTGGAATTCCACGAGAAGGGATCGGCGCTTCGAACCGGGCGGCAGAGCGCCTCGGCGCCCCGCGCTTCGAGGAGGCCCTCTTCCTCGTTCCAAGCAGCGGAGCCACCCTAGCGGTGAAGATCCGCTACTGGCTGTGACGGGCGGGCCACCCCAGGCGAGAGCTCCTCTACCGGCCACGGAGCACGGGACTTGCTCGAGCAGTCCTTCAACCAAGGAGAGGAGCCATGAAGATGAACGTCGCAGTCTTCGTCGGTGCGCTGGTCGTCCTCGCGGGCATTTCCATTCTGCTCGAAGCGCTGTTTCACATCCGGGTGCCGCTGGTCCGCTCCGGAATCTCGCTGGTCCTCATCTTTGCTGGCGTGAAGCTGCTGATCTCCGCCTGGAGGCCGCGGGCGGAGACTTCCTCCAGCGGGATCGCGGTGATGGGCGATCAGCGCTTCACGCCGTCCCGCCATGACGGCAAGCTCAAGTACGACGTCGTGTTCGGCCGCGGGCTGATTGACCTCACCGCGCTCCCGCCCCCCACGGGAGAGGTCTCGGTGGAGGTGAACGTCGTGTTCGGCGCTGCCTCCATTCGCGTGGACCCGCGTTGGTCGGTGGAGGTGGACGGCAACTCGGCCTTCGCCGCGGTGCGAATGCCGGACCTCACCTCGGCCAACTTCGGCGGGGTGCACTATCGGTCCAAGGGGAAGGCGGAGGCCGCCCCCACCGTGCGCCTGCTCCTCAACTGCGTCTTCGGCGCCTGCGATGTGCAGGAGGGCCCGCCCGCTGAGGTGGGCGCGCACGCAACCGCGGCGCGCTGAGCGCCGGCACGCGCCAGGCCGCCCGTTGGCGGCCTCGCGCCGCCCGCGCCGGGCAAGCGCAAGCAGCCAGCGCCCTCCGGCGAAGGTCAGGGCGCGCAGCAGGAGCAACCGCGCCGCGAGCGCTGAACGCGGCGCCCACCGGGAGGAGCAGGGCCATGGCGATTGAGACGATACCGCCGCCACCCTTCGCCAGCAGGCCGAGCAGCTCTTCGGACGCCCCTCGGTGACGCGGCGGTGACCTGCCCTGCCGGTTGAGGCGCGCCGGGCGCACAGCTCGGCGGAGCTCCCTGCATCCGGGCGCTCCGTCGCTGCCGTCCCCCGCCACTGGCCCGTGAGCGCCTTAGGACCGCGCGCCGCACGAGCCCAGTTCTGCTACTCGTCCGGTGCATGGCCACTCCAGGCGACGGCGGGCGGGCGAGGATCGCGGCACTGCTGCGGGGGGTGCTCGGCCCCGCCAACCGCTTCTGGCTGCTGGTGATCGCCGTGGGGGCGATCTCCGGGGTGAGCGCGGCAGGCCTGATGAAGCTCTTGCGGTGGGTGCAGCGGCTCGCCTGGGGTGGAGCCGAGGGGCCCTTCCTCTCCACCGTCACGGCCGTCTCCCCCTCGTGGCGGTTCGTCATCCCGGTCCTCGGCGGCGCGCTGGTCGTCCTGGTGACCTTGATCGTGGGACAGCCGCTCCGCGGCCACGGCACCGCGGGGATCATCGAGTCCATCTGGGTGAAGAGCGGCAAGCTGCCCCTGCCCCGGGCCCTGCTCAGGGGCACCGTCTCCATCCTCGCGGTGGCGCTGGGCGCGCCGCTGGGCCGCGAGGGCGCGCTGCTCCAGACGGGAGGGGCGATGGGCTCCTCCCTCGCCCGCTGGTTCCGCAGCTCGCCTGACCAGGCGCGCCTCCTGGTGGCCTGCGGCGCCGCCTCGGGGATGGCCGCCGCCTACAACGTGCCCATCGGGGCGGCGCTGTTCGGCCTGGAGGTCCTGCTCGGGTCGTTCGCGCTCGAGCTGTTCGGCCCCATCGTCGTGGCGTGCGTGGTCGCCACGCTCTTTTCGCGCAGCCTGATCGCAGACCACCCCAGCTACGTCATCCCGCACTACGCGCTCACGCGCCCGCGCGAGGTGATCCTCACCGTTGGGCTCGGCCTCCTCCTGGGCGCGGCGTCCGCGGCGTACTCCAAGTCCATCCACCACGCGGCCGGCCTCCTCGACAAGGTGCCTCGCCGGCTCGCCCCGTACCTGCCGATCGCAACGATGGCGGTGGTCGGCGCGTGCGCGGTGTGGCTGCCCCAGGTGCTCGGCAACGGGTACGACACGGTGAACGGCGCGCTGCTGGGGTCGCTCCCGCTCACCCTGCTGCTCCTGCTGCCCTTCGCCAAGCTGGGCGCGACGGCCGTGGCGTCCGCCAGCGGGGTCCCGGGCGGGTTGTTCACGCCCTCGCTCTTCTTCGGCGCGCTGCTGGGCGGAGGCTACGGACACCTGGCCGCAGCCGTGTGGCCGGGCAGCGCGCCCCCCGGTGCCTATGCCCTCCTCGGCATGGGGGCGGTGCTGGCCGGCACCACGCACGCGTCCGTGTCGGCGGTGCTGATCATCTTCGAGCTGACCGGGGACTACGGGCTCATCCTGCCGCTCATGCTGGCCGCGGTCCTGGCGACCGGCGTGAGTCGGCGATTGGAGAAGGAGTCGCTCTACACAGCCGCGCTCAAGCAGCGCAACGTCCACGTCCCTGCGCCGGTGGCGCCCGACTGGCTGCGGTCGGAGGGCATCCGCTCGCTGCTCAGGCCCGTCGAGCGCCGCGTGGCCCCCACCACCTCGTTCCAGGAGGTGATCGTCCTGCTCCTGGAGCAGCCCCCCGGGATGGACCTCTACGTGACCGATGATGCGGGGCGCCTGCTCGGAGTGGTCATCCTGGATCAGCTGAAGGGGCACCTGCCCGATCACGCCGTGCTGCAGATGATCGTCGCCGCGGACGTGATGGACAGAGAGCTGCGGCCCATTGACCCGGAGTGCTCGCTCGCCGAGCTGGCGTCCCGGTTCAGCGAGACGGCGCTCGAGCGCTTGCCGGTGGTGGACCGCGAGCGCCGGCTCCTGGGCACAATCTCCAAGGGAGATCTGTTCAAGCGCGTGAGGTTCTAAGGGAGCCCAATGCCAACAGGACGCTCACGCCACCTTGCGATCGCCCTGGTCACGGCGCTGGCGCTGGCGCTGGTCGGCTTCCGGGCGCTGACGGCCTCTGCTGCCAACCGCGCGGCCCGCCGCACCGCGCCGCGCGCTCCGGCGGAGGCCGCTCCAGCGGGGGACTCCTCCGGTGACGTTGGCTCCCAAGCGCTGCTCTTCTGGTTCGTTCCGCTCGCCGCAGGAGGGGCCGCGCAAGAGGTCGAAGACTAGGCCTGAATCCTTTTGGCGCCTCCCCGGCTCTCACGAAGGAGGAGGTACGCCATGTCTGCAGAATCCAAGATCCTCATCCGCTTCCCCGGCGGCCGGCGGGTGGATGCCGCGCTGGGCGCCCATGTGGTCCACACGGATCAGCCGGTCTCGAAGGGCGGGGAAGACTCGGCGCCGTCCCCGTTCGACCTCTTCCTCGCGGCGATCGGCACCTGCGCGGGGATCTTCGTCCAGGGCTTCTGCGCGCAGCGCAACATCCCGGTGGAGAACCTCCAGCTCGTCGAGCGGCCCGAGTACGGCGCCGACGGCGTCCTGGTGGGCGTGGACCTGGCCCTGCACCTGCCCCCCGAGTTCCCCGAGCGCTACCGCGAGGCCATCCTCCGCGTCGTGGAGCAGTGCTCGGTCAAGCGGGCCATCGCGGCCCAGCCGGTGTTCCGGGTCCACGCGGAGCCAAGCCCTGCCGCCGCCGAGCCGGCCGCCCTGGAGGGCGCCCATGTCTGAGCGCCGCGTGTTCGCCGGCGTCCTGCTGGTGGGCTTCACGCTCCTGGGTGGAGCGCTCTTCGCACGCATGATGGAGCCCGCGCGGCTGCGCAGCCTCGCGGCGCAGGACGGCCTGGCAACGGCCGAGCTGGTCGTGCGCGAGATGCGTTGAGCGGGGTGCCGGGCCGCGGTCCTGCGCGCCCTCGAACGCACGGACGGAGTCATCCGGACGACCCCGGGGTGGCGGACCTTGACCGTCGCCTACGATCCCCGGCGGGTCAGCGCGGATGGCCTGCTCAAGGCCGCGCGGCGCACCGGCTACACCGTGCGGCTGCAGGAGGCGAAGTCACCCCCCTGAAGCTCGAGGGGCGGGCCCGGCGGCGCCGCGCAGCGCCTGCCGGACCGCCGCGCGAATGGAGGACGGCACCTCGTCCCCGGGGATCCGCTGGCAGAGCGACACCACCTCCTTGAGGCGGTCGCACAGCGAAGCGCAGCGCTCGCACCGGGCCAGGTGCTCTTCTATCCGCGCGCAGGTGGCCTTCTCCACCTCGTCTCGCTCAGCCATGTCACCGAGCTCGCGGACGAGTTCCGGACACAGGTCCGCCGCCTCGGGCTCCTTCAGCACCGCCCCCAGCTGGGTCCGCAGGGCCAGGCGTGCCCGGTGCAAGCGCGTCTTGTGGTTGGCCACGTCGATCCCCTGGACCTCGGCGGCCTCCTCAGCGCTGAGCCCTTCCACGTCGCGCAGCAGGAGCGCCTCGCGGTAGCGAATGGGCAGGGAGGCGATGGCCGCACTCAAGAGCTCTCCCAGCTCCCGCGCGTGCGCGCCCTCCTCCGGGCTGGCGCCCGGCGAGCGGACCGCGAGCACCTCCGGAGCATCGAGCGATTCGAGAGCCTCGGGCTCGTCCACCCGCCTGCGCTGATGCTTGAGGCAGAAGCTCCGGGCAATCTGGAAGAGCCAGGTCGAGATCTTCGCCTCGGCGCGGAAGTCGCGAACGTTCCGGAAGGCGCTCAGAAGCGTCTCCTGCAGAACCTCCTTGGCCGCGTCCTCCGAGCCGCACATTCGAAGCCCGAAGCGATAGACGCTCTTCTCGTGCGCGGAGAGGAGCGAACTCAAGGCCTTTGAATCCCCTTGCCGTGCGGCCAGCAGTAGGTCCTTCTCGCCCTTCATGACGCGCACCCCTGGACTGTGGTGAATCCCCTTCCGGTGGTTCTGGGTCTAACAACTTGGAGGGAGCCCTTCATGTGTAGACAAGTCCGTTGCAGCCGTTGCAGCAAGCCGACCTGGGCCGGATGCGGAGCCCACATCGAACAAGCCTTGGCGAACGTCCCCAAAGAGCAGCGGTGCCGCTGCGCGGAGACGGAGCAAGCTGTCCCGAAGAGCGAGAAGCGCAAGTGGTTCGGGCTGTTCTGACCCCCGCGGAGCCCGCTCACGCAGTGCTGTCGTAGCGCGCGGAGACTGTCATGAGCGGGTCAACGAGGTGGCGCGGCATCGCAGCAGGTCTGTCGGCTGCCCTGCTCTTCGGCGTGAGCGCGCCGGCGGCGAAGCTGCTCCTCCCGAACATCCCTCCGCTCCCGCTCGCGGCGCTCCTCTACCTGGGCGGCGGGATTGCCCTGCTCGTCTTCTCCGGGTTGAAGCGTTCCGCGAAGGGGGCGGCCTCCAGCGAAGCGCCGCTGTCACGTGCTGACGTGCCCTCCATGGTGGGCGTGATCGTCTGCGGCGGGGTGATCGGCCCGGTGCTGATGCTGTGGGGCCTGCAGCGGCTGACCGGCGTGGCGGGCGCGCTGCTGCTCAACCTGGAGGGCCCCTTCACCGTCTTGCTCGCCCTGGGGCTCTTCGGCGAACACCTGGGGTGGCGCGGCGCGCTCTCGGCCGTCCTCATCTTCGCAGGCGCAGGGGTGTTGAGCCTGGCGCCTGGCACCGTCGCCGGCGATGGGCTGGGCGCGCTGGCGCTCGGCGGCGCGTGCCTCTCCTGGGCGGTGGACAACAACCTCACCCAGCGCCTCTCCAACAAGGACCCGGTCGCGGTCGTCCGGACGAAGGCGTTGGGCGCAGGCAGCTGCATGGCGGTCCTGGCCGTTCTGGCGGGCCATCCACTGCCCGAGTGGCGGCTCCTCCTGGCCGCGACGGCGCTCGGTGGCGCGAGCTATGGGGCCAGCATCCTCCTCGATGTCTACGCCCTGCGCTGGCTGGGCGCTGCCCGCGAAGCTGCGCTGTTCGCCAGCGCGCCGTTCCTGGGCGCAGTGGCGGCCGTCCCGCTCCTGGGCGAGCGACTGCGAGTGCTCGATGGAGTGGCCGGGGCCCTGATGCTGACGGGCGTCGTGCTGCTGGTCCGCGAGCGCCACGCCCACCTTCATACCCATGACGAGCTGGAGCACGAACATCTCCACCACCACGATGCGCATCACCAGCACGACCACAGCGGCCCCGTCATCGAGCCGCACAGCCATCCGCACCGCCACGCCGCCCTCACGCACGACCATCCGCACGTCTCGGACGCGCATCACCGCCATCGACACTGAACCTCAGGTCGCCAGCGCGGCGAAGGCGCGCTGGGCGCGCTCGAAGCGCCGGTTCACCTCGTCCCACTGGATGTTCGCGAAGAACGCGTCGATGTACTTCGCGGCGGCGGCGCCGTAGTCCATCGCATACGCGTGCTCGTACATGTCCATGACGAGCAGCGGCTGGCCAGAGGCGAGCGCCTGACTGTGGTTCCCGGACCCGTACGTCCTCAGGTCTCCCGACTGGAAGTTGAAGTCCAGCATCACCCAACCGCTTCCCCCGCCGAGGCTGGCGCCGGTGGCGCGGAACAGCTCCTCCCAACGGGCAATGCTGCCGAGCTGCGCGGCCAGCGCCTTCTCGATCGCGCCGCTGGGCTTTCCGTCACCGCCGAGGTTCCCGAAGTAGAGCTCGTGGAGCACCATCGAATTGGTGAAGACGAGCTCGCGCTCCTTGAGACCAGCGAGGAGGAAGCCGGGCGTGTCCTTCGTCACGCGCGAGAGCTCCTCTTCGACCTTGTTGAGGTTCTTCACCGCGCCGGCGTAGTTGTTCTCGTGGTGGGAGGTGAGGAGCTTCGGGGAGAGGCCCTTCAGCTTCGCTGGATCGAAAGGCAGCGGCGCGAGCGCATGCGCACCCGGCTTCACCGGCTCGGCCTTGCGGCCAGCCCCCTGCGCCTGGGGCTTGTCGGCGGCGAGGATCGCGCCTGCGGGGACGGCGGACGCGATGGCTACGAGCGCTTCACGGCGGTTCAGGGTTGTCATTGCTCGAAACAGTAGAGCGACTGCCTTCGCTAACGAGAGCACTCAGTGCGCGGAGGCGCCGTGGAAAGTTGCCTCATGGTCGGAGTGGCGCGCGTCGCTCCGCAGCGTGTACCTGGCCTCGAAGGCATCGAGCAGGTCCAGGTATTGCTCCAGGTAGCGCGTCATCAGGAAGCGATCACGCACGGTCTTCCGCGCCTGTTCGCCCATGCGCCGGCGCAGTCGCTCATCCCTGAGCAGGAGCACGAGGCGCTCCGCGGTCTCCTGCACGGACGACACGAGGAACCCGTTCACCCCATCCTGGATTTGATACGGGATGCCTCCGACGTTGCCGCCGATGACCGGCGTCCCCTTCCACATCGCCTCGGCGACGGTCAGACCGAAGCCCTCACGGATCGACTTCTGGATCACCACGGCCGCGCGGCGCTGGAGCGCGTTCACCAGCGACGTGTCCTCGCAGCTCATCACGAGCAGCCGGTCCTCTCTGGCGCCGAGCAGCGACTCGTAGACCTGCGGCCCTTCCGGATCGTCCAGGGCCACGTTGCCGAGCAGTACCAGAGTGCAGTCGTGGATTCGCCGCGCGATCTTGAAGGCCTCCACCACGCCCTGCGGGTCCTTCCAACGGTCGAAGCGGGAGATCTGCACCACGAGCGGGAGATCGGTGGGGATGCCGTAGTGGCGGAGCCGCGCGTCGACCTCGTCGGAGGCCAGGTCACGGTTGGTGATGCTGAAGGGATCGATCGCCGGCTGGAAGACCCGCTGGGGGATCTGCCACGCCTGGCGGTACTCCTCGGTGCTGACGATGGCCGCGTCGTATTGCGAGATGAAGCCGAGCAGGTACTCCCACAGGCTCCGGTCCGGCTGGGTCAGGTCCACGTGGCAGCGCCAGATCCACGGGCCGCGCTTCCGGCTGAAACGCACCAACGGAAGAGGCTGCGCGTCGTGGACGATCACGAAGTCGTGATCGAACCGGTTCCGCAGCGCGTTCTGGAACGAGACCTCTTCGTAGATCTCGCGCTTGATCTCCGTGATGTGGATGGGCGCGCCCTGCAGCGCGTTGTGCATCTTCTTGGTGATGCTGAAGAAGTCAGGCGGCCCCTGGATGGCCCGCCACTCAGCCGCGAGCCCGAGCGAGCGCATGAGCAACGTGAGCGAGGACAACATCTCGGCCACGCCGCCGCCGTAGTAGGTCGAGTTGATGTGGGCGACGCTCCGGCCCTCCAGCCGCCGCCCCTTCTGGACGATGCGCTCGACCGTTTGACGGCCGATGTACGGCTCGTAGTCGTAGACGGTGGCAACAGCTCGTGGGTGCACGGTGATGACCTCGGTGTCGCGAGGGATCGCCGCACGAGACTGCTACCGCGCACCGGAGCCGGCCAGCTGGCGCCCAGTCGCACTGCGCTGGCGGCGCGGCCCGTGGTCCGACTACCGTGCCCGCCCCCTGGAACGAAGGGCCTGGCACCGTGCGGGGCGAACGTAGTTCGCTGTGCGAGACGCGCAATGGAACGACTCCCACGTCGCACCGACCACTCCAACCAACCCCCGCCCGCGCAGCCCGTGATCGACCCGGTGTGCGGCATGCGTGTCGACCCGCACGTTCCGAAGGGCGGCAGGCATGTACACGAGGGCACGACCTATTCCTTCTGTAGCCCGTCGTGCTACGCGAAGTTCGAAGCGGCCCCAGGCCGGTACCTGACGAAGCGTCCGCCAGCAGCGAAGCCGGCCGGCACCGACTACGTCTGCCCGATGCATCCCCAGATCGTCCGGAGCGAGCCGGGCTCCTGCCCCATCTGCGGGATGGCGCTCGAGCCGCGGACGGTGGGCCTCGAGGACGCCCCCAACCCCGAGCTGCTCGACATGCGCCGCCGCTTCTGGGTGAGCCTGGCCCTCACGGTGCCGCTCCTGCTGATCGCCATGAGCGAGATGCTGCCGTGGAGTCCGCTGCGCGGCCATCCGCGCACCTCCACCTGGGTGCAGCTGCTGCTCTCTACTCCGGTGGTCCTGTGGGGCGGCTGGCCCTTCTTCGTCCGGGGCGCGGCGTCCGTCCGGAACCGCAGCCTCAACATGTTCAGCTTGATCGCGCTCGGGACGGGTGCGGCCTTCGCGTTCAGCGTCTTCGCTACGCTCGCGCCAGGCGCGCTGCCCCACAGCTTCGGCGGCCATGGCGGCGTCCCGCCCGTCTACTTCGAAGCGGCGGCGGCGATCACCACGCTGGTGCTCCTGGGCCAGGTCCTGGAGCTGAGGGCCCGCCATCAGACGTCCAGCGCGATCAAGGCGCTGTTGCGCCTCGCGCCGCCCACGGCGCGGCGAATCCTGGAAGACGGGCGCGAGGAGGACGTGCCGCTCGACCAGGTCCATCCCGGAGCGCGGCTGCGCGTCCGGCCGGGTGAGCGCGTCCCCGTGGACGGGGTGGTGCTGGAGGGGCGCAGCGCGGTCGACGAATCGATGGTCACGGGCGAATCCCTCCCTGTAGACAAGCAGGCTCCGGAGAAGGTCATCGGCGGCACGGTCAATCAGACGGGCGCGCTCGTCATTCGCGCGGAGCGCGTGGGCGCGGACACGCTCCTCGCCCAGATCGTCCGGCGCGTCGCCGAGGCGCAGCGGAGCCGCGCGCCCATTCAGCGCGTGGTGGATCGGGTCTCGGCCATCTTCGTGCCCCTGGTGATCGGCGTCGCGGTCGCGACCGCGGCCATCTGGGCCCTGGCCGGCCCAGAGCCACGCGCGGCGCATGCACTGGTGAATGCCGTGGCGGTGCTGATCATCGCCTGCCCCTGCGCCCTGGGGCTGGCCACCCCGATGTCCGTCATGGTCGGGACGGGGCGTGGCGCCCGAGCAGGCGTCTTGATCCGGGACGCGGAGGCGCTCGAGGCCCTCCAGAAGGTGGACACGCTCGTCGTCGACAAGACGGGGACGCTGACCGAGGGCAAGCCGGAGCTCACCGCCGCGCACCCCCTCCCGGGCGTCGACGAGCCCACGCTGCTCCGGCTCGCCGCCAGCCTGGAGCGCGCCAGCGAGCACCCGCTGGGCAGCGCCATCGTTCGCGGCGCCGAGGCCCGCGGGCTGCGCCTCACTGCAGCCACGGACGTCCAGTCCGTCACCGGCCAGGGCATCACCGGCCAGGTGGAGGGGCGCGCGGTGGCCGTGGGGAGCTGGCGCCTGCTGCGCACGCTGGAGATCGACACCGCCGCCCTCGAGGAGCGCGCCAACGCGCTGCGCGCGGAGGGCGCCACGGTGATGTTCGTGGCAGTCGACCGAAAGCCGGTGGGTCTGCTCGCGGTCTCGGACCCGATCAAGCGGTCCACACCGGAGGCCCTGGAGGCGCTGCGCGCCAGCGGCGTGCGGATCGTGATGGTGACGGGCGACAGCAAGACGACCGCCGCGGCGGTGGCGCGCAAGCTCGGCATCGAGCAAGTGGAAGCCGAGGTGCTCCCCGAGCGGAAGGCGGAGGTGGTGAAGGGGCTCCAGGCCGAGGGGCGCTGGGTCGCCATGGCGGGTGACGGCGTCAACGATGCCCCCGCGCTCGCGCAGGCGCACGTGGGGATCGCCATGGGCTCCGGGACGGACATCGCCATCGAGAGCGCGGGCGTGACCCTGGTGAAGGGCGACCTGCGCGGAGTGGTGAGGGCGCGGAAGCTCAGCCGAGCGACCCTGCGCAACATCCGCCAAAACCTCTTCTTCGCGTTCGTCTACAACACGCTCGGCATCCCGGTGGCCGCGGGGCTGCTCTACCCCTTCTTCGGGTTGCTGCTCAGCCCGATGCTGGCCAGCGCGGCGATGAGCCTGTCCTCCGTCTCCGTCATCACCAACGCGCTGCGCCTTCGCAACGCGCGGCTGTGAGAGCCGGGCTGCTTGCAGCGTGACGTCATTTGCAGGCGTTGTTCACGCACTGCTTCATGCCCACGCATGACGAGGGAAAGCTCACCCGCCGCCCGCTGCGCCCGACGTGGGCATTTGCCGCTCGCCCCCCACCCCATCCGACAACTCAGCTCTTCGCGTAGCGACCGACGAGCGCGGCGATGACGGCGACGAGCTCCTGCGGCTCCGTGGGCTTTGACGCGTGCGCGGTGAACCCCTCCATCAGCGCTCGGGTCCGATCGTTCATCGAGGCGTACGCCGTCAGCGCCACCGCGGGCACCCGGCCGCCCTTCTCCGGGGGCAGCGCGCGGACCTGGCGAATGAGCTCGTACCCGGACGCGTCCGGCATGCCGATGTCGCTGAGCAGGACGTCGGGGACGGCCTCGCGAAAGCGGTCCAACGCCTCGGCGACCGACCCCGCAACGACCACGCTGGCCTTGCACCCGGTGAGGATGGACTCGATCAGCTCCCGTGCATCCGGCTCGTCTTCGCAGACGAGCACGCGCAGCCCTTCCAGCTCGGGCGGGCAGCGCAGCGCGGTACTCGGGTGGGTCCGCGTATTCGGAGCGACGGCGGGGGCCGTGGGCGCCGTGCGAAGCGGAGCAACCGGCAGCCGGACGACGAAGGTGGCTCCCTTTCCCGGGCCGTCGCTCTGGGCTTCGATCGTCCCTCCGTGAAGCTCTACCAGGTGCTTCACGATCGCCAGGCCCAGGCCCAGGCCGCCGTGGGTGCGCGTGATGGAGGCGTCCTGCTGGCGGAACGGCTGGAAGACGTGCGGGAGGAACGACGGCTCGATGCCCGCGCCGTTGTCACCCACGACGATCTCCACGTAGGAGTCCTCGCGCTGCATGCGGACGTAGATCCTGCCGCCCTTGGGCGTGAACTTCACCGCGTTGGACAGCAGGTTCCAGACGATCTGCTGGAGCCGGCTGGCGTCAGCGCTGAGCACCCCCGCGTCCGGGTCGAGCAGCACCTGAAGGCGCAGCCCCTTGGCCTCGGCGGCGGGACGGACGACCTCCACGGCGGCCTCCACGACCTGCGCCGGCTCCACTTGCGCGAGCGCGAGCCGCAGCCGGCCGCCGACGACCCGGCTGAAGTCCAGCAGGTCCTCCACGAGCTGCACCTGGATCCGCGCGTTGCGTTCAATCGTCTCCAGCGCGCGCGAGCGCTTCTCTTCGCTCAGCGCACCGGTGCGCAGCATCTGGGTCCACCCCAGGATGGCGCTCAACGGCGTCCGCAGCTCGTGAGAGGTCACGCTCAGCAGCTCGTCCTTCGCGCGGCTGGCCTCCTCGGCGCGGACGCGCTCCCGCTGCGTCATCTCGAAGAGCCGGGCGTTGTCGATCATCACGCCCACGCGCCGGCCGAGCTCCTCGGCGATCTCGAGATCCCCCTGCTCGAAGAGCCGGCCGGACTCCGCGGAGGCGAAGGAGATCACGCCGACCGCGCGGCGGTGGACGACGATCGGGACCGCCATCCACGATCGCAGCCCCAGCTCGCGCGTCAGCTCGAGGTGGTGGGCGTCACGGGCGCCGGCGCTGAGCATCTCCTCGGTGATCTCCCGTGCGCGCTCCGAGACGCCCGTCCTCAGGATCCGCGCCACCGCGTCGTTCTCGTCCGGAGGGTACTGACGCCGGACCTCCTCGACCATCTCGACCCGGCGGGGATCTGCGTGCACCGTCGCCACGCGCTCGCAGACGCCGCCATCGCCCAACAGGTCGATCGCGCACCAGTCCGCCATGTGGGGAACGGCGAGCTTCACCAGCGCCGGCAACGTCGACCGGTAGTCCAGCGACGCGGTGAGCAGGACGCCTGCCTCCGCGAGGAACCGCTGGGTCTCCTCGGACCGCCTTCGGCCGTCGATGTCCGTGGAGGTGCCCACCCAGCGCGTGATCCGCCCTTCGCCATCCCGGACGGGCGTGCCGCGCGCCAGGAACCACCGGTAGCTGCCGTCCGCCGCGTGCCGGAGCCGGTACTCGAGCTCGAAGGGCTGCGCGCTCGCGAGCGCGGCCTCCCACGCGGACGCCACCCTGGGCGCGTCCTCCGGATGGATGAACCTCTCCAATTTCGCGGTGCGGAACTCCTGCAAGGGCAGGTCGACGAACTCGAGGAAGCGCCGGTTGCAGTAGTTGAGCTGACCCTCGGGCGTGGTGGTCCAGACGAGCTGCGGTGAGGACTCCGCGAGCGCGCGGTAGTTCTCCTCTGCCGCGAGGGTGGCCGCGTGGAGGCGCGCATTGTCGATCGCGATGGCCGCCTGCGCGGCGACCGCCACGAGCATGCGCTCGTCCCGCTCCGTGAAGACCCCGGGCTGGGCATGGCCGAAGAAGAGCCCCCCGTGCACCGTTCCGGAACGGGAGACCACCGGCACCGCGAGGTAGCTGCAAACGGGCAGGTGGCCCTTCGGCATCCCGTGGTACGGCGCGCTCTTGCCGTACCGTGGGTCCTTGGTGATGTCGTCGGAGCGGATCACCCCTTGCCCCGCAAACGTGGGAGCAAAGACCGCGGTGTTCCGGGGCATCGGGAAGCCCGCGAACTTCTCCCGCGGAACGCCTGACAGCGTGTAGAGCATGTAGCTGCCGCCCTCGGGCCTCTCCACGTTGTAGAAGAACGCGCCGAACTGCGCTCGGCACAAGGCGGTGGCCCCGTCCGTGAGGCGCTCGAACAAGGTCTCGGGGTCGAGCGCCGAAGCGGACGCCGCGCCGATTCGATAGAGCAGCTCGTTGACCCGCGCCTCTTCCTCCAGCCGGTGCTCCGCGCGCTTCTGCTCGGTGACGTCCAACACCAGGCTGATGTAGCCCCGGAGCGTTCCGTCGGCGGCGCGGTCTGGAATGTAGCTCGCGCGAATCCAGCGGGCGCCCGCGGTCTGGTACGGCACCTCCGCTTCGAAGGACCGCCCCTCACCCGCGAGCACCGCCTCCATGTGCGGTTGGATCGCCGCGAAGGCCCGATCGCCCAGGACCTCGGCGATGGGCTTGCCAAGGATCTGCTCGGCCGGACGGCCAAACCATTGCTCATACGCGCGGTTGATCAGGCGGTAGGTCCTGTCCGGTGCCACGTAGGCCACCAGCCCGGGGATGGCGTCGATGATCAACCGCAGCTGGTCCTCGCGGCGCTGGAGGGCCTCGCTGAGCTCCCGCTGGCGCGTGCGGTCCTGCGTCACCTTCACGAAGCCCACCGGCTCACCGGAAGCTCCGTGCAGGGCCGAGAGCGAGACGGCCGCGTAGAACAGCGAACCGTCCTTGCGCTGCCGCCAGCCCTCACTCTCGAAGCGACCCTGCTCGCGGGCGACCTGCAGCTCGTGCTCGGGCAGGCCTGCGGCGCGGTCCTCCGGCGTGAAGAACATCCGGAAGTGCTGTCCCTGGACCTCGGCCAAGCTGTAGCCCTTGATGCGCTCCGCGGACGCGTTGAAGGTCTCCACGCGGCCCTCTGCGTCGAGCATCGAGATGGCGTGGTCGCGGACGCCGTCCAGGATCAGCCGGAGCCGCTGCTCCTCGCGCCGCAGGTCGATCTCAGCGCGGCTCGGGGCGCGGGCGCCCTGTTCGGCGAGGCGACGGTTCAGCTCGGCATTCTCTCGGGTGAGTTGATCGATCGTTCGTGACTGCTCGCTCATGGACGAAAAGAACCTCGTGCGTCAGCCGACGCACGGCTTTTGACGAGGACTACGACCTGGGGACGCTTGACGAAGAGATCTTCGCCACGCAGCCCCACGAGTCGAGCGAGCAGAAACGCAGTGTCGAGCAGCCGACGCGCGACAGACGTCAGGGGGCGGTCAGGCGCTCAGCCGCCGGGCGGCAGCCTCACCGCAGCACGTTCAAGTAGCTCTCGGGGCTCACCGAGTCGACGGGCTTGAACAGCGAGAGCACCGTGGCCTGCGGCAGTCCCATGTGGCGCTCGAGGATCTCCGCCATCACCAGCCGGTAGTCGTGCACGACCTCCAGCGCCGTGCTGGCCGTTGGGGCTTCCGGAATCGAGAGCGTGCGGCGCCCCAGGTACGCCGTGTCGGCGTGGGCGCGCACCGGGCCACCCATCAGCAGCATCACGCCGCCTCGGCCGTGGTCCGTGCCCTTGCCCTGGTTCTCCCTCACGGTGCGCCCGAACTCGGACATCACCACCACCACCGTCGAGTCCCACTTCCCGCGAGTGACGAGGTCTCGCTTGAACGCCAGCAGGTTCTTGGCGAGGTCGTCCACCTTGCGCCCCAGCGAGTAGTAGGGCGTGGCCGTGTTCACGTCCTCGAACGCGTGCGTGTCCCACATGTGCTCTGCATCGACGGTGAGGAAGGCGGGCCGGAACGTGGTGTCCATCAGCGCCGCCGCGAGCGCGAGGCGCGGGCCGAACGTGAAGGGCGATGAGGCGACGTAGCCGCCGCGCGTGGTGAGATCGGTGAGCGTGGTCGTCCCCAGCTGAGAGGCGAGCAGGTTCATCTGCGCCTCGGCGTCCTTGGCCAGAGCGTCCACCTTGGCGTCGGCGCCGGTCCCGGTCGCTCCCTTGAGCAGGTTCATCCGAGTGGCGCGAGACATCCCCGGCTTCAAGCTTCCGTAGGCGTAGTTCGCCTGGACGCGCGCCGGGTCGGCCAGCACCACCGGGTTGGTTCCCCTCAGGGACGCCGGCGAGAGGGTCCCCAGCGCCACCGAGTTGAGGGCCGCGGCCTTCGCTCCCGCGCCGAGGAACCCGTTCGCGGAGATGCCCACCGAGTCCCCCGTCTCGATGTGATCCATCTGCTCGAAGTGAGAGCGGGTCTCGTTGGTGGAGCCGGCGTGCAGGACGAAGTTGAGGCGGTTCGCGAGCTCGGCATCGCCAAGCAGCGGCGCGAAGAGCGGATGCAGCCCCAGGGTGGACGAGTAGGCAATGGGCGAGGAGATCGCGAGCGTCGGCCGCGCCGCCTTCACCAGCGTCCCCTCGGCGCCGAGCGGGGCCACGAGGCCGAGCGCGTCCGCCCCGCCCCGCAGGAAGACGAAGACCAGGTGCTTGGGCGTCACCGTCTGCGCGAAGGCGCCGCGGAAGGAATTGGCGAAGGCCAGACCGCCACCCGCGAGGGCCGCGCTCAGGAGCTGTCTACGGTTCAGGGTGCTCATGTCGTGGCTCACTTGCGCAGCTGCGCGGCGGTCCCCAGGACGACGGGGGCCCAGGTCTTCTCGCGGTAGCGGTAGGTGGGAGACGAGGCCCAGTACGACCAGTTGGACGAGCTCGCGGCGATGGTGCCGAGCGCGGCCTGCTGCGTGGCGTGCAGGAGGTAGGGAGACTTGGCCGAGCTGAAGCCCGGAGCGGTGACCACGTAGCCCATGCCGAGCGTGTTGACGGTGTAGCTCCACATCACGCCGGTGGGGTTCGTGGTGGAAATGGCATCGGCCGCGGGCGTGGTGACGCTGCCGCGAATGACGTCTCTCCGGGTCTCGGCCGGGATCTGGTCGAAGAGCCCGGCGAGCTCGATCGGCAGCCGGCTGACGTTGTCGACGTAGGAGGTGGAGAAGTACGAGCTCCCGTCCTGGTTGTAGCCGGTGGGCGCAGACCAGTTCGTGCGGAGGACGCCCGAGGTCTTCTCCATGTGGATTTGAATGACTCGAATGAAGTTTCGAATTGGGACCTTGGTGAAGGCGTTGTTTCTGTCGACGAACTGAGCAGGGGTCAGCGTCAGCAACGTCGCCGGGTCGAAGGGCGCGGGAGTCAGTCCGGCCGCCCGAACCCCGTACTCGAGATCCTTGAGGTTCGCGCCCATCTGCCGCACGGCAGCGAGGATGAGCTCCTGAGGCGTGCGGTAGAGGTTGCGGTAGTTGGCTGCGCTCCAGAACTCGGGCCGCTTCAACAGCGCGGCGTACATGTTCTTGAGCTGGCCGTCGGTCCCCCAGGCGGCGACGCAGGCGTCTTTCGCGCCACCGACGAGGGCCGGGGCATAGAGCAGGCTCGCCAGCTTGGTGCAGATGCCGCGCTTGGTTTGTTCGTGGTTGGCCAGCCAGCGCAGCACCGCCTCCACGCGGGCTTCGCCGGTGTCGGGGTAGTCCACGCCCATGAAGCTCACGGGGACGCGCGCGGAGAGCGCCGCGTTGTAGACGAAGCCGGAGTCGGCCGGCTGGAGCGGCGTGGCATAGCCATAGGCGTGCCAGCCAGAGAGGATCTTCGCCATGGCCTCGATGTCGCTCTGCCCGTAGACGCTGGTCGTGTCCGCCGCGTCGTGCTTGGGCCGCTGGACGAACGTGTGAAGCTCGAGCAGCTCGCGGGCCAGGTTCTGATTGCCCGCGGTGTCGGTCGCGGCGTCGTACACGTTCCGCTGATTGTCCAGGTAGACGATCATCCCTGGCTGCCTCATGACCTCGCGGAGCAGCAGGTAGAACGTCGAGCCGATCTTCGACTTCATCATGTCGGCGTACCCGTTGCTGCCGAGGACGTAGCTGGGCGCCTTGCTGCTCGAGACGTTGAAGTGGTTGAACCAGAACTCCGCGAGCAGCTCTTCGAGGTTCATCTGGTGGTCGATCACCTCGCCATTGCTTTTGAGGGTCTGCGAGCCAACCAGCTCGCGGATGACCATCAGCTGGGCGATCTGCGTCCAGGCGGCCCACCGGAGGTCATCGTCGGCCGTTGACGCCGCGTCGAGGCTCTGGAAGCGGTTGAAGGCGGCGTTGATGTCCCCGCGCGTGAAGGTCGTCAGCGGGGTAATTCCTCCGCGAATCGTCGCCACCAGCGCGTGCTGCTTGTTGAGCCCGACCTCGCCGAGCTGCCGCACCAGCTCCTCGGCGAAGAACACCGTCGTGCAGTCGTTCGACTTCGACGGCACCAGCGGGCTCAGCGGAGACAGGCCAAAGCCCAGGCGGGTGCCCACGTGCTGCATGAGCTGGACGTGGCTCATCGCCCCCGAGGCCGGACGCATGGCGCCGTAGTAGGGCGCGGCCGCCGTCGAGGGGCGCTTGAGACAAGCCCCCGTGCTGCTGACGGAGGAGAGCTCTGCGTAGCCGATGGTCGCCGGCGCCGAGGCGGACATCCCCATTGAGAGAAAGGCGCACGCCAGCAGCGGCAGCAGCCGAAGCGTTGGGCGCACCCATCGTGCTGGGTTCTGGTTGTCGTGGTTCATGTCGTCACAGACTTTCTGAAGGGGGCTCGTAAGGAGCTTCCCGCTCTTCAACGGCGAACATCCGCACGCCGCTCAGTTGATCGATGTAGTCGTAGGCCTCGGTCACGCCGGAGCGGATCTGCCCAGAGGCCCAGGCATGCCGCGTCTGCTGAAGGACCCAGCCCTGATCGTCCGCGGGCAGCCTTCGGAAGGCCGGCGAGCGCGCCGCCACCTGCTGGAACTGCGAGGTGGGATCGGGGAGGGCCTTGGCTTGAACCGGCGCAACGACCCGAGGTGGCGCGATAGGTCGAGTCTGCGTCGCTGAGGACGGCCCTTGCGCGGGCGCGCTGTCATACGGCGGAGCAGAATGCCACTGGGTCAGCATCGCCCCAGCCGCGACGACAAGAATGACGACCAGACCGAGTTTCTTCATCGTTGGAACCGTGACCTAAGCAAGCCTCACACCCTGTTCCGGAGGGCCTGGGCCAACGCGATTTCGGTGAAGTAGCTGCCCCCCAGTGGGAGACAGGTGCGGGGTCGCCCCGTCGCAAATGGAGCGAGGGCGTCCTACCGCGAAGCGCGCGCCAGGCGGGACCTGCCTAGCGCTCGCCCCATTCAGCAACGCGTCCCAGACGTGACGACGAATTCATTTATCCGGTCCAGCGTGGCCACGCCCGTTGGAGAGGTACGTATGGCGAAGCACTTCGCGATCGAAGGCGTCCCCCAGCGTGAGTGTCCCGGCGCCCGCCGCGGGAGCCTGTGATTCTGGAGAAACCGCTCGCTGCCGCCAGTCGACCGCCTTCGACGAGGAGATCGCCACGGCGTAGTTGGGAATCAACACGAGGGTCGGAGCGCCACCACCGCTGGAGGCCATCTGGGTACTCCCTTCCTGAAAGCTTATCGACGGTCGAGGAAAAGCAGTTTCGCCACATCAGAATGCGCAACATCGTCACTTCGGGCGGCAGGCGGCGGTGATCTTCACGTCTCCTGGACGCCTCTAACGCGCCAGCCGCACCCGCGCGGATCGCAGCCCGTCTGAGAGCGAGAGCTCAACAGTCCCGCCCTCTGGGAGGCTGGAGGTGGTTACCCAGGCTTCGCCGCCCGGGAGATCCAGCGCCAGCGTGGTGCGGGTGGCCCCCAGGTGGCCCACCGCCGCGAAGGGGTAGGTCGCGGCGGACCAGCGCACCCGAAGCCTGCCTGGCTCCTCGGTCAGGTCGACCGGTCCCGCCGCCACCGCCGCGCGTGGCTCGGCGGCCTTGAAGAGGGTGCGGCCGTCAAGTGCCAGCTCGAGGCGGGTGAGCGCGCCCACATCCTCGAGCGTGATCACGAAGGCGCGCCGCGTCCCCTCCGAAGGCTCGAGCAACTCGCCGCGCGCGGTGCGCGCCCCCTTCTCGCCGGTGACGGTGAGGGTGAGCGGCCCCTCCTGCGGCGCCCGCGCGCCGGTGAAGCGATAGACGGGGAGCAGAGTGACAGCGTCCCCGTCGATGAACCCGCGCACCACCAGCAGCTCCCGCTGGTCGTCGCCTACCAACGACTGGGGCGGGTGTGTCTCCAGAAACGCTTGCACCTTTTGGTAGTTGTAGTCGGACACCCAAGCCGGCGAGCAGTAGCCCATCACGTCCTTGAACCAGTCCGGCTCGTAGAGGCGTTGGGCCGTGAGATCGTACCCCCACGAGCCGATCAACCCGCTCGCGTACGGAAAGGAGGGGTCGGGACTGCCGGCGCCCCCACAAGGCGCGTGCGGGCGGCCGAACGTGTGGCCAAGCTCGTGCAGGACGGTGGAGAGAGAGTCGTCCCGGCCCACCGCCGATGGGGAGCCAAGGTTGCCGAGCCCGGTGATGCCTGAGCCGTCCACCACGCGGAGGTAGCCGTAGTAGTAACGCTTGCTCGCGTCCATCTGGCGGAGCGCTGCGAGGTTGAGGAGCACGGTCTCCCAGGTCGCCAAAGTGTGGGAGGAGATCTTCCCGCCGTAGGTCATGGGCGCGCGCTCCTCCTGCTGGAGCGCCTTGAGGGGCCACATCCGGACCATGGCGCCGCTCATGTCGAGCACCCTGGCGGTGACTGGGTTGCCCGCCGCGTCGAGGCTGGTCACCGGGACCGCGGTCACGAAGAGCGTGGAGTCCTGGCCAACGTTGGCGAGGAGCGCGTGGCTGTTGTTGCTCTCATTCGCCTCTGCGACGAGGTCCTCAGGGTCTACGACGAAGCGGACCTCGAGCCCGGGCTGGACCTGATCGGCGGGGACGATCCCGCGGAAGCTCTGCGCCAGGTCGCCGGGCACCTCCGCCAGCGGAAGCGTGGCGGGGCCTTGGAGTGGGAGCGTCCCCACCTGGGTGCCGGCACGCCAGAGCGTGGCGCGAACCTGGACGCTGTGGGTGTTGGGCCGATCCGCGAGCACGTAGGCGCGGGCGAGCGCGGGCTTGCCCGCCACCAGCTTGACGTCCTTGTTGAATACGCTCTGGGCCCACTCGGCGCGGGAGATCCGCAGGTCTCCCACTGGGCGCTTGTACTCGACGGAGGCCTTCGAGGTTGCGCTTCCCCCGCGTCCATCCGTCACCGTGAG
This sequence comes from Myxococcaceae bacterium, assembly GCA_044229415.1. Lineage (GTDB taxonomy): Bacteria > Myxococcota > Myxococcia > Myxococcales > Myxococcaceae > JBGATB01. The sequence goes on along the minus strand of JBGATB010000024.1, from coordinate 23,078 downwards.
CTCGGCCAAGAAGGCGCCGCTCTCGCGGAACACGTGCTTCTGCAGCGTGACGCTGGTGCAGCTCGGCAGCGTGTACTCGGGCGCGCCCAACCCATCCACGTTCAGCGTGCAGGTGAGCGGGTCGTCGTCTGCGTCCGTCAGGCTCCAGCTCAAGGTACCCTCCAGTGGCGCGACGCCCGTGTCGGGCGTCACCTCGAAGCGGGAGATGACGGGGGGGCGGTTGGCCTGGTCCGCGATGAGGGTGACGCTGGCCACGGCGGTGGCGCCAGCCGAGTCGATCGCCTGGACCGCGAGGGTCATCTTGCCGGGGGTAGAGAAGGTCTGCGCAAACGTTCCAGTGCCGCAGTCGGAGAGCTGCTGGTCCACCGTGCCATCAGCTTCCGCGTCGAGCCAGCAGCCCACCAAGTCGCCGTCCGGATCCACCGCGGAGAAGCTGCACTGCGCGGTGAACGGCGCGAGGCCCCTCGCCGGTGAGCAGGTGAGGGCGGAGACCATTGGGGGTTGGTTCTCGCTGCGGGCTGAGACACAACCGGCCGCCAGGACCGAGAGCCACAGCAACAGTTTTCGCACCAAACCTCCCAGGGCGAGTTTGCGTGTTCAAGGCGTCCAACCGTCGCGTCAGGGCTCTCCCAACGCCTGGTGCACCACCTGGAGCAGCGGCGCGGCGGACTCCGGCGTCGCCAGGAACGTTGGATCCAGCGGATTCGGGTTTTGAGCGAAGCGCGCGCCGGGCGGAACCTTCCTCGCCCCGTTGGCGCCGTTGAGCAGCGCGTCCTGGACGAAGATCACCTTGTCCACCGGGTCGTACCAGACGTGGTAGCCGACCTTGCGGTCCAGCGGCTGGAGGGGCGCGCTCTGGTAGAGGTGGTTGTCACCCTTGGCGGTGGAGACGCGCAGTCGGATCCCCGCCTCCTTCAGCCGCGTGAGGAAGGAGTCGTTGAGGCTGGTACCGGTCTGCGCCATCTCCGCGTCCGCGAGCAGGCCGAGTCGGTTCGCCAGCTGCTCTCGCGGTACGCCGGTGTCCTGCCGGGTCGGTGCGTAGCGCGGGCGGGTCGTGTCGAGCACCCCGTCGTAGAGCTCCAGCAGAGTGCGGTCACCCGCGGCGAGCACGCTTGGCCCGGACGCGCGCCGCATCCAGCCCTCGGCGAACGCGGACTTGAGGATCTCCGCGTCGTCGAGCGCCGTGCTGTTGCGCGCTTCGCGGCCGGTGAGCTCCGTGAACGCCGATGCGAGCGTGTCCCGCTTCGCCGCCAGCGTCAGGGCGCCGCCCTTCACGCGCTCCTGCGCATCGGAGATGGCCTGCGAGGCCTGCTGCAGCTCGGTAGGTGAGCCGCCCTGGCGCAGCAGGTGCTCGCCATACGCCAGGTCATCGAGGGCGCGGCGGTAGGCGTCCGCCGCGGTCTCGAAGCCCTCCACCACCCGAAGCGGAACCGTTCCCTTGGGGGCGGCGCGGAGCGCGTCCAGGTCCTCTTTCCCGAGGCCAGACCATTGGCTGAGCTCGGCATCACTGGCCACCGAGGTCTCCGTCGAGAAGGGAGCGCCGTTTCGCGTCTTGAGCTTCACGAGGTCGTCGTAGGCGGCATTGACGAACCACTCGCTCGCTCCGAGCTCGCGCTCCGCCTCCGCCACCTGCTTTCGCGCGGCCGCCACCGCCTCCGCACCCTCCGACTGCTCCGCCGCGGCGAGGGCGAGCTTCGAGCTGCCGAGCTGCTGCGCGGCGTCCGCGTAGCGCTGGATGACCGGGCCGCTTCCTCCTTCCGTGTAGAGCGCCGAGAGCGCGGCCGGCGGCTTCACGCCGCTGGGGAAGGTCCCAGGCTCGAACGTCCCGTCCGGCCGGAGGGTGGGCTTGGGCGCCGCGAGCGCCGGCTCAGGTGCCGGCGCCACGAACGTCCGGTCTACGGGCGCATCGCCCAGGTCGCGCTGAGTGAGGCGGACCAGCCGGCCCCCCTCCATCCGCGTCTCTACGGGCGTCTCGCCGGAGCCGGGCAGGCGCCGCATCTCCAGCGTCCCCAGGTCCGGCTTTCCCGCGTTGTAGCCATCGGAGATGGCCATGTCGATCACGGCGGGGAGGCCACCGCGCTCGTGCGCGTAGGCGAGGTTGTCCGAGTAGGTGTTGAAGACGTTGCCGCGCGTGAGCGCCTGGGCCCGCGTGGGGTCCTGCGCCGCGCGTTGCCAGTTCGTGGTGTGCCAGGTGAGGTTGTTGAGGACGAGGTTGGCCTTGAAGGCCTTCTCCGTCGAGGTCAGTGGCGGATCCACCTGTTCGCCCAGCAGGGACTTCGAGACCCGGGTGGCCACCTGTTTGAGCTCGGGGCTCAGCTGTTCGAAGTCGGGGGCGTACTTGCCTTCCGCCTTGGGCAGCTTCCCGAGCTCCGCGTTGAGCTTCCGGACGGCGCGAACGTCCGCCTGGGAGATGCCGAGCTCCTGGGCGTACTCCCGCCAGAGCGCGTTGGCGGCGCGAGGCGGGTAGTCGGTGTCCGCAGCCAGCCCCGAGTCCGTCTCCTTGAGCCCCAGCCCCTGCGCCCCCGAGCCCGCCACCGCACGCGCGAGGAGCTTGGAGAGGTCCGTCTTCGTCCCCAGCGTCTTCTGCGCGTCCGCGAGGAGGATGGGGAGCACCTCGCGCTCGAAGACGGCGGCGCGCTCGGGCCCCAGGGGGAGCCCGGCGGCCGTGGTGCCGATCTGCTCGAGCGTTGTGCCGTCTGACGTGGGCTCATCGGGGTTCACGCGACGCCGGCCCGGGACTACCACCGCCACCGGGAGCTCCACGGGCGGGGTGACCGCGCTGCTCGTGGGTACCGTACCAGCGGAGGGCAGCGTGAACGCGTTGGTCGCCGCAGCGTTCACGTCGTACAGGTTTCGCACTCCGCCGACGTCGTGGGCCTGCTTGGACAGGGCGATCCCGAAGAAGGCCATCTGCGAGGCGAACGTCGCCCGCTGCTGCGGGTCCATCTCGTCCCAGTGCTCGGCCAGGTACATCCCCTGGCTGCCCACCGCGACGGTGTCCGCGTACTGCGAGGCGACCATCAGGCGCGAGCCGTTGATCGCCGCCTTCTCCCCTCCCCCCAGCACCGCGGTGCCCGCGCGCGTGGCGGCGGACATCGAGCCCAGCGCGAGCGCGCTCCCGGCGATGTTCAGCCAGTCCATCGCCGCTTCCGAATTGGTCAGCGAGATGGACTGCCCGTGCGCGGAGCGATCCGCCAGGTTCGCGGTGGAGGTGCCGATGCCGTAGAGCCCCAGCGCCACGCCGGCGATCGGGACGACGGCGCCGCCCGTGCCCACCACCGCCGCCGCGAGCACCACCACCCCTCCCACCAGCGCCACCGCGTCCGCCACCTGCTTGCCCTGCTCGAGCCAGGTGTCGACCGTCTTCGGCGTGTTGCTCGTCTCCAGGAGAGGCTGGCCGTCGCTGCCGAGCCGAAGCGCCCCATCCTGGGCGTACGTCATCCGCCCAGGAGGCAGCTGGTTGTTCTGCTTCCAGTCTTCGAAGGACGAGTACCGCCGCCCGAGGTTGTCGATGAAGCGGGGGCCGTCCTTCCCCTGCACCTTGAAGAGCGGCAGCCGGACCTGACCGTGGTCCCGCGCGTTCAGCATCACAGGGCTAACGGAGATTGCGACGGAGTCTCCCTGCGCCTCCGCGCGGATCTGCTCGGCAATGGCGGCAATGACCTTCGCCTTCTCGCCCGTGAACAGCGGCTCGCCCGGCGCACCTGGGGATCGGTCCGCCTGCATCGACATGGCGATGCCGATCTCGTTCTCGATGTACGCGCCCGCGCGAGGCACCCCGGCCGGCGGATCGCCGCGGAGCATGTACTTCTGGAACTCCGGCGCGAAGAGGACGTTCGCGTGCTCGTCCAGGAAGTGGAAGGTCTTGCCGGTATCCGCCGCGCGGACGTCCACCGTCGCGTCGACTTGGCCGCCGGTCTCTCCCCGCGCCAGCCCGCTCGCGTCCACGGAGACCAACCCCTGGACGGGCTCCACCTCCTGGAGCAGCCCGCCGTAGAGGGAGGTGCCCGCCTCGTTCGCCGGGATTGCCTGGAGCAGCTTGGCCTGGTCTTCCTGGCTCATGCTCAGCAGGGCCGAGGTGGTGGCGCCAGAACTCCCCGCCGCCAGTATCGTGTTCTGGGCGTCCGACTCCGCGTGCCCGGTGATCGCGCCGTACGCGCGGTTGAAGGCCTCGCCGAGTGCCGGCTCCTTCAACAGCGCAGCGTAGATCGGGCCAATGCGGTACGGCTCGATGAACAGCCGGGCGTCGAGCGAGAAGGTCCGGCTCTCGGATCCGCGCGTCATCCGGATCAGCGGAGGAGCGTCCACTCCGAGCTCAGACGGCTTGACGACGAGCTCCAGCTTGGCACCCGGGTTCTGCTGCTGCAGCGCTCTGAGCGCGGGCTGATAGGCGCGCAGTGGGGAGATGTCGATCATCCCCGGCTGCAGGGCCCGCGGGTGGAGGATCTCCTGCAGGTCCTCGAACCCCTTCTTGCTGTCCCGCAGACACTGGTCAAGCTTCCCCCGCTCGCCCGGCCCCAGGAGCGGACCGAGCTCGGCCGCGAGGCGCTCCTTGAAGTCTGCCGCGGCCGAGTCGAGCGAGACGCTCGCGGTGTCCGGCGGGAGCGCCTCGCGCTGCAGCTGATCCGCCCGCCGCTGGGCCAGGCTGGTGGCGAGCAGCTGCGCCCGCTGGGCCTCCGCCTCGGGCGGGAGCGGCTCGAGCTTGCCGTCCACGTCGGCGCGCTTGAAGCCCTCCGCCATCGGGTAGGGCAGCTGCGGGGACGCCACGCCGTCGAGCTTGGCCAGCTCCTTCGCCCGCGCGTTGGCGGTCTGCTCCGCCTTGTTGAGCCGCTCGGTGAGCGTCATCGCCTTCAGCAGCGCCTCGTGGGCCGCGGCCTTCTGCGCGGTCGCGCGAAGGCGCAGCGCCTCGGCGGCCGCCGCCTGCGCCTGCGCACGCGCCCGCTCCGCGGCTTCCCGGGCCTTGCGGGCCGCCTCCTCCGCCTTGCGCCGGGCCTCGGCCTCGGCCCTCCGCTTCTCGGCCTCGGCTCGCTCCGCGGCCAGCCGCCGGGCGGCAAGCGCCGCGCCGTTGCCTCCGTCACGGGGAGAGGTGACGCGCCCCGTCATCGCCGCTCTCCGCGACGGGGAAGAGGCTCCGCTTGGGTGGCAGCGGCGTCAGACATGATCCGGGCTCCTGACTGGAGCGGGCAGTGCTCCAGTGAGCCGGACAAGACGTCCCGCCGGATGGCGCACGGCGACCTTCAAGCCTCTGAATTCGCTTCAGGGGGAGCGCAGGCGCACCACACCGGCGCCCGGGACCGAGTAGACGAGGTTGCCATCGGGTTCAAACGCCAGGCCGATGATGAGCCCGGGCTCGCTGAAGCGCCGCTGCTTGACGCCATCGTCGACGACGACGTTGGTCGAGGCGCTCCACGCGGCGATCGTTTCGTTCGCCACGAACCCGCCTGGGGTCCATGCAAATGCGTCCCGAATCTCCGGCTTCCCAACCGTCTCCTCGGTGCTCGCCGGAAGCGCGATGCGCACGACTTGCCAGCCAAAGCCTGCATCGCTGAGGGGATCCCCCCGCGTGCACCACGCGTGGGTCGCCGTCAGGGCGAAGTTCACGCAGTTATTCACCGGCGCAGCGAAGCTCCGCTTCCAGCCGCGGTGGGAGACCGTCAGCACCCCATTCATCTCGTGGAGAAGCCAGGGTCCGCGGGCCGCGAAGGCGTAGGCCGCGTAGCACGAGTCGATGTCCAGGAGTGGGGTTCGTCCTCCATCTGGCCCGTCCTCCGAAATATGGGAGCAGTCCAAGGTGAGCAGCCGCCCATCGACGTACTCGAGGTCGGTCGTGTGAAGGTCGTGCACCTGATGGGCGAAGGGCCGCTCGGAGCGGGTATCCCAGGCGCGGAGCTTGAAACCGTAGATGCTGAAGACCGTCTGTTGATCGGGCGCTGCCGCCAGAAGATCCGTGAACAAGAATGCACTGGTGAGCTGGCCGGCATCCGCAACAGACGCGCTCCGAACACGCGTCAGGGAGCCATCCCCGTTCAGACCGAAGAGCTCACTGCCGCTGCTGGCCAGAGCCAGATACACCGGACCCGGCGCAACCACCTCGCGCGCGGTCACAGATTTTCCACAGCCTGTTGCGCCCGCTAGCAGCAACCCCCACACGAGCGGAAGACAGGAGGAGCGCGCGTCCAGCGGTGTGACGTGGCGTGACACGGGAGGCTCCTTTGAGCGCGAGTCCGCATCCGAAGCGAGAGAAGGCGCTGTTGGGGCTACGAACGAGGGGCCTGAGAGTTTCGCGTTTCACGCCTGTGAATCCGGGTGTGGCGACCCGCCAGCGGGATCGTGAACTGGAAGGTGCTGCCGGTCTTCCCAGGAGCGCTCTCCACCCAGATTCGCCCGCCGTGAGCCTCGACGATGCATCGGGAGATGAACAGGCCGAGTCCCAGCCCTCGCTTGTCACCCCGAACGACCTGGCGGAAGCGCTCGAAGATCGCCCGTTGCTGCTTCTTGGGAACCCCCGGGCCCGTGTCCTGCACCGCGAAGCAGAGCTCGCCGGCACGCGGGGCAACCCGAACCTCTATGCGGCCGCCCGGCGGCGTGAACTTGAGCGCATTGCCGAGCAGGTTGGAGAGGACCTGGAGGACCCGCTCCTGGTCGAGCTCAGCGGGGAGGTGCTCTGGCGAGATCTCTGAGGAGACGACCAGCCCCTTCGCCTCCGCCAGGGGCTCGAACACCTCGAGGGCCTCTCGCACGAGGCTGCTCGCGTCCGCGTGCCGAGGAGAGACCGGCAGCGTTCCTCTTTCAATGCTGGTCACGTCGAGCAGGTCGCCGATCAGCCGGTTCAGATGCACGGTCGTCTCGGCTATCCGCTTGGCGTGCACGAGAGCCCGGTCGGCCCGAATCGGGTCCGACAGGACGTCCCGCTCCAGGAGCTCCGCCGACATCGCGACGCCGGCCAGCAGTCCGCGCACGTCGTGGACGACCATGCCCAGGAACTGATCGCGGGCGGTGATCGTCTTGTCTGACCGGGTGCGCTCCAGGCGGAGAAAGCGGTCTGTGGTCTGCCGCTCCGCGAGGAGAAGACTGGCGATCAGGAGCCGCCGCTGCACCCGCTCACCCGCCAAGGTCCGATCAGCGCGCGAGCGCTCGCGCGCCAAGACGGCGTCCTCGAGGCCGCGCTCCCGGGTGACCTGCCGCCGGGGGGGTGCCTTTTCGTCCGCCCTGCGGCGCGCCGTGGCCACCACGGCGTCTGCACGGTCGCGCGCCGTCGAGAGCACGGAGTCCGCATCGCGCTCGGAACGCGAGCGCGTCTTCATCAGCTCGCGGTCCGTCTTCTCCCGCTCCTGCCGCAGGCTACGGTCGGTCCGTTTGCGCTCGCGCGGGCTCTTGCGGGATTGGGGCGGCATCTCGTCGGTCGCTCTTAAAGGGGTCCGCCTCGGACGTGCGCCGCTGCAGCCCCGTCCAACCTCGGCGGGGCGCCCCAACTGGTGCTAGACACCTCTTCACCTTTGAGCACAGGGCGAAGGAGCGCTCTATTTTGTTGAGCACCCCCATCCCTTTGAAAGTTCATTGATGAACGGACGAAGCCGGTTGGCGATAGGCGTTGGCGCGGGCCTGACGATCGGCTTTCTGGCGCTGATCGTGATCGTGGGCACCACCATCTGGCTGGTGGAGCGCGGCAACAGCCTGCTCGAGCAATCCGCGGTGCAGCGCTCGATCCGCGTCGCCGCGGAGGAGCTGCGCAATCACTTGCGCACCGCGGAGTCGAGCCAGCGCGGATTTCTTCTGACCGGCAACGAGATCTACCTCGCTCCTTATGACACGGCCAAGACGCAGGCGGGGCAGGAGCTAAATGATCTGACCCGGCTGATCGCGCCGGATGCCCCCAACCGGGCCATGCTGCCCAGGCTGTCGGAGGCGGTGAGCGAAAAGATCGCCGAGATGGACTCCAGCATTGCGCTGAAGAGCGCCCGCCGCGATGCCGAGGCCATGGCATTGATCCAGCACAATCGCGGCAAGGCGCTGATGGATGAAATCAATGTCTTTCTCTATGGCGCGATATTGCTCGCCGACGAGAGCAGCACGCTCAACAGCGCAGAACAGCAACGCAATGCATCGCTGCTGCGCTGGATATCGGCAGGCGCCGCCGTGGTCATCATCCTGGTGGTGTTCGTGGTGGCCTTTACCGTCTACCGCAACGGGCAGGACTTGAAGCTGGCACGCGACGAGGTGCGGGCCATCAACCTGACCCTGGAGGAACGTGTGAAGACCCGCACCGCCGACTTGGCCATGGCGCGGGAGCGCGCAGAAGTCCTGCTGGCCGAGGTCAATCACCGCGTCGCCAACAGCCTTCAGCTGGTGGGGGTGCTGGTGCGGATGCAATTGAAGTCCGTCACCGATACGGCGGCCAAGGATGCCTTGCTCGAAACGCAATCGCGGATCAATGCAATCTCGTTGATCCACAAGAGCCTCTATACATCGGGCGATGTGACCAACGTGGCGCTGAACGAATATCTGGGCGCCATGCTGAGCAATCTGGAAACGGCGATGAAGAGGGACGGCCATACCGCCATCCTGAAGTGCTATCTGGAGCCGATTTCGCTACGCACGGACGCCAGCGTCAACCTGGGCGTGGCCGTCCAGGAGCTGGTCACCAACGCCTTCAAATATGCCTATCCCGAAGACAAGCCCGGCGAGGTGCGCGTGCGGCTGAAGCGACTGGACGACGGCAAGGCCGAGCTGACGGTCGAGGATGATGGCGTGGGGATCGCGCCGAACGTCAAGTCTGCGGGCACGGGTCTGGGCAGCAAGATCATCCATACGATGGCGTCGGCGCTGCGAACACAGGTGGAATATATCAACCGCGGGCCGGGTACGGCGGCGCGGCTGGTGTTCACGACGGCGAATGCATAGCCGGGATCCGGGATGAAATTTCGACCGTCTGCGATTGCGTCCCTCATGTGTCTCAGCTGCACTGCGTTTGCCGCTGGAGGCGAGGGGCTGACCACGCCGGTCAAGTTGCCCGCGTACGATTCGGCACGGCCTTCCTGCAGAGCGCCCACTGGTTTCCAGAAAAAGCTGGTCTTCGTGCAGGACAACAAGCGCGAATTCATGCAAGGCACAGGACGCGGACTCGAAGCCGCGGCGCGGGCGCGAGGTCTCGGCTATGGCGTTGCCTTTGCCAACAATGACCCTGTGCTGATGGTCAAGCAGGTGGGCGACATCGCTACCGATAAGACGGGCGCGATCGTGGTGGCGCCGATCGATCCGCCGTCGCTGGCGCCGACCCTGAAGAAGGTGATCCGCGCGGGCGCCTACGTGGGTGCCGTCGTGCCGCCGCCGGCGACGACGGTGCTGAACGCGCCCCAATACCTGACCGGCAAGGTTCTGGCGGAAGCGGCGGCAAACTACATCCGCGCGCGGCTTGGCGGAAAGGCCAAGGTTGTGCTGCTGACGCACGACGGCCTGCAATTCCTGGCACCGCGTTTCACCGCCATGCGCGATACCCTGCGGACACTGCCGGGCGTGACGATCGTGGCCGACATTTCGCCCGCCACGGTCGACAAGGACGGCGGGTATCGCACGATGAAGACGATCCTGCTGGCGCATCCAAACATCGATGTGGTGCTTGGCGCGGACACGGTGGTGCTGGGAGCGCTGGCGGCACTGCGCGAGGCGGGCAAGGCACGGGCCGACCAGTTTCTGGGCGGGATCGACGGCGAGCGGGAAGCGGTCGTCGAAATCAAGAAAGGCGACAGCCCCTACAAGGCGAGCATCAGCCTTGCTTCATCCATCTTCGGTTATGCGATGGGCCAGCAGGCCGCGGATTGGCTCGAGGGAAAATCCATCCCGCAGGCGATGGATATTCTTCCCAAGGCGCTCACCAGCAGCAACATCGCGGAATATGAACGCGATACGGCCGACCCCGGCGCCGTCTATGCCGATCCGTCCCGGCGCGCGTCGTATCTGAAGATGTACGGCAACATCTGTTTCGATACGCGAGAAAATTTTATCAATTTTCCATGGTCATCCGAGACCAAATAGCTCCATCGCAGTGGGCCCCGGGCTGCCCTGCTACCCTGAGGCCCGCCTGCAACCTGGTACAGCATCGAGCAGCCCGCCCGCCATGACCGCCAACCCTTTCGTCATCCTCTACGTCGAAGACGACGATCTGGTCCGCGAGTCGCTGGCCGAGTTGCTCGCCACGGACGAGCGCCGGATCGTGGCGGTGGCCAACGGCGCCGGCGCGAGAGAGGCGCTGCGCCAGCAGAACGTCAACCTGCTGATGACCGACCTCAACCTGCCAGACGGCTCGGGCCTCGAGGTGGCGCGCGAGGCCCTTCTGCAGAACCCGACGCTGCCGGTGATCGTCTGCTCCGGCTATGACTCGACGAGCGTTGCCCGGTCGCTCGGCCCTACCGCTCACCCGCTGAGGAAGCCCATCGAAATGGGTGAGCTCGAGGCGCTGCTCGAGCGGCTCGCGCGATGAGCGACTTGACTGCCTCGCTCAGGTGACGCCACCAGAAATCAACCTTCCAGGCTCAAGCTAGGCGGCAATTCCGGGCAAGGCAGAGCCTTGGTAGTCCGGGTGGCCAAAGCCGGCCGCCTCCACGCCGAAGTAGTGCAGCAGGTGCAGGAGCAGCCGGTTGTGCCGGGTGGTGGGGTTGCCGGAGAACCGGATGTACTTCCCGGTGTCGAAGTAGCCCTGACCCTTGCCGATCAAGTGCCACGCGACGTCTCTTGGATCGTGCGTCCAGCCACGGCCGATCTCCGACGTCCAGACGATCACCGTGTTGTCCATCACCGAGCTGCCATCCGCTTCCTGCAGTCCCTTCAGCTTCTGCACCAGGTAGAGCAGCTGGGCCGCCTGCCACAGGTTCGTGTCCTGGATTCGCTGAAGGGGATCGGTCCCCATCTGGTGCGTGATGAGGTGCCAGATGGTGTCGTGGCCCAGCCAGGAATAGATGCCGTTGGAGTCCATGTCCGGCGCGTGCATCTGGAAGCCGACCACCCGGGTGAGGTCGCAAGCGAAGGCCATGGCCACCAGATCCATCATGGCCCGGTTGACCTGGGGCATCTGGTCGAACGCCGTGGCGTTTATCCCGGTGGGCGCAGTGGGCTTCTTGCATGCGCTGCCGCCACCGGTCAGCCCAAGCCGCGTAGACAGGCCCTGGAGCTCATCCACATGTCGGTCGAGCCGCTGTCGATCTTCCGAACCGACCTGGCAGCGCAGCGCCTTGTATTCGGCCATCACCGACCCCAGCAGGTAGCGCCGCTCCTCCAGCTGCGTCTGCGCGGTGCTTCCAGGCGGGGTGAACGTCCCGAAGAGCGTCTGGAACACCTTCGCCGGATCGGACTGGGGCGAGATGAGGGTCTGCCCCTTCGCGTAGAAGACGCGCTTGGCCACCACGTTGCCCTGCACCATTGAGCCCACGTGCAGAGACGGGAAGCGGGTGGCCGCTCCCACGGCGCGGGCCAACGTTTGATCGATCGACTCGAACTCCGGCGGGCCCACCGTGCAGGTGGTGTTGCCGCCGTACATGGTCCCCGGGCCGGCGAAGGCCCCCGTGAACACCGCGCTGGTGCCCTGCGGGTGGCCGGCGGCGCAGGTGCGCGGGTCCTCCGCGGAGGTGAGCGGAACGCCTTCGATGAACAGGCACTCGTTTCGGATGGCCGAGAAGGCGCTCAGGATGGGTGAGAGCGCCACGGTGCGCGACTCTCCCCCCGCGGCCACCGCGCACTTCCAGGCGTCCATGTGGAACCCGCCCGGCGTGAGAAAGAAGAGGATCCGCTTTGGCGGCTTCACTGCCTGCCCGCGGGCGCTGGAGAAGCCGCGCAGCGGGACCATCGCGTCAAGGAGCGGGAGCGCGACCGCGGCGCCTGCGGCGCCTCGGAGCAGGGCTCGGCGGCTGAGCGGTTTCATGGCGTGCACTCCGGGACGACGACCTCGGGGCGGTAGAGGAAGGCGGAGGTGGTGGTGGCGGTCAGCAGCGTCTGCTGGATGGGCGTTGCGGCCTCGCCCTGCGAGAGCGCGTAGAGGCTGTGGGCATCCACGCCCACGCCGGAGCGCCCGAAGAGGTAGGTAAACCACTGGCTCTCGAAGCAACGAAGGGCCTGGGGCTCGTCGCCGAGCAGGCGGCCCAGGTCGCGGGCGCCGTCGAAGACCCGGGGGACGCCTTGCAGCGTCATCGTCCCCACCGCATCGATGGGCTTCCCGTTTTCGGTGGAGCGGTAGCGCCCGACCGCATCGAAGTTCTCCAGCGCGAAGCCGGGCGGGTCGAACGCCGCGTGGCAACCGGCGCAGGCGGGGCTGGTGCGGTGGACGGCGAAGCGCTCGCGCGTGGTGAGCCCGGGGTCAGGCGGCGGCGGCTTGATGTCGAGGTCTGGTGGAGGCGGCGGCACACCCTGGCAGAGCAGCCGCTCCCAGATGAACACCCCGCGGGCGACCGGGGAGGTCTCCCGCTCGCTGGCCAGCGCGGACATCAGGCCGACGTCGGAGAGCAGCCCCGAGCGCGGCTGCGAGGAGACATCCGCCTTGACCAGCGCGTCGTTGAACGTGCCAGTCAAGCCGTACAGCGGCGCGGTGCGGCGGTCCACGAAGGCGAACGGCGCGGTGTACAGCTCCTTCAGGCTGCCGACCGGCGATTCGAAGACGACGGAGTCGATCAACGCCGAGGTGCCTGCCTTCATGCTCTGGCGCATGGCTGCATCGAACGAGGGGAATACCTCGGGCAACTTGGTGGCCTCGTCGATCCGGTCCAGATGCAGCCACTGGGAGAAGAACGCGGCGACGGTCTCGCGGCCCTCGGGCGAGGAGAGCAATGCGCGGCCCCACTTCTCCCGGCCCGCCGCCGTAGAGAGCTCTCCGGCAAGCGCTGCGTCCATCAAAGCCGCGCTCGGCGTGGTGCGCGTGAGTCCGAAGGCGAACCGAGAGGCCAGCTCGAGCTCGGTCACCCGCACCACTCTCACGCCCTCGTGGTCCTCGGGGGTCCCTCCCACCTCCGGGCGATACAGGAAGTGCGGAGACTGGAGCAGCGCCGTGGTCACCAGGCGCGCAGCCAGCTTCAAGTCCCCTCGCCCCAAACCCCATTGCAGCACGGAGATCAGCCGCGCGCGGTCCGCGGCGGTGAGCGGCCGGCGGAAGACGCGAGGGCCAAACTCGTCGATGAAGCGCGTGCCGCACGCCAGCGGCGTCACGGTCGTCTGCGTGGAGCACGGCAACACGGTGGCCAGCCTTGCCACGACCTCGACCGCCACCGCCTCCGCGCTGCGCAGCTGCTGGTCGACCAAATCTGCGGTGGCTCCCTGCCCTGAGACGTCCGTGGCGAACCCGGTGGACATGCTGTCTGCGGGCCAGCTGTCTGCCGGCGCAGAGGTGACGCCGAAGAGGCGGCGCACGCTGTTGTTGAAGTCCGCGCGCGTGAGCCGGCGCATGGGCGCGGGACCTACCCCAAACGCCGGAGGCGACTCCTTCGTCGGAAGTTCTTCCGTCTCCTCGCCCGGCCCCGGCTCCTCTGGACCGGGAGCCGGATCCGGGCGGTGGAGGACGGTGGAGGTCGAGTGACCGTCACAGGCGGACAAGGACAGCAGGCCAACCAAGGCGATAGTCCGGGCGGAGTTCACGGGGTTCGGCTTTGAGCAAGGCCCGCTCCAAGCGCGCGCCGCAGGGGAGGCCCGTGATCCCAACAGGTTGCGCTCGTGAAAGCCGCGACAGTGGAGTCCCCAGCCGCCAGGCCTGGGACAAGAGTCACCAGCCTTCAGCGGGGGTTGCGTCGCCGCGCGGTCCCGCAGAGCGCCACCAGCGCGGCCAGGGACAGAAGTCCCGGGCCACCCGGCGCGGCGCCGCAGCCGCCCCGCCACGCGACGCGCGGCGGCTCACCTTCGATGAGCACCTCGGCGGCGGCAGGGGCGGAGCGCCCGCCGTGGTCATCCACCACCACCAGCTCGAAGGCGTAGCGGCCCGGCTCGGTGAGCGTCAGCCGCTGGGAGGGACCAGAGGCCAGCCGCACCCCCAGGGGGCCGTCCGTCTGCCTCCAGACGTACTCCAGGAGCGTCGTCGCCTGCTCCGCGGGGGTGGAGGCGCGGCCATCCAGCGTCACCTCCCCTGGGGGCGAACCCTGGCTCGCTGGAGCGAGCCGGGCAACGGCGGGTAGGAGGAAGTCCACGAGCAGTCCCGGGCGATGCGCCACCACCGGGTCCTCGCGGTCCCCGTAGTACGGCCGAGGCACGACCGAGGGAGCGACCAGGGCGAAGCCGAGGTTCGTCTGCGCACCGTCCAGCCAACTCTGCAGCAGGGCCACGCCCGCGTCGGTGAGCGGTGCCTCCTGCGGACCGGCCGCGGCGGAGAGCGTGGCGAGGATGGGTTCGCCGAAGTCTCCTGCCGCGGGACCCTGCCCTCCTCCGCCCCACGCGTGGGTGCCGTCGTAGGTGGACCAGCTGGCGCCCGCCTCCGTCCACGGGACGCGCATGGCGCGCACGGGGATGCTCCCGCTGCCGGGCTCGAGCCCATAGAGCAGCAGCTTGCCGGCGACCACCTTCGAGCCGCGCGGCACAGGGGCGAGATCGAAAGCGAGCATGGAGGCGAACTCCGGGTTCCTCCCCACCGAGAGGCCGATCCGGTTCGCGTTTCCGTCGAACCGGGGCCCGTTGCCCAGCGTGGTGTCCGTGCCGGACTGCGAGCTGAACGTCCCGCCGTCCGCGGAGACGATCGTCAACTTCGGCCGCTGGGCAGCAGGCGCGGAGAAGTTTCGAAAGGTGAGGCCATCCCAGCGGTCGGGTGAGTAGTTCTGGATCGCCAGGCCGCGATTGGTGGCCGGTTGGCTCACCCAGCGCTGCACCGCCGCCACGCCGGGCGCGCTGAACGGAAAGCTCTGCGAGCCGAGCGCGCCGGTCAAGGAGGTGAGCACCGCGCCCCCCCGGTCCGAACCGATCCCCTGCGCTCCTGGAAGGGTCCACCGCGTTGCCGTGGTGGCGTTGTTCCAGGTGGCCTGCGTTGCGTCCCAGGGCCGGAGGAGCTCGTAGGCCTCGAAGCTCACCACTGCGCTGTTGGTCACCTCGAGGACGAGGGCTGCGGACTGCACCGCGGTGTTGGGAGGGACGCTGGAGAGATCCCAGCGGATGAGCACTCCTTTGTGCCCTGGATCCCCGTCGAGCTGATTCTCCTGTGCGTCGTAGTTGACCGACGAATCCCAGGCGGTGTCGCCATCCGCGGTGACCGCGACGTCCGAGGTGCCGAAGTAGCCACCATCGAGCGCCTGGCCGTCTCGCAGCAGCAGGCTGCTCGCCCGGGCCGCGAAGCTGCCCAGACAACACAGGACGAGGAAGGCTCTGCCGAAGGCGAACACGGCGCGCCGGAGCTTATCCCTACTCCGCCCTCAACCCGTGCTTCCTGAGCAACCTCCGAAGGTAGACGCGGTCGATGCCCGCCTCGCGAGAAGCCCGGGAGAGGTTCTCCTCGCACTGCGCCATCAGCTGGATGAGGTAGTCCCGCTCGAACGTGGTGACGAGCTCCTCTTTCGCCTGCTTGAAGGGGGCCAGCCCCTTGCGAAGCTCATCGGGGATGCCCTCTACCCCGAGGTTCACCACGCGCTCCACCGTGTTGAGAAGCTCGCGCACGTTGCCCGGCCAGCGGTAGGTGCGCAGCAACGCCAGCGTCTCCGGGGAGAGCAGCTCCGGAGAGAGCCCGAGCTGGCGGAGAAAGGCGCGGGCCAGCAGCGGGATGTCTTCCGGACGTTCCCGCAAAGGGGGAACCACCAGCGTCACCACGTCCAGGCGGAAGAACAGATCATCCCGGAAGCGCTTGAGCGCCACCTCCTGGGCGAGATCGCGGTTGGTGGCGGCGATCACGCGGACGTCGACGGTGCGGTACTCGTCTGCACCCACCCGCTTCACCTGGCGCTGCTCCAGCGCACGTAGAAGCCGTGGCTGCAGCTCCAGCGGCAGCTCGCCCACCTCGTCCAGAAACAGGGTACCGCCGTGCGCCCGCTCGAAGGCGCCAGCGCGGTCCTGGCTGGCCCCGCTGAAGGCCCCACGCCGGTGACCGAAGAGCTCCGATTCGATCAACGTGGGCACCAGCGCGGCGAGATCGCACACCACGAAGGGCGCTGCAGCGCGCGAGCCGTGCGCGTGGAGCGCCCTGGCGCAAAGCTCCTTCCCAGTCCCCGTCTCTCCGCGCACCAGGACGTCTGTGTCGGTCTTCGCCACCCGCTCGAGCTGGCCGAAGAGCTCTCGCATCTTCAGGCTTGCGCCGATCAGCTCGCCGAAGCGGATGCCTTCACTGGGGGGGACTGCGCTGCGCGCGCTCTGCACTGGCATCACCTTCAGCGCGGAGCGGCCGATCCGCAGGACCGTCCCCACCGGCGCATCGATCTGCGAGAACCGCACCCCCTCGAAGAACGAGCCGTTGGTGGACTGGTTGTCCACGACCCGCAGCCCATGGGGCAGCACGCTCACCTCGAGATGCACCCGCGAAATGGCGGAGTCTTCGATCACCAGGTCGTTCGCGGGATCCTTCCCGATGCGGTACGAGCCCGTGGCGAGCACCAGCTCGCGGCCAAAGGCAGGACCGGCCACCACCACCAGCTTGAGTGGGACCGGCTCGTCTGCCGAGGGGGTGAGTTGCTCCGTCTTCTGGCCGTTCGGAGGTGACATGCCGTCAGCGCTCGCAATCGCACATGCGCAGGGTCAGCGACACCAGCCGCGAGGCCTGGGAGGTGACGGTCCCCTGGACGAATGCCCACTGCGCACTGCGCGCCTCGCCGAGGAAGGCCTCGGCCTCCACCGTCAGCGTTCTGCCAACGTGCGCCTCGTCGAGCTCCTGCAGGCTCAAGGTGAGCGGGAAGGACGGACCTTCCAAGAGCGAGAAGCGCTCCTCCCAGAACGGCGCTTCGGACGGTGAGCTGCGGGTCCGCAGGGTGAGGGCATCGCATTGCTCGGGGACCAGGAGCGGCGCCTCCACCCTCACCCAGAGGACCGCTGCCGGGCTGCCACAAGCGCACAGCAGCAAGGCACCGAGCGCGACAGAGACGGCCCTCACGGCAGCGGCCTCGTGCCGAGGTTTCCCACGGGCGCCGGCGGGTGGGTGACGCCCCACGCCACGCCAACGCTCACCCCGGCCACGACAGCGGCGGCCGCGCCCCAAAACCACCAGCGCTTCCAGACGGGCTCAGGAGGCGAAGGGACCGGCGCGGCGGCCACGCTCGCGGGAGGTGCGGGCAAGCCGCGCTGCGCCTCCTGGAAGAGCCCCACCACCTTGGGGCTCACCGCCGGGGACAACCGATGCGCCGGAGCATGACGAAGCAGCTCCCGGAAGGCGGAGATCGCCTGCGGCGACTGGTCGAACGCAGCGAGGGTGATCGCCTTGAGCTCCAACGCCCGCTCCCGCTCTTGGGCGGTGAGCGAGGAGCGGAGCGATTCGTCCAGGAGCGGGAGCACGCGCTGGTACTCGCCTTGGGCGAACGCCGCCTCAGCGGCGGCGAGCGGCGGACTGGACGCAGTGATCGCCGCGAGCAAGAGCGCAGCCCATTGGGACCCCATTGGACGGCGGACGCTACCACGGGGTGAAGGTCACCTTTCGCGTGTACGCTCGAGCCGGAAGATGCCTGCGTCCATCCGGTTCGGTCGGTACGAGCTCATCGAACGCCTCGCCGTGGGTGGGATGGCCGAGCTGTTCCTGGCGCGCTCGGTGCGGGACGCGGGCTTCGAGAAGCTCTGCGTGGTCAAACGCGTGCTGCCGCACCTCTCGCGCAGCCGGCAGTTCTTGGAGATGTTCCTCGACGAGGCGCGCATCGCCGCGCAGCTGTCGCACCCAGGCATCTGCCAGGTGTTCGACCTCGGTAAGGAGGGCGATGACTACTACCTGGCGATGGAGCACCTCGCCGGGGAAGACCTTGGCGCAGTGTTGGACCAGTGCGCCGCGCGTGACGTCCAGCTGCCGTGGGAGCTGGCCTGCCAGATCGCAGCGGCTGCGGCGGAGGCGCTGCACTACGCCCACGAGTTCCGCGGCCACGACGGCGCGCCGCTGGACCTCGTCCACCGCGACGTCTCCCCGTCGAACCTGATGGTGACCTACCAAGGCACGGTGAAGCTGCTCGACTTCGGCATCTCTCGCGCGCGGGCCCACGTCCACCAGACGGAGCCCGGCACGCTGCGGGGCAAGTTCGCGTACCTGGCGCCGGAGATCCTGCGCGACGAGGCGCTCGACCGCCGAGTGGACATCTGGGCGCTGGGCGCGTGCCTGTTCGAGTGGCTCACCGGGCGGCGGCTGGTGGAGGACGGATCCTTGGAGGCCGCTCACCGGCGCGCGGCTTCGCCGACGCTGACGCCGCCCAGCCGACTGCGGCCCGGAATCCCTGAGGGGGCGGATGCCGTGGTGCTCAAGGCCTTGCAGGAGTCCCCCCAGGAACGCTTCCCCACTGCAGAGGCGATGCGTGAGGCGCTCGACGCGCTCTTGCGCGAGCACGGACGGCCAGGCCCGGTGGAGCTCTCGCGCTTCCTCACCGGCCTCTTCGGCGAGGCGCGCGCCGCGCAGCGCCTACGACCGCTCGGCCAGGGACCGCTCGCATCCGCTGGCCCGGGGACGGACGTGCTGCCGCCCTCCCCTTCTTCTGAGCCAACCGTGTTGACGGTGGTTGAGCCCGGGCCGTCAAGGCGGCGTCAGTCCGGCGTCTGGGTGGCGAGCGCCGCAGTCCTCCTCGCCCTCCTTCTTGCGGGCATCGCCCTGAGCAACGGCGGACGCACCGGGCGCGACGCGCAAGAGGACAGTGCCGTGGTGCCCGCCCCGGCTCCTGAGCCCGCGCCCCAAGCGCCCCCAGAAGCGAAGAGCGAAGCCGTTCCTTCCGAGGAAGAGGCTCGGCCTCCTCCCACGCGCGCGGAGCGGCCCGTCAGCAGCGCTTCGCTCAGGCTCGCGGTGAACGTCCCCGCGAACATCTGGATCGACGGCATCCAGCGCGGCAGCGCGCCGCTGCTGGTGACCCACTTGAGCGCCGGCGAGCATGTGGTTCGCCTGGAGAGCCCCACCCTGGGCCTGGCGCGGACCTTCAAGGTGCGGCTGGTCGCCGGGAAGCAGACAACGCGGGTCGAGCGGTTCGCCATGGGAAAGCTCAACGTGATGGTGGACCCCTGGGCGGACGTGTGGCTCGACGGACAGGCCATTGGCCAGACCCCCCTCGCGGGAAGAGACGTGTGGGAGGGGCGCCACGAGCTGCGCCTGGTGAGCCCGCTCGGCGAGAAGCGGGTGTCCATTCAAGTCGACCCGGATCAGACCCTGGTGGTGAAGGAGCGGCTGCCCTGACCGTTCAGGCCCAAGCCTGAAACCGCGCGCGAAGGGCTGATGCGGAGCCCCGGACTTGCGGCCAACTGGGAAGGGGAGCGGTGGCCTGGGCCAGCTCCTCGGCGGCGCCGTGGTGGGTGACCACCTCCGCCAGCCTCAATTCTTGGCCACGGGGGCCGCCGGCTCGAGCGTCAGCTCCGCGATCGCGTCCTGGAACCCCACGCGCGCGAGCATGAGCTTCTCCTGCGCGTTGACCACCTCCAGCGTGTTCTGCTGCACCTTCTCGGAGATCTGCTTCATCTTCGCTTGCAGGTGCGCGGTGAGCGGCCCGCCGGTCTTGGTCACGCCCAGGCTCAAGATCTGCTCGTGCAGCTCGTCCATCCGCAGGCGGTACTCGTCGCCGCGCTGGCGGAGGCTGGAGATGGTCTCCTCGGTGTCGGAGATCTCGCGCTGCATCTTGATCAGCTTCGCCGCCTGGGCGGCGAGCTCTGCGGGGCGATCAGCGCCGTCCAGGAACGCCTTCACCATCGTCAGGCCATCCGGCGACCGGAGATCAATCGTCTTCTGGATCGGCGTGGTCTCGTCGATCTGGACGGTCTTGGTCTCGCCGGCCGCGAGCCTTACGCGGTACAGGCGCGCCGCCCCGTACTGCTCCGAGTCGGCGGGCGCCGCGCTGACCGTCCAGCCCCGCGAGCTCGTGTGGCGGACCAGCACGGTCGTCGGCTCCTGAAGCCGGTTGGTGACGCGCAGCTTGATCGTCTTCCTGTGCTGCAGCTCGCAGGTGAGGATTCCGCGCGCGAGCGTGAGCAGCTTGGCGACGCGGTCGCCTTCCTCGCCCTGGCGCTCGATGACGACCTGGCGGTCCAGCGCGAAGGGCACCACCGCGGTGGCATGCGGCGGGATCGCCTCGGTGAGCCCCTCGCCGACGAAGCGGGCGCGGCCGTACACGGTCACCGGCCCGGTCTCGAGCGTGGAGCCGGTGGGGTTCTTGAAGAGCACCGCCCGAAACGCGTACCGCTTGTCCCCGCGGTCGGACTCCGAATCGTAGAGATAGACGATCTCACCAGCGGACTGGTCCTTCAGGATGGCCACCATCGCGCTCGTGCCCCGGCCGACGGACATGGGCGTGGCCGACTCGAAGTGGCTCTCGCCCACCGGCTCGCTGTCTTCCTTCCCGGGGCTGGCGCCGTTCGCCGCGGCGCTGCTCACCGCCTGCTGGGGCTGCGCCACGAGCCGGACACCCGCCTTCTGGCCCGGCACCATGCCGCGCGAGGAGACCTGCAGCTGCGCCGGAGGGACGCCTTCCTTGATGAGCTGGTTGCGGAGCGCGTGGGCCCGCTGGAGCGAGCTCCCGCGCGGGTCGGCGTCAGTCGAGTCGGCGAAGCCCCATCGCCCGGATGCGATTCTGCTGCGCGAGCTTGCGGGACGCGTCCCCGTTCGGGGCCGGGGCCGGGGCCGGGGCTGGAGGCATGGCAGCGCCGGCGGCTCCGCCGCGCATCGCGCCAGTCACTCCCCCGCGGACCGAGAGCCTGTCCTTGGGCGGCGGCGCCACCGCCACCGCGAGCTGCCTTCCCAGGGGAGCCCCATGGCTACACTCGCTCCTCCTCCTCCACCTGCGCACCAGGCCGGAGAGGCCCTTGGGTTGACAGACGGTGCCAAAAACCGGCGGCCACTCCCGGTTGGACCGGCCGTGCTTGAAGGGCGCGGAGCGGGCCGGGTCCATCCGCGCGATCTCCAGCTGTGCGTTGGGCCAGAGCTGCGGCTCACGGTGACTCGGCACGCCGGGGCGACGCGCGAAGTCCCGGTCCACGCCCCAGTACGCAGGCCGGCGCGGCGCCTGCACGGCTTTGTAGCCGGAGCGTTGGTAGATCGCCGCAGAAGATCTGAAACGGCAGCGCCACGCGCTCGCCGGGGCGCACGCCCGTCACCTGCGGGCCTACCTCCTCGACGGTCCCTACGAACTCGTGACCGAAGGTCGAGCCGACGCGGGTATCGGGGATCAACCCGTGCATGATGTGGAGGTCCGAGCCGCAGATCGCCGCGGTCTCCACGCGCACGATCCCATCCTGTGGATGCTCGATCCGAGGGTCCGCCTTCTGCTTGATGGTGACTCGCCAGGGTCCTTCGTACGTCAGCGCTTGCATCCCGTCCTCGCTCAGGTGGCGTCGCGACTCCTTCGTACGTCAGCGCTTGCATCCCGTCCTCGCTCAGGTGGCGTCGCGACGCCGACATGACGGCAACGCTTTCATGTCAACGCTGCACACTCCGCTTGCTCGAGGCATTGGCCACGGCTCGCACGCAGTCAGCTCGAGCCTCGGCCCGAGGGCCCCTGCCCCATCGGTGGAGGTTGGGCACGCTCTCACGCACGCCGGGCCGGGACGCGCATCAGGGGTCGAGCGCTTGGGCGACGCCGGACCCCTTGCGGCTGAAGTCAGGTAGGGCCGGCGTCGAAACGGTACGAGGTGCGCTGTGCGGAAGGCTTAAGGCCGAACCGTCCAGCGAAGCGAAGGAGGTTGGGGTACGGCTCAGTGGGGAGCGTTCCGCGGAAGGGCAGGTGCTCTAGCAGACAGAACAGCGCTGGCTCGAACAGACTCAGGTCGCGCTCCGGAGGCATCGCCGCCAGCACCGCATCCAGCTGCGCGTCGAGCCACTGCAGCGAGCCCTGGAGCCCCGCTCGAATCTTGGCGAAGAAGACGTTGTCGGCGGGGAGCTTCGACACGACCGTGCCCATCGCCAGCTGGACCTGGGCAGTCATCGAGTGCCAGAGCAACTCCTGCGCATTCCGCGACAGGTCGCTCGACAGCTGCTCTGGCCACACGACCCGCCTGCGGGAAGTCGAGAGCTCGGCAAGGGCGCGGCAGATGTTCTCAGTGCCGAAGAGCAGCGTCCCGTCTCGCCGCAACGTTGGAATCTTGAGGGCGGGATTGCCGGCGAAGACCTGCGCGTCCGTCGCCGAGACATCGAAGACGGGGACGAGCCGGTAGTCGACGCTCAGCTCGAGGGCGAAGATCTGCGCCACGCGGGTGAAGTGAGAGCTGCTGCGGCCGATGTAACCGTTCAGGGGTGGGTTTGAGGCCTGGGCGTGGACGTGCGACCTCGATCGCATGACCAAGAAAATCCCCGAGACGTTGGAGGCGAAGTTGGAGCGGCTGATCTGCGAGCACCTTGCGGAGCAGGAGGCGTCGGCGAGAGCTGCGGTGGCGCGGGCGTTCGGGACGACGGCTGCCGTGCCGTCGCGTTCGGCGGTGTTGCGACGGTCGGCGTACACGCGGCGAGCGTCGAGCACCGTGGCCGACCTCGCCGAGCAGCTCTACGAGGCGGTCGAAGCGTGCCCGGGCGAGACGATGACCGTCATCGCCGCCCGAGTCGGAGAGAAACCGCGGGCGCTCCACCGGCCGATGACTCATCTGAAGCAGACCGGCCGCGTCCGAAGCGCCGGCGAGCGGAACTACACGCGGTACTTCCCGATGGAACCGACGCGGGCGGCGTAGTTCGTCAGGCCCCCGCGAAGAGCGACGGGGCCGCGGGTGCGCCGCGGCTCGCCACGCAACACGCCGTCAGGAACTCAAGGACGTTCTTGTTCTGCTTGCGCGCGGTATGAGCCACCGTCATCAACCGCTCCGCGAATAGGTTCCCGCGATCGCTCTGGGTGCCGAAACTGCGTTTCCGCCACAGTACGAAGGAGCGCAGCTCGCGCTCGGCGTGGTTGTTGGTCGGTTCGACGCCGTCCTGGTCCACGAAGGTCCAGAGCGCAGCGCGGTGAGCGAGGATGTCCTCGCAGGAGCCCGAGACGTGCCGGAGCTTGGCCGCCTCGGCGCGC
>JBGATB010000023.1:0-145756 GCA_044229415.1 Myxococcaceae bacterium | reverse complement strand
CTGGCGGCAGAGAGGCGGGAAATCGCGATACGCCGCTCGAACCTCAACTCACCGAACCGCCGGATACGGTCCCGTACGTCCGGTGGTGTGGGAGGGGGCGCGGCGTGAGCCGCCCCCCTATCCCGATAGGGGCGGCACCGGGTTCGAAGTGGCGCAAAGGGGACCACGCGCCCGGGTGCCGCCCCTCGACTACGGCCTGCGCTCGGGGTGAACGGGGTGCGGCGGCCCGCCTCAGTGTCGCTACCGCGCCTTGAGCGAGTACTTGGTCAAGAGCTCGTGCACGTGGCTGCGGGCGATCCCCGCGGTGCGGGCCACCTCGGAGACGTTGCCGTCGCACTTGGCGAGCAGGGCGGTGAAGTACTCGCGGGTGAAGGCGTCCACCAGCTTCTCCTTCGCCTCCTTGAAGGGGAGGTTGGCCACGTCCGGGCCGGAGCCCGCCACCGGAGCGGCGCTCTGCGCGCCGAGCCCGGCGGTGGCGCCCAGCTCCAGCCCGCCGCCGGCGAGCGCGCGCTCCACCACGTTGCGCAGCTCGCGGACGTTGCCTGGCCAGCGGTGCGCTGCCAGGCGCGAGAGCAGCGCCTCGGAGAAGTTGAACGCGGGCCGGCCATGCGCGGAGACGAAGTGCTCGGCGAGCAGCGGCAGGTCATCCAGCCGCTCGCGCAGCGCGGGCACCTTCACCGTCACCACGGCGAGCCGGTAGAAGAGGTCCTCGCGGAAGCGCTTGGCGGCGACCTCGGCCTCGAGATCTCTGTGAGTCGCGGCCACCACGCGCACGTCCACCTTGCGCACGGTGTCCTCGCCCACGCGCTTGACGTCCCCGGTCTCCAGCACGCGCAAGAGCCGGGACTGCAGCTCCAGCGGGAGCTCTCCCAGCTCGTCGAGGAAGACGGTGCCGCCATCCGCCTGGAGGAAGGCGCCGCTGCGCTCGGCCACCGCGCCGGTGAAGGCGCCGCGCGCGTGGCCGAACAGCTCGCTCTCGATCAGGTTGGGCGCCACCGCGCTGCAGTCGATGACGACGAAGCGCTTGTCCTTGCGCGGCGAGGCCAGGTGCACGGCTTCGGCGAGCAGCTCCTTGCCGGTGCCGGTCTCGCCCATCAGCAGCACCGTGGCGTCCGTCTGGGCCACCCGCTCCAGCACGCCGAACACCCGGCGCATCGCCAGGCTGCGCCCCAGGCTCCGGCCGAACTGCGTCTTCTCGGAGACCGGCGCGCCCACCTCGCGCTGCTCCACCTCCACGCGCAGGGCGGTCTTCCCGGCCACGAAGGTGCCCTCGCGGTCGACGATCGCCTCCTTGATCCGCACCCCCGCCACGAACGTCCCGTTGGTGGAGTCCAGGTCGCGCACGCGCACGCCTTCCGGGCGGGCCTGCAGCTCCAGGTGGTAGCGGGAGACGGTGTCGTCGGTGAGGCGCAGGCCGCAGTCCTCGTGCGTGCCGACGATCAGCGTCCCCTCCAGCGGCGCGGAGAGGCCCGCCTGTGGACCGGAGGCGATGACGATCCGGTGGACGCGTTCCTGAAGGGAGCCGCCGGCGGCGTCCAGCCGGATGAGCGAAGAGCGGGAGATCGGCGCAGTCGAGTGGGGTTGCACTGCCGGCATCATGCCATGGTGCGCGCCCATGGCCGACTCCACCCGCGAATCCTACGACTTCGAGCTCTTTCCTGAAGGCACGCTGCGCCTTTCGGACGTGGATCTCTCCGCGGAGGTGGAGGACGAGGAGGCCTACGAGCGGCAGCTCAAGGACCTGCAGGAGGAGGTCTTCCAGCTGCAGATAAGGGCCTTCCTGGCGGGCAAGCGCGCCATCTTCGCCTTCGAAGGTTGGGACGCGGCGGGGAAGGGCGGGGCGATCAAGCGGCTGACGCTGCAGATGGACCCGCGCGGCTACAAGGTCTGGCCGATCGCCGCGCCCAAGGACGCCGAGCGGCGCCACCACTACCTCTGGCGCTTCTGGTCCCGGCTGCCCGAGGACGGGGAGATCGCCATCTTCGACCGCACCTGGTACGGGCGCGTGCTGGTGGAGCGCGTGGAGGGCTTCGCCAGCAAGCCCGAGTGGCAGCGCGCCTACGACGAGCTCAACGCCTTCGAGAAGACGCTCACCGACGACGGGGTGAGCCTCACCAAGCTCTTCCTGCACATCGACTCGAAGACGCAGCTGCGCCGCTTCAAGGACCGGGAGAAGGACCCGGCCAAGCGCTACAAGATTGGCCCGGACGACTGGCGCAACCGCAAGAAGCGCAAGGCGTACGAGAAGGCCATCCAGCAGATGCTGGACCGCACCCACCGCCCAGACGCGCCCTGGGTGCTCGTCCCCGCCAACGACAAGAAGTACGCCCGCCTCTTCGTGCTGCGCACCTGCGCCAGGGCGCTGCGCCAGCTGGTGAAGGGCTGAGCCGCTTCAGAAGTTGAGGAAGATGTTCTCCTTGGGCAGGCCGCGGGAGACGAGCGCCTCGGTCACCCCCTGCACCATGCCCTTCTGGCCGCAGATGAAGGCCACCGCGTTCTCCACGCGGACCTCCTTGAGGTGCGTCTGGACGTAGCCGGTCAGCCCCGGCCAGCCGGACTCGCCGGGCCGGCTGACGGTGCGGATGACCTGGATGCCGTCCTTCTTCTCCCAGGCGTCGATCTCCGAGGAGTAGGCGAAGCCCAGCGGCGTGCGCGCGCCGAAGTAGAGGGTGACCTCGCCGTACGCGGCCCGCTCGCGGCGGATCAGCTGCAGCAGCGAGTGGATGGGGCTGATGCCCGAACCCGTGGCGAAGAGCAGCACGTTCTTCCCGCGCGCCTTCTCCAGCGGGTAGCCCTTGCCGGCGGGCGTGCTCACGGAGAGGCGCGCGCCGGGCGCGGACGCCACCAGCGCGTCCGCCAGCTTGGCGCCGCCCTTGATCAAGAAGTCGAACGCGGCCCCCTGGGGATCCGGCGGCGAGGCGATGGCGAAGAAGCCTTCGCCCAGCCCCTCCATCGAGAGCTTCACGTACTGGCCGGGGAGCTGGTGGGTCCCCACCAGCGGGGTGTTGCGCACGTCCAGCCGCAGGAAGGTGAGCCCTTCTGCCGCCGGCCGCACTGCCTCGAGCGTCGCCTGGTGCCAATCCGTCATGGGACGTGCCGCTTGTAGCCCTTTTGGCCTAGAAGGTCATGGCCCATGAGACCGGTCCTGCGCAGCCTGCTCTGGATCTCCCTCTTCCTCTTCGGCGTGGCCGGGGTGGTGACGCCCATCGTCTACCTCTACGTCGCCAGCGGGCTGCCGCCGCTGGAGACCGAGTTTGACCTCGAGGCCCAGCTGCGCCAGTACGTGGAGGGCGAGCGGCTCTCCCACCAGATGGGCCAGGCCACCCCCGAGCACCAGCGCCGCTTCGAGCGGCCGGACTTCAGCAAGCTCCCCAAGGACCTCGTCGCGCTCTTCATCTCGCGGCTGGGCTGCCCCACCTACTTCCAGACGCCGCGCGAGCAGGGGCTGGACTGGGGGTGGCGGCTGGTGGATGCGCTGCTCACCGGCAACCAGCCGGACGGGGATGGCTGGTGCGAGCGCTCGCTGGCGTTGAGCCTGGCGCAGTCCGTGGGCGTGAAGGGACCGCTCGCGGAGACCGTGGCCGCGCACAAGGTCCACACGTTCCTGCAGAAGGACCAGCTCGTGGCCTACTACCTGGGGACGCTGCGCTTCGATCGCGCGGTGGTGGGCGTGGATGACGCGGCCCAGGATCTCTTCCACAAGCCGCTGGCCCAGCTGGAGCTCAACGAGCTGGCGGAGCTGATGCTCGCGTTCGACTACTACTCGGACGTGAAGAGCTGCCACAACGCTGGGCTGATCCGGAAGAACCGGGACTACCTGCTGCAAGTCCTGATGACCCAGGGGCTGGTGCCGGAGGACAAGGGCCGGACCGCCCAGGCCTCCGCCGTCGCCTGCGCGAAGTGAAGCCAGCGCGCAGGGCCCTCGACTTCGCTCGGGCTGAGCGGGGGACGGGCGACTACTTCCGGAAGCGGTCCGGGATCGGCTTGACGTCCGTGCGCTCGTCCTTCGCGTCCGCGGGCTTCGCGGGCGCGCGGACCGGCGCGGAGGGCAGCGGCCGCGCCATCGGCTTGGCCGGGTAGGTCCGCACCGCGGTGTTGTGGGTGACGGCCTCCTGGATCAGCTCGTCCGCCACCTGCACCAGCGGCTCCTCGTCTGGCGCTGGCGGGCGCCCGGCCCGCGGGTGGGTGTCCACGGTGGAGGGATCTCCCCGGTTGAGCGGGTTGCGCGTGGGCGGCGGGGTGAGGTCCGTGTCGCGCGCGCCAGCCGGGGCTGGGGCGCTCAAGGAGGGCGCGCGCCGGGGACCCGGGGTGGGGGCGGGCGGGGCGCCCACGCTCACCGGGGCGGGCTTGGGAGCAGGGGCGGCGGCGGCCTTGGGAGGCGGCGGCGCGGCGGCGAGCGCCTTCGCGGCCTCGTCCTTCAGCTTGCGCTCGAAGGCGGCCCACTGCGCCGGCGCGCCCTCCGGCTCCGCCTCGCCGCGCTCGCGGTATTGCAGCGAAGGGGCCCAGCGGACCACCACGTCCTCGCCCAGCGTGTAGAGCGGTGGGGGCGGCAGGTCGTAGGTGGCGGGATCGAAGAAGCGCTCGTCCAGGTCTGCGAAGCCGTGTGCCCGCGCCTTGCCGAGGAAGGTGGGGAGGATCCCGGTGGGTGCGTGGTAGCCGACCACGTTGCCGGCCTCGTCCCGGCTCACCGTGGTGAAGGTGAAAATCTCTTGGGTCCGGTACTCGCCGCGGTCGTTGAGCGGCAGCACCTGGGAGATGCTGGTCACCTTGCGCGAGCCGTCCAGCAGGCGCTCGCAGCAGATGACCAGGTTGATGGCGGACGCCACCGAGGCGCGCACCGCCACCATCGGCATGTCCACCGCGCTCATCAGGCAGAGCGACTCGAGCCGCCGCAGGGTGTCCGTGGGGGTGTTGGCGTGGACGGTGGAGAGCGAGCCGCCGTGGCCGGTGTTCATCGCCTGCATCAGGTGGAAGCACTCGCCGCCGCGCACCTCGCCCACGATGATCCGGTCCGGGCGCAGGCGCAGCGCGGTGTGGACCAGGTCTCCCATGTCCACCGCGCCCTTGCCGTACTTGTCCGCCGGGCGGCTCTCCAGCGTCACCAGGTGCGGCTTGACGACCTGCAGCTCCGCCGAGTCCTCGATGGTGAGCACCCGCTCCTCGTCGGGGATCAGCGAGGCGATGATGTTGAGCAGCGTGGTCTTCCCGGAGCCGGTGCCGCCGGAGAGCATCACGTTGAGCTTGAGGTGGATGGCCGCGTCGATGAAGCGGGCCATCTGCGCGTTGAGCGAGCCGAAGCGCAGCAGCGCGTCCATGCTCGGCTTCTCCCGCATGAACTTGCGGATGGAGATGGTGGTTCCCTTGCGCGCCACCGGGGGCAGCACCACGTGGATGCGGCTGCCGTCCGGGAGCCGCGCGTCCAGCCGAGGCCGCTCGTCCGTGAGCGGCCGGCCCACGAACTGGGCCATGTTCCGCGCCGCGCCGAGCAGCCCCTCCTCCGTGAAGCGGGCCTCGGTCTTGAAGAGCCGCCCCTTGCGCTCCACCCAGACGTCCTCGGGGCCGTTGATCAGCACCTCGGTCACCTGGTCGTCGTCGAGGAAGGAGAGGACGGGCTTCAAGAACGCCCGTAGCGACTCGGAGTACATGGTCATGGCGGGGGGCATGGTACCAGGGGGCCGGCGCCAAAGCGGCGCCGGGAGCGCTTCGCCGCTATCCTCGGGCATATGCCCAAGCGTCCCAGAGCGCCCGTCAAGCCGAAGGCCCCTCGCGGCAAGCGGCCGGTCCCTGCCGCCCCCGCGCGCAAGAAGCCGGTCCGCGCGCGGCCGGAGGAGGTCCAGCGCGTCGCCAAGGAGGAGCCGGTCTTTCCACTGGAGATCGATCCCAAGCAGATCGAGGCCACGCTGGCCAAGCTGAAGGATCAGATCACCCTGTGGACGAACAAGGGGCGCTACACCAAGGTCCGTTTCAAGTTCCGCGGCAAGCAGCTCTTGCCGGACCTCCCGTTCGCGGCGGTGATGGCGGCGGAGGGGCTGACCTTCTACTGGGGCGGGATTTTGAGGGCGCTCCTGGTGAACCTCGCCGGCCGCACCGTGTTCGACGTGGAGCTGGTGAACGACTCGGAGAAGCGGATCCAGCGCGGCAAGGAGGAGCTGCTGCAGGGAGAGCTCGACAAGGCGCTCGCCTGCTTCAAGGACGCGCTGGCGATGGACCGCGAGAACCCCAACGTGCACCTGAACCTGGGCGTGGCGCTCAAGCTCAAGGGGGATCTGGCTGGGGCGCGGGACGCGCTCTCCCGGGCGCGGGGGCTGGATCCAGAGGGCGCGGTCGGCGCCGAGGCGGAGCGGATCCTCTCCGGGATGGCGCCGGCGACTTCGGCGATCACGCCCCCTACGTCGAACGCGGGGTAGGGCGGCCTTTAGGGACCAGGTCACGGAAAGGGTCGCGCTCGTGGGTGCTCGCATGGCTCCCGCGGCGCCGCGCTCCGACCTCGGTGGCGGCAGCGGCGTGGCTTTCGGGCAGCGGGAGCGCGTGGTCGGCGCGAGTCAGCGCGCGCAGCGGGAGTCATCCGCGCGCGCTGGCGAGCACGACCTAGTCGCCAATCCCCGGGGACACCTGCAGACCCCTTCTTGAGTTGTCAACGACAAGTGGTTGACGGGTACGACGAGAGCTGCAGCGCGAATCATGGGTTGCGAGCCGCGCTGATGCGAAATGCCGTCGACGGCCTGTGCGCTCTCCGTTGCGTCGCGCCGAACGGCCGGTGCCCCCAGGCGGTCAACAGCATCGTGTTGACGAAGGGGCGCAGTTCCTCCGTCGCTCCGCGCGTTTACGCGTTCAGACCGAAACGAGATCGGGGTGACAACTCAAAACCACCCTCTACGGTCCTCCCGGGGGCCGGCTCGGAGAGCGCGAGCCAGGCCACTCCGTAGGAGTGGAGGAGCCGAGGGGATCTCGAGCGAGCGGGCAGGGGGGTAGGGCGCCCACTCCCGGTCGCTCGAGACTGTGCAGCCCAACGCGGCGGGAGCTCACCACCGAGGAGCCCATGCGAGCACTGCGGTGCGTACCCTAAACCTCCCGAGTCCCTCCGGGCCGACGGAGGCCGTTGTCGAGCTACCAGCGGAAGAGCGGACCGAGCGTGATCGCGATGGCTTCGCCGCAGGCCAGTCCGGTGTTCTCGCGATAGAGCCAGTCGCAGGCCCGATAGTCCGCGGCGGCACCGAGCTGCAGCGCTTCCGAAATCGCCACGTCCAGCCCGCCGCTCAAGCCCACTCCCACAGACGTCCCCGAGCTGCATTGCGAGCGCCCTGGGCTGCAGGCGCTCGAGGCGGTGCCGTACCACCCGAAACCAATCCGCGCCGCCACCCACGGTGAGAGGAGCCGAGCAGTGAGGAAGCTCAGCCGCACCTTCGCGCCCAGGTTCAGGAAGGCGGTCCAACCGTTCGGCTCCGAGAGCGCAGGATCGAACGCGAGCATGGCCCCGGCGGCTTCCAGCGCCAAAGCGAGCGCGATCGTCCCGCGGCCTCCGGTCTCGGCGCCGATCATCACTTGAAGCTGGCCGCCTTGCCGCGTCTCTTGCCAGCTCTTCACCGGAAGCACGAGGCCCGCGTGTGCGGAGGAGATCCCCACGATCCAACGCTTCTCGAACCTGCCTTCCGCCTCGGCCCAGGCCGGTGTCGACCCAACCAGCGCCAGCAGCGCGACCGCCACCGGTGGCTTCATCGAGCGCGGGCGCTCTCGGCCGCCGCGACGAGCTCGCGCAGCCGCGCCGCGCCGTCCCGGAACACCGGCCACCCGTCGCCCACCAGCACCGCCTCCACGCCGGGCAGCTCCGCCAGCCGGCGGACCGAGGCCACCGCCCGCGCCTTGTCCGAGAGCTTCGGGTCCGGCAGCAGGTTCAGCGAGCCGCCGCGCTGACCGCGAACCAGATCTCCGGTGATGAGCGTCTTGCCTTCGAGCAGGAAGGCGAGCTCACCCGGCGTCTTCGAACCCTCCAGCGCGAACGCCTTCAGCCCCGGCACCAGCTCCTCCCCGTCCGCCAGCCAGCGGTCCACGGTTAGCGCCCACTTCCCGCGCTCGCCGGCCGGGCCCGCCACCTTCGCACCGGTGCGCTCGCGCAGCGCCGCCGCCGCCCGCTGGTGCTCGCCGTTGGTGATGCAGATCCACTCCACCTTCCCGAGCGACTCCAGATGCGCCAGGTCGTGCGCGGAGAGCTCCAGCGGATCGAACACGACCAGGCCAGCGGGCCGCGCCCAGGCCACCGAGTGGAAGTCCACGTTGCGGGCTGTGTCGAACGTGGACCAGGAGAAGAGGTCGGGGCGGTGGAGTGCCTTCATGCGGGCGCACACTGCGGCCAGGCCCATCTCCCCGCAAGCAGCTTCGCGCACACGCGCGCGCACCTGCGCGCCTGTGAGCGGAGGTCGCAGAGCGGCGCGGGCCTCGCCGCGCGCGCTGCACGTTAGACTCGCGCCGTGCTCCCCCTCGTCGTCGTCGCGCTGGTGTCCGCCGCGAATCCCGAGCCGGTGAAGCTGGCGGCCACGCCCTTCCAATTCGTCAACCTCTCGCCCGAGCTGGCCACCTTCTGCTCGGAGCACTTCGCGCAGCAGCTCACGCTCGAAGGAATCCGCGTCACCACGCCCAACGAGATCTCCACGCTGCTCGGCTTCGAGCGGCAGCGCGAGCTGATGGGCTGCACCGACAAGTCCACCAGCTGCCTGGCGGAGCTGGCCAACGCGCTCGGCGTGGACGGGCTGATCACCGGCACGGTGGGCAAGTTCGGCAAGTCGTACCAGGTGAACATCAAGATCCTCAGCGCCGCGGACGCGCGCCCGATGGTGGCGCACTCTGGCCGCGTGAAGGGCGAGGAGGACTTGATCGACGAGTACACCCGCGCCGCGCAGAAGCTGGCGCCGCTGCTGCTCGCCAAGCTGCGCAAGTCGCCCGCGCCCGCACCGCCTCCGGTGGCCGCCGCGCCGCCCGCGACCGTCGCCGCCGCGCCGCCCGCCGCCATCGCCCCCGCTCCGGCCGCCGAGGCCACCACCTCCGTGGAGAGCTCCCCCCTGCGCCGCTGGTTCTGGGTCCCCGCCGCCGCAGGCGCCGTGGCCGCGGGCGTGGGCGCGGGGCTGCTCGTCTCCGCCGGCGGAAAGTCCGCCGCGCTCACCGGCAACGGGCGCGCGGACGGGATCGCAGACGTGTCTCTCACCCCGGCACAGGCCGCCGCGCTCGCCTCCTCGGGCGCGAGCGAGCAGGTGGTGGGCGGGGTGTTGATCGGCGTGGGCGTGGCGGCTGTGGCCGGCGGGGCGGCCATGTTCGTGCTCGGCAGCGTCCGGGCCCAACCCACGGTCGCCCTCGCACCGGGCGGAGCGGCGGTGGCCTTCACGGGGAGCTTCTAGATGCGCGCCAACCTCGCCCTGCTCGCCGGCGCGCTGCTCGGCTTCGCGCTCGCCTGCAGCGACTTCAAGGCCGACCTCCAGCAGTACTGCTCCGAGCGGCGCTGCACCGCCCCCACGGACTGCTGTGACGGCTGGAGCTGCAGCGCTGGCCGCTGCCAGGCGCCGGCGGGCCAGACGGACGGCGGCGGAGTGGTGATGGCCTGCACTGCCACCTGCGCCGGCCAGACCCCGGTCTGCGACACCGCCACCGGCAGCTGCGTCCGCTGCACCGCCGCCAGCTGCGGCAGCGGCAAGCTGTGCGATCTCAACAGCGGCTGCGTGGGCTGCACCCTGGACGCAGGCTGCGCCGTGCCCACCCCGGTCTGCCGCCCGCTCCAGGAGCGCTGCGTGGAGTGCGACGTGGACGCCCAGTGCGCGGGCAAGCCCGGCACCACCTGCAACCGCCAGACGGGCGTGTGCGAGATCGGCGGCGCGGACGCCGGCTACGACGCCGGCGTGCCGTTCGCGCTCAAGGTCATCCCCGCCACCGGCCCCGAGTTCGTGGGGCGCTGCTCCGGCCAGTGGCGGGTGGAGACGGTGGATGTCCTGGACGCCTCGGTGCCGTTCTACGGCCCGGTGGATCTCGAGTCCGACTACGGCAACACCCGCTTCTTCGATCAGGCCGGCTGCACCTCCGCGCAGCTGCCCAGCAACCAGCTGCGGCTGGACGCGCCCACCGGCCGCGGCAGCTTCTGGTTCATCACCGACGCCGAGGGGAACTTCTTCGGCATCCGCGCCCGCTACGAGTCCATCCCGCTGCAGTACGGCGAGGGCAGGGTGGACGTGAAGCGCGAAGTGGAGACGCTGGACATCAGCCCCAACCCGCTCGACCTCACCATCAACCAGTGCGGCGCCACCGCGGTGAACATCCAGCTGCTGCGGCAGGGGTCGGCCGCGTCCTTCACCTACGACACCGCGCTCACTGTCTCCGGCACCAACCTCGAGCTCTACGGCCAGGCCGGCTGCGCCCAGCGCCTCCTGAGCCCGATCTACGTGCCCAAGGGGACCAGCCAGCTGCGCTACTACGTCAAGGCCAACGGCCCGGCCAGCGGCCTCTCCTTCTCGCTCCCGGGCGTGAGCGGCGGGATCAGCGTGAACGTCACCATCCCGCCGGATGCCATCTCGCTGGACCCCATGGGCGGCCCCAAGTTCGGCCTCCCCAAGGACGCCTGCAACCAGATGGTGATCCACGTGATGGGCAGCAACCAGGTGGTGACCACGCCGCAGAGCCTGGACGTTCAGCTCACCAGCGATGCGGGAACGACCTTCTACACGTCCGCCGGCTGCAGCGGTGCGTTCGGCACTTCGGTGGACGTCAACATCCCCGCCAGCAACTACTACGCGTACTACTGGATCAAGCAGCCGGCCTCCGGAGCCGACCAGACCGGCATCGCCGGCACGGTGCTCGGCGGCGGGCTCGCGGGAGACAGCCTGGACCTCACCTTCTCGCCGTCCGTCGGCGACGATGGTGGCCCCTGACGTAGGCGCCGCGCCCACGTCCGCCGACCTGCGAACGCGCCCACGGCGTCAGCGGAGCGCGCGCTAGACTTCGCGCGTGCTCCCACTCGTGCTGATGGCGCTGGTCTCCGGAGCGAATCCGGAGCCGGTGAAGCTGGCTGCGACAGGCTTCCAGTTCGTCAACATCTCGCCGGAGCTGGCGACCTTCTGCTCCGAGCACTTCGCGCAGCAGATGACGCTCGAGGGCATCCGGGTCACCACGCCCAACGAGATCGCCACCATGCTCGGCTTCGAGCGGCAGAAGGAGCTGATGGGCTGCTCGGACAAGTCCACCAGCTGCCTGGCGGAGCTGGCCAACGCGCTCGGCGTGGACGGGCTCATCACCGGCACGGTGGGCAAGTTCGGCAAGACGTACCAGGTGAACTTGAAGGTGCTCAACGCCGGGGACGCGCGCCCGCTCGCCGCCTACTCGAACCGGGTGAAGGACGAGGAGGCGCTGATCGAGGAGTACTCCAAGGCGGCCAAGCAGATCGCCCCCACGCTGGCGCGCCGGCTTGGCAAGTCCCTCGCGCCCCCGCGCGAGCTGCCCATGCCCGAGCCCTCCAAAGCGAAGGCGAAGGCGCAGCCCGCCCCGGACGCCGCGCAGCAGGTGGCGGCCGCGCCAGCGCCCGAGGAGGTGACCGCCTCCGCGCCAAGCGGCGGCCTGCGCCGGCTCTGGTGGATCCCCGCGGCCGGCGGCGCCGTCTTCGCGGGCGTGGGCGTGGGGCTCCTGGTGGACGCGCAGGCCAAGTCCGCCTCCATCCGCTCGGGGGAGCTGGAGCCCGCGGCCGCCACCTCCGCCGCGAGCGCGGGAAAGGTGGAGCAGCCGCTGGGCGCGGTGCTGGTGGGGGTGGGGCTGGCGGCGGTGGCGGCGGGCGGCGCGCTGTGGCTCTTCGGCCCCGATGAGGCGGCGCCGAAGGCCTCGGTCGCGCTCGCGCCTGGCGGCGCCGCGGTGGCGATCTCCGGGGTGCTGCCATGAAGGCGAGTTACCTGGCGCTGGCGGCGGGCTTCTGCTTGGGCCTGGCCGCTGGCTGCGCCAACTTCGACGATGACCTCAACACCTACTGCGCGGCTCGCCGCTGCGACAACGGCAAGAGCTGCTGCGACGGCTACACCTGCGCCGCCGGCGCCTGCGTGAAGGTCGTCCCCAGCGACGGGGGCGGCGGCAGCTGCTCGCCGGCCTGCTCCGGCGCCACCCCGTACTGCGGCATCGACAACCGCTGCCACAGCTGCGCAGGGACGCAGGGCTGCGCCTCGGGCAAGGTCTGCGACCTCGCCGCGGACGCCGGCTTCGGCGCGTGCGTCACCTGCTCCGCCACCGAAGGCTGCCCCACCGGGCAGAGCTGCGACACCACCGCCTCCGGCGGCCAGGGCCGCTGCGTCACCTGCACCGCGGTGCGTGGCTGCGCGCCCCCCGCAAGCATCTGCGACACCAGCGTGGACGGCGGCGTCTGCTACGAGTGCATCCCGGACGCCGGCAACTGCACCGGGGCTGCTCCGCTCTGCAGCCCCACCACCCGGCGCTGCGTCACCTGCGAGAAGAACACGGACTGCACGTTGGCCGGCACGCCCGTCTGCGACACGGCGCTCAACTCCGGCAAGGGCGCCTGCGTCCGCTGCACCTCCACCCAGGGCTGCGCCGGCGGCACCGTCTGCGACACCTCCGGCGCGCCCCAGTGCGTGGAGTGCGTGGACAACAGCCAGTGCGCCGGGAAGCCTGGCACCACCCAGTGCCACGCGCTCCAGAAGCGCTGCGTGGAGTGCAACAGCGACGCGCCCTGCCTCACCACCGGGAGGACCTGCAACATCCCGCTCGGCCAGTGCCAGGTGGGCGGCGCGGATGCCGGCTACCCGCCCGCCACCCGGATCAACCTGGTGAACCCCAACCCCACCCAGGCGCTGGGCGCAGGGCAGTGCGCCCCCGCCGCCTGGACGATGGAGGCCCAGGACGCCACCTTGAAGCCCACGCTCTTTGGCGGCTCCATCAGCCTCGTCGGCACCGGTGGGGCCCGCTTCTTCACCGCCGCGGGTTGCGCGGGCTCGCCGATGTCCAGCTTCCTGTTGCCCGCTGGCAGCTCCTCGCTGCCCTTCTACGTGAGCTTCACCGGCGTGGGCACGCAGTCGGTGACCTCCAGCGCGGCGGGGCTCTCTCCCGGCAGCGCCAGCGCGACGGTGGTGGCAGGCTCGCCTGCCTACTTCGCGTTCACCGGTACGCAGAACGTGCCGGCGGGCGCGTGCTCTTCCCAGTCCACGGTGAGCGCGTACGACGCGTTCGGCAACCTCGCCCCCTCGAGCAACGCGTTCTCGCTCACCAGCAGCAACGCCAACGCGTCCTTCTACGGGAGCAACACCTGCACCGGCGCTCCGCTGCCGTTCCCGCTGCAGCTGGTGGGCGGCTCGTTCAGCTTCTACTTCGTGGAGAAGATCTCCGGGCAGGCCACGCACACCGCCTCCGGCAACGGCATGGACGCGGGCTCCGTCATCCACACCGTGATGCCGGGGTCGCCGAACCTCCGGGTGACGGTCACCAACAAGAACGTGCCCTCCGGCGGCTGCTCCAACGCCATCCAGCTCGCCGCGCGGGACGCGTACGGCAACCTCGCGCCCTACCCGGGGCCGGTGGCGCTCTCCAGCAGCAGCCCCAGCGGGACCTTCTTCGGGGACGGCAACTGCCTGAACATGCTGCCTTCGCCGTGGTACCTGCAGATGCCGTACACGGACGCGGTCATCTCCTACCGGGACACCGCCAACGGGACCTTCTTCCTCTCCGCGCGCCCCTCCGGCGCGCCGGCGGACGCGGGGGTCGCCTACGGGGACACGGTCACCTTCGGCGCCGCCGCCACGGACCCCCTGTCCATCCGGTTCGACACCGCCAGCCAGAGCCTCTCACCGGCGGGCAAGTGCTCGGACCCGGTCACCGTGACCTTCCTCAACGGCAGCGGCGCGGGCGCCTCGTGGGGCTCGCCGCAGCCGATCTCCGTCACCAGCTCCACCGCGCCGGACCTCGTCGCGTGGGCCGCCGGCAGCAACTGCACCGTGCGGCTCGGCAGCAGCCTGCCGGCGGGGAGCAGCACGTTCAGCTTCACGTTCTCCACGCGCAAGGCCAGCGTGCCCGGCAACCCGTCCACGCACGACCTCAAGCTCACCGTGGGGCCGCTCTCCGCGCAGCAGCCCCAGACGGTCTACCCCGGGCCAGCCAGCCGGCTCGCGCTGTTCGGCCAGCAGTTCCAGCCGGCGAACGTCTGCTCCCCCAGCCCGCTCCAGGTGGGGATCACGGACGACTTCGGCAACCCGACGCCCACGACCACGGCCATCTCCGTGGGGCTCTCCAGCCCGGACCACGCCGCGACCATGAGCTTCAGCACCCTGTCCACCTGCGGCAGCTCCACCGGCACGCTCTTCTTCTCCGCGGGCCAGCAGCAGGCAGGCTTCTTTCTGCAGGACACGCAGAATGGCCAGGCGACGGTCAAGGCCACCACGCCGGGGCTCCTCCAAGCGACCCTGGGGATGTCGATCGGCTCGGCGGCCTGCGCCGGCACCGGCGGGCCCTGCGGTGGCTCCAACCCGGCGACCTGCTGCGCGGCGTCCCTGGCCTGCAACTCCGGCAACTGCTGCCTGAACCTCATGCAGGGCTGCACCAACAACCGGGAGTGCTGCAGCGGCTACTGCTCGCCCACCAAGCTGTCCTGCGAGTAGGGCTCCGGAAAAGCGCTCGAAGAGGGCGCTTTCTGCTGTTGACGCCCCAGAGGTGAGACGCTACACCCCGTGGAATTCCTTGGGGATTGTTCCGTTTTTCCACCCCCGTCCTGGGCACCTCCATTCATGGCTGAAGACACACCCAAAGACCCTCCTTCGGGCTCCGGCGGCGCCGGGGACCTGATGCCGATCAGCATCGAAGACGAGATGCGCAAGTCGTATCTCGACTACTCGATGTCGGTGATCATCGGGCGCGCGCTGCCCGACGTCCGCGACGGGCTCAAGCCGGTTCATCGCCGCGTGCTCTTCGCGATGAACGACCTCGGCAACTACTACAACAAGGCCTACAAGAAGTCGGCCCGCGTGGTCGGCGACGTGATCGGCAAGTACCACCCGCACGGCGACTCGGCGGTCTACGAGGCCATGGTGCGGCTCGCGCAGCCCTGGTCGCTGCGCTACCTGCTGGTGGACGGGCAGGGGAACTTCGGCTCGGTGGACGGCGATGCCCCCGCCGCCATGCGCTACACGGAAGTGCGCATGGCGCGGCTCGCGGACGAGCTGCTGACGGACATCGACAAGGAGACCGTCGACTTCGGGCCGAACTACGACGACACCCTGCGCGAGCCGCTGGTGCTGCCGGCGAAGTTCCCCAACCTGCTCGTCAACGGGAGCTCCGGCATCGCGGTGGGCATGGCCACCAACATCCCGCCCCACAACATGGGCGAGGTGATCGACGCCACGGTCGCGCTGATCGACAACCCCAAGAGCACCGTGCTCGAGCTGATGAAGCACATCCCGGGGCCGGACTTCCCGACCTACGGCTTCATCAACGGCCGCGAAGGCATCCGCCGGATGTACGAGACCGGCCGCGGCCACATGACGCTGCGCGCGCGGACCGAGATTGAGGTCCACAAGAAGACCGAGCGCGAGAGCATCATCGTCACCGAGATCCCCTACCAGGTGAACAAGGCCCGGCTGATCGAGCGGATCGCCGAGCTGGTGCGGGAGAAGAAGCTGGAGGGCATCAGCGACATCCGGGACGAGTCCGACCGCAAGGGGATGCGGATCGTCATCGAGCTGAAGCGGGACGCGATCTCCGGCGTGGTGCTCAACAACCTCTTCAACACCACGCCGATGCAGACCTCGTTCAGCGCGGTGCTGCTCGCCATCGACGGCGGCCAGCCCCGCACGCTGAACCTCAAGGAGATCATCGAGCGGTTCATCACCCACCGCCGCGAGGTCGTCACCCGGCGCAGCCGCTTCGAGCTCAAGAAGGCCGAGGCCCGGCTCCACATCGTGGAAGGCTTGCTGGTCGCGCAGGACATCATCGACCAGGTGATCACCGTCATCCGCAAGTCCAAGGACGGCGACGAGGCGCGCTGGGGGCTGACGCACATCCTCTCGCCCGCGCTCTACGAGCACCCCAAGTTCGCGGAGCTGCCGCGGCTGGACGTGGAGAAGGCGCGCGCGCAGATGGCGGCGCTGGTGGCCCGCGCCAACAGCGCGGTGGGCGGGGACAAGTCGCTCTACGAGCTCTCCCACGGCTACGACGGGGCGGGCTTCTCGGACGCGCAGGCCCAGAGCATCCTGGACATGCGGCTCCAGAAGCTGACCGGGCTGGAGCGCGAGGAGCTGTTCAAGGAGCTGGTGGACCTCATCAAGGAGATCGCCCGGCTGCGGGACATCCTCTCCAATGAAGGCTCGCTGCTCAACGTGATCAAGACCGAGCTCAAGGAGGTCAAGGAGCGCTACGCGGACGCGCGGCGCACCGAGATCACCGGAGACGTGGACGAGATCACCAGCGAGGACCTGATCGCCGACGAGGACATGGTGGTCACGCTCTCGCACGCGGGCTACGTGAAGCGCAGCCCGGTGACCGAGTACCGCTCGCAGAAGCGGGGCGGGCGCGGGAAGACCGGCGCGGCCACCAAGGAAGACGATTTCGTGACGGACATCTTCGTCGCGTCCACGCACGCCTTCCTGATGCCGATCACCACCCGGGGCAAGCTCTACTGGCTCAAGGTGCACGAGATCCCCGCCGCGAGCCGCGCGGCCCGCGGGAAGGCGATCGTCAACCTGGTGCAGTTCAGCCAGGACGAGAAGCTGGCGCAGGTGCTCGTCACCCGCGAGTTCGCCGAGAACAAGTTCGTCTTCTTCGTCACCAAGCGCGGCGTGGTGAAGCGCACCGACCTCACCGCCTTCTCCAACGTCCGCAGCGCCGGGTTGATCGCGCTGGGGATTGAAGACGGGGACTCGCTGGTCGCGGTGAAGATCACCGACGGCACCAAGGACGTGCTGCTCTCCACCGCCCAGGGCATGAGCATCCGGATCGCCGAGAGCGAGGTCCGCTCCATGGGCCGCGCCGCCTACGGCGTGAAGGGCATCACCCTGGAGGAGGGCGACTGGGTGGTGGGCGCGGACGTGGTCGAGCCCGGGACCACCATCCTCACCGTGACCGAGAACGGCTACGGGAAGCGGACCCTGGAGGAGGAGTACCGGAGCCAGGGCCGCGGCGGGAAGGGGCTCATCGACATCAAGACCACCGACCGGAACGGCCGCGTGGTCGGCATCGTCCAGGTGAAGGACACGGACGAGGTGATGATCGTCACCAACGGCGGGATGCTCATCCGCATGAAGGTGAACGAGATCTCCGTCATCGGCCGCAACACCCAGGGCGTGCGGCTCATCTCCCTGGAGAGCACGGACGAGAAGGTGGCCGGCATCTCCCGGCTCCCGGAGTCCGCGCTCGAGGACGAGGGTGGCGAAGGCGGCGAGAAGCCGCTCAACGAGCCCCCGGCCGGCGCCGACAACGGCAGCGAGGGCGGTGGCGGCAGCGAGGGCGGCGAGGGCGGGAACGGGACCCCGCCTCCCGCGGACGCCTAGCGGGAGGGTCCCCCTCACTGCGCTCGGGGAGACCGGCGCGTCTTCCGCTTGGCCTTCTTCGGCCCGAGCGTGGCCACGAACGCCGCGCTCTGCTCCACCCACGGCCGCACCGCCCGCGCGGTCTTGGCGCCGGCGGGCAGCACGAAGACGTAGCCCTTCATCGGCCGGCCGGTGAAGTCCATGGGCGCGGCGTGGGGCCGCTTCAGCGCGGCCGCGTGGGCGTCAGGCCCCACGCGGACCATCAGCTTCCCCTTGGCCACGCCGCAGAACATCTTGCCGTGGAGCAGGAAGGCGACGCCGCCGAACATCCTGCGCTCGGTCACGCCGGGGCGGGGTCCGAGCGCGGCCCGGACCCGGTCTGCGAGCTCTTCGTCGTAGGGCACGGCCTCGCATCCTGCCCCAAAGCCGGCAACTCAGTGCACGCGCGCCAGGTCCAGGTCGGAGGCCGGCAGCCCGCCCTGGGGCAGCGCGCAGAGCACCTTCTTCAAGTCCGCGTTGCGGCGCGCGAGGTCATCGAAGTGGCGGACGGTGCTGGTGACGGGGTCTCTCACGTCGATCCCGGTGAGGAACCCGGCGAGCGTGGCGACCTGCCCGGCCTCCCGGGGGCGGATCTGCAGGAAGGACGTGTTGGTCTCCCGGCCGTGGCAGCCGTTGCAGGTGTTGAGGGAGAACTTGTGGCGGGCGCGGGCGTTGGTGATCTGCCCCGGCCGGGCATCCCAGAAGTCGATGTTGTTGAGCGAGGACCCGCCGCGGAACGGAGCGCTGTTGCGGTTGCGCGGCACCACGTAGGTCCCGGCGATGATCTCCTCCGCCTTGGCGTTGACGTAGTCGCGCAGCGCGGTGCCGGAGCCGCCGCGGGCGGGGTTGAGGCTCGAGTCGGGGGTCTGCGCCACGGTCACCTCGCGCAGCAGGCCGGTGGTGGGGCTCAGGTTGAACTCGCGCAGCTCCCAGGGCGCGGAGAGGGCGATCTCGTTGGTGCGCAGCTGGCCCAGCGAGCTGCCGTTGGGCCGCGTGGGCGCGGCGTTCTTCCCGGCGAAGCGGTCCGTCAGGGCCTGGAGCCGGTCGTTGTACTCGGCCGTCCCCGGGACCAGGTCGCGCAGCACGTGCCAGTTGCGCGCCCAGGTCCGGACGTCCGCGGAGGTGGCGGCGGGCAGCTTGTACTCGAGGATGACGGTGAACTGCGTCTGCCGCGCCGGGGTGAAGCGCGTGTCGAGCACGCCGAAGACGAAGCGCCCTTCTCCGGCGTTGCCGGAGGAGAGCTTGCGCAGGTCGAACCGGTTGACGATCGCCAGCAGCCGGAACGGCGCCTTGGTCATGTCCAGGCGCTTGCCGTCGCCGCCGCTGGCGGCCAGCCACGGGTTGGTCACCAGCGTGCGGATGGCGGTGCGGGCGCGGACGTTGAAACCGTTGACCGCCTGGGCGGACTCCCACTTCGCGAGCCAGTCCAGCGTGAAGTCCGAGGGGTCCCGGGTGCCGGCCATGTCGGTCATCAGCTTGCCGAAGGTCCAGGCGGCCGCCTTGGGGTTGGCGGGAAACTCCGTCCAGGTGGTGCGGACGGGATCCTCCACCACGCCGAGCGCGGTGATCATCAACTCGCGGGCATTCGCCACGGTGACCGTGCAGTCCGCGGCGGCCGCGTCCAGCGCTCCGGCCCGGGGCTCCTCGAGGATGGCGCGGGCGATCTCCGCGCTGCTGTCGTCGTCCGCGAGCAGCGAGCTCTCCTCGGTCTCGAGCGGCTCCGGCTCGGCGACTCCGCAGGAGATGAGCGCGGCGGTCAGCGCCGCGGCAGAGAGGGAGGTGAAGCGTCGCAGGGTTTGTCTCATCGGTTTCGTCCTTGTCGTCAGGTGACGGTTGCCCTCCGACAGAGCAAGAAGCGGCCCCACCCCGGTGGCGTCCCGGGAGGCGAAGCGCGTCCGCTGGGAGGGGACAGGCGGACCCAGATCTCGCGGCCGCGCGGCGCGCGGCTTAGACCGCCTGTAGCGTTCGAGGAGCGGAGTGGACGAAGCGCGCGCGGACGGCTGTCCCCCGAGGGGAGACGCCGGCTGGGAAGGGGCCCTCTCGGGATTCCGTGGCGGAAATTCAAAGGGGGCGAAATGGCGCGGCCCCGTCGGGCGTAGAAGACTCATGCAGCTCACCGCCATGAAGCCGCTCGAGTCCGCCTCCACCTTCCAGAAGCTCGGCCGGTACCTCAAGGACCCGGGCGTGTCGCTCTTCCGCAAGCTGGCGGGCGTCTGGGCGCTCGTCTACGCCGTCTCGCCGATCGACGCGGTCCCGGACTTCATCCCGCTCTTTGGTTG
Source organism: Myxococcaceae bacterium (assembly GCA_044229415.1). Taxonomy (GTDB): domain Bacteria; phylum Myxococcota; class Myxococcia; order Myxococcales; family Myxococcaceae; genus JBGATB01. The sequence continues at coordinate 125,958 of JBGATB010000023.1, read as the reverse complement.
GCTGGACGACGTGGGCGTCTTGTCGATCGCCGCGTGGTTCCTCGTGCGCGAGGTGAGGCGACACACCGCGCGGCTCGAGGCGGAGAACCCCAACCAGCTTCGTTGACAGCGATCCACCCCACTCCTAGCTTCGGCGCGCTTATCGACCGTCTGGGAGGGGTTCCATGCGTTTCGCCGCGCTGCTGCCGTTGTCCGCCGCCGTCCTGTTGAGCGGGTGTCCGAAGAAGGAAGAGCCGAAGGCCGACGTCGCCCCCGCGGTGGACGCCAGCGCGCCGGCTCCGCAGGCGGTGCAGCTCGAGCCCGCGCCGGCCATCCCGGACCGCCCCACGCACCTGCCGGAGCCGCCCGCCGCGCCGGCGGAGAACGCGCTCAGCGCGGAGAAGGTGGCGCTCGGCCACACGCTCTTCTTCGACGCGCGCCTGTCGAAGGACGACACCAAGTCCTGCGAGAGCTGCCACCACCCGGACAACGCCTACGTGAGCCCGCAGCCTGTGGACACCAAGGTGGGCGGGGCGGCGAACAAGCGCAACGCGCCGACCATGCTGAACCTCGCGTACCACGGCAACGGCTACTACTGGGACGGCCGCAAGCCCACCCTCGAGGCCGTGGTCGAGGCGGCCTGGACCGGCCAGCTCGGCGCGGATCCGGCCGCCATCGCCGCCAAGCTCAACGGCAACGAGACCTACAAGGCGCTCTTCCAGCGGGCGTTCAAGGAGGACGCGACCGCGAAGAACATCCCCATGGCGCTCGCCTCGTTCCTGCGCGTGAACTGGTCCGGCAACTCGGCGTGGGACCACTACGAGGGCGGCGAGAAGGAGGCCGTCAACAAGGAGGTCCTCCACGGCTTCGAGGTCTTCAAGAAGGCCGGCTGCGCCCTCTGCCACGTCCCGCCGCTCTTCAGCGACTTCGACTACCACAACGTCGGCATCGGCACGGACAAGAAGCCGGCGGAGCAGGACAAGGGCCGCACGGACGCGTCCAAGGATGAGAAGGACGCCGGCAAGTTCAAGACACCCACCCTGCGCGACATCGAGAAGTCCGGCCCGTACTTCCACGATGGCAGCGTGGGCACGCTGGACGAGGCGATCGACCTGATGGCCGCCGGCGGCAAGAAGAACAAGCTGCTCGACAAGAAGCTCAAGCCGGCCAAGCTCTCCAAGGCGGACAAGGCGGCGCTCAAGGCGTTCTTGATCTCCCTCACCGGCAACTACAGCTTCGGCGCCGGGCCGCAGCTGCCCAAGTAGCGCCCCCCGCCCGTTGGGCGGATCAATCAGGGATGAAGATCCCCCTCGGGGAGACCGGGGGGAGGTCGCCTCAGTTTTCAGGCCAGCCGCATCCTCGGGCGGCGCCTGAGGGCGAGCGCGAGCAGCATCGTCGCGCTCGCCCCGGCCGCCTCTGCGCCGGTGGACGAGCACCCCCGGGCCGGCGTCGTGCCGCCCGGGCCCGGCAGCTTCTGGACAGTGGGCCAGAGGTCGCGGTTGAGCGGCACGCCCCCGGTGCTCGGGTTGTTCGGCCATGGCGGCAGCGAAGCGGGCGCGGTGCTCCCCGCGCGGTGAATCCCCTCCGGCAGTACGTCCTTCACGAATTGGCCGCTGAAGGTCAGTGGAGCGTCGGTGCCGGCGAGCGCGGCGAAGCGGCGAAGCTGCGCGGAGCACGTGCCGTCTCCCTTCGGGCACCCGAGGTGGACGAAGCCGAGCGCCGTGCCGCCGATCGGGTGGATCTGCCAGCCGTCCGGGGACGCCTCCCACCCCAGCGCGCCCTGGAGCTGCACTGCGCTCGGCTCGGCGCCGTCGGAGAACTCGAGCTTCTGCGAGTCCACCCGCATCACCAGGGTGTCGCCGCAGCCGGCGAGGCTCCGGGCATGCAGGCCCAACGCGGCGAGCCCCAGGACACAACCCAGCGCCACCCCTAGGTTCTTCAGCTGAAGTGAGTTCATGAAAGGCGGTATGCCGGGCGCGCGGCAGAAGGACAGAGCGGCCCGCGGTCTGTGTGTCACGGGCGGTGAGCGGCCGTCCGGGGGCTGGCCGAAGCTCCTGTCGTGGATGAGGCCGCCGCGCTAAAGAGCGCGCCATGTCCCTCTCTAGAGCCCTCGCAGTCCTCGCGCTCGTGGTCGCCTCTGCCTGTGCCCGCCGCGTCCCCGAAGAAGGAGCCGCCGCCGTGAAGCTGCCTGAAGACGCGGTGATCTACGTGGCCAAGCGCGTGCGCACCCAGGACCCGGCCAAGCCGGAGGCGCAGGCGCTCGCGGTGTCGAAGGGGAAGGTGGTGGCCACCGGCAGCCGCGAGGAGCTGCTCGCCGCGGCGAGCGCCACGCCGCCGCGCGTGGTGGAGCTCAAGGACGCCGTCATCGTCCCCGGCCTCGAGGACGCGCACGCGCACCTGGCCGGCCTGGGGCGCAGCCTCACCGTGGTGGACTTGAACGGCGCCACCAAGCTGTCGGAGGTGCTGGAGCGCGTGAAGGGCGCGCCCAAGTCCAGCTACCAGGGGGACTGGCTGATCGGCCGCGGGTGGGACCAGAACGACTGGCAGCCCAACGAGCGCAGCTTCCCGGATCGCAAGGGGCTGGACGCGCTCTACCCGAAGACGCCGGTGTGGCTGACGCGGATTGACGGCCACGCCGCGTGGGTGAACAGCGAGGCGCTCAAGCGCGCGGGCATCACCAAGGCGACCAAGGACCCGCAGGGTGGGCGGATCATCCGGGACGCCAAGGGCGAGGCCACCGGCGTCCTGGTGGACAACGCCATGGACCTGGTCGGGGACAAGCTCCCGCACGCCTCGCCGGAGCAGGCGGCGGAGCGCCTCTCGCTGGCGCTGCGGCGCTGCGCGGAGGTGGGGCTGACGGCGGTGCACGACGCGGGCATGGACCTGGGCACCTTCGAGCTCTTGCAGCAGTGGGACGCGGCGGGGCGGCTGCCGATCCGCGTCTACGCGATGGCGGAGGGGAGCGGCGGCAGCTCGCAGGCGTACCTGGAGCGCGGCACCTTCGGCGGCCGGCACCTCATGATGAAGGGCGTGAAGTTCCTGCTCGATGGCGCGCTGGGCTCGCGGGGCGCGGCGCTCCACGCCCCGTACAGCGACGAGCCTTCGCAGTCCGGCCTGCTCATGTTCAAGCCGGAGGAGTACGAGGCCAAGGTGCGGGCGTTCATGGAGCGGGGCTTCCAGGTGAACACCCACGCCATTGGCGACAAGGCGAACACGCTGGTCATCGAGATCGTCGGCCGCGTGGCGAAGGAGACGAAGACCGAAGGCCTGCGCCACCGCCTGGAGCACGCGCAGATCCTCCGGGTGGAGGACATCCCCAAGCTGGCGCAGGCGGGGATGGTGGCGAGCATGCAGCCCACGCACGCCACCAGCGACATGCCGTGGGCGGAGGCGCGGGTGGGCAAGGAGCGGCTCAAGGGCGCGTACGCGTGGAAGAGCTTCCTCAAGGCGGGGGCGCACTTGGCGTTCGGCAGCGACTTCCCGGTGGAGGACCCGCGGCCGCTGCTCGGCCTGTACGCCGCGCGGACGCGGCAGGACGCGGACGGCAAGCCGGAGGGCGGGTGGCTCCCCGAGGAGCGGCTGAGCGGCGAGGAGGCGCTGGCGGCGTTCACCACCGGCGCGGCCTACGCGGCGTTCGCCGAGAACGAGCGCGGCCGCCTGTCCCCGGGCATGGCGGCGGACTTCGTGGCGCTCAGCACCGACCCCGTCTCGGACGACCCCAAGCAGCTGCTCACCGCCAAGGTGCTGCTCACCGTCGTCGCCGGCCAGCAGGTGGCCGCAACGCAGTGAGTTAATGGGGACAGGCTACTTTTCGGGGACGAAAAGTAGCCTGTCCCCATTTCACTTCTCAGGGCGGACGGGCGTCACCTTGCCGCCGCCCTCGTCGCGCAGCTGGAGGGTGGCGCCGGTGCGGAAGCCCTCGAACTCCTCGAGCGAGGCGGGCGCGTACTCGTAGAACTTCATCTTCTCGTCCACGAAGGTGACCTTGTAGGAGCCCTCGCGGCGGGTGCGCTCCTGCTCGCCCTCGCCGAGCGGCGTGGGAGGTTGCAGCTCCTCGGGCGTCGCCCAGCGCGTCTTGCCGGAGCGGCCGCGGGTGGTCACGTCGCGGTTTGGAGCCCAGTCCCAGACGTCGAAGGTGAACCACGGGGCGTCGCGAGGGACCGCGCGGTAGCGGGGCACCTGCCGGCTGCGCTGCACGTTGCGGTACTTGGGGACCTGGCGGGTGCGGGACTCCGAGCAGTAGCGGGTGGTGCAGCTCTGGCCGCCGCCGGTGCAGACGGTGCGGCAGGTGGCGAAGCCGTTGCTGTTGGAGGTGCAGCGCTCCGAGCAGCTCTTGGGGCGGGAGGTGCAGTCCTGGCCGCAGGAGACGCGGGCCGTGTAGTGCTCGGTCGCGTAGCCGTCCGAGACGCGCTCCGTGTAGTACTCGGTGTTGTAGCCGTCGACGACCTGGTCGTCGTGGTGGTGGCGCTTGCCGGCGGGCTTCACGTTGAAGGCGGCGGCGGGGCGGTTCTCGGCGAAGCCCTCGCGGTGGAAGACCTGGTAGCGCTCCACGTGCTCCACGTGCTCCCACTCGAGCGAGGCCACCGAGGCCCGGAACGGGCGGTGCGCCAGGTACGCCACCAGGCCCGCGCCGAAGCAGAGCATCGCAGTGCCGCTGAAGACGCCGAGCAGCACCCAGCGCAGCTTGGGCCCCCGGCGGGGAGCGGGGGCCTGCAGCGGCGGGGGCCTGGGAGCGGGCGCGGGCTCGGAGAGGTCCGAGGCGGCGCCGCACTGCTGGCACTTGCCGTCGAGCGCGCGTTGATCGCTGCCGCAGTACTGGCACTTCCAGTTCTCTCCGGCGGTGGCGAGCCGGAGCAGCTTCGGGTCGTCCACCGTCTGGGCGGCCGCGGTGTCGGACGGCATCTCGTACTGCTCGGTGCCGTCCTTCGGGTTCTTGCAGGACTGGCAGGTGGCGTAGCGGCCGAGGTTCTTGTGGCTGCAGGAGGTGCAGCGCCAGAGCATCTCGATCTGCCGCTCGGTCATTGACGAGCAAGACTATCGGGAGTGCCGATTGATTGCCCCCCCGGTCACCCCGAGCGAAGTCGAGGGGCGCGCGTGCTCCTGCCCCCCGGTCACCCCGAGCGAAGTCGAGGGGCGCGCGTGCTCCTGCCCCCCGGTCACCCCGAGCGAAGTCGAGGGCGCCCGTGCTCCTGCCCCCCGGTCACCCCGAGCGAAGTCGAGGGGCGGCACTGCGCCGATGCTCGGGACGAGCGCGATCGGACTAGGGTGCGTCCGTAGGAAACCGACATGAACCGACTCGTCCCTTACGCAGCGCTCATCCTCGCGGTCGCCGCCTTCGCGTTGGCGGTGCACGCGGGCTCCAGCCAGGACGTGCAGCCGTCCGGCGGGCCGGCGGTGGACATGCGTGACCTGGCCACCGTGCGGGTGCTGGAGGAGCGGACCGCGGCGCTGGAGAAGGAGCTGGCGCGGCTGGGCGAGCGGACCGCCGCGCTCGAGCGCCGGACCGGGGGCGTCCCTTCAAACGCCCCCGTCGCCACGCCGTCGCCCGCGGAGCCGAGCTCGGCGCCAGCAGAGCAGCCGAGCGCCCGGACGGCGAACGAGGTCCTCAGCTCGCCGGTCGCGCGCGAAGAGCTCAAGGACGCCGTGCGGTCCGTGCAGGACGAGATGCGGGAGGAGGGGCGGCGGGCCTTCGTGCAGCAGATGGTGGAGAACATGGGGCGGGGTGGGCCCGAGCGCCTCCAGAAGTGGAAGCAGTTCGCGGCGGACATGAAGCTCAACTACAGCCAGGAGCAGTCGCTGATGCAGGCCATGGAGGCCGAGGAGGCGCTGCGCAAGGGCATGAGCGAGGCCGTGGCCTCGGGCGCCAAGAACCCCCGCGAGGCCCAGCGGGAGCTGCGCCAGAAGCGCGAGGAGACCGACGAGACCGTGCGCAAGACGCTCGATCCGAGCCAGGCCGCCAAGTACGAAACGATGCGGCGCGAGGAGCGCAGAATCCCCCGCGGTCAGGGCGGCGACCGGGGCCAGCAGATGCGCTGATCGGATCCCCCTTGACGGGCGGGGACAGTCCTTCTAAGTCCCCCGACCGCTTTCGGCAGATCCGCACGCCCAGGTAGCTCAGTTGGTAGAGCAGGGGACTGAAAATCCCCGTGTCGCTGGTTCGATTCCGGCCCTGGGCACTTCTTCCGCAGACTTACGCGCTCCGTCTTGTGCGAATAGTGCGGATGAACCGGGCGATTCCACGCTCGTCGTTGCAAATGCGTTGCATCCCGGAAGGCCGAGCGCAGCCGCCATTCGCGCGCCAAGTGCCTGTGGGGAAAGCCTTCCGTATACCCGCTCCACCATCCGCGAGTCGGCGTGACCCATCGCCGGCGCGATCAGGTCCGGCGCGAGACCGTCGGCGCGCAGCCAAGTGGCGAAGGTGCGACGGAGGTCGTTGGGCGAGCAGGGCGGTATCCCCGCCTTCTCACACGCGACGATGAGGTCCCGCCGCACGTTGCTCCACCTCGCGAAGAGCATCCCCTCGGTGCCCTCTGCATGCTCCACGGCGAAGCGCAGCAGGTCCTTCGAGGCCGGACTGACGATTGGTACCGTCCGGAAGCGCAGGCGGCGCTTGGTGCCGCGGATGAGCGCGAAGGAGAGCTCTTCGTTCACGTCGGCTCGAGTCGCCAGCTCGGTCTCGCGCCAGTTCGCAGAGGTGGCCACGATGAAGGCCACGCGCGCCGCCCGGTCCGCCGTCAGCTGCGCGATGAGCTTCCGGAGCTCCTCCGGGCTGAGAGCCCGCTCGCGCGGCTTGTACTCCGGTGCGAACGCCACCGGGATGATCGCCGCCGGGTTGCCGTCCCAGATGCCCTTGCGGAGCGCCAGCTTCAGCGCGGCCCGCAGGGTGACGAGCTCCTTGTAGATGGAGTTCTCGGCCGAGCCCTCCTTGCGGCGCGCGGAGACGTAGCTGTCGACCAGCGCGGCGGTGAGGTCCTTCAGACGGAAAGGCCGGTAGGCCCCGCCCTCGTCCGTCTCCAGCACGCGGACCAGGTGGCCGGCCTTCTTCCGATAGAAGTCGACCGTGTCGGGGCTGCCGCGTCCGGCGGCCGCCTTCTCGCTGCGGTTCTCGAGGAGCAGCTGTAGCGCGTCGCTCAGGGACGCGGCTTGCGTGGCTGCGTAATGGGGATCGGCGGCGTCACGCTCCCACTGCCGGGCGACCGACTCGGCGGCCTTTCGGTCCTGGCACTGAGTGGAGCGGTGGACGCGGACACCGCGCTCGTAGAACCACGTGTACCAAGTCCGCCCTCGCTTATGGAGCCGCACGGGAATGCCTCCTTGACGTATTGCTCCCAGACAGAGACGGGAACGCGCAACAGGGTACGCGCTCCTCCTGACCTTCCCGCCGCGCGCCGGAGGTGCTCATACGCCGTGGACTTCGAGCAGCCGAGCGCGAGCATCACGTCCTTCGCTCGGATGTAGGCGGTCAGTCGGATCTCTCGTGAGTTCATGACCCAGTCCATCTTGCACCCTCTCAGTCGGTGGGAACCGAACGTGAACCAAGGGTAACCCAAACTTGGGTTGTTCCGACATGCGGACGAATGCATGCTCGCCGTCGGTGTCCGCCACACGGCCGGAGCCGAGCGCGGCCGACGCAGGAACGCGTAGCAACGGGTGTGAAGCGAGGGGATGGATCGATGGCAGATGAGCCCACGTACAAGATCGAGTTCTTCGAAGACGACGATGGGACGGAGCCTGCGTTGGCCTTCATGCGCGCGCTGAGCCCAGTCAAGCGGAGGGCAATCGGCGTCGCGCTCTATGAGGTCCTCCAGTACGAGGGCCCAGACGTTGCCGAGGGAAACATGGGGCGGAACCTCGGCGACGGTCTCTTCGAGTTCAGGCTCGACCAGAACGCCGAGCAGATCCTTCGTCGCAGGGGCAAGGTCCCCAAGCCCGAGACCGACGAGGCCAAGATTCTGCTGCGGGTCTTCTTCCACCCACATGGGGACAAGCTCCTGTTGCTCCTCTGCGGCTACGACAAGGGCGAGAGGCCGAGCAAGGCCCACCAGCAGGCCGAGATCGAGGAGGCCATGAAGCTGCTCAAGCGCTGGAAGGAGCGCGAGAAGGCGAAGCGCGGGGCAGGGAAGAAGGCGTCGACCAAGCCGCGTTGACTCTATGGCGTATAGACCATAGCTTAGGAGTAAGAAGAGGAGCTTCGAATGGCGACCAAGTTCAAGGACTTCATGCGGGAGATCGAGGACGAGGCCCGCAAGGAGGGACCGCACGCGGTCGCCGAACTCGAAGCGCTCCGCACCCACTTTCGACTCGGCCGCCAACTCGCTGAGGCGCGTCGCAGCCTTCGTCTGTCGCAAGCTCAGGTAGCCACGCGCGCTGGAATCGACCAAGCCGACGTCTCCGACCTCGAGAGAGGTGCCGCGAACCCAACGCTAAGCAGACTGGACGCGGTTGCCGGCGCCATCGGAATGCAGCTCGAGCTCACGAAGAGGCCAACTCCTCCCCGCAGAGCGGCCTCAATCGCGAGCCCCAGGCGACGCCGAATCCGCGCGCAAAGGTAGGACTTCCGGCCTTGGGCGGTCGTTCGTCTCGGGAACTTCACTGCCTAGGTCAAGTCGGCCGAGCGCCGTCTTGACCTGCTGACTGGTCCGTCCGCGGGCGTCGGAAGGGGCGCGTTGGTGTATTGCTCGCGCGCAAGTGCGACATTCTGCCGCTTAGTGCCGCAGGGCAGCGTCGAGTCCGCGAAGGCACGCGGCCTTAGCCTCGGACAGCTTCGGGTCGCTGACGGATTCGACTGCAGTCCTACGAAGCAGCAGTTCGGGGTTCATGTCGTCGGGGTCGTGGGCGCTGCACCAGCCGCAGAGGTCCTCCACGCCAAATGGGCACTTCGTCGCGCCGCTAAGCACCCAACTTGGCTTGATGGCGAGCGTTGCTGCGACGGCGCTTAGCAGCTCTTCACCAGGGTCCGTGTCAGCGTCTGGGCAGATGCTGGAGGCTACCTCCAGCGCCTTCGGATTGGCCTTGCGAATGTCCTCAAGGAACGCTGACCAGCGTGGCGATTCAACCAGTCGCCGGTACGCCTCACGGTGGTTGTTGGACCGCACCAAGGCTTGGATCTGTTCATCTCGATAGTCGGGGCCGCGGTTGCAGGCCACCAGCAGCAGTGCATGAGCGCCTACGAGAATCGTGCGGATCGACGGCGGCAAGGACACTCGACCTCAACGCATACGCGCAACCTGGAACGTTTCACAGCACGCCCGCTGCGGAAGCGGGATTCTCCGGCAGCTGAGCTGCCTCTGCCAAGTGAGCAGAAGACGACTCACGAAGGTGAGATTGCACCGCCTTGTTCAACCACGCGTGCCTCCCCGCGCACCAAGACTAGATCGGACCAAGCTCGCTTCAGATGTGCGATGGGCTTGGCCATGCGCAGGTGAACGTCCAGGCTCGTTCTCACCACATGCATGTCGGATGGGCACGCCGGGACGCGGGCCGCACAGGGCGGGCTAGACTCGTGACGTGAAAGAAGGCCCGGGCGAGGCCACTCGTCGCAACAAGTCGCTGGCGTCGAAGGTGGCAGCGGTGGCGATCTCCGGCACGGGTGTTCTCCTGATCCTCGGCCTCGCGGACGTGGCTGCGATCTCTGCACCCAAGTTCATGCGCTTCCAGGATCGGTCGCGTCAGAGCGAGTGCAAAACCAACCTACGCGCGTTGGCTGCAGCCGAGGCGGACTACTTCGGCCATCATGGGCGCTACTCGCAGAAGGTTGGTGAGCTCCGGTTTTCCCTCGAGAAGCACAATCGCTATCAATATCGCCTTGGGCCTGGGCCGCTGACCGAAGAGGGCTTTGCGGCCGACACTGCGGCGTACCCAGACTTGCCAGGGTCAGACGCGATTGACAGTGCAATTCCTTCGCGGGTCAGAACCAAGCTTGGTGTGCAGGGCACCTGTCCCGACTGCGAGTTCACTGCGGTCTGCGTTGGCAATATCGACTCTGACAGCACCTTCGACATTTGGAGCATCACAGTCAGCTCCGCCACGGGCGGGTATCCGGGCGAGCTGACGCACCACGTGAAGGACGGTTCGGAGTGATCCCCGCACTCCTGCACGCCTTGCGAGATGCCCTCGTTGCGGCAGCGCTGCTGACCATGGTGTTCACGCCGCTCGAATGGGCTTTCGCAGCGCGAGCGCATCAACTCTGGAGCCGCCCGCGCCTGATGCTGGACGTCGCCTTCTTTCTCGGCGACTACGTGGTTTGGGGCAACCTCTCGCTATGGTTGCTAGAGAGGTTCCAGAACCTCGTTGGCACATGGGTGTCCACGGGGATGCGCGCGAGCTTCGCGCTTCAGCCGTGGTGGCTACAGGCGCTGGAGATTGTTGTTCTCGGTGACCTCGGTATCTACTGGTTTCATCGTGCCTGCCATGCCTGGGAGCCGCTATGGCGGATCCATCGAGTGCACCACTCCGTAGAGCATCTCGATTGGGTCGCCGCGCACCGCGAGCATCCGCTCGATGGCCTGCTGAGCCAACTCGTCCTGAACCTGCCAGCCATCCTGCTGGGCTACGGGGTGGAGGCGGTGGCGATCTTCTTTGTCTTCCGCGGAGTCTGGTCGATCTTCATTCACTCAAACAGTCGAGTACCCTTGGGCCCCCTACGGTACTTGCTCGGCGCGCCAGAGGTGCACGCCTGGCACCACGTCAGGAACCCCGAGCGGGTGGCAAATTTCGCCAACCTCGCGCCATGGTGCGATCTGCTCTTTGGCACCTATCACCGCCCCACAGCAGACGAGCAATTCGAGCTCGGATTGCCTGTGGCAATTCCAATGGGCTACCTCTCGCTCCTCTTCAAGCTCGGCTCAACGGGGGACGCCCCACAACGCGCGAGTTTCGGTTCGCGCCGGGGCGGGGTGCGGCTCAGAGCGAGAGCTTGAGGATGAACGCGTCTCGGGTCTAGCGCAGTCCGGGGTGTGACACCGCTCAGGCGCGGGTACGTGCGCCGCTCAAGACGTCGTCGCTGGGCGGTTGTGGCGCGGTAGGCTTCCGGTGTGCTCTCTGTGCCTCGGCCACCGCCGTCACCTTGGCCCTTTGCGAGCGCCTCGCTCGCATTTGCAGCGCTCACGCTGCACTTTGGCCGGGCGTACGGCCGTCTTCATTGGGGTGTCGTTTTTGGCCACCCCGCTCTCCCCGCAGACACTCACGAAGCAGCACTGAGCGTCCTCAACGCGCTCGAGGCCTACCGACTGCTCGGCCTATGCGCCGTCATCTTCGCGGTGTGGGGACTTCGCGCGCGACCGCGTTGGCCTCTCTATGTGGTCATGCTGCCGGCAGCCATTGCGTCGCTTCTCTCGGCGGCTATCACCTAGCCGCCGTCAGTGCACGCGGCTAGAGCCCAGTCGTTTCGTTGGCCTCGGGCGTCGGATCGCTTGAGGCAGCCGGTGGCTCTGCTCCGCCGAACATCACCCCAAGCGCGAAGTGAGGGAGGAAGCTCGTACGGTACCCCGGGTGCACCTGGAGGCTGACCTCTGGCATCAGGATCAGCCACTCCCTCGGCCGCAGCGCGATCCCGAGCGAGCCGCCTCCCAGCAAGGCAAAGTCGGAGCCCGTCCGGATATCGAACACAGCTCGCCCGGTAAGTCTCGGGCCGACGATGAGGGTCACCCACGGCTGGAGGTTGAACCCGACGAGGACCGGAAGGTGGAACTCGACGATCTGGCCGATGAAGAAGGGGCGATCGAGGTAGCTACCTATGCTGAAGCCACCGTTGTAGTGGCTCAACATGATCCCCGGCGCGACCGCGGCGTCTACGCGAGCAGAGCGCAGCAACTGCCACTTCAGGTCGATCATGCCACCGATGAAGTAGAGCTTGGCGCCGACATCCAGGTGGTCCGAAAGGCCGTAACGGGCAGAGAGGAGCGTCTGGCCGCGAGCAAGCCGCCCGGCTCCAGTCTGCAGCTCGAGGCCTAACCCCAACCGGAAACTGCCCTTCGGGATCGTTCGTGCCGTCTGCAACGTCGAGGTCGCCGGACATCCTGTGCCGAGGAGCACCGCGGGAGCGGCCAGCAGGAGCAGTCGCCTCATTGGTGCGAACAGGGTCAAGGCACCCATACTATTCGTACGAGGTTCCATGGGCGCCGATACCGACGACGCTTCCGCCAATGAAGCTGCGCGCTTGAAAGAACTTGCCGGCCCGCGGCGAATGACACGGTCTCGTTAGCATTGAAGCTTCAGATGGGGTTGCCGCCGGAGGTCAGGGCGAGATTCGAAAGGGAGTTCGAGCGCGCCTACACGTGCGGGCTGGCGTATGCGCTGAAGCGGGCACGAGTTCTGCCATGGGTGAGCAGCCAGGCGCAGGTCGTGAGCGCTGCCCGCGAGCTGCTCTCGACCGCGTTAACGGAAACTCTAGCCTACGAGGCTCGGCGCTGGGATCCGAAGAGGGTGGACCTGTCTGCGTTCTTGTGCGGCGTCATCAAGAGCGTAGCGAGCAATGCAGTAGCTCGGTCTCGAGCTGAGGCGCTGGAGCGATCTGGGCTCGACGACGTCGAAGGGAGAGCGGACGTCTCAGTAGGCCGGCCACATGAACCGGAGGAGTTCTACCTCTCACACGAGGCGTGCGCGCAGATTGAAGCAGAGGCGCACGCCCTTGCCGGTGAGGACCCGTTGATCGCGCGGTTTCTGAGCGCCGTACACGCTGGCCTCCACGAAGTCGACGAGATCTGCCGAGCGACCGGTCTGACGGCCAAAGAGGTGTACGCGGCGCGGGGAAAACTATCGAAGCGCAGGGCGCGGAGGGCGATGTGAAGACGACACGTGAGCAGGAACTCGTCCGGCGCTTGGAGCTTGTGGACGCCGACATCCCCATGGACGACGGCGAGGTGGAGGCAACGCTGCGCGAGTTTGGGTTGAAGCCCTCCGAGGTCAGACTTGAGGCGCAACAGGCCTTGGCGCGGCTTCGCAAGGAGCACCCGGCAGTCGGGAGGAATTCGATGAAACGACGAGCGGTCGTCGCAGTCGCCGCGGGAGCCATAGCGCTCCTGATCTTCTTGCTGCTGCGCACGGAGAAGCCTGCGCCTGGAGCAACGGCGAGCCAGGCAGCGCCTTCGACTCTGCAGAGGCGCACGTCGGAGACTCGCTTTGCGCTTGAGGAGTGGCAGTCGTCGGGGAAGACCGAAGAGGAGCTAGCGATGCCAGGAGGCACGCCGGCCCTGAAGACGCCGTCGACAGAGGCGGACGGCCACCTCGAGGTTTACGTGAGCTCGGGTGATGAGCCGCGGCCGAATGCGCGCGTGCGCGTCTACCTCCGCGGACCGCGAGACCCGACGACAGCGAACTCCGAATGGCGCTTCGCGGGAGGAGGAACGACGACCTCACAGGGGACGCTGAGGATTCCAGCGCGCTTCGGCTCCTACCTGGTCGCCGTGCGCGCCGAAGGATTCGCCGCGGCCCGCCGCGAGGTGGTGCGCCCCGTAGGGGAGGCGCTGACGCAGCTCCGAGTCAGCCTGGGGGCGGGGCAGTCACTGCATGGACGCACACTGCAGAAGGGCTCGCATGCGGAGGTGCCGCAGGTCGAGGTCGCGCTAGTGCGTCTCTCGCGGAACGCCCAGGGTGGAGGTGACAGCCCCGCCGAGGAGACGGTCTACGGCACGTCGGATGCGCGTGGGCGGTTCGAGATCGCGGGGCTCGAACTGGGCCCGTACGAACTGCGGGCGAGTGCTCCTGGTCACGCGGTACTGGAGCGCGAGGTGATGATCCCTCGGACCGACGAGCTCGCACTGGAACTTGTAGCCGCAGCAACAGTCTCCGGTCGCGTTATCGATTCGAAGGGGAAGGGCGCCCCCAGTGCCGAAGTGGAGTTCGTCGGCGGCACAAGCGGCGCGCGGGTGATACGCGTCACCGCTGGCCCGAGCGGGGACTTCGCCGCCGAGCTCGCCGCCGGTACTTATCGTGCAGGCGCGAAGGCAGAGGGGGAAGTGGGCTCTGCAGAGCACGAGCTGATGCTGATTGCCGGTCGCACTCTCGACAACGTCGTCATCCGCCTAGGTCAGGGCGGGTCGATTACCGGGCTCGTGAAGGCCAAGACCACCGGAGCGCCGATCTCGGACGCGTACGTGGCCCTTTCGCCCTTCGCTGGGGACGGAGACTTGGGTCGGGCGTATACGGCCGTCGACGGGACCTTCGCAATTCGTCCACTCGTGACGGGAGTCTATGACGTCGAGGCCTACGCGGAGGGCTTCTCTCCGCTCATTCGTCGAGGTGTGACTCTCTTCTCGGGTCAGGAGTTTCCCCTCGTCCTCGAGCTGGATGGCACTGGCGCTGTCGAGGGTCGGGTGCACGACTCAGCGGGCCAGCCAGTCGCAGGGGCTGTTGTTCAGGGCGGGCGCTTACAAGGGGGGCCCTTCATCTGGGGCAGCGCGGGTCAGGTCCGTACTCAGCCGGATGGCTCGTTCCGTCTTTCCGGCCTCGAGGTCGGTCGGGTGAGGATCACTGTCGGTCGCACGCCGGATGCATGGCTCGTTAGGGAGTTGGTCGACATCCGAGAGGGCGCCGTGACCAAGGTCGACCTCACCCTAGACGAGCTGGGTACTGTCATGGGTACGGTCACCCTGAAGCGAGGCGCCCCACTCGATGGTGATGCGCTGGTTCTCGCTATCCCTCAGGCAACGTACGTGACCGGCGCGGACAGGCGCGAGGCTCGCGTCGAGCGCAATGGAGCGTACACGCTCAAACTCCCTCCAGGTCGCTACTCTCTCCGAGCTGCTCGCGCCGACGGGAACCACTTCGTCGCGCCGATTGGACCGGCCACCGTGGTCGAGGCCGGCAAGACTGTGCGGCAGGATCTCGAACTCGGCGAGTCTGGCGAGTCCTATCTAAGCGGCGTCGTATTGGAACCGAGCGGTCAACCCTCTGCCGGCGCATGGGTGGGCGTCTCGGGGCCACCGGTGGTCACCGGCTCCCGATTTCGTGGCGCAGTGCAAGCGGATGAATCTGGACGCTTTCAGCTTGTTCGCCGCGTGATGGCTCCGCCAGCCGTCCTGACCGTGAGCGCACGGAACCAAGGACGCACGGCCATCGTTGAGGGGGTTGCCGCAGGAAAGACAGAGCTCTCAGTGCAGCTGGTGCCTGGCGGGGCGTTGACCCTGCGCGTGGACTCGGCGAAGCCACCCAAGAGCGTTCGCGTGCTCGCCGAAACGACAGACGATCGCCTCATGCCCTATCTATCGGGCGATCCGCGCGAAATGGCCGGGCAGACCCTCCGATTCGAGAACCTTCCTGCGGGCACGAATCGGGTCACCGTGGTCGACGCCGAGAGCGGGGCCACGGGCACTGTAGACGTGCTCATTCCCTCCGGCGATGAAGCAAAAGGCTCCGTTAGGCTGAACCCACCCGCATCGATCGGCGGCGTAATTACCGCGAACGGGCAACCTGTCAGCGGCGCAGTGGTCAGGCTCGATGGTGAAGTGCCCGGAGCCTTCAATGGAGGCTGGCGCCCCACGAGCGCGACGGGGGCCTTCCTTCTCTCGCCCGTCGAGCCGGGACATCACCGGCTTTCGGTGATCCTCGCTGGATTTGAGACGCTCGAGCGCGAGGTGACTGTCGAACCTGGCCAGAGCCTAGACTTAGGCGCCGTGCGACTAAGCAAGGTTCAGTAACGGAGCCTTGCCGGGGGGCGACTCTCAGGGGGTCTCCAGCTTGAAGTGGACGGCCGCCGTTACCCCTGTTGCCGCCGGGACGTGGAGCAACTGTACGGCGCGCTCAATCCGATCAATTGCGCAACGGCCGGCGGGCAGCGTCGAGACCGAACCGCCGAAGTGGGTGCTGACCTTGCCGCCACTTGCGACCACCACAGCTGCTTCAAGCTCGCCATGATCAGGATGTCGACGCGCGCAGTCCGCCAAGACATTGTCACGGCGCTGCTCTTCCACGAAGGACTCAAGCATCGCCTGCGTCTGTCGCTGTGCGCGCTCGTCGTCGAGAGACAGGAGTTCAGCGTAGAAGTCGCTCTCGCTCAGGCCCGCTCCCGTGCCAGCGTCCAGTCTGAGACGACCGCCCCGAAACATCATCGATTTCGCCAGCAGACGAGTCCTCCCACTCTGAACAGCCATCATCCACTTGTTCGTGTCTGCAGACGCGCTCACCATCGTCACCTTGCAAATCTGCCCATGACACTCCTCCGACCAGGACAGTGGCATCCCAGCATCCAGTGACCCCAGCGCCTCGCGCAGGAGGCGCTCCATCCGCTCCTCGACTGAACGGTCTCGCTCGAATCGATCGTACCGAACGGTGAGCGGTTGGCGATCCTCCGCCTCACGCTCGAATTCCCTTACGCGCGCGGCCAACGCTGCCGCGCGCCGCTCCACTTCCTCGCAACTCCCACGCGCCTCGGAGAGACTCGGTGTGTCACTGACGGTCTGAGTGTCGGCCGATGTCGGGGATGGGATGTGCGTGCTCTCACCCACCGCAGCAACGGTCGTGCTCTCGGATGGCGAAGGCTCACGACAAGCGAGCCACAGATTCATGCCAACGCTGCCGACCAAGGCCAAGCTCATGAGCCATTGCAGAGCGCGCATCGTGGCTTAGCGTACCTATGACCGTTGCTGCCTTGTCCATGTGCGAAGTTCTGCGAGATGGACCGACGATTTGTAGTGGCTGGAGGACTCGCTCGTACCCCTGCCGTTCTCGCGCAGCAGCGGTCTTGGGGCTTGGCTGCGCGCCGTAAGGGGCAGCGATGTTGCTTTTGTGGCGCTTGATTGAGCTCGGCTCGTAAGGTCCTCGGGACGGATGCCTGGTCAATGGAGCGCCTTCTCCGGCCACGAGGCACGACGTCTCGACCACCAGCGGCGCACGGACTCAACCGTGGGCTCCGTCGGAAAAGTCGCATCGTCCTTCGCGATGATTGCAGCGGCGTCCAAGTACGTCGTCGGCCAACCGCTCCAGCGCATTGCCTCGATAAGGAGATCCAGGTGACGGCGCGTCGGACAACGTTGCACGGCAACCAACGCGAGGGTCGAGATTAGGTAAGAGCCGGATTGGAGTACTGAGACACGCAACGCGCTGGGGTCCCCGACGAGCGCTCTGGCCAACGCCACAGCCTCCGCAGCGACAAGGTGACCACGCACAGAGCTCGGGGTTCGGGTCGCTGTGAGAACGCGCCGGTCTCCGAGTCGGGCGAGTTCGACGAGCGCGGCTACTCGGGCGCTAGGTTCTCGCTCTGCTCCGGACGGTGGTTGCAACGCACCGCGCTCGGCTGCCTCCTTCAACACTTCGCGCACGTCGGGCGAATCGAAGTTGTGCAGCTTGGTCAGCACGAACCACTGGTCCGTGGGATCGAGTTCGTACAGAACTGCTCGACACAACCGCGCCGCCATCGATGGGCGCTCGCTGAGAGGGAATCGGGCGGAGAAGCGGTCGAAGTAGAGCCTCGCGGCGCCCTTGAGCGCTCGGGGTTCGCTCTGCACTGCATCAAGCGCCGCGAGGAAGTCAGACGCGGTCGCGCCGGTCGCGGCCTTCATCAGAAGGTCCTCGGCACCCTCCTTCGCGCTCCACCGCTCCTCGCTAACGGCGAGAACGCGAAAGGCCGCGACGAGAAACTCCTTGGGAGACATCGATTCGAAGAGCGTTCGTGCGTCGCCCGAGAGCAGGTCTGGAACGTCGTCTCTCGCGATGTCGAATTGGAAGCTACTATCGCCACGGGTTCCCATCGCCATGCGCAGCAAGTCACGCGCACGCGCTGGGAACGGCGCGAGAAAGGACGATGCCCAGCGCGTGGCGGTTGCGGGATCAGCAAGGCGCTGTGCGAGGTCCTTTTCGTCCGGAAAAAGTTCAAGAACGGCGCGCAGGATCGTCTGCCCGGCTGCGCTCATGTCTAGAGTCGAATGATCGAGTCGAAGCCATTCGTCGGTCGTGGGCGAGCCTCGCTCCGCATCACGCGTCTCAGTCCCGCCGAGGTACCAGTTCAGCCAGCGCTTCTCACCAGCCGTGGATGACTGCACCCACGCTACGTCCATGCAGTTGAAGCAGAGCAGAACATCAGTGGCGCCTCGCGAGTCGGTGAATCGGACCGCAACGCCGGGACTGAAGCCACAGAACTTTTTCAGTCTGCGCAGTCCGTGATCGCCACTGGTCAGAAGGCCCGCCAGTTTGCCCGCGCGCCGGGGCTCGACGGCTCCCTTGCGAGCCGTCACGACGAACCCGCCGACGCGCTCCGGATTCGCATCGCCGAGCAGTTGGTCTTCGTATTCGTGCGGCAAGACGCGCAGTAGCTCCACGCGGCTTGGGTGTTTGAGGCGGTGAAGATTCTCGAGCCCCCAGAACTCCCTCATCAAGGCGGTGTCGCTGGTGCTCGCGGAGAGGACAACCGTCACGATGGGAACGACGAGCGACATTCCCTGAGCGTACCTGCGCGAAGGCCGCGAGGCCTCTCGTCCTCGTGTCGCCCTCAAGCCAGCGCACAGGACCCTCTGTATAGAGGGTAGGTCAAGCCCCGACCCCTCCTCCTGGGTTGCCTTTCTGCGAGAACCGTTGGTAAACCGAAGGTAACCCACTGATGGGTTGTGGAGGCCCCGTGGCGAGGCGTCTCTCGGTGATGAATCACAAGGGCGGGGTCGGGAAGACCACCGCCGCGGTCAATTTGGCCGTGAGCCTCGCCTCCCGCGGATTCCGGACGCTGCTAATCGACTACGACCCCCAGGCGAACGCGTCGCAGTTCCTGGGGCTCGCGCGGAAGGTGGAGGAGCCCGAGCTCTACGGCTCCGGCGAGTTCACGCTCGGGCGCGGGTCTTTCCGACCGCAGCAGGGCCACCTGCACGCGCAGCTCGACGTCCTTCCCGCCACGGACGCGCTCTTCGACGCCGAGAAGGAGCTGGTGCTCGACTATGAGCGCAACCTGCGGCGCCTCCAGCGCGCGGTGGCGGAAGTCGAAGCCGCGTACGACTACATCATCGCGGATTGTCAGCCGACGCTGGGGTTCCTTCCGAGCAGCGCGGCGATTGCGTGTCCAGAGGTCCTTGTCCCCGTTCGTCTGGCGCCGGCGAGCTTGCCGGGTGCCCTCAAGATGCGCACTCACGTGGAGGACTTGCGCATAGCGAAGGAGGCTTCCGTTCGCCTCTTCGGCGTGCTCGGGACGTACTACAGCGAGGTCGCCCGGACGCCGAAGGACATCCTCGCTGCGCTGAAGGCCATCTTCGGCGCGCTGGTGTTCGAGACGGTCATCCACCAGAGCCAGCCGGTAGAGAACGCCGCTGGCCGTGGCTCTCCCATCCTGCTCCTCGACCCCAAGTCGAGAGCGTCCGCGGAATACAAGCAGCTCACCCAGGAGGTCATCGCACGTGGCTAAACCGACTCAGCAGCCGGCTGGAAGCGTGAACGAAGTCATCGAGCGCGCGGTACGGCAGGGGCCGGCGACGCCGACTCCAGCGCCGGCCGATGGAGCGCTCATGCGAATCCCTTTGGAGGACATCGGCCCGCACCCGGACCAACCGCGGCGGACGCTCAACGAGGAGAAGCTCCGCGAGCTGATGGCGGGAATTGTCCAGAGCGGAGGACTGCTCCAGCCCATCAACGTCCGCGTCGCACAGCCAACGGACGCGCGCCCCGAGGACGAGCGAGCCTGGCCATATCGCCTCATTGCCGGACAGCGGCGGCTCGAGGCGTACCGGCGGCTGCTTGCCGCCGCAGAGGCGGATACCGACCGGGCGCTCTACGCGGCCATTCCTGCGGTGCTCCGGCTGGGGAGGAACCGTGCCGACGCATTGAAGGACGCCATCCTCGAGAACATCCAGCGTGACGACCTGATGCCGCTGGACGCTGCCGAGGCGCTGGCAAAGCTCAAGCGCGAAGGAGGCCACAGGTCGGCGAAGGAGCTCGCGGCCGCGGTCGGGCAGAAGGAGGACCGCGTGAAGCGCCTTCTGCGGCTGAACGAAGCGCCGGAGGTGGTGAAGGCGGCCGTCCGCTCCGGGCTCCTGGTGTCCGTGCAGGTCGAGCCCGAAGGGGAGGGCGGCACGGAGCCCCGCGTGCGACGCGAGCACTTGCGTCGACTCGACCTGATGGAAGCGCTCGAGTTCTCGCAACTGCACGAGCACTACCTCCGAAAGCTCTCCGCGTCTCGGCGACCGGCGGTGGCGGAGGCGCAGTCCGACGAGCGGACTCGCGGCGCTATCGAGAGGGCTCTGAAGGAGGGGTGGGGTTTTCGCCGGATCCAGGAGCACATCGAGGCGCTCGTGAGCGGTCGGGAGGGCAGCGCGAGCGAGGACAGCGCGAAGCAGCGAGCCCAGCCTTCCCCCTTCAGAGCCAACTCCTCGGAGCTCGTCATCCGGCGGAAGAGCTTGGGGTCTGCAACAGCGGCCGAGCTCGAGGCGCTTGGGCAGCTCCTGCGGGAAGTCATGAGCGAGGTAGAGGCGGCACGGGCAACGTTGCCCGCGCTTCCTGTCCCGGCGCCGGTAAAGCCTCCTGTCGCTCCTCCTCGGACCTAGGAACGAAGACAGGAAGGCGGAGCGGAAGCGGAGCAGGAAGAGCCGGGCTCGCAGGTGGGCGTAACGCCGAGCCCAGGCCCGCCCAGAGCGCCCGCCGCGTTCCTCCGGAACGCAGGTCGCCCGGACACCAACCCCTCCCTCGCAACAACTTGAGGAAGGGGTTGGTGTCCAGGCTCCCAAGAGTGAACTGGGGTGGGTGCTGGGGCGGGCCTGGTGAGGAGCAGCCAACCTGGAGTGAGCCGGCAGTGGATGGGCTGGAGGGTGGAGGTGAGAGCAGTGATTCATGAGGAGGAGGCGAAAGTGGGCGAGCCTGACGAGGGCAGTGGGGTGAGGAGGACGGCGGAGGTGCGGAGGCCGAAGCTGACCGATCGGGACCGACAGCTTCTCGGGTACCTCGGGCTGTGTCGGTACCTATCGACGGCGCAAGTGCTCCGACTTTTCTTCCCGGCGCGAGACAAGCCATCGAGCCAAAGGAGGTTGCTGCGGCTCGCGGCGGAGTGGGGGACGACGAGGGGGCGGGATGCGGCCGGCGCGTACGCGAACTTCGAACCACCGTACCTTCGGCGTCTGTTCTTCAGGACGTACGAGGGCGAGCGCGTGGAGGTTTGGGCGCTCACGGACGTCGGCTACGCCATGGCGGCCCGTGCGTTCGGAGCCCCATTGAAGATCCCCTCCGACGACGTGGGCGCCTCCTTTCTGGAGCACGCCATCCTGCTAAACGACGTCTTTGTCGGACTCGTCGACCCCGCCGAGGTGCCCTGTTCGAGATGTGGCGGTCTCCGGGCCTGGAGCAGACAGGAGGCGTCCGCAAGGCGTGGTGACTTCGAGCTCCGGTGTAGCGGCCGCGGTGGGCGGCCGTGCCCGGAGCGCTCCAGCGGAGTGTTCCCGCGAGTGCGCGAGCTTCCATTCGTGTGGGCCGGGCCCGAGGGCACCCGCTTGCCGTGGAAGGCCTACGAGAAGGGCGCACTCCGCGACCGAGTCATCGTCCCCGACGCGGTCCTTGGCCTTCCAGCCCGAAGGCTGCGGCTGTTTCTCGAGTATGAGACCGGCACGCAGACCCTGGTCGGAGACGCCGAGCGCTCGCCCGGTGCGACGAGCGCGAAGCTCGAGCGATACGACAACTTCTTTGCTGCTCGAGACCATGCTGACGTTCGTGCCACGCTCTACGCCCGGATGTACCCCGACGGTTGGAGCCCCGAGCTCGTGTTCGTGGTCGGCTCAGAGTCGCGAAGAACTTCAGTGACGGAAGTCATCCAGAAGTGGAAGGCGCAGCCGAGGTCCATCAACGCCAGGGCGATGCTTGCCGCGGAGGTAGTTCAATTCGCTCGAGGAGTTGGTGCGGCGGTGGCTTCGCCCGCGCAAGCCGGGGCGGCCGAGCAAGTCGAAGTGCTGAGACCCGGGCGGGTGTCTGTTCGTGCCGAGTTCCTGTTGGAAGCCGCGAGTTGTCTCCGCCATCTTGCCGCCGCGCCGGTCGCAAACGACGAGCTGCCCCTGGAGCTGAGGAGGCGAGCACGGCTCGTCCTCAAGGCCGCCGAGGTCTACGCAGAGCGAGCCAAATTCGCCGCAGCCCGCCCGGTAGGCCGATAGCCGAGGCGAACCAGCTGGAAACCGCCGCTGGTTCGGGAGTAAGGCATGGTCATGACACCCAAGAAGAGCGACGGGATCAACTCCGGGGCGCACGACTTCCAGCAGCAGTCCATCCGTTTTGCGCCACAGCACATCGTGTGGCTGGCGGCGGAGTCGAAGCGAACCGGAGAGAGCTTCAATTCGGTCGTCCGCCAACTCGTGGACGATGCTCGGAGCTTCTACGGGTTGTCACCGACCATTGCGGATCTCCTCGAAAAGGAGCGCGCCACGATGGGGCTCGACTTCCGTCGCTATGTCCAAGAGGTCCTGACACAACGCTATGCGAGTCTGCTGCGGGCCGACATCGAAGAGCGTCGTGCGCCAACTACTAAGTCAACGAGGAAGTAACCAACTCGGATCGCCCTTAGGCAGCGAGCCTTGGTCTCCCGCTGTGAGCGGATATTCAGGTCTCCCGCGCTCGTACGCATATGCGGCAGCGGCAGTCTCCTGAACGCTCATCGCGGTGGCCTTACCCCATTCAACCGGGGCGGTGAGCTACTACGATGCGGGTAAGGCCACCGAGTGCGAGGAGACCATCATGGCGGAGGTCTTCCACTTCACGGGCAAAGTCCGCTTCCCACGCTAATTGCAGGGTCTTGGAAAGGTCATTCAGCAAGAGCGTCAAACCGAACGCTCGGACCCAGGCGATCAGTTCGTCAGTGGTTTTGGCTTCCACCACCGGAACCTGGATCTCCTCCACGTCGTCGACCACAAAGCCAGAGCTTCGAAAGTCATCGACGAGCCGGCTGACGCTCGCGTAGCGGAAGGTTCCAGGGGCATCCCTGTCAAGCAACGGTATCGAGCGATACTTTGCAAGCACTTGCCTGGGGAGGCTGAAGTACGGGACGTGCTCTGGTTCCGCCCAGACCGCTGCGACGAAAAGCCCCTTTGGGACCAAGCATCGGGCCGATGCTCGGAGCGCGTGCAGCGGCGACTCCATGTACATGAGGCCCCAGCGCGAGAGAACGGCGTCGAAGGATGCGTCCATCAGCTCTTCTAGCGAGGCCGCATCCATCACGCGGAGATCGAGGTTGAGCAGGCCTTCTTTCTCGGCTCGCTTTCTGGCCATGTCGAGCATGGTTCTAGATGTGTCGATTCCGAGAACAGACCCGCTTGGGCCAACGCGGTGAGCCGCCGGGACAGCTGGCTCTCCTCTGCCAGTCGCCAAATCGAGTACACGCATCCCAGGTCCCAGCCGAGCACGCTCGATCATTCGACGGCTCAGTGGGGCAGTGAGTCGCGCCTCCATTGCATCGTAAGTACGCCACACGTCGTCGGTGCTGAGAATGGAACGAGGCTTGGTCATTCAGCCCTCGCTCAGAGCAAGCCGCTGTGGCTCCATCGGGAAAGCTCTTCGCTCCGAACAGATCGTCATTCGGCGCGTCGTGACCGTCGCCCTTGCGGCCGCGATCGATGTGGGCTTTGGCCATGAGACCGGTTGAACGTCGAGCGTGGCCGTCCAGGTCGACATCTTGGGTGCTCCCTCCCCATCTCAACGCAAGCTTGAATCGCATTTCCCACAGAAACCTCACCCGGTGCGAGGGTAGAAGAAGAGCACGGCCGGTGCGGCTGTTCAGAGGGACTTGGGCTCGAAGGCACTTTCGGCGGCGGCGCTACTTCTCACTTCGCTAGGCTGCCGCCGGCGACGGGCTCCTTCCTCCTGTCTCGACCGCCAGACTCTGACTCTCGCAGGCAGCCCCGAGAGATGATGCGGCGGCGAAGGTGCGGATACCCCAGCGCACACCGCTGACTTGAGCGACTTCCTTCGGAAGCACCGCCTCCAATACGAGCTTCAAAACACCAGGACGTGAAGGCGGAAGCCTACTTCGCCTCCTGATCGAGGGGGCCGTTCACCCGAGTCCGGTCTTTCGCGAAAATCCAGATAAGTTGGACCGGCCAACCGAGGAAGGTCTGTGAACGTCGCGGTGACGGGCTCGGCGGTGAGCATGTGGCTGAAGACGAATGGCATCGGACTCGAACCCGCACGCCACCGGCCTAGCGTGTGGCGCCGCGTGCAGAAGGGTGACCACGATCAGCCCTGCCTGCTGATCGACGCGGCCCTTGGGGTCGTCGAGCGAGTACGGCACGAGCAGTTACGCGATCGTATTACCGCTCAGCGCGTCTTCGCGAAGCAGCCGGGGGGGTGATGAGCAGAATCACGCGTATCACGAAGGTGCGTCACCGCGTGTTCCGCGACTTCGCTTGGCCGAGCGACCTGCACTCGTTCGCGCAGTTCAACGTCATCTACGGCTGGAACGGGTGCGGGAAGACCACGCTCTCGTCGCTGCTCTCGCTCGTCGAAAAAAGGACCGTACTCACCGAGGGCGAGATCGAGCTGGAGTTCGACGGCACGACAAAGATTTCCGGCGCAGAGCTGGCGAGCAAGCCCGTGCCGCAGCTCCGCGTCTTCAACCGCGACTTCATCAACTCCACCTTGTCGCAGGCGGGCGGCATCGCGCCTATCTACTTCCTGGGCGAGGGCAGTGTCGAGAAGCAGGCGCAGGTCGACCAGTTCAAGAAGGACCTTGCCGCGGCGAACGCTGGGGTCGCGGCCGCGACGAGCGAGAAGAGTGCCGCCGAGTTGAAGCTGGACGACTTCTGTAAGGACAAGGCAAAGCTCATCAAGGAGTTGCTGACCACCGCGAACAGCCAGACCTACAACAACTACGACAAGCGGCGTTTTCGGCAGGCCGCACAGGCGGCGCACGCTCAGAGCGCTGCGTCCGCCATCCTAACGGACGAGCAAAAGGCGCGGCTCCACAGTCAGAAGGACGCCTCGCCGAAGTCTGCCATCGAGAAGGTCATCGCGCCGTCTATCGATCTCGCCGCGCTCACTCAGGAGGTTGACGTGCTCGTCGAGCGCTCCGTTATCGCGCAGACGCTCGACGAGCTGAAGACGAACCCCAAGCTTGCCACGTGGGTGCAGACTGGACTCTCGCTGCACTCGGGCCAAACCGCCCCGGAGACTTGCCGCTTCTGCAATCAAAGGTTTGAAGGCACGCGTCGCGCAGAACTCGAGGCGCACTTCAACGATGCCTTTGCGACCTTCCAGAAGGACCTGTCAGCGCTGCTATCGAAGCTAAAGACAGCCAAGCAGAGCGCGAATTCGCTGTCGCTGCCAGACTCCTCACGCTTCTACGAGGTGCTTGCCTCGGAGGTGACCGCGGTCCGCGGGTCGGTGTCGTCGGCGCAGTCCGCGATGGACACTGCCCTCGTTGCCCTCATCGCGCGTCTCGAGGCAAAGCGCGACAACCCGTTCGCCCCTGCGGCAGCGGTGAGCGCCCAGGTTCCGACCAGCATCAGCGATGCTGTGGGGGCGCTCAACGCGATTGTCGAAAAGCACAACCGGACATCCGCGCAGTTCAAGGCGTCGGTCGACGAAGCCTGCAGAAAGCTCGAAGCCTCCTACGTCGCGGAAGCAAGTGCCGAGTTTCTGCGGCTCTCCGAGGCCACCGCAACCGCGACCACCGCGCTGGAAAACCTAAAGGGCAAGCCCGCGGGTATCCAGGAGCAGATCCACGCACTCGAGAGCCAGATTCTCGAGCATCAGCGCCCCGCCGACGAGCTAACGAGAGAGCTGCGCGAGTATCTCGGTCGTGACGAACTGCGCTTCGAGGTGTTGGGCGCCGGTTATGCGCTCACGCGCGGCGGTCAGCCGGTCCTGCACTTGAGCGAGGGCGAGCGCACGGCCATCGCGTTCCTGTATTTTCTGAAGTCACTGCAGGACAAGACCTTCGACATGCCCACGGGCATCGTCGTCATCGACGATCCTGTCTCGAGTCTCGACGCCAACGCTCTGTTTTCGGCCTTTGGCTACATGAAGGAGCGCACCAAGCAGTGCGGCCAGCTCTTCATCTTCACGCACAGCTTTCCCTTTTTCCGGCTGGTGAAAAACTGGTTCCATCACCTCGAAGGGCAGCGGAAGAAGAGCATCGAGAAGCGACCGGGAAGGTTCTTCCTACTCCGATCGCGCAGACACAGCGATGGTTCGCGCACCAGCGAACTCGGTCCGCTTGACCCGCTGCTTCAGGAGCACGAGTCTGAATACCAGTACCTGTTTAGGCGGGTCTACGACGAGGCCCACCGCGACAACGTCGTCCAGTTGGAACACCACTACGGACTTCCCAATATCGCACGCCGCCTGCTCGAAGCTTTCTTAGCGTTCCGCTTTCCTGAGATGAGCGGAGACCTCGGACCGCGCCTCGACCGTGTGACCTTCGAAAGCGCTAAGAAGACCCGAATCCTACGACTGCTCAACACCTACTCGCACGCAGGCGCCATCGCCGACCCCGAGCATGACCTCTCGCTGCTTGCCGAGACGCAGCCGGTGCTGCTCGACGTTCTGGAATTAATGAAGAATGTCGACAAGGACCACTACGAGGGGTTGGAGAGGCTGGTCCTGCGGAAGGCAGTGGAGGCCGAGTAGTGATGTCTGGTCCAGCCATGACGACGCTAGACCTGCCGGGCGCCACCCGTCAGAGCTGGACCAGTTGCACCGGGCCCGCCTGAGCCAAGTCGTAGTGGGGGCAGACAGCAGGCAGCCGGTACGGGAGCTCCACAGGAGGTGCGACGATTCCGCTTGAGTCGTAGCGGAGCATCCGATGCGGCGACGGGTTCTTCTTCCAGGCGGTGATCATCTCTACGACCATCCCCACCGCAAGCGACGCCAGCACGCCGTTCGACCAGACCACCTGCGGCGCCGGCGCCTTGTCGCCGTAGTTCTCCGCCTCTCGCTGTAGCGCGGCTTCCGTGACGACCCCGAAGCAACGCAGACAGTGCTCGCCTGGGACAGACATCGCCACCTGCCCCGCTACCAAGGGATCCTCCTGCTCGTTGCCGGGCAGGGTCACGCCGAGCCCGATGTCGACGTAGGGGATCAGCCACCGACGACACTCCCGCTCGAGCTCCTCCCTCTGCTGTGCGCTGTCGACGCAGCCGACCACCAGATGACAGCGACGCAAGGCCTGGGGCGACTCCTGCCAGGTGTTGGGAATGAGTTCGACGGCGTTCATCGGCATCAGCCCCTCGATGACCCGCTTTGCGATCGCGAGCTTCGGCTTGTCGACGTCGTCCTCCCGTCCGCCCACCACCCGGTTCAGGTTCGTGTCCTCGAGGCTCTGCGGCTCAAAGATGGTCAGGTTGGGCGCCAGGACGTGCGCCAGCTGCTGCACGACGTGAGAGCCGCCGCCGCCATAACCGACGATGCCCACACGTGCGGTGTTGAGGCGCTTACGAGCGTGGGGGCCTAGGAAGCCCTGCCGGCTGTCACGGCTCTTCATCGGTGGCGCTCCAGATGGCTAGGGGGAACCCGACCTGGACCACCCGGTCGAAGGGCTTCGGGTAGGCGGCGGCGGCGGGCCAGACGATCGCGGTCGCCTGGTCCTCGCTGAAGAGGATCGCCCCGTGAGGGCCGAGGCTCATCCCGAAGAACGCGGGCACGAGGCCGGCGTACGAATGGAGGTCGACGGAGCTAAACTCCGGCCGGCCGGGCAAGCCGTGTTCGTGGACGTTGAAGAGGCCCGCCTGCCGCTCGCGAGCGAGCCGAAGCATCCGCTTGATGGCGGCTCCGGAGAACTGGGCGCCCACCAGCTCCGAGCTGCGCTCGTACTCACCGTCCTCGAGCGGGAAGTACTCAGTGGCGACGTGAAGGTCCTGCTCGGAACGGACGAGGATGTACCCGACGCGTTCGCCGGCGAAGCGGTGGGGCCGGCGAAGGTCGGCGCGGACCTGCGCGACCAGGGTCGCGGCGATGCGTAGCTCGCTCACTTCAGCGCCCTCATGTGGCTGGCGTAGATCTCTGCCAGTCGCAGCGTCGAAGGCACGCCTTGGTGGGAGTAGACCTGCCAATTCCGGGCGGCGACGAAGACGGGCGCACACCAGCTGGGCTGCTTCCGGCCAACCACGCGCTCGGCGAAATAGAGGCGGGTCGCGTATCCTTCGCGCGGGCCAGGGCACAGCAGCAGGTCGCACTTCTCCGGGGAACAGCCCGCCGGCAACTGAGCACCCTTGATCAGCAGCATCGCCTGAGCCCCTTCCTGGATGAGGAAGACCTCGCCGAGGCACTTCAGCTCGGCGATCTGGTCGGCCGGAAACGGGGCCGCGCTCACGACTGCTGCCCCACCGGCTGGTGGCAGACGAATTCCTCGAGCCCCTTGATCGTGATCCTCTTGTCGTTAGGAATCTCCTCGAGGCCCGGGAGCTGCTCGAGCACGAAGGTCGACGGGCACCCTGCGGCGGTCTTGATGGCCAAGCCGGTCTGCGCTCCGCGGTGGATCTTCACCGGATCGCCGTTCACCTTGATCTCGACGATGTCCTTGCCCTTGTCGTCATCCCCTCCATGACCCGGGGGCGGGTCGTGGGCCGGTTCGTCGGGCTTCTTTGCGGTCTCGGTTCCTGCGGCCATGGCTTCCCCTCCTTGAGGGTGAAGGCCGCGGCGGGATGCCTGCCTTCACCGGTACCGACGACCGGCGGCGCCAAGGCCTGACACGCATTCTTCACCATTTCGGTTAATATCCTGATATGAACCAATGTGGTGAAGATCTCTTTCAGGCGCGCGTCCGATCGGAAGCTCGCCGAAGACAACCTTTTCGCCGTCCGTAAACTCGGGGAGTCCTGTGCTCGCCAGCTGCGCGCCCGTCTGGCTGACCTTTCTGCTGCGGCGAACGTTTGCGAGCTGGTCGCCGGTCAGCCTCACCCGCTCAAAGGCGACCGGATCGGGCAATTTGCAGTCAGGCTGCACGGTGGGCATCGACTCGTCTTTGACGTCGCCGACGAACCGAACCCGACCACCGACGATAACCACATCGACTGGGCCCGGGTGACTCGGGTCCGAATCATGTTCATTGGGGACTACCATGACTGATACCGACAGCTTTCAGCCCTTCGGGACCTCACCCCCCGGGGAAACAATTGCCGACCTGCTCGCGGAGAAGGGCTGGACAGCAGCGCAACTTGCCGAGCGGATGGCCTACACGCCGAAGCACGTGAACGAACTGCTTCATGGTCGCGCATCCATCACGGCCGACACCGCGCTGCGACTCGAGTCCGTGCTGGGTTCGACCGCGCAGTTCTGGATGAGCCGTGAAAGCCAGTACCGGGAAGGGCTCGCGCGCCAAGAGGTCCATGCCAGTCTCGAGGATGAGGGCGAGTGGCTCGATTCGCTGCCGCTCAAGCAGATGATCGAGTGGGGATGGGTACCTAGAGAGGCCGATGCCGGGCGGCAGGCGGCCGCCTGCCTGAAGTTCTTCGAAGTGAGCTCGGTTGCTGCATGGCACGAGACGTACTCGAAACCCGTCGAGGCGCACGCCGCGTTTCGCGCATCAACTGCTTACGCGATGAAACTCGGCTCCGTCGCGGCATGGCTAAGGTGCGGCGAAATCAAGGCTGCGAAGATGTCTACAAAGCCTTGGGACAAGTCCGCCTTCAAGGCCGCTCTGCCAGAGGTTCGGAAGCTGACGCGAGTACCTGACCCTCAAAAATTCTTGCCGGAGTTGGAGACGCTGTGTGCGCAGTGCGGAGTCGCCTTCGTCCATCTTCGGACGCCGGAAGGCTGCCCCGTCAACGGGGCTACGAAGTTCCTGAATCCAGAGAAGGCGCTTCTGATGCTGAGCTTCCGCCATCTGCGAGACGACGCTTTCTGGTTCAGCTTCTTCCATGAGGCTGGACACCTGATTCTCCACCCGAAGCGAACGATGTTCCTTGAGCTGCCGAAGGCCAAAGGAACCGAGGAGGATGAGGCCAATCGGCACGCAGAAGATGTGATCGTCCCGCCCGAAGTTCGTCCTCGGCTCGATTTGCTTCGCACAGCTTCACAAATTGAAGGCTTCGCCAAAGAGATCGGCGTCTCGTCCGGGCTCGTGCTTGGCCAGCTTCGTTACCGCGGGCTTCCCTACAACCGGTTTGCGAATCTGATCGTGGGCTACGAGTGGAGCTCGTGACCATGAGGTCGTCGCCCGAGCGGTGGTGCAGGGTGGGCGACGTCGGTTCGTCCGCCATCCCTTGGGCGCGGGCGCTCCTGGCCTCGTGCTTGTCCTTGACGCGATGGTCGCGAGCGGTAGCGTGCCGCTGTGGATGAGCCGCAAGGGCCGGCAAGCGGCCTGATAGGGGAACAACGGCCGTTGGCGGACCTTCTCATTGAGGAGCTGGTCCGAACCCCGGGTCGATCGGCGACATCGGCAGACCGTGTGGTGCTTCTCTCTCAGCTCAGAGACGCCCGCTTCAGCTCGAACCGCCGCCCCGTTTCCGTCCTTGCAGACGACTGTGAAGGCTTGCCACATCCGAGGACGGGGGTGCGGATGACGATGGCCACGTACGTCGACGCACTCGAAACGCATACCGCGAAGCGCATCGCTGATGGCGAGTGGAAATCGACCACCAGTCCCGAGGAGTACCTGCAAGATGTCCACTGCGCGTGTGCATCTCCAAACGCACAGATGTGGGTGGGGGAGCGTCAGAACGAGCGCTTCCTCGCCGTTATCTGTCCGTTGCCACTTGCTGGGAATTGTTCGGGAAAGCTCCTGCCTGGAAGAAATCAAGTGTTCTTCGTCGTTTATAACGCGTCGCAGTCGTACTTCTCGACCGCGTACCTCGACCCGAAATCGACCGCGAAGCACTTGCTCGCCACGTGGAACGTGTCGAGGATGGTTCCCTGAGAGACCCGAAATGGACCTGCACACCTTCGCTCGCCAGTATGAGAGGGCCGTCGCCCGAGTTCCTATGTGGGCGGATCAATGGAGGGAACTGCCGTCTGACGTCAAAGATCTCCGAACGCACGAGATTCTTCGCCTCCTTGCGTTCCGGGCGTCGCTTCATGACATTGAGCCGGGCGATGCGGCACCGACGTTAGCCGTCGCGGACGCTCAGTTCTTGCGGTGGAGCGCACTTGTTAGCCGGATGCTCGGCACAGACGTGGCCAAGTTCATTTTGCCGGGCTCGACCACTTTGGCTCTACAGAACCTCGAGGCCGAGCCGGAGCCGACGATTCAAGAGGCTGCCTAATGCCGCGGTTGACTGGAATCCTTCCCGCTGAAGGCGTCACGGTGGACGCAATCACGGGGAGGCTCACTGTCTTCAACCTTCTCGACTTTCTTCTCGCGCCGAAGGTTCCGGCACGGGCGGCAAAGCTCGCGCTGGTCACGACCTACGAGGGGGAGGCTGGCGAGCGCTTCTGGGAGCGGATCGTCATCGTTCTCCCCTCAAGCGACGAGGTGCGCACGGTATCCGGTCCGACCGAACTGTGCATGGGCGACTTCTTCCATCGTTCCATTCACTCCCTATCTGGAGTTCATTTCGCTTCCGCCGGTCGCGCGGCAGTTGTCGTCCAGCATGCGCCCTCTGCGGATGGCCCTTGGACTGAGATCGGACGGAGGAGATTCGACATTCGCATGGGAAGGCATCTCATGGTGCATGGTCCCGAGGCAGGCCCGCAGTCTGGGCAACCCGAGCAGTCGGCAAAGCGTTCTGGGACGTCCTGACCTTCGTCACCGCGGCGGCACTCTGAGCACGAGGGCTTGCCGGTAGCAACGGCGGGGGATCGTGCCCGTCGTCTGCGACCAGCATGAGCTGCCCCTCGGATCCGCGTGACCCGCCCTCCGTACTGGGCGGTTCCGATTCGAGGGAGGCTCTGGCGGTTCTAAGCTCATTCGGAGCCTTTGGAGTCGTGAGGGGCGAGCCTCGATCACAAACGCGGCTTCGTCGTCGAACGGGTTGGAGCCGGTCGATCCGGCTCGCGCTGTTGCAAATGCGTTGCAGTCATCCTCCGTCCGCGGGCCGAAAATGTGTCCGCACGCGGGGATAGCCCGATGAAACGCTGGACTGAAAATCCCCGTGTCGCTGGTTCGATTCCGGCCCTGGGCACTTCTTCCGCAGACTTACGCGCTCCGACTTCTGCGAATAGCGCGGACTCTCGGGGGAGCCTCAAGGATGGGCGAGGAAGTAGTAGTTCAAGCTCTGATCGAACTGTTCCACGAACTCCGTGCGTGTCTTCGGCGCCCCACCGCTGAGCCAATCTCGCATCAGCGAGACGTGAAGGCCGCACGCGTCGCTGAGGAAATCGAAGAGCGTCTCGGGACGGGTCCCGTAGTGGTCGGCCGCGCCAAGCCCGTGTTCGAAGACTACGAAGGGCTTGTCGCTCTTCAGGGTGCGTTGCATGCCATGAAGCACCTGGAGCTCACCGCCCTCCACGTCAATCTTGACGAAGTGGATCCGAACCTCTGGTGAGAGCAGCTCGTCGAACCGCCTCACTTCGACTTCAATCTCCACGACCTGCTCGTGGGGACGGTCGTATCGCCGCCTCTCCAGTCCGCTGTATCCCGGGTTGGAGACGACGTGATGGAACCTTCGCCGCTCAGACCGTTCGCCCAGCGCTACCTGATGCACCTGGACTGACGGGAACTCGGTCCGCAGCCTGTCCGCGAGTGCCGGGATCGGCTCGAAGGCGTAATGGCTACCCTTCGGTGCCAGCGCGACCATCTCCTTGAGAATGAGCCCTTCGTGGCAGCCGACGTCGACGCAGTTCGAGCTTCGTTTGAGGACCCTCCTCATCACCTCGAAGGTCTCCTCGTCGTAAGAAGGCGCCGCTGAGCCTCCTCGCCTGCGCAGGCGCGTGGCTAGCCACGACTTCAGGTTGCGAACGGACGGATTCAAGCGCGCTCCGCGACGGGTGTGGCTGCTCGAAGGGAGGAGCTCTCATAGCAGATCCGTCATTCGTTCCACCGGGCCGAAGGTGCCGGGGCCAGCGACCTCGCAGTGCTGGCGCCCCGGGAAGCGGCGAGCCGCTTGGGCGATGGACTCCGGAGGCGGGTTACGCTGGCGGTGAACACCATGAAGCTCATTGCCAAGCGAATTGGAGTCGCCGCGATCGCTGTCTGTGTCTGCGTAGCAGTAGGGGTCCTATGGAGTTTTCGGAGCTCGGATGAGCTGAATGAAGCTCCTGCGCTAGAGCCGTCTGCCGCAGGGGAAGTCTCTAACTCCGGTTTGACGGCGGACTCCCCACTCGTCGCCTCGCCGGATAGCGGCGCCAAGGAAGGCGTCGAGAATGTGCGCGAGGAGTCCGGACTCGTTCGCGCACGCGTGCTTTGGGGCGGAGTCGCCGTAGCGGGTGCGGACGTTCGGATCGTTGGGAGCAACACCAGCGAGTACGCAAAGAGCGACCGTCAGGGCCGGGTGCTCTTCACGAGACCCATTCAGACACCCTTCGACATCTCGGGATGGACGGATTTCGCGTTTGCGTCGGAGCGAATCTCGCTGCCGGATCAAGCCGCGCGAACCATCGTTCTCGAGCTGGCTCGGAAGATCTCCCTGCGCGTGACCCTCCGCTCGCCGATGGGAGCTCCACTCCAAGGAACTCTCGCCCTCACGCGGTACCGCGCCCTGCCCGCTCCCGGAGACCGAGGCAGCGCGGCAGAGCGCCTGCGCTCCCTGCTCGAGGAGCAGCAGGTTCCTACCGACAAGGACGGGAACATCTCGGTCTCGATCCTTCCTGGGGCGTACATCCTGGAAGCCTTCGCCGAGGGACATGCGTCGCGCTCCCGCTCTCTGTGGATCGCGGAGGGCGAGGATCAGCGGATCGACTTCGTACTGGAAGCGGGCGCTCGGATCGCCGGGTCAGTGGTCGATGGCCAAGGCGCACCCATTGTCGGCGCGACGGTCCAGCTCTCGGGGCTCGATGATTCACTGCACGCGCCAACGAGCACCCAAACCTCCGAGCGCGGACTCTTCGAGACCTGGACCCGGCCGGGCGACGCGCGCATCACGGCGCGCGGCTCCCGATACTCGCCCAGCACCGTCATGCTCAGGGCACCGGCGAGCGACGTGCGATTGGTCTTGCGTGGGTTCGGCAGCATCGAAGGGACCGCGGTTCTTGGAGACGGGCGCCCCGCGGTCGGTGCAGGCGTGACTCTCAATCGCGGGCAGGACGTGGACCAGGACTCGCGCCCGCTGGGCGAGGTGCTGGTGGGTGGTGACGGCGCTTTTCAGCATCGGGAGGTGCCGCCTGGGAAATATCGAGTGCAGGGCGCGCTGCAGCTCGGCGTCAGTCCAGGAGACACCCGGCGCGCAGGCGTGGAGGTGCTGGTTCAAGAGGCTGAGGTTCAGAGGGTACGACTCGTGTTTGGAGGCGAAGCCGGTCTCAGCGGCCGCGTCTTGGACGAGAATCGACTTCCCATTCCGGGTGCCACGGTCGTCGCACAGCGCGAGTTGCTGGATGGCGAGAAGCTGCCGACCCTTCCCCTTCGACACGAAAGCCGCAGCGAGGCGGGAGACGGGGCGTTCAACGTCAACTTCCTGGAGAGGGGACGCTACCGGGTCAGTGCTTCCCATCCGGACTACGTCTTCGGTGGTCTGAAAACGGATTCTGGGGCGACGGATCTCCTGCTGATTGGGCGCCGTAAGGGAAGCGTCACCGGAGAGGTACGTACGCCGAGCAACCGCCCGGTCCGAGTGTTCCGGCTGAATGGCGACCTCGTAGAAGACACCGAAGGTCGGTTCTCGATCCCTGTGTCGGTTGATGACGACCTCAGAGTCACTGTCTCTGCGGATGGGTTTGGCCCAACGGAACGAACCATCCGAGCTCGCAGGGGCGAGACGCGTTCGCTCGGCACCATCTACCTTCAGCTGCCGATGATCCTTCACGGCCGAGTCATCGACGCAGCAACGTCAGAGCCTATTGGCGATGTCCAGGTCGCGCTCGGTCAGCAGTCCCTCTGGACAGATTGGGACGGAACGTTCGCGGTGGCCGTTCCAGACAACGACGTCCACATTCGTTTTCAACATCCGGCGTTCATTCGGGCTGACGCGAGGCTCCAACGAGGTCAGCTTGCCTTGCTGCAGAAACTTGAGAGAGGAGGCTCGGTCTACGGGAGCGTCATGCGCGCAAACGGAGAACGTGTGATGGGCTGGGTCCAGATACGAGCAGTTCCACCGAGTTCGGGTTTTGGATCGACTCGTATCGACGCTGAAGGGAACTACCGGATCACATTGCCGGGAGGCACGTACTCGGCAACCGTGAACTACCGTTCGGTGGGGCAGTCGTTCGACCTTCCTGTGGGCGGCTCCGTCCATCTCGACCTGATCGTTCGATGAGCGCAGCCATTTGAAAAGAGAAGCGGCCGGCCCCCTGTGGAAGAGCCGACCGCCTCATCACGCCGGGCGCCTCAGTTGCAGCGCCGCAGCCCGATTGCGCTTGGGTTCGCGTCTATCGCGCTGGTCGTGGAGAGATGGAGCGCGGGCACCCAGCCCCAGTTGGCGTTGTCGTCGCCCAGGGTGTGGTACCAGGTCCTGTTCCCGCCGCCGTGGAGCGCGCCAGTGGACCAGCAGTCGAACCAGCTCAGCGTGGTCCGCAGGTGGTTCACCACCGCGCCGCCGTTCGGCGAGGCGTACACGCCCGCGCCCGCGGTGTTCTTGCAGTAGAGCTTCCCGTCCGCGTGGACGTTGCACGAAGGGTTGGTGGCCGGAGGAGGAGGGGGCGGCGGCGGCGCGGAGCCAGGGCACTGCTTCAGCCCGGCCGCGCTCGGGTTGGCGTCGAACGCGGAGGTGGTCTGGAGGTTGACCGCCGGGACGAAGCCCCAGTTGCCGTTGTCGTCTCCGAGCGTGTGGTACCAGGTCTTGTTTCCCCCCGCGTGCAGCGTGCCCGTCGCCCAGCAGTCGAACCAGCTGGTGGTGGTCCGCAGGTGGTTCACCACCGCGCTCGCCGCCGTGGGGGCCGCGTACATCGCCGCGCCGCCGGTGTTCCCGCAGTAGAGCTTCCCGTCGGAGTGGACGCTGCAGGCGGAGCCGCCGCCCCCGCCACCACCCCCACCACCGCCGCCGCCGGTTCCACCGCCGCCCACGCAGCTGGCGATCCGGTTCATGTAACCCGCCCAGTCCCAGTAGCGGCCCGGGTCGTGGTGGCCGCTCGCGCCGCCGCAGACACCTGCATTCGCCTGGGTGTCGTTGCAGAAGCCGGCGCCGGCCTGGCTGCGCGGCACGTTGCCGTGGCCGGTGATGTGCGCCCGGTCCACCGGAATCTTGTATTTCTTCGCGATCGCGCAGACCAGCTGGGCCGACGCGCTGTACTGGGTGTTGGTGTAGTAGCCGCCGCCACCCGCGCGATCCGCGAAGCCCTCATGCTCGATGCCGATGGAGCGCGGGTTGTAGTACCCGTTCCCGCAGTGCCAGGCGTTCATGCTCTCGTTCACCATCTGCACGATGTGCCCATCGCTCGCGCGGATGACGTAGTGGGCAGAGGCCTGCCGGCCGGGGTTCTTGAACGTCGCGACGGCGCCGGCCATCGTCCCTTCGATGTCGTGGATGATCACGAACTGGATGGGCGCTCCGCCGCGCCCGTTGTAGTTGCTCGAGGCCGCCGCGATGAACTCCACCGGCGGGTAGTCGCCCGGCGCGAGCGCGAGCTGCGCCTGGCCTTCTGCAGAGGTCCCGTGGAGCGCGAGCCGCTCGCCGTCCGACGTGGTCAGCTCGAAGCCGTCTCGCAGCAGGACCTCAATGCCGTCGTGGCTGAGCTTGCCCGCCTCGGAGTCGGGCTCGAGCCCCACGAAGCGGGTGAGCGCCAACCGGAACGCGTCCTCCGAGAGCGGCTCGACGTCCGACTCGGCGTTCGCCAGCTTGCGCAGCAGCGCCGCGGCCGCCTCGATGTTCGCCGCGAGCTCGGTCTTGATCTGCTCCTGCGACAAGCCCGTGAGCTCGCTGCCTTCGAGCACCTGCGCCTCGTCCAGCGCCATCACGCCGAAGCGGGCGGTGTCGTCGTGCTCCTGCGAGTGCAGCTCCGGCAGATCCGGCTCCTGCGCGGCGTCCATCGGAGGCACCGCGGCGGCCTGCCGGGGAGTGGCGGCCTCGAACCGGCCCTGCTGGTAGGCGAGCGCGGCGAGCAGCTCCGGCCGCACCCCGTACTTCTCCGCGGCCGCGCGCAGGGCATCGTTGCGCGCCCCACTCAGGGGCTCCAGTCCCGGCGGCTCCGAGGTCTGTGTGAGGGAGGCGGAACCACATCCCATCGACAGGGCTGCCAACAGCAACCCCACGGCTGTGACATCGCGGTAACAGCGCATTCGTCCTCCGGCCAGCGCCAGGAGCGGAAGGCTCCGGCGAGTGGTCGGCGTTGAGCACGCCCGGTGCCACCGCAGTCGCGCGGCTCCAAGCGCGCAGCTGCAAACGGACGGTGAGCTGGCTCCGGAACGCGCGTTGACAAAAACACAGGTCACTTGCGCGAAAGCGGAGCGCGCCGCGCCACTCGCGCGCCACCCGCCACGCTCGGATTTGTGAAGCGGCAATCCAGCAGTGCCACGCAGAGTGGACGCCAGGCGGAGAAAGCGCAGATCCACTCCTGCAACCCAGGCTGGACATCGCACAACGCGCGCGGGGCTCCGCGCCTCGAGCCTGGTCCGAGCTTCGCCCGCCCCACTTGCGTGTCACACAGGCCTGCGCTAGATACTGAGCCACATGGTTCAGTATTCCGGTGCTCACCTCGATGCCTCGTTCGCCGCGCTCTCGGACCCGACCCGACGCGGGGTGCTGGAGCAGCTCGGGCGTGCGGACGCTTCCATCTCGGAGCTGGCCGAGAAGTTCCACATGACCCTCACGGGCATGAAGAAGCACGTGGGCGTCCTGGAGCAGGCCGGGCTCGTCGCCACGGAGAAGGTCGGGCGCGTGCGGACCTGCAGGCTCGGCCCGCGCCAGCTCGAGGAAGAGACGGCCTGGCTGGAGCGCTACCGCCAGCTCTGGGCCTCGCGCTTCGACGAGTTGGACAAGGTTGTTGAGGAACTGAAGCTCAAGGAGAAGGTCGATGGACGCAAGAAGAGAGAGTGAGCCCACCCCCGTGAAGAACCCCACCACTGCAGATCGGAAGTCCGACCGAGAGCTCGTCGTCACGCGGACCTTCAATGCCCCAGCGCGGATCGTGTTCGAGGCGTGGACCAAGCCCGAGCTGCTCAAGCGGTGGTGGATCCCGAAGTCCTTCGGGCTGACCCTCCTCTCCGTTGAGGCTGACGTTCGGGTGGGCGGCAAGTACCGCTTGGTGATCTCTCACCCCGCCTCGCCAAAGCCGATGGAGTTCTTCGGCACGTACGTCGAAGTGACGCCGCACTCGCGCCTCGTCTGGACGAACGAGGAAGGCGGGGAGGGTGGACAAGTCACCACGGTGACCTTCGAAGAGAAGGGGGGCAAGACCCTGCTCGTGATGCACGAGCTCTACCCCTCGAAGGAGGCGCTCGACGAGGCCATCGGCTCCGGGAGCACGAGCGGAATGGGCGAGACGCTCCAGCAGCTGGAGGAGATGCTCAACGCCTTGGGCGCGTCCTAAGGCCGAGGGGCACCTCAACTTGCCGAGGTGCCCTCGTCGAGCAGTCGTCGAAGGTAGCGCTCGCGGTTCATCAGGAAGTCGCGCGTGAGCGCGAAGTGCTCCGTCTGCTCGTAGGTGACGGACTCGAGCCCGCGCTCGGTGAGCGCGTAGAGCGTCGAGTCGGGGTAGGCGAGGACGATGGGCGAGTGCGTCGGAGCGGCCTATCGCGGATCGTGCACTTCCGTCGACTCGCCTTCCCATCGGCGCGGGTCGGGACGGTACGCTCGCGCCATGCGACCCCTTCGGTATTCCATCAACGTCACGTTGGACGGGTGCTGCGACCACCGTGAGGGCATCCCCGACGAAGACCTGCATCGAAACGCAGCCGAGAACATCGCCTGGGCCGACGGGCTGATCTTCGGCCGGGTGACCTACGAGATGATGGAGTCCGCGTGGAGGGGGCCGGCACCCGCGGCCGCGAGGTCGGCCTGGATGGAGCCGTTCGCGCGGACGATCGACGCGGCGAAGAAGTACGTCGTGTCGAGCACCCTGCAACGGGTTGACTGGAACGCGGAGCTTGTGCGCGGAGATCTCGCGACGGCGGTTCAGCAGCTGAAGCGCCAGCCGGGTAAGGGGCTGTTCGTGGGAGGCGTGACGCTCCCGCTCGCGTTGGCGGAGCTGGGGCTGATTGACGAGTACGAGGTCGTCGTGCATCCCAGGCTTGTGGGGCATGGCCCGACGCTGTTCGCCGGACTGTCGAAGCCCATCGACTTGAAGCTCGTCAGCCGAAAGGAGTTCAGCTCAGGAGCGGTGGCCATGCGGTATGAGCCGAGAAGGTAGGCCTGCGGTGTCGAAAAAGGATGACGCGCTCGATGCGCTCTACACCGCGCCGCTGGACGCCTTCATCCAGCGCCGGAAGGACGCGGCGCGCAGCTTCCCTGAGCTTGGGAAGCTCTCGAAGCCCAAGCCTTCGGCGTGGGCGCTCAACCAGCTGGTCCGCCAGGAGCGTGGGGCTGTGGAGCGCTTTCTCCACGAGGCCGGCGCCTTTCAGCACCCGGCAAAGGGACAGTCGCTGACCCCCGAGGCGTGGCGCGTCGCAAGCGTCCAGCTGCGGGAGCACCTCCGAGAGCTGGTGGACTCAGCCGAGGCGCTGCTTCGAACCGCCGGGGCACCGGCTTCGCGCAGGACGCTGGAGGAAGTGGACGCCACCCTGCGGGCTGCGGCGATGGAGAGGGAGGCGTCGGAGGCGCTGCTGGAGGGAAGGCTTTCTTCGCCGCTCCCCGCGAGCTTCGGTTTGGGCGAAGCCCCCGCTGCGCCAGCAGCCCCAGCAACGCGCCGGCCGGCATCTCCCATGGCGGCGAAAAAGGGGGCGACGCAAAGGGTCGAAGCGCAGCTCGAGCGCAAGCAGAACGCGCGACTGCAGCAGCTCGAGCGCGAGGAACGACGCGCCCGCGACGAGCTCGCGAAGTCACAGCAGGCCTTCGAGCGGGCGAAGTCAGCCCTGGAGCGGGCTCAGCACAAGCACCAAGAAGCCGTGCTCAAAGTTGCAGCCGTTCATTCCGGAACCGCCGGCTAGAGCTTCGACGCCGAGAGCGTGTTGTTGACGGTGCCCTTCACCTGTTTTCCGCCGCAGACGGCGGAGATGTCCCCGCCATACGTGAGCTGCAGCGCCGTCCCAGTCAATGAGCCGGTGCCGCTTTTCACGGAGATGACGAGCTGCAGGCAGCTTCCGCCCTCAGCGGGCGGGCACACCACGGGCTTCACGCTGAGGCTCGTGGGCGTAGTGACGATGCCGGTGAAGGTGCAGGACGCGGAGGCCCACGTGACCTCGTCGGGGTCGGTGGCGCTGCGAACGATGTCGAACGTGAGGTTGCCGGGCGAGGTCGACTTGCCGTCCGTCCCGAGATCCATGGCGAGCGTGGTCGTCGCGTTCCAGGTGCCGACGAAGGCGCTGCGCGGGTCTCCGCATGCAGACAATCCGAGGATGACGGCGATCGAGAGGCAGACGTGGCACAGCGCCTCCAAAGAGTGGGTTCCACCTCATTTGGAGCACCGCGGCGAGATCCGTCACGTCGAGACGGGAATCCCTCCATCGACCACTTCGGCGTCGAAGCTGACGCTCGGCCGGGCGTGACGCTCACCCTAGAAGGCTAGGGACGAAGGGCCTATGACTGCGGGTTTGGGTCTGTTTGGGGGACCACCGCACTCGCTAGGACTTCACGAGCGTGTGGGGCGCCAGCGTTCATAAGCCGCTCCAGAATCCACTGATTGCCGCCAACCATCAGGGCAGGTGCGGAGCTGCTCTGAACCGCCGACCAGTAGCGTTGCAGGGCCCCATCTCGCGCCACGGTTTCTCCTCGCACCTGGGCGGCGGTCGCGCGCAGGAGGTCGAAGTAGCCGGGCCCAGCCACCGTCGTGGGGCGCGACGCCACTTCGAGGCACTGCTCGAGCATGTTCAAGTCACCATCGAAGGCCGCCGCAGCGCCCGCCTGGACGATGACATCCGGCATGAACGCACCACCCGCGACTTGATACCTCGGTAGGAGGTGTCGCAAGACCGACCGGGCACGGGAGAGTTGTCCCTCCTCCAGCAGTGCGACCACATAGAACAATTCAATTTCTTCTGGCTCGCCTTCGGGTAACGGCACCAATTGTTCGAGAGCCGAGGACGAGGTGGCGCGCGACACGCGCTCGCCGCGGCTGGCGAGATTGAGGAGTGCCGCAACGGTCCACGCAGCCCGGACCTTTCGTCCGAGAAGAACTTGCGCCAGATCACTCCACCGAAGAGCGGCATGCCGACCTGCGTCCGAGGTGACGAATCCTGAAGCGAGGACGAGTCCGCTCACGACCAGAAGTGAGGTCGTGAAGGGGAGCATGGCGCGGCTGGTCGAGACCCAGATCGCGATGCTCGCCGCGAATAGCAAGCCGTTCGCGGCAAGCCCGGCACCGGCGAACAAGCGCACGCGAGGGAAAAGGCGGTCCAAGCTTCTCGGCGAAGCGGTAACAGCGCCAAGCGATTGAGCGAGGCGTAACCCGAGTCTCGGCTTCACCTGAACGCGGAACGGCCAGACATCCACGGTCTGAAGCTCGAATCCCAGCCACAACGCGGCAAGAGTGTGGGAGAGCTCGTGGACAAGGGTGTGTACCCACAGGCTCGGCACTGACGCGACGATAAAGAGGTACGCCGACGCGAGGCTCGTACCGAGAACGAAATATGCGAACAGGACTACAAACGTGGTGTTGAGGGCCCAGAGCGCGAGTTTTCGCGTGTCGCTCACATGCCGATCCTAGCGAAGGCAGACGACCGCTTCATCGTGACTGTGCAAGCCGCGGAAGCGAAAGCAACCTGGCGCCTCGACGCGGACGTGGCGCACCTCAGTCGACGCGCTCCTACAGCACCTGTTGGAGAAATTCGCCCAATCACCGCAGCCAGCTTCGCGATCGCAGCGCGCCTCCGTGTCGTCTGGGCGGCGATCGAGAAGGCCCTGCGCCGGACGACGGCTCATGCACGTGGGGACCGTGCCGCGGAAGTACGCGTCGATCCTCGGTCTGGATGTCGGCTACCAGTGGCGCCTATCGGGTTGGTACCTCGCGGTGGTCGCAGGCGCAGGTCCGGGGATCTGCGCCGATTGCGGCAGCTATGGCGCGTATTCGATCCATCTCGCGCGCGGGCGAAAGACGGCGCCGGTTCTGTCGGTGAACGCCAACCTCTCCGCGCGGGGTATGGCTGGTGAGACCTTCACGCCCCTGGGCGCGGGTTACTCAGGCGCGAGACGAGCTAGGCTTCGAGGACGCCGAGCACGGCAGTGCGACGGTGGTCACTCGGGGCTCGTGCGGCGCTGCGCAAGTGCGAGACGGCCGATTGCTGGGGCTCGCGCGCGGGGGAGATGGCCGGCTCGAATGGGCGGTGCAACCCGGCGATCGTGTGCTCATCGTCACCCGCGCCATTCTCGATCACGTGGCCGGCGTGGGAGTCGGCCGGCTGCCTTCAAACCTCGGGACCGGCGAGCCGCTGGCGTGGGCGCAGTCCGTGGAAACGTCGGAGCGCCGGCTCGCCGTTGCCGTCATCTGGGGCGGTGCTCAGGATTGAGCGGGAGCCCTTCGCGGGGGTTGGCGTAAGCTGTCGCCCCGAGAGGGGTCCCATGGTCCTGCACACGCTGCTCGCGGCGACGGTCGCCGTCGCGTCGTCGTCTGAGATCCGCGTCGCTCTGCCTGAGCTGTCCGGGGTCGGTCTGGAGAAGGGGCTGGTCTCCTTCTACAGCGAGCACCTCGCCCAACAGCTCACGCTTCAGGGCGTGCGGGTGGTCACCGCCAAGGAGATCGCGACGCTGCTGGGCGTGGAGCGGCAAAAGCAGCTGCTCGGCTGCACCGAGGCGGCGCAGAGCTGCATCGCCGAGCTCGCGAACGCGCTCGGGGCCGAGGGGATCCTGATGGGGGACGTGGCCAAGGTGGGGACGACCTACCAGCTCAACCTCAAGGTGCTGGCCGCGGCCTCGGGTAAGCGCCTGGCGCAGTACACCTCATCCTCGGAGAGCGAGGAGCAGGTGCTGCGAGAGCTCTCCAAGGCGGCACAGGGGATGGCCGCGGCGCTGGCGACCTCGCTGGGTCGGACGCTGAAGCCGGACCTCGCGGCCCTGACCGCGCTGCAGCAGTCCCAGTCACGCGCAGGGTTCCGGAAGGTCGCGTGGGTGCCCGCGCTGGCAGGCGCGGTGCTGGCGGGAGGCGGGACCGCAGCGTTGGTCATCGCCGGCGGCAAGTACCGTCAGCTCGACGCTCCTTCCGGGAGCTACACGCTCGGAGATGCGAGAGCGCTGCGAGATGACGGGAAGCTGCTGCAGACGTTCGGCTGGGTGGGCGTTGGCGTGGGGGCGGCAGCGCTGGCGACGGGTGGGCTCCTGCTGTTCCTCGGACGTGAGCCTGACTCCAGCTCTACCGCGGCGATCAGCG
Organism: Myxococcaceae bacterium; assembly: GCA_044229415.1. GTDB lineage: Bacteria > Myxococcota > Myxococcia > Myxococcales > Myxococcaceae > JBGATB01. The sequence continues at coordinate 82,686 of JBGATB010000023.1, read as the reverse complement.
TGGGCGCGGGCCCTGGCTTCGTCACGGTCTCCGGGAGGCTGCCATGAGGCGCATCGTCCTCGCCGCCGTGCTCGGCGCCGTGATGGGCGGGTGCATGGACTTCGACGGGGCTTACGACCGCTGCGTGGAGTCAGGTGCCTGCGGCGGCGGAGGTGGCGGGAAGGACTCCGGTACGGAGCAGAACGACTCGGGGCCGCCGCTCGACGGAGGCACGCAAAGCGACGCGGGCGCGCAGAGCGACGCCGGTACGCAAGCCGACGGAGGTACCCAGCTCGACGCCGGCGCTCAGCCGGACGCCGGCGCGGTGGATTCGGGCACGACCGGCGGAGTCGACGCGGGAGATCCTCTGCGGGCGTGTCTGCTCGCCTCGTGCACGCGTGGCACCTGGTGCACGGAGCGAACGAATCCCGGCGGTCCCGTGCTGTACGGGATCTGGGCTCACTCTCCCTGCAACGTCTGGGCAGGCGGTACGCAGGGGACGGTCGCGCGCTTCGACGGCGCTGCTTGGACGGTGAACAGCAACCTCTTCGCGGGGAAGTCCATCTTCGCGGTGCAGGGGCGCGCCGCGAACGATGTCTGGCTGATTGGCCAGACCGGGTTGGTGCGGCGCTGGAATGGGAACACCTACCTCGATCTCAGCCTCGCCGGTGTTGCGAACCTCTTCGGGCTCGCGGCGCGCTTTGCTCCGACGCGCGTGGTCGGTCCTTCCAGCACGTTCCTCGTCGAGACGGACGCGGGCATGCTCGTGCAGGAGCCAGGTACCACCCTGAGCCAGCAGTACGGGCTCTTCCAGACCACGCCCAACGACGTCTGGGCAGTGGGCGTTGGCGGGAGCATCCGTCACTTCGATGGCGGTTCCCCTTGGACGCGGATGACGGTGCCAACAGCGGACGAATCGAAGACGTTCTCGGGCGTCTTCGGCACCTCTCCGACGGATGTCTGGTTCGCGGGGGACAACTCCTTCCTCCACTGGGATGGCGGGTCGTTCGCCTCCTACCCGCCGCCGCGGCCGGACTTCATCAACGCGATGTGGGGCGCCTCGCGCGATGAGATCTGGGCGGTGGGGGAGAAGGGGACGGTGCTGCATTGGTCGGGCGGTCCGACCTGGAGCGTGGTGGACGCGGGCGTGGCCGTGGATCTCACGGCCGTGACTGGCTACAGCGACGGCGGCCAGCTCGACGTCTGGGTGACCGGGCCGGACGAGCTGATCCTTCACTACCGGCGCTGAGGGCGCCGGCTACTTCGAGAGCGAGAGGAGGCTCTCCAGGCCCGGCGAGACCTCGGTGAAGCGCACGCCGATGCGGCTCCAGTGCGAGGCCTGGGGATTGGCTGCCTCTCGCCACACCACCTCGCCCTTGAACGTGAGCTCGTGCTCGCCGTGGAGCACGTAGCCGTCGATCAGCGTGCCCGCAGGGATCGGCTTCATGACTTCCAGGCAGAACCCTTCGGGCGAGATGTCGGCGCTGATCGCCGCCATCCGGCGGCCGACGGAGACAGGGAGGTTGAGGCGCAGGCGCTTCTTGCGAAGAGTGGACATGTTGCGAACCGTCGCACGCTGTAGCGATCCCGCAACTTCTTGGCCTCGGCGCGAGGTCACATCGTCCCGGCGTCGATCCGCTCACTCACGCAGCGGCCACCGCGGCAGACGGCTCGGAACTGGTCCGGCGAGGACGCGCACGACGGGCTCTCGCGGCACGCCGCCGCGTCCGAGCAGTAGCGATCCACCTCGGCCTGCGCCGCGGACTCGTAGGCGGCGCGCTGATCCGCGCGGACCGGGATCGCCTCGCAGACGCCGTAGCCGATGCAGCGGTTCTGGATGTTGGCGCGGGTGCACTCCGCGTCCTGCGTGCAGCCCCCCGCGTGCGCCGCTTCGATCCTCCGCAGCGCACAGTAGAGGGTGAGCAGGCGCGGGCAGCCGTAGTCCTCGTTCGCGCAGCCCGGGTACTCGTAGCTTGCCTGCGTAGAGAGGGGGCCGGCATCCGGCGTGGACCCGGCGGCTGACGAGCCGCCGCAGGCAGCGGCAACCAAGAAGAGGATGAGGTGCAGTGGGGGTATCCGCATGGGGCTTCTGACACGCGGCGGTGACGCCGTGGGACATCACGCCCGTTCGGAGGTGTGAAGGGCGCGCCGGTAGCTCGTGGGGGTGCTCCCGACCTGACGGCCGAAGTGCTCCCGGAGAACGGTGGCGGAGCCAAAGCCCGTCTCCTCGGCCACGCGCTCGATGCTCCATGCCGTGGTTTCCAGCAGGCGCTGGGCCCGGCGCACGCGGGCGAAGTTGACCCACGCCGCTGGTGTCGTCCCCACCTTCTCCAGGAAGCGTCGGCTCAACGTGCGGGTGCTCATGCCTGCGCGCCGGGCGATGGCGTGGAGGGACAGGTCGTCAGGGAGGTTCGCCTCCAGCCAGTGCAGGAGCTCGTCCATGGACGCGTCCTTGGCGACAGGCGCCTCGTGGACGATGAACTGCGCCTGACCGCCGGCGCGCTCGAGCGGCATCACCGCCGCCCGTGCCGCGTTCGCCGCCGCCACGGCCCCGAGCTCACGCCGGATGAGGTGCAGGCACATGTCGAGCCCGGCGGCCGCACCCGCGGAGGTCACCACCTTGCCCTCGTCCACGTAGAGGACGTTGGGATCCACCCGGACCTTCGGGAAGCGCCGGGCCAGCTCGGCAGCTGCTTGCCAGTGGGTGGTGGCGCTCCGGCCGTCGAGCAGCCCCGTCTGTGCGAGCAGGAACGCACCCGTGCAGACCGACGCGACGGTGGCGCCGCGTCTTGCTGCCCGCCGCAGCGCAACGACGACACTCTCTGGAGTGGGCGTGCTCAGCGCCTCGGCGCCGGGGACGAGGATCACCTCCGCATGGCGGAGCGCGTCCAGCCGGTAGGGAACTGACAGCTTCACGTGCGCCGTTCGGACGTTCGGTTTGGCGCTGCAGATGCGGAGCTCATAGGCACCCGTCCCGTCAGCACGGCGAACGCGGCCGAAGATCTCCGCCGGACCGAAGACGTCTGCCAGGACCGCGCCGTCGAAGACGACGATTGCCACGGTTGGTCGCCGGCGAGCCCGTGGCTGGATTCCTACGAAAGATGTCATTCGCGCCACTGGGACATCCTGCCGCAGCGGCTAGCGTGACGGCAATGCACTCACCGCCCCTTCAGATCATGGACGCAGTCGGCCCAGCGCTTGGCGCGCTGCTCTTCATCCTCGGCATGGGGTTCGTCCGTGAGCCTGCGCGACGGGAGTGGAACGCCGTCTTCGTGGCAGGAGCTTCGGGCGCGTACCTGAGCGGTGGCCTGGGGCTCTGGGAGCTGCTCTTCCCCGCTGTCGTAGGCGGCGTGATCGCCTACCGGGGCTTGCGCTCCTACCGGGCGATCGGGGTCGCATGGCTCGCGCACTCGGCATGGGACCTGGTGCACCACCTCTGGGGCAATCCCATCTGGCCGTTCATGGAGACCTCTTCCTTCGGTTGCACGATCTTCGACGCGATCATCGCCCTCTGGTTCTTGGCGGGGGCGCGCCCACTGTTCGGGGCGCGCGCGGATCCACGCCAAGCAGGGACGTGACGATTTCCATGTCGCAGTTGTCCGGGGCGGCCGACACAATCGGCGAGGCCTGGGGACGCGAACATGAGCTACGTGAAACTGGCGAAGGCGGCGCGAGCGGCGCTCGACGGGCCGAGCCCCGGCGTGGTGGACGCGGACGAGGAGAAGAAGCTGGAAAGGCTCGCCGCCGAGGTGCTCGAGGGCTTCCAGGCCGGCACCGTGGACAAGTTCGAGAAGTCCTCCGCGGTGAACGTGCTCCTGACGATCGCCGGATACGACCTTCCCGGACAGCACCTCGATCCCTGGCAGCGGTCCGTGGCGCCCGAGGCGCTGGGCAGCCTCAAGACCTTCCTGCTCGGAGACAACCCGCTCGGTGAGAACCTCGCGACGCCAGAGGTGGCGCCCTACCTCGCCCGGGTCGACGGCCGGGGGCAGCGCGTCCCCTTCGCGGAGAAGGGGTTGGCGTCCGCGTTCGACCTCAACGAGCAGCTCACGCCGTACGGCACGGCCGTCTTCGAGACCGGCGTCCCGGAGCTCCTGACAAGGCCTTCCACCAAATTGCCGGTCTTTGACTTCGCGCCCAATGCGTCCGGTTCGGGGATGTTCGGCGGGACCGGTGCGCACCTCGGTGGGGGCTACGTGCTGACCAACATGCACGTGGTGGCCGGCCAGCTGGATCCATCGCTGCTGCCGGAGAGCACGATCTTCACTCGCGGCGGCCCCTCGGTTGCCGGTGGGACCTGGACGGTCAAGGCGCTGCCAGAGCGAGGCAGCTACGTGATGGGCCGGGATCATCAGATCCCCGCCAACGTGGACACCTCGCGCTTCAACGACTTCGCGCTGGTGCAGGTCCGCAGGGGTGCTCGTCCCGCAGGGGCCTTCAAGGAGATCCGCAAGACGGCGGACCTCAAGCGCGGAGAGAGACTCTGGATCCTCGGGGATAGGACGGGGGGAAGGATCCGGGTAACCACCGGCGTGTTCGCTGGCCTTCGCGGCGGGCGAGGCGTGGTGAAAGACGTGGAGCTGGAAGAGGGGTTCAGCGGCTCACCCGCGCTCGACGCACAGGGTCGGTGGGTGGGCCTCATCTACGCGATGAACGACGGCGGGAACGGCTTCCTGATCCCCACCGAACGGCTGGCGCCGTTCCTGGATGAGGCCGGCCGCAAGCTGAAAGACCTGCCCAGGCCCGGCCGCGTCGGCTTCTGAGGGCGGCGGTCTACGGCGGCGCGAGCAGGAGGGTGTCAGCGCCATTGCCGTCGTCCGGCAGCCCCAGCTCGAGGTTCTCACCCGCTTGGCGCAGAGAGAGCCGCAGCCCCTCTATCCGGCCGAGCTCCGCGAAGAGCTCTTCTCGGTTCGGCCATCTGCCCTTGGACGTCCTGAACAGCGGCAGTGGCGTGCATCCTTCCGACCAGTCCCTGGCCGTAGGAGGTCTCCCGCGCGAGCAGATCGCCCGTGCGGTTGACGTAGGCCCACAGCCCCGCCAGTCCGAGCGAAACCGCCGCGGTCCCCAGAGCTGTCCTGCCCCAACGCATTGGCACGCCGAGAGCCTACTTCGCCGCGGGGGCCTCGCCTTTGTAACGAGTGCGCGCACGGGCCCGTAGCACTCTCGCGACCACGTCGTCCGGCGGCTCGGGATTGCAACAAATCCGTGCCGTCACATCGGCGACACACCCCCGAGCTTCGCAGCACAGGACCAAACCCCCGGAGCACACGCCATGGCCGACAAGAAGATCCTCAAGCTCAAGCAGCCCGACGTGATCCGCCCACCGGCGCCGCCGCCGCCCCCTCCACCGCCGCCGGCGCCTCCGGCCCCGCCCGTCGTCCAGCGTGCCCCGCTGGCTCCGCTCCGCCGAGACCGCTTCGCGTTCAAGGCGGACGCAGGTCCGGTGTCGGGCATCGGCACGGGCAGCGCGTCCACCGGCACGCCGCTCCCGACCGCGGCGAGCATCCCCGCGCACCGGCTGCAATCCGCGGCGAGCGTCGCGCCCGCGACCAATCTGCTGAACGAGGACACGCGGGACAGTCAGGTGAACTGCCTGGACGCGGCGGCAGACGTCATCTCCCAGCAGACGCCGGCGCAGCAGCAGAGCTCGCAGCTGGTGCTGCTCCAGGATCAGCGCCCCGGCGCGGAGGGCACGACCGGTCACGCCGTCGTCGAGACCGAGGACGAGATCATCGATGGAACGACCGGCGCCCGCTACGGGAGCTGGGACGAGTTCCGGGCCGATCCGGCGAACCCGCAGAACGCGTACTACGAGGAGGCCGGCCGCATCCCCGCCACGGACGCGCTGGAGATCTTCGAGACGGCGCCCGGTAGTCCGGAGCGCTCCGCGGCGCTGGAGCGCACCGGCGTGCCAGCGCAGCTGCAAGGTTTGCTCGTCGCCGACAACGACGCGGGAGGCGGGGGAGGCGGCTCGTCGGTCCCAGAGCGGCGCGCGGAGCTCGAGGCCTTCGCGGACGACATCCCCAACGACCCTCGCGCGGACGCTTCGGGCGCGGAGGACGCGTCCGCGCTCGCCGTGGCGTTGCGGGGCGAGTCGGACCTCGGCGACGTGAGCGAGGAGGAGCAGGAGATCCTGATCAACCGCGCGCTGGACCGCTGGACCGATTCGGAGGAGCTGCCGCAGGGGGCGATCGCCCAGCTCCCGGAGTTCTACAGCGGCCCGGTGGTGGCGCAGGTGTACGCCGAGCGCGCGGCGTCCATCGAGGCGGGGCTCGATGAGGACAGCTCGGACGAGGAGCGCGCGACGGCGGCGGCGCTCGCCACCCACGCGGTGCAGGCGGCGCGCACGCCTGAGGGCCGGCAGCAGCTGATGGACGCGCTGGGCCCCGAGGCCTCCTCGCAGCTGGTCACCGCGCTGGGCGTGGACGCGCAGCGGGCCAACTCCGGTGCGCTCAACGGCAGCCAGAACAGCCTGCTTGGGATCTCCGAGAACGCGCGCGCCGCCGCGCTGACGAACCTGCTGGAGGCGGCGGCCGGCGCGCCGCAGAGCGAGTCCGCGCGCGGGGTGGTCACCACGGCACTCGCGGTGACGACGTCGAGCGTGATCGCGAACAACGACGAGGCCGGTCAGGCGCTCGCGAGCGCGCTGGTCGCGCACGGACCGCCCATGGACCCCGCTCAGCAGGAGGCGGAGCAGGAGCGGCTCGCGGGGATCCTCGGCACCGAGCAGGGGCGCGAGCTGCTCCTCGGGTCGAACATTCCGGCGCAGGCCCGGCTCCAGAACCTGGCGCTCGTCCGCGGCAATCCGGAGTGGGATGAGGCGCTCTTCACCCAGACCGAGCACATCTTCGACAACGCGGAAGTGGCGCAGGCGATCGCCGCTCCGCGCTTCGCCCAATTCGCAGGAAGGGGTGACGCGCCGCAGGTGCTCTCGGGCACGGACCTGGAGAACACCATCGGGACGGCCTTCGGGTACCCCGCGCAGATCCCCGAGGACGAGACGCCCGAGGAGGCCGAGCAGCGTGAGGCGGCCCTCGCCAACGGCGACTACTCCTACTTCCAGGGCGAGCCGGCGGAGGAGCAGGTGCAGTTGGTGGCGGACGCGATCCGCGAGGTGGGTGGGCCGGATCCGAGCGTCACGGTCCTCCCCGTTCAGTTCGGTTCGGCCGAGACGGGCGTGGTCGACCTGCCGCTCTTCCGGGTCACCGACAGCAGCGGCGCGGAGCGCTACGTGGACAACGAGGGGCGCACCTACGACTCGTTCGAGGACTGGAAGACCGAGAACAACCTGCCTCCCGGAAACATGGTCTACCCGCGGGATGGGCACCTCACCGCGGAGGGGACCTCGGAGAGCAGCGCCACGCCCGACACGGTGGATACGGTGGGCGAGCATGTCGTCGCCGCGCTCGACGACGCGGCGCTGGTGGGAGGGCTGATCGCCGGCGGCGCGGCGATCCTCGGCACCGGAGGCCTGGCGGTGCCGCTGGTCGGCGGCGCTGCCACCGCCTGGGCCACCTACCGGGGCGCGGACGTGTTGATCGACCGGGCCGAGCACGGCCAGTCGCTCAGCCTGTCGGACCCGGCTGCTCGCGCGGCGTGGCTCAACACCGCCGCTGGGGCGCTCTCGTTCGTCGCCTCGGGCGCTCAGGCCGTCTCGCGCTTCATCCCGGCGGTGGCGAGCGCCACCCGCGGTCTGGGTGCGGCGGCGTTCGGCGCGGACACGCTGGCCGCGGGGAACGCGGGCTTCGAGCTGATCTCCAGCTGGGATCAACTCGACGCCAACGGCCGCGCGAACCTCGCGCTGCAGCTCGGCTTCTGGGGCGCCGGCGCGACCGCGGCGTTCCGCCAGGCGCGCGGGCTGACGCAGACGCGGCCGTTCGACTCCGAGGCCAACCGGACCGCCGCGTACGAGCCGTACCTGGAGACGCCGCCGCGAGACGCCTCGGTGAGCGAGCTGGTCAGTCGCACGCACGACCCCGCGACTGCGGCGGAGGTGGAGGACTTCCTCGCCCGGCAGGGGCTCACCCTGGACTCGCCCGTCTACCGGTGGACGGACCCGCAGTACCTCGGCGCGGACGGGCAGATGGCCGGCAACCCATCCTCGATGGCCTCGGTCACCGACATCTACAACGCGCCGCCGCCCAGCCAGGCCTTCATCGACCAGCTCGTCGCGAGCGGCTTCAGCCAAGCGGAGGCGACCCAGCTGGCCACCACGGCCACGCGGTCACCGATCTTCACCCCGTCGGTGAATGCGACGACGCTGGGGCCCACGTTGAACGTCACCACGTCACCCACCTCGAGCTATGCGGTGCCCGGCCAGGTGCAGGTGCAGATGACCATTCGCGACTTCCTGAACGCCGGCGGCCTCATCTACCCGGACACCGGCGCGGTCGGACAGGGCGCCTACATCCTGTCCCTCCCGCCCGGAAGCACGGTGCCCTACCAGGTCGTGGGGCCATAGCGGCCCAGGTCGCGGATTCCGGGCTGGAGGCTCGCCTTGCGAAGGGCAGCTCGGGCGTCCGTCCGGGGCTGGCAGATCCCTGCGCGTCACTAGATTCAGTGCAGGTCAGATCAAGGAGCCAACGGAATGAACGACCCAACTGAAAAGTCGACGGGTGAAACCGTCATCGAAGGCGGGAAGGAGCGGCTCTCTCAGCTGAGCGGCGCCGCGCGATCGCGCGTGGTCGAGCAGGCGAACGAGCGGAAGTCCCAACTCTCGCAGGGGCTCTCCTCCCTCTCGGAGCAGCTGCGCCAGGGGGGCAACAGCGACAACGCCTTGGCGGGCGGCCTGCTCTCGCGCGGGGCGGACTACGCGAAGCGAGCGGCGGATGCGCTGGACCAGAGGTCTGCGGAGCAGCTGATGGACGACGTGAAGACGCAGCTGCGCGAGCGGCCCGTCCTGGTGCTCGGTGCGTTCTTCGCCGCGGGCTTCCTCGCCTCACGGCTCCTGCGCTGAGGGCACCATGATGGACCGACCAAACGCTGGAGACGCGGTTGAGCACAGGGTTCGCTTCGATCTCGATGATCGCCACCGGCCCACCGGCGCGCTGATCAAGGAGCTCTTCGCCGAAGGGCAGCGGCTGCTCCAGGAGGAGATCCGCCTGGCCAAGCTGGAGGTTCGGCACGAGCTCGCGGACGCGAAGCATGCCGCTCGCGACGGCGCCATCGCCGGTGTCGCGGGCCACACCGCCTTGCTGCTCTTCGCTGCCACGGTGGTGCTGATCCTCGCGACCTTCCTGCCCGGCTGGGTCGCGGCGCTGTTGGTGACGGCGGCCTTCGGCGGCGTGGCGGCGTACTTCGGGCAGCGCGCCAAGCGGCAGCTGGATGCGTTGAAACCACGGAAACCAACCGAACAACTGAAGGAGGACACGCAATGGGCCAAAGAGACGATGCGCGGCGCAATATCGAAGGCTCGCGCGAGCGCATGAGCGAGATCGCAGAGGAGCTGTCGGCGCGCGCCACGCCCAGCTACGTGAAGCGCAGGGCGAAGCAGACGCTGGTCCGCAAGGGCAATCAGTGGCGAGATCAAGCCACGGGCAGCCCCTGGACCTACAGCGCGCTCGGGGCGCTGCTCGGGGGCCTGGCCGGGCGCTGGCTCATCCAGCGACGAGAAGACCGCCGGACCGAGGAACGGTACGGGTCGTTCGAGCCCTATGAGCCGGCAGAGGAGCAGTCCAAGCTCGGCGGCGCGGTGGAGGACGCCAAGTCCGCGATCGGCAGCGCGGTGGAGGGCACGCAGGAGACGGTCTCCACGGCGGTCCACGGCGCGAAGGACTACGCCGCGCAGAAGTTGGACCGGGTGCGCGAGGGGCTTCCGGTGGTCCGCGACCGCGCGGAGAGCTGGACCCGTGAGCTCATCGCCGAGCGACCGGTCGTGGCCGCGCTGGCCGCCGTCGGTTTGGGGGCCCTGGCCTCCTTGCTGATTCCGGTCTCGGACATCGAGCGCAAGGCGCTCGGCCCGGCGAAGGGCAAGGTCTCGCAGCTCGCCGAGGAGCTGCAGCAGAAGGTGCAGGAGAAGGTGGAGTCAGGCTCCCAGTCGCAGGTCGGGTCCGAGCAGGAGCCGGTAGCGCCCGAGCCGCTCATCCACTGAGTCCTGACGACAGTGGTCGCTTCGCCCCACCGGGGCCACGTTCCGGATGTGGTCGACCACACCGGAGCGACCGGGAGGGGAAGCATGGCAACGCAGAACGTGAACCAGGGTGCGTCGCAGGAAGCGAAACCTCAATCTCAGAAGCAGCAGCAGGCGACCCCGCCGCCCAAGGAGGAGCGGCGCGAATCGAGCGGGATTGCCCGCCGTGAGCCCACCCTCCCATCCTTGTTTGGAGCAGGGCTCCCGCTGAGCCCCTTCGGCTTCATGCGGCGGATGATGGAGGACATGGATCGCATGTTCGAGCAGCTCCAGACGGGAGGCGGCTCGATTCAGCAGGAGCGCGCCAGGCTCTGGAGCCCGCAGGTAGAGGTGCTGGAGCGCGATGGGAACCTCCTGGTGCGCGCCGACCTGCCGGGACTGAGGCAAGAGGATGTCCGCGTGGAGTTGCTCGGCGACACGCTGATCCTCGAGGGAGAACGCCGGGTCGAGCGCGAGGAGGAGAGGGGCGGGATGTGGCGCTCCGAGCGCAGCTACGGGACGTTCCGCCGCGCCATCCCGCTCCCCGAAGAGGTGGACGTGGAGAATGCCGAGGCACGCTTCGAGAACGGCGTGCTCGAGGTGTCGCTCAAGCTGCAGCGGCAGCGGCAGAGCAAGCGGATAGAGGTGAAGGGTGCCAAGCCGGAGGAGAAGTCTCCCGTTCACTAGGGAGGACTAGTGCCGGGACACAGTGATCTTGACCGGTCGATCCGCCCCCGCTCACCCCGAGCGAAGTCGAGGGGCGCCCAGGCAACGGGCCTCGACTTCGCTCGGCCTGAGCGGGGTACGGGCGATCGATCAAAACCAGTGTGGCGAGGTACTAGCTCTTCCGCCTCCGCCGCGAGCTCAGCAGCAGCAGCGCGAGCGCCGCGGCCACGAGGCCGCCTTCGCCCAGCTGCCCGCAGGAGCAGCCGACCGGCAGATGCAGCCCATCGCAGGTCACGTCGATCCGGATGGGCTGGCTGTCCGCTCCTTCGCCGTTCTGCGCGCGCAGCACGCCGGCGAGCGGACGGGTGGGGCGGAGGGAGAGCGAGCCGAGCTCCGGATCCACGATCAGGTCGGCCGGGACTTGCTGGCCGACGTCCGGGGTGAACGTCCAGCTCACCGGGCTCTGTGCAGCCACGGTGGGCGTGTAGAGGTAGGCCACGTCGCAGGTGGCCGGGGGCGGGACCGAGAGGATCCGCGGAGGCGTCTGGCCGCCGTCCAGCTGGCCGCCGTCGGTCTGGCCGCCGTCCAGCTGGCCGCCGTCCGGAGCGGCCACCACCACGGTGGTGGCGCTGCCGTTGCGCGAGGCCATGGCCACGTCGGTGGCGGTGAGGGACTGGCTCCCTTGAGTCCCGAAGGTGACCTGGAAGGCGCGCTGACCGGTGTCTGCTGCGGCGAAGGGCGCATCCGCCGGCAGCGTTGCCGCTGTGTCCGTGGAGGTGAAGTGGACCGTGCCGGTGTAGCCCGTGGCGCGGTTGCCGAAGGCGTCCTGCGCGGTGACGGTGAAGGCTTGCGGCGTGGTGGCGGGACACGAGCCGGGCAGCCCCTGAACCGCGAAGCTCTGCGCGGGGCCGGGAAGCACGGTCTGCTGCTGGGGCGTGGGGTTGGTGAGCCCGCCGCCGTTGGCGAGCGTGAAGGACGGCATGCCCGCCTGCGTGTCGCGGTAGTAGAGGTCGACCGTGGTGGCGCCGGCTGGAATCGTGAAGCCGCCCCCGGGCGCGGCGTTGACGCAGCCGCTGTCCGTGTAGAAGGTGCCCCCGGGCGAGGTGCTGCTGATCGTGAACGCGCGCCCCATGGGGCCCGAGCCGGTGGCCACGCCGGTCGCATCCTCTACCCGGACAGTGACCAGCGAGCCAGCGCCCCCGCAGATGCCGGCCTGGAAGGTGCGCGCCGGCGTGGTGAACGCCAGCCGCGCCGCGAGCGGCCCCAGCTCCACCGCGAGGACCATCCAGGGGCCGGAGGAGCTGAAGGTGAAGACCGGCCGATAGGTGCCGCTCCCGGGGAAGAGCGCGTCGGCGGACATGTCGTTGTTGCATTTGCCTCGCTCCACCCAGCCCGCGCCGGCGCTGGTCACTGTCTGCGTGAGCGACTTGGCGAACGCGACGACCGCGCTGTTCCCGGAGAGGGTGCTCCGGCTCCCGAGGTCTCCCTGCGTGCCGGACATGCCGGTGCCCGACACGTAGTTGGCGATGGTCCCCACGCCGGAGTACTCGTGCGCGTAGACCGCGACGAAGTCCCCGCTGGAGGTGCTGCTGGCGAGGTTCACGGTGACGGTGCTCGACCCGGAGCTGGTCAGGCGCGCGGACCACACCTGCATGTTGCCGTCCAACGTGGCAACGATCGGGCCGGCCGCCACGTAGCTGCTGCCCTGGGTGTCCGTGACCGAGGTGATGGAGTTGACCCCGTCATAGGTGACGACCACGGCCATCATGTTTCCAGCGCTGACGCTGGACGGCATGAGCGCGGAGATGGTGGAGCGGCTCTGGCCGGAATTACATGCGTTCTGCACGACGCCTGGGGCGGCGAGGACGGCCGCAGTGATCAGGGCACCGGCGAGCATCTCGAGGTCAGAGTCTGTCCGCCCGGCCCCTGACCGACAACCCTGTGGGAGGAGGTCGGCTTTGGCCACACGTACCGTGGAGGTGCGATTAAGGCAGTTGACTTAAACCGGCGCGCACCGCTTTGCTCCCAGGAGATGGAGCGCGCCCGACACAGACGACCGGCCGCCGCGGCACCTCATTCGGGGACGCGCGAGTTGATCGTCACCACGGCGGAGCGGCTCTTCGCCGAGCAGGGCATCGGCGTCTCCAACCGGCAGATCGGCGAGGCGGCAGGTCAGGCCAACAACTCCGTGGTGGGCTACCACTTCGGTACGAAGGCGGAGCTGGTGCTGGCAATCCTCCGTCGGCACGCCCCGGCGATCGAGCAGGGCAGGCTGGCGATGCTGGACGGGCTCGCGCGGCCCAAGGCGCTGCGCGAGTGGCTGGCGTGCGTCGTCTGTCCGATCACCGACCATCTGGAGTCGCTCGGGAAGCGGAGCTGGTACGGTCGCTTTCTCGCGCAGATGGCAACGGACCCGGGCATGCGCCAGGTTGGGTTCGAGGAGACGATGGCCTCACCTTCGATGCGGGCGACCACCGAAGGGATGCTGGCCGCGCTGCCGCCGCTGCCGCCGGAGGTCCACGAGGAGCGCGGGGACATGATGCGGCAGCTCATCGTGCACATGTGCGCCGAGCGGGAGCGGGCGCTGCATGCCTCCGCGCGGACGCCTCGGGCGAGCTGGGCGGATGCCGCGGCGGGGCTGGTCGATGCGCTGACCGGCCTCTGGCGCGCGCCGGTCCACGGTGGCGCCTTGCGAGCTGACTTGAAGCATCGAGACTGAGAGAGCAAATGAGCACCGCATTCGAGCCGATGAGCACCCAGGACCAGGCGCGGTTCCGCGCCGCCTATCTGTCGTACCTGCGCCAGCGGGACGGCGTGCCGGACATGGGGACGCAGAAGTTCGACGTGCGAGAGCGGTTCTTCTCCACGCTGGACTCCAACCCCAAGTGCTGGGTGGGCGCGCCGCCGGTGGACCAGGCGGTCTTCAACCGCAACCACGAGCTGGCCACGCCGGAGCCGAACCTGGATCAGGTGACGCTCTGGGCGCTGGCGACGGCGAAGACCAACCGCGCGGAGCGCTACGGGGTCGAGTACTCGCTGGAGCACGGCGGGAAGCCGGACGCGGCGGAGAACGACCCTCACGCGTACATCCAGGTGGAGGAGTTCTACCACACGAGGATCCTGCGGGACGCGCTGGCCGCGATCGGCGTCAGCATGGAGGTGGGGACGCCGGGGATCTCTTCCCGCGCGCTGGTGCGGGCGATGGTCTGGCTGCCGGACGCGTACGCGAACATCTTCGTGCTCTGTGGAGAGATCGTCGGCGTGGCGATCTTCTCGCTCCTGCTGGAGAAGGCGCGGGAGCTCTTCGCTCAGCAGCCCAAGGCGCTCGCCCGGATCGAAGCGCTGTTCGGGCAGATCATGGTCGACGAAGTAGGGCACGTTCACTTCGTCCGCAGCGGGTTGAGCGAGCGGCGGCTGCGCTGGGCGCGGCGGGTCCTGCCGCTGGTCGCCTGGGGCGCGCTGAGGGACCTGCCCGAGCTGGTCCAGCTGTTCGGGCGCGAGGAGATCATGCGCCGGGTGCTGGCGGCGGACGTGGACTCCGCGGCCGCGACGTATCCGGATCGCTTCGTGTTCGCGGCAGCCAGCTGAGCGGGAGGACGTCTCCGATGGGTGTCCGCCCAATCGCGGAAACCCTCGATTCCGCTGGCTTTGGCTCATCGCCACGCGCGCGGATGTTTCAGCTTCGCCCCCAGGTCCGTCATCCCTCTGAGGCTCGGCCACCGAGCGCTCAGGAGCGGGTCCATGGGGCGAGTTCGCTTTTCTGTCGCGCGGGTTGCGGTGCTCCTGGCACTGCTGCAGTCGGCCTGCAGGCCCGGGTCGGCGGAGCTCGCGGTCGCCGAGCCCGGCGGCCGCAATGGCGGCGAGGTGCTGCCTGACCCGACGATGCCGCGACCTGCCGGCTGCGAGCAGGTGACGGTGGCCCCGTCTCCGCTGAGGCGGCTCAACCGCTTCGAGTACAACAACACCGTCCGAGAGCTGCTCGGCGACAAGTCGAATCCCGCCGACAAGTTCGTCCCGGACGGGATCGCCCACGGCTTCGACACCTTCTCCGAGTCGCTCTCCGTCACCCGCGTCCTCGCCGAGCAGTACCTCCAGGCAGCCGAGACGCTGTCTTCCTCGGTAGACCTGACCAAGCTGCTGCCCTGCACCCCGACCGGGGCGAACGCGAAGCAGTGCGCGGCGGACTTCGTGCAGACCTTCGGGGCGAAGGCCTTCCGGCGCCCGCTGCAGGCCGACGAGGCCGCGACGCTGCAAGCCGTCTTCGACGAGGGCAGCAAGACGGGCTTCGAGGCCGGCGCGCGCGAGGTGATCTTCTTCGCGCTCCAATCTCCACAGTTCCTCTATCGCTTGGAGCTGACCCAGAGCCAGCCCGGGCAGGTGGCCCCGCTGGACGGCTTCGAGCTGGCCTCCCGGCTGTCCTACGCCTTCTGGGGGACCATGCCGGACGCGGAGCTCACCGCCGCCGCCGCCGCCGGGAAGCTGCGCACGGCCGACGAGGTCGGGGCGCAGGCAGAGCGGCTGCTCGCCGACCCCAGAGCGAAGCCGGTGATCGCCCGGTTCTTTTCGCAGTGGCTGGAGCTGGAGCGGCTCGATGGCACGGACAAGGACCCGGCGCTCTTTCCGGACTTTCCAACCCTGAAGCCGCTGATGAAACAGGAGACCCAGCTGTTCGTGGACTCCGTCTTCTGGGGTCCCAAGCCGACCTTTGGCGAGCTCTTCGGGAGCGCCTACACCTTCGCCGACTCCACGCTCGCGAGCTTCTACGGGATCTCCGGCGTGACCGGCACGACCTTCACCCGGGTGTCGCTCCCAGCCAGCCGCGTGGGGCTGCTCTCGCACGCGTCCATCCTCTCCGTCCAGACGGAGATGGGCGCGTACCTCGACGACGCAGCGCTCCCGGTCAACGCGCCGATCTACCGCGGCAAGTTCGTCCGCTCCCGGGTGCTCTGTCAGGAGCTGCCAGATCCGCCCCCGGGCGCGGCGACCCTGCCGCTCACCGGCAAGACCTCGCGCGAGCTGTCCAGCTCGCGCCGCGGGATGACAGCGTGCAGCGGGTGCCACGGCCTCCTGGACCCAGTGGGGTTCGCCTTCCAGGCGTATGACGAGCAGGGGCGATACCGGGCCGCGCTCGCAGGGGGGCCCATCGACTCGAGCGGCGAGCTGCTCTCGGCCGAGGACGCGACGGGGGCCTTCAGCGGGCTGCCGGTGCTCGCGTCCAGGCTGGCCGGCAGCCACATCGCCAAGAGCTGCCTGCAGACCCAGTGGTTCCGCTTCGCGGCGGGAAGAGAGGCGGGGACCCAGGACGCCTGCACGCTCGGCGCGCTCGACGCTGCGTTCGAAAAGTCCGGCGACGACCTGCGCGGGATGGTCGTCCGCTTCGCGCGCTCGGACGCCTTCCGCTTCCGGTCCACGCAGTAGCTCCCCTCTTCGAGGTGCCCAATGATTCGACGCCCCCTCTCACGCCGCACCCTCCTGCGAGGCGCCGGTGGAGTCGCGCTGGCGCTGCCGTGGCTCGAAGCGATGGAGGCCCGCGGCGCCACCGCTCCGCCCAAGCGCTTCATCTTCTTCTACAACCCCGACGGGACGGCGATGGACGAGTACACGCCGACGGGGAGCGAGACGAGCTTCACCTTCAAGCGGATTCTGGCGCCGCTGACGCCGCTGAAGAGCAAGCTGCTGCTGATCTCGAACCTCGACATCACCGCCGGAGCCGCCGGCGGGCACCGGGCGCCCATGGGGGCGCTGCTCACCGGCCGGAAGCCAATCTCGAACACCAATGGCAGTGGCCCCTCGCTGGACCAGTACCTGGGTGCGGAGCTGGCCAAGCGGTCGCCGGTGAAGTTCCCGTCGCTCCAGCTCGGCGTGCAGGTGGATCTCTCGGAGGACCTCCGCTCCTACCTCTCGTACTCCGCGCCCGGCGTCCCGGTGGCCGCGGAGAACAGCCCGACCGCCGCCTTCAGCCGCATCTTCGCGGGCGTCACCGGAGCTCCGACGATGGCGGATCCAGCGGTCGCGCGCCGGAGGTCGATCCTCGGCAGGCTCAAGGTGCAGCTCACCTCGCTCCAGCCCAAGGTGAGCAGCGCGGACTGGGTGAAGCTCGACGAGCACTTCACCGCGCTCGATGAGATCGAAAAGTCGCTCGCGATCTCCGTGCCGACCGGCTGCACGCCCCCGTCCGCCACGCCAGGGACGGCGTTCGACCAGAACGCCCGCGCGCAGATGAACATCCTGGTCCGCGCGCTCTCCTGCGGCCTCTCCAACGTCGGCGTGCTCCAGTATTCGAAGAGCGTCTCGCTCATCAACTTCGGCTTCGCGATGATCCCCGGCGTCTCCCACCACGGGCTGACGCACACCGGCGGCACCGCCGCGCACGAGAGCCACATCCGGATCATGGAGTGGTACGGCAACCAGTTCGCCACGCTGTTGAACCTGATGGCGTCCATCCCCGAGGGCGGCGGGACGATGCTCGACAACTCGGTGGTGCTCTGGAGCACGATCTTCAGCGACCCGAACTCGCACAACCCGCGGAACATCCCCTTCGTGCTCGCCGGCGGCGGTGGGGCGTTCCGGACCGGGCGTTGGCTGCAGCTGCCGTCACCCCAGCCCCACAACCGCGCGCTCCTCTCCATCATTCAGGCGATGGGGGTCAACGCCTCCACCTTCGGCGAGCCGGCGCTCTGCGCGGGGGGGCCGCTGCCGCTGAGTTGAGGTTGCGCGCAGGGCGCGGCTCAGGGCTCCGAGGGGCGGCTCTTCAGCAGCTCCCGGAGGCTCGCGTCCACGTGGCTCCGGATGAGCCGCAGCGCGCTCCCCAGCTCGTCCTCCGAGAGCTTCAGCCGCTCGGCCAGCCCGCGGCGCGTCTCTTCGAAGAGCTGTTGGCGGATCCGCACCAGCCACCGCGAGATGGTCAGCCGGTGGACGTCATAGAGCTTCGCGAGCGCGTCCGTGGTGAGCCCCTCGAGGTAGTGCAGGCGCAGGGCGGCGCGGTCCCGCCGAGGGAGCGCGGCCAGGACCTTGGAGAAGGCGGCCTTCAGCTCCGCGCCGTAGTGGGCGCGGATGTACGCGAGCTCCGGGTCCTCCCCGGGCGCCTCCAGCTCGTCAGAGAGCTCCGGCGCGTGGCCGGGCGCGGCGCGGCGCAGCAGATCCAGCGCCACCCTCACGGCGATGGTCCCGACCCAGGCGATCAGCGGTCCGTCACCGCGGTACTCGCAGATGCGCGGGGGCCGGTCCCCGGCAGAGAGGAAGAGCCGCTCGCGCACCTGCTGGCGGACTTCGTCCAAGAGCTCTGCGCGGACGGTCCGCTTGGCGGCGGCCAGCGCAGGTGGCAGCACCGTGCTCTCGAACTCTCGGAGGGCCGCGGCATCCGCGCGCGCGCAGCCGAAGGCGAGGTAGAGGTCCGCCGCACGCTCCTCGTTCGCCTCGGCGCAGCCGGAGAGATGGCGAAGGAAGGCGGCCTCGTCCAGGCGCAGCGAGGGCCACGCACGCCGGGCGGCCGAGGCCCACAGCTCGAGGCGACGGGGGTGCGCGTCATCGCAGGTCATCCGCCCCGATGCTACACTCGCTCGGCGCCCCACCGCCCCCTGTGGGAAGCGCGGAGTGAAGAGGAAGTCTTGGCCTGCCTCACTGAAGACGCCGTCGTTCGCTTCGTGCAGCACCGGCTGGCGTCGGTCGAGCGGGAGAGCGCCGAGCAGCACCTTGATGAGTGCCGCGGGTGCCTGCGCGCGGTCGCCGAGACGGCCAAGCTGACGTTCGGACTGGCGGACGATCCGACCGCGCCCGAGGTCTCGGGGCCGGTGCCGCCGCGCCGGTTCAAGCTCGGACGGTACGTGTTGATCGAGCCCATAGGCGCGGGAGGGATGGGCGTGGTGTACGCCGCGCATGATCCGCAGCTCGACCGGAAGATCGCCCTGAAGCTCCTGCGCGAGGAGGAGGGCGTTCGACCGGATGGCTCCTCGGAGCGGCTGTTGCGGGAGGCGCGGGCGATGGCGCAGCTCTCCCACCCGAACGTCGTCACCGTGCACGACACCGGGACCTTCGAGGACCAGGCGTTCGTGGCGATGGAGCTGGTGGAGGGGTGGACGCTCGACGGCTGGTTGCGCGCGGCGCCGCGCGCGAGCGACGACATCCTGGAGATCTACCTGCAGGCGGGGCGCGGGCTGTCGGCCGCGCACGCGGTGGGGCTCATCCACCGCGACTTCAAGCCCAGCAACGTGCTCGTCGGACAGGACGGGCGGGTGCGCGTCACCGACTTCGGGTTGGCGCGCTCGGTCCGCGCGGTGCAGGCGGGTGACGCAGCGGGCCCCGCGCAGAGCTCGCCGCAGAGCAGCAGCAGCTTGGGCGGCACGCCGGCGTACATGGCGCCCGAGCAGTTTCGAGGGGGACCGCCGGATCCGCGGACCGACCAGTTCAGCTTCTGCCTTTCGCTCGCGGAGAGCCTGCGGGGCGGACGGCCCCCGAGGACCGAGCACGGCACGGTGCTGGAGGATGCGCGGCGGTCCCTGCCTTGGCTGGAGGAGATCCTCGCGCGAGGTCTGGCCTCCGACCCGGAGCGGCGCTACCCGTCGATGGACGCGCTGCTGCAGGCGATGACCGAGGGGCGGCGCGCGGCCCGCGCCCCGAAGCAGCCCCGCCTGCCCTTGCGGTGGGTGCTGGCGGGCGGGGCCACGGCGGCTTCGCTCGTCCTTGGCGTCTGGCTCGCGTTCGGGCGCCATCCGGTCCCGTCAACGCCGTCGCCGCGCGCCCCAGCCGCGGCAGTGGAGCCCGCGGCGCCGCCAGCGGCCGCCCCTGCTCCAGTGCCCGTCGAAGGGCCTCCCACCCCGGAGCGCAAGCGCGCCGCGCCGGTGCGCTCGGCGAAGCGCGGAGCCCGGCCGCCGGCGTCCGCGCAGGCCGCCGCGCCCGCCCTGGCGCCGGCGCCGCTGCGGTCTGCCGAGTTCGCGCCCCTGGACCCCTGGAAGCGGGGGCCGCCGTGACGCTGGTCACCCTCTCGCTGCTCGGGGTGCTCGTGACCGCATCGCCCGAGCCGGCCAGCGAGCCCGAGCAGCGGGCGCGGGCGCTGTACGAGACGGGCGTCGCCTTCTACCGCACGGGGGACTGGGAGCGCGCCATCGAGCACTTCACGCGGGCGTACGAGCTGGCGCCGCTGCCCGAGCTCCTCTTCAACATCGCTCAGGCCTACCAGCTCAAGGGACCCCAGACGTGCGCGCCCGCCATCCGCTTCTACCGGCGCTACCTGGAGGCGGCCCCGGAGGCGCAGAACAAGGGCGTCGTCGAGCAGCGTCTGGCAGAGCTCTCCAGCTGTCCGGAGCCGCCGCCCGCGCCCGCCCCGCCTGCGCCGGACGCCGCTGTCCCGTCACCGGCCGTGGAGGTCCCTGCGCCGCCCGCGCCCGCTCGAGCCTGGGGGCCTGGCGCGCTGGTGATCTCCGGCGCGGTGGTCGCTGCGGCGGGGGGCGGGGTGCTGGGCTGGACCGCCGCTGAGCTCGGCGGGACCACGAGCGCGCAGTGCCACCCGCACTGTGCCGAGCTCAAGGGGGCGCTCTCCGCGCGCGCGGGGCTCTCCTATGTGCTGATGGGGGTCGGCGCGGCGGCGAGCGCGACGGGTGTGGTGCTCTGGCTGCGTCAGCCCAGCGCGGCGAGCGCGCCGCAGGTCTTCGTCGCGCCGGCGGGCCTCGGTGTGACCGGGGGAGCGACCTTCTGATGAGGATGGCGCTGGCAGTGGCCGCGGTGGCTTTGCTCCCCGGCTGTCTAGACTTCTCCTCCCTGGTGGATTGCCAGAGCCCCTGGATGTGCGAGGGCTTCGAGGCCGGCGCGCTCGACACCAGCGTCTGGGACACGATCGTCTCGGGGACGAAGGTGATGGGCGCCGTGGAGTCCGGAGGCGCGCACGGCGGCAGCTACGCGCTCACCGTGAGCGCGACGGCAGACGCGGCGGGGTCGGCGCAGTGGGTGGTTCAGTGGCCGAACCTGCCGACCACCGCGGACTCGGAGACGTTCGTCCGGGCGTTCGTGCGCGTGGACTCGGCCGCTCCGGCCCCCTTTCAGCTCTTCAACTTCCGCTCCACGGGCGCCACGCCCGCCGCGCACCACCTCAACCTCGACGGGTCGCGCCTGGAGCTCAAGCTCGACTCCGGCGCCAATGCCGCCGCGACGCAGCCCTTTCCAATCGGCCGGTGGACCTGTCTGGAGTGGGAGCTGAAGCAGGCGGAGGCGGGCTGGATCACCGTGTGGACCGATGAGCTGCAGGTCCTCTCCTGGGCGGGGAAGACCACGGCGGTTGCCCCGTTCACGCGGGTGACGCTGGGCGCGTCATCGTTCGCCGCGGCGCCGGGGGACCGGTTCGACGTCCGCTTCGACGACGTGGTGGTCGCGGGGCGCCGCATCGGCTGCGGCACGCCCTGAGGCGGCGAGCGGTCCAAGCTGTTCCGTGCGGAAGACACGCGCTTCGACGCGCCGCGTGACTCCCGTCGGCCCCTGGATGGTGGGCGGTACCCGGATTCTGGTAGCAAGGCCCCTCGCTCGGAGTCACCGCACTGGGGGTCCGTCGTGAGCTCGAACCGCGAAGCCGAGACGTCGCTGGAAGATGCCCTGGAAGGCATCGACGAGTGGCTGTCCGACAACAACGCGGACGCGCTCCTCTCCAATCTTCAGGCTGGTGCCAGCGAGGAGTCCGCCAAGGACGCCTCGCTCGAGAAGGCGCTGGATGACATCAAGGAGTGGCTGACCGACAACCACGCGGAGGCGCTGGTCGCCAACCTCCAGGCCGGCGCCAGCGAGGAGCTGCTCAAGAAGGTGGAGGCGGCGCTGTGCCTCCCGCTGCCCACCGAGCTGCGAGCTCTCTACGAGTGCCACAACGGCCAGCAGCGGCGCGATCAGAGCCCGTTCTTCGAGCACCTGGCCTTCCTCGATGTCGAGTCGGCGCTCGCGCTGCGCGAGGCGATGCTCACCGCCCACTTCGGCCGCGGCGCGCAGGGCATCGACGCCACGAAGATCTCCTGCGACCGGGACACGCCGCTCCTCGAGGAGGAGCTCAGCGACCGCTGGTTCCCCTTCGCCAACACCGCCAGCGACTACCTGGCGATCAACCTCGACACCGGCCGCGTGTACTTCGCCGTGAAGGACGTGCCCGCGCTGACGCTGGCCGGCGAGAGCTTCGGCGAGTTCCTCACCGACTACGCGGACGCGCTCTGGAATGACGAGTACGCCCTCGCAGGCGATCCCTCGCTGGAAGGGGTCACCGTCGAGGGCGAGCCCTCCCTGGGCCGCTACACCACCAAGGACTTCTGAGCCTCCCCTGACGTTTTTCGCGGTTACATCCCGCGCGCTCGCGTGTCCCCGTCCGGAAGCCAAATCAGGCCCGAACGAGGAGAACGAAAATGCGAGTGAATCCAATGTGGAGCGTCTTGCTCTGCGCCGCGCTGGGCTGCGCCGGCGCTCAAGACGGTGCGAACTGCGAGGAGGTCTGCACGCGGCTGACGGGCCTTTGCGGCGCTTCATTGCCGGGCTGCAGCAGCGCGTGCGAGGCGAACCTCACCGCGGCGGTGCGCAGCTGCGTGGTGGGTGCGGCGAGCTGCGCCGAGGCGGACGCCTGCGGCAGGACCCAGAGCACCGCGGATGCAGGCGCGCCGCCCGATGCCGGCAGCACCCAGATGCACGCCTGTGACGGGAAGAAGTACTGCTCGGACAGCAACACTGCCTCGGTCTGCCAGAACAACGTCACGCGGAGCACGCCCTGCAACGGGAAGACGTGCGCCGAGGGGCGCTGCGGCGCCTGCACGGGCGACAGCGACTGCCGCAACGTCACCTACCGATGCAAGTGCAAGGACGGCGTGGAGAAGACGGGCACGGTGAATGCGATCTGCGGCGACTCGCAAGGCTCGCAGAAGTGGTGCAGCCACCCCTCCATCAGCTCGTCCATCTGCAATGCCAACGGCGGCGGCTTCGACGAGACGTTCGGGTACCTCGCGACCGGGTGCATCTCCAGCGTGGATCCCTAACGCTCGTCCGGCTGCGTCTCCAGGCGCCTGCCCAGCGCGTGGCCGAGGCTGACCTCGAGCTGGCTGCTCGCCCAGCGGATCAAGCTCTCGACCTCGGAGTCACCGAGGGAGAAGCGACGTCGCAGCGCCGCTCGCGTGCGCTCGAACACCGCGTCCCGCACGCGGCCAAGCCACCGGGCGCAGCTCACCCGGTGGACGCCGTAGTGGTCCGCGATCAGCTCGATGGGCTTGTTCTCCAGGAACCGGAGCCTGAGCAGGTTCCGGTCCCGGGGCGTGAGCGAGGCGATCGCCTCGGCGAAGGCGGCCTGGAAGTCACCCCGGTGTCGCGCCTTGAGCACCGCGAGCTCGAGGTCCTCGCCGGGGAGCTCCGGCAGGCCGTCGTTCGGCCTGAGCTCCTCGCGCTCGCGGTCGCGCCGCTGGTTGAGCGCCAGCCGGAGCGCGACGACCCGGAGCCAGGTCTTGAGGCTCCCGCGCCCCGAGTAGGCGGCGAGCTCGCTCGTGCTCTCGGCGCCGGGCGAGAAGAGCCGCAGGCGCAGCAGCTGCCGCACCTCATCGAGCGAGGACGCCGGGACCACGCCGCGCGCGGCCTCCGCGGCCGCGGGGAGGACCGTCCGCTCGAAGATCTCCAGGGCGGCGCGGTCCCCATCGAGGATGGCCGTCACGAGGTAGAGGTCTTGAAGGCACAGCGTGGGTGCGTCCTCCGGCCGAAGCTGGTTCGTCGCCAGCGCCCAACCCAGCCGCTCCGAGAACCGGCCCAGCGCCAGCTGCACTGTCGGCCAGCAGGCCGCGGCGTCCTGATGGGCCTGGCGGAGCGCCTGTTCGCTCATGGAATCGCGAGGCTATACCATCGCGCCGCCTTGACCTGCCCGGACGCCAACACGCTGGCCGGCTTCGCCGAGCGGCGCTGCTCTCCGGCGGAGGAGGCCTCTCTGGAGGCACACGTCGACTCGTGCGCCACGTGCTTCCAGGTGGTCGCGCAGCTGCTCAGTGCGGGTGGGGTCGAGGATGGTTCGCTGCCCGCGTTGCAAAGCGACGGCGCAGCGGGGTTGGAGGGGCTGCACCAGCCCGGAGGAAAGGTCGGCCGGTATTTGCTCGTCGACTGGCTGGGGATGGGCGGAATGGGAGTGGTCTTCCGCGCGTACGATCCCGAGCTGCAGCGAGACGTGGCGCTGAAGCTGGTGCGCACCTCCGGTGGAAGCTCCGGTGGGGAGGAGCAGCGCCGACTGCTCGAAGAGGCGCAGACGCTGGCGCGGATCACCCACCCGAACGTGGTCCGGGTCTACGACGTGGGGACCTTCGAGGACCGCGTCTTCGTGGCGATGGAGCTGATTGAAGGCGTCACGCTGGCGCAGTGGCTCGCGGAGTCGGAGCGGCCGCTGCGGGAGGTGCAGTCGATCCTCCTCCAGGCCGCCGAGGCGCTCGCGGCCGCACACCGGGCGGGCGTGATCCACCGCGACTTCAAGCCGCAGAATGCGCTCGTCCGGCACGACACCCTGACCGTGGTCGACTTCGGGTTGGCGCGGCTGGAGCGCGGCGCCCGCCGAAGGAGCAGCGGGCCGGCCGCGAGGACGCTCGCGAACGTGGGCACGCCCGCGTACATGGCGCCGGAGCAGCACCGCGGAGAGCCCGCCGATGCGCGCTCGGATCAGTTCTCGTTCAGCCTGGTGGCGTGGGAGGCGTTGTTCCGGCGGAGGCCTGCCGTCTCCGGGGACGCCGTGGTGCTCCCCGAGAGCGGCAGAGGGACCGCGCGGCTGCAGCGCGCGCTGGCGCGGGGCCTGTCTTGGGACCCGGCTGCCCGGTTTCCCTCGATGGCGGAGCTGCTCTCCGAGTGGCGGGCGGCGGCGCGGCCGCGCTGGAGGTGGGCGGCGGCTGCGGCGCTGCTCGCGGTCGGGCTGGTGGGCGCGGCGGTGGCGATCGTCCACGAAGATCCCAACCAGCGCTGCGCCGCCGGCGCCAGCCGGGCGGAGGGCCTCGAGGCCGCGGCCGCCGGGCTCCCCTCCCACCTCGCGTGGCCCGAGGTCCGCGCGGGCCTGGAGCGCTACGCGCGGGAGTGGCGCGCGGCGTACGTGGACGCGTGCTCCGCCACGTTCGCGCGCGGAGCGCAGAGCCCCGCCTCGCTGGAGCGGCGCGCCGCGTGTCTGGACCAGCGCCTGGCGGAGGCCACTGCGCTGACCGCGCTCCTGCGGTCGGCCGCGCCGGAGCGGGCGCTGTCCGCGGTGGACGCGCTGCCGCTCGTCTCGCGCTGCGCGGTGGCGGACCGGCTGCCGCCCTCGGCCAGCGCGCCCGATGCGACCCGGCGGCGCTCAGCGCTGGCGAAGGTGCGGGCGCTGGATGCGCTCGGGCAGTACGGCGACGCGCTCCGCGAGGTGGAGGCGCTGCAGCGGGACACGGTGAAGGCGCACGACGCGTCGTTGGAGCCCGAGGTCCAGCTCGCCTTCGGCCGCGCCCTTCTCGCGCTCGGCCGGCTGGAGGAGGCGGACGCGCACCTGGGCGACGCAGGGCAACGCGCCGATGCGCTGGGCCTGGATGTGCTGCGGGCGGAGGCGTTGGTCAGCCGGGTGATGTTGATGGGGCGCGAGAAGGCGCG
Source organism: Myxococcaceae bacterium (assembly GCA_044229415.1). Classification (GTDB taxonomy): domain Bacteria; phylum Myxococcota; class Myxococcia; order Myxococcales; family Myxococcaceae; genus JBGATB01. The sequence continues at coordinate 57,359 of JBGATB010000023.1, read as the reverse complement.
CTTCGAGGAGGGCGAGCGGCTCGCCGCCTCCGCGCGCGCGGTGCTTCAACGGCTCGGCGGCGAGCGCGCGCTCGAGGCGTCCCTGACGTCCGCGGTCGGCTCGATGAAGATGATGCAGGGCCAATTCAAGGAGGCCGAGCTGCTCCTGCGGCAGGTGGTGGAGCTCCGGGAGCGCTTGCCCGGGAGCACCGCGTCGCTCCTCGCGCCGTCCCTGGTGCGGCTGGGGAACGCGCTGGCGGAGCAGGGGCGGACCGAGGAGGCGCTCGCGCAGTATCGCCGCGCCGAGCAGCTCTTCGGCCCCTCACCCGGGCCGCACCCCACCGTCGCCGTGGCGCTCGGAAGTCAGGGGATTGCGCTGTGGCTGGCGGGGCGGCTGAAGGAGGCGCGAGGCCTGCTCGAGCGCGCGCTCGAGCTCCAGCTGCGCGCGCTCGGCGCTGACCACCCGGACGTGGGCACCACCCACCAGAACCTGGGCAATCTGCTCTCCAATCTGGATGAGATGAAGGCTGCGCTCCGCCACTACCGGGAGGCCATCCGGATCACCGCGAAGGTTCGGGGTGACGGGCACCCGGACCTCGGCCGCGCCTACCAGGCGATGTCCCTGGTGCTGATGGACGTGGACGACCTGGAGGGCGCCGAGGCCGCCCTGCGCGAGGCCGAGCGGATCCAGACGGCCCTGCCCCCAGGTCACCCGGACCATGCGTTGCGGCTGGCCAGCCTCGCGCAGCTCGCGGCCGCCCGGGGCCAACCCTCCGTGGCAGTTCGGCACGCCGAGGCCGCGTTGAAGCTCAGCGCGGGCCCGGAGACTCCCCCCAGGACGCGGCAGTTCGCCCTGAGCGTCGCCGGCCGCATCTTCGCGGCCGTGCAGCCGCGGGCCGCGGTCGAGCACCTCGAGGCGGTCTTGAAGGAGCGCGGGGAGGCGGATGCGCAGTCGAGCTTCACGGACTTGCGCTATCTGGCGCGCGCTCAGGCCGCGCTGCACAGACCCGAGGCGGCGCGCGGCTCGCTGCAGCGTGCGCAAGGGCTGATCGCCTCCCACCCCGAGGCCCGCCGCGCGCGGGCGGCGCGCGAGCTCGCGCAGTCCAGGGCGGAGCTGTCCCTGTGAGAGGGGCCGGGAATGAATTTCTTCGTCCCACGGACGGTATGGAGGCCCGCTGGCGCATGGCTCGACCATTCCTGCTCCTCTCGCTGCTCCTCGCGACGCCCGCTCTCGCGGACGGGGCCCAGAACTTCTGTCTCGAGAAGGGGGGGCGGCGCGCGCTCTACGAGCGCGTCACCACCCACGGTTGCCCGGACTGCAACCTCTCGCTGTACGCGCTGGACTTCACCACGCTCGAGCGGAAGCCCGTGTGGAGCTGCTCCCTCGAGGATGTGACGCCACCTCCGTCCTTGCTGCGCGGTTGCACGCCGATGCGGCCCGTCACGCCGCAGGCGCTGGGGCTGCAGCTCCGGGTCAAACCCTCCGGGCCCCCCGAGTACCCGGTCACCCCGCCGAAGGAGCCCTACCGCTACGTCGCCCGGCTGCGCCCCACGCTGGAGGTTCTGCACGAGGAGGCCGTCGTGGCGTCGGTGCCGCTGGAGGTGTGCGCGGGGCAGGAGACCCTCTCGCTGACCGTGGCGCTGGCGGCGACTCCCGGGGCCCCGCCAGTGCTGATCGCCGACCATGTCGACGGCTGCGCGGATTCGATCCGCTACGACCCGGCGATCGTCGTCCTGCCGGCCGCGTTGCCGCCGAAGACTCCTGTGCGCACGCGGCTGGGCGAGGGCCTGGTCTGGATGAGCTCCCCGCTGCAGGAGGTGGAGCGGCCCGCGGCGCTGGAGCGAGCGTCGACCGAGCTGGAGAAGAGCGATCCCACGCTGGCCAAGGGCTACCGGGAGTACGCGGCGGCGCTTCGCAGCCAGGCAGAGCGCAGCGCCCGGCTCTGCGTGAAGGGAAGGGGCGCGACGCTCGAAGCGGCCATGCCGGTCTACGACGCGTGCGGACGGTGGACAGTGGCTGAGCTCTCCAGCGGGAGGCCGCGCGCGTGCGAGGCGGACGCGCTCAGCCACTGCGTGGGCTATCCGTCGAACCGGCTGTCCGCGGTCGGGCTCTCGGCGACCGTGGAGCGCGCGGGGCCGCTCGTGGCGCAGCCCGTGGAGGGGAAGCCGAACGCGTTGAAGACGCTCTGCCCTCAACGGCTGACGGTGAGGCGAGGGGAGCGCGTCCTCGGAGCAGTCACCTTCGAGCCCAGCTGCCAGGTGACGGGCGAGCGCGCGATGGCGCGGCTTCGCGCCTACGTCGTGGAGAAGGAGCCGGGCGTCCTCCTCTCCGTGGAGTATCCGGATCCGCTCGGGAACAGTCGCTCCACGGTCTCGCTCTTCCACTTCCCGAAGGTCGAGGACGTGAGCAACGCCCCCTTGAACGGCAGCTCCTCGCTGGTGCCGTTGGACCTTCCGCCCCGGCGAGCCGTGGCGCTGAACGACGAGGGGATGAACTTCTACCGGGCCAAGGCGTACCCCTCCGCCATCGCCGCGTTCGGGGCGGCGGTGGGGCTGGCAGCGCAGATGGGAGACTCCTATGGGCTGGCGCGCTTCAACCTGGCTGCCACCTTGGCCAGGACGGGCCAGAAGGACGCAGCCGTTGGCGAGCTGTCGATGTTGCTGAGCAACCCGAAGGACAAGGCGCGCTTCACGCCGCGTGTCCGGAAGGATCCGGACTTCGACGGCATCCGGGAGGACCCCTCGTTCCTCGCGCTCTTCCCAGCGGCCAGCGGTGACGCTGGCAGGTGAGGGCGCTAGCGCCCCGCCTCGCAGCAGCACATCTGGAACTGGAAGCTGCCGAGCTGGGTGTCCCGGTCGGTGGGGACGAGCGAGCACGAGGACGTGACCTTGATGCCGTTGAAGTACCGGACCGCGCCCGCGTTGCTGCCTGGATCGTCCGAGGGGTGGCCGCTGCTGAAGGTCTCGATGTACGCACACGAGGCAGTGCAGGCCAGGGGCTTGGACTTGAACTGGCTCCCAGCGCAGATGGAGGCGCAGCTGTCCGTGGTACCGGTCACCGTGAGGCCCGGCCACAGGCACCGGGACTGCTGGCAGCGCCCCGCGTAGACCGAGGAGGTGAGCTGGAGGTTGCAGGCGTTGCCGCACGCTCCGCAGTGCTTGGCGTCCTTCGTGAGGTCGGCGCAGGCGCCTGCGCAGATGGCCCGGGCGCTGCCGCAGCCAACGTTGAGGTCCGCGGTGGAGTTGGCGGTCAGGTCTTCCGCGCGGACCCGGAGCGTCACCTTCACGGGCACCTTTCCGCCCACGGGCGCCGCGTCCGTTGGAGAGAGGAGCTCTTCGGTGCGCACCTCCGCCTTCAAGACCTCGTTCTCCCCATTCCGCGACCACTGCGAGAGGCTGCCGATCTTGGTCGAGCCGAGCAGCACGTCTCCGTCCGCGAACCGGACCCGGCCGTTGGCGCGGATCTCCACCTCGAGCGTCACGGTGTTGGCGTCGACATCCTGGGTGGCGGTGGTCTGGACGACGGACAGCTGTGTTGGCGGGGGCTCGCCACAGGCGGCGAGGAGCAAGAGGACCACTGCGGCACGCGTTGCTTGCATCGGGATCCGGCCTCCGGGAGGTGCGACCCCCAGAGTTGGGTTGGAACCCCGGAGTCCGTCACCGCGCGCACGCAGATCCTTTCCCCCGCCCGTTCGTGTACCGGGACCATGAAACCGACCGCCCTGCTCGTCGCGCTCCTCCTGTCGTTTCCCGCGTTTGCGCAGTACACCTCCACCGCAGGCCGGAACGCACCCGCCGTCATCCACCTCTACGGCTCGGACGGGAAGGTGGTGGGTGCGTACTACGACCGCGACGGGAAGCGGGCGATCCTCGACGGCGGCTACACCCGGCTCTACCTGAAGTGGGACACCGCCGGGACCGGCCGCTACGTGAAGAACGCGGCTGCCTGGCTGACCAACGCCGAGCGCTTCGGGGACGACGTGGTCGCGGTGCGCAAGCCCGCGGACCGGGCGCGCTGAGCGCTCAGCTCTTCGCAGTCGGCCGTTGCTCGGTCGCGCCGGCCGAGGGTGTCGGCGGCGCCTCCACCAGCGCCTTCCACCAGCCGCTGGAGAGCTGAATCAACCCATCCAACCGTGCACGCAGGTTGCGCAGCTCCACCTGAAGCTTCAGGCCTGCGTCGGGCAGCGGGCGGATGGCCGCGGAGAAGTCGCGCAGGGCGCTGCGCGCGGCGGTCTCGTTCGTGAACTGGAGCTCGCGCCACGACTGATCCCGGATGTCCCCGACCTCGCGCTGCAGCGCCAGCTCGAGATCCACGTGCGTCCGCGTCCAGCGAGCCGCGTCCAGGAGTTGCTCGAGCAGCGCGGCGTCCATCTGCGCCACCGACCCGGCCTTCCCGACGATCCGGTTCAGGTTCTCCTGCCGGATGACCACGTCCACCAATGCCATGAGCTCGCCTCCAGGAAGGAGGCTCAGAGTCTAGGGACGGGGCGGGGTCACGGCTGGCGGGCGGCCATGCGCTGTGCACGATCTGACATCCGCGCTCTGATCAGAAGTACTGGAAGCCAAGCACGATCGGCACGTAGTACCCGTTGGCGCGCCGAGGGCCGCTGTCGGTCTCCACGAGGGGGCCGAGGATGAAGTGGAACCTCGGCTCTAGAAAGATCCGAACTGGATAGCCGAGCGACACGCTCAGGTTCAGCCCCGCGCTCAGCCCGAAGTCGAAGGAGCTCCGCTCCCCGAGGACGTCGGTGACGGGGGTCGGGCTCGGATAGCAGGCGAAGCTGCCGGGCGAACAGAAGGTGACCAGCTGCACGCCGGTCACCTGCTCGATCGAGATCCGGCGCCAGTAGAGACCCGGGCCTCCGACCAGCGTGAGGTTGAGCGCCCTCTGGGGCCGCAGCAGCTCGAAGCGGGCCACCAGCGTCGTCCAGTGCATCCGCTGGCCGCCCGTGAGGACCGCCTCGGTGTCGGGGAGCAGGTCGCTCTCGAGGCGGTAGGACGTGTACGCGTAGTCCGCCTGGAGCGTGAGGCGCCGAGTGAGGTGGTAGCCGATGCCGACCATCAGCCCGAGGCCAGGGTTGAACAGCTGCGCCGGCTCGAACGTGGGGACGCCCACGCCCGCACCGATGAAGTAGTTGAAGCCGCCGAACGGATTGTCCGGCTCGTCCTCGACCGGCTCCGGTGCCGCTGCGCGCGCGGACGGGAGCCAGGCGAGGACTGCCATGAGCGCGAGGCTGCGTGCCACCTTCATCGCGTAAGGGTGGCGCGCCGACGGCGCGGTGGCTCTTGATCGAGGGTAGACCGCGGTCGTGCGCCGGCAGGCTTCTTACCCGGCCAAGCCGCGACAGGAAGCCGATGGGCTTTCGCGCATGACCAAGGGACGTCTCGAGGCTTTCAGCGCCGCGGCGCTGCGGCCGTGCTGCCGATCTTCCTCTCGTACGTCGTCAGCTTCGTCTACCTGGGGATCTGAGGTGGCTCGTTCCCGATACGCGGGTCGAGAAGCGGCTCGCGAATCGGTGAGGATGCCCTAGAGCTTCACCTTCGCCCGCACGCCGCATACCAGCGCGTTCGGGCCGTCGCCCCCCGGTCGGCGGTAGAACATCACGTCGGGCTGCAGGCTGAAGAAGTTGGTCAGGCGCAGCTTGTAGAACGCCTCGACGAAGGACTCGACGCCTCGGCCGGCGACGGTGAACGCGCCGAACCCGATACCGACCGTGTCATTGTCCCGCGGTCCCAGGCCGTGCCAGGCAAGCGAGGCGCCGCCATAGAGGGCGATCTCGGTGCGGTCTGGCTGGGACCAGGCGAAGCGGGTGATGAGGGTGAGCCCGCTGGCGTTCTTGGCGTCTTCCGGGTGCGCGAAGAGCTGCTCGTCGTTCTGGACGAACAGCCCCCAGCTGGTGCTGAAGGTCTCCGCGTCCGGGCTCTCGCCGACCGCGGGCAGCTCGCCCCATCGGTGCCACACGCCCAGGCTGGTGGTGCCCCCGCTGCGGTGCGCTTCTCCGAAGCGGTGGTCCGCCGCCAGCCCCGCCACGGCCGTCACCCCCGCGCCTTCCGCGAGCGCGGAGTCGATGCCGAAGCTGCCGACGGCGGGGCTCCCCTCGTAGACGGCGGCCTTCACCGAGAGCCAGCTCAGCGGCTTCACCACGAGGACCGCGCCGAGCCCGGTCGTCGGGTACGAGGGGAGCGGGGTGGTGGGGTACATGCCGAAGTTGTTGTTCAGGAAGTTCCCGCCGTAGCGCGGGGTGCCGAAGTCCCGGTTGGCGTCCTGCTTTCCCACCCGCATCACCAGGCGGTCGTCGAAGAGCGAATGCTCGTAGAACAGCTCGGTGAGCTGGGTGAAGGGCTCCTCCGCTTCGAGGTTGCTGACGGACGTGGCGGAACCGACGAACGTGTTGATGCCCACGCCGTGCGTGCTCTGGCCGAGCACGTAGAGCTTTCCCCCGCGCCACAGCCCGAGCTTCTCCGTCTCCACGGTGAGCGCCGCGTCCGCATGGCCAAGCACCGCGACACCCTGCTCGCCGCGCACCAGCCGCGAGGTCTGGAGGAAGAGCTCCACGCTGTAGCTCAGGTCCACCGTCACGCCGTGCTCCGTGAGGTCGCTGCGCACGCCGCCCCAGTCCCCGGTGGCGCGGTCGCCCTCGGCCCAGGTCCGGAAGGCGGAGCGCTCCGGACCGCCGGTCTGGGAGAGCAGCGCGAGCAGGAGCGCCCAGGCAGGGGACATTCCCCGTACCTTCGCAGGTCCTCGTTGTCGGGGTCTCGTCCGTTGCGTACAAGCTTGGCCATGTCGCTCCAGTGGTACCCCGGCCACATGACCAAGGCGCGCCGGGAGCTCGCGGCGCTGATCCCCTCCCAAGACGTGATCCTGGAGGTGTTGGACGCCCGGCTCCCAGCCGCCAGCTCCAACCCGGTACTGGAGGAGCTGCGCGGCGAGAAGCCCGCGATCAAGATCCTCGCGAAGAGCGACCTGGCCGACCCTGCAGTGACGAAGGCCTGGGTCCGGCACTTCCATGCTCAGCCCGGCGTGTCCGCCTTCGCCGCCACCACCAAGCGCCCGGAGGAGGCGCGGCAGCGGATCGCCGAGCTCTGCAAGGGGCTGGCGAACCACCGCGGGCCGGACAAGCCGGTGCGCGCGCTGATCGCCGGCGTCCCCAACGTGGGCAAGTCCACGCTGATCAACACCCTGATGAACCGGGCAGTCGCGAAGGTGGGCGACAAGCCCGCGGTGACGCGCGAACAGCAGACCGTGGTGCTCAAGAGCGGGATGAAGCTCACGGACAGCCCGGGGATCATGTGGCCGAAGATCGAGGACGAGGCTGCCGCCTTCCGGCTCGCCTTCGCCGGCTCCATTCCGGACACGGCGATCGACTACCTCACCATCGGTCTCTTCGGCGCGGGCCACTTGCTGCAGCGCTATCCGGCGCTGGTGGTGGCCCGCTACAAGCTCGCGGCGCCACCGGCGACCCCGGAGGCGCTGCTCACCGAGCTCGGCCGCACGCGCGGGGGCCTGCGCCCAGGTGGCATGGTGGATCTCCACAAGGCCGCCGAGCTGCTCGTCCACGAGTTCCGCGCCGGGTTGCTCGGTCCGATCAGCCTGGAGTCACCGGCGAAGTAGCCTTCGAGCGGTCCCTGCGCCTTGCCGCTGAAGTGCCTTGCGCACCTGAGCTGCGCTGGACCCACCCTGTCACCGGGTGGCGGGACCGCCCACCTGGGGTGATTGATAGTGAACAGGGCACAATGCGCTCTGACGGCGAGTTCAGAGGAGCCCGAGCGGTGGACGCCAAGTCGATGGCCGAAGCAGATTTCGATCAGTTCTTCAGGCTCTCCCTCGACTGCATGGCCGTGGCCGGTTTTGACGGCTACCTGAAGCGCACCAACGCGGCGTGGACGACCACGCTGGGCTGGATGCCGGAGGAGCTGAAGGCGCGCCCGTCGATCGAATTCGTCCACCCGGACGATCGCGCGGCGACGCTGGCGGCGCGCGCTCGGCTGATCGAGGGCGTCCCGCTGCTCGGCCTGCAGAACCGCTACCTGTGCAAGGACGGGACGTACCGCTGGCTCGAGTGGAAGTCGGTGTCTTATCCGAGCCGGGGGTTCGTCTTCGCGGTGGCCCGGGACGTCACCGCCCAGCGCGCCGCGGACGAAGAGCGCCAGCGGGTCCACACCGAGCTGATGGTCGCCGAGCGGATGGCATCGATCGGCCGGCTGGCTGCGGGCGTGGCGCATGAGATCAACAACCCGCTCGCCTTCGTGATGGCGAACCTGGGTCAGGTGCTCAAGGAGCTGCGCGCGCCCATCGGCGGCGCTTCGAGCCACCGGGAGATGGAGGAGATGGTGGTGGAGTCGCTGGAGGGCGCGGAGCGGATGCGCCGGACCATCCTCGGGCTGAAGACCTTCACGCGAGCGGGGCCGGAGCGGCGCCGGCTGCTCGACCTCCGGGTGGTGCTGGAGCTCGCGCTCAACCTGATCGGCGGCCAGCTGCGGCGGCACGCGCGGCTGGTGGAGGAGTACGGTGCCTCCCCGGCGGTCGAGGCAGACGAGGCGCAGCTCGGAGAGGTCTTCGCCAACCTCCTCCTCCAGTGCGCGGAGGCGCTGCCAGTGGGCGCCCTGGATGGCAACGAGCTGCGCATCACCACCAGGACGAACGACGCCGGCAGAGCGGTCGTGGCGATCCGCGTGACGGGGACCCAGCGCGCTCCGGCGCTGGTGGGGCTCACGCACTGCCGAGAGATCGTCTCGGGCCTCGGCGGGGAGCTGACCGTGACCCGCGAGCCGGGGCACAGCTCGTGGGTGGAGGTCGTGTTGCCGGCCGCGGTCACCCGCTGACGTCCCGCCGCAGCCGATTGGTCACGACCTTGCTGTAGTGGTCGATGTCCCGGCGATCCATGGTCGTGCCGCTGGCTCCCGAAGAGAGCGTGCTGGTGGCGCCGCTCCAGATGAGCTGCGGTTGGTCCGGGCCGATCCGGAAGAGGTCGGTCTCGATCTGCGCCGCGGGGATGGGTCCCCAGTAGCCGCCGTAGCCCCAGCCGTACATGCCGTAGTAGCCGGGCATGTACGTGTAGTGGGGGCTGGTCCCAACCAGCCGCGAGCTGAGCACGCCGTCAAAGCCCTGGCTTCTGGCCGCGGTCTGCACGTCCGATTCGCTCGGCGTCTCTCCCGATGTCTCGAGAGACGTATAGGGCACGGCCTGCACGCCGGCCTTGCTTAGATCGTCCGCGAGCTGCCGCTCCATCTCATGCCGCGCCGCTGCGGTCGGCACGTCCGCGGCGACGAGGATCTTCGTGGGCAGCCGCTCGGTGAGCGCATCGTTGGTGTACGTGGTGGCGACGTGCGTACTCGCGCACCCTGCGCAGAGCAGGCAAGCCCCCGCCAGCGTGATCTCCTGCATTCGCATGGTTTCCTCCCTGGTCACCTCTAGGCTGCGCACGGATCGGCTCGCGGCCAGGATCTCCCGGGACCTGCGCGTCGAGTCGCCAGCGGCTCGCTCGAAGCCCATCCAACAAGGGCGAATGGGCCTCTCCTCGCATGCTGCTCGTGGAGCGCCCCGACCCAACGTTGTGCCAACCAGGAGGGGGGGACCCATGCGAGGACGAAAGCAGCAGTCGAAAGCCCGTTCGGTCGGCGGGAGTCGCCGGGTGGCGCGAGGCTCCCCGAGAGAGGCGCGCGTCCAGAAGGTGCGCTGGAGCGGCACGGCGGAGTCCTCGGTCGAGTCGCTGCTCGCCCGGGAGTGGATGGTGACCAACGGACTGGGCGGCTACGCCTCCGGGACGGTGGCCGGCGTCCCCACGCGACGCTTCCACGCGGTGTTGGTGGCCGCGCTGCCAGCACCGCTCGGTCGGGTGGTGATGCTCGGGCAGCTCAGCGAGCGCCTGACGCTGCCGGATGGCCGCTCGGGAGAGATCGCCGGAGCGGAGCAAGCGCCGGGGAGGCTCAAGGTGAAGGGGCTCGCGGCGCTCAAGGAGTTCCGGCTCGAGCACGGCTTGCCGGTCTGGCGCTACGAGGCGGCGGGCTACGTGCTGGAGAAGCGGATCCTCATGCCGCACCAGCAGAACACCGTCTACGTGCACTACGCGCTGATCGCCGGTGACGGCGAGGTGAAGCTGGAGGTGCGGCCGTCGCTGCAGTTTCGCCGGCACGAGGACCGGCTCGACTCGCCCGTGGCCGGGGACTACCCCCTCACGCGGTTCGGAGAGCGCTACGAGCTCCTGGCGCCGGAGCCTTATCCGCCGCTGCGGCTGCGCCTCATGGGCCAGGGCGCGACTTTCAGCAGCGAGCCACGCGCCATGGAGAACATGTACTACCGGCACGAGGACCGGCGCGGCTACGACTCGGGTGGACACCTGTGGAGCCCCGGGAGCTTCGAGGTGGAGCTCTCGTTCGACCGCCCGGCGACGCTGGTGGCTTCGACCGAGGACTGGCGCGTGCTCGAGGCGATGACGCCCGCCCAGGCGCAGCAGTTCGAGTGGGCCCGAAGGGATCGGCTCCTGCGCGCGGCCCACCCGGCGGCACAGACAGGGATTGGCCCCCAGCTGGTCTTCGCGGCGGATCAGTTCCTGGTCACCCCCGCGGGCAGAGTGGCGGACGCCGCCAGGGTCCACGCCGCGGGCGACGACCTGCGCAGCGTGATCGCCGGCTACCACTGGTTCACGGACTGGGGGCGGGACACGATGATCAGCCTGGAGGGGCTGACCGTGTGCACCGGCAGGCTCGATGAGGCCCGGGACATCCTCCGGACGTTCGCCTTCTATATGAAGGACGGGCTCATCCCGAACCTGTTCCCCGAAGGCGGCAACGAGGGGCTCTACCACACGGCAGACGCGACCCTCTGGTTCTTCCACGCCATTGCCCGGTACGTGCAAGCCACCGGGGATCGCGAGAGCCTGCGGCGGATCCTCCCGCAGCTGTGCGACGTGGTGGAGCACCACCTGCGGGGGACCAAGTTCCAGATCGGCGTGGACCCCGAAGATGGGCTGATCCGGCAGGGCCAGAACGGCTACCAGCTCACCTGGATGGACGCCAAGGTCGGCGACTGGGTGGTGACGCCGCGCCGGGGCAAGCCGGTGGAGATCAACGCGCTCTGGTACAACGCGCTGATGCACCTGGCGAGCTGGGTGGACGAGCGGGACGCTCGCCAATACTCGGAGCTCGCCGCGCGGGTGCGCCGCTCGTTCAACGCGCGGTTCTGGATCGATCGCAGCGGCTACCTCTACGATCTCGTCGACGGCGAGCGGGGTGACGACGCGGCCTTTCGGCCCAATCAGCTCTTCTCGTTCTCGCTCGACCACCCGGTGCTGGAGGAGCGGCGCTGGGCCCCGGTGCTGGAGAAGGTGATGGATCAGCTCTACACGCCGGTGGGGCTGCGGTCCTTGGCGCCCGGCCATCCGGATTACAAGCCGAGGTACGACGGGGACCTCCGCTCGCGCGACGCCGCCTATCACCAGGGCACCGTCTGGGGGTGGCTGGCCGGTCCGCTCGTGGACGCCTGGCTGCGGGTCCACCCCGGCGACCGGGCGGGCGCACGTGCCCTGCTCAAGGGCTTCGAGGCCGAGCTGGGAGATGCGGGGCTGGGCACCATCGCGGAGATCTTCGACGCTGACCCGCCCTACACCCCGCGGGGTTGCATCGCGCAAGCCTGGAGCGTGGCCGAGGTGCTCCGCGCGTGGATCAAGACGGCGCCGGACGCGTCTCCCAGTCCGCGGCGCAAGTCACGCAAGGCGCGCGCCTGAGCTCGATCAATAGACGCTTGGTCTGTACGTCCGGGAGGGCTTTACCTCCCGGACGTTTTCGCGTTTGCGAGCCGGCGAGCAGGGGCTGTCCGCTGGGGCCCGAGTCCATTGACGGAAGGATTGAGCCGCCAAAACTTCATTCGCGGAGGTGGCACACATGAAGAAGACGAGAGCAGTCGAGAGAAGCAGTGGGCGTCGTGGTGAGGTGGTGGTGCTCCTGAGCCTCGCGTCGTTGGCATGGGCGCCGCTGGCGAGGGCGGAGGAGCCGTCGACGATGGACCCCGCGGTCCCACCGCCGGCCGAGTCGACGATGGACCCCGCCATCCAAACGCCAGTTGATCCGACCCTGGATCCTACGGTCCAGACGCCGGCGCAGCCGCTGGCCGAGCCCGCAGCCACGCCGCCGCCCCCGTCGTCGGCGTGGATCGAGCCCGCCCCCCGGCCTCACAGCCGCGCGGCGATGACGGACATGAAGGCGGCCAACATCCGCGTGGGCGGTGGCGTGGAAGGGCTGGGGCTGACCCTGGACAATCGCCTCACCACGGGTCCGCTCTGGAGCGCTGCGGCCGGGCTGCAGCCGCTCTCCTGGATGGGAGTGGAGCTCGGTTACTCCGGCTCCACGCACGAGGTCGACTCGTCGTTCTTCCCCGTGGGGGATGACGGGGCCGTGGCGGGCGCAGACTTCGTCCGCAACGGCGGTCAGGTCGCGGTGACGGTGAACGCGCCGCTGCGGTTCATCCAGCCCTACGCGCTCGCTGGGATCGGCATCGACAACTACAACTGGCGCGGCGACAGCAACATCGGCTTCAAGGACGACACCTCCGGTCGCGTTCCGCTCGGTGGCGGCGTGAAGGGCTCGGCCGGTCCCTTCGTGGCCGATGTCCGCTTCAACTACAACGTCCTGTTCGATCAGCAGTTCGCGCGCCTGGGGCCGAACGATCAGATCGGCTCGACGTGGGATCTGGGCGCGCAGATCGGCGGTCAGTTCTAGCGACTCGATGAAATGAAGGCAGGGAGGGAGGGCGTGGGTCCCCCCTCCCTGCCTTCTCGTCTGCCTAGCCGCAGGTGAGGTCGTAGCCCTTGGTGGTCCCATCCGGAGCGCTCACCTGCACCCGGTTGGAGCCATCAAACGTGGCGGAGAAGGTGTTGTCGTTGGGCCCCTGCACGGAGAGCGTCCCCGCGGACGGGCACTGGCCAACGCAGCGCCGGAAGTCGGTGAGCGTGGCGCTGCTGCTCAGACCTCCGCGGGTGCTGGTGCTGGAGCCGTTGATGCCCAGGCAGTTGGAGCCCTGGTCCCAGGTCAGCGTCGACTGGGCCTGACGCGAATCCAGCCGCTGCGGCGAGAAGCTCTTGGAGACGAGCGTCACCACGCGCTGGGTGCCGGTGCTGACGATGGTGCCCTGCAGGTCCAGGTTGAAGGGCTCGCCGTTGATGGAGAGGTCCTGGGAGGTGCTGGTGAACGCCACCTGGTTCTGGACCTGGGCGAGGTTCAACGTGGTCGTCCCGGACGTGGTCCCCGCGAGCCCCGTGCAGTTGTTGAAGGTGGTCGTCACCGTGGTCCCGGAGGCGGTCGCCGTCGCGCAGCCCGCGGGGGTGTAGTAGGTGGCCGCCTTCGCCGCGATCGCCGCCGCGGCGCCGTTGAGATCTGCGGCCGCGGCCGGTGCGCCTGGGGTCACCGCATACAGGTAGTAATAGGAATCGTAGACAGGATCTACGTACGAATAGGCGTAATAGGAGTCGTAATAGGAGTAGTAGGGATCGTAGTAGGCGTAGTCATAGTAGTAGGGATCGTAGTAGGTCGAGTAGCCGGCACAGCCAGCCAACATCAGCGCCACCGCGCACTGCAGCCTCAAGAATAGACGTTTCATCTGCCCCTCCTGCGTGAGTGGGCAGCTGAAGCTGCACCGGCCGGGCCGCGCGCTTCGCTTCACTCGCCGACACCCGCGGCCGGCTGCTGGAGGAGCGGGCGTCCAGCGGCGGACCGACGAGCGAGGCTCCGGCTGGGACCCAGGAGAAGCCGCGGCTCAGCAGGGGAAGGAAAGTTCCTAGGGACGAACCCAGCGGCGCGAGGCCAGTCGGTTCGCCAGCGCGCGCGCCACGCAGTACGGGAGCGTGATGAACGCCACGCCGAAGGCGAGCGCGGTCCAGAGGTGAACCTGCCTGCGGATGAGCTGCTGGAAGAGGAGGCTCATCCCCACGCCCAGCAGGAGGGGGAACCTCAGCGTGCGCAGCAGCGCGCGCAGGCGAGAGGCGCGCTGCTCCCTGGCCTGGAGCAGGTCCAGGAGGTAGGGCGGCGCTCCCGCGCGCGCGTCCTTCAAGCCATCCCTGACGCCGAGCAGGATCGCCACGAGCGGCTGGAGGAAGATCCGCAGGTGACCCGGTCCTCCCCACATCTCCCTGAAGTACTCGTTCATACCCGGTTCACGGTAGCGACCGCGACCGCGCGCGGGCACCCGGCGGCAGGGAAGGGCGCGCGGGGCTCCGAGCGCGCGTCAGGGCGAGAGCTTGAGGGAGAAGGTGTACTTGGCGGAGACCTGGATCCGGAAGTCGTTCACGGAGAAGCCGTCCCGGAAGTTGACCCGCCGGCCCCACTGGAACTCGGGTCCCACCATGAGCTCCTCCACGGGCTTGAACAGGAGGTTGGCGAGCGCGTAGTGGCCCTCGTGGAACGCGTTGTCCGCCTGGGCACCCGCGTTGTTGACCCAGACCATCGAGTAGCCGGCGCTGGTGGTCCAACGCTCGGTCCAGTTGAAGTCCACGAAGGCCACCAGCCCGAGCACAGGCAGGGCGATCCCGCGCACCGGCTCGGCGGTGTTGGTCGGGTCCACCTCGGCGGAGATGTCCGCCGGGGCATCGTTCATGTAGTTGGAGATCCCGTTCCCGTAGACCGCCTGCAGGCGGATGGTGGCGAGCTTGCCCACCTTGACGTTGGAGCTCAGGTTGAGCCCCCAGCCAATGGCGTGGCCCTGGATCACCAGCGCGTCATCGCCGACATCGTCCCACTTGATGTAGCGGAGGATCCCCGCGAGCTCGATGTAGCCGAAGGGGGTGGCGAGCCGGAACTCGGCGGAGAGGTCCGGTACCGGGAAGCGCGTGCTTACGCCCTCCAGCTCCACCCGGTCCGCGTAGCGCTCCAGGTCCTGGCTCGAGCCAGGCCGCTCCAGCGCCACGGTCAGCCGGGTGTCCCCCTTGATGGGCATCCAGCGGAACTGCACGTTCCGGAAGAACACCATCCCGTTGGGCCCCCAGTACTCGATGGAGTTGGGGAAGATGTCTGGATCCATGAAGGGGCTCCAGGTCTGGCCCGCGCCGAACTGGCCGAGCTCGCCATAGGCGTGGCGCAGCCGGAACGTGGTCTGTCCTGCGTCCACGCCCACGCCGAAGAGCTCGAACTCGAAGATGGTGCTCAGCTCTCCTAGCGGTGTCTCGAGGAGCCCCTTCACACCGAGGCGGCTCTGCCGCACGCCGAAGTACGTCCGGCCGTTCGTCCCGAACTCGTTGGCGACCGAAGGGAGCTTGGACGGGCGGACGACGTCGAACCAGTCAGGGTCGTTCTGGTTGAAGTCGTAGCCCAGGTCCGTCATCGCGAAGCCGTAGACCTCCAGCTCCATCTTCTTCTTCGGCGCGTCCTCCGGCTTCTTGGCCTCCTCTGGCTTCTTGGCCTCCTCCTGTGGGACCGCCGGGGGTGGGACGCCCTGTTGCGGCACCTCCTGCTCTTGCGCGAAGGCGGCGGTGATCCAGAGCAGCGACGCGGCGAGCACTGTGGGGGCGGAGCTCCGCTTCATGGCGCATCTCCTGGGAAAGTGCCCGAAGGTCGTCAGCGCCCGGCGTTCGCTCAACCTGACCGCAGGGAGCGTCCGAGCGTGCAGCGCAGGCAGGGTGCCTAGGGCGCGGGGGCGAGCCCGAAAACCACTCCGGTAACCGGTTTCAGGGTGCCCGCGTATCGACCCACCCACCGGTTCGACTCAGGGGAAATCCATGTTCCAACTTGGTTACGGTCGTGCGCTCGCGCTCGGCTTTGTGCTCGCTTGCGGCGCGGGGCTCACCGCGTGCGGTCCCGTGGAGGAAGAGGCCGCGTCCAGCGGCGTCCAGGGCGCTCAGGCCGTCCAGAGCGAGCAGCCCGACGAGCTCGCGACCAGCAGCGCCGCCAGCTGCACGTACTGCTACTCCTGCGTCTGCCGCGCGTCCGGCGGTTGGATGGACAAGCTCTGCAGCTGCCGCTGCGGCTCGCGGTCCTTCAACCCGTACTACGCGAGCTGCACCAAGCTGGGGACGCTCATCATCTCCAAGACCAAGAGCTGCTCGATCTGCGGCTAGCGCTCCTCGGTGCGCAGCAGCCCTTCGATCTCGCGCAGCGTCTCCACGTCGTCGCCGATCATTTCCTTCATGGATTGGATCCGCCGCGCCACCACGCGGGCGATCTTCTCCTCCACGGTGCCGTCCGCGTACGCCCAGTAGACCTGGGCGAAGCGGCCGTCGCGGTGGCAGCGCCCTTCGATCTGCGCCATCTGGATGGCGGACCAGCGCAGGTCGTGGATGACCTCGGAGCGAGCGGCGTTCCCGTACTCGCCCTGGTGGAGCGAGATGCCCTCTTCGACCGTGAAGAGGGCCACGCGGGCCTCGCCGCGCTGGAAGCGCAGCCGCTCCTCCTCCCGCGCCGAGGCCGGCAGGCCGCCGTGGATGGCCGCGCAGGGGACCGCGCCGAGCCCCGACTCCAGCGACGCGCGCAGGGCCGCCAGCGTCTCCTTGAACGCCACCGAGATGGCCACCTGGTGGCCGTTGTCCAGCAGCTCGCGGACGAGCTCGCAGGTGCCCTCGGCGCGGATGAGCGAGCTCTTCTGCCGCAGCCGCAGCGAGGCCGCGAGCGCGGACTTGGGATCCTTCCCCGCGGGCGCGAGGTCCAGCTCCCGGCGGAACTCGGTCCAGGCCTGCTGGTAGAGCGCTCGCGCCGAGGCGTCCAGCTCCATGGGCGTGAGGATGCGGTTGATCGCCGGCCAGCCGGCGATGTCCTCGGGGCGTCGCCGGATGCCCGCCGGCCCCTGTCCGCCCGCCGGCTCGAAGAGCAGCACGCGCATGCGCTCGCAGTCCCTGCGCTCGCCCGCCCACTCCCACTTGCCGAACTTGCCCTGGCTGACGCCGAGCCTCTGCTCCACGCACCACTGCTCGAAGTCCTTGAGGTCCGCCGCCTTCGCCCCGGTGGTGCTGGCCAACAGCGGCGCCAGATAGGAGAGCTCCAGCGGGTTCTGCCCGGCGGTGGCGGAGAGCCAGAGCGTGAAGCCCGCCCGGGCCACCAGCTTCGCCGCCAGCTTCGAGCGCGCCGCCGTGGGGTTCTTGCAGCGGTGGCTCTCGTCGAGCACCACCACGTCCAGCTCCGGCGCCACGCCCGCGCGGGCCAGCCCCTTACGGCTGCGGATCTTCTTGCGCGCCTGCTCGGTGACCTCGAAGAGCTTCCCGAGCCGGTCGTAGTTGAGGATCACCACGTCCTTGCCGCCGTCGCCCATCTGCTGGACCGTGCGCCGCCAGTGCGCCACCACCGCCAGCGGGCAGACGATCAGCACGGTGCGCGCCGAGCCCATCCGCAGGATGGACTCCCAGGCGGTGATCGTCTTGCCGAGCCCCACGTCGTCCGCCACGAGGAAGCCGGGGCGCCCGGCGGCCACGGCGGCGGTGATCGCCTTCACCGCCGCCTCCTGGTGCGGGCGCAGGACGAGCTCCCCGCTCGGCCCCCCTCGACTTCGCTCGGGGCGAACGGAGGGGTGACCGGACGCCTCGAGCTCCCGCTGGACGCGCGCCTCCCAGGAGTACTCTGGCGCGCGGAAGGGCACGAGCGCCGCGGGGAGCCGTTCCCCTTCGTAGAGAAAGACGCTGTGGGCCGCGTCCCAGCGCGCGCCGCTCGCCGAGGCCACCGCGCGCATCGCGAAGGGCACGTCCAGCACGTGCACCTTGCGGCGGGAGGCGACGAGGACGGGGCGGGGCGCTTCACGGCCCACTGCCCGCTTCACCGGTGCCGAGACGGTCCGCTTCGCGCGCGAAAGAGAGCTCATGCCTCTGGCGATAGCACGCGGGGGTAAACCGTCCAGAAAGCTAGGCCGGCTCCACCAGCTTCTTGAGCAGCCCCAGCCCCACCCTCCAGAAGAAGTCGGAGTGCTCGGCGAGCGCCTCCGCGGCGGGGAGCTGGTGGCTGAAGGTGAGCCGCGCCCCGTCACCGTCAGGCGCCACGCGGAAGGTGAGCACTGCCTGGTTCTCGGGCAGGTCGGGGATCCGCCAGAGCTTGCTCCAGTGGCTGTACTGGAGGAGCGCGCCGGGCTCGAAGCGCAGGACCTTGCCCCGCTCCACGTAGCGGGGGCCGAGCGGGGTGTCGGTGAGCAGCACCTCGCTTCCCACCTCCCAGCTGGAGACCAGCCGCATGCCCATCCACTTCGCCGCCAGCTCGGGGTCGATGATCGCCCGCCACACCTCGGACGGGGCAGCGCGCAGCGTCAGGGTCCGCTCGATCGACGACGGCTTGAACGCGCTCACGGCGTGCACAGTAACAACCTGCTAGATCGCGCCGCACGATGAACGCCGTCGTCTTCCAGCATGAAGAGCACGAAGGGCCCGGGCTGTTCGGCCCCGCGCTCGAGCAGGCCGGCTTCACCCTGCGCACCCGCTTCCGCTCCGCCAAGCACGAGGACGTGGACGCGGCGCTGGTGGTGGCGATGGGCGGCCCCATGGGCGTCTACGAGACGGACCAGCACCCCTTTCTCGGCGAGGAGCTGGCAGTGCTCGCGGAGCGGGTGGCGCTCGGGCGGCCATGCCTGGGGATCTGCCTGGGCGCGCAGCTGCTCGCCGCGGCGGCGGGGGCGGAGGTCTTCGCCGGGAAGAACGGCTTCGAGCTGGGCGTGGGCCCCGTGCGCTGGACCGCAGAGGCGCTCAAGGACCCGGTGCTCGCAGGCGTGCCGGCGAAGAGCCAGGTCGCGCACTGGCACGGCGACACCTACCGCGCGGTGCCGGGTGCCACGCTGCTCGCCTCCACCGACCGCTACACCCAGCAAGCGTTCCGGCTGGGGGACTCGTTCGCGTTCCAGTTCCACCTGGAGCTCACCGGCAGCGAGCTGGACCGCTGGTTCACCGAGGAGGCCGCGCTGCTGGCGAAGCTCGGCCGGAGCGCGGAGGAGCTGCGCGCTGGCATCCCCAAGCTGCGCGCCGCCGAGCCCCAGCACCAGGCGTTGATCGAGCGGCTGGCGCGCCACTTCGCCTCCGCGGCGGCGGCGCGCAAGCTTGAGGGCTGCTAGCGCGGGGCGATCCGCGCCTTGCTCAGCCGGCCCCAAGCGACGAACGCGGCAAGGCCCGCCAGCAGGGCGTTGATCGGCAGGGCGGAGTACTCGTTGAACGCGAGGTGGAAGCCGGCGGCGAGCACCATCACCAGCGCCAGCGCGGCGCCGGCCAGAGGGGTGAGGATCGGCAGGATGCGGCTGGCCGCGGGGAGGATGAGGCCAAGCCCGCCCAAAAGCTCGGAGACGCCAATGAAGCGGGTGACACCCGTCCCGACCACCGCCACGAACGGCATCTTCGCGGCCAGCACCTCGATGGGTTGCGTGGACTTGGTCACGCCCGCCATCACGAAGAGGCCCCCCAGGAGCACCTGGACCGCCCACAGGGTGAGGTGGAGCGCTTTGCTCGAGGAGGCGGGTGCGACGGCGACGCTGGCATGGGTGGACATGGCGAAATCCTTTGCTGAGGTTACTGGTTGGAGGTGAGTTACTGTTTGTGCCGAAGGTAATAAGAGGCACCTGGATGCCGCGCAAGGAGGCACACCCATGTCACCAAGGAACCTCGACCACACCCACGCCGGCTGCGTGGCGGTGCGGGAGGTGCTCAACCGGGTGGGGGACAAGTGGAGCGTGCTGGTGATCGGCGTGCTCGGCGAAGGGCCCCAGCGCTTCAGCGAGCTCCTGCGCGCGATCGAAGGGCTCTCCCAGCGGATGCTCACGCTCACCCTGCGCGGGCTGGAGCGGGACGGGCTGGTGACGCGCACCGTCTTTGCCACCATCCCGCCGCGGGTGGACTACGCGCTCACGCCGCTGGGGCGGACGCTGCTCGAGCCCGTGCGCGAGCTCGCCGCCTGGGCGGAGAAGAGCCGCGCGCAGATCCAGTCCGCGCGCGACGCGTTCGACAAGCGCGCCAAGGCGCCGGCCACTTCACGTTGACCGCGCCCGCGCTGGGTCCAGTCGCGAGCAGAGAGTGCGCCCACGGGGTTGTCGATGTGTGCGCTCACCCAGCGTGAAGGCGTCACGCAGCGGGTGTGGAGCGGCCCTAAGATGGACTACGAGGAGGCCATGGACCTCACCCTGCAATCCACGCTGCGGCTGAACAACGGCGTGGAGATCCCCCGGCTCGGGCTCGGCGTCTACCAGGCCTCACCGCCCGAAGCGAACAAGGCCGTCCGCCTCGCGCTCCAGGGCGGCTACCGCCACATCGACACGGCGCGCAGCTATGGCAACGAGTCCGCGGTGGGCGCGGCGATCAAGGACAGCGGGCTTCCGCGCAAGGAGGTCTTCGTCACCACCAAGCTCTGGAACTCCGACCAGGGCTACGACCGCGCGCTCAAGGCCTGCCGGCAGAGCCTCAAGGAGCTGGACCTCGAGTACGTGGATCTCTACCTGCTGCACTGGCCGGTGCAGGGCAAGCGCGAGGACTCCTGGCGCGCGCTGCAGGAGCTGCACGCGGATGGGCTGTGCCGCAGCATCGGCGTCTCCAACTTCCTGCCGCGCCACCTGGACGCGCTGCTGGCGAAGGCCAAGGTGGTGCCGGCGGTGAACCAGGTGGAGCTCAGCCCGTTCCTCGTCCAGCGCGAGCTGCGCGCGTACTGCCAGAAGCACGGGATCGCCGTGGAGGCGTACAGCCCGCTCACCCGCGGCGAGAAGCTCAAGGACCCCACCGTGCTCGAGGTGGCCGGGCAGGTGCAGCGCACCGCCGCCCAGGTGCTCATCCGCTGGGCGCTGCAGCACGACTTGATCGTCCTGCCCAAGTCGGTGCGGGCGGAGCGGCTCAAGGAGAACGCCAACGTGTTCGACTTCTCCCTCTCGCCGGAGCAGATGGCCAAGCTGGACGCGCTCGACGAGGACCTCCACACGGGCTGGAACCCGTTCGACGTTCCGTGACGAGCCGCGGGCCCCTCAGCGCCCGCGCTTGCCGCGAGCCGGGGCCGGCGGAGGCGGCATGGGGAGCGCCGGCGCGGTCTGCAGCTTCGGCGCGGCCGGCGGCGGCGCCACCTGGAAGCTGCGCCAGACCCGCACCGCGCCCGCCACCGCGAGCAGCGCCGCGGCCACGAGCGCCAGCCAGAGCGGATCCACCCCGGGCCGCCGCGCCGGCCGCGGGCGGGGAAGCGGGGCGGTCATCGCCGGCGCCTGCAGCCCCTGCCGCACCAGGGTGAGCGGCGGCCCCACGCCGGGCGGGAGGTTCAGCGTGCGGGGATCCAGCGGCACCACCGCGGACGGCGGGGCCACCGGGATGCTGGAGGAGAGGCCGAAGCTCAGGTCCACGGACTCGAAGAGCGCGCTCTCCTCGAGCCCGGGCTCGTCGCGCGGGAGCGCCGGCAGGGCGCTGCCTTCGTAGGGGCGCAGGAGCTCGGAGAGGACCGCCATGCTCTGCGGCCGGTCCTCACGGCGCTTCTCCAGGCAGCGCATCACGATCTTCCCCAGCGTCTCCGGGACGAGCTCGCCGCGCAGCGTGTGGCGGGGCAGGGGCGCCGGCGCCGCGCTGGTGAGCTGGGCGAGCAGCTGCATGAAGCTGCCGGCTCGGAAGGGCACGGTGCCGCTGAGCACGCGGTAGAGGACGCAGCCCACCGCGTACACGTCCGTCCTCGCGTCCGGCTGCTCTCCCGCGGCCTGCTCCGGCGCCATGTACGCCGGCGTGCCGACGATCTGCGTCTCCTGCAGGCCGTCCCCAGGCCGGCGGATCTTCGCCACGCCGAAGTCGAGCACCTTCACGTAGTCCCGCTCGCCGGCGCGCTCGGTGAGGAAGATGTTGTCCGGCTTCACGTCCCGGTGGATGACGCCCACCTTGTGCGCGGCCTCCAGCGCCTGGCAGAGCTGGCGCAGGATCCGCACCGCCCGGCCAATGGAGATCGGCTCGTGGCGCAGCAGCGCCTCCAGGCTCTCGCCCTCCAGGTACTCCATCACGCAGTAGACGCGCGGATCGCCGTTGGGGCTGGTCTCCTCCACGAAGTCCACGATCTCCACGATGTGCTCGTGGTTGATCTGGTTGGCTGCCCGCGCCTCCTGGAAGAACCGCTCCACGAACTGGCGGCTGCGGGCGTGCTCCGTCTTGAGCAGCTTGATCGCCATCAGGCGGTCCAGCCGCGTGTGGCGGGCGAGGAAGACGCGCCCCATGGCCCCCTGGCCGAGCAGCTTGAGGATCTTGTAGCTGCCGAAGATCTCTCCCTGCTCCGCGGGCGGGATCTCCAGCCGGTGGGGCGCGCTGGTGCGCGGCGCCTGCACCCGCTCCAGCGCGGCCAACAGCGCGCCCGCGCTCTCGAAGCGGTGGGTGGGCTCCTTCGCCAGGCAGCGGTGGAGGACCTCCGTGAGCGCCTGCGCGTTGGGGGGCAGCGCGGGGAGCGGCGCCTCCAGGTGGAGCTTGCGGGTCTGCTCCGGGAACTTGGCGCGGAAGGGAGGCTCGCCGGTGAGCACCTCGTGGAAGAGCACCCCCAGGGCGTAGAGGTCGGACGCGGGGATGGCGCGGTGGCCGCGGACGCGCTCGGGCGAGAGGTACTCGGACTCCACCAACGGGCGCGGGGTGCCCTTGGCGGCGCGCCGCTCCAGCCGGAACAGCGCCAGGCCGGAGTCGAAGAGGCGCGGGTTGTAGGCCTCGATCCCGTCCACCAGGAAGACGTTGGCCGGCTTCAGGTTGCCGTGGACCAGCTTGCGCTGGTGGAGGTAGGCGACCGCCTCGCACAGCGGCAGGAACAGCCGCAGCGCGCGCGGCAGCTCCAGCGGCCCGTGGCGGGAGAGGAAGGCGGCCAGGCTCTCGCCGCTGAAGGGCTCGGAGACGAAGTAGGGGAGCCCGTCTCCCGTGCGTCCGCTCTCCACGCGCCGCGCCAGGTGCGGGTGGGCGAGCTGCTGGTGCACCTTGGCCCGCTCGAGGAACCGGGCCACCGTCTCCTGGTCCGCGCCCACCTCCGAGCGCATGACCTCGACGATCACGTTCGACCCCTGGCCTTCGAGCCGGCCGAGGAACACGTCCTCGGCGGACCCTTCGGCGAGCTTCTGCACGAGCCGAAACGGTTGTTGCACGAAAGGGAAGGTACCCCCGCCCTCCCCGGCGTCCCATTGGGGAGCGCGTAGGTGAGGGTGTGCTAAGGCGGCGTCATGAAAGCTCTCATCGGTGTGCTTGTGGCGCTTGTCGCTCTGGGACTGGTGGTGGCGCTCTGGTTCGGCTCCGCCAACAACCGCTTCGTCGCGCTCGACGAGGGCGTGCGGCAGGCCTGGAGTCAGGTGGAGAACAACTACCAGCGGCGCGCGGACCTCGTCCCCAACCTGGTGGCGACGGTGAAGGGCGTGGCCGGGTTCGAGAAGGAGACGTACACGGCGGTGGCCGAGGCGCGCAGCAAGACCGTGCAGCTCAACGTGGGCGCGGAGCTGCTCTCCGACCCGGAGAAGTTCGCCCAGTTCGAGGCGGCGCAGCGCCAGCTCTCCGCCAGCCTGGGGCGGCTGATCGCCACCGCGGAGGCGTACCCGGATCTCAAGGCGAGCGCGAGCTTCCGGGACCTCCAGGCGCAGCTGGAGGGGACGGAGAACCGCATCGCCGTGGAGCGCAAGCGCTTCAACGACGCGGTGGCCACCTACAACGTCGCGGTGAAGCAGTTCCCCGGGCGGATCGCCGCGGGCTTCTTGGGCTTCCGTGAGAAGCCGTACTTCCGCGCGGACGCCGGCGCCGAGAAGGCCCCGAAGGTCGAGTTTTGAGGCGCGCCCTCGCGGTCCTGCTGCTCGCCCTGGTCTGGGCGGGCAGCGCGGCGGCGTTCGACGTCCCGGCCGCGCCGCTGCGCTTCGTCCATGACGGCGCGGGGGCGCTCCAGCCTTCGGAGCGGCGGGCGCTCGAAGATCGGCTGATGCAGCTCAACCTGCAGCACAAGCTGCAGATCGGCGTGGCGATCTTCCCGAGCCTGGAGGGCGAGTCGCTGGAGGACGTGTCCCTGCGGATCGCCGAGGCCTGGCGCCCGGGCTTCAAGGGCAAGGACGACGGCGTCCTGCTCACCGTCTTCATGCAGGAGCGGAAGATCCGCA
This sequence comes from Myxococcaceae bacterium, assembly GCA_044229415.1. GTDB lineage: Bacteria > Myxococcota > Myxococcia > Myxococcales > Myxococcaceae > JBGATB01. Next base: position 33,394 of record JBGATB010000023.1, on the reverse strand, counting down.
TCGAGGTCGGCTACGGGCTGGAGGGCAAGCTGACCGACGCGACGAGCGCGCGGATCATCCGCGAGCAGCTGGCGCCGGAGTTCCGGGCCGGGGACGTGGCCGGCGGGCTGCGCGCGGCGGTGGACGCCATCGCCGCGGCGGCGCTGGGGCAGGCGCCGCCTCCCCCCTCCGCCCGCACCACGCTGCCGCGCGGCCAGCGCGGGACGCCGGGCCTGCTGTGCGTGGGGCTCTTCATCTTCTTCCTCTTCATGTCCATGGTGCGCTCGTCGCGGCGCTCCCGGCTCTACGGGCGCGGCGTGCGGCCCGGCGGCCTGCCCTGGTGGGCCTGGCTGCTCATCGGCAACGCCACCTCCAACCGGCGGCGCGGAGGTTGGGGCGGCGGCGGCGGGTTTGGTGGCGGGGGCGGCGGGTTTGGTGGCGGCGGTGGCGGCGGCTCGTTCGGCGGCGGCTCTTTCGGAGGCGGCGGCGCCTCGGGAGGTTGGTGATGGGACGGCTCGGAGCGGTGCTCGTCTCACTCGGCGCGGTGTGCATCGTGGTGGGAGCGGGGCTGGCGCTCAGTGATGGGACGCCGGTGCCGCACAGCTGGGAGCTGCGCTCGTCCTACACCTGGCTGGCGCTGCTGGGCGCCGGCCTGGCGCTGGCGGTGCTGGGAGCGGTGCTCTGGGGACGCGGCCTGGCGCGCGCGCACGCCGCGCCGCTGACGTTCCTCACGCCCGAGGAGGAGGGCCGGGTGGTGGAGGCGATCCAGAACTTCGAGAAGCAGACCTCGGGCGAGCTGCGCGTCCACCTGGAGCACCGCGCGCCCAAGGAGCTGCTCCTGCACGCGCGCAACACCTTCGAGCGGCTGGGGCTGACGAAGACCCGCGAGCGCAACGCGGTCCTCTTCTACGTGGCGGTGAGAGATCACCGCTTCGCCGTGCTGGGAGACTCCGGAATAGACGCGATGGTCCCGAAGGGCTTCTGGGACGACGTGGTGGCCCGCGTGGGCGCGCGGTTCAAGGAGGGGCGCTACGGCGATGGGCTGACGGAGGGGATCTTCCTGGCGGGCTCGCAGCTGGCCGCGCACTTCCCGCCCCGGCCGGATGACCGCAACGAGCTGCCGGACGCGCTCTCGCGCGGGGACTGAACGGACGGATGAAGCTGCGCGCGCTCAACCGGGCGCTCCTCGCCCGGCAGCTCCTGCTGCGCCGCGAGCGCCTGGGGGCGCTGGAGGTGCTGGAGCGGCTCGCGGGGATCCAATCCCAGGCGCCGCAGCCGCCGTACTTCGGGCTCTGGAGCCGGGTGCCGGACTTCGATCCGCAGGAGCTCTCGCGGGCGATCGAAGACCGGCGCGCGGTGCGGCTGGCGCTGATGCGCTCCACCCTCCACCTGGTGACGGCAAAGGACGCGCTCTGGCTGCGGCCGCTCGTCCAGCCGGTGCACGAGCGCGCGTTCCGCAGCGGCTTCCGCCACCGGCTCGAAGGAGAGGACCTGGCGCCGATCGTCGCCGCGGGGCGCGCGCTGCTGGAGGAGCGGCCGCTCACCTTCGAAGCGCTGGGCAAGGCGCTCGCGCAGCGCTTCCCCGGGCGGGACCCCACCGCGCTCTGGCACACGCTGCGCACGCTCGCGCCGCTGGTGCAGGTCCCTCCCCGCGGGCTCTGGGGCAAGAGCGGCGCCGCCGCCCACACCACGCTGGAGTCCTGGGTGGGCCGCGGCCTGGCGCGCCGCCCGTCGCTTCAGACGCTGGTGCTGCGCTACCTCGCCGCGTTCGGCCCGGCCACCGCGCGCGACGCGCAGGTCTGGTCTGGGCTCACCGGCCTGGGCGAGGTGCTGGAGGGGCTGCGGCCCCAGCTGCGCACCTTCAAGGACGAGGCAGGGCGCGAGCTGTTCGACCTGCCGGACGCGCCGCGCCCGGACGGGGACGTCCCCGCGCCGGTGCGCTTCCTCGGCGAGTACGACAACGTGCTGCTCTCGCATGAAGACCGCGCGCGGATCTTCACCGAGGCGCAGCGGAAGCGGATCTTCACGGTGAACGGGCTCATCCCCAGCGTGCTCCTGCTGGATGGCTTCGTGGCCGGCGTGTGGAAGGTGAAGAAGGAGAAGGGCGCCGCCGCGCTCACGGTGGAGACCTTTGCGCCGCTGTCGAAGCGGGACCTTTGCGCCGTGGAGGAGGAGGGCGCGCGGCTGCTCGCGTTCGCCGCGCCGGGTGCGCGCACGCGGCTGCGCTTCACCCGCGCTTGAGTCGGCGAGCGCCTAGAGCACCGCCGCCAACGCGGCGAGGCTCTCCTTCACCGCGGCGGCCAGGCGGGGATCCGAGATCTCTCCGCCGGGGGAGAGCTGGCTCCGCGTGAAGCGCAGGCTCGCCTCGAAGACCAGCCGCGCCTCGAGCACCCGCAGCGTGGGCAGCAGCGCCGCCTGCGCCAGCTGCGCGCCGCCAGGGGAGGCCATCAGCACGGCGGTGGGCTTGCGGCTCAGCTCCCCGCTGGAGACCAGCCAGTCCAGCGCGTTCTTGAACGCCCCGGGCACGCCGTGCGCGTACTCGGGACAGGAGATGAGCAGCCCGTCCGCCGCGCGCAGCTTCGCCCGGAAGGCGGCCACGGCGGGGGGAGGGGTGGCCCCCTCGCCGTCGAGATCCGGGTTGAAGTGGGGCAGCTCCGCGAGCTGCTGATCCCAGACCTCCAGCGACATCCCCTCCGGAGCCAGCCTCCCAGCCGCCCTGAGCAGGGCGCTGTTGGAGGACTGGACCCGGAGGCTCCCGGAGAGGCCGAGGATCTTCATCCCGACCTAGTAACCTCGGCCCTCACCGCTTTCGACGTTTGTTGCGGGAGTGCTCCCACCCCGCCAGGTTGAGCGCCTTCTCGCGCTGCTTCTGGGCGCGCTGTCCCTCGGGGCTCGCCTGTCGCTCCAAATAGGCCTGCTCCTTCGCCAGCTTGTCGAAGCTGGCCAGCCGGTCCGGGTCCAGCCCCTCGCGCACCGCGCAGCCGGGCTCCTGCCGGTGCGTGCAGTCCCGGAAGCGGCACTGCCCCGCCAGGGCCTCCACGTCCGAGAAGGCGCGCTGGAGCCCGCCGTCCTCCAGCCACAGCCCCAGCTCCCGCACCCCGGGCCCGTCCACGAGCAGCCCGCCCTCCGGCAGCGCCACCAGCTCGCGGTGCGTGGTGGTGTGCCGCCCCTTGCGGTCCGAGTCCCGCACCTCGCCGGTCGCCAGCCGCGCGCCGGCGGTGAGCGCGTTGACGAGGGTGGACTTGCCCGCCCCCGAGGCGCCGACCAGCACCCCGGTCTCGCCTTCGCGCAGGAGCGCGCGCAGCGGCGTGAGCGCCCCCGTCTGGGCGCTCACCGCCAGGACCTCCACCCCCGGCGCCACCGCGCGGGCCGCCTCCACCGCGGCCGCGGCGTCCTGCGCGAGGTCCGCCTTGGTGAGCAGCACGGTGGGGGTGGCGCCGCTGTCGCCCGCCACCGCCAGCGCCCGCTCCAGCGCGCGCAGGTTCAGGGGCCGGTCGAGCGCGGCGCAGAGCAGGACGCGGTCCACGTTGGCGGCGATCGCCTGGCCCTCGAGCGCCTCGCCCGCGCTGCGGCGCGCGAGCAGGGAGCGGCGCGGGAACACCGCGTGGATGACCGCCTCCCGGGCGGTGGGCGGTGCCTCCAGCGCCACCCAGTCGCCGATGACGGGCAGCTCCAGCGCCGAGCCGGCCTCGTGGCGCAGCCGGCCGGAGGGGCGCGCCAGGAGCTCGCGCTCCGCGGTGCGCACGCGCAAGAGGGCGCGGTCCTGCCGCACCACCCGCGCGGGCTCGAGAGGAACATCGGAAGAAGAGACTTCGAGGAATGCCGCGGCCAGGGCATCGCCCCAGCCAAGAGAGTGAAGTGACACTGCGAATGCTCCGGGCAGAAGAAGCGTGACGAGTGCCCGGCGCGTTCGCGCGACGTCTAGGCGCGGACCCGCCGAGCGGTCAGGACCCCGGTCGCGACAATGGGCTTACGCATCCGTTACCTCCGCTGGCGAAGACAGGCGGTGGACCCTAGCACGGGTAGAACCACTACGCTCGCGCGCCCAAATGAATGTCTCCATCGACTCCAAGAGCTCCGGTCTGGCACCCAACGTTCCGCTCGCGCGCGCGTGCGAGCACCTGCGGGACCTGAGGCCCCTGCTGGAGCTCTTCCCCAAGCTGCGGCGTCTGGAGCCGGCGGGGGAGGGCGTCTACTTCACGCAGCTGAATGCGATTGGCATGGCGGGGATCTCCCACGTGGTCAGCTACACCTCGCGCTATGCGGTGGACGTGGCGAAGGGCACGGTGGAGTGGGGGCCGGCCCCGGGCGCGGGCAACGCCGCCATCCACGGCCGCTGCCAGCTCTCCGCGGAAGGGAACGGGACGCGGCTCGAGCTCCGCGCGTGGGGCGAGCTGCGGGAGCTCGACGTGCCGCTGCTGGCCCGCCCCTTCGTGCCGCAGGTGATCAAGCCGATCTTCGACGGGATGATCGAGCTCTACGTGGAGCGGCTGGTGAGCCGGGTGAAGGATTAGTGGCCCGGCCCAGCGAAGCGTGCCCGGGCATGGCGCTTTGGGCATGACTGCTCAGTGAGCTTTCTTTGCGTCCACCTGGGCGCAGATGCTCCACCGCTGCGGACGGCCGCCCCGCTCGAGCGCTATCGCAGGAGATCTCTCAGGGTCCGCCGTCCTCCCGCTTACCGGTGAGCGCGGCGCGGCCACCCACGATGAAGCAGCGCCTCGTGGCTTTACACATGGGGGCCAGGGCGCCTTTACATCCCCTGAGTAAACGCCAGGTTGACGCGTTGACGGAGCGGGAGCGCGCCCGCAACATTCGCGTTTCACTCGGTCCCCCGCTCGAGGATCTCCGGATGTCCAACGGCCGCGTCCTACTCGTCGTCGTGCTCGCGCTTGGCGCTTGGGGCTGCTGGGGCTCCACCGAGCTGCTCGCCACCGGCTCGCCCGGCCCGCAGGGCGCGGATCCAGGGAAGGAGCCCGGGCGCGTGGTGGCCGAGCCGCTGCACCGCCTCAACCGGCTCGAGTACAACAACACCGTCCGCGATCTGCTCTCCACGCCGCTGCGCCCGGCGGACGCGTTCCCGCCAGATCCCTCCGTGGGCGGGTTCGACAACGTCGCCGACGTGCTCAACCTGCCGCCGTCGCTCTTTGCGCTCTACGCGGACGCGGCGCGCGCGCTCGCGGACGACGCTTTGCGCATCCGGCCGCGCTACACGGAGAAGCTGGAGGCGCAGCTCCTGGGGATTAAGGGGCAGGCCGGCTCCGCGTTCGAGAACTGGGGCTGGTCGATGGACGCGGTGTTCAACGCCACGCTCACCGTTCCCCAGGACGAGCAGGTGACGATCAACCTCCTCGTTGGCGGCGCGCACTCGGCCAAGCCTCCCGCGCCGCAGCTGACGCTGCTCGTGGACGGCGCCGCCCTCAGGACCTGGACCGTGACCGCGCCTCCCTCCGCGCCGGTGGTGGTGAGCGCGAGCGTGGCGCTGACCAAGGGCGCCCACGCGGTGAGGCTCTCCTTCGACAACCGCTACAACCAGCCCGCCGAGAACGAAGGCAACCAGCTGGTGGTGGGCTACATCCAGGCGGTGAGCGCGGCCCTCAGCACGCCGCCCGGCCGGCAGCGCCTCTACACCTGCATGCCCGCGGAGGCTCCGGACGCCGCCGCCTGCTACACGGAGATCCTCACCGGCTTCGCCGCGCGCGCCTGGCGCCGGCCGCTCTCCGCCGAGGAGGCCGCTGGGCTCGCGCAGCTGTGGAGCAAGCTCGCCGCCACCGAGCCGCAGGAGGAGGCGCTGATCCTCTGCGTGCGCGCGGTGCTGCTCTCCTCGAAGTTCCTCTACCGCGCCAGCTACGACGCGCCGGCTGGCGCGGCGACGCCCACGCCCGAGTGGGTGCCGCTCGACGACCACGCGCTCGCCTCGCGGCTCTCCTACTTCCTCTGGAGCAGCATGCCGGACGAGGCGCTCTTCGAGGCCGCGCGCTCCGGTGCGCTGCGCACCGATGACGGGCTGCACGCCGCGGTGACCCGGATGCTGGCGGACGAGCGGTCCGCCGGGCTGCGCCAGGGCTTCGCCTCGGTGTGGCTCTGGGCGCGCGCGCTGCGGACCGCGGCCCCGGATGAGACGGCGTTCCCCGACTTCGATGAGCCGCTGCGGCAGGCGATGATCTCCGAGACGGAGCTCTTCTTCGGAGACTTCCTGCACAACGGCCAGCCCGTGCAGCGGATGCTCAAGCCGGACTTCACCTTCGCCAACGATCGGCTCGCCAAGCACTACGGCCTGCCGCTCCCCGGCAGCGCGGACCCGGTGCGGGTCACCCTGCCGCCCGGCGCGCGCGGAGGCCTGTTGATGCAGGGCGCCTGGCTCACCGCTACGTCGGATCCGACCCACACCTCGCCGGTCCGGCGCGGCCGCTTCATCCTCGAGCAGCTGCTCGGGCAGATCATCCCGGCCCCGCCGCCCGGCATCCCCGCGCTCTCCACCAGCAACCCCAACCTCACCATGCGCGAGCGGCTCGCCGAGCACCGCGCGAACGAGAAGTGCGCGCTCTGCCATGACGTGGTGGATCCGGTGGGGCTGGGGATGGAGGAGTTCGACGGGGTGGGCGCGCGCCGCCAGATGGAGCAGGGCAAGCCGGTGGACACCTCCGGCGCGCTCGGCAAGGACAAGCCGTTCTTTGGCGCGGACCAGCTCGCCGGGTTGATCCAGGAGGACCCGCGCTTCACCTCCACCCTGGTGCGCAACCTCTACGCCTACGCGCTGGGGCGCGGGCTGGTGCCGGAGGACGAGTCCTTCCTGGCGGAGCTCAAGGACAGCTTCGTCTCCCGCGGTGAGCGGCTGGACGCGCTGGTGGAGCTGATCGTCCTCTCGCCGAGCTTCCGCATGCGGCCGGCCACGCAGGGCCCGGAGGGCACGCCATGAGCATCTCCCGCCGCAGGTTCCTCGGCGGCGCCGGCGCGCTGGTGGCGCTGCCCGCGTTCGAGTCCCTGTTGCCGTCCCGCGCGCTGGCGCAGACGGCGGCGCCGGTGAAGCGCTTCCTGGTCTACTTCCTCCCCAACGGCCGCGTCCCCGCCACCTGGGTGCCTCCGCAGCAGGGGACGGCGTTCACCTTCCCCACGGCGCTCAAGCCGCTGGAGGCGCTGCGCTCGGACGTGATCGCCACCTCCGGCCTGTACCACACGGCCGCGCACCTCTGTAAAGGCGCCGCGGACCACGCGATCGGCTGCGGGCCGCTGCTCAGCAACGTCCCGTTCGACAAGCCGGGCACCCTGCAGAACGAGATCACGCTGGATCAGCTGCTGGTCCGCGAGCTGAAGCCGGGGACGCGGTTCCCTTCGCTGCAGTGGGGGGCGGGGCAGCCCACCGCGTGCGACTTCGGCGCCTCCTGCACGTACACGCAGACGGTGTCCTGGGCGGGGCCGGGCGCGCCGCTGGGGCCGGTCACCAACGCGCAGGTGGCCTTCAACCAGCTCTTCGCCGGCGCGGAGGAGGGCGCAACGCAGGCCGAGCAGGCCCGGCGGCGCGAGTCGCTCAAGAGCGTGCTGGACTACGTCACCGCGGACGCCGCGAGCCTCAACGGGAAGCTCTCGGCCTCGGACCGGGTGCGGCTGGATGAGTACCTGAGCTCGGTGCGCGAGCTCGAGCAGCGGATTGCGCGGCCCGCGGGCGAGGCCTGCGCGGCGGGGCAGGCGCCGAGCAGCGCGCTGGACTACCCGGCGCAGGTGAAGGCGTTCAACGACCTCATCGTGCTCGCCTTTCGCTGCGATCAGACGCGGGTGATCAGCTTCATGATCGAGTACGGGCTGAGCAACCGCTCCCATCCCTTCCTCAGCGCGCCGGGCGGGCACCACGCCCTCACCCACGGCGGCGCGGGCGCGGATTCGCCCAACCAGCTCTTGCGGCTGGAGACCTGGCAGTGCACCCAGGCCGCGTACGTGGCGGGGAAGCTCAAGGAGACGAAGGACGAGAAGGGCGTGCCGCTGCTGGACAACACCGCCATGCTGCTGCTCCCGGACATGGGAGATGGCGGGTCCCACAACCACGACGACCTCGCGCCGGTGCTGGTGGGCAAGCTCGGCGGCGCGCTGCGGACCGGCCGCTCCAGCCGCTACGCCAGCGCCCCGATGGGCAACCTCTACGTCACCCTGCTGCAGGCCTTCGGCGTGGGGCTCAAGAAGTTCGGCGTGGACGGCGTGGCCCCGCTCACCGACCTGCTGACCTGAGCAACCGCATTGCAGAAGTGAAAATGGGGACAGGCTACTTTTTGCGCGCAAAAAGTAGCCTGTCCCCATTTCGCTGGCGAAAAGTAGCCTGTCCCCATTTTCGCAACGCCCCGTATTCACGAGATGCTCGCCTACCTCACGCTCGCCCTGGTCAGCAGCAGCGCTGTCGCGGTGGACGCGCCGGCACGGACGGACTGTCGCAGCTGCTCCTTCGGGCTGCTGGCCCAGGCCGAAGAGACGCCACCGCCACCGTTGCCCACCGATGGCGTCAAAGACCCCGGTCCCGAGCTGGCCGGCTGGGCGCGCATGGGCGCTGGCGTGGGCTTCGCCACCGCGGCTGTTCCGCTGGGGCTCGCGCTGGCCTCGGCGATCACCTCTTGGACGAGCGGGGCGTTCGTCTCCGAGCTGCTGGTCATCCTCGCCGGGGTGAGCGCGCCGGTCCTCGCCCTCATCCCCACGCTCGGTGGCCGCTCGGCGCTGGTGCTGGATGAGGACGCGCACGCCCCCAGGCTCTTGAGGATTCTGGGCTGGGTCATGGTGGGCCTGGGCACGGTGGGGCTGCTCACCGCGCCGCTCTGGAACCGCGCCTTCGCCGCGCTGGGGCTGGGCAGCGGGCCCTCCGTGTTCGGGGCGATCTCCACCGTGTTCGAGGGCGCGCTCGCCAGCGGGGGGATCCTCGTGCTCTCGGTGGCGGCGCGGCGCAGCGCCACCCGCGCGGAAGAGCACCCGCCCGAGCTGCCCTCGAACCTGGCGCCGGTGATGGCGCTCTTGCCGGGGCCGCGCGGCAGCGGCCTCATCGCGCTTGCGGGCGTCCGCGGCACGCTCTAGCTCTGCACTGGCACACGGGGGAACCATGACGTTCGAGCGCTACGTCGCCGTTGGAGACTCCACCACCGAAGGGCTGGATGACCCGGACGGGCACGGCGGGTACCGCGGCTGGGCGGATCGGCTCGCGGAGCGGCTGGCCGAGCACAGCCCGCGGCTGCGCTACGCGAACCTGGCGGTGCGCGGGCTCACCACCGCGAAGATCCGCGCGGGACAGCTGGACCGCGCGCTGGCCCTGCGGCCGGATCTGGCCACCGTGGTGGCCGGCACCAACGACGTGCTGCGCCCGCGCTTCGACCCTGCCGCCTACGCGCGCGAGCTCGAGGCGATGGTAGGCCCGCTCCGGGCGTCCGGGGCCACGGTGCTCTCCTTCACCCTGCCGGACCTGACCCCGGTGATGCCGCTGGCGATCGCCCTGCGCGGCCGGGTGCTCGCGCTCAACGCGGCGGTGCGGGACGTCTGCGCACGCACGGGCGCGACGTTGGTGGATCTGGCGGCCTATGCGGTGACGTCCGACCCGCGCCTGTGGAGCGATGACCGGCTCCATGCCAACGCGCAGGGGCACGCGCGGATCGCCGAGGCGCTCGCCCAGGCGCTGGGCGTCCCCGGCGCCACCTCTGGCTGGCAGACGGCGCTGCCGGAGGCGCCGCCGCGTGGGCTCTCCGGCGCGCTGCGGGCGGAGCTGGCCTGGGCCCGCGGGCATTTCGCGCCCTGGGCGTTGCGACACCTGCTGGGCCGCTCCTCCGGGGACGGCCGGCTGGCGAAGCGGCCGGAGCTGACGCCGGTCCTGCCCGCCGAGCCGGCCCGGCCGAAGCGCGCGCGCAAGGGCTCTGAAGCGCGCGCGGCCCTGAAGTGAAGCGCCCGCGTCAGTGCGTGGGCTGCTGGGTGAGCCGCGGCTCCGCGCCGCAGCGGGCGAGGAAGTCGTAGACGTCCCGCCAGTACTGGCGCGCCTTGCGGCGGAAGACGAAGGCGTGGAAGGCGTGCATCCCGCCTTCGTAGATCTTCGCGTCGCACGGGGCGCCGAGCCGGTCCAGCGCGGCCTTGAGCCGCAGGGTGTCCTCCACCAGCGGATCCGCGCTGCCGCAGCTGGCGAAGAAGGGGGGCAGCGGGCGCTCCGGCGCGCGGCCGCGCTCGAGCACCAGCAGCGGATCCGCGAGATCCAGCTCGGAAGGATGGCGCACCCGCAGGCCGCCCAGGTACGCGTCCGTCACCTCGGCGAGCCGGTCGTGCAAGAGCACGTGCATCTTCCGGTTGCGGGTGAAGCGCTCGGGGTCGCTCACCTGGAGGTAGCCGGAGGCGGGGAGCACGGCGCGGGGGCGCAGCTGGAGGTCGAACACGCGGCGGGCCCACGGCTCGGGGCGGCGGTAGGAGGTCATCAGCGCCAGCGCGGTGGCGAGGTTGGCGCCCGCGGACTCTCCGGCCAGGACCAGGCGCGAGAGATCTCCGCCGTGGATGGCGGCGGTGCGGGTGAGCCACTCGAAGGCGGTGGCGAGATCGATCAGCGCGGAGGGGTAGGGGTGGCGCGGCGCCAGCCGGTAGCTGACGTTCACGACCATGTAGCCGCGGCGGGCGAAGGCGAGCCCGAAGAGCCAGTGCGAGTCCTTGGAGAGGATCCGGAAGCCGCCGCCGTGGATGTAGAAGACGACGGGCAGCGGCCCGGAGTGGCGGGTGGGGCGGTAGATGTCCAGCCGCCGCTCGGGGAGGCCTGAGTCGCAGTACGAGATGTCGCGGAGGACTTCGACGCCGTGGAGGCGGGGATGGGTGATGGGGACCATCCCTCCCGCGAGCGAGGAGCCGCGGAAGAAGCTGTCTACGACCAGCGCGCCCAGCTTTCGGCGCAGCTGCGTGCGAAACCCCGGCAGCTCTCGGGCGAGGATTTCATCGGCGACGCGCAACGGCGCGCCGGAAGAAGTGGAGGACTGGGCAGCGCGGAGGCTCCGAGTCGAGCGTGCGATGGGTTCCCTCCCTGCGAGTGTGAGGCGCGCAGCATTGCAAATGGGGCCGACAATCAGGCCCGGGACGCGTGTGGGCTGGGAGATCACACGGCGGGGAACACGGGCTTGCGCCCTCTCGTCCCGCTCAGGCGCCGGCGAGGACGAGCGCCAGCTCTTCCTTGGCGACGAGCGTCTTCATCGCGGGGGCGCGCTCGCGGGCCCAGTTGGCGCAGTGCTGGGCGACCTCGTCCAGGGCCTCGTCGTCGCGATCAGGATCGTGGTGGTGCAGCGCGATGATTCGGGCCTCGGCGGCGCGGCCGAGCGCGAGCACCTCGTCCACCAGCGAGTGTCCCCAGCCGTGCTTGTCCGGCATGTCCGAGGGCAGGTACTGCGCGTCGTGGATGACCAGGCTGGCGCCGGCGGCGAAGCGGGCCAGCTCGTCCGGCGTGGTGTTGGGCGTGCCCGGCGGGTTGAGCTCGTGATCGGTGAGGTAGCAGAGGGAGGCGCCGTCGTCGTCGTCGATCCGGAAGCCGTCCGAGCCGCCCGGGTGGTTGAGGGCGATGCGGCGGATGACGGCGGAGCCGATGCGGACCTTGCCTTCGGGGGACTCGCGCCGCTCGATGCGGGCGGGGAGGTCCGAGAAGCGGACCGGGAAGTGGGTCCCGTCGAAGAGGACGGGGTTGCGGTAGGCCGCGTTCTCGAGCGGGGAAAGCTCGTGGTACACGACGTGCGCGTCCTTGCGGTAGAGCGGCGCGAAGAACGGCATCCCGCTGGTGTGATCCAGGTGCGGGTGGGTGATCAGCAGGTGGATCGGCGCGCGGTGCTCCTGGGCGAGCAGCTGTTGCCCGAGCAGGCGGACGCCGGTGCCGCCATCGAGCACGAGCAAGGTGCCGTCGGCGAGCCGGACCTCCACGCAGACCGTGTTGCCGCCGTAGCGCACGGTGGACGGCCCCGGCGTCGGGACCGAGCCACGCACGCCGTGGAACGTCACCTTCATGAAGCCCCTCCCCTCAAGGTCCCCACCGGCTGCATTTTGGAGGAATCCCAGCAATCGCGCGAGTTGGAGGACCTGCGCCAACGTAGGTATGTTGCCGCCTCTTCGCGATGCGCATCCCCGGCCTCAGCGCGCTCACCCACGGGCGCTTCCTCGGCGAATCCACCCTGGACGCGGTGGCCAAGGGCGAGCGGGTGCTGGCGCCGGGTGACTCGGGGGAGGCGGTCCGGCGGATCCAGACGGCCCTGCGCGACAGCGGGTACCCGGTGCGCGGGGCGGAGTCCGCGGGGATGTTCGCGGATGACACCACCCGCGCGCTGGCGGACTTGCAGGCGGACCACCGGCTCCCCAGGCGCGGGGTGGTGGACCACCAGACGCTCGCGGTGCTGGACCGGGTGGCGCCGCCGCCCGGGCAGGAGCGGCTGCTCTTTCCCGACTACGGCCGGCTGGCGGACGACGGCGTGCTCGAGGCCACGGTGGGGGTGGGCTTCGACGAGAGCGGCGCGGGGCACGGGCAGATCTCCGCCGAGGTGGTGCGGCAGCTCGAGGCGCGCGGCCTGCGCAAGCTCGAGCCCGGCCAGCCGGTGCCGGCGGCGCTGCAGGGCCGGCTGGCGCCGGGCGCCACCTACTACGCGGGCCCATGGCAGGTGGCGGGCCAGGACGTCACCGCGCTGGTGCGGCTGGTGACGCCGAGCTCGGAGCATCCGAAGCGCCTCTTCGTGGAGGGGTTCGACCGGTCCGGGCTCACCTTCTACGCCGGCCACGCGCGCAACGGGACCGGCCCGGACTTCGGCCCTCTGCTCGGGAGCGAGGAGCACCTGGTGCTGCGGACGGATCCGACGCCTGCGCTGGGCGCTGCGGACGGGTCGGCGCCCCGGCTCGCGCAAGGCCTCGCGGGGCGGACGCCGGAGCTGGCCTCGCTCTCCTTCGCGGAGCGCTACCGGCTGGCGATCTTCCAGGGCTGCACCACCGCGGAGTTCCTCCAGCCGCTGCGCCAGCACTCCGCGCAGACCGGCCGCAGGGACCTGGACGTGCTGGCGACCGATGAGCTGCTCGAGGCCAACGCCGAGCAGATGGCCCGCGGCCTGGGCCATGCGCTGGACGCCGTGCGCGGGGGCGACAGCCTCAATGCCCTGCGCTCGCGGCTCTCCAACGAGACGGTCACCGCGTACTCCGGAGACGGCTTCACCACCAACCGCTGGCTGCCGGCGGAGCTGCGCGAGCAGACCACCGCCGCGGCGCCGCCGCCGCACTACGAGCCCTTCCAGGGCACCACCGCGGGCGGCGAGGCGATCAAGCTGCAGCTGCGCGAGGTCCCCGGCGGCTACCACGCCCAGGTGAAGGGCACGCCGATGATGCTGCACGCCCGGGAGGACGGGCGTTGGGTAGGGAGCGGGCCGGGACCTTCGGGCAGCGAGCGGCTCTTGGAGTTGTGGCCCGGAGAGGATGGGCTTCCTGCGCGCGGCCGGCTCGGCCAGAGCGAGACCGCGCGGCAGGGCCCGATCGTCCTCGAGCTCGGCGAGCTCGTCCCCACCCGCCCGCTGGCGCCGCTCACGGAGGGGCGCTTCGAGCTGCCGCGCGGGCGCGCCTACGTGCGCGCGTTCGACGCTCGGACCGGGGCGGAGACGATGCTGCCGCTCGAGGCGAGCGCCTTGGCCGGTCCGGAGCGGCTGGAGCTGGAGCTGCTGGCGGTGGGCGCGGACCGCCAGCCGCTGGTGCGCGTGGAGGGCGAGGTGCTGCCGCGGAAGTGGAGCCTGCGCACGCCGCGCGCCGAGCCGTACTGGCAGGTGGAGCTGCGCAGCCGGAACGGGTTGGCGCGCACGCTCGAGCTGCAGGTGGACGCCGAGGGGAAGCTGACGGGCGCGTTGCTGCGCGCGGTGGGCACCCTCCGCGCGCGCACCGGTGAGCCGGTGGAGGTGCAGTCGCTCTCCCGGTACCCGCTCCAGAGCGGCTAGGGTGCCGCGCCCCATGTCACGACCGCTCCCGCTCGCGCTCCTCTGCGCGCTGATCACCGCTTGTCCCGGCCCCTCGCCGGAGCCGGACGCCGGCGCCGCGCCGGACGCGGGCTTCAGCGCCGATGCGGGCGTCAGCCTGGACGCGGGCTTCACCGTGGATGCGGGCGCGAGCGACGACGCGGGCTTCAGCGTGGACGCAGGCGCGGACGCTGGCGCGAGCGCGGATGCTGGCGCGAGCGCGGATGCGGGCGTCGGCGCGGACGCCGGCGTGGACGCGGGGCCGGGCGATGCCGGCGTCCCGGACGCGGGTCCGCTCACGCTCACCGTCTACCCGCGCGTGGGCAGCGCGGTGGACAGCGTGGCCTCGCCGGCGGGGCCCGGGTTGATCTTGATGGGCGGCGGCTCGGACGTGGAGGACGCGTTCGTCTGGGCGCGGCAGACGCTGGGCGCCGCCACCGGCCGGCTGGGCGACGTGGTGGTGCTGCGCGCCACCGGGACGAACGCGTACGACGCGTTCATCTACGGGCTGGCGGAGTTCAACTCCACGCAGACGCTGAAGCTGCCCTTCCCGCCGACGAGCGGAGATCTGCTCGCGGCGGCCGCCATCGTGCAGAAGGCGGAGGTGGTCTTCTTCGCGGGCGGCAACCAGGCGGACTACGTAGCGTGGAAGGGCTCACCGCTCGCCGCCGCGGTGCAGGGCGTCTATTCGCGCGGCGGGGTGGTGGGCGGGACGAGCGCGGGGCTCGCCATCCTCGGCGAGCAGGCGTTTGACGCGGTGGCCGTGGGCAGCGGCTCGGTGGTGACGGCGGACGCGGTGGCGAACCCCTTCGCGCCCACCATCAGCTTCACGGGCGGCTTCTTCTCCTTCCCGGCCCTGAAGGGGGCGATCACCGACAGCCACTTCCGCAACCGGGACCGGCTCGGGCGGCTGGCCGCGTTCATGGCGCGGCTCCAGGCCACCGGCGCCTTTTCGGGCGCGCCGGCGCAAGTGCTGGGAATTGGCGTGGACGAGGCCACGGCGCTGGTGGTGGACAAGGCCGGGCTCGCCAAGCTGCTGCGCCACGGCACCGGCGGCTCGGCCTACCTGGTGCGCGGCGGCGCGGCGGCGGTGGTGGCGAGCGGGCAGCCGCTCCAGTACGGCGGGCTCACCGTGACGCGGCTGGACGGCGCGTCCCAGACGTTCGACTTCACCCGTTGGTGCGGCACCGGGCCCACCTATGGTTTGGAGGTCCGCGGGGCTGGGCCGCTCTACACGCCGGCGGACGTCTACACGACGACCGCGCCCGCCGGGACCTGCCCTCCCTAAAGGGATGTCCCACCCAGGTCGGGTGGCGTGTCCAAGGCGCATGAACCGTCTCCTTCTCTTGTTCGCGCTGTCCCTGTCCTCCCTGGCTCTCGCCGAAGCGGGGTTGCCCAACACCTTCTGCGGACAGAGCTCCTGCGCCTGTGGCACCGCCACGTGCGGCTGCGGTCAGGTGTGCAACCTCAACCAGCAGCAGTGCATGGGGGCGCAGGCCGGCTTCTGCTCGTCCGACGGAGACTGCGCGGCCAGCTGCGGCAGCTTCATCTGCGAGGGCAACGTGTGCACCCCCGGGACGCGCGCGGATTCGGGGGCGTCCTCGCCCCTGCCGCCGGACGCCGGGACGAAGCCCGGCGGCGAGGTGCCTCCCGCGCGCGGGTGCGCCGCTGCGCCGGGCGCGTTGCTCTGGCTCGGCGCGGCCGTGCTGGTGGCCTCGCTGCGCCGGCGGACCCGGCGCTAGCGCTCCCGACGCGCGGCTTCGAGGCCTCTCGCCAGGCGCCTGCGGCGCGCGAACGCCGCCAGCACCAGGAGCGCTCCGGCCGCGAGCGGCCAGCCGGGGGCCGCGCCGCAGCCTGCGCCGCCGCTGTCCGTAGGCTTCGGCTTGGACGTGGGCGGTAGGCCTCCGTCCGCGCCGGGCAGCGGGGTGCCCGCGTCCGGCAAGGAGGTGGCGCTGCAGGCGTCCCCCGCGCCATCCGAGTCCGAGTCGAGCTGATCCACGTTGAAGACCTGCGGGCAGTTGTCGGCGGGGTTCTCCACGCCGTCGCCGTCGAGATCCTCGTCGCAGGCATCACCCACCCCGTCGCTGTCCCCGTCGTCCTGGCCGGGGTTGCTCGCGAGCGGGCAGTTGTCGGTGTCGTCCTGCTGGCCGTCCCCGTCGGTGTCCTGGTCGCAGACATCGCCGTGGCCGTCCGCGTCTGCATCCAGTTGATCCACGTTGGCCTCGAGCGGGCAGTTGTCGGCCGTGTCGGCGACGGTGTCAGCGTCATCGTCCGCGTCGCACGCGTCTCCCTGGCCGTCCGTGTCCGTGTCCTTCTGGCCAGGGTTCTTCACGGTGGGGCAGTTGTCGTCCTCGTCCGGCACCGCGTCCCCGTCGTTGTCGGGGTCGCAGCGATCGCCTTTGCCATCGCCGTCCGTGTCGAGCTGACCAGCGTTGGCCACGGTGGGGCAGTTGTCCTTGAGGTCCACCACGCCGTCCCCGTCGGTGTCCTGGGTCGCCGGCGTGTGCTGGAGCGCCACGTCGAGCGTCACCGCGCTGCTCGCGGCCACGTTCTTGGTGAGCGTCTTGGTGACGAAGCCCGGCGCGCTGACGACGAGCGAGTAGCTGCCCGCCTCGACCGTGAACGCGTACCGCCCCTGTGTGCCCGTGGTGTCCAGCCCTTCGCCCACCAGCTTCACCGTGGCGCCGGGGAGCGGCTGCTGGGTGCTCGCGTCGGTGACGACGCCCTTGAGGGTGGACAGGCTGCCGCTCGCGGCGGCGAAGAGCGCGAGGTGGTTGCCCACGGTGCGCTCGGCGCCGTCGGAAGGCTCGTTCACGGTGCCCTTGCCGGCCAGCCACATGGCGGTGGAGCCGCCGCCGTCCAGGGAGAGGGCGCGATCCGCGCCGAGGTCGATCATCAGGCGCGACATCTCCGCGCAGGTCATGCCCACGCTCCCGGTGCGGCGCCCGTCCACCACCACCATCCAGAGCGTCTTCGCGTCCGCGGAGAGCCCTACGATCGTGCGCGGGTGACGGGTGCTGCAGTGGCTCCCCGCCGCGCTGCGGTCGATCAGCTTCCCGTCGGCCACGATCAGCGGCCAGCCGCCCACCACGCCAGTCATCCAGCTCGCATCGAACGTCGTGATCGCCGCCTGGGTGGCGATCTCCACGCGGTTCGCCTTGCTAAAGGCGATGTTGCTCCAGCCGTTGGTGTCCACGGAGTTGGGCCAGCGCACGCTGGCGCCCACCGCGAGGCCGCGGGTGCTGTAGTCGGTAAAGGAGAAGAAGTCCCCGTTGATCACCGCCTGCGCGCCCACCAGCTTCCCGTAGCTCGTGGGGGTGCGGCGCCGCTCGCCGGACTTGGTGGCGCGCAGCGAGATGCCGGGCGTGTCCAGGTTCACCTCGAGCGCGTGGATGTCCCAGTTGACGGGCGAGCTGGTGGTGCGGTGCAGCTTGCGCACGCCCGCGAAGGGGTGCGTCCAGGTGTCGCCGGCCAGCGCGGCGCTGGCGTGGCAGAGGAGCAGGGAGAAGGTGAGCCAGCGTGCGGCCATGCGATGCGCTCCGGGGGAGAGGCGCGCAGGCACATCAAGCCGCGTGCCGGAGGACCCGTGCTCACCAAGGGCACCCCGGCACCGCGGCTCAGGGGTTCCGAGGGGGCCCCATGCCCGAACTGTGAAGCCGCGAGACAGGGCAGGAGCGGCCAGCCAGGACGGGCGTCCTCCGCCAGGGGACGCGGCGCTCGCTCAGCAGGCGGGCTTGCCTGGAAACGCGAAGGCGGGCTGGGCATCCTTGTGCCCATTCGGAGAGAGCAGTCATGACAACGCACAACACCGACATCGTCCGCAGCATCACCCCGCTGGGCTTCCCCTGGAACCCGCCGGATCCCTTCCTCTTCTGCGTCCACCACGACGACCGCTACCCCGCCGCGAACGAGCAGATGGGCCCCGCCGCGTCGCTCGCTGGCAGGGACCTCGGCCAGGACTTCGCCGGCAAGGATGGCTGGCGCATGTACCACGGCCAGACGGTGCCGGGCTTCCCACAGCACCCCCACCGGGGCTTCGAGACCGTGACGGTGGTGCGGCGCGGGCTGATCGACCACGCGGACTCCATGGGCGCCACGGCGCGCTACGGGAATGGCGACGTGCAGTGGCTGACCGCGGGCAAGGGGATCAACCACTCGGAGATGTTCCCGCTGCTCGACACCCGCGGGCCGAACCCGGCGGAGCTCTTCCAGATCTGGCTGAACCTCCCGCGCGCCAGCAAGCTCGCGGAGCCGCACTTCTCCATGTTCTGGGCGGACAGCGTGCCGAGGCAGACGCTCCGGGACGCGGAGGGCAAGGCCATCGAGGTGACGGTGATCGCCGGCAGGCTCGGAGAGCTGGTGCCGCCAGCGCCGCCGCCGAGCTCCTGGGCCGCGCGTCCCGAGGCGGACGTGGCGATCTGGACGATCAAGCTGCAGGCCGGGGCGCGCTTCACCCTGCCGGCGGCCAGGCCCGGCTCCAACCGGACGCTCTTCGTGTTCCGCGGCGCCGGGCTCTCCGTGGCCGGCCGCGCGGCGCCTGGGCACAGCTCGGTGGTCGTGAAGGCGGACGCCGAGGCCGAGCTCATCAACGGCCCCGAGGAGAGCGAGCTGCTCGTGCTCCAGGGGCGGCCGATCGGCGAGCCGGTGGTTCAGTACGGGCCCTTCGTGATGAACACGCGGGAGGAGATCGCCCAGACCTTCGCCGAGTACCAGCGCACGCGCTTCGGCGGGTGGCCGTGGGAGAGCGATGACCCGGTGCACCCGCGCGAGGAGGGGCGCTTCGCCAAGCGTCCGGATGGCACGCGGGAGAAGCCGGGCTCCTAAAGCACCCCGCGCGGGTAGGACCTCGCCCGACCGCGCAGCCTTTTCGCCTGAGCGCGGCGGGCGGCAAATCCTGCGCGCCGCGCTCGCCCCTTTGAGGGGCGCACACCGCTGGCACATCCTTTTCAGTAGGGCGGGGGCAGCCTTCAGGAGGCTGTCCTTGAGCGAGCGCGAGTGGATCACCGTGGACGGCAACGAGGCCGTGGCCTCGGTTGCGCACCGGCTGAGCGAGACGATCGCCATCTACCCCATCACCCCATCCTCGACGATGGCGGAGCTGGCGGACGAGTGGTCTTCGCACGGCCGCACCAACCTCTTCGGCGCGGTGCCGCGGGTGGTGGAGATGCAGTCGGAGGGCGGGGTCGCCGGGGCCATGCACGGCGCCCTCCAGGCCGGCGCGCTCGCGACGACCTTCACCGCGTCGCAGGGGCTTTTGCTGATGATCCCCAACCTCTACAAGATCGCCGGCGAGCTCACGCCGTTCGTGGCGCACGTGGCGGCGCGCACGGTGGCGACGCACTCGCTGTCGATCTTCGGGGACCACTCGGACGTGATGGCCTGCCGGCAGATTGGCCTGGCCATGCTCTGTGCGGGCTCCGTGCAGGAGGCGCAGGACCTCGCCGCCGTCGCGCACGCGGCCACGCTGCAGGCGCGGGTCCCCTTCCTCCACTTCTTCGATGGCTTCCGCACCTCGCACGAGGTGGCGAAGATCCAGCCGCTGCCGGACGAGCAGCTGCGCGCGCTGATCGACCCCGAGGCGGTGCGCCAGCACCGCGAGCGCGCGCTGACCCCGGACCGGCCGTCCCTGCGCGGCACCGCCTCCAACCCGGACACCTACTTCCAGGCGCGCGAGGCGGTGAGCCCCTACTACGAGGCGTGCCCCTCGGCGGTGCAGGCCCAGATGGACCGCTTCGCGCAGCTCACCGGCCGCGCCTACCACCTCTTCGACTTCGTCGGGCACCCGGAGGCGGAGCGCGTCCTGGTGATGATGGGCTCTGGCGCAGAGGTCGCCCACGAGCTGGTGGAGTGGCTCGTCGCCAAGGGCGAGCGGGTGGGGGTCCTCAAGGTCCGGCTGTTCCGCCCCTTCTCCGCCGCCGCGCTCCTGTCGGCGCTGCCCAAGACGGTGCGCCAGCTCGCGGTGCTGGACCGGACGAAGGAGCCGGGCTCGCTGGGCGAGCCGCTCTACCAGGACGTCCTCACCGCGTTCGCGGAGGCCTGCGCTGAGGGGCGCTGGCCGCGGATGCCCGTGGTGGTGGGCGGCCGCTACGGCCTGTCTTCGAAGGAGCTGGACCCGGCGATGCTCCGCGCCGTCTTCGCCGAGCTGTCCACCGAGCGCCCGAAGAACCACTTCACGGTGGGGATCGTGGACGACGTGAGCGGCAGCTCGCTGCCCTGGGACCGCGACTTCGACCTGGCCTTCCCGGAGCGGGTGCAGGCGCTCTTCTACGGCCTGGGCGCGGACGGCACGGTGGGGGCCAACAAGAGCTCCATCAAGATCATCGGTGAGGAGACCGCGCACGCCGCCCAGGGCTACTTCGTCTACGACTCGAAGAAGTCCGGCGCGGTGACCGTGTCGCACCTGCGCTTCGGGCCGGCGCCCATCCGCTCGTCCTACCTGGTCAAGCGCGCCAGCTTCGTGGGCTGCCACCAGTTCGGCTTGCTCTCGCGCTACGACGTGCTCGAGCGCGCCGCGCCCGGGGCGGTGTTCCTGCTCAACGCCCCCTACGCGCCCGGCCAGGTCTGGGAGCACCTGCCGCGCGAGGTGCAGGTGCAGCTGCTGGAGAAGCAGATCCAGCTCTGGACGATTGACGCCTACAAGGTGGCGCAGGCCGCCGGCATGGGTGGGCGAATCAACTCGGTGATGCAGACCTGCTTCTTCGCCATCTCCGGCGTGCTGCCGCGCGAGGAGGCCATCCGCTGCATCAAGCACAGCATCGAGAAGACCTACGGCAAGAAGGGCGCCGAGGTGGTGAAGCGCAACTTCGCGGCGGTGGACGAGACGCTCGCGCACCTGCACCGGGTGGAGCTGCCCGGCGTGGTCAGCGGGGGGAAGCCCCGGCCTCCACCGGTGAGCGACCGCGCGCCGGACTTCGTCAAGCGCGTCACCGCGATGATGCTCTCCGACCGGGGAGATCTCCTGCCGGTCAGCGCGTTCCCTCCAGACGGCGCGTGGCCCACGGGGACTTCGCAGTGGGAGAAGCGGAACATCGCCCTGGAGATCCCCACCTGGGACGAGGCGCTCTGCATCCAGTGCAACAAGTGCGCGCTGGTCTGCCCCCACGCGGCGATCCGGCCCAAGGTCTACTCGCCGCAGGCGCTGGAGGCCGGTAAGCCGGAGACGTTCAAGTCCACTCCTTGGAAGGGCACGGACTTCGCCGGCGCGCTCTACACGCTGCAGGTTGCGCCGGAGGACTGCACCGGCTGCACGCTGTGCGTCGAGGTCTGCCCGGCGAAGGACAAGAGCAACCCGCGGCGCAAGGCGCTGGAGATGAGGCCGCAGGCGCCCCTGCGCGAGCCGGAGCGCGCGAACTACGACTTCTTCCTCGGCCTGCCGGACCCGGACCGCGCACAGGTGCGGCCAGACGTGAAGAGCACGCAGCTGCTGCGCCCGCTCTTCGAGTACTCCGGCGCCTGCTCCGGCTGCGGCGAGACGCCCTACCTGAAGCTGCTCACGCAGCTGTTCGGGGACCGGCTGCTCATCGCCAACGCGACCGGCTGCTCCAGCATCTACGGCGGAAACCTGCCGACCACTCCGTACGCGGTGAACGCCGAAGGGCGCGGCCCCGCCTGGAGCAACTCGCTGTTCGAGGACAACGCCGAGTTCGGGCTCGGCCTGAAGCTCGGCGTGGAGGCGCTCACCGAGCAGGCCCAACGCGAGCTGAAGGCCGTCAGCGGCGCGGTGGGTGACGGGCTGGTGACCGGGCTGCTCACCGCGGACCAGTCCAGCGAGGCGGGCATCCGCGTGCAGCGGGAGCGGGTGGCGGCGCTCAAGGCGAAGCTTTCGACGCTGGACGCACCCGCGGCGAAGCGGCTGCTGAGCGTGGCGGACTACCTGGTCCGCAAGAGCGTGTGGATCGTCGGCGGAGACGGCTGGGCCTACGACATCGGCTTTGGAGGTCTGGATCACGTCCTCTCGCTGCCGTTCGACGTGAACGTCCTGGTGCTGGACACCGAGGTGTACTCGAACACCGGCGGCCAGCAGTCCAAGGCCACGCCGCTGGGCGCCGCCGCGAAGTTCGCCGCGAGCGGCAAGCCGATCGCCAAGAAGGACCTCGGCCTGATGGCGATGAGCTACGGCAACGTCTACGTGGGGCGTGTGGCGTTCGGCGCCAAGGACGCGCAGACCGTCCAGACGCTGCTCGAGGCGGAGTCGTACCGCGGACCGTCCCTGGTGATCGCCTACAGCCACTGCATCGCGCACGGCTACGACCTGGCGATGGGGCTCGAGCAGCAGAAGCGCGCGGTGGCGAGCGGGACCTGGCCGCTCTACCGCTTCGACCCGCGGCGCATCGCCGCGGGGGAGCCGCCGCTCAAGCTGGACTCGGCGCACCCCAAGCTCCCGCTCGAGGAGTACATGAAGCTCGAGGCGCGCTTCCGGATGACCGAGAAGGCGGACCCCGAGCGCTACCGCCAGCTGCTCGCCTGGGCCCGCAAGGCGAACGAGCAGCGCTTCGCCGTCTACGAGCAGCTCGCCAAGCTGGTGGTGCCACAGACGACGCACATCCCGGACCGCGGCCCGCCGCCGCCGCAACCCGAAGGCCAGGGAGGCCAGCCATGAACCTCACCACCCGGTACCTGGGACTCACGCTGAAGCACCCGTTCATGCCGGGTGCTTCCCCGCTGGTGGACGACCTCTCCACGGTGAGGCAGCTCGAGGACGCGGGCGCGTCCGCCATCGTCCTCCACTCGCTCTTCGAGGAGCAGGTTGCCCAGGAGCAGGTCGCGCTGCACCGCTACACGGACTTCCACCGGGACGCCTTCGCGGAGGCGGGCTCCTTCTTCCCGGAGCCCGAGGCCTTCCGGCTCGGCCCCGAGCCGTACCTGGAGCAGCTGCGGAAGATCAAACGCGCGGTCGCCGTCCCGGTGATCGCCTCGCTCAACGGCACCACCAACGGCGGCTGGCTGGACTACGCGCGGCTGATGGAGCAAGCGGGCGCGGACGCGCTGGAGCTCAACGTCTACCAGCTGGCCGCGGATCCCACGCTCAGCGCCGCCCAGCTGGAGCACCGGGTGATCGAAATGGTGCGGACGGTGAAGGCCTCCGTGCGGATCCCCATCGCCGTGAAGCTCTCGCCGTTCTTCACCTCGCTCTCGCACTTCGCCGCGCAGCTGTGCGCCGCCGGCGCTGATGGCCTGGTGCTCTTCAATCGCTTCTACCAGCCGGACATAGACGTGAACGCGCTCGAGGTGCGCCGCACGCTCCACCTGTCCGACAGCAGCGAGCTGCCGCTGCGCCTGCGCTGGCTGGCCATCCTCTCCTCGCAGGTGCCGGCGTCGCTCGCCGCGACCGGCGGACTGCACGAGCCGCTCGACGCCGTCCGCGCGCTGATGGCGGGCGCCCACGCCGTGCAGCTCGTCTCCGCGCTCTTGCGTCACGGCCCCCGGCACCTCACGACCATTCTCCGCGGCGTCGAGGCGTGGATGGCGGAGAAGGAGTACCCGTCCATCGACGCGCTGCGCGGGAGCATGAGCCTCAAGACGTGCCCGGACCCGTCCGCCTACGAGCGCGCCAACTACATGCTCATGCTGCAGGGGTGGACGCCCACGGACTCCGAGCGTAAGAAGCGGGCGAGAGAGAGCCTGGAGGCGCTCGACGGGGACGTCGCCCGCGCGTTCGGCCCGGTGACGCTGCAGAAGCACGGTCCGCGCGGGGCCAGGCGGAGCGTCGCCTGCGTCACGGACGAGTCCACCGGCCTGGAGTACGTGCTGGTGCCGGGAGGTTCGTTCTCGCCGGGCCTGGACGAAGAGAAGTGGGCGCTGCTGGTGGAGCTCGCGGCCGCGCACCGCGCGCCGCCCAAGCCGTACGGTGCGGCCAGCAGCGCCTCCTTCGCCAAGGGCCCGGGCAAGACGATCAAGACCGAGCCGTTCTGGATCGCCCGCTTCCCGGTCACCGCGCGGGTGAAGGGGATTGAGGAGGTCCTCTCCAAGGACACCTTCGCGCGAAACGTCCGAGAAGAGCCGCTGAAGCAAAACCCCAAGCGCTTCCTGCCGTTGTCCATCGAAGAGGTGGCGGCCTCGGAGGAGCGCTTCGGCTGGCGGATGCCCTCGGTGATGGAGCTGGAGTGGGCGATCTCCGCGGGGGCCCGGAGCGTCTTCTACTGGGGTGACGGGCTGGACTACGAGGAGATCAACCGCGCCGCGACGAAGCACCCGCTCTTGCGGCTCGAGGACGTCGCGGACGGCGAGTGGCCGGGCACCACCGCGTTCGGGCTGCGCTCGGCGGTGGCGATCCCGCAGTGGTGCTGCTCACCGTCTCCGGAGGGGCTGCGCTGCTACGTGCGGGGCGGCGCCGGCTTCTGTGCGCCGTGGCAGGGCTGCGGCGAGTTCCTGTGGATGGTGAACCTCATGGTCGCGCCGATTGACGCGCTCGAGCCGCACGACACCATGCACGCGCTGCGGCCGGTGCTCACGCTGCGCTGAGCGCGCGGAGGCTCACGGGCCGACCTGGTACACGATCAGCCGGCCCGAGAAGCTCCCGCCGCTGCTCATCTGGAAGAACATCTGGGTGGGCGCCGAGCTCTGGGTCGCCCAGCCTGCGCAGCGGGTCCAGGACCAGATGCCGGAGCCGCTCCCGAACTGGTAGTCGTCCACCATGCCGTGGCCGTAGACGTGGGTGAAGGTTGGGTTCGCGCCTCCCGCGGAGACGGTGAACTCCCCGGAGGCGCCCGAGGTACGGCCGTAGACGGTGCGCATCAGGTAGATGCCAGTGCTGTCCCACTCGGTGAAGTTGCCGTCTGCGTCGCCGGTGATGTGGCTCTTGTACGCGCCGACGTTGTTGAAGCGCAGGAAGAGCCTGGCGTCCGCGCCCGCGTTCGAGAAGAGGTAGCCGTTGAAGAACACCTTGTACATGCGGCCGGCGATGATCGGGATGGCGCCCGAGTCGCTGCCAGGGTTGCCGTCGTAGATCTTCGGCCAGGTGTTGGGCGCGTTCACGGACGTGGCCACGTTGAGCACGCCGCCCACGCTCACCGGCTGCTTGTTCACCGGCTGGAGCGAGAGCGTCCCGTTCGTCTCCACGCTGCGGCCGTCGGCGACGAGGACGCCGCCGTTGGGGCTGGTCACCTTGAGCCCGCCGGTGGAGCTGCCATTGCTGTTGGGGCCCACCGCGAGCACGGCCGAGCCGCCATCGGAGATGGCCGTCCCGCCGTCCGCGCCCTGCCCGGCCAGCAGCGTGCCGTTCACCCGGAAGTCGCTCGCGCTGGTGGCGGCGTAGGGGACGTGGAGCAGCTGCTGCCGCCCGGCGAGCGTCACGTAGGCGCCGTCCGTGGGCTTCTTCACCGACACCTCGAGGTACAGCTGCGGCAGCGCGAGCAGGTTGTCGGTGAGCACGGAGGTGCTGCCGAGCTTCACCGAGAACGCGCCCGCGACGACCGTGACGCCGGGGTGGAGGCCGGTCCACACGGGCGTGCCGCCGCTGGCGGTGGAGTAGAGCTGGAAGCGGAAGTCGTAGCTGCCGGTGAGCGGCCTGCCGTCCTGATCCAGTCGCCCCTGGTAGGGCAGGTTGGGGGCGGCCGCCTGGGCAACGGACGCGAAGGCGAGCAGGGCGAGGACGAGCAGCTTGTGGCGCATGGGGGCTTTCGGACGGAAAAGGGGTTCAGCGGATGGCGTAGCCGCCGCCATCGCCGTCCTCGGACAGGGTCTCGGCGGTGGCGCGGACGGTGGAGATCTCGCCTTCGAGGTAGTAGCCGCCGTCGGTGCCGCCGTCCCAGAGCTCGCCGAGGAACGGCTGCGTGGCGTAGGCGGTGGCGGAGGGCTTGCCGCACATCCAATAGCCGGTGAGCGTGGGCGCCAGGCCGCCGTCCGGGGTCAGGTAGCCGGTGTTGGGGTCGAGGAAGAGGTTGCTCATCGCCACGGCGGGCTTGGTGGGGTCCCCGGGGCAGGCGCGCTCGCAGGAGACGCCGGAGAACCGGTAGTCGCAGGCGCACTGCAGCCGTCCGAAGTTCTGCAGGTCCCCGAAGCAGCTGGACGGGTTGATGGCGAGCGCCTTGTCGTAGCCGGGGCAGCGGAACGGGTACTCCGCGCACTCGTTGACGCAGCCGTGCCGGTAGCCGCCGGCGGAGTACGGCTGGTAGGCCAGGTTGGCCCAGCGGACCTGGTGCTCGGCCGGGATGGCGGAGGTGGCCGCGCAGGAGAGCGCGGGCGCGGAGGGGTTGGCGGGGTCGACGCCGGAGGGCGGCGGCGTGGCGCTCGCGGTGAGCGTGCAGTCGTTGAGCACGTAGCCCTGCGCCACCACCTGCGACGGGGTGAGCCAGTGGGGCTTGGCGGACGGCTGCGCGGTGATCTGCACGCACTTGAACTGGCTGTGGTGGGTCATCCCCGCGTAGCCGGCGTCGTAGGACGGCGCGAAGCTGGCGAAGTCCATCCCGTTGCGGTCCACGCTGGGGGCGAAGAAGTCGCTGTCCACGAGGCGATCGCAGCTGCGGCCGTACGCGCCGGCGTCTGGCGCATAGGCGAGCTCCACGCCCGCGCCCGGCGCCGCGCCCGCGAGCCGCGAGCGCTCCTGCACGTGCCACGTCCCCGGCCCTGAGCCGCCACCGGCCGGAGCCTCGTACCAGCCGCGGTGGAGCTCGCCGAAGTACGCGTAGGGGGCGAAGCCGCGGAAGGTGGTCTTCACCTGGCCGAGGTTGGGGTTGCCCTGCCACTCGTTGACGTCCGCCAGCCCGTTCTCGTTGTAGTCGACCGTCTCGTTGGAGCAGTACTTGGTGAAGGAGTTGAGCTCTGCGGGGGTGAGCTGCCGCCCGGTGGCGCCGTAGCTGGCGGGCACCTTGCCGATCGCCACCTGCTGCGCGAGCAGGGCCGCGTCGTCGTTGCGGTCCGTCTCGTAGAGCTCGAGCGGGCTCAGCGGGACGTTCATCGGCTGGCCGCGGTCGTTCTCGAGGAGGAGACTCCTCACCCTTCGCAGGGCGCAGCGGGCATTGGCCTTCACCACGGGGTCGGACGTGTCCATGGAGAGCTTGGCGCTCTCGCGCACCCAGCCATCGCCGTCCGCGTCGCACGGGCTGACGGCGCGGCTGTCCTCGCGCCAGAAGTAGCCGGGGGCCGTCTGGCAGATGCACTGGTTGGAGCCGGTGAGCCCGCCCAGGTACGGCCCGCGCTCGCCGGCCGCGGCGTTGGTGCAGGCGGGGCAGGCGTGGCACGTCTTGCCGTCCGGGCCGAGCAGCGCGTTGGCGCCGCAGCTGGTGTCGCAGCGCGCGTCCGCCACGCCGGAGGGCTCGATGCAGAACTGGCCAGAGGGACAGGTGAGGTTGGTGCAGCTGACGGGCGGGCGGCACTGCTTGTTGCTCACGTCCTCCACGAAGTCCGGCAGACAGCCGGCGCAGTGGCCGTTGGGCGTGTCCACGCAGGCGCGGTTCTCCGCGGCGCAGGAGAGGTCCGCGCAGGTGGCGGGCACCTCGCACTTGCCAGCAAAGTCCTGATAGCCGGCCACGCAGGCGCCGCAGGTGGCCATCTGCGCCGTGGTGTCACAGCTGCGGTGCTCGCCGGTGCACTTGGCGAGGAGGCTGTTCGGGTCCGCCGCGCCGCAGCCGGGTGGGACGGTGCCGCATTGGTGCTTGCCGTAGTCCCAGAAGAGCCCGCCGGTGCATGACTCGAGGCAGACCGCGTCCGCGCCGGCGGCGCCGGCCTGGCACTCCTGGCTCTGCGCGCAGAAGCCCTCGTCGCCGCAGGCCTTGGGCGGCCGGCAGCGCGCGCTGGTGGTGTCGCACACCTGCCCGTCGCCGCAGCTCCCGCTCTGAGGGCAGGGCCTGTTGCCGCCGCAGCTGCAGGCCTGGAGCACCCCAGCGAGCACCGCGAAGAGCAGCGCGCTTCGGTTGGTCATTGGAGGCTCGTGAAGTCGGTGTAGGTGACGTAGAGGCGGACGTCGCTCAGGGCGCGGAGGTTGATGTCCTTGTTGGCCTGCTCGTCCTTCTGGTTCAGCACCAGCTCCCAGTGCGTGTTGACGAAGGGCCGGTCACGCAGCCGGTCGTTGCGGTAGACGGCGCCGCTGAAGACGCGCTCGCCGTTGAAGAACGGGTTGAGCACCGCGGTGCGGACCGGGAACGCGTAGAAGCTCTTGTCACCGGGCAGCGCGCGCACCACGCCGGTGCCCTTCTGCCGCAAGTACAAGCGGCCCACCGCGTCTCCCGTGTCCGCCCCCACCAGCTCCGCTTCGATCGAGTGGATCTTGTGGTTGCGCGTCAGCGGCGAGAGCGGCCCGAAGGAGGTGGAGAACGGGAAGGTGAGGTAGCCGTTCTCGTCGAGGCGGCGGGCGTCGGTGAGGGCGGCGCGGAAGAGCTCCAGCCGCTCGGCGTCCGAGAGCGGGGTGCTGTCATCGCGCAGGCGCGGGACGGCGAGCACATCGTCGCGCAGCGAGATGATCGCCACGCGCTGGTCCGGGTTGCCGTAGGCCTCCTGGAAGCTGCGGAACTCGTGCTCCAGCCGGGCGAGGTACGCCTCCAGGCTGATGTCGCCGCGCGAGGCCAGGCGAACCAGGAAGAGATCCCCCAGGTGCGCGTAGGACTGGCTGGTGTAGTACTCGAAGACCTTGGTGGCGCGGTACGCCTCGCCCACCGCGGCCTGGAAGGTGCGGTCCGCGGTGAGGATCGCGTCGTTCTTGTAGATGCGGACGTTGGGGTCGTTGCGGGCCACCTCGAAGTTGATGGCCAGCTGCTCGGTCTCGGACTGCTCGGCGATGGTGCGGGAGGCCGTGTTGCGCAGGCTCTGCACGCGGCCGAGCTTCTCCGAGAGGTCCAGCTCGGCGGCGTAGGCCTCGATCTCCAGCTCCTTGAAGCCCAGGACCATGTCCGCGACCTTGGCGTTGGAGTCCACGGTGGCGTAGTCGCATGGGCGGTTGAGCACCCAGCGCGCGCCGTCCCGCTGGATGTTGGAGATCTCGCGCTTGGCCGCGAGGATGGCGATGTTCGCGCCGATGGTGACGAAGGTCTCGGTGCGGGCGGCGGCCTCGTAGGCGGCGATGCCCACGCCGGCCTGCGGGCAGTCCGTGCCGGCGGCGGTGCCGACGATCGCCATGCACTTGCCGAGGTTGGCGAGGATCACCGCCTCGCTGGTGACGTCCTTGGCGTAGTCGATGGCGGCCTGCGCCACCTGGATGACCGTCTCGAGATCGCCCACCTTGTCTTCGACCTTGAACTGGTACTCCACCGTCTCGCTGAGCAGGTCGCACTGGGTGCGGACGCGCTGCTTCTCGAGCGCGATCCGGTCCTTGAGGTTCTCGAAGCGGACGCGGATGGCGGCGAAGTCCGTCACCACCTTGTCCACGTCCGTGAGCGCGGCGAAGAGCTCGCCGTTGCCAGCCAGGCCGCACGGGTTGCCGATCAGCTTGGCCCGCTCGTTGAGGTAGGCGTACTTCGGGACGGCCGGGTAGACGCGCCCGTCCGTGCCGGTGAAGGTGCCGCAGATGGCGGCGAGCTGGTTCTCGTAGTTGTTGCGCACGCTCACCAGCTCGCTCTGGAAGGCGGCGCTGTCCGTCTCGAAGGCGCGGCTGGAGCCGAGCGCGAGATCTTCCTTGGCCGAGGCGACCGCGAGCTGCGCCTTGGCGGAGGTGAGCACCTTCTCGAAGGCGTTGGAGTCCATCTCCTCGAGCGCGGGGAAGGGGATGTAGTCCGGCTGGAAGCCAAACAGCGTGCGGCTGTCGGTGATCGCCGCGTAGCTCTCGCGCATGGCGAGCAGCGCCGAGCTGTAGACGAGCTGCCCGAACTCCACGCGCTCCACCAGCTGGGGCCGGTCCTCGGGCTGGACGATGTCTCCGAGCTTGAGCATCACCCGGGAGAGGACGATGGACTCGAGGTACGCCGCGGCGTAGCTGCGCTCCACCACCCGGCGCGCGAGGTCCGCGCGGTTGAAGGACTGGTAGCGGCGGGCGATCTCGCTCCACGCCCGGGACTTCTGGCTGGAGGCGCGAATCAGCCGGTCGAAGTAGGAGACGACCGTGTCCTTGTTGATGAAGCCGCCCGTGCCCATCTGGCCGATCGAGGTCCAGATGCGCGGGCTCAACGAGTAGAAGCGGTCCAGCGCCTGTTGGTAGTACTGCACCGCCTGGTAGAGGCTGTAGAGCTCGTAGCCGGCGCCGCCGGAGAGGTCGATCCCGTCCGGCTCGAAGAGGCGCCCCTCGAACGAGACGATGGACGAGCCGGCCAGGTCGAACCGCGAGGAGAACGCGCGGGTGTAGGACTCGTCCCCCATCATGATCAACAGCTCGGCGTTGAGCCGCTCGTAGCCGTCATGGATGACCGGCAGCGGGAGCGTGGGGTCGATCTCGGACTCGAAGGAGAAGTTCGCCTTCAGGTAGAGCTGCAGCCGACCGCGCACGTCCGCGGAGAGCTGCGCGTAGTTACCGGTGTAGAGCGCCACCGCGCAGTCCACGCGCCGCTGGGCCCTCTCGATGGAGGCGGGGTCGTAGCAGTAGGGGACAGCGTCCGAGCCGTCCGGGCAGATCTGCGGCGCGAACCCCACCGACTTGCCCTGGCGATTCCGGAAGCGCGTCTTGTAGCGGAAGGCGTTCTCCACTTCCGTACGCAGCGGCAGGAAGGCCGCGCTGGTCTGCGTGGCGGGGAAGAAGTCCTTGTCCGCGCGCAGGTCCAGCCGGTTGAGGCTGCAGTAGGCCTGGTTGGGGTTGGAGCAGCGCCAGACCGGGTCGAGCACCAGGTTGTAGAGCCGGTTCGTCTTCCAGGTGTTGAGCAGCTGCTGGCAGGTGCCACGGCTGAGCACCTGCCCGGGCGCGGTGCCGGCGGCGAAGGCCTGCTGGCAGGGGAGGTTGGCGATCTCGTCCTGGGTGGGGCCTGGGCTGGCGGGGAAGGCGCCGAGCGTGAAGAACTGCACGCGGCTGCCGGCGGGGCACGCCACCTTGTGTGGCGAGGCGCCCTTGTCCAGCGGGCCGCCGTCGAAGAGGCCGGTGTCCTCGCAGAAGTAGTGGGCCTTCACCGGGTCCGCCGGGAGCAGCTTGGCTGGCGGACCGCCGCTCTGCTTGATCCCGGAGATCAGCGTGTCCGCGAGCGCGTCCAGGTACGGCGTGGTCGGCGCGGCGGGGAAGGTCTCGCTGCCGGTGGCGATCTTGAGCAGGTCCGGCGCGCAGCTCACGCCGAGCAGGCCGTTGGGCGGGGTGCGGCTGTCGGCGCTCACGCCTGCCGTGAAGGCCTGGGGGTCGAGATCTGCCGGGGCGCGGGTGAGCACCATCAGGCCGTAGGCGGAGAAGCCGCTGCTGTCGGTCCCATCCAGGAAGGAGGGGAAGCTCTCCTTGAAGATGAGGATCAGGTCCTCGGAGTTGATCAGCGCCCCGTCCACCAGCTCAAGGTGGCGCTTGCGGGTGCGGCCGTCCGGGATGGGGTTGGCCGCCACGAAGTCCGGGAGGAGCTTGTCGCGGCACTCGTAGCGGTAGCGCAGGCCGCTGGTGGGGTCGGTGTCCGTCTGTGCACTGAAGCCGGGCACCAGCCACGGCGTGCGGGCCAGGGTGAAGGTGCTGCGCCCCATCTCGTCCTTGGGCGCGGCGGCGCAGCTGGTGTCGGCGCTGGTGGTGACGTAGCGGCCGCCCACCAGCACGTCCGCGGCGAAGGTGGAGATGGGGCAGATGACTCCGGTCGCGCGCGGGGTGCAGGCGGTGGGGTCGGTCTCGAAGGTGAGGCGGACGCCGGGGTTGCCGTTCTCGTGCAGCGAGTCCGCGGACACCACGCGCCCAATGAGCGTGCGCCCGCCCCCGGCGGGGTCATCGCGCAGGTTGATGGCGATCGGCAGCTCGGTGGCGCCGGTGGGGATGGGGTACGTGGAGAGCGACTGCGAGTAGACCGAGTAACCCTGCGGGTTGGAGTAGGGGTAGCAGGCGACGGTGTCGTTGTTGTTGGCGCAGAGCTTCTTGACCGAGGCGTCCTTCCACGAGGCCAGCTGGGTGGCCTTGATCATCGCCTTCAGCTCGTCCACGGACATGTTGCCGGCCTTGAAGACGCCCCACTTCTGGATGAACGCGTTCTCCACCTGGAGCAGCGCGGAGGCGCTGGTGCGGTCCTGCGCCCAGGCGTCCAGGCCGGTGCTGGGGAAGTTGGCGAAGTAGGTCATCTTCCCCTGCCACTGCCCCTCGGGCCGCTCCAGGTACTTGAGGTCCACCCGCTGCGTGCCCAGCTCGGCGTTGGAGATCTCCAGCGCCCCGTCCCAGCGGGTGAGGCTGCGGTTGACCGCGCCGCCGAGCTTGATGACGGCCTTCGCGCCGGGGTCCACGCGCACGGTCAGCTCGGGCACCGCGGCGGCGGTCTCGGCGTCTCGCGCCAGCGTCAGCCAGTGGAGCGGGTTCTCGGTGACGAGGGTGGCGACGCCCTGCTTGTACTCGCGGTGCAAGACCTTGCGGACCTTGAACTCGCGGGACACCGGGCTCTGGTTGGTCAGCTCGAAGCTGCCGGTGAGCTTCAGGTTGGAGAACTTCAGCGCGCGGGTGGAGAGCGGGAAGGTGCCGGGCACGCTGCGCACGGCGGTGCCGGTGGGCGGCGCCACGTCCACGCAGTAGCCGGCGTTGCCGTCCGTGGTGAGGCAGGCGGTGCCCTGCGCGCAGGAGGAGCTGGCCGTGGTGCAGGAGGGGCGGCAGACGTGCCGGTAGCAGCCCTTGCCCGCGGCGCAGTCCGCGTCCAGCTCGCATTCCGAGTAGCAGCCGCCGCCGATGCAGGCCTGGTAGTCCGGGCAGTCCGAGCTCGCCTTGCAGCCCGGTGGGGTGCCGCCCGGGGCCACGCAGGAGCCGGCCACGCAGGTGTTGTCTCCCAGGCAGCCCTCGAGCAGCCCCTCGGAGGAGCAGGCCGCGAAGGTGCCGTCCGCGCGGACGAGATCCGCGGCGCAGGGGGAGAAGCACTTGGGCGAGACGGGCGCACAGCCCTGCGCGCCCGCCACGCACGGCTGGCAGCGGTTGGCGGCGCCGCAGACCGAGGAGAGCGGGCCGCCGGGCTGATCGCAGCTCCCGTCCGCGCGGCAGGCGCAGCCCACTTCTCCCGGCGTGCACACCGGCTTGGGACAGCCGGTGAGCACGAGCGCGCAGCACACCACCGCCAACCCGCACGACACGTAGCGCATGACAGCCCTGGGACCGAAGGTCATCCGGCGTCACAGTGCACCGGGGGTGCCTCCCGCCGGAGCGCGCAAGGGCGCGTGGCCGCGAGGAGATGCCCGCGGCGCAGCGTCACGCGGGGGTGTAACAGGTGTCACAGTGACTAGGGCTGTTACAGCGTGTGGTTACGGGTGAGGTGGAGGTCGCTCACCGTTCTCCCCGAGCGTAGGCCGTCAGGCCGTAGTCGAGGGGCGGCACGCAGGCTCGTGCTCCCCTCAGCGCCGCTTCGAGCGTGGGTGCCGCCCCCCGACTACGCGCCTTCGGCGCTGACCTGAAACTTGCCGCGCCCCGCTCAGCCCGAGCGAAGTCGAGGGCCCGCCGATCGTAGGGACTCTCGCTCGTGGGGCCCTCGACTTCG
>JBGATB010000022.1:0-150776 GCA_044229415.1 Myxococcaceae bacterium | reverse complement strand
AGTCGAGGACCGATCCGGACTCGAGCTCGAGCGCCCCTCGACTTCGCTCGGGGTGACCGGGGGGGCGCCTGCGGTAGGGGTGACCGGGGGGGACATGCCCGCGTCCTGTCCCTGCGCGGCGAGCGCGGGCAGCAACAGCGCCGCGCAGAGCGCGGAGAGGCGGGGGAGAAGCATCGGTCGCGTGAGTGCCTTGGCGCGGCGGCTACTTCGCTGCCTTCTCCGCGGACGCGTCCACCGGCGGCGCGCCCATGCAGTGGTAGCCGCCGTCCACGTGGACCATCTCGCCGGTGGTGGAGGGGAACCAGTCCGAGAGCAGGGCGCAGGCGGTCCGGGCGACCGAGTCGTGGTCCTTGGTGGTCCAGCCGAGCGGGGCCACCTTGCCCCAGGTCTCCTCGAGCGTCTTGAAGCCGGGGATCCCCTTGGCGGCGATGGTGGAGAGCGGCCCGGCGGCCACCGCGTTGACGCGGATCTTCTTGGGGCCGAGATCTCGGGCCAGGTAGCGCACCGTGGCCTCGAGGCCGGCCTTGCAGACGCCCATCCAGTCGTAGATGGGCCAGGCCACGCGGTTGTCGAAGTCCAGCGTGACGATCGAGCCGCCCTGGGTCATCAGGGGCAGCGCCGCCACCGCCAGCTCCTTGAGGCTGAAGGTGGAGATCCGGAAGGCGGTCTGGACGCTCTCCCATGGCGTCTTGAGGAAGTTGCCGCCCAGCGCGTCTTCGGGGGCGAAGGCGATGCCGTGGAGCACCCCGTCCAGCCGGTCCCAGCGCTTCTTGATGCTCTCCGTGAGCGCGGGGAAGTGGGCCGCGTTGGTGACGTCCAGCTCGAGGATCTCGGGGACGGGGTTCAGCCGCTTGGCGCTCCGCTCCGTGAGCGACAGGCCGCGGCCGAAGCCGGTGAGGAGGACCTCCGCGCCCTGCTGCTGGGCGAGCTCGGCGATGGCGAAGGCGATGGACTGGGGCGTCAGCACGCCGGTGATCAGCAGCTTCTTTCCTTGGAGGAGCATGCGCGGGGGTCTACCAGAAGGGCCCACACCGCACAGAGCGCAAAATCCTCGGTCCGCGGCTACATTTTCCGGGCGTTGTCAGCGACTGTCGCAACGCGTTATCGAGCAAGGGAAAAGCCTGCCCTGCGGCCCTAGGGGAGGTAAAAGGCGCAAAGAAAGCCATGTCGAACTTCCAGGACTCTTATCTCTCTGGCGCGAACATCGAGTTCATCGAGGGGTTGTACGCCCGCTACCTCGAAGATCCCAACTCCGTGGACCCGAGCTGGCGGGAGCTCTTCGCGGGCAACGGCCACGGCCGGCCCATCTTCGTCCCGGCGGAGAAGCGCCCGGCGCCCGCCGGCGCGGTGGTGACGGCGCCCATCGTCAGCACGCAGGCCGAGCAGAACATGGAGCTGCAGGCGCGCGTGGACCAGACGGTCTACGCCTTCCGCCTGCGCGGCCACCTGCTCGCCCAGCTGGATCCGCTCGGGCGGCCGCGTCCGTCGCTGGACCACGTGGCGGACGTGGGGATGGTGAACACCGCCCACTTCACCAAGGAGGAGCTGGAGCTGACGGTGGACGCCACGCAGGTCTTCCCCGAGAACCGGGTGAAGCTGAGAGATCTCCTGGACCGGCTGCGCCGCACCTACTGCGGCAGCATCGGCGTGGAGTACATGCACGTGCTCGACAGCGACCGCCGCCGCTGGCTGGGTGGGCGCATGGAGCACTCGGAGAACCGCACCGAGTTCACCGCCGAAGAGCGCAAGCGGCTGCTCACCAAGCTCACCTACGCGGAGGCGTTCGAGAACTTCCTCCACACCAAGTACGTGAACGTGAAGCGGTTCGCGCTGGACGGCGGCGAGAGCCTCGTCCCGATGATTGACGTGCTGCTCGACACGGGCGCGCGGCTGGGCGTGGCGGAGGTGGTCATCGCCATGGCGCACCGCGGGCGCCTGAACGTGCTCAACAACATCCTGCTCAAGAGCGCGGACGAGATCTTCAGCGAGTTCGAGAAGAAGGCGAAGGGCGAGCCCAACTTCCGCGGGGACGTGAAGTACCACCAGGGCTTCTCCAGCGACTACCCCACCGCGTCCGGCAAGCCGGTCCACCTGACGCTGGCGTTCAACCCCAGCCACCTCGAGGCGGTCTACCCGGTGGTGGAGGGGCGCGTGCGCGCCAAGCAGGACCGGCTGCGCGACGTGGACCGCACCCACCACCTGCCGCTGGTGATGCACGGCGACGCGTCCTTCATGGGCCAGGGCGTGGTGGCGGAGACGCTCAACCTCTCCCGGCTGCGCGGCTACACCACCGGCGGCACCGTCCACATCGTCATCAACAACCAGGTGGGCTTCACCACCGATCCGCAGGACGCGCGCAGCTCCCACTACAGCACCGCGATCGCCCAGCTGATCGACGTCCCCATCTTCCACGTCAACGCGGACGACCCCGAGGCCTGCGCGCACGTGATGCGGCTGGCCACCGAGTACCGCCAGAAGTTCGGCAGCGACGTGGTGGTGGACCTCATCTGCTACCGGCGCTACGGCCACAACGAGGGCGACGAGCCAGCCTTCACCCAGCCGCAGATGTACGAGCTGATCCGGCACCACCCGCCGGTGCGCGTGCTCTACAGCCAGGAGCTGGCCAAGCGCGGCGCGGTGAGCCAGGCGGACGCGGACGCCATCCGCCAGCAGGCGATGAAGGACTTCGAGGAGGCGCTCAGCCGGGCCCGCTCCTCGCACAAGTACCAGGGGCCCAGCTTCGGGCAGGGCGTGTGGAAGAGCTACAAGGGCGGGCCGGACCGCGACACGCCTCAGGTGGAGACCGGCCTGCCGGAGCCGCGCGTGCGCGAGCTGCTCGGCAAGCTGGCGCGCGTACCGCAGGGCTTCACGCCGCACCCGCGCGTCACCACCACCGTGCTTCAGCGCCGGGAGAACATCCTCGCTGGCAAGGACAAGGTGGACTGGTCCGCGGCGGAGAACCTCGCCTACGCGTCCCTGCTGGAGGACGGCTACTCGGTGCGCCTCACGGGGCAGGACGTGGAGCGCGGGACCTTCTCCCACCGCCACGCGGTGCTGCACGATGTGAAGTCCGGCGAGCGCTACGAAATTCTCCAGCAGTTCGCCAAGAAGGACGCGCTGTGCGCGGTGATCAACTCCCCGCTCTCCGAGCAGGGCTGCCTGGGGTTCGAGTACGGCTACAGCCTGGACTCGCCGGATGGGCTCGTCGTCTGGGAGGCGCAGTTCGGCGACTTCGCCAACGGCGCGCAGGTGATCATCGACCAGTTCATCAGCGCGGGTGAGGTGAAGTGGCGCCGGCTCTCAGGGGTGACGCTGCTGCTGCCGCACGGGTACGAGGGCATGGGCCCGGAGCACTCGAGCGCGCGGCTGGAGCGCTTCCTGGGGATGTGCGGCGAGGACAACATGCAGGTGGCCTACCCCACCACGCCCGCGCAGATCTTCCACCTGCTGCGGCGCCAGGTCTTGCGGCCGCTTCGCAAGCCGCTGGTGATCATGTCCCCCAAGAGCCTGCTCCGGCTGGCCGCCGGCATGAGCGAGCTCTCCGAGCTCACCCAGGGCAGGTTCCAGCGGGTGCTGCTGGACCGGCCCGAGGCCGAGCGGAAGGGCGTCACCAAGCTGCTGCTGTGCTCCGGCCGCGTGTACTTCGACCTGGTGGCCGAGCGCGACGCGCGCAAGGACTGGGCGACGATGATCGTCCGGCTGGAGCAGCTCTACCCGTTCCCGAAGGAAGAGCTGGAGGAGCTGCTCAAGGGGCTGCCGAAGCTGGCGCAGCTGGTGTGGGTGCAGGAGGAGCCGTGGAACATGGGCGCCTGGCGCTACATGATCCCGCTGCTGCAGGACCTCGTGTCGCCGATGACGGCCAAGCCGGCGATCGAGTACGTGGGGCGGACGGCGAGCGCGAGCCCGGCCACCGGGTTCGACAAGGTGCACGAGGCCGAACAACAGCAGATCGTGGAGCAGGCGCTCCACCGAGGGGTGAAGAATGGGCGTTGAGCTCACGGTTCCGACGCTGGGCGAATCCATCAGCGAAGCCGTCGTCGGCAAGTGGCACAAGAAGGTCGGCGAGGCGGTCACCGCGGACGAGCCGCTGGTGGTGCTGGAGACGGACAAGGTCACCATCGACGTGCCGGCCCCCGCGGGGGGCTCGCTGGAGAACATCTCCCGCAAGGAGGGGGACCGGGTGAAGGTGGGCGAGGTGCTCGGCAGCATCGCCGCCGGCGCCGGCGTGACCGTGAAGCCGCCGCTCACCGTGGCCACCCCCGGGCCGTCCCTCACCGCCACGCCGCTGCCCACGCAGACGCCGCTCAAGGCGTCCCCTAGCGGCCCGCCGCCCTCCAACGCCGAGTCCAGCCGCGCGGCGCACGCCACGCCGGTGGCGTCACGGCTGATTGAGGACAACGGGCTGGACCCCAAGAAGATCCAGGGCACCGGGCCGGGCGGGAAGATCTACAAGCAGGACGTGCTGGGCGCGATGGAGACCCGGAGCGCCCCGGTGGCGCTGCCCGCCCCGTCCGGCCCGCGCCCCAAGGCGGAGCGCGAGGAGCGGGTGAAGATGACCCCGCTGCGCCGGCGCGTGGCGGAGCGGCTGCTCGCGGCCCAGTCCAACGCGGCCATCCTCACCACCTTCAACGAAGCGGACATGAGCGGGGTGATGACCCTGCGCAAGGCGCACGCCGAGCGCTTCGAGAAGAAGCACGGCGTGAAGCTGGGGTTCATGAGCTTCTTCGTCCGCGCGGCGATTGAGGCCCTGCGCGCGTTCCCGCAGGTCAACGCGGAGATCGACGGCGAGGACGTGGTCTTCAAGCACTACTACGACATCGGCGTGGCGGTCTCCGGCAGCCGCGGCCTGGTCGTCCCGGTGCTCAGGGACGCGGACCGGCTCTCCATGGCGGAGATCGAGAAGCAGATCGCCGAGCTAGCCAACAAGGCCCGGACGGACAAGCTGTCGCTGGCGGACCTCTCCGGGGGCACCTTCACCATCTCCAACGGCGGGATCTTCGGCTCGATGCTCTCCACGCCGATTCTCAACCCGCCCCAGGTGGGAATCCTCGGGATGCACAACATCCAGGAGCGCGCGGTGGTGCGGGACGGACAGATCGTCGCCCGGCCGATGATGTACCTGGCCCTCTCGTACGATCACCGGCTCATCGACGGGCGCGAGGCCGTGCAGTTCCTCGTCCGCATCAAGGACTGCATCGAGGATCCGCAGCGCCTGCTCCTGGAGGTGTGACCTCCGGCAACAATGTCGGACAAACACACCGCACTGCGCCATCGATGGCGCAGAGAATGCGCTCTTCTGGGTCCGTTTCGCTCAGAAGCCTGGACTTCCCGACGCGCGATTCACTAGAACGCGAGAGTCCTCTGACCGCAGGCGGAGGAACCGCACGGCTCTCTTGGCCGTCGAGCAGAAGAAGAAGGAACAGTGCATGGCAACCGGTACCGTGAAGTGGTTCAACGATGCGAAGGGCTTCGGCTTCATCACCCAGGATGGCGGTGGCGAGGATGTGTTCTGCCACCACACCGCGATCCAGGCGGATGGTTTCCGCAGCCTCGCTGAGGGACAGAAGGTGTCCTTCGACGTGACCCGTGGCCCGAAGGGGCTGCAGGCTGCGAACGTCAAGCCTCTCTGATCTCGCGTCAGCGCGATCAAGCTGAAGGGCCCGTCTCCGAAAAGAGCGGGCCCTTTCTTTTTGGTAGATCCTTTTGGGGGCACGGCTGCTGGCGGCGATCGGCCAGACCGCTGGGGCTGAGACCCGGTCGATTCGAGGTGGCCCAATCCGACGCACAGATGTCCCGTCGAATTGCAGATTCCTCCCACACCTGCCTCAGCGACCGATCCGACAATCGTCCGTCGCGAACACCTTCGCGAGGGCAAAGGACGGACATGGCCATCTGGAATTCGATCGTTTCCGCGCTGGGCCTTCCGGGGCGTACGCCGTTCCCGCTCGCGCCGCTCGACGCAGGGGAGGGGAAGAAGCTCTGGGAGGTGGCCGCGGCCACCGTCAACGCGAGCCCTCAGGGTTACGTCGACAGCTCGAAGCAGCAGGAGATCCCCCAGCTCGGCGAGAAGCTCTTCAAGACGGCCTATGAAGACGGTCGGCTGAGCGGAGAGGAGCAGACGGTCCTCCGCAAACTGCTCTTCAGCAACAGTGACGCCGGCCCCATCTATTCGTCGTTGAGCGAGCGCGACCGCTCGCTGCTCTACAGCATGACGACGGTGGCGCCGGCGGTGGGCTCACTGGTGCTGAAGATGGCGGCGACGGGGGAGCCGCTCACCTCCGCGGACGTCCTGTGGGGCGTGGAGGAGATGGCCGGCAAGCGCGAGGGAGCGGGCGATCTCGAGGACCTGAAGCGCACGGCGGAGCGCTTCCCGAAGCCGGTCAGCGAGGAGACCGCGGCTTACCTCGAGGCCGCGACGACGGAGCACTTCGGGCGCGAGTTCCAGGCCGAGAAGGGCGGGCAGGTGCGGATGGCGCCGCACTGGAGCGAGAACCCCTTCTACGAGGAGGCAGCGGCGGCGATAGACGCCATCCGCGGCGTCACCCCGCCGCCGGCGCAGCCGGCGGACGCGAAGGCGTTCCGGAGGGTCGTCGACGGGCTGCGTGAGGAGATCCAAGGCGTGCTCGCCAAGCTGCGCAAAGGGGAGGTGGTGCACGCCGCGGACGTGGATCCGGGGGCCCTCGAGTGGAACGGGACCGCGTTCGGCAGCTCCCTCGACGACGCCTATTTCACGCACGTGCCGAAGGACGCGTACCAGCTCTTCGGCCGAGCGCTCTCCTTGGCGAACAGGAGCGTCGGCTACAACGGGAACGTGGATCTGACCTACTTCCCCGAGAGCGCGGCGAAGTCGACCGCCGACCTCGAGCAGGCGCTGAAGCTCCTCGGCCAGGCGGAGCAAGCCGTCTCCGGAGCGTGAGCGGGGCAGCGACACCCCTCCCCTTCGGGCCGGAGAGCCGGACCGGGTTCGAGCTGGAGCTGCTCGCGCCTCGAGGCGCGAGCCGGCTCGGCCTGGCGGAGGCGCTCGCGGCCGCGCACCGCGGGCGCGTCCTGCGCGGCTTCAAGCTCCTGTCGGATGCGCTCAACCGGCAGGGGCAGGTGGTCCCCTGCTGCGAGCTGGTCCCGGCGTTCCGGGTGCTCGCCCCGAGCGGAGCACCGCTCTTCACCCTGGTCGACGACTTCAGCATCCAGGCCGAGCTCGACTTCCTTCAGCTGCCCGTCGCCGGCGCGTGGCGGCTGGTGATGGATGAGCCCCGCCTGGCGGCCTGGGTGGAGCGGACCTGCTGGGCGGAGTCACCGGACCGGGAGGTGCTGCTCCGGCCGCTGCTCGACACGTTCTCCGCCTCGCTGGGAGAGGACGGCAAAGGCCCGCGCTGTCGCCCGGGCCAGCGGCTGATCCGCGATCCGCAGGGAGAGGTGCTCGCGGTCAGCGTGCCCTACGGCTCGGAGCGAGAGCGGGTGTGTGAGGTCGTCACCCAGCCGCTGCGCCGGGACGAGCGGGAAGCCGCGCTGCGGCTCGTCCTCCAGACGGCCCAGCGGCTCGGGTACGAGCTCCCTTCGGAGGCCGGGCTCCACGCGCACCTCGACGCCGGGCCCTGGCAGACTGGCGCCCGCGTCCGCGCGCTGCTCCTGGGCTACGCCTCCCACCGGGAGGAGCTCTTGCGCGCGCTCGCGCCCAACCCTCGCAGCGCGCTCTGGCGGGGCCCACCTCCGGAGCGGATGGTGGAGCTCGCCCGCAGCCGAACCCCCGACTCCTTCGAGGAGCTCGCTCCGCTGCTGCTGGCGGCCGGCGCCGCCAAGCGGCAGGACCTGAACCTGCTCGGCGTGCTCCGGGACCGCCACCGTCAACCCACGCTCGAGCTCCGCATCCTCCCCATGGAGTGGAGCGCGGAGGCCATCCTGGAGAAGCTCCGCCGGGTGGAGGAGCTCCTCGGCACCATCGCGCGCAGCGCCGCCGGCGCACCGTGACCACGCCGGCGCTCCCGGTTGGAGCGGAGCCGACACCGCGGTCACCCCGGCGCCTGCTCTCGAGGTGGAGTCCCCTCAACGGACCCGGACCGCGTCGGCGATCACCACGCTCCCCGGCGTGGTCCACCGCGACAGGACGATCCGGTTCCACCCTTGCGGGAAGCTCCAGGCGCCCAGCTCCACCCACTTGCCGCCGTTGGTGGACTGGTCCGCCGTCGTCCGGCCCACTTCCTTCCCGCTCCCGTCGAAGGCGACGAAGGGCGCCGCGGTGGCGCGGTTGCTCCCGGCGCTCCACCACGCGTCGATCGTCCGGGTACCGGCCTGCGGCAGGTAGAACCAGAACGACGCCCCGTCGGAGACGGGCTCCGTCGAGGCATAGAAGTACCCCGTGCCGAAGAAGCCCTGCGTCCCCTGACCGTCGCTCCAGTTGTCGGACAGCTCGATGTAGCCCTTGGCCTTGTCGTTGCGGCCGTTGTTGCTGTCGATCACGATCTGCCCGGCAGTCCCCGGCCCCGAGCCCCCGGACATCCCGCCGCTCGAGCACGGCCCGCCGCCGGGGCCGCCGCCCTTGTACTCCCAGTGCCAGGGCTCCTTCGGCACCGTCCGGTAGA
This sequence comes from Myxococcaceae bacterium, assembly GCA_044229415.1. Taxonomy (GTDB): domain Bacteria; phylum Myxococcota; class Myxococcia; order Myxococcales; family Myxococcaceae; genus JBGATB01. The sequence continues at coordinate 142,200 of JBGATB010000022.1, read as the reverse complement.
AGCCGAACTTGGCGCCGTTCGCGGTCAGCCACGTGAGCACCTTCGGCTCGCGGGTGTTGAGGTCGAGCGCCTCACCGCTCTGGTGGTTGGAGGTGCCGGGCTTCGCCGCGAGGTTGCAGCCGTTGCAGTTGCAGTTCACGTAGCAGGCGTACAGGTACTGCTGCTGCGCCATGGTGCGAAAGCCGCTCACGACCTTGAGGTACACCCCGGCGTTGGCGGCCGCGGCCTGCATCACCGCGTAGGCGTTCGCCGTCTTCAGCTCCGCCAGCTTGCTGTCGGCGTTGACGCAGAGGATGGGGTAGCCCTTCCCGGCCTGGTAGGCCGTCTGCGTCGAGGGCGTGCACGACACCAGCCCCTGCTCGAGCGAGCCTTCCTCCTCCAGGACCGGCTCGCTCTCGAACTCGCCGGTGGAGTCGTACTCGCTGGAGTCGGACTCCAGCGGCTCATTCGAAGACGCGACGAGCTCGGCGCCCCCGCAGGCCGCCAGCGTGAGGGAGAGGCAGAGAAGGACGGGAAGCGACTTGAGTTGGAAGTTCATGACGGCTCCGTTCGACGATTCGCAAAGCAAACGACGGTCCCGCGCCTTTGAGCCGCCACCTCTCCTCTGGCCGGCCTCACCGAACTCCCTCGAAGTGACCTGAACCAAGACGGCTGGAGCGGCGCACAGACCTGCCAGGACTCGCACGCATTTGCCTCGCCAACTGACAGGTAGACGTCGGCGAGGAGTGCGCGCCCTTCACTTCGGGACGAGGGTGACCACGCCCGTCGCGCTCTCGCCATCGACACCCTCTACCGCGCGCTCGGCGCGCAGGCGGGGGCGTTGGGCTCTCCCGTGGCCAACGAGGCGCCGCTGGGAGGGGGCAAGCTCTCCCGCTTCCAGAGCGGCGCCATCGCGCACTCGGCGGCGACGGGCGCGCACGCGCTCACCGGCGCGTTCTGGACCAAGTTCCAGGAGGCGGGCGTCCCCGACCTGGTCGGCTTGCCGACGTCGGACGTCATCCCACTCGCCGCGGGGCGCCGCCTCGAGTTCGAGCGGGCGACCATGGTCGCCTGTCACCTCGTGCGCGCCGGTCGCCTCCGTCCAGTAGATGGACCCGCCCTGGAAGTGGTTGTAGCGGCCGGTGCCGTCCTGCGTGGGCAGCTCGTCCGTCAGCGGGTAGCCCAGCTCGCTCCGCTCCCAGCCCGCCGCCTTCCACTGCTCCCGGATGGCGCCCTGGACGGCGAACGCGCCGGTGCTGGGGTGCCAGTAGATGGAGCCGCGCTCGAAGTGGTTCGCCGCGCCCTGACCGTCCGGCAGCCCGAACTCGTCGGTGACGGGGTAGCCCAGCTCGCTCTTCTCCCAACCGACGGCCGCGTACTTGTCGCGGATGCCGCCCCAGATGGACCACGCGCCAGTGGCCGGGTGGAAGTAGATGGAGCCGCCTTGGAAGTGGCTGGCGTAGCCTTGACCGTCCGGCAGCGCGAACTCGTCCGAGGTCGGGTAGCCCAGGCGCCCCATCTCCCAGCCCATCGCCGCCCACTTGTCCTTGATCGCGCCCTTGACCACGTGCGCGCCCGTGGAGGGATGCCAATAGATGGAGCCACGCTCGAAGTGGTTGTAGGCGCCCGCACCGTCCGGCGTGGCCTGCTCGCCCACCACGCACCCGCCGAGCGCCGCCGGGCCGTTCACCTGGTTGTACTTCTGGAGGATGGCCCCCTTCACCTCGCACGCCGGGGCGCACGCCGCGTTGGCCCGGTTGAGGTAGTCCGTCCACGGCCAGTTCGGGCCCGGGTCCGACCGGTTGTACGGCTGCAGCTGCCCGTGGCCGACGATGTGGAAGCGGTCGCGGGCGATCTTCTGATCTCGCGTGATGTCACAGAGCAGCCGCGCCGAGCCATCGAGCTGCCCCGCCGGGAACGTGCTCTGCGAGGCGAAGCCGCCGTGCTCGATGCCGACCGTGAACGCGTTGCTCTGCTTGCCGTTCAGCTCGCAGTAGCGGTTGGCGTTGCGCGAGCAGAGGTAGCTCGCCCCGATGTGGCGGGCCGCCCTATCCTCGCGCACCAGCTGCGTGACCTCGCCCCCGCCCCCGACCACGTAGTGGGCTGAGACCTTCCGGGGCGAGTTGCGCAGCGTGCTGATGCACGAGGCGGTGCTGCCCTCGCAGGTGTGGATGACTACGAAGCGGACCGTCCCCGAGCGGGCGTCGTGGAACGGTGAGGCCAGCCACGTCCCTCCGGGGTAGTCGGGCGCGGCGAGCCCCTGCTCGACCCTGCCGAACTCGGAGCTCGCCCCGAACGCCAGCGTCTGCCCCGCCACCGCGAGCCCGTCCGAGAGCGCGCCGACGCCCAGGCGCAGCGCCTTGAACACATGGTCGCGGATGAAGAGGACGCGCTCGTCCGGGGACGACGCGAAGCCGCCCAGCCGCGCGAGCGCCGGCGCCCACGCCGTCGGCTCCCGGCGGTCGAGCGCCAGCTCCTGCGCGTACGCGGAGAGCAGCGCCGCCGCCGCGCGGATGTTCGCAGCCGGGTCGGTCCGCACCGCCGCCTCGGAGACGCCGGCGAGCGCGGCGCCCTGGGCTACCTGCTCCGGCGAAAGCGCCATCAGGCCCCACGCCGTCACCGCGGGCTCCTCGTCGCTCCCGTCCGCGTGGTGGTCGAACCCTTCGACCATCTGGTAGCGCGTCTGCGCGAACGAGAACGCCTTGAGGAGCGCCGGTGGGACCGAGAACTCCTCGCCCGCCATTCTGAAAGCAGCGTCATGAAGCGGATCCACGCGGGCGAGGGTCTCGGAGTCGGGGGCCTTCGAGGCCGAGCTGTCCGAAACGTCCAGGATGCTGTCGCCGCAAGCGAGCAGCAGCGGGGCGAGGACGACGGCGAGCCAGAGACGGTGGAGCACGGCTTCTCCTGGGGCTGAAGGACGCGCCGCCGAATGCAGACTCCGTACCGCCTCTTTGGGAATCCCACTTCCTCCTGTCAGGCGCCGAGGCCCGTGTAAATCCAGACAACAAATGAGTGAACACAGTCGAGGTCACTTCAAAAAGTGACGTCCACCGCAGCCCGCGCGCTCTGTCCGCGGAGCTTGCGGCGTGCTATCCGCCGCGCGTGCGACTGCTCGCCCTCTGTTGCCTCGCGCTGCTCTGCGCGGGCTGCTCCCAACCCTCCCGCTTCGAGGCGCCCGGAGGTGAGCGCGCCGCGCTCGACGCCGGCGCCTTCCTCCCGCTGCGAACCAGCGGGTCCGCCATCCTCGACGCGAGCGGCCGCCAGGTGCTCCTGCGCGGCCTCCAGCACCACGCGCTGCAAGACGTCCGCTACCAGGGCCGCGAGTTGGAGCCCGGCGACTACGCCACCATCGCCTCCTGGGGCTTCACCACCCTGCGCCTGGCCATCTCCTGGAGCCGCGTGGAGCCGGTGCGCGGCACCTACGACGCGGGCTACCTCGAAGAGCTGCGCGCCGCGCTCGACCTCGCGCACGCCGCCGGCCTGAGCGTCATCCTCGAGTGGCACCAAGACCTCTGGGGGAAGTGCTCCCAGGCGCCGGACAGCGGCCTCTCCTACGGCGCCAACGGCGCGCCGGACTGGACCTGCCCCGCCGACTACGCGCCCGACCTCTTCGGGTACAACCGGCTCTTCGACCGGCTCTGGGCCAACGAGGATGATCTCTTCGACGCGTGGCTCGCCGCGTGGGGCGCGGTGCTCGCGCAGCTGGGGGAGCATCCCGCGCTCGCCGGGCTGGACGTCCTCAACGAGCCTCTGGGCACCGGCTCCACCCCGGACTTCGAGCGCAAGGTGCTCTTCCCCGCGTACCGCAAGGCGGTGCCGGCGCTGCGCGCGCGCGGCGCCAACCGCCTCCTCTTCCTCGACGCGCCAGGCCTGCGCAACGAGGCGCTCCAGATCGCCGCGGAGCCGCTCACGGAGCTCGGCCCCGACCTCGTCTACGCGCCCCACCTCTACTCCGGGTGGATCTCCCTCTACCTCTTCGGCCTCCCCGCCTCGCCCGACACCAAGCGCAAGGACTTCACCAACGCCCTCTCCGAGGCCGCCACCCTGGGCCTGCCGCTGTGGAACGGCGAGTGGGGCGTGAACCTGCGGCTCCCCAGCGGGCTGCGGGACCTCGAGTACCACCTCTCTCTCGAGGACGAGGCGCGGATCGGCTCCTCGTACTGGGCCTTCAGCCGCGCGGTGGCCAGTCAGGAGAAGGACTCCCTCGCCGGCTCGCAGACCCTGCTGGACCCGCAGCGCCAGCCGCGCCTGGACGTGGTCGAGCGGCTCTCGCGCCCCTACCCGGTGCAGACGCCTGGCCGGCTCACCGCGCTCCGCTTCGACTTCGCGGCGCACCGGCTCGAGCTCACCGCGGAGATCGACGCGTCGCTCGGCGCCCCGCTCGTGCTCTACGCGCCGGCGCGCCATCTGGGCGAGCGGGCCTGCCTCACCGTCTCCGGCCCGGGCGGGTGGCGCTGGGACGAGCTCGCCGCCGGAGAGCGGCTGCTGCTCGCGTTCGACGCCTCGGGGAGCTGGACCGTTGCCCTCGCGCCCTGCCCGACGAAGGGCTGAGCAGGCGCGTTCCAGCTCCCCGGAGCTCCGAAGCCCTCACCCCATCGTCCCATCTCTGTTGCACTTCCCCCCCGGGGGAGACCGCGGAAACCGATGACACTGTTCAGGAAAGGGGTCCGGGGCCCAGGCAACTGAACGCTCTCACTTCCCGAGAATTGAAGAACACCGCGCCGGAAGCTCGGCGCCTCGGAGTGAGACAAACGCGATGGCACCCCCTGTCACGCAGGGCCAGAACTCCGAGCTGAACGTGGCGAACCTGCTCGCCCAGGTCGCGCCGGGCGCCAACATCCACGCGCCCCGCCTGCCGTCCAACGGGCAGCTCCAGCTCAACCCGGACGGCTCCTTCAAGGACGCAGGCATCTTCACCGTCAACGACGACGGCTCGATCGGCTCCTCGTCGCGCGCCGAGTACTTCATCCCGGCGCGCCGCTGAGGCTCCGCGACGGCGACCGCCTACCGCGACGCGGTCGCCTGACGGTCGATGAACGCGTCGATGTACCGCGCCGCGGGGCGGGTTCTCTGCGCTCGGGAATCACTTGTTGCGACGCCGAGATGCGTCTCCCGTCAGGGGACAGAGCCGGAGCGGCCGCGCTCCACCGACCACAACCTTTCGGGGCAGGGGGCGATAAGCAGGCGATGCCGACGATCGACTCCTCCTTCGCGCCGGTCGCCCGTTCGCCCTCGGCGGAGCTGGCCGCGCCAGCGCCGGCGCAGCAGCGCAAGGCGGCGCCGTGGGCACCGCGCGCGCCCGACAGCTTCACGGCGGCTCCAGCGACGGCGTCCGTGCGCTCCGCCGCCCGGGCCGGCCGGTTCGACGCCCTGCTCGACGCGGCGAAGTCCTCGCTGAGCGCGAACGTGGAACGCATCGGTGGGCGCCACTACGTCACCGCCGGCCGCGGCCAGTTCAAGTCACTCTGGACGCGCGACTTCTGTCACTCCGCGCAGGGCCTGCTCGCCGCCGGGCGCGCGGACGTGGTGAGGGACCAGCTCGGCCTGCTGCTGGACAACCAGCGCCCAAGCGATGGCCTCATCCCCCGCACCATGGACTCGATGGACGCGAAGCAGCGCGTGGTGCTCGCCACGCTGCGGCGCCTGCTGCCCTTCCTGCCCAACCCTCCACTGACGGAGCAGCTCGAGCCCGAGTACCAGGATCAACACGGCTCGCTGGCGATCGACGGCAACCTGCTGGTCCTCGAGGCCGCGCTCAGCTACGTGGACGCGACGGGCGACGCGGCCTTCTGGAAGCGGCACGAGCCCCAGCTGCGGCGCGCCCTGGCCTTCTACGACGACCGGCTGAAGGACGGGTTGATCTCCCAGCCCCCCTTCTCCGACTGGCAGGACAGCGCCAAGCGCGAAGGGCGGACGTCCTACACGAACCTCCTCTACGCCGTGGTCCTCGACAAGCTGGCCGCGCGCGGCGCGCTGGGCGTCACCCGGGCGCGGGCGGACGAGGTCCGGTCCAAGGTGGAGGCCACGTTCCGAGATCCCGCGAGCGGCCTCTTCCGCGCGGTGGAAGGGGAGCCCTACGTCTCCCTCGACGCGAACCTCATGGCGCTGGACCTCGGCTATCTGCCGGCCGGCTCGCCGGAGGCCCGTGCGCTCTACGAGGCGCTCAAGCGCCATCCGCTCTGGACCCGCGCGGATGGGCTGCCGGGCGGCAGCAGTTGGCCCGACTACCCGGCCTCGTGGAGGAACCTGGCGTGCTCGCTCGTCGGGCTGGGGCACTACCACGACAGCGCTGTCTGGTCCTGGCTGGCCGCGCTCTCCGCGAAGGTCGCCGCGAAGATGGGCGACGACGCGACCGCCCTGGCCCTCCTCGACAAGTGGACCGGCGTCGTCGCGCGCGACGGCGGCGTGGCGGAGATCTACCGGCCCGAGCCCGGGCTGCCATCCTGGTCCTCCCTCGCGTACGACTCGGAGCAGCCCTTTACCTGGGGCGCCGCCACCTTCCTCGAGACCCTGGCGGACCTCGGGCGGACCTGACGGGTCTGGCCTACCGGCCCGTGGACTCCGAGAGGACCTTGGGCGCCTTGGAGGCCTTCACCGCCGCCGGGGACTTGAGCGCGGCGCGGAACTGGTCGGCGATCCGCTGGTGGAGCCGCTGGGTCACCACCGGCTCCGGCACCATGTGCGTCAGCCCGGAGAGCGCCAGCAGCTCGTGCTGCTTCCCAGCGCGGAAGAGCGCGTTGGAGAGCTTGAGCGAGTGGAAGAAGTAGACGTTGTCGTCCGCGGTGCCGTGGACGATCAACAGCGGCCGGGAGAGCTCTTGCGCGTAGGTGAGCAGCGAGCTGACCTCGTAGGCCTTGGGCAGCTCGTCCGGGAGCCCTAGATAGCGCTCCGTGTAGAAGGTGTCGTAGTCCCGCCAGTCCACCACCGGCGCGCCGGCCACGCCGGTGCGGAACACGTCCGGGCGGCGGAGCACCGAGAGCGCGGCCATGTACCCGCCGAAGGACCAGCCCTGCACGCCCACGCGGGAGAGGTCCAGCTCCGGAACCTTCTCCCCCAGCGCGTGGAGGCCGGCGACCTGGTCCTCCAGCGTGGCGGTGGCGAAGTCCCCGCGGATGGCGCGCTCCCACGCGCGGCCCCGCCGCGGCGTCCCGCGGCCGTCCACCTTCACCACCACGTAGCCCTGGTCGGCGTACCACTGTGACAGCAGGTACTCGCGGGCGGTCTGCTTCACCTCCTGGTGGTGCGGGCCGCCATACACCTCGAGGATCACCGGCAGCTTCTTGTCCTTCTCCTTCGCCGCCGGCTTCTTCCCCTTCGCGGCGGCCTGCTCGCGCGGGCGGATGACCGCCGTCCAGAGCCCCTCTCCGGGGCCCACCTTCTGGATCTCCACCTGGGGCAGGAACGGCGGCTCGAGCGCGATGGAGGGCAGAGCCGCCAGGGCCTCGCCCTGCGGCGAGAGCACGTCGATCCGAGGCATCTGCCGCACGGAGGTGGTGCTCACCACCAGCACCGAGCCGTCCGTGGAGAGATCCGCCTCCTGCCAGGCGGGCTCCGCGGTGAGCCGCTCGGGCTCGGCGTCCTCGCGGACGCGGTGGAGCACCTGCTCGGTGGGGTTGGGACTGCCGGTGAAGTAGAGCGTGCGCGTCTTCAAGTCGAACCCGGCGAACGAGCCGAACCCGGCCGAGGGCTTCACCCACGTCTTGAGCTTCTCCCCCTTGGGGCCGCGCAGCTCGATCTCCGAACCGCCGTTGCGCTCGGTGTGCCAGAGGAAGCCGGAGCCGTCCTCCAGCCAGTGGGGGAAGTCCTGCTTGAGGTTGAGCCAGGCCTCGTCCCGCTCGGTGAGCAGCTCGCGGGTGGCGCCGCTGAGCGCGTCCACCGCCAGCAGCACCTCCTCCTGCTGCGCGCGGTTCTGGACCAGGATGGAGAGCGGGCCGCCCTTCTGCCAGCTCACCGAGCAGAGGTAGGGGTACTTCGCTGAGTCCCAGCTGGCCCACCGCACCACGCCGGCGGCGGCGGAGACCAGCCCGAGCCGGACCTTGGCGTTGGCCTTGCCGGGGCGCGGGTAGGCGAAGAGCGTGGAGCCCTTCTCCGGCTTCATCACGTCCACGATCGCCAGCTGCTCCACCTCGCGGGTGTCGCTCTCCTCGAAGGCGATCAGCTTGGAGTCCGGAGACCACCAGTAGCCCCTGAAGCGGGACATCTCCTCCTGCGCCACGAACTCGGGCAGCCCGTGGGTGAGCCGCTCCGAGCCGCCGCGGGTGAGCCGGCGCTCCTGGTTGGTCTTCAGCTCCACGGCGTAGAGGTCGTAGTCCCGCACGTAGGCGATGTGCTTGCCGTCCGGGGAGAACTGCGGGTCGAGCACGCCCTCGCCGGCGTTCACCGCGAGCACCTCGCCGCTGACCCGCTCCACCACGTAGAGCCGGCCAGAGAGCGTCACCGCGATCAGCGCGCCGTCCTTGGAGAGCTCGTAGTGGGTGAGCCCGCGCGCGGAGACGCGCAGCCGCTCCAGGCGGGCCTTCTCCTCCACCGAGAGCGTCTGCTCCGCCCCCTTGAGCACCTTCTCCGGGGTGAGCAGCTCGCGGGCCTCGCCGGTGGCCACGTTCAGCTCGAAGAGCGTCTGCACCGGCGACTTGGGCTGCGCCCGCAGGAAGAGCGCGGCCTTCCCATCCGGCGTCAGCTTGGCGTGGTTGGGGCGGCCGAGCAGGAACTTCCCGGTCTCGGCGTAGAGCTGCAGGAAGCTGTCGCTAGCGGAGTCGGCCATGGCGGTGGGGGCACAGAGCGCGAACAGCAGTGCGGCGGGGAGGAAGCTGCGCATGCCACCCGTCATAGGCGGCGCAGGCCCACGACGCCAAGCGCCGTTCGGCGCTAAAACCGCCTCGTGGCCGCCCAAGAGCAGGACCCTCTCCACCTTCGCCTGGCGGGCGTGACGCGGCTGGCCGTGGCCGGGCGGCGCGGCCCCAAGGACGCCTTCCTCTTCGACCCGCACCGCCTGGCGCTCCCGTGCTGGGCCCTGGCGCTGGCCGAGCAGCCCGGCCCCGCGCTGCTGGTGACGTTCGACCGCCACTTCGACCTGGTGCCCCCGCGCGAGATTGGCGCCGTGCCCCGGGCGGGCGGCGAGGGCGCGGTGCGGGCGCTGGACGAGCACGCGCGCTGGCGGCTGGACGTGCGCAACCACGACCACGTGCTGGCGGCGATGGAGGCGGGGCTGGTGGCGGACGCGCTGGTGCTGGCCCGCGCCAGCCCGGCCGGCGCGTTCGCCGGGCCGCGCTGGAGGGACACCCGCGGCGGCGAGCACGCCCTGCTGCGCGCGAGCAGCCTGGACCTGCTGCTGCAAGGGCCCCAGGGGTCGGACGCGCTGGCGCTCGTGCGCGGCGCCCAGCGCCTGCTGCTGGACGTGGACCTGGACTGCTTCACCACGCCGAGCGACGCGGACCCCACCTCCATCGTCCCCTGGACGCGCGAGCTCATCCGCACGCACCTGCTGCCGCCGGGGAGCGAGCCGTTCTGGGAGCTCGTGCTCGGCAAGGCGTGCGCGCTCACCTTCGCGGTGGAGCCCCCGCACTGCGGCGGCGTGGTGGCGGCGCACCGGCTCTTCCGCGAGGCCGCCGCGGTCCTCTTCGAAGAGCTCTTCGGCGCGGATCTCCCCTGATGTGCTTCCGGCTGCTCGCGGCGGTGCGGCACGAAGGCCCGCTCGAGGCGCTGGAGGCGCTCGCGGCACAGCACGGGCTGGACGTGCGGGCGGCGCCCGCGGGCGCGGGCGAGGGTTACCTGGAGGTCTGCTGGGGAGACTGCGCCTGCTCCCTCTACACGCGGAAGGACGGGCGGGAGCGCGCGGTGGCGTTCGTGGAGGCGCTGTGGGCGCGCGGCCTTCCCCTGCAGCTGTGGCTGTTCACCGATGGCGAAACGCTCCAGCCCGGCGGCAACCCGGAGGTGGTCTCGCTCGAGGACTTCCGCGCGCGCGGGTTGCAGGCGCTGCCCGAGGGGCGGGTCGCCGTGCTCCGCCTCCCTACATAGGGGCAGAGCCTTAAAAGCGCTCGACCCATCTCGGTAGACTTGGCCTTCGGTGCTCTTCGCAAAGAAAGCCTACGACCGGAAGGGCACGCTGGACGCGGCGGAGAAGGCCCGCGCCAAGGGCAAGAAGGCCAAGGCCATCTCCGAGTACCGGAAGATCCTCGCCAACGAGCCGGACGACAAGATCATCCACGGCAAGGTGGCGCCGCTGTTGGCGGAGACCAACCAGCTGGCGGATGCGTGGAAGAGCTTCGTGCTCGCCGCGCAGGGGCAGGTGGAGGCCGGCTTTTTGGACCGCGGCATCGCCATCTACACGCAGGCGGCCAACTACTTTCCGAGATCCCCCGAGGTCTGGGAGACGATCGCCAAGCTGCACTTCGACCGGGGCCGCAAGGGCGACTCGATCAAGGCGCTGCTCACCGGGCAGGCGCACTTCCACAAGAAGAAGAAGGACTGGCCCAACGCCATCCGGCTGCTGCGCAACGTGGTGAAGATCGACGAGCACAACGTCCCCGGCACCATCGCGCTGGCCAAGCTGCTCAAGAAGACCGGCGAGAAGGCCGAGGCCGCGGCGCTGCTGGACAAGCTGGCGCCGAACATCGGCGGCACCGGCAAGCAGAAGGTCCTCAAGGCGCGCTTCTGGATCGCCCCCACCTTCGGGGGCTTCTTCCGCTGGCTGTTCGGCCGGAAGTAAGGGGCTTGAGCGATCGGCCGGACCCCGCTCAGGCCGAGCGAAGTCGAGCCCCGGTGCCTGGGCGCCCCTCGACTTCGCTCGGGGTGACCGGAGCTCGATTCGACCCCTTCAGGGTCACTGCGTCCGAGCGCGAACCGTTAGGGCGTCCAGTCCGCGCGCGGCGGGAAGGCGCCGGTCCGGGAGAGCTCGCGGACCTTCACCGCCGCCGGGAAGAAGAGCTCCTGCGGGTTCTCCGCCTGTGCGGCCTTGAGCTCGTGGACGTCCCCGGTGGCCTTGTCGAGCTGGAGCAGCCCGGCCTTGGCCTCGGCCTCGCCGAAGCGGTAGCGGACGCTGTCGGCGTCCTCCTGCTCTTTGATCAGGAACATCGGCGGGGCAGTGTAGCCGCTTCAGTCGGGGAAGCGGTCATCCAGGTACGAGGGGTGCAGCTGCGTGGCCTGCCCCAGCGTGGTGGCGAAGTGGTCCGTCCAGGAGCCGAGCGGCGGGCCGTTGATCGCCCACGCGAAGTCGAAGCGGATGGGCTCGCGGTCCACCTGCGGCAGGAGGATCCGCAGCCCCACCCCGAGCGAGTGGACCAGCGTGGGCCCGCGCTCGAAGGCGCTGCCCACGTCGTAGAAGAAGACCAGCCCCACGTGGACGGTCTGGAACTCGATCGCGCGCGTCCGGTACTCCAGGTTGAAGAGCACCATGTGGCTGCCCTTGAGCGCCTCGGCGGTGACGCCGCGCAGCCCCTCCCCTGCCCCCAGCCGCACCGGCGTGCGGGTCACGTCCGCGTACTTGAGGTCCATCAGCGCCCGGAAGGCGATCCGCCCCACCCACAGCTCCGGCGAGAGCTCCTCCAGCTGGGCCACGATCCGGCGGTTGATCAGTGGGCCGTCCACCTCCGGGAGATCCAGGTTCGTCATGTAGCGCGCGCCGGCCACGACCGTGGCGGTGGCGAGGTTGTCCCTGAAGAACCAGCGGTAGCGGGCGCCGAGCGCGCCATCCACCCACCGGCTCGGCGAGCCGAAGAGCGGGTTGGCCCAGCGCAGCCGCGCGTAGAGCGCGTGGCCGAGCTGGAAGTCCTCGGAGAGCGCGAAGGTGTTGCGGTCCTTGAGGACGGCGTAGCGGGCCTCGTAGAGCGAGGCCGCCGCGGACAGGTAGATCGCGTCCTCGCTGCGCGGCAGGTAGGTGTCGCGGAACCACTCGCGCTGCGCTTCGGTCAGGCCCAGCTGCGGGGGCTGGTACTGGAGCGAGTAGCCGCCCACGCCGCCGGTGAGCTGCGTCTTGAAGCGCGTGCCGAAGGAGCGCGTCACCTCGCCCCGGCCAATGAACTCGCGCGCGTCGTACTGGTAGGGGACGGTGCTGATGCTGCCGTCGGCCTCCTCGAACTCGAGCTTCTCCACCTCGAAGCCCTGGAAGCGGCGCAGGGGGCGGACCGACCACTGGCCGAGCACGGAGAAGCCCCATTGGGTGTCCACCGCGTAGAGCGGACGCGCCACGTAGAGCAGGCCGCGCGAGCCCTCCAGCGCCCAGGTCTGACGGTTGAAGATCAACGCGGCGCTCTGCTCGAGCCGCAGCCGCGTCCCGAAGAGCCGGGGGTCGATGTAGATCTCCCCGAAGCTCACCGAGCCGCGCTCCAGGTAGTAGTCGAGCGACACCACCTTGCCGCGGCCCAGGAAGTTCTGCTCGCTGGGGCGCAGCCGTAGGTAGAGGAAGAGCGTGCCCACCACGCTGTAGGCGCTGTTGAAGCGCAGGCTCCAGAGGTCCTTGGTGACGACCAGGACGCCCACCCGGTCCGGCGCGCTCCCCTTCACGGCCACCACCCGCGCCACGGCGAAGAGCGCGGTGCGCCGGAGGTTGCGCTCCGTCTCCGCGGCGAGGGAGGCGCTGAAGCCGCCGCCCTGCGCCATCAGCACCTCGCGGCGGATGACGTGCTCGCGCGTCTGCACGTGGATCCAGTTCACGAAGTCGGGGTAGGGATCGCTCGGGGCGATGATGTTCTCGGAGGCGACCAGCACCTCCTCCACCTGCTTGCCCTCCGGCGCGAGGTCCCGCTCCCGCCCGTGCTGCGCCAGGCCCCAGGCGATGAGCGACTCCTCGTACTTCTCGCTCGAGGGCTCCTCCGCGGCGGCGGACGCCGCGGGCACGAGGAGGATCGCGAGCAGGAGGCTGCGCATTGAGCGGCCCGGAGCGTAGCGCTTTGGCGCTCCACTGGCTGATACCATCCTCCCCGCATGTCTCAGCCCTCGCTCACCCCATCGGAGGAGTTGGAGGCCATCCGCCTGGCGAAGCGGGCCCAGCGCAGGGCGTGGGCACGGGTGGCGGTCTCGCTGCTCTGGGTGTACGGGCTCTTCGCGTTCGCCCAGCACGGCCGCCACGCCGGCGAGAGCTGGGGCTGGCTCGTGCTCAACGTCCCGCTCTTCCTCCTGGCTTCGGCGCTGGCCGTGGTCCTCCACGAAGGTGGCCACGCGCTGGCCGCGGCCCTGATGCGGATGAAGGTCTTCTGGGTGATCGTCGGCACCGGCCCTCCGCTCTGGCACGGGTTGGTGCGCGGCCGCCTCTGGACGCTCAACGCGCTCCCGGTGGGCGGAGGCACCGTGTTCGGGCGCGCCGAGGAGTCCTGGGTGCGAACGCGGCTGATGGTGGCCACCGCCGCGGGCCCCCTGGCGAACCTGCTGATCGTCTTCGCGGTCCGCCGCTTCATCGGCGCCTCCCACTTCCTCCACTACCTGAGCGCGCAGCACCTCTGGGAGAAGCCGGCCTTCCTCGAGGCGCTGACGTTCTGGTCCGCGGTGGGGTTGGCGAACCTGCTGCCGATGAAGGTTCGCACCGTCTTTGGAGAGAAGACGCCCACGGATGGCTACCGGCTGCTCACCACGCCGTTCTTGAAGGGCGCGAAGCTCCGGGAGCTGTCAGCCCAGTACTTCGTCCTCGAGGGCTCCATCCTCCTGCAGCAGAAGCGAACGGAAGAGGCGCTCGCCGTCTTCGAGGAGGGCTTCGCGCGGCACCCCCAGAGCGCCCACGTCCGGCTCTCGCTCTCCGCGGGGCTGAGCATGAGCGGGAGCTTCGCGCGGGCCCGGGACGTGCTGCTGCCCCTCCTGGGCCAGGCGGAGCTCCCAGCGGGCCAGCTCGCGGTGGTGCGCAACAACTTCGCCTGGGCCTCGTTGATGCTGATGGACCCGGAGTTGCTCCCCGCCGCCAGCCGCGCTTCGCAGCAGGCGCTGGCGGCCGCGCCGAACGTTTCGGCGTTCAAGGGCACGCGCGGTGCGGTCCTGGTGCTGGAGGGAGAGCTGGAGACCGGGCTGGAGCTGCTGCGCCAGGCGCGCCAGGGAAACACGCAGCCCGAACACAAGGGGCTCAACGCCTGCTGGATCGCCATCGCCGAGGCGAAGCTGGGGCGCGCGGAGCAGGCGCGGGCCACGTTGGCGGAGGCCGAGCAGCTCGGCGCGGACCGCTGGGCGCTCGAGGTGGCGCGCAAGGCGCTGGACGGGGCGCCCGACCGGAGCGGCGCGGCCTAGTACCGGACACAGTGAGCTTGACCGGTCGATCCGCCCCCGCTCACCCCGAGCGAAGTCGAGGGGCGCCCAGGCAACGGGCCTCGACTTCGCTCGGCCTGAGCGGGGTACGGGCGATCGATCAAAACCAGTGTGGCGAGGTACTAGTCCGCCCGGCGCGGATCGCCGGGCCTCGGCGCGGGGAGCCGCTCTCCGCGCGCCACCGCGGAGATGATCTTCGCCAGCTGCGCCACGCCGTCCGTGAGCGCGGCCGGCCCGGGCTGGAGGATGTACGTGCTCTTCACCTCGTAGAGCTGGTCCTCCTTGACGGCGGTGACGTCCGCCCAGCCGGGGCGCCCGGAGATCTTCGCCTTGGAGACCTTGCGGCCGCACCAGCTGGCGATCACCACGTCCGGGTTGCGCCGGGCGATCTCCTCCGGCGGGAAGATCCGCCCTTGCGCTCCTTGCTGCGAGCGGGTCTCCACGCAGATGTCCTCGCCGCCCACCCGCTCCACCAGCTCCGAGCACCAGCGGATGCCGGAGATGAGCGGCTCGTGCCACTCCTCGAAGAAGACGCGCGGGCGGCGCGGCAGCCCGGCAGCCGCGGCCGTCAGTCGCTCCAGGTTCGCCTCCAGCTCCTCCGCCAGCCGCTCGCCCGGGCCCGCGAGCCCCACCAGCGCGCCCACCACCCGCACCGTCTGGAGGATCTCCTCCAGCGAGCGCTGGTTGAAGACGTAGACGGGGACGCCCCGCTTGATCAGCTCGCGGGCCAGGTCCGCCTGGAGGTCCGAGAACCCGAGCACCAGGTCCGGCTTCAGCTCCAGAATCCGGTCGAAGTTGGCGTCCAGGAAGGAGCTCACCTTCGGCTTCTGGCGCGCCTCTGGCGGTCTCACGGTGAAGCCGGAGACGCCCACCACCTTCTCCCCAGCGCCCAACCGGTAGAGGATCTCCGTGGTCTCCTCGGTGAGGCAGACCACGCGCGAAGGGTAACGGCTCACGGGGGCGCGCCGATCGCCAAGAGGTCCTCCAGCTCCTCCACCTGCTCCAGCGCCTGTTCGAGCATCCGCTGCAGCGTGAAGATGCCGGCGCGCTTGGGATCGAACCCGCGCGACTGCGCCTGACGCATCGCCGCGAAGACCAGGCACAGCCCCACCGTCATGCAGTTCTCCCACTCCGCGGCGTCCTGCCGCTCGGAGAAGAAGTGGAACACCATGCCGGGGTGGAACCGCTCGCGCACCAGCTCCATCGCCTCCTTCGGCTCCACGGAGGAGAAGAAGCGGTGCGCGTCCGACCAGCGCAGCCGCAGGAACTTCCAGAGGAACAGCTCGATCCGGTTGGTGAGCGCCTTGCGGCTGCGCTCGTCCTCGGCCAGGACGTTGAGCTTGGCCACGGCCTCCAGGGCCCGCGCGGAGGCGGCCTGGTAGCTGCGGACGAGCTGATCGTCGAGAGCGGCCACGACGCGGCGGTTAGCACGCGCGGGCGGAGGCGTCGACTGCGGGCGTCAGGCTCTGGTCAGCTGATGTGCAGCGCGCTGCCGGGGAACACGGGCGCGGACATCAGCTGCTCGCCGGTGACGCGGGTGCCGCGGACCAGCACGCTCTCCACCGCGCCGGCGGTGGTCTCGATCGCGCCGTACTCGAAGAGGAAGGCCACGCGGGACTCGCCGGCGTCGCAGCCCTGGAACGCGCCCAGGTAGTGGCGGCGCGCCAGCTCCACCCACTCCTTGCGCAGCTGCACCGGGCGGTAGCCGTTGTACGCGTCCCGCAGCACCAGCCCGGCGAAGGCGCCCTTGTGCGCCAGCACCGCGCCGTTCTGGAAGCAGAACCGGGTCCGGCCGAAGGGCTCGTGCTCGACCTTGAGGGGGCGGCCCAGCATGAAGTCCTGCGCCAGCGCCACGTACTCCCCGGGAATCTGCTCGGTCACGGTCTCTCCCCCTGCCTGTCCACTCATCGAGACACGGGCTCGTACGCCATTGTGAAGGCGATGTTCAAGAGGCAGGCGAAAAAATCCTGGACGCCGGTGTCGCCGCGCCGCGCCAGCCGGCCTTTAGGCCTCGGCCAGCTCGAGCAGCGTGTGGAGCAGCGCGTTGACGCCGTCCTCGCACTGCTTGGGCGTGGAGTACTCGCGGGGGTTGTGGCTGATCCCCTCGTACTCGCCGGGGACGAAGATCATCGCGGTGGGGCACAGCGAGGCCAGCTCCTGCGCGTCGTGCCCGGCGCCGCTGACGATCCGCTGCTGGGTGAGGCCGGCGGCGGAGATCTTCGAGGAGATGACCTGCTGCACGGCCTCCGAGAAGCCGATCCGCGGCGTGCGCGCGGTCTGCCGCACGGAGATCTCCACCCCCAGCTCCTTCTCCAGCGTGCGCAGGTAGGCGGTGAGCTCCTTCTCCGCCGCCTCCATTTGAGCGTCGTCCGGGTTGCGCAGGTCGATGGTGCAGATCACCCGACCCGGGACGATGTTGACCATCCCCGGGACCGGCTGGATGCCGCCCATGGTGGCCCGCAGCTCGCCGTAGCGCCCGCTGGTGGCCAGCTCGTGCATGAAGACGTTGAGCTTGGCCGCAGCCACCCCGGCGTCCCGGCGCAGGTTCATCGGCGTGGTGCCGGCATGGGCGGACTTGCCGACGATCGTCGCCTCCTTCCACCAGATGGCCTGGACGCCGGTCACCACGCCCAGGTCCACGCCGGCGGCGCGCAAGATCGGCCCCTGCTCGATGTGGCACTCCACGTAGGCCGCCGGCGGCGCGAGCCGGACCGGCGCGCTGCCGCGGAAGCCGAGCTTCTCCAGCTCGCCGCCCACGGTGAGCCCAGCGCGGTCCTTGATCGCCAGCGCCTCCTCCAGGGGAATCCGCCCCACCGCCACCGCGCTGCCCAGCATGTCCGTGCCGAAGCGCGCGCCCTCCTCTTCGGTAAAGAACGCCACCTCCAGCGGCCGCGCCGTCTCCACGCCGGCCTCGTCCAGCGTGCGCACCACCTCCAGCGCGCCGAGCACGCCCAGGCACCCGTCGAACGCGCCCGCGGTGGGGACGCTGTCGATGTGCGAGCCCGCCATCACCACCGCGTCGTCCCGGCGCCCCTTGCGGTGGCCGTAGCAGTTGCCAATGCCGTCCACGCGGACCTTCAGCCCCGCCTCCTCGAACCAGCGCTTCACCAGCGCGCGGCCGCGGCCGTCCGCCTCCGTCAGGGCGAGCCGGTTGACCCCCATCAGCCCGGTCCGCTCGTCGCGGTAGGCGCCCACCTCACCGAGCGCCATCAGGGACTTCCAGAGCCGCTCGCCGTTGATCTTCAGGGCTTTCATGTGGGGACACTCCTACCAGCGCGCCCGCCCGCAACCAAACCTGCGCGCCCGGTGTTGGAGTGCCGTCCATGCGCGCCCTCGCCCTTGCGCTCCTGCTTGCCCCGCTCGCCTGCTCGGCCACCCGCCCCGTCACCGCGCCGCCGCCGCCGGCGCTGAGGCTGCCGCCCACCGAGCTCACCGCCCGGGAGCGCGCGGCGCACCTGCTCAACCGGCTCGCCTTCGGCCCCTCCCCCCGCGAGCTGGACGAAGTCGCCGCGCTCGGCGAGGGGGCGTGGATTGCCCGCCAGCTCACGCCGGCGGCGGTGGACGACTCGGCGGTGCAGGCGAAGCTGGCCGCGTTCCCCACCTTGAGCCTTTCCACCGCGCAGCTGCGCGAGGCCTACCCGCCGCTGCGCGAGCTGGCCCGGCAGGAGGGCGTGGAGCTGAATGCACCGGACGCGCTCGCCCAGCTGCGCGAGACGCTGGAGCCCGAGCAGCTCCCCCGGCAGATCGGCGTGGAGCTCGCCGCGGCGAAGCTGATCCGCGCGGTGGAGAGCCGGCGCCAGCTGGAGGAGGTGCTGGTCGACTTCTGGTTCAACCACTTCAACGTCTCCGCGGACAAGGGCGCGGTCCGCTGGATGATCACCTCCTACGAGCGGGACGCCATCCGCCCGCACGTGCTCGGGCGCTTCCGCGAGCTGCTCGGCGCCACCGCCCACCACCCGGCGATGCTCTTCTACCTGGACAACTGGGCGAGCACCCGCGAAGGGCTGGCGCCGCGCCGGCGGGACGGGAAGGGGCCGCGCGGGCTCAACGAGAACTACGCGCGCGAGCTGCTGGAGCTGCACACGCTGGGCGTGGAGGGCGGCTACACCCAGGAGGACGTGCGCGAGGTGGCGCGCGCCTTCACCGGCTGGTCGATCGACTCGCCCAGCCGGGGCGGCTTCCGCTTCCGCCCCGCCGCGCACGACGGCGGCGGCAAGCGGGTGCTCGGCCTGGAGCTGCCCGCGGGCGGCGGCATGGATGACGGGGAGCGCGTGCTCGACCTGCTCGCCGCACACCCGGCCACCGCGCGCTTCCTCTCCAAGAAGCTGTGCCAGAAGTTCGTCTCGGACGAGCCGCCGGCGGCGCTGGTGGAGCGGGTGGCGCAGGTGTTCGAGCGCACGCAGGGAGACCTCCGCCAGGTGTACGAGGCGCTCTTCACCTCCCCCGAGCTCTGGTCCCGCGCGGCCTACGGCGCCAAGACCAAGACGCCGCTGGAGCTGGCCGCCTCGGCCCTGCGCGCGTTGGGCGGGAGCACCTCCGGGGACGTGGCGCTCGTCCGCGCGGTGGCGCGGATGGGCGAGCCGCTCTACCGCGCCCAGCCCCCCACCGGCTTCCCGGAGGTGGCGCAGCCGTGGGTGAACGCGGGCGCCCTGGTGAGCCGGCTCAACTTCGGCCTCGCGCTCGCCGGCGCGCGGGTGCGCGGCAGCCGCGTGGAGCTCGCCGCCGCGCTGCAGGGCGTACCGCCCACGGACGAAAAGGCCGTGCTGGACCGGCTGGTGGCGCGGGTGCTGGTGGGCCCGCCCTCGCCGGCCACGCTCGCCACCGTCCAGCAGGCGCTGGCCCCCGACCCCGAGGCCTCGGAGCTGGACGCGCCGCGGCCAGTGGACCCCGCCCTCGTCGCCGGGCTCCTGCTCGGCTCCCCCGAGTTCCAGAAGCAGTGAGGTCCGCCATGCGCCTTCGCCGCCGCGCCTTCCTCCAGCTCTCCGGCTTCGCGCTCCTCGCCGGCGGCCGCGCCAGCGCCCAGCGCATGGGCCCCTTTCTGCCGCCGCCGGCGCCCGTCCCTGGCCAGGGCAAGAAGGTGCTGGTGGTGCTCTTCTTGCGCGGGGGCGCGGACGGCCTCTCCATGGTCCCGCCGGTGGGAGATCCGGACTACCCCGCGCTGCGCCCCACCCTGGCGCTGGCGCGCCCCGGCGCGGGGAGCGAGGCCGCGCTGCGGCTGGACGACACCTTCGGGCTCCACCCCGCGCTGGCGCCGCTGGCGCCGCTCTACGCCCAGGGCTCGCTCGCCTTCATCCACGCCGTGGGCTCGCCCCGCCCCACGCGCTCCCACTTCGACGCCCAGGACTTCCTCGAGGCCGGCACCCCGGGCCAGCGCGCGCACGACGGCTGGTTGAACCGGGCGCTCGGCGCGCTCCCCGCCACGGCGCCCTCCGCGTTCCGCGCGGTGGCGCTCGGCCCCACCCTGCCGCGCTCGCTCTGGGGCGAGGCGCCCGCGGTCTCCTTCGGCTCGCTCGCCGAGTTCCGGCTGCGCGGCGGCGCGAGGCGGCTTGCCGCCGGGCAAACCTTCGAGGCGCTCTACGCCTCCGCGGTGGACGAGGCGCTGCGCGCCACCGGCGTGGACGCCTTCGAGGCGCTGCGCGCGCTGGACGAGGCGCGCCTGTTCAACCGGCCCCCCGAGCACGGCGCGCGCTACCCGGCGAGCCCGCTGGGGCGGCGGCTGCAGGACGTGGCGCGGTTGATCAAGGCGGACGTGGGCGTCCAGCTCGCGGCGACCGACGCGGGCGGCTGGGACACGCACCTGGCGCAGGGCGCGGCGAAGGGGCCGCTCGCAACGCGCCTCGAGGACCTGGCGGAGGCGGTGGCCGCGTTCGCCGCGGATCTGGGGCCCCGTCTGGATGACGTCTGCCTCGTCACGCTCACCGAGTTCGGCCGCACGGCGAAGGAGAACGGCAACCGCGGCACCGACCACGGCACCGGCTCGGTGATCTCCGTGCTCGGCGGCGCGGTGCGCGGCGGGCGCGTGCTCGGGAGGTGGCCCGGCCTGGCCCGGGCGCAGCTCTTCGAGGAGAGAGATCTGGCCGTCACCACCGACTTCCGCGCGGTGCTGGCGGAGGTCGTCCAGCGCCACCTGTCGCTCGAGTCGACCGCGGAGATCTTCCCCGGCTTCACCGGAGATCCGCCCGGACTTTTCGGCTGAATTTCGCCCGAATTTTCCCGGGTCGGCTCAGCGCCGTGTCCCTCTGCAAGGGACAGATGCGGGCTGCGCCGACGCCGCAGCGCGACAATGACGATCTCTCCAAAGCCTGTCCCATCTCTGGTTCAGGGGACTTACGGCTCCGTCATCGCCGCTCTGCAAATCCGGTGTCAGCGTGCGATCGACGCGCGGGAGCCGCGTGGAAACTCGCGATTCGCAGGGTGCGAGAATTTGAGCATGACCGTCCAGCGCCGCAACGCCGCCCTGAGCCACATCTCGACCTTCGGTTACAGCACGCAGGCCGCCCTCGACACCTCCCTCCGCACCAACGGCGGTGGCGGAGGCGGTGGCGGTGGAGGGAGCTCCCGCGTGGTCGCGGGCAGCGGCGCCACGGAGCCGGGCATCGGCCGCGGCAACGACCTCGCCAGCCAGGGCAACGCGGTCCGGAGCGACAAGCCCACCAAGTTCAAGCTGGGCTCCTTCAACGTGCTGGGCAGCAGCCACACCGCGCCCGGCGGGAACAAGGCCTCGCGCCCGTCCGGCCCCGCGCGGATGAAGCTGGCCGTGCAGGGCATCAAGAAGCACGACCTGGACGTGGTCGGCCTCCAGGAGTTCGAGCCCAACCAGTGCAAGGCGTTCCAGCGGCTCACGCACAACGAGTTCGGCGTGTATCCGGGCAACAAGGTCAAGGGCGCCAAGTCCGCCAACTCGATCGCCTGGCGCAAGGACAAGTTCGAGCTGGTGAAGGCGCGGACCGTGAAGATCCCCTACTTCGGGGGCCACAAGGTCCGGATGCCGGTGATCCTGCTCAAGGACAAGAAGACCGGGCAGAAGATGTACGTGATGAACTTCCACAACCCGGCGGACACCAAGAGCCACCACCACCAGGAGCGCTTTCGGGATGCGGCCACGCGGATCGAGACCGCGCTGGTCAACCGCCTGCGCCGCCGCACCGGCCTGCCCGTGCTGATGACGGGCGACATGAACGAGAAGGAAGAGTTCCGCCGCCACGTCCGCCAGGACACCAACATGCGCGCGGCGATGAGCGGCAAGAACTCCCACTCCCACAAGGTCGGGATCGACTGGATCTTCGGCTCGCCGGACGTGAACTTCAGCGGCTACAACCGCGACACCAGCTCGCTCATCCGCCGCGCCAGCGATCACCCGATGATCTACAGCAACGTCACCATCCCGCCGCGGCGGCGCCGAGCGTAGCTGCTCGGGCGTAGCAGCGGCGGTGTCCTCCAGGAGATGGGGATGACCGCCGCCTGCCTGGCCCTGGCGCTCGCCGCGAGCGCGCCGGAGCCCGTGACCGAGCTCGGATTCCCTCCCGGCCGGATCGCCGCCGAGGTGGGCGCGATGACCCTGGTCGGCGCGGGCACGCTGGTGGGCTTCTCCTTCGCCAGGCAGAACCGCTGTGGCGACGACGGGGCCTGCGTCCTCTCCTTCCTCGTCTTCCAGCTCGGCGCGGCCGCGCTGCTGGTCCCAGCCGCTGGCCTGGGCGTGAACCGGCTCTTCGGCGGCAAGGGCACCTACGGCCCCGCGTTCGCCGCCTACCTGGTCAGCTCGCTCATCTGGCCGGTGGTGGCCGCGCTGTTCGGGGCGCGGCTGGTGCCCAGCGCCGCGGCCCAGGGACCCCTCTTCTTCGCGATTGGCGCCCTGGCCCACGCGGTGCCCCCAGCGGCCGCGGTGCTGGAGCTGGGCAACCTGCGCAAGGAGCCCGAGGTGGCGGTGGTGCCGCTCGCCTTCCGCGGTGGCGCGGGGGCGGGCCTGACCCTGCGCTTCTGAAGCCCGGGCTGATCCAGAAAAGTTTCGCCTGCCCGTTCTGGCGACGGCGCGCTTCCCAGCGTGCAAGAGTCGCGAAATTGCCTGTCCTGGAGTCGAAGCGCGCCACGGGGAGGCCCTCAAAGTGCCCAGATCCAGGGCTGTCACGCACTGCGCCGTGGAGACCGACGCCCGCCTGGGGAACGAGGGGCCAATCGCCCGCGTCCAGGGCTCTGCCCTGACGCGAACGGACGACCCGGCGGAAACGGGACTGTGGGTCAAACCGTGGTAGATCCACACCTTCCAAAGCCCGGGCGAAGGACGGGCGCGCAAACCATGGTCGGAAGCGACTCCGGAGACTCCCGAGCGGCCGCCGACATTGCGGACCCCCTGATCGGGCAAGTCCTCAACGGCCGATTCACCGTGCTCGAGCAGATCGGCACGGGCGGGATGGGTCGTGTCTACAAGGCCGTGCAGGCGCCGCTGGAGCGGCTGGTCGCGCTGAAGATCCTCAACCCCAACTACGGCGCCGGGAAGGACCCCGGCTTCCAGAAGCGCTTCTTCCTCGAAGCGTCGATGACCTCGAAGCTGCGCCACCCGAACACGATCACCATCATCGATTACGGGCGCACCGAAGAGGGCATCTTCTACATCGCCATGGAGTACGTGGAGGGGCAGACGCTGGCGGCGCTGCTCACCGCCCACGGCGCGCTCTCCTGGGTGCGGGCGCTCTACATCGGCCAGCAGATCTGCCGCTCCCTGCGCGAGGCGCACAAGCACGGGATCGTCCACCGGGACTTGAAGCCCGCCAACGTGATGATCCTCAACGAGGAGACGGATCACGATCAGATCAAGGTGCTCGACTTCGGCCTGGTGAAGTCCTTTGCCCCGGACAAGCCCAAGCAGCCCAACGAGACCGAGCTGACCCAGAGCGGCGTGCTGCTCGGCTCGCCGCAGTACATGGCGCCGGAGCAGGCGCGCGGGATCGCCGATCCGCGCAGCGACATCTATTCGCTGGGCGTGCTGCTCTACCAGATGCTGGCCGGCCGGCCGCCCTTCGTGGGGCGCGAGTCGATCGACGTGATCGTCAAGCACATCCGCGAGCCTCCCCCGCCCCTGCGCGCCCCGCGCCCGGAGCTGGAGTTCCCGGACGAAGTGGCGGCCCTGGTGATGCGCTGCCTGGAGAAGGATCCGGACCAGCGCTACCAGTCCATGGACGAGATGCTGGAGGCGATGCGGCGGGTGGGGATCAACGCCGGCCTCTCCGGCGTCTTCGCCGACCCCCGCTCCGCGCCGCACTCCTCGGGCTCGATGTCCCCGGTGCCTCCGCGCCGCGCCACCGGCCAGGTGGCGATCGGCGTGGCCGTGGAGACCGCGGTGGCCACGCGCGCCACGTCCGCGTCCAACGCCGCGCCCGAGCTGGAGGTGGACCTCTCCGAGTCCGGCGTCACCGACCGGCGCTGGCTGCGCAAGCAGCTGCTCGCGCTCGGCGCCTTCGCGCTGGCGATCGGCGGCGGGCTGGGGATCCTCTTCGCCGCCACCCGCGAGCCCCCCACGCCCAAGACCACCGCCCTGCCGGTGGTGCCCACCGCGCGCAGCGCCGCCGCCACCGCGCCCGCCCCGGTGCGCGCCGAGCCGCCGCCCCGGGACGAGACCCCCGCGCCGGTGATGCCGGCCCCGGTGGTGTTCCGGATCGCCAGCGAGCCCAACGGCGCCAAGGTCACCTTCAAGGGGCGCGCGCTGGGGAGCACGCCGCTGCAGTTCGAGCTGCCGCGGGAGAGCAACGGCTCGGCGGAGGCGCAGCTCACCTTCGCGCTGGACGGCTATCAATCCACCACGGTCACCGCCGAGGGGAGCGGTCCCGAGGTGGTGTTGACGCAGCGGCTGGAGCGCAAGGCTGCGCCGGCGCCCACGCCGAAGAAGCAGACGACGAAGAAGAACACCGGCTACAAGGACGACCCCTACCAGTGAAGCCCTCTCTCCGCTGGCTGCTCGCGCTGTGCGTGCTCATGCCCGGGATCGCGCTCGCCGATGCGCGGCTCGAGGCCCGCCGCCACTTCCGCACCGGGATGGAGCTGATCGACGAGGGCGACTTCGAGCGGGGCATTGGCCACCTCAAGCGCGCCTACGCGATCAAGCCGCACCCCAACGTGCTCTACAACATCGGACGCGCCTACCAGGACGCGGGGCAGCTGCTGGAGGCGCTGGACTACTACAAGCGCTATCTGGCGGCGAAGCCGCCGGACGCGGCCACCGTGCAGACCACCGTGGAGCGGCTGGAGGCCTCCCTCCCCAAGCCCCCGCCGGTGGAGGCGCCGGTGGTGGTGGAGCGCCGCCCCTCGCGCGAAGAGTCGCCGATCAGCGCCGAGCAGCTGCGCCGCTTCCAGGAGCTGATGGACCGGCTGGAGAGCGCGGTGGCCAAGGCCGAGGCCCCGCCCGCCCGCGCCAAGGACGAGCTGCCCGCGCCGGACGAGCGCCCCGCCAGCAGCCTCGCCGGCAGTGACGCGCTGGAGGTGGAGGGCGAGGCGGGCGCGGCGCCCTACGAAGAGGTGGTGGTCACCGCCTCCCGGCGCGCCCAGTCCACGCTGGAGGCGCCCAACTCCATCACCATCATCACCGCGGAGGAGATCCGCCTCTCCGGCGCCACCAACCTGCCGGAGCTCTTGCGCCGCGTCCCCGGCGCGGACGTGATGGCGATGGGCGTGGGCAGCTACAACGTCTCCTTCCGCGGCTTCAACCAGCGGCTCGCCAACAAGGTGCTGGTCCTGGTGGACGGGCGGCCGGAGTGGCAGGACTTCCTCGGCTTCGTCCTCTGGCCGGGGATGCCCATCGGCCTGGAGGAGATCGAGCGGATCGAGGTCATCCGCGGCCCGGGCTCGGCGCTCTACGGCGCCAACGCCATGCTCGGGGTGATCAACATCATCACCCGCACCCCGGGCGCCGGCCCGAAGGCGGAGCTCTCCGGCCGGCTCGGCTTCGGCGCCACCGCGGGCGGGTCGTTCGTCGCCTCCGGAGGAGAGAAGGCGCTCAAGTACCGCGCCGGCGTGGGCTTCGAGCAGGCCAACAAGTGGAGCCGCGACTACGACGACCACCGGCCGGACGTGAGCCCGGCGAGCGGCGACACCGCGCTGGGCATGCGGGCCGTGCACGGGAGCCTCACCGCCACCTACGACTTCGCCAAGGACGTGCAGCTGTCCGCCTACGCCGGGGTGAACCGGCTCTACACCGAGCTCTACCCGCTGGGGATCTTGCGCAACTTCTACCTGGACGGCGTGGTGGCCTCCGCCAAGAGCGATCTGGCGGTGGGGCCGGTGAAGGTGAAGTTTTTCTGGAACCACCTCTCCGGAGAGTCCGGCCCCGAGTACCCCGCGCTGGGCCAGCGCTCGGTGAAGACGTTCATCCAGTCCCAGCTCTTCGACCTGGAGCTGCTCTTCTCCAAGCGCTTCGAGCTCGCCGGCGAGCACAACTTCAACATCGGGATCTCCGGCCGCTTCAAGCGGGTGGCGTTCGACTATCTGGACGACACCCACTCGGAGATCCACGGCGCCGCCTTCCTCTCCGACGAGTGGCGGATCTTCGACCCGCTCTTCGTCGTCGCCAGCTACCGGCTGGACCGCCACCCGCTGCTGGATCAGGGCGCCCCCGGCTACGCGCACTCGCCCCGCGTCTCGCTCTTGTTCAAGCCGGGCCAGAACCACGCGCTGCGCGCCAGCTTCGCCACCGCCTTCCGCGAGCCCACCTTCGTGGAGAGCTACATGTCCGTGCGCGTGCCGGTGCCGGGCGTCAACGGCGCCTCGCTGCTGTCCACCGGGGACACCAAGCTCAAGCCGGAGCAGCTGCTCTCGTTCGAGCTGGGCTACCGCGGGGACATCCCGGAGATCGGCCTGGAGTGGGACCTCTCCGTCTACCAGAACAACGTGAGGGATCTGATCGCGCTCTCCAACGTCACCCGGACGCTGGCCACCGAGGCCTGGGACGAGAAGAGCCAGAGCTACCTGATCGGCCGCACCAGCTTCCACAACGAGCCGGACGACTACACCGGCCGCGGGGTGGAGCTGGGGCTGCGCCTCTCCCCCATTGACGGCCTGGACGTGAAGCTCTCCGGCGCGTACCAGGGGATCACCACCAGCGGCACCAGCGGCAACATCTGCATCCCCTGCACCTCCACGCCGGCCTTCAAGATGTTCGCCGGGGTGGGCTTCCGGACGCCGATCGATCTCGACTTCTCCGCGGACGTCTCCTACGTGACCTCCACCCTGTGGATCGAGCGGGAGCCGCTCCCCTCGGATCCCACCGTGTTCCAGAACCTGCAGTACCCCGTGGCCGGCTTCGCGGTGGTGAACGCGCGCATCGCCTACCGCTTCCTCCAGGACCGGGTGATCTTCGCGGTGGTGGGCAGCCAGCTGGGGCCGTCCCATCCGGAGCACCCGTTCGGAAACCGGGTGGAGCGGCGCGTGCTCGGAACGCTGACGGTGATCCCATGAGCTGCTCGCGCCTGTTGCTCCCCGCCGTCCTCGGCCTGGCGCTCGCCGCCTGCGAGACGCCCCCCGTCTTCGGCACCAGCGATCCGCGCCAGAACCAGCAGGCCAGCCGGATCGAAGGGAACGTGGTGGTCCAGAGCCGGACCCGCGGCAACGCCGTGGTCTTCCTGTTCGACGCCGCGCGCCCGCCGCCGCCGCAGGGGACCGGCCGGCCGCTCTCCTTCACGGTGATCCCCTCCGCGCAGCTGTTCGGCAACGCGCTGGGGGATCTCACCCAGGGCGGCCCCTTCACCGCGCCCTTCGCCTTCAGCCTCGTCGCGCCGGGCAACTACCTCTTGCGCGGCTTCATCGACCGGGACGAGTGCGTGGTGAGCGTGGCCGGCTGCATCACCCCGGACTTCATCCCCTGGTACGGCGTCACCGGCGAGCCCAACCGGGGAGACGTGGGCGGCGCGGCGGTGGACGCGGTGACGCGGCAGCCGCGGATCGTCTCCATTGGCGGGGGCACCGAGCGGCTGCTCCCGGCCACGGACGTCTCGGTCACCTTCACGGATCTCGCGGCGGTGCCGGCGGACCGGCCGGTGTTCGCGATCACCTCCGGGGACTCGCTCTTCTCCCCCGGCACGGCGATGAAGGTGCTCGAGCTGACGCCCACGCCGATCAACGAGGGGCTGGTGCACCAGCGCCAGCCGGTCTTCTTCGCCAAGTACGTGGACGACAACCTGGACGGCGTCCCGGACGACGCGGACGGGGACGGGCTGGGGGACTTCTGGCCCAAGGTGGTGGTGCGCAAGCTCAAGGACACCCCGCCCTTCCTCACCGACGAGAACGACGAGGACCGCAACGGGATCATCGACCCCACCGGAACGGACTACGCGCCCGCGGCGGGGAACCGGGACGGCAAGCCGGACCTGGTGGTGCTCGCCGCGGGCCTGGACCCTTCGCTGATCCTCCCCGCGCTGACCGACTCGGGCGGCAAGCCGAAGCTGGAGCCGGTGCCGGTGCCCAAGCTGCGGCTGGTGCTCCGGATGCTGGCGCTGGACGTCTCCAGCGGGGTGCCGGTGCCGCTCGCCAGCGTGCCCACCGGCCGCTACGCGATCATCCTTCAGCAGTTCACGGGCCAGACCTGGCGCGTGCCCAACGAGCTCCAACCGGGGGTGGCCGCCGCAACGGGCCTTCCCACGGTGGACACGCAGGGCTTCGCGATCGAGGTCCGGTAGGGCCGGAGCCATCCATCGCATCCAACGGGTTTGACGAGCTGGGGTTGAAGGACGCGCTGCTCGGCGTCCTTCAGGAGCTGGGTTACGAGGAGCCGACGCCGGTCCAGCGCCAGGCGGTGCCGGCGCTGCTGGCGGGCAAGGACGTGCTCGGCCAGGCGGCCACGGGCACGGGGAAGACCGCGGCGTTCGCGCTCCCCCTGCTCCACCGGCTGACGCCGGGCCAGTGCGGCCCCTTCGAGGCCTCCGCGCTGGTGGTGGTGCCCACGCGCGAGCTGGCCATGCAGGTGGCGGAGGCCATGCACACCTACGGGCGCAAGCTGGGCGTCTCGGTGCTGCCGCTCTACGGCGGGCAGGAGATCGCCCAGCAGCTGCGGCACCTGAAGCGGGGCGTGGACGTGGCGATCGTGACGCCGGGCCGCGCCCTGGACCACGTGCGCCGCCGCTCGCTCAAGCTGGGCAAGGTGGAGATGGTGGTGCTGGACGAGGCGGACGAGATGCTCGACCTCGGCTTCGCCGATGATCTCGAGGCCCTGCTCGGAGAGCTCCCCGAGGCCCGGCAGACCGCGCTCTTCTCCGCCACGCTCCCGCCGCGGATCGCCGCGATCGCCGAGCGGTACCTGGACAAGCCGATGCGGATCCGGATCGAGCCGGAGCGCACCACCGGCGCCGCGCTGCCGAAGATCCGCCAGGTGGCGTACGTGGCGCCACGCGGGATGAAGGAGCTGGCGCTCGGGCGGATCCTGGACGTGGAGGCGCCCCGGAGCGCGATCATCTTCTGCCGCACCCGGCTGGAGGTGGACCGGCTCTGCGAGTCGCTCGCCGGCCACGGCTACGACACCGCGCCGCTCCACGGCGGCCTCTCCCAGGAGCAGCGGGACCGCACCCTCAAGCGCTTCAAGGCGCACAAGCTGGAGCTGCTCATCGCCACGGACGTGGCGGCCCGCGGGCTGGACGTGGAGAGCCTCTCCCACGTGATCAACTTCGACCTGCCCACCTCGCCGGAGTCCTACGTCCACCGGATTGGCCGCACCGGCCGCGCCGGGAAGGAAGGCCTGGCGCTGACCCTGCTGGAGCCCAAGGAGCACCGGCTGCTCAAGAACATCGAGCGCCACACGCGGCAGAAGGTGGAGGTGGCGCAGATCCCCACGCTGGTGGACCTGCGCGCGCGGCGGCTGGAGCTCACCCGCGCCACCGTGGAGGAGCTGCTCAAGTCCGGGCAGGACCTGGGCCCGTTCCGCGGCGCGGTGGAGCGGCTCGCCGCCGAGCGGGACGTGCTGGAGGTGGCCGCCGGGGCGCTCGCCGCGCTCCACGCCGCGCTCAACCCCGGCGGGGACGAAGAGGCCGAGCAGGAGCTGCCCCCCGCGCACCTGCCGGACGCGCGGGCCGGGGCGCCGGCTCGCGGCCGCGGAGAGGGCCCGGCGCGCGGCCCCTCGCGCAACGGTGCCCCCACGCGCCCCGGCGCGCCCACCCGCGGCGTGCGCAGCAAGGACCCCGGCGAAGCGGTGCGCCGCGGGAGCCGGCTCTACGTGGGGATCGGCCGCTCCGCCGGCCTGCGCCCGGGAGACCTCGTCGGCGCGATCGCCAACGAGGCGGGCATCTCCGCCGGGGACATCGGCGCGATCGAGATCCTCGACACCCACGCCTTCGTGGAGGTGGTGGAGGAGCACGCCGAGCGCGTGATGGCCGCGCTGCGCGGCAGCAGCATCCGCGGCCGCAAGGTGCGGGTGGACCGGGACCGCCGGCGCTGAGGCTCACGCGATCGCCGCGGCCGGCTTCGGGCGCAGCAGGGCCCGTAGGACTGGGACACCGAAAGGGTCGCTCTCTCCGGAGCTCGGATGGGTCCCGCGGCGGAGCGCTCCGGCCGCGGTGGGTCGGACAGCCAGGGCAGGCTGCAGGGGGCGCTCCCACGCTGCTTGCTCGGTTCGGCTTCGTGCGACGAACTGGGTAGGAAAGGGTGGATCGGGCCGCCCCAGACCTACCCAGTTCCTAATGTCGCGTGCTCCCGTTGCCGCCGATCTCGCGCCGCCTCTACCGAGGCCGGAGCGGCGCGCCGCGGGGCCCATGCGGGCACGAACGAGCGCGACCCTGTCGGGTTCCCGGTCCCTCTGGGCTGCTGCGCCGCGAACCGTCAGCCCCGCGGCCGCTTCAGCACGAAGACCAGCTCGCGGGAGATCCCGTCGGTCATGTTCGTGTCGAACGACGAGACCAGCTCCCAGCCCCGCTCGCCGTGCCGTTGAGCAGCTGCGTGATCTTCTCCGTGTTGGCGACCCCGCCCAACCAGCCCTCCGCCTCCAGCTTCACGGTCTTGTATTCCCAGCTCGTCACGCCTTGCCTCCTCGCTCGCGTCGCCCCTCTATATGTCCGGGGACGCCGCCGATTTCCGCGTTGCGGCACCCTGTACCGCGCGCCATTGTCCGCTCCGTGCGAGCCCCCGTCCGAGCCCTCCTCCCCGCCCTGCTGCTCTCCTGCGCCACCCCCTCCGGCACCGGCCCAGCCCCCGCGCCGGAGGCCGCCGCGCCGCCCACGCTGCTGCCCGCGCTGCCGGAGGAGGTCCACCTCGGCCAGCTGCGGCAGATGACCTTCGGCGGGGAGAACGCCGAGGCCTACTGGTCCTTCGACGGCAAGCAGCTGTCCCTGCAGGCGCGCCACGAGGGCGAGGGCTGCGACAAGATCTACCGGCTCGAGGTGGACGCGCCCAACCCCAAGCCGGTCCTGGTCTCCAGCGGCCAGGGCGCCACCACCTGCGCGCACTTCCTGCCGGGCAACCAGGAGGTGATCTACGCCTCCACGCACCTGGGCGGCGCCGCCTGCCCGCCGCGCCCGGACATGAGCCTGGGCTACGTCTGGGCGCTCTACGACACCTACGAGATCTTCCGCGCCAACGCGGACGGCTCCAACGTGCGACAGCTCACCTCGAGCCCCGGCTACGACGCCGAAGGCACCGTCTGCGCCAAGGACGGCTCCATCGTCTTCACCTCGGTGCGGGACGGGGACATCGAGCTGTACCGGATGGACGCGGACGGGAAGAACGTGAAGCGGCTCACCAGCACTCCCGGCTATGACGGCGGCGCGTTCTTCAACGCGGACTGCTCGAAGATCGTCTGGCGCGCCAGCCGCCCCAAGCCCGGCCCGGAGCTGGAGGACTTCAAGAAGCTGCTCTCGCAGGGGCTGGTGCGCCCCTCCAAGCTGGAGCTCTACGTGGCCAACCCGGACGGCTCGGAGGCCACCCAGGTCACCTACCTGAACGCCGCCTCGTTCGCGCCGTTCTTCTTCCCGGACGGCAAGCGGATCCTCTTCTCCTCCAACTACGGGGACCCCAAGGGGCGCGAGTTCAACATCTGGGCGGTGAACGTGGACGGCACGGGGCTGGAGCAGATCACCTACGCGCCCGGGTTCGACGGCTTCCCGATGTTCTCGCCGGACGGCAAGACGCTCGCCTTCTCCTCCAACCGCGCCACCGCGGCCGGCAAGAGCGACACCAACCTCTTCTTGGCGCGCTGGGTGGATGAGCCGAAGGGGAAGATCACCGCCACCGGCGCGGACCGGATCCTCCAGGACATCTCCTGGCTGGCGGACAAGGCGCGCGAGGGGCGCGGCATCGGCACCGCCGGGCTCGCCTCCGCGGGGCAGTACCTCGAAGATCGCTTCAAGGCGCTCGGGCTGCAGCCCGCCGGCGACAAGGGCAGCTTCCGGCAGAGCTTCCCAGTCACCACCGGGGTGACGGTGAAGGAGGAGACCGGCCTCACGGTGGCGGGCCAGGCGCTGCCCAAGGACGCGGTCCGCCCCGCCGGCTTCTCCGCCCAGGGCGAGGTGAAGGGGGAGCTGGTGCTGGCCGGCTACGGGATCGACGCGCCCGAGCTCAAGGTCCAGGACTACGCGAAGAGCGCCAAGGGGAAGCTGGTGGTGGTCCGCCGCTTCACCCCCGAGGGCGGCCCCTTCGCGGACACCGCGGCGCAGCGGCGCTATGGAGATCTCCGCCACAAGGCGTGGGTGGCGCGCGAGAAGGGCGCCAAGGCGTTGATCGTGGTGGACGCGCCGGTGAAGCCGAAGGACGCCCCCGCGGATTGGAAGGCGCCGGACGAGGCGAAGCTGCCCGCGCCGCAGCCCGAAGGCTACGGGGACGCGGGGCTGCCGGTCCTCTTCGTCACCCGCCAGGCCTTGGCGCCGGCGCTGGAGAAGCTGGAGGCAGGCAAGAGCGTGCAGGCGTCCCTCAAGGTGGCGCTTCAGGGGACCCAGCAGGACGCCTTCAACGTGGTGGGCCGCGTGACCGCCGGCGCGCCGAAGGAGCAGCTGCTCCCGGGCGTGGTGGTGGTGGGCGCGCACTACGATCACCTCGGGATGGGCGGGCGCGGCTCTCTGGCGCCGGACCGCGCCGAGCCGCACGGCGGCGCGGACGACAACGCCTCGGGGACCGCGGCCCTGCTGGAGGTGGCCAAAGAGCTCCAGGAAGCCCGCGCACAGCTGCGGCGGGACGTGGTGCTGGTGGCCTTCTCCGGCGAGGAGGCGGGCGTGCTCGGCTCCACCCACTTCACGCGCTCGCCGCCCGCGGGCCTGAAAATGGACGCCGTGGTGGCGATGCTCAACATGGACATGGTGGGGAGGCTGCGCGCGAACAAGCTCGCCGTGCTCGGCAGCGACTCCGCCGAGGAGTGGGTGCCGCTGGTGGAGAAGGCCTGCGCCGCGGCCCGCGTGGACTGTGCCGCCAGCGGCGATGGTTACGGCCCGAGCGACCAGACCCCGTTCTACGCGGCCGGCGCGCCGGTGCTGCACTTCTTCACCGGCGCCCACGCGGACTACCACAAGCCGTCTGACGAGCCGGCGCGGATCAACGCCGCCGGGGCGGAGCGCGTGGCGGAGATCGTCACCGCGGTGGCGCGCGGCGTGGGCGAGACGCCCAAGCGCCTCACCTACAAGAAGGTCCCGGCCCCCGCGCCGCGCGGAGATCTGCGCAGCTTCAACGCCTCGCTCGGCACCATCCCGGACTACGCGGGGCCGCCGGGCGGCCAGAAGGGCGTGCTGCTGGCCGGCGTCCGCCCGGGCGGCGGCGCCGAGCAGGCCGGCATGAAGCGCGGGGACATCCTGGTGAAGCTCGGCGCCCACGAGATCGGCAGCGTGGAGGATCTCATGTACGCGCTCAACGCCGCGCACCCGGGCGAGACCGTGGCCGCCACCGTGCTGCGGGACGGCAAACCGGTGAAGCTGGAGACCACCTTCCAGGAGAGCAAGCGGCCCCGGTGAGCGCGCTTCCAGCCGGAGCACGCTTGAGAAGTTCTCCGCGCGTGTAGCGCCGCGTTTCAAATGCGACGGGCCGGCCGAAAACCCAAGCAGAAACAACCGACTCCGCGTCTTCGAGAATTTGAAATCAATTTCTCGCACACGGGAGTCACCTCATGTCAGTTCGTTCGAGACACACCGATGGCGGCGATCGCGCGAGGCGGCTCCACGAAGCCCGGATGCGGGCGCAGCGGGAGGCGGAGGCCAGGGCCCGGGCGCTGAAGGCGCTGCGCCGGCTCTCCGCGCGGCGCAAGGCGCCGGCGGGCGTGCCGCGACCCTTGCGGCCCTTCTGGCGGACGGGGAAGGGCAACGGCGCGCCGATGGCCGCGGTGCAGGACGGGCTCTCCACGACGAAGACGGCGGTGGCGGTGGCCAACCTCCCCGCTTCGGTGAAGGACGCGGCCAGCCTAGGGAAGGTGGCGGCGAAGCGCGGCCTGGGCAGCGCGCGGCGATCGAACCTCGGCGTCCCGGGCATTCTGCGCCGCGGTGGGACGGCGCTCAGCGGTGCTGCGGGGCTGGCGATGCTGCCCGGCCAGGCGCACACCGCCTTCAAGGACCTTCGCGCCGCGGTCCGCTCTGGGACGAAGAAGGACTGGGGCAAGGCCGGCGACTCGTCCCTGACGTTGGGGCGGACCACGCTGATGACCGCCAAGCAGGGACTGGAGACGGCGGACCGGATCCACACCTACCGCTCCACCTCCCGCGCGGTGCGGATGGGCTTCCTCTCCGGCGCGCCCGGGGCGGACGGGCTCGCCAAGAAGCTGGGCCGGGACGCCGGCCGGGCGGCCGTGAAGGGGCCGCTGGAGCGGGGGGCGCTCTGGCGAAGGACGAACCAGCGGCTCCTCAAGGCGGGCGAGACCGGGCTGCACGCGGCGCAGAAGGGCGCGGTGAACGCCGGCCTCGAAGCGGCCGAGCGCGCGGCGTCCTCGCCTG
Organism: Myxococcaceae bacterium; assembly: GCA_044229415.1. Classification (GTDB taxonomy): domain Bacteria; phylum Myxococcota; class Myxococcia; order Myxococcales; family Myxococcaceae; genus JBGATB01. The sequence continues at coordinate 108,136 of JBGATB010000022.1, read as the reverse complement.
CGGCGAAGGTGCTCGGGCGCTTCGCGCCGGGCGTCAACGTGGCGATGGCCGCCCACGACACCTACCGGGCCGTGCAGGACCTGAGAGATCCGAAGAAGAGCGTGGGCAAGAAGATCACCAGCGGCGTGACCGCGCTGGGCTCCATCGCCTCCGCCACCAACATCCCCGTGGTGAGCCAGGTGGGCGCGGCGGTGTCCACCGCGTCCTGGCTCGTGGGCAGCTTCCTGTAGGCGAGCCGCCCCATGAAGCCCGCCTGGGAGCTGCCGCGGATCTCCGCCCCCTCACTCGAGCGGCTGGAGGTGGTGGTCCCCTCCGCGGCGCCCGTCACCGAAGCGGCGATTGACGCGCGGCTGCAGCAGCTGCGGCGCGAGCAGGCCGAGGTGCGGCCCCTGGACGCGGGTGACCTGCTGGCCGAGGGGGACGAGGCGCTGCTGGACGTGGTGGGGTATGCGCGCGGGCGGCTGCTCCCCTTCAGCGTCCGGGCCGGCGTCTGGATGGCGCTGAGCCCGGACGCGGCGCTCCCCGGCTTCACCGAGGCGCTGGTGGGCGCCGCCGTGGGGGAGACGGCGGAGCTGCGCCTGCGCCTGCCCGAAGCGCACCCGGTGCCGGCGCTGCGCGGCCAGGGCGCGGCGTTCCTCGTCACCGTGCACGCGGGCCGCAGGCCGTGCCTCCCGCCGGAGAGCGCGGGCAGCCTCGAGCAGGCGCGCAGCGCGATCGCCGCCGCCCTGGTGGAGGAGCGGGCCAGCGTGCAGCGGCTGGAGGAGGAGCGCGCGGTCCTGGACGCGCTGGCGGCCCAGGTGGACGTGGCGCTGCCGCAGGCGCTGGTGGACGAGGAGCTGCGCCGCTGCTGGCTCTCCGCGGAGGGGCGCAGCCTGGCCGCGCTGGGCTTCACCGACGCCGAGCGGCGCGAGTCCTACGAGAGCTGGCGCACGGACGCGGCCACGCGCGCGGAGGTGGAGAAGCGGCTGAAGATCGCCCTCGCGCTGCGGGCGGTGGTGGAGGCGGAGGGGCTGAAGGTGACGCCCGCGCGGCTGCGCGAGCTGGTGGCGCGCTCCGCCGACGCCTGGGGCCTGGAGCCCGCGGCGTGCCTGGAGGCGCTCGCGGGTGACCGCGGCCCCTGGGTGGACGTGGCGTGGCATTTGATGGCGGTGGAGCACGTGATGCAGCGGGTTGTGGTCCGGAGCGCGCCGCCGTGAGGCGTGCTAAGGCGCTGGCCCCATGGAGACTCCCCCGATCGGCGCCGCGCAGCCTGCCCGAGGGCTCAGGTGGGTCTTCTTCGGCGAGGATGGGATCCTCCGCTCGGGCTGGGCGGTGGCGGTGTTCTTCGCCGTCTCAGGGCTGACCTCCGGGTTGATCGCCCTGGCGCTGAACCTGGTGGGGCTCTCGCGCAAGCTGCAGCTGGACGATCCCCTCTCCCTGCTCTTCATGGCGCTGCGGCTGGCGTCCATCTGCGCGGCGACGTGGGCCGGCACCGCCGCGGTGAAGGCCCGCTTCTCCTCCGCCGGGCTCAGCCACCCGCACAAGGGGCGTCAATTCGCCCTGGGGCTCGCGCTCGGGGCGCTGCTGCTCACGCTCGCGGTGGCGGTGCCCGCCGCGGTGGGGCAGCTGGGGCTCGGCGGGCCGCTCCACCCGCCCGCCAGGCTCCTGGGCGAAGGTGTGCTCCAGGCCGCGCTCCTGGTGTTGGTGGCGCTCACTGAGGAGCTGGCGCTGCGCGGGTTCGTGCTGCTGCAGCTCGCCCGGGGGCTGGGCAAGGTGCCCGCGGTGCTCATCACCTCCACCCTCTTTGGCGTCCTGCACCTGACCAACCCCAACGCGGACTGGACCGCCGCCGCCAACATCGCGCTGGTGGGCGTGCTCTTCGGGCTGCTGGTCTACCGCACCGGCTCGCTCTGGCTGTGCTTCGGGCTGCACACCAGCTGGAACTATTTCGAAGGCTTCGTCTTCGGCCAGCCGGTGAGCGGGCTCACGCAGAGTGTGAGCCTGCTGCGGCGCACCTCGGTGGGCTCCCCGCTCTGGACGGGCGGCGCCTTCGGTCCGGAAGCCTCCGCCTGGGTCGCGGTGCTGCTCGCGCTGGCCTGCGTCCTCACCGCGCTCTCCTTCCGCCGACGCGCCTAAAGGTGCGACGACGGCGCCTTGCGCGCACCTTCTGCCCGCGCGCCGGCTCACGCTACGCTCGGTCCGCAATGGACGACTCCCTGCAGGTCGACCTCAAGCTCGAGAACGGGGTCAGCAAGGTCGCGCTGACCGGGGCAATCACCGAGAACTCGCGGCTCAGCGAGCTCCCCGCCAAGCTCTCCAAATCGGTTGAGCTGACGATGGAGAACGTGGAGCGGATCAACTCCGCCGGCGTGCGCGAGTGGGTCACCTTCATGCGAGCGCTGCGCGCCAACGGCACCGACTGCGTGCTGGAGCGCTGCCCGCCCGCGGTGATGACCCAGTTCGCGATGATCATGGACTTCGGCTGCGGCGCCCGGGTGCGCAGCGTGCTCGCGCCGTTCACCTGCGAGGCCTGCTTCACCGAGCACCTGGAGCTGATGCCGGCGGACGCCGCGCTCGCGGGCCGGCTGGAGCAGCCGCTCCCCTGCCCCAAGTGCGGCCAGCAGATGCAGTTCGACGACCTGCCAGAGCACTTCCTCGCGTTCCAGGCGCCGCGGTAGCCCTCCCTTGAGCGCAGCCTCTTCCACCTCCCAGCTCTATGCCTTCGGCACGGATCCGGCGCTCCTGGAGGAGCTGCAGGAGGTCTGCGCCACGCTGGGCTGCGCGATCTCCCCGCTGCGCGAGGAGGAGGAGCCGGGCGAGCCCGGGGTGATCGTGGTCTTCGGCAGCGGCGCGCCCCACCTCCCCGCCTTCCTGCGCGAGGACCAGTGCGCCTCCACCCACCTGCTGCTCGTCCGGTCCGCCCAGCGCGTCCAGCTCGCGCAGCTGGTGGAGGGCGGCGTGAGCAACCTCGTGGCGCACAACCTCACGCTCCCCGGCCGGCAAGATCTCAAGGTCACCCTGCAGAAGCTGATTGAAGGGAAGATCTTCGGCGCGGACCGCTACCTGTCGCGCGAAGCGCGGCAGGAGCGCTTCACGCTGCGCAACTCGGGCGAGAAGGGCCGGATCGCCGAGGCCGGCGAGCAGTTCGCGTCCCGGTGCGACGGGCTGAGCTCGCGGCTGGTCCAGAACTTCCGCCTGGCGGTGGACGAGCTGGTCACCAACGCGCTCTTCAACGCGCCGGTGGATGGCACGGGCGCGCCGCGGTACCGCGGGCTGCGGCGGGACGCCTCGGTGGCGCTGGAGGGCGGGGAGTCGCTCGAGGTGGGCTTCTTCCACGACGGCGCCCGGCTCGCGGTCTCGGTGAAGGATCCGTTCGGCTCGCTCACCGCGGAGCAGGTCCGCGCGTACCTGGCCCGGTGTTTCAACAGCGCCGAGCCGATGAGCGACGGCGGCTCCGGGGGCGCCGGGCTGGGGCTGTTCTACGTGTTCGACGCCATGAACCACCTGGTGATCAACATCGCCAAGAAGCGCTGCACCGAAGTGATCGGGATCATGGACGTGGTGAAGCTGTACCGGGAGTTCGCCGGGCGGCCCAAGTCCTTCAACATCTTCACCGAGCGGGCCTAGGCGGCCCTCGGCTTCGGCTTCGCCTTGCGCGTGAGCAGCCGCGCGAGCAGGAGCGCCCCGAGCAGCGCGCCGTAGATGAGGGGCTCGCGCAGATCCGACTTCACGCGCCAGTAGAAGTGGATGACCGCGAGCGCACCGCACACGTAGGCGAGCCGGTGCAGCCGCTTCCAGCGCAGGAAGCCCAGCCGCTTCACCATCCCGTCCGTGGAGGTGATGGCCAGAGGGATCATCAGGACGAAGGCGGCGAAGCCCACGAGGATGAAGCCGCGCTTGGTGACGTCCTCCAGCAGCACCTTCCAGTCGAAGGCCTGGTCCACGCCCGCGTAGGTGAGCAGGTGGAGCGAGGCGTAGACGAACGCGGTGACGCCGAGCAGCCGCCGCACCCGCGCCGGCCAGGCCCACTTGAAGAGCTGGTTGAGCGGGGTGCAGGCCAGGGAGGCGAGCAGGAACACCAGCGCGAGCAGCCCCAGCTCGTTGAGCGCCTCCGCCACCGGGTTGGCCCCCAGCCCGCCGGTGCGGGCGCGCCAGGCGATCCCCACCGCCGGGACGGTGGCGCCCACGATCAACGCCGGCTTGAGCCACGGCTGCGGCCGGGCCATCAGTAGTTCTCCTTGAGGTCCATGCCCGCGTAGAGGCTGGCCACCTGCTCCGCGTAGCCGTTGAAAGGGAGCGTGGGGCGCCGCCGCAGCTCGCCGATGCGCCGTTCGCTGGCCTGGCTCCAGCGCGGGTGCGGCACCTCCGGGTTCACGTTGGAGTAGAAGCCGTACTCGCGGCTGGCGGCGAGGTTCCACGTCGTGGGCGGCTGCTCCGCGGTGAAGCGGACCTTGACGATCGCCTTGATCCCCTTGAAGCCGTACTTCCACGGCACCACCAGCCGCAGCGGCGCGCCGTTCTGGTTGGGCAGCACCTTGCCGTAGAGCCCCACCGCGAGCAGCGACAAGGGGTGCATCGCCTCGTCCAGCCGCAGCCCCTCCACGTAGGGCCACTCGAGCACCGGGCGCCGCTGCCCCGGCATCTGCGTAGGATCCATCAGCGTGGTGAAGGCCACGTACTTGGCCTTCGAGGTGGGCTCGAAGCGCCGCAGGAAGTCCCCGAGCGGGAAGCCCACCCAGGGGATGACCATGGACCAGGCCTCCACGCAGCGGAACCGGTACACGCGCTCCTCGAGCGGGAAGAGGCGCAGCACGTCCTCGAGATCGATCGGGCCGGGCTTGGCGCACTCGCCCTCCACCATCACGCTCCACGGCCGCGTGCGCAGGCCGCCGGCGTTCTGGGCGGGGTCCGCCTTGTCGGTGCCGAACTCGTAGTAGTTGTTGTAGGTGGAGACGTCCCGCAGCGGGGTGAGCGGCTCGTCCACCGTGTACTTGCCGCGGGAGGCCAGCTGCAGCGCGCCGGGCTCGGCGGCGAGCCCTCCGTCCGCTGCTCCGGTGGAGGCGAGCTTCGGCGCGTCCACGTCCGACCGGCCGCGGCCGGTCAGCCAGAGCAGGCTCCCGCCCACGCCCGTGGCGGTGGCCGTGAAGAACGCCGCGTTCTTCAAGAGCTCGCGGCGCTTCAGGTAGGTCTGCTCGGGGGTTATCTCCGAGCTCTTCGGATCTCGCTGGCTCACGCGTGAAGAGTCTACGCGCCAGCGGGTCTGGGCGTTACTTGCCGGAGCCGGCGGCCGCCGCGCCCTGGGCCTCGTCCTCCTGCGCCAGCTTGCGGGCGGTGACGTACTTGGGCTCGATGTCGATCGGCACCTTCTTGAGCTGGTCGATCACCTTCTGGACCTCCGGGCGGACGACGCCCAGCTTGGCCAGGAGCGCCCGGGCCCCCTCGCGGTTGCCCTCGCCCTGCAGGGTCATCAGCTCCTTGGTGAGGCCTACCACCGCCTCCTTCATCTTGGCCGGCTCCACGGAGAAGGTGCCGTCCTTGGCCACCTTGAAGGCGCCCTGATCCAGGAAGTAGTTCACCTGCATGGCCATGCCCTTGCCGTGCGCCTCTTCGGTGCCGAAGCGCAGCGTGCGGAAGCTGGAGGCGAGGAACGTGGTGTAGAGCGTCTTCTCCATGCCCTTGTCGATGCCCCCCTTGTCGATCAGGTACTGGAGCGCGAAGAGGCCGGAGACGTCCGCCTTGGCCTCCTCGAACGCGGAGTAGAGCTCCTGCAGCTGCTCGCGCACCGTGGACTGCTTGCCGCCCACGGTGACGTGGTGCGGCCCCAGCCCGTGCATCAGCTCGTGCATCAGGATGTGCGTGAAGAAGGGCTCGAAGGCCACGCTCTTCTGGTCCGCCTTGGAGAGCGCCACCTTGGCGATCGGCAGCAGCACGGTCTTGAACTTGGCCTCCTGCACGTTCTTGAGCATCACCCGCTTGGTGCCCTTCTCCGCCGCCACGCGCTCGTCGTTGGGGAGGTTGAAGGCCGCCGTCTGCACGCCGTGGTTGGCGTCCCCGGAGGAGAAGAGCGAGTTGACGACGCGGATCGGCGCCAGCGCGCCGATCTTCGGGTTGCGCAGCTTGGGGTCGATGGGGAGGTGGTTCTCGATGTCCTGCAGCTCGGAGGAGAACTTGGCCAGCTTCTGGGTCTCCGCGTCGTCCCGGACCGCGATGAAGGCCTCGAACGCGGCTTTGTAGTTGAACCACTCGTCCGTGTAGACCTCGTAGGGCCCGATGGTGGGCTCGATGCTCGCGTCCAGCTCCATCCAGGCCACGTCGCTCGCGTAGTAGTCGTTGGAGAGGAACGCCTCCGCCCGCTTGGTGAGGAACGCCTTGAGCGTGGGCTGCGCGGTGAGCTTCGCGGCCTGCTCGAGCAGGCTCGCGGCGCGGGCGAGCTCTCCCTGGTGCTCCACGCTGTAGGGGACGATCGTCCACTTGCCGTCTGGGCCCTTGCGCAGGGTGGTGAAGAAGCCGGTGGCCTTGGCGCGATCAGCGGCGGAGAGCGTCTTCAGCCACGCCTCCACCTCCTCCTTGGTGGCGCCCGGCGGGTAGTAGTTGCCGCCCTTGGGCTTCTCCCCCACCCCCGGCAGGAACGGCGCGTTCTGGTCCTGGTTGGACCAGGGCCCCTTGTGCAGCAGGAACATCCGCAGCCGCTCCTTGCCCAAGGGCGAGGTGTCGGCGAGGAGATCCAGCAGGAGCGTGGCGTTCCCCGCCCAGGTCTGGCGCAGGTAGAGCGGATCCATGATCTCCGCCGCTTCGATGATCTTCGCCAGCGCGGCGCGCTCGTTGGCTGGCAGGGCCTTCAAGTCCGCGCCGATCTCCACGGGCGCGAAGCGGGCAGCCATGGCCTTGAGCTGGGCCTCGTTCGGGGTGGCGGGGGCGGCGGAGAGCGACAGGGCCAGCAGCAGCGCATTCAGGATCATTGCGACTCCTTTTGCTCCGTGGGCGGCGGAGAGCCTAACCGACAGGGCGGGGCGAAGATCGTTGCAAACGCGGTAGATCGGCCTCACCCGCGTTCGGCCTGCCGCGGCATGGACCGTCCGCCCGAGGGCGCCGGACCTCGGGAAGGCCTGGCAAGCGGATTGAATCGGCGTATCGTCCGGCGCGCTTACAGCCACAGCAGCGCGGTCGTCGTCCGGTCCCCTCTCATCGGCACAAGACGCTACGCCATGCTCAAAGCCCTGCTCCTCTCCCTGGCCCTCGCGCAGACGCCGCCCCCCGGGCGGCAGCCGCAGGGCGTCCCCATTGGCCGCGGCAAGAGCGCGCCCACCGTGCGGATCACCGCGCCGTCCGGCGGCTGGTCCGTGGATCGGATGCTCAAGCTGGAGGGCACCGTCTCCGACACGTCGATCGACCCCGTCGTGGTGAGCATCAACGGGGACCGCTACCTGATGCGGACCTTCTCCGGCCGCTTCTCCCGGAAGTTCCCCGCCGCGAGCGGGAAGAACGTGATCACGGTGATGGCCACCAACCAGGGCGGCACCACGAAGGCCCAGGTCACCACGTTCGCGCAGGTGCCGCCGGTCCCGCTCAAGGCCATCCTCACCAGCGACACGGACGGCGTGTACACCGACCTGCACATCTACGAGCCGACCGACAAGAGCGAGGGCGCGGACGGCGCGGTGGACTTCTCGTCCATGGCCCACGTCTTCTGGGCCAACACCGCCAGCCCCTCCGGCGGGACGTTCTTCCTCAACGAGCAGGGCGGGGACTTCGATCAACCGGCGTACGGGCCGTACCTCTACGTGCACCGCGCGCCGCCTCGCGGGCTCTACCTGATCGCGACCAACTACTGGCCCAGCGGGGACAAGGCGCACACCATCGCCACGCTGAACCTGGTCCTCTTCGAGGGCACGCCCCAGGAGCAGCGCCGCATGGTGCAGGTGCCGCTGGCCACCCCCGGCACCACCCGCACGCTCGCGTGGGTGAACATGCTCGGCGAGGGCAAGGCGCTGGTCTACGTGCCCTCCTCCGAGCGGCCGCCGTCAGGGCCCGAGTGGCCCAAGAATCTGGAGGAGGGCGCGAAGAAGCTCTCCACCGGCGGCGGCGGCGAGGGGGATTGAGTGAGTGCCCTGCTCGTCGCGCTGCTGGCGGTGACCCAAAGCGTTGGGGCCAGGATCGCCTTCGTTGACGTTGACGTTGACGTTGACGTTGACGTGGACGTGGACGTGGACGTGCGACGGCCGTTGCCTCGAGACGCGTCGCCGTCGAACGGCCGTCCACGTCCACGTCACACGTTCACGTCAACGTCAACGTCCACGTCAACGTCAACGTCAACGTCAACGTCAACGTCCGCCGTGGGCGGTGCTCCACCGTCCGAGACCTTCCTGCGCGAGGTGGTGGCGGAGGTGGCGCTCGCCCAGGTGGAGCGGCAGGACCCGCGCTGGATCCCCGAGCAGCGCGACTGCGCCGGGCTGGTCCGCTTCGCCTACCGTAGCGCCTACCGCCGGCTGCGCCCCGAATCGAAGCCGCTCTGGACCGGCCCGCGCGGCGAGCGGCTGGACTTCGCGGACGCGCAGACGCTGCTGGCCCACAGCTTCGCGCCGCTCGGCCGAGGCGAGGACGCCCGCCGCGCGCTGCGCAGCGGGGACCTGCTCGCCTTCCGGCAGGACGGCGCGCAAGGGCCGGTCTTCCACCTGATGCTGGTGGTGCAGCCCCGCGACAAGGCCCACGCCGCCACCCGCGTCGTCTACCACCCGGGCGAGGGCGCCAACGACGTCCGCTTGGGCGGCCTGGACGCGCTCGCGACCGATGCGCCCACCGAGTGGCGCCCCTCCCCTTCGAACCCCGCCTTCCTCGGCTTCTACCGCTTCAAGGAGTGGATGCATGACTGAGCCCAACTCCCGTCCGCCCTGGCTGCTGCCGCTCGCCGGCCTCGGCGTCTTCCTCGCCGTGACCGTCTTCCTCGCGCTCATCTACCCGCAGCGCGAGCCGAGCAAGACTCCCGTAAAGTTCGTCATCAACCCCGGCGTAAGCGGCGCGCCTGACCCCAACGCCAAGGTGGCGCTCGAGGTGAAGGAGGTGGCCGAGGCCACCGCCTGGGTGGACGTGGCCGCGCCCGGCAAGGTGAAGGAGGCGCTCTTCGCCAACCCCTGGCTGCAGGACGTCCTCAAGCAGCCGCTCGGGCAGGGCTTCCTCGGCGGCTGGGGCCCGTTCCTCGGCAGCCGCGGGGAAGACTTGAAGGGCTCCTTCAAGGGCGCCGTGCTCGACCTCGTGGCCGGGCAGCTGCTCACGGACCCCTTCCGCGTGGCCTGGCTCTCCACCCAGGGCGGGCCCGGGCTGCCGGTGGTGCTGGTGGAGAACGCCGGCGCCTCCGCCACCTCCGCCTTCCGCGCGCTGGAGGCGGTGGCCCGCCGCGGCGGCTTCACCGCCAAGCAGTGCCCCGGCGCCCCAGAGCCCGTCGAAGGCGCCGCCGCACCGGCCCCGGCTCCCGAGGAGATCGAGATCTCCCGCTGGCTCCTCGCCGAGCACTCGGTGTTCGCGGGGCTGCGCGGCGGGCGGATGGTGCTCGGCCGGCAGCCGAAGGCGGTGCTCCAGGGGCTGTGCGCGCCTCAGTCGCCGCTCGCCACCGCGGCGGGCGCGGACGTGGCGCTCGCGGTGGATCTGGCGAACCTCGGGCGGGACGGGCAGACGCTCGCGCACGCGCTGGGGCTCCAGGGGCCGCTCGCCCTCTCCTTCCAGGTGGACGGGAACACCTTCAAGCCCACCGGGCTCTCCGCGAAGCTCGCCTCGGCCCGCTTCGGGCGGGCCACGCTCTCCAGCGAGCTGCTCAAGTTGATCCCCGGGGAAGTGCCCGTGGTGCTGGCCCTCAACGTGGCGCTGCCGGAGCGCCTGGACGAGGCCTCGCTGAAGGCCTTCCTCGCCGGCAAGCCCACCGGCGCGCAGCTGGCGCGGCAGATCGCCATCGCCTGGCACCCGCGCGGCGACCGGAACCTCCCGCCCGAGGTAGCGATCGCCTGGGGCCGCGCGGAGGACGCGCCAGCGCTGGCGAAGCTCTTCTCCGGGCCCAACCCGCTCGCCAGCGGCACCCACTGCGGCCACGCGGTGCTGGCCTCCTCCGCCGAGCTGCTGGCGCGGATGGCGCAAGCGTGCGAGGGCAAGGTGCCCAACCTGGCCCACGCCGCGCCGGCGGTGGTGGGCGGGCTCGCCGCGCCCAGCTCGGTGACGCTCGGGGTGGACCTGGGGAAGCTGCTCTCCCAGCTGACCTCGGACGGCTTCCTGTCCGAGACGCCGGCCAGCCCCAAGCAGCCGCTGCCCAAGGGGCTCCCCCCGGAGCTGGACAGCGCGCGCCGGGTACTCGAAGCGCTGCCGTACGTGGGGTTCCGCGGCGTCGCCGAGGGCGGCGCGCTCGTCGGTGGAGGGTTCCGCTCATGAAGACTTCCCGCCTCACGCTGCTCTGCCTCGCCGCGCTCGCGGCGCTGCCCGCCGCGGCCAAGCCGCTCTACATCACCGTCCCCCGCAGCTACGGCACGCAGGAGGCGCCGGTGGTGGACATGGCCTTCGCCGAGCGCGGCCCCGTCCAGCTCCGGGTGCTGCGCCCGAAGGACCTCACCGCCTTCATCCGCTCCCAGAGCAACCTGCGCCGCGCGTACGACGTGCCGCCCACCACCGTGAACCCGGGCCGCGCGCTCTCCCGCGGGCTCAACGGGCTGCGCGAGCCGGGCAGCTTCCTGCTCCGCGCCCTCAGCCCGGAGCTGCGCCGCGCGCTCTCCGGCTCGCTGCCCAAGGCCGAAGAAGGCGCGCGCACCGCCGCCGCCCTCCAGGAGGGGCCGCCCAAGCTGGTGGGCGTCCCCGCAGACCTCGAGCTGGTTCGCAGCCAGTGGCTCAACCTGGACCTCGGCGGCGCGGACCGCGACTTCAATGTCCCCGGCTTCGAGGAGTGGGGCGGCGAGAGCGGCTTCCAGGAGCGCCGCGTGGCGCTGGACCCGCTCCCCGCCGGCGTCTACGTGCTGCAGCTGGTGCAGGGGCGCGTGGAGGGGCAGGTGATGCTGGTGGTGACCGACCTCACCGTCCAGGCGAAGCAGACGGACGGGGCGCTGCTGGTGCGCGTGGCCGGGCTGGATCAACGGCCCAAGGCGGACGCCGCGGTGGCGCTGCAGCTGCCCGCCGGCCCCGGCCCCACCGGGAAGACCAACGCGCAGGGCGAGGTGCTCCTGCCAGTCACCGAGCCCAAGCTGCTCGCCACGGTGACGCTGGGCAGGGACGTGGCGGTGGTGGACACCGACTTCTACTCCACGCTCGCCGTGGCCCCGGACGTGTTCCTCTACACGGACCGCCCCATCTACCACCCGGGGGACGAGGTCCGCTTCCGCGGGCTCGCCCGCCGCCCGGACTCGTTCCTCTCCCGGCTCTTCACGCCGCAGCGGCGCGAGGTGACGGTGAAGCTCGTCTCCGAGAAGGGCTCGCCGGTCTCCACGCGCGCCACGGTGGATGACTTCGGCGCGTTCTCCGGCAGCTTCAAGGCCCCCACCGGCCTGGACACCGGCGTGCTGCGCGTGGTGGCCGAGCTGGACGGGCAGCCGCACCAGGCCGAAGCCCGCGTGCAGGACTACGTGAAGCCCACCTTCTATCTGGAGCTGTCGCCCGAGTCGGAGACGGTCTCCCCCGGGCAGCCGCTCTCCGCGAAGGTGAAGGTCCGCCGCTACGCCGGCGGCGCGCCCCCCAACACCCGCTACGAGGTGTTCCTCTACCGCTCGCTGCTCGACTCGCCCGCCTGGGTGGATGACGCCGGCAAGGGCGGCGCCGGGAGCGCGGTGACGTACGGCTCGCAGTCCACCACCGAAGGGAAGCTCTCCATCCCCGAGCGACTCTTCTCCTCCGTCGCCAAGCGCAGCGAGGCCGGCGAGACGGGCGAGGACCCCTGGCAGTCCGCCCCCACGTTCGACGCCAACGGCGAGGCGGAGCTCACGCTCGAGGTGCCGCCGCTCGCGCCCGGCGAGGAGCGGCTGCCCTACCGCTACACGCTCACCGTCCGCGCGCGGGATGACCAGAAGACGTTCGCCAACGCGTCCACCAGCTTCTTCCTCTCCAAGACCGAGGTGATGGGCGCGGCGCGCTTCTCCACCAAGGTGGTGAAGGCCAACGGCGAGGCCGTGCTCGCGGTGCGCTCCAGCTCCCTCTCCGGCAAGCCGATGCCGGAGATCGAAGGCACGGTGACCTTCCTGCTCCGGCGCGCCAATGGAGACGAGTCCAAGCTCTCCACGCAGCCGCTGAAGACGGGGGGCGATGCGCTCTTCCGCGCCTCCGCGCCCACCAACGGCGTGGGCACGCTGGTGGCGCAGGTGACGCTCAAGGACAAGAAGGGCGAGCCCTGGAGCGGCGAGGCGAAGCTGCTGGTGGTGGGCGAAGGGAACGAGCCGGTGGCCAAGGTGCCCTCGCTCACGCTCGAGGCGCTGGACGGGGTGCTGCAGCCGGGCACCACCGCGCAGGTGGTGGCGCTCTTCCCGGAGGGCTGGGGCCCCGGGGGCCGCAGCGCCGGGCCGGTGTGGCTCACGCTCTCCGGCAATGGGCTCTACGGCACGCGCCTCCTGGAGGTCTCCGGCACCACGCTGCTCCAGGCCTTCGACGTGGAGCGCCGCTTTGGCAGCGCGGTCTACGTGTCGCTCGCCTACCCCTCCGCCAGCGGGCGCTGGGAGGAGCGGACCCTGCCCTTCCGGATCGTCCCGGTGGAGCGGACGCTCGCGGTGCAGGTGACCCCGCTCAAGCCGGAGATGGCGCCGCTCTCCGACCAGACGGTGGAGCTGCGGGTGACCGACTCGGACGGAGAAGGCGTGGTGGCCCAGGTCTCGGTGGGGGTGGTGGACAAGGCGGTCTACGCCGTCCAGACCGAGCTGCGCCCCAAGGTGCTCGACTTCTTCTACCCGGTGGCCCGCAACAACGTGACGAGCTTCTACTCGAACGAGTTCCAGGGCTACGGCTACGGGGAGCAGCTGGCGCGCGCCTTCTCCCGGCTGCCGCACCTGCGCTTCACCTCGGTGAAGCCGCCCACCCGCGAGGAGAAGCAGGAGGAGAAGGACACGGCGTTCTGGAGCCCGGACGTGGTGACCGACCGGCAAGGGCTGGCCCGGGTGCGCTTCAAGCTCCCCGCCAACCAGACGCTCTGGACGGTCACCGCGGTGGCCGCGGACGCCTCCGGCCGCTTCGGCGAGAGCACGGCGGAGTTCGCCAGCCGCGGGAAGCTGAACCTGGTCGCCTCGCTGCCGCAGTTCCTGCGTGAAGGCGACGACGCGGTGGGCAGCGTCCGGCTGGCGCGGATCTCCGACAAGGCGAAGCAGGCCCTGGAGGTGAAGGTGGCCGCGGCCGAAGGGCTGGGCGGGCAGAGCGCCACCGGGCGCGCGGACCTTGTCGCCGCGAGCGAGCAGGTCGTCCCCTTCAAGCTCCACGCGCAGGCCGCTGGCAGCCCGGAGGTGGCCATCTCCGTCACCGGCGCCGCCGAGCCGCTCGCGGATCGCCGCAAGGTTCCGGTGGTGCCGGCGGTGCTCGAGGAGACCCTCCAGGTCAGCAGCTACGCCGGCGGGGAGCTGAAGCTGCCGCCGCTGGGGACCTCCCGGACGCAGAAGGTGGAGCTGGTGCTGCAGCCCTCCACGGTGGACGCCGCGCTCGCCAACGTGCGCGAGCTCTTGAGCTACCCCTACGGCTGCCTGGAGCAGCTGGTCTCCACCACCGTCCCCAACGTGGCGCTCTTCCAGACGCTGCAGAAGGTGAACGCGCTGGGGCAGCTGGATCCCGAGAGCCAGGCGCTGCTCGCCGAGGCCCGCTCCCGCGCGGTGCAGGGCTCGCAGCGGATTCTGGCGCTCGGGGTGAAGGGCGGCGGCTTCACCTGGTTCGGCGGGTACAGCGAGCCCTCGCTGCCGCTGACGTTGATCGCCCTGGATGGGCTCACCTACTCGGTGGAGGCCGGGCTGGTGCAGCGCGGGGAGCCCGCCATCACCGAGGCCGCGGCGTGGCTGGAGGCGCAGCAGGAGCTGCCCCCGGAGCTGGACGCCACCCGCGCCTACGTGCTGGCCCGGCTGCAGGGCGAGAAGCAGGCGCCGCGGGTGCGGGCGCTGCTGGAGCGGGCCGCTGGCGGGACCGACCTCTACTCCGCCGCGCTGGCGGTGCTCGCCGCGGAGAAGACGGGGCTGCTCAAGGAGCAGGCCTCGGCGGCGAAGCTGGCCCAGCTCGTCACCACCAGCCGCGAGCAGTTCTTCCAGCTGGCCCGCTTCGAGCCCACCGAGGCCTTCTGGCGCTTTCCCCTGCGGCGGGTGGGGCTCACCGCGCTGCTCGGCCACGCGGCGTCCATGGGCGAGCTGGACGTGGCCAAGGCCCGGCGGCGGGTGCTGGACCTGCTCACCGAGCCGGAGCTCTCCACCTTCGACCGCAGCACCGCGCTCTTGCACAGCCTCTGGTTGATCGAGCGGGACGCGAAGGCGCTGCGCGCCCTGCCGCCGCCGCAGGTGGAGGGCGCCCTCAAGGTGAGCTTCCGGCCCCGCGGCGCCGGGCTCGCCGCCACGCTGCCGCCGGGGACCCAGACGGTGCGGGTGGGGACGTTCGAGGGCGTGGCCACCCTGCGGGCGCAGGTGCTCACCCCGGCCGGGGACGCGAAGCCGCTCGAGCAGGGGATGGTGGTGGGGCGCCGCTACTTCCTGCTCTCCGAGGCGGGGAAGAAGCCGCTGGAGAGCGGGCAGGCGGTGCCGCAGGGGGCGGAGGTGTTCGTGGAGCTGACGATCGACGCCCGCGGCGATGACCGCGTGCGCTCCGCCTACTACGTGCTGGAGGACGCGGTGCCGGCCGGCTTCACCCCGCTCGGCGAGGACAAGGCCTTCCGCGGCGCGCCCCACAACCTGCCCCTGGAGCACTCCGCGCTGAAGCGGCGCTCGCTCTCGCCCGAGCGCGCGGTCTTCTTCTTCGAGGAGCCCACCTGGTGGAGCAACACGCCCCGCACCGTGGGTTACGTGCTGCGCGCGCAGTTCCCGGGGCGGTACCTGGCCCCGCCCGCCACGCTCGCGGACATGTACGCGCTCTCCCGCAAGGGGCGCAGCGCGCCGATGACGCTGGTGGTGGCGTCCCCCGAGGCGAAGTAGCGCCATGGGCGCGGCGGCCTTGTGCGCGGCGGCGGTGGTGGCGCTGGGCGCCAGCCCCACCTTCGCCGTGGACGCGCGCCTGGCCGCCACCGAAGCGGTGGAGCAGGAGGCGCGCGCGCACTGGGCCGCGCTCGAGGCGCTCTACGTGGACGCCACCGGCGAGCCGGCCGCGCCCGCCGCTGGGACGGTGCGGGTGCTGCCCGCGGCGCACCTGGCCCCCGGCGAGAACGGGGAGAGCCGGCCCGAGCGGATTGAGCTGCGGCAGGCCCGGCCAGGCGCGCTGGACGCGGCCATGGCCACCGCCTTGCGCCACGAGCTGGCGCACCAGTTCCTCTGGGCGGCGTGCCCGGCCTCGGCGGAGGACCGGCTGTTCCACGAGGCCTTCGCGGTGGCCACCAGCGGCGAGCGGACGGCCTGGGAGGAGGCGCCGTACCTGTCGCTCTCCGGCGCCGCGGGGCGGCTGGAGCAGCAGCCGCGCTCGGTGGGGCTGGCCTCCGGGCGCCGCGCCCTGGCCCGGCTGCTGGGCGAGTCCGCCGGCCCCTCCCCCCGCGCCCTGCCGCGGGTGCTGCGGGCAAGGCTGGCCCGCTGCGCGGCGCGGTGGCAGTGGCCGCGGCTGTCGGTGGGGGAGCTGGCGGATCAGCTGGTGGCGCCGGCCTTTGACGCGTTCGTGGTGCTCAGCCGCCACTCGGGCGAGGTGCTGCAGTCCCAGGGCGCGGTGAAGCTCGCCATGCCGTTCGGGTCCACGCTCAAGCCGTTCGTCTTCGCTGCCCTGGAGCACCCGCCCGCGCTGCCGCCCAAGGCCGAGCGGGGGGAGTGGCTGTGCGGGGAGCAGCTGCCGGCCCGGCTCTCCGCCCGCGAGGCGCTGCTGCGCTCCTGCAATGGGTACTTCCTGGACGTGGCCACCGCCGGGGCGCCGCCGCTCGGTGGGTTTGGCGAGGCGCTGGTGGCGCTCGGGCTGCCGGAGCTGCCGCGCGGGATGGCCGAGGCGATCGGGCTCGAGGGACGGCTGACGCTCTCGCCGCTGCAGCTGGCCTCGGCCTACCTGCTGCTGGCGGAGGGGCGCCCGGACGTGCTCGCGGTGCTGCGCGACAACGTGGCGCAGGGGACGCTCTCCGAGCTGCCCGCCTCCAGCGCGCTGCGCGGGCTGGCCACCAAGACCGGCACGGTGCGGGACGCGCGGCTGCGCCCGGTGGTGGGGTGGATCGTCGCGGTGGACGAGGACGTGGTGGCGGTGATGGCCCGCGCGGGGCGGATGCCGCGCGCCTTCGCGGATGAGCTCGCCGGCGCGCTGGCGCCCTTCCGCGGGCGGCGCGCGCACTCCGGCGCCCGCGTGCAGGCGCTGGGGCTGCTCCCGCCCTCGAGCCTGCAGGCCCGCTGCGCCGGGACGGGCTTCTCTGTCTCCGCCGCCGGCGCGCGCCCCGTGGCGCGGGACTTCGCGCCGCTGCCGGAGCTGGTGCGCGGCGCGAGCGCGGTGTGCGTGGGCGGGCCGTGGCGGGTGCGCTTCCCGGGGATCGAGCCGGCCGGGCGGGAGTACGCGGGGGTGTTCTCGTTCTCCCCCGCCCCGCCCTACCGGCCGCCCCCCGGCGCGCCCGTGCCCGAGCGCGCGCTCAAGGCCCGGCGCGGCTCGGACTTTCTCTTCCGGACCACGCTCGCCCGCTACGTGGCGGGGGTGCTGGAGTCCGAGGACGCGCAGCTGCGCGGCGAGGCCCGCGTGGCGCTGGCGCGGGTGGTGGCGCACGACCTGACGCGCGGCCACGGCGCCCGCGGGGCCTGTGACACCACGCACTGCCAGGTCTTCCAGGGGACGCGCCCTCCGCGGCAGGAGGAGCTCGGCGCGCTCGCCCTGCCTCCGCTCAAGGCCGAGCGCTGGCTGCCGTTCTCCCGCGGAGGGGAGGAGCCGTGGGAGGAGCGGCGGACGCTGCGCGAGGTGGAGCAGGTGCTCGGCGCCGCCCCCTCCGCCCTGCGCTTTACGGCCGGCGAGGCGCGCTTCGTGCGGCGGGAGGGCAGCGCGGCCGCCCCGTTCGACTCGGCCGTCCGGCTGCCCTGCGAGGTCCTGCGCAACCCCCTGAGGCTCCGCTCCTGCCCCGAGGTGGCCGTCCGCGAGCCGCAAGGGTTCCTCTTCCGCGGCAGGGGGGAGGGGCACGGCCAAGGGCTGGATGTGGAGGCGGCCAAGCAGAGCGGGCTGTCCCACGAGGAGCTGCTCCGCCGGGCGTACGGCTTGGAGAAGTAGCGACGCGTGCGCAGATGTGCGGCGGCTTCGCCCGTCGGCCGCTTTGGGGCTCGGGCGCTAGCATTCGAGGCGCTCATGAGCTCTCTGCGCCGCGCCCTGGTCCTGCTCTCGTTCGCACCTGCCGTGGCCTTGGCCGATGACGGCTTCGGGTTCGACCGCTGGATGGCGATCATCTCCTCCATCGTGGTGCCGATTCTGGTGGCCGTGCTCGGCCACGCGCTCGGCGGCGCGCGCTCGGCGGCGCAAGCCGCGCCGTCCGCCCCCGCAGCTCCCGCCGCGGAGGCGAAGGCGCCTGCCAAGGCCACCCGCTGGCTCACGCAGGTGGGGCTCGCGGCCTTGCCCTCCGCCAGCGCGCAGTCGCCCCAGCAGCGCCGCTGGCTGCCCTGGGCGGTCGTCGCCGCGCTGCTCGCCACCGCGGCTGGCACCGGTGCGCTCACCTCCTGGCTGCTGCGCCGCGGAGAGCCGGTGCCCGGAGGGACGCCCATGGTGGGGGTGGCGCCGGTGGTGATGGCGCCCGTGGTGACGGCCGGGATGTTCGTGGATCGCGGCCAGCAGTTCGTCCGCGCCGGCTCGGAGGATGGGCTCGCGGTGGGGCAGTCGATCTCCGTGGTGGGCGCGGACAAGGCCGCGCTCGGGCAGGCGCAGGTGGTGGAGGTGTGGGAGCACCTCGCCCGCGTGGAGCTGGATGCGTCCGCCGCCGGGAAGGCGCCCTCCGCGCGCTTCGCCGCGCTCGGGGTGCGGGCCGGCGCCGGCCCCTCGGATGTCGCGCTGAAGGGGCGCGCGTCCTTGAGCGGGGTGGGGCCGGTGAAGCGGCTGGTGGTGCGCAACAGCGGCGAGACGGCCTGGAGCCAGTGCGAGCTGCGCCTGCCGGACAACCGCCGGTACCTGCTCTCCTCGCTCGCCGCCGGTACTTCGGATGGCGTGATGCTGGTGAAGTTCTCGCAGGACGGCGTGCACCGGGACGTGGAGCTGCGCTCGGTGAGCGTCCGCTGCGCGCAGGGCGCCGCGCGCTTCCCGCTCGACTGAGCGCGTCAGCACCGCGCGTGCGGGTTTTCGGACGGAGGCGTTCGGATGTCGGATGACCGGCCCTGCCGCGACCACCCGCCCCGTCGCTAACCTCCAGTGCCGTCGGATCGAAACCGGAGGGAGCCCCCATGAAGCGCGTGTTGAGCGCTGCGCTGGTGCTGGCCTTGTTCGGCTGTGCGATTGACGGACCGGCGCGGCTACCGGTGACGCTCGGGCCCCAGGCCGCGGGCTCCGACTCGAACTCCGGGAACTCGTCGGCCAACTCGGGGAACTCATCGGGCAACTCGTCTGGAGCCTCGGGCAACTCGTCCGGAGCCTCGGGCAACTCGTCGAACAACTCGAGCGAGTCGAGCAAGAGCTCGGGCAACTCGTCCAACTCGGACGCGAACCAGACGTTGAAGGACTCGTCCGCCAACTCCACGCGAGGGACGACCGAGGACTCCTCTCGGTCGAACTCGTCCAACAATGGGAACGCGGGGCCGGTCCTGACGACGGCGGGGCTGGTGGTGGTGGTGGCCGGGCTGGGGGTGCTGATCTGGGCGGTGGCGCTGCGCAGGCGCGCGCCCGAGGTGGAGGAGGCGCCGGAGGCCCCGGAGACCCCGAACGTGCCGCCGCTGCCCGGCGCCACGCCGCCGCCGCCTCCTCCTCCCGAGCACGTGCAGGCCGCCCGCGTCTTCCTCGCCGCCAACCGCGCCCAGTTCGCGCAGGACCTCGCGCTCGGCGCCGGCCGCAGCGTGGAAGATCTCGCGGCGGCCGCCGGCATCCGCACGGAGAACCTCGGGCGCTTCGGCCGGATGCTCCGCGCCCACCGCGCCGAGCTGCTGCAGCTCGCCCGCGCCGAGCCCCTGACCGATGAGGCCGCCGTCGCCCTGCTCCGCCGGGTGGGCGCGCTCGCCGCGCAGGACGCGCGGCTGCGCGAGGACGGCCAGGCCCTGCTCGCGCGCGCCGGCGCGGCGCAATGATGCTGCCGCTCCTCCTCGCGCTGAGCACCGCCACCAACCCCGTTGACGTTGACGTTCGCGAATTCATCACCCGTCCGGTTCCACTGCCGTTCACCTCGAGAGTAGCGCCGCAGGCGCGTAGTCGAGAGGCGGCACCAGCGCCCCAGCTCAACTCCAACGGCTACGCGGAGGAGATCTCCAACCTCGGTCTCGCCTCTCGACTACGCGCCTACGGCGCTGCGCTCGAGGTGAACGGGAGCCGCTCGAGTCGTGATGAATCCTCCAACGTGGACGGCGACGGCGACGTGGCCCTTGACCGCGCCCTCCACCTGCTCGGGCCCTTCACCACCGAGGAGGTCACCGAGCTGCACGCCGCCCTCGCCAGCCTCCCCCCGGGGCTCCGCCGCTTCCCCGGCGGCCCCCTCACCCTCGAGCTCCACCCCGAGCCGTCCGCCTTCGGCATGGGCGACGGCACCTCCGCCCACCCGGACCGGAGCGAGGACCACGCCCGCTTCCACCTCTACGCGCTCGCCCCCTCTCGCGAGGCGATCGTCTCCGGCCGGCTCCCCAAGCTGACCCCCACCCAGGAGCGCGCGCTCTGGCGCCGCCGCGCGCTCGTCCACGCTGTCCTGCAACGCTGGGACGACGCGCTCGGCCTCTCGAAGACCCGCCGCTTCAAGCGCGTCACCGCCTGGCTGGACGCCTTCGAGCGCCCCCTCACCTGGCGCCAGACGCCGCTCAACACCTTCCCCGGCGCCTACAGCCGCCGCCGCGGGATGGAGAGCGCGCAGCTCGACCTGCTCACCTTCGCCGAGGAGCTGTTCGTCCCGCCCTCCGCGGTCGGCGCACCGGCGCTCGCCCCGGACGAGGACGTGCGCTGCCGCGAGCTCTCGAAGACGCGCTTTCTCCGCGAGGCGCTCGGCGAACGAGAGCTGATCGCGCCCAGCGCGCTCCAGCCCTCCGCCTGTCCCGGCTTCGATGCCTGGGCGGATCTGCGGACGCTCTCACACGTGGAGGCGCTCTTCGTGGCCGCCTCGGGGCGCGCCCCGGAGTCGCTCTTCGGCCACCTGGCGCTGCAGTTGGTCCGCAAGCCCGGTGCCCACGTGGAGGGACCCTCGTTCGGCTCCGTCATCCAGCTGGTCGCCCTCACCGGCGAGCAGGAGGGCGGCTTCACCTACGCGCTGCGCGGCATCGGCGGTGGGTTCTCCGCAGGCGTGGTCACCACCGCCATGGCCGGCGTGGCCCACCAGTCGCTCGAGCGCGAGCAGCGCACCATGCGGCGCTATCGGCTCGAGCTCTCCCCCGTGGAGCTGACCCGCTTCGCCGAGAAGACCTGGGAGCTCGAGCGCCGCGGGTATTTCGACTACTTCTTCTTCACCGACAACTGCGCGACCCTGCTGGTGCTGCTGCTCAACTCGGCGCTCGAGGAGGGCCGCCAGGTCAGGCTCCCCTCCCGCTTCGGCCCCACGCTCCCCGGCGCCGTGCTCGATGCGATCCACGAGGTCCGCGGCGCGGACGGGCCTCCGCTGCTGACCTACTTGCCCGACGCGCTGGAGTGCACCCGCGACGCCGCCGAACGCGCCGAGCGGCAGCGCGCGGTCCGGCTGGAGGCGCTCTCAGCCGCGCTTGCCCCCGCCGACTCGGCGCGCCTGCGGCAACTCCACGCGGCGACGCTCTCGCCGGATCGCCGCGTCCGCGCCGCTGGGTATGCGCAGCTCTCCGCGCTCGCCGAGCACGTGCACCGAGGCGCGGACGCAACCCAGCTCAGCTGGCTCTACGACTACCTGGCCCAGACGGTTCGCGTGGAGCGCTATGCGTACGACCGCGCGCTCCAGGCGCTCTTCCAGCACGTGAAGCGCTCGCAGGCGCTCGCTCGGGAGCAGGCGCCGCAGGACCTGCGGCTCGCCCAGCGCCAGGCGCAGTTCCGCGACGAGGCCGCCCTCGCCGCCGGGCGGCTCGTGCTGGATCAGGCCCAGGAGACCGAGGAGGTCCTCGCCGAGCAGCCGCTCACGCCGGAGCAGGCTGCGCTCCGGGACGAGGCGCTCGCCCAACGCGCGCTCTTCGAGCGGCTGACGCAGCAGCACGGCGAGCTGGTGGACCGCTACTTCGCGTCCGTGGACGCGCAGGCCTGGCACCAAGAGGACCACGCACGGAAGGTCTCGGCCGAGCAGCGCGCCGCCGCCAACGCGCTGGCCCGCTCCGGCTTCGCGCGCACCTGGATCGCCGCCGGCGGCAGCTACGGACAGGGGCTCCGCCCCACCGCCGTGCTTCACTCCGCCGTGCTCTCCGAGGAGCTCGGCGAGGCCCGCCTTCATGGCTTTCAGGCCAGCAGCGAGCTGCGCGTGCTCGATGGCGAGCTGGCGATCCGCCCCACCGGCTCCTGGCCCGAGCTCTTCCGCTCCGAGCTCACGCTGGTGGCCTATCGGACGCTCCGCCGCGAGCTGCCCGCTCAACGGCGCTCCGCGCTCGATCAGCTCGGCTGGGGCTTCTGGGCCGGCTGGGACTTCGACGCCGATCGGCCTCATACGCACTCCGCCGCCGTTCGCGCGGAGGCGTTGGCGGTTCCGGTGCAGTCCGACGACTTCGGCAGCTACCTCGCGCTCGGGCTCGGCGGTTTTGCCTCCGCGCGGTGGGGAAGCTCGGCGCTGACACCCGTCGCCGGGCCCCGCGCCTCCGCCGCCCTCCGCACTCATCTCTTCGGGAACACTGCGAACGCGCTTCGCGTGGAGGCCTCCTGGGAGCCCGGGCTCGACTCACGCGCCAGCTGGGTGCACTCACTCCGCGCCGAGGCCCGCCTGGAGCTCCTGGTCGGCTCGCTCGACCGCTGGGCCCTTCGCCTCGGGCCCCAGGCCGTCGCTCAGCTCGAGCTCTCCCCCCGCGACGCCTCCACCTACGCCTCGGCCCGCGTCCTCTGGTTCGTGGAGCTGCTCTAAAGCTACTCGCCCATGACCTTGACGATCAGCCGCTTCCGCCGCTGGCCGTCGAACTCGGCGTAGAAGATCTGCTGCCAGGTGCCGAGATCCAGCTTCCCTTTCGTGATCGGGACGATCACCTGGTGGTGGATCAACAGGGACCTCAGGTGCGCGTCCCCGTTGTCCTCCCCCGTGCGGTGGTGCTGGTACCCCGGGTTCTCCGGCGCCAACTTCTCCAACCACGTCCAGATGTCCTGCCACAGGCCCGGCTCGTCGTCGTTCACGAAGACGCCCGCGGTGATGTGCATGGCGGAGACCAACGCCATCCCCTCCTGCACGCCGGAGGCTTTCACCACCTTCGCTACGTCGTCCGTGATCCGCACCAACTCCCGCCGCTGCTTGGTCTCGAACGTGAAGTACTCCGTCGCGGTCTTCATGCGCCTCGCTCGTAGCCCGCCTGCGCGGGGATCGCTACCGGCTCCGCGCCGACTCGGACGCTCGGGATCGCCTTCGCCTCTGCTGGGCTCTCTCGCCCTCGGCTCGGCCACCGCACAGGGCAGGTGAGGACTTGGGACGGTTTGGGGCTCGCTCCCCTTCGCCCGGATGTTTCCCGCGGCGGGGAGCTCCTACCTCGGTGGAGGCACCCGGCTCACCGCTCGCCCAGGGAGCCCCACTGCCTCCGGCGTGATGAGGAATTCGCTCGCGCCCTCTTGACAGGAAATTTCAGGCCTCATCCCGCGACTCGCTCATGCGCTCCGGGAAGACCTCTCTCGCGCGCTGGCTCGCTCACCCTCGATCGTTCTCGCCCTCGACCCGCCTCCGAGCCGATTCGCGCCTCTTCGCCTCAGGGCGGGGCCTTCCCGGCCGCCGAAAATCGTCGTGGTAGCAGTGAATGCATGACTCCTGCTCTCTCTGCTCTCGACGACAACTCCCTCGTCAACTCGCTGCGCCGCCTCGTCTCCGACTCGAACGCAACCGAGGCCGAGCTGCTCCTCCACCTCGGCGAGCTCGATGCCCGCCGCCTCTACGCACCCCTCGGCTACAGCTCCTCCTACGCCTACTGCACCGAGGCCCTCGGCTTCTCCCACTACCCTGCCCTCGAGCGCATCGGCGTCGCCCGCCTCGCCCGCCGCCACCCGAACCTCCTCGCCTACGTCCGCGACGGTCGGCTCAACGTCACCGCGCTCCGCATCCTGTCCAGCATCCTGATGGAGGACGACTGCTCCACCGCGCGCTGCGAGGAGATCGCCGCCCAGGCACTGGGCCGCTCCTCCTTCCAGGTCCATGAGCTCCGCGTCCAGCTCAAGCCCAAGGAGCCCACTCCCGACTCCATCCGGAAGGTCCCCGCTCGGCTCGCCGCGACTCCTGCGCCTGTCGCGACTCCTGCACCCGTCGCGACTCCTCCTCTCGTCGCGGCTCCTCCCGCCCTCGCACCGGCGAAAGCGCCCGCTACCGCTCCAGCGCTCCGGCTCGAGCTCGCGCCAACGCCCGCTCCCGCGCCGAAGATCGAGCCCCTCGCGCCTGACGCGTACAAGGTGGCCTTCACCGCTGACGCGGAGCTGCTCGCGCTCATCCGCGAGTGCGAAGCGCTGCTCAGCCACCGCAAGGACCAGCGTTCCCTCCCCAAGATGGTGAAGCGCGGCATGCAGCTCCTCGCGGCCGCCCTCAAGAAGGAGCGCTTCGGCATCGGCGCCAAGCCTCGCGCCAAGCCGGAGCCCACTGCTTCGGAGGCGCCGCCTGCCGCCAGCCGGCACGTGCCTCGAGACATCACCCGCGAAGTCGCCGAGCGCGATGGGCTCCAGTGCAGCTTCGTCTCAGACGATGGCCACCGCTGCGGCGAGACCTCGTTCCTCCAGGTCGAGCACCTCCAGGGCTTCGCCCGCACCCGCGAGCACTCCGCCGCCACCACCACCTACCGCTGCTTCGCCCACAACCAGCACGGCGCGGACCTGCTCTACGGCCGCGACTTCATGGACAGCCGCCGCCCCGGGCCGGCAATTCGTTTTGAACCAACCTCCTCGTCCAGCCCCTCGTCTCGGTTTGAACCGAACTCCCCGCCCAGCACCTCGACTCGGTTTGAACCGAACTTCCCGCCCAGCACCTCGACGCGGTTTGAACCCACCTCGCGGGCCCCCAGCGCGACTCGGTTTGAACCGAACTCGCAGCAGCTGGACCTGTTGGGCGTTGCTGGCGCGTAGCCGTCGCCGCCCGGCTCTGCTTGGACGTTTGAAGCGAGTTCGCGGCAGGGGTCCCTGCTGAGCGGCGGGTACGCGTCGCGGCGGCGTCGGCGCGTGCGGTCTCGTCGGAGCGGGCGCACCACGCGTCCCGGGACAGCGCCGAAAGCGGCGGGGCGCCCACTGCGTGCGAATGAGGCGCGGCAACCCGCCGCGGCCGCGAGCGCTCCGCCGCTGCTGGATGCGCGACTGCGGCGAGCGCGCCCTTGAACCCACTCGGGCCCTCCCTGCTTGCTGCGCCTGAGCCGACTACTTGCGCAGGCCGTCCAGGATCCCACCCAGCCCACGCCGAGCCTGGTTGCGAAGCTCCTCCTCCACCTGCTTCGCCTTCTGCTGCACCGGCGCCGGCGCGTTCTCCAGCCTCAGCGCCGAGCGCGCCAACGCCCCGGCATCCACTCCCGCCAGCGCGGGCGCCTTCAACGTCCCGCCCAGCTTCACCGGCACCTCGATCGGCGCCTTCGGGGACACCGCTCCGCGCAGCGCCTTCGCCACGAACTCCGGCTGCAGCAGCGCCTTCCCCGTCAAATCCAACCGCTGATCCAATCCAATCCGCCCGTCCAACGAGAGCGTCCCGAAGCCCCCGGAGACCGCCAGCGGCTGCCTCAGCTGCAGCCAGCCGTCCTTCACGGTGAACGTGGCCTGCAGCGCCTGGATCGCCGTCCCCTGGCCAACCCGCGCCACTCCCTCCGCCGCCCCGCCTCGCCCCAGCCGCTGCAGCCCCGCCGCCAGCGCCCCCGCCAGCTTCTCGCCCAGGTCGGTCGTCGTCAGCTCGCCGTTCTCCAGCTTCAGCGAGCCCGCGCCCGTCACCTGCTCGCGGATCTGCTCCCACGCCTGGCCCTGCCCGCTCAACCCGAGGTTCGCCGAGACGCGCCCCTGCAGCGGCGCCCCACTCGAGAGCGCGGTGAACGCCTCACCCAGCTGCATCCCCTGCAGCTGCGCCGCCAACGTCCAGCGCGGCTCGCGCGGCGTGAGATCCACCCGCGTTCCATCCAGCTTGACGCTCCCCCCGTAGAGCTTCGCGCTCCCCTGCTTGACCGTCAGCACGCCCCGCTCCAACGCCACGTTCGCCTTCAGCTCCTCGGCGGTGAGCTTCCCCCGCTGCACCTGCGCCAAGGCCAACGTCCCGCTCACCCGCACCTCCCCCAGCTCCGCGCGCTGCGAGGAGGTGAGCAGCGGCTCCTCCGCCGCCCGCTCAGGCTCCGGCTTCTCCGGAAACACGCCCAGGAGCTGATCGAGATCCAGCTGGCCACCCCGCAGGGCGAACTTCGCCGCCATCGGCTCCAGGGTCGCGTCCACGCTCCCGCCCACCTGCGTGCCCGGCCCGCTCAGCGTGAGGTCCCTCACCGCCAACACCGCGCCCTTGGGGTTCGCGGGATCCACCTTGGCGCTGAAGCTCAGCGCCCCCTCCGCCGCCCCACCGCGCAGCTGCAGCGCCGTCAGCTGTCCCTTGCCCTCCACGAGGTACCGCCTCGCCCCCTCCACCGGCGTGCTCAGCCGCGCCGAGAGCTCCAGCGTCCCTCCCCTCACCAACGTCGCCAGCTTCGCCGGGAAGTAGTCCCGGAAGGTCTCCAGGCTCAGCCCATGCAACGCGAGCGTCCCCTCCGCCGCGGGATACCCCTCCGCCTCCAGCGCCGCCTTGCTCGCCGGGAGCTTGGAGAGCTCCAACCGGCCGGTGACGTTGCTGGCCTCCTTGCGCCCCGCGTTCCCCACCACCGCGCTGAAGTCCACCCGCAACGGCTGGCCCAGCTCCACGTCCTGCGCGTGCACCGTCACGTTGGAGAGCGGCACGCTCGCGTGGCGCCCCGCCGCCGAGTCCAGCAGCTCCACCTTCGCGTTGGTGATGTCGAACGCGTCCACGTGGAAGCTGCGCGACGAGGGCGCCTGCGGCTGGGCGTCGTCCTTCCCTCCGAGATCCTCGTAGCTCCAGGTGCCGTCCACCCGCCGCACCAGCGCCGCCTGCGCGTCCTTGAGGTGGATCCGCGAGAGCTCCACCTCCTCGCCCAGGCTCCGCAGCAGCGGCCACAACGCGATCGACACCTCCACCTCCGGCGCCTCCAACAGCGCCGGCTCCCCCGCCGCGCCCGCCACCTTGACCTGGTGCAGCTCCACCGAAGGGTTCGGGAACACGCGCGCCCGCACCTGGCCCACCGTCACCGGCCGGCCCAGCGCGCTCGACACGCGCGGCAACGCCTTGCCCGTCACGTACTGCGCCAGCGCAGACGGGCGCACGATCAACAGGTACGCCGCACCTGCCAACAAGAGCAGAAGCCCCAAGGCGCCGAACGCGAACAGGCGCGCCATCCGGGACCGCCGCGCGCGGGGCTCACCCTGCGTCTGTGTCGGATTGGCCATGGCCCGACAAAGTTTCTACGGGTCCAGCCCGAAGCAACCCTTGCCAGCGCCGAGCGCTCTGCTGCCTGCCTGCTCCAGCTATCGGCGGCGCCGGCGCAGCGCCAGCACCACCAGGCCCAGGGCCAAAGGCAGCGGCAGCCCCGCCGCCGCGCTGCAGCCGAAGTCGAGCGTGCCTTCGATCGTCCGGCTGGTCACGCCGTAGGACGGCCGCGAGCCGACGCCGCCATCGGTCGACCCCACCACCACGCCGCCTCCACCCCCGCCGCCGCCTCCGCCCCCACCACCGCCCGTGGTGCCGGCGTCCACCGTGCCCGCCGGGGGCTCGGTGACCGTGACCTCCAGCTTCGTGGACGCCACGCCATCACCCGTGGCCAGCATGTCGCCGTCTCCGGAGTTGCCCGAGCCGTAGAGCGTCACCTTCCCCGCCGCCGGCGGCGCCACCAGCTCGAACGTCCAGCTCATGGTGGTGCTGCCCGCCGCGTACGGCGTGGCCGCCGCGTTCACCAGGTCCCCGGTGACCGAGTCCTTGCGCAGCGGCTTGCCCGCGCCTGGATCCGTCAGCGCCGCCCCCGTCCCCTCCACCGAAATGCCCGCTCCACCCCGGCGCGCCGGGCCGCCGCTCAGCGTGAACGTGTACGTGGTCTTGGAGCCGCCCACCACGCTCACCGGGCCGGTGAGCATGGCGCTCGGCGGGGTCCCGCCCAGGTGGCACGTCTCACAGCCCTGGCTGACGCCGTTGAACGGCTTGGAGGAGAACCCCGCCAGGCCCGTGGCGCTGCCCAACGCCGGCACCGCCGCGGCCAAAGTCAGAGAGAGACACGCCCATCCTGTCGCGCGAGTCATGGAGCCGGCCGAGTGAGCAAGGAGAGGGCCAGCTGCAACCGGCTGAAACCTCAGCAAATGTACGGCTGTGGAGTGCGCTTGCTCGTGCCCGGGTGTGAACTGGCGTTTTCCCTGGCCGGGCGGCCAGTCAGGGGGGCCAAAGATGCAAGCCGCGTCGGTTTCTGGGTATACGGGCGCGCCATGACGCACGACCCCGCCTCCCCCTCCCCCCACGTCCTCGTCGTCGGCTGCGGCGGCATCGGCGGCGTGGTCACCGCCGGGCTGCTCGAGCAGGGCCGCCGCGTCACCGCCGTGGCCAAGCGCCCCGACATCGCCGAGGCCCTCCGCTCCCAGGGGCTGCGCCTCACCGATGAGCACGGCACCCGCACCGTCCGCGGCGAGCTCACCGCCCTGGTCGAGCCCCCCAAGGAGGGCGCCTTCGACTACGCGCTGCTCGCCGTGCAGCCCACCCAGGTGGAGGAGGTCGCCCGCCAGGTGGCCCCGCTGCTCTCCCCCACCGGCGCCGTGGTCTGCTTCCAGAACGGGCTCTGCGAGGAGCGCGTGGCCAAGCTGCTCTCCCCGGACCGCGTCATCGGCGGCGTGGTGGCCTGGGGGGCCTCCGCCCCCGCCCCCGGCGTCTACGAGCGCACGTCTTCGGGTGGCTTCACGCTCGGCATGCTGGACGGCTCGCTCGATGACCGCGTGGACGCGCTCGGCCGCATGCTCGAGGCGATCGGCCCGGTGGAGCTCACCAAGAACCTCCGCGGCGCCCGCTGGAGCAAGCTCGCCCTCAACTGCGCCATCTCTTCGCTCGGCACCATCGGCGGCACCCGGCTCGGCGCGCTCGTGGTCCACCGCTTCGTCCGCCGCCTCACCCTGGAGATCGCCACCGAGGCCGTCCAGGTGGCGCTCGCCGAGGGGGTCTCGCTGGAGAAGGTCTCCGGCACGCTGGATCTCTCCTGGCTCGCCCTCACCGACAATGAGCGCCGCCAGCTCGGCTCCCCCTCCCTGCTCGCCAAGCACAGCCTGATCCTCGCCGTGGGCGCCCGCTACCGGAGGCTGCGCTCCTCCATGCTCGCCGCCATCGAGCGCGGCCGCGAGCCCGCCGTGGACTTCCTCAATGGCGAGGTGGTCTCCCGCGCCAAGGCCCACGGGCTCTCCGCCCCCGTCAACGCCGCCGTGCAGGCGCTCATCCACGACATCGCCCAGAAGCGCGCCACCAGCGGGCTGGACACGCTGCGCGCCCTCTACGAGCGCACCCGGTAGACAAATCCTCCCCGGCCATTGAGGCGGCCCGTCCGCTCGTGCTACGTGCGCGGGCGGCCACACCAGCACGCTAGGAGCGCACGTGACGTCCACGCGGAGCGAGATCGAAGTTGCCTACGACGTTTCCAACGAGTTCTTCCGGCTCTGGCTGGACGAGCGCATGCACTACACCAGCGCCGTCTTCGAGAAGGAGACGGACACGCTCGAGCAGGCGCAGATCAACAAGTGCCGCTGGCTCTACGACTTCGCCGAGATGAACCCCGACAAGCTGGTGCTCGACATCGGCTGTGGCTGGGGCGCCAATCTGGAGTACCTGGTCACCCGCGGCGTGAAGCAGGCCCACGGGATCACCCTCTCCAAGGCCCAGCACGAGGAGATCAACGCCCGCAAGCTCCCCGGCGTGAAGACCTGGTGCGTGGACTACAAGGACTTCGAGCCCACCCAGAAGTACGACGCGCTCCAGTCGATCGAGATGATCGACCACCTCTGCTCCCCCGCGCAGTCCCAGGCCGGGCTCGCCATCGAGCTCTACCGGACCTACTTCAAGAAGTGCGCGTCCTGGGTGAAGCCGGGCGCCTTCTTCGGCTTCCAGGCGATCTTGCGCAACCGCGTCCCCCGCAACCGGAAGGACCTCGAGGACTTGAAGTTCACCGCGGATGTGATCTTCCCCGGCGGCCTCAACCCCCGGCTCGAGGAGCTGGTGGCCGCGGTCAACCCGTACTGGGAGATCGTCCAGCTCAACACCCGCCGCACGGACTACGGCAAGACCACCGCCGAGTGGCTGCGGCGCCTGAAGCTGAACGAGAAGAAGATCCGCGCGCAGTGGGGCGATCAGGTCTTCGACGACTACGACCGCTACCTCTCCACCTGCGTCCGCGCCTTCGCCTCGCACTGGTCCGGCGACGTGCAGATGAAGCTGCGCTGCATCGCCTCCGAGTAGGCGGCGCTACCGGCGGCACTCCTCGTCCGTCATCGGCTTCCACTCCTCGCCTTCGGCCTTCAGCTGCCAGACGGCGAGGAGCCGGTCCGGCCCCGCGCGGGTGACGCGCTCCTTCACTTGGAGCCGCGCGCCGCCCGCCACCATGCTCCCTTCGAACTCGAGCACCTCCGCCACCCACCCGCGGGTGACGACGCGCCCGAAGCTGCCCTCGTTGTCCCGGAAGTCGCGCGTGAAGACCCGCTCCAGGGGATCGAACCCCCACGCGTCCTGGGAGACGTTCACCTCGCCCCCGCCCTGCTCCGCCGCGCCGTAGACGGCGCCCGCGAAGAAGTGGCCCCCCAGCACCGGCCGCAGCTCCCACCGGAACGGGAGCACGCTCCCGGACGGGAACCGGGCGGTGCACCGCCACACGCCCAGGAAGAACCCCACCGGCTGCAGCTGGGGCGCGGCGGTTGGCGCCGCCGGGACTTCGCCCCGCACCGGAGAGGCGGCGTGCGGCGTGGCGCACCCCAGAGCGAGACCGCAAAGGCACGAGAGAAGCAGGCGCATGGCAGGCGCATTTACTCTCTTTCGGGCGCGCGGAACGCGCCCGCGCAGCGAACTGGAAACCTCCAGTGCTCGGCTGCACCGCTAAGCCCCCAGCACCACGACCCCCAGGGCTGGTCACGCGCTTGCTCTGACTGCCCCGTCTTTCTTGGAGGGAACGCGTGCCTACACGGCCCTACGTGCTGCTGGTGCTCGCCGCGATCTGCGCGGGCTGCTTCGGCAAGACGGAGATGAACGCGAACGCCCCGCGCGAGGAGCCAGGCAAGGACGACGGGTTCTCCTGCAAGGTGGCGGACGTGGGCCGGGTCACGCTGCACCGGCTCAACCGCGCCGAGTACGACAACACGGTGAGAGATCTGCTCGAGGACGCCTCGCGCCCCGCCCGGGACTTCCCTGCGGACGACTCGGGCTACGGCTTTGACAACAACGGGGACGTGCTCAGCCTGGCCCCGCTCCTCTTCGAGAAGTACGAGGCCGCCGCCGAGCGGCTGGTGCAGACGGCCTGGGCCAAGGACTTCACGCCCGCGCTGACCTTCCGCGTGGAGGCGGAGGCGGCGAACGTGGAGGGCTACTCGGCGGCCTACGGCGCCACGATGTGGGTCCTGCTCGCGCCCACCACGCTCAGCCGCACGGTCACGCTCCCCGAGGGCGGCCGCTACGTCTTCTCCGCGCGCGCCTTTGGCCAGCTGGCGGGGGGCGAGCTACCCAAGCTGGTGATGCTGGTGGACGGCGCGGCGGTGGGCACCTTCGACGTCTCGGCGCTCGAGGCCGCGCCGCAGATCTACGCGCAGCCGCTGGACCTCACCGCCGGGCCGCACACGCTCGCGGTGCAGTTCCCGAACGACTACTACAACGGCGCAGACCCGGACCCGGCCAACCGGGATCGCAACCTGGTGGTGGACTGGTTCCAGGTGGAGCGGCCGGCGAAGAGCGTCCCACCCGCGCAGGCGCGGCTGCGCACCTGCGATCCTTCGGTGGACACCGCGGCGTGCGCACAGCAGATCCTCTCCCGCTTCGGGCGCAGGGCCTGGCGGCGCGCGCTCACCCCGCCGGAGCTGGACCGGCTGGTCTCGCTGGTGCAGCTGGCCCGGACGCAAGGGGACGACGCCGAGCAGGGCCTGCAGCTGGCGCTCAAGGCGCTCTTGCTCTCGCCGCACTTCCTCTTCCGGGTGGAGCTGGACGCGGACCCGCGCTCTCCCAACCCGCACCCGCTCTCGGACTTCGAGCTCGCCTCGCGGCTCTCCTACTTCCTGTGGAGCAGCGCGCCGGATGACGCGCTGCTGGACGCGGCGCAGGCGGGCGGCCTGGCCGAGCCGGAGAAGCTCGCGGCGCAGGTGAAGCGGCTGCTCGCGGACCCCCGCGCGGCGGCGCTCACCCAGAACTTCGCCGGGCAGTGGCTGGCCCTGCGGGGGATGGACACGGTCGCCCCCAACCCCACGCTCTTCCCCACGTTCGATGCGCCCCTGCGCGCGGCGATGAAGCGCGAGACGGAGCTGGTCTTCCAGGCCTTCCTGGACGAAGGGCTGGACGTCAGGGACCTGCTCGACGCGGACTTCACCTTCGTCAACGAGCGGCTGGCGGCCCACTACGGGCTCCCGGGCGTGACCGGGCCGGCCTTCCGGCGCGTCTCCACCGCGGGCAGCTCGCGCGGCGGGCTGCTCACCCACGGCAGCCTGCTCACCCTCACCTCGCAGCCCACCCGCACCTCGCCGGTGAAGCGCGGCAAGTTCGTGCTCGGGCAGCTGATGTGCCGGGAGCCGGCGCCGCCGCCGCCCACCGTGGAGGCGAACCTGCCCACCCCGGCCGTCCCCACGGGGACGCTGCGCCAGCAGATGGAGGAGCACCGCAAGAACCCCGGCTGCGCCAGCTGCCACGTGGTGATGGACGCGATCGGCTTCGGCATGGAGGGCTACGACGCGATCGGCCGCTTCCGCACCGAGGACCTCGGCTTCAAGGTGGACGCCACCGGCGCGCTCCCCGGAGGCGCCAAGTTCGACGGCACCGCGGAGCTCTCCAAGCTGCTCAAGGCCGACCCGGGGCTGCCCACCTGCGTGGCGCAGCAGCTCTTCACCTATGGCCTGGGGCGCGGCATGCAGGCGGCGGACGAGTGCGCGCTGGAGCGGATCAGCACCGAGTACGTGGAGAAGGGCGCCAGCCTCACCGAGCTTTTGCTCGCGCTCACCCGCAGCGCGCCGTTCACGCAGCGCCGCGGCGAACCGGAAGGGACCACACCATGAAGCGCTGGGAGCTCTCCCGCCGCACGCTGCTGCGCGGCGCCGGCGTCACCGTGGCGCTGCCCCTGCTCGAGCAGATGCTGCCCTCAGTGGCCCGCGCGGAAGCCGCCAGCCCGCCCCGGCGCTTCCTCGCCTTCTACGTGCCGTGCGGCATCAACATGGCGACCTGGACGCCCGCCGCCACCGGCGCGGGCTACGCGCTCCCCTCCACGCTGGAGTCGCTGGCGCCGGTGAAGGCCAAGACGCTGGTGCTCACCGGCCTGGCCAACCGCCCCGCGCAGCCGGACGGCTTCGGGGACCACGCCGCGGGGACCGGCTCGTTCCTCACCGTGGCCCACTGCCTGAAGACGCAGGGCACCAACATTCGCAACGGCATCTCCGCGGACCAGGTGGCCGCCAACGCGCTCAAGGGGAGCACCCGGTTCCCATCTCTGGAGCTGGGGATCGACGGCGGCGGCACCAGCGGGGACTGCGACAGCGGCTACAGCTGCGCGTACGTCCGCAACATCGCCTGGGCGAGCGCCACCCAGCCGCTGGCGAAGGAGACCAACCCGCTCGGCGTCTTCGAGCGGCTCTTCGGCTCGCTGGACCCCAACGCCTCCGCCGCCGCGCTCGCCAAGCGCAAGCTCTACCGCAAGAGCGTGCTGGACTTCGTGCGCCAGGACGCCACCGGGCTCCAGGCCAAGCTGGGCAGGTCCGACAACCGCAAGCTGGACGAGTACCTCACCGGCGTGCGCGAGCTGGAGCAGCGGATAGACCAGCTGCCCACCGGCCCCGCCTGCACGCCGGGCGCCCCGCCCGCACCGCCCACGGACATCCGCGCCCACACCCAGGCGATGCTGGATTTGATCGTGAAGGCCTTCGAGTGTGACCTCACGCGCGTGGCCACCTTCATGCTCAACAACGGGCTCTCCAACTACCCGTTCAACTTCCTGGGGATCAGCGAAGGCCACCACTCGCTCTCCCACCACCAGGGGATCGCCTCCAACCTCTCCCAGCTGGCCACCATCAACCGCTGGGAGGTGAGCCAGTTCGCCTACCTCCTCCAGGAGCTGGACAAGCGCGTTGAGTCGGACGGGACGCTGCTCGACAACTCGGTCTGCTTCTTCTCCAGCGAGATTGAGGACGGCAACTCCCACTCGCACGCGAACATGCCGATCCTCGTGGGCGGCAGCGGCGGGAAGAAGCTCTCCACCGGGCGCCACGTGCGCTTCCCCGAGACCACCGTCGCCAACCTCCTCATCACCCTGCTCTCCACGGTGGGGGTGAACCTCACCCGCTTTGGGGACAACGGCACGGGACCGCTGAGCTGGTGAGGCCGTAGTAGCGTGCCGCGCCCATGTGCCTGACGGGCTCGGTGGTGCGAGGGCTTCACCGCTGGAACTGGGAGGGGGACCGGATCCTCCACGAGTGCCTGGTGCCGGCGGCGCGGCAGGCGCCCGGCTCGCGCAAGCGCTACCCGGTGGACGTGCGCGAGCTGCTCGTCACCCACCGGAGCGAGCTGTTGCGGCAGGCGCTGGAAGGACCGGTGCGCAAGCGGGTGGAGCGGACCGGCGGGGCCTGGGAGCGCTTCCACGAGCGCAGCCCAGGGGCGTTCGACCACCGCGCCTTCGCGCTGCTGGACTTCGTGGGCCACCACGTCCGCTACCTCTCCGGGCCGAGAGACCCGTGGCAGACGCCGGCGGAGACGCTCGCGCTGCGCACCGGGGACTGCGAGGACCGCGCGCTCTTGCTCGCGGCGCTGCTGCTCGCGGCGGGGGTGAGCCCCTACTGCGTGCGCGTGGCCCTGGGGCACCTGGTGCTCCGCTCCGCGAGCGGGCGGAGGCGGCGGGTGGACCACGCGTGGGTCGTCTACAAGACGGAGGCCGGGGGCTGGGCGGTGCTGGAGCCGGAGAGCGGCGCCAAGGCCCGAGCCACCGCCGGCTCCGAGCCCATCTCCGCCGAGTACCGCCCCGCGTTCGTCTTCAACGACGCGCACCTGTGGGAGGTGCTCGGCGCTACGGACGCGCCCCCGTTCGACCGGATCGCCCTTTCGCGCAAGTGGTCCCGCTTCGACCCGCGCTTCGCGGGGAGCGTGCACCGCTCCATCTTGAACACCGCGCTGGTGCGCGGCGGGGCCAGCAAGCCGCTTCGGGACCGGATGAACGCGCGCTTCTCCCAGCTCGGCGGCTTCTTCGGCGAGTGGGTGGAGCGGATTGACCGCGACCTGGCGGCTTACGACCCGCGCGAGCACTTCGACGACGGCTACGTGGACGAAGGCTGGACGCTGGTCACCGAGCGGCTGGATCGCTTCGCCCAGGACAACGCGGGCTACGAGGAGGCCTTCGCGCGGGCGGCGCACGCCATCTGCGACTTCTACGCGCACTCCTCGTACGCGCACTTCGCGCAGGCGCAAGGCGCGGCGGCGCCGTTCGATCCCGCGCGCCCGCCGGCGTGGCTGCACCGCGTCCAGTACGACGCAGCGCCGTTCGACCTCGGGCGCTTCACCACCAACCCGCGCGTCTACCGGGGCGCGCAGAGCGCGGCGGAGCTCTTCCGGGGAAAGCTCATCTCCGGCCGCTACGCGCAGGAGGGCGACACCGCCCCCGGCGTGGGGGCGGCGGTCTCCGAGGGGCAGACGCACCTGCCGGCCTGGCTCACCCGCAGGGCGGACTGGGCGCAGCGCGGCGCGCTGCCCCACCACGACGAGATCGCGGTGGACTCGCCGGTGCGCTCGGCGCGGCACCGGCTCTACCGAGATCTCCCCGAGTACCAGCGCCAGTACCAGCTGAGGATACGGCTGGCCACCGAGCACCTGACGCGCGAGTTCACCGCGCGCTGGCGGGGCGCCACCTAGCGGCGGGCGGCTCAGGTGAAGAAGCGGCTCCAGAACGAGCGGTGCGAGCATTATCGTCTACCCCTGGCCGCGGCGTAGCCGGCGTACGGGGCCGGCGTGCCCAAGGCGCTCGGGCTCTAGCGGGCGCGCGCGGGGCGGGTGCTCGGCGCCCGCCGCTGGGCGCGCTCGCTCTTGAGGTGCTCGGTCAGGTAGTCGCGGAGCACGAGCGCCCCGCTGTGCGGCGTGTCATGCGCGCTGTAGAGCAGCGTCACCGTGCCACGTCTGGCCTCCTCGAGCAGCGGCGCCCAGGCGTCTGGGTTCGCGTCGAGCTCTCGCCGGTAGCGCCGCTGAAAGTCCTCCCACCGCTCCACTCGGTGATCGAACCACTTCCGGAGCCCCGTGCTGGGCGCGACTTCCTTGAGCCAGGCATGGGCCGCGAGCGCCTCCTTCTTCATCCCACGCGGCCAGAGCCGCTCCACCAGCACGCGGCGGCCATCGCCGCGGGCGGGCGGGTCATACGCGCGCTTGACTTGAATCATGAGACTCCCTCCGCGAGGCCAGCGCACTGGAGCGGGGACAAGTTCGACAAAGAGAACCTCTTCTGGGAGAACCAGGCGTCCAGGACAGCTCGCTCTGGCGCCGAATGCCTGCCCCTTCCCACTGGAGCCCAGACGCCCATGAGCGAGCGCGCCACCAGCCGACAGTCGATGGAACGAGCCGCGCTCGAGCGTTGGGAGGGCGAAGGAGGAAGCACGCTGGAGCACGAGCCCCTGGCCCGCCAGGCGGGCGACTTCCAGGGGCCCACGGCCGAGGACGGGGGCGCCTTCAACGCGCGGTCATTGCCGCCCCTGGCCCGGGACCGAGCGCCGAGGTCCTCGTGAGGCCCCCGACGAACGTGGTGCTGGGCGGCGGGCTCGCGCTCCCGGAGGGCGAGCCGGCCCACGAACCTGAGCAGGAAGCTCAGCAGGCTCAGGTGAAGAAGCGGCTCCAGAACGAGCGGCGCGAGGAGATCCGCTCCAGCGCCTGCTGCAGCTGCTCGTCGTAGTCCGCCCGGTTGGCCACGTCCGACATGGAGATGATGCCGAGCAGCCGATCGTTCCGGTCCACCACCGGCACGCGGCGGATCTGCTTGCGGCCCATCAGCTCGATCACGTCCGTCAGCCGCTCGTCCTCGGTGAGGGCCTCCACCTCGTCGCTCATGACCTCCTGGACGCGGACCTGCGAGGGCACCTTGTCCTCGCGGAAGGCGCGGATGACCATGTCCCGATCCGTGAGGACGCCGAGCAACCGCATCGACTCGTCCACCACGGGGACGATCCCGCAGTTCTCGTCCTTCATGAGCTGCGCCGCGTCCCGCAGGGACGTGTGCGGCTGGACGCTGCGCACGTTCCGGGTCATCACGTCCCGCGCGGTGAGAGGCTCCTTCTCCCAGCGGCGGTTCATGAAGCGCTCGCGCAGGCTGCGATCCTCCCAGCCGGTGGCGCTGCCCTGGGTGCGCTCGCCGCGCCCCACGCCGAAGCCCATCTCCTCGCGGCCCTGCATGCCGCCCCAGTCGCGGCGCTGCTCGCGGCCGCGCCAGCTCTCCTCGTTCTCGCGGTTGCCCTGCCAGCTCTCCCGGTCCTGCCAGCCCTCGCGGCCGCGGCCGTAGCCGGTGTCGCGGCCGTAGCCGGTGCTGTAGTCGCGGCGGCTGGAGTCACCCTGCGTGCCGTACGGCTCGCCGGTGGTGCCGCTGCCGCCGTAGGAGCGGCCCTCCTCGTAGCCGCGGCCTTCGTAGCCGTAGCCGCCCTGGGGGCCGTAGCCGCCCTGGGACATGCGCGAGACCGCCGCGCGGTAGTAGCTGCCCTGCCCCTCGCGCTCCTGGCGGTGGGAGTGCAGCCCGGCGTAGCCCTGCGAGCCCTGCGCCCAAGCGCCCTGTCCGGTGGGGCTCATCGGCTGGCTGCTCCTGCCGTTCTCCGAAGGAATGGGGTTGCGGTTGGCGTCCTGCGTGTACGGCGTCTGCTCGTTCTTGGTGGCCATGGTTTCGAAGCTCCGTCGTGAGGGGGACAAAGAAGCGAATCGACAGGGTGGTGGGAGCTGCTCGTACCCCTGCAGATCCGCCGGGACGGTCCTCATCGCGGGCGCGAATGCCAAGGGGGCCGCAGGCGCAAGCGCCCCGTCGCAAACCCGGCAGTCGAGCGCGAGCGCCCTAGCGCAGCGGCTGCTCGCTCGAGCGCTGCGCGCGCAGCACCGCGGCCCACTCCGGCTGCCCCACCAGCCAGGAGACCGGCTGGACGGGTGGCGGCGAGGCCAGGGCCGGCGCCAGCTCGCGCTGGAACCAGCCCACGTCATGCCAGGCGCCGCGCTTGAAGCCGACCTCCTTCAAGTGCGCCACCTGTCGGAAGCCGAACGCGATGTGCAGCGCCACGCTCGGCGCGTTCGGCAGCGTCACCACCCCGAGCGCGGCGTGGAAGCCTTGCAGGCGCGCGCCCTCCAGCAGCGCGGAGTAGAGCGCGCGGGCCACGCCGCGGCGGTGCGCGGCGCCGGCGACGTAGACCGAGACCTCCAGCGTCCAGCCGTACGCGGCGCGCGCCCGGAAGCGGGACCCGTACGCGTAGCCGATGACGGCCCCATCCAGCTCCGCCACCAGCCAAGGGGCGAAGTCGCTCGAGCCGTCCATCCGCTGCGCCAGCTCCTCCACGGTGGGCGGCGTCAGCTCGAAGCTGATGCACGTGTCCCGGACGTAGGGCGCGTAGATCGCCTGGCAGGCGGCGGCGTCCTCGCGGGTGGCCAGGCGGAGCACGCGGCGGCTCACGCGCCGATCTTCCGGCGTTGCACGTTCACCTCTACTGGCGGCGGGTGCCCGCCCTTGCGCACCCGCAGCACCACGGTGCTCTCGGCTTCGCCGCGGATGGCGTTGATGGAGGGGCCAAAGCCGAGCGCGGTCACCAGCTGTCCGTCCACCGCCACGACTTCATCACCCGGGACCAGGCCGGCAAGCCCCGCGCCGCCGCCGGGCAGCACCTCGCCGATGACGAGCGCGTCCTCGCGCCCCTTGAGCACCGCGCCGATCCCCACCATCTCCAGCCGCTGCCCCGCGTCCGGGGCGATGGCGGTGAGCTGCACGAGGAGCGGCGTCCCCGCCCGGACGTTGGCGAGCACGCGGGCGTTGTGGCCGGGCGCGCTCGCGTGGACCGAGAGCGGCGCGGTGGGCAGGCCGCGCAGCTCGAACCGCCCGTCCGCGGCGCTCACCGCGTCCAGCTCCGGCGCGAGCGCGCCGAGCGAGGCGAGCGACTCCGCCCGGACCCGCGCCCCGGCGAGCGGACCGCCGGCCGAGGAGGTGACCGTCCCGCTCAGGGTAGCGCCGGCCTCGAGCGTGGCGTCCGCCCGCACCTCGCGCGCGTCTGGCGCCACCTCCACGAGCTGCTCGCGCGGCGCGTAGCCGGCGCCGGTCACCCGCAGCACGTAGCTGCCGGGCGCAACCCCCTCCACCCGGTACTCGCCGGAGGGGTTCACCACGGTGGACTCGAGCACCTCGAGCCGCTCCATGGGCGCCTTCTTCCACTCCAGGGCGAGCGCGAAGGCGGGCACCGGCGCGCCGCGCGCATCGCTCACCTTGCCGACGAGCGCGGCGCCGGAGGAGAGCCGCAGCTCCAGCCCCGCCGCGGGGACCTTCACGTCGAACCGGCGCGCGGGCGAGGCGCCTTGAAGATGGGCCGAGAGGTCGTAGAGCCCGGGCTCCAGCTCGGCGAGGGCGAAGCGCCCCTCCTCGTCGCAGAGGACGCGGTAGCCGTCCCGGTCTCCGAAGACCTTGGGGTAGGCCCTGGCCGAGGAGCTCGCGAGCACCAGCGCCCCCGCGGCGCCGCTGCCTTGTGGATCCAGCACCCGGCCGCTGAGGGCGGCGTTGGCCTGCACCGCGCCAGGCTGGAGGACGATGGTGAGCCGCCCTTCGCGCAGCGCCTGCGCGTCCACCTCTTCCCGGCCCCTTCCGCGCATGGGGTGCCATGCCTCCACCACCGTCTCCACCGCTGCGGTGAGGCGCGCCTCGCCCTGGGCGTCCGCGGTGAAGCGGTCCTTCGCCGGGTAGAGCGCCACCTCGCCCGCGCGCGGCGTGAGCAGCCGCAGCGCCGCGCCGCCCACGCGCGCGCCCTTCGCGTCCTGCACGGTGACGAGCAGCTGCGCGCTGGGGCCGAGGGAGATCAGGAGGTCCTTCACGCGAACCCCGCGCTGGCTCGTCGCCGAGAGCGGGCTCTTCCCCCACTCCGGGCCAAACGGAAGGAAGCCCGCCGCCGTCACCGAGGCCACCTGGTAGACGCCGGGCTGCTCCGGCGCGAAGCAGAAGGCGCCGCTGGTGTCCGAGCGCACCGAGCTGGCGCCCCGGGGCGAGCCGAACGTCACCTCGGCGCCCCAGATGGGCTCGAAGGTGGCGCTGGAGACCACGCGGCCGCACAGCTCGCCGGCGGCCAGCTCGGGCGCGGCCTGCACCGTCACCCGGGGCGGGCCGCTCTGCGCGTCCTCCGGCGGCGCGGCGGACGGCGCGGGCGCTGCGGCGATGGGCTGCGGCGCGGCGGTCGGCGCGGCCGGTGCGGCGGCGCGGGAGGACACGCCCGGCTCTTCCCGCCTCCAGAACAGCCGGACGACGGCGAGGATGAGCAGCGCGAAGATCAACGCGTAGAGACCGTAGGGACGGCGGCGCGGGGAGCCCATACGCGCGGACTCTAGAGCCAGCGGGGTTGTCAGGCTGGCGCGCCGTGCAAATTTTCCGCGCATGCCAACTCGCAAACGACGTGTGGTTCGCAAGCGCGCGACGGCGGCGAAGCGGACCGTCCTGCAGCCCCGGCGCGGGGACAAGCGCTATACCCGCCGAGATGGGCGCGGCCGCTTCAAGGAGATGGACGACATGGGGCGCTCGCTCTCCCAGGACCGGCGCCGCAAGGCGAAGCGCAAGGCGCGCAAGGGCCAGGGCGACAAGGGCGACCGCTGAGGTCCGCCGGGCTCTACTGGCGGCAGCTGTGAACGAGCACCGCCAGGGCCCCCATCAGCACCGCGAACGCGGGGAAGCCGAACACCAAGAGCAGCCAGCCCTTCCATTCGCCTCGAAACAATGCCTTCCCTCGCTGGCGTTCCGCTAGGGGACCGGCCCGAGCGGCGTGGTGGCGTCCACCTCCACCACGTGCACCAGCGCCTTGTCCACCGCGCCCTGATCCGAGCCGAAGAGGTAGCGGTCCGCGCGGCCGCTGGCGTCGAGCACCGCCTTGCCGACGGAGTTCTCGACGAAGCAGGCAGGCCCGAAGTCGAGCGCCACCACCACCACCTTCTTCCCGTTCTTCGGGTTCTCCACGCGCAGTCGCTGGAGGCAGCCGAAGCGGGCGCCGTCCGCTGCGAACCAGG
Organism: Myxococcaceae bacterium; assembly: GCA_044229415.1. Taxonomy (GTDB): domain Bacteria; phylum Myxococcota; class Myxococcia; order Myxococcales; family Myxococcaceae; genus JBGATB01. Next base: position 67,374 of record JBGATB010000022.1, on the reverse strand, counting down.
TCACCCGCTCCTCGCACTGCTTGCCGGTGTCGGCGGCGTTGCAGAGCCCCGCTGCCTTCGCCTTGGCGAGGCACGACGGGATGCAGTTGTCGCCCGGATCTCCGTGCGCCACTCCGTTGGCGTCCACCCAGCAGCCGAAGGCGGTGAGGTAGTAGTCGCCGTTCTGGGCGCGCTGCGTCCCGTAGCTAGCGGTGCAGGAGAAGGTGTCCGTGGTGCCCATGCAGACGTCGTCCGTGCCGGGCGCGCTGCGGAGGCAGCCGCGCGCGCAGGGCTCATTCAGCAACGCGCCGCTCACGCACTTGAGCCGGGAGTTGCCGTCCGCGCTGCAGGTGAAGCGCGCCGGGCCCGCGCAGCCGCTGCCGCCGTCGACTGAGGCACCTGCGTCAGCGACGAGACCGGCGTCGAGAACCTCTCCTGCGTCGGTGAACGGGCCGGCGTCTCGCGCATCGCCGGCATCGGGCTCGTCGTGCGCGTCCGGACGGATGCCGGGCGCGGATGGAGTGCAGCCGAGGAAGAGCAGCGAAAGGGAGAGGCAGAAGGTGCGCATGCGGCAGAACGATAGACCCACGCGGGCACCGCCGGAGTCGGCCGGCGTGGGGCGTCACCTGAGGGACTCCTCACGCAGTCAGGACGACCCGACATCTTGCGAGGCTAGGCACCAAGGCCAGGGAGCCGTCATCGGTCGACGAGCGGGCTCAAACCTATGGCACTGAGGGGATTCGAGTCAGACCGGGGTTCGCGCGGAGTGCCCCGCTCGTCGCAGCGGCGGAGATCGCCCACCGCGATGGCGACCCTGCCCGCGCCCGCCCCGCGCCCACTTCTGGTCTGCCTCTCATCCCCCTCCGCGAACGCGCTACCCCGTGCTGGCCACCCCGGAGGACGTTGTGTCGACCACCAGGCCGAGCTGAGCCGAACTATTTTTAAAACGAGTTCCCTGCCGCTTCTGGTCCATGAAATCCCTGCCGTACATCCGCTCTGCAGCAAGCAGGTTGTGAGTCGCGCAGTGGACGTCGAGCGTCTCGGGCGAGTGCTCTCCGGTCCGCGCGAACCCCTCCACGTGCTCAATCTGAAGGAAGGCGCGTCCGCCGCAGCGGTGCCCGTCCGCCGAGACGAAGGTGCACTGCAGCCCATGCTTCTCGACGGTCTCGCGGACCATGGCGACCGGAACGTGCCGAGTCGCCGGCCTCTCGTCGACCACCGCCGGCTTTGCCGCGCGGGGCTTGGCGCCGAGACCGAAGCGCTCCTTCTTGAGCTTGGCGACGTAGTCCTTCACCGCGGTCTTCACGATGGAGGGGAGGTTGCGCTGGTCCTTGCGATGGCTGAGCAGCTCCTCGGCCTCGCGGAGCAGCTGACGAAGCTCCGCGTCCGCAGTGAAGGTGACCTTGTACGCATCCGGAGCAAGCGGCTGCACCCGAGCGGGAGCAGGAGTGGGCACGGGTGGAGGCGGAGGAGGCGTCCGCGAGACTGCAGGGAGAGGTGCAGGCGCCTGCGCTGGAGCGGCCGCGGCGAGCAGGGGCAGCTCCGCGGCGACCGTCGGCGAGACCGTGGGCGGGGCGGAGCGCGTAGGAACCTTCCGAACCGAATCCGGGACGGCAGGCTTGGGAACGAGCGCGGCGGCGAGCTCACGGACCTGCTCGGTCACGAGTCCGAAGGCGCGCGCGGCGATCGCCTGGCACTCCTCGTCGGAGCACTCCTCGCTCATCATCGCGGACGAGAGCAGCCGAAGCGCGGTGAGGTTGAGCTTCCCGTCGCGAAGGAGCTCGAGCATGCCGGAGCGGCGACGCACGAGCCGGGCGACGTTGATGCGGTCGAACGCGGTGTACTGACTGAAGCCGAGGGCCCCAGTGCAGTAGGCGTGCATCGAGCTGTAACCCAGGGGTGCGTAGAGGCGGCGTCCGTCCATCTCCCCGAGGTGGACGATGAGGTCAGCCTCGTCGGCGTTGGAGCGCGCGACGAGGGTGCGGATGGTGGAGAGCAGCGTGTCGTCGTCGAGTGCAGCGAGCATTGAGTTCATGCACTCACTGCTACCACGGTGATTTCCGAGGGCCGGAGCGGGCCGCAGCGCGGCGTCGAGGCGCAAAACGGATCCGCGCGGGGAGAGCCCTCTAATCGATCGAAGGCACCGAAGCCAGCGCGTCTGGGGCTGCTTCCCGAGGCGAACCCGCGCTCTCGAAAATCCGCGCTGCCAAAACCTGTCAAGAGGCTGCCGCCGAATGTTCGGAGAAGATCTCCAGCCCCCGAGTGTCTCCAACCCTGAGGACGGGGCACGGCAACCCGACGCGGTCCGAACCCTCCACCGAGGGGTCCATGCACGCAGAGGCGGTGCGCAACCCGAGCATCCCTGCCCTTCAAGGCCCTGGGCGGTGGGGCGCGAGGTTGGGTGCCGCCCCTCGACTACGCGCCTACGGCGCTACGCTCGGGGTGAACCGGGGGGGGGAGGCCACGGTTCTCTCGGCGGTGCTCACAGCCCCAGCCGCTTGCGCAGCTTGGCGAGCCGGCTGCGCTCCATGCCGAGCAGCGTTGCGGCCTGGGTGACGTTGTCGCCGGTGGCGGCGAGCGCGCGCCCGACCAGCTCCTTCTCCACCAGGGTGACCGCGTCATCGAAGCCGAGCGCGTCCGGCACCGCGATCCCGCTCGCCGGCGCGCCCGGCGACTCGGCGGTCCCGCGCCGCTGGATGTGGGGGGAGAGCAGCTCCAGCGGAACCTTCCCGCCGTCCTCGGTGAGGACCACCAGCCGCTCCACTTCATTCTCCAGCTCGCGCACGTTGCCGGGCCAGCCGTAGCTCTCCAGCGCCTGCATGGCCTCGAAGCTGAAGCCACGCACGTTGCGCCCCATCCGCTCGCAGTGCAGGTCGAGGAAGTGCATGGCCAGCGGGGCGATGTCCTCGGCCCGCTCCTTGAGCGAAGGCACCCGGAGCGTGAACACCACCAGCCGGAAGAAGAGGTCCTCGCGGAACCGCCCGAGCTGCACCTCTTCGCGCAGGTCCTTGTGGGTGGCGGAGACGATCCGCACGTCCACCTTCTCCGGCTTGCGCGCGCCCAGCGGCAGCACCTCCCCCTCCTGGAGCGTGCGCAGGAGCAGCGCCTGGGCGCTGGGGGAGAGCTCCGCCACGTCGTCCAGGAAGAGCGTCCCGCCGTGGGCCTGCACGAAGACGCCGCTGTAGTCCCGGTCCGCGCCGGTGAAGGCGCCCTTCACGTAGCCGAAGAGCGTCCCCTGCAGGAGGCTCTCGGAGAGGCCGCCGCAGCTCTGGGCCACGAACGGCGCGCGCGCCCGCGGACCGCCCTCGTGGAGCGCGCGGGCGAAGAGCTCCTTGCCGCTGCCAGTCTCCCCCTGGATGTGGACGGTGGTGTCCACGCGCCGCACCCGCCCGAGCGCCTCCAGCGAGCGGCGCAGCGCCGGGCTGTTGCCGACGATCCGCTCGAACCCCTCCACCCCGGTCACCCGCCGGCGCAGGAACTGGTTCTCGCGCAACAGCCGCTCGTTGGCGCGCTCCAGCGCGGTGGTGAGCAGCGCGTTCTCGCTGGCGAGCACGTAGGCGTCCACGGCGCGGCGGACGGCCTGGCGCAGGTAGTCCGGGGTGAAGGGCTTGCGCAGGTACGAGAAGATCTTCCCGAAGTAGACCTGCGTCTTGAGCTCTCCGGCCACGGTGAACTCGGAGGCCACCAGCCGCGAGGCGCGCGCGTTGGGCAGCTGCTCGCTCACCTTCAACAGGAAGGAGACCGCGTTGGTCCCGGCCAGCTGTTCGCTGACGATGAGGACGCTGACCTCCTCGCGCTCCAGCCAGCGCAGCGCCTGCGCGGGGGTGCCGGTGAGCACCCGGTAGGTCTCTGAGAGCTCGCGGTAGATGGAGACGTAGTCGGCGTCGTCGTCCACCACCAGGACCGTGTAGCGGAACTCGTCGATGAAGCGGCGCAGCCGCTGGTGGGCCAGCTCTTCGATCTTCAGGAAGCGCAGCCCCAGCCCCACCACCTCGCGGCCGCCCACGTCGTGGTCCCCGGGGCGTACCCAGGTGACCTCCGCGGTGCCGGAGACGGGCTCGCGCGCGTCCGGCAGCAGCAGGGACAGCTCCAGCGTGGCGCCCGCCTGCAGCTCCACGCCGGGCGGCTCCACCTGCACCGCCAGGCCGCTCTCCGAGAGGTTCACCGTGAAGCCGAGCAGCTCCCGCCGCTCCACGGTCAGCCAACAGGGCAGCCGGGCCTCGCGGCGCGGGAAGCGGCCGCGAGCGGACGCGCTCGCGCCGGCGGGCTCGCTCGGCGCGCTCACGCCCCCCCTCCGAGCCCGAGCCGCGCGCGCAGCTTCCCCAGCCGGGTGCGCTCCATCCGCAGCTGCTCCGCCGCCAGCGAGACGTTCCCGTCCGTGCGCTCCAAGGCGCGGGAGACCAGCTGGCGCGCCAGGGTCTCCAGCGCCTGGTCGTAGGTGAGCCCCTCGGGCACGCGCACCGCTCCGGTGTGGGGCGCCGGGGGGACCACCCGCTGCGAGGCGGTGATGGTGGGCGAGAGCAGATCCACGCCAATCGGCGCGCCCTCGTCACAGAGCACCACCAGCCGCTCGATCTCGTTCTCCAGCTCGCGCACGTTGCCGGGCCAGGCGTACGTCTCCAGGCGGGTGAGCGTCTCCGGCGTGAAGTCCCCGGTGCGCCGCCCCAGGTGCTGCTGGTGGAGCGCGAGGAAGTGGCGCGCGAGCAGGCGGATGTCTCCGGTCCGCTCGCGCAGCGGGGGCAGCCGCACCGCCAGCACCACCAGCCGGAAGAAGAGGTCCTCGCGGAACTGCCCCTGCTTCACGCGCTCGCGCAGGTCCGCGTGGGTGGCGGAGACCACGCGCACGTTCACCGGCACCGGGCGGGCGCTGCCCAGCGGCGTCACCTCCCCCTGCTGCAGCACGCGCAAGAGCGAGCCCTGGGTGGACTCGGAGAGCTCGGCCACCTCGTCCAGGAAGAGGGTGCCGCCGCTGGCCTGCTCGAACACGCCGGCGTGGTCCCGGTCCGCGCCGGTGAAGGCGCCGCGGCGGTGGCCGAAGAGCGTGCTCTGCAGCAGGGACTCCGGCACGCCGGCGCAGTTGATCGCCACGAAGGGGCCGGCGGCGCGGGGCCCGCCGTCGTGCAGCGCGCGCGCCACCAGCTCCTTGCCGGTGCCGGTCTCTCCGTGGATGTGGACCGTGGTGTCGGTGGCGCGGGCGGCGGCCAGCTCTTCGAAGGCGCGCCGCAGCTCCGCGCTCTCGCCGATCACCTGATCGAACCCTTCGTAGACCTGGAGGCGGCGGCGCAGGAAGGTGTTCTCGCGCCGCAGCCGGGCGTTCACCCGCTCCAGCTCGGCGTTGAGCTGGTCGTTCTCCCTGGCCAGCGCGTAGGCGTCCACCGCGCGGTGGACCACCTGCTGCAGCTCCGAGCCGCGCGGCTTGCGCAGGTAGTGGAAGACCTTGCCCAGCTCGATCAGCTCGAGCAGCCGGTCCGGCGAGCTCTGCGAGAGCATCACCACGCAGGCGGTGCGCGCGGCCCGCGGCACCGAGGAGAGGCGCGCGAGCAGCTCGAGGCAGGAGGCGTCCTCCAGCTGCTCCCCGCACAGCAACACCGCGGCGTCGTGCTGGGCGACCAGGTCCAGACAGTCCTGCGCCGCGGTGCAGACCAGCACCCGGTAGTCCGAATCGAAGGTCTTGCGCAGGTCGCTCACGGTCCGGTACTGCGCGTCCGCGATCACCAGCGTGTAGCGGAACTCCTGCAGGAACCGCTCGAGCAGCTGCTGGATCTCCGGCGACAAGATCCGCAGCCCCAGGCCGCAGGCGCGGGCGCCGCCCACGTCCACCTCGTCCGCGGTGACCCGGGCGATCTCCGCGCGGACCTGCAGGCGCTCCGGGCGGTCCGGGAGGGCGAGCGCCAGGGAGACCTCGCGCCCCACCTCCAGCCCGGCCGCGGCGGCGTCCAGCCGGGGGAAGCGGACGTGCAGCCCGCTGCGCGCCAGGTTCTCGGTGCGGCCGGTGAGGGTGAGCCCGCCCGAGACCAGGCTGCAGTTGAGGCGCAGGTGCCGCCGGGGGCTGCGGGGGAGCTCGGTCACGCGCGCCATCCTATGGCGAGGAAAGGGGCGCGGGCTAAGCTTCGCGGCAATGCGCTCCCGCTTGCTTCGCAGCCTGTACTTCCAGGTGCTGATCGGCGTGCTCGTGGGGGCGCTCCTGGGCCACCTCGCCCCGGACGCCGCGGTGAAGTTCAAGCCGCTGGGGGACGGGTTCATCAAGCTGATCAAGCTCTTGGTCTCGCCCATCGTCTTCGCCACGGTGGTGGTGGGGATCGCCAAGATGCGGGACCTGTCCGCGGTGGGGCGGGTGGGGCTCAAGGCGATCTTCTACTTCGAGGTCGTCACCACCGCGGCGCTGGTGATCGGCCTGGTCGTGGGGAAGGTGGTGCGGCCGGGGGACGGCCTGAACGTGGACGTCTCCAAGCTGGACACCAAGGCGATCGAAGGCTTCACCGCCGCGAGCAAGAAGTCCGGCTGGGTGGACTTCCTGATGGACATCATCCCCGGCTCGCTGAGCGAGGCCTTCGGCGAAGGGAAGATCCTCCAGGTGCTCCTGCTCGCCATCCTCTTCGGCGTGGTGCTCGCGCAGCTCAAGGAGAAGGGCGAGAAGCTGGTCCACGCGGTGGACTCGGTGGGCCACGTGCTGTTCGGGATCGTGGGGCTGGTGATGCGGCTGGCGCCGTTCGCCGCCTTCGGCGCCATGGCCTTCACCGTGGGCAAGTACGGGATCGGCACCCTGGCGGGGCTGGGCCGGCTGATGGGGAGCTTCTACCTGACCTCCCTGCTCTTCGTGCTCTTCGTGCTCGGAGGCATCCTCAAGGCCACCGGGCTCAACCTCTTCCAGCTCTTGCGCTACCTGCGGGAGGAGCTGCTGATCGTCCTCGGGACCTCGTCTTCCGAGTCCGCGCTGCCGCGGGTGCTGACCAAGATGGAGGCGATGGGCTGCCCCGGCAGCGTGGTGGGGCTGGTGGTCCCCATGGGCTACTCCTTCAACCTGGACGGGACCTCCATCTACCTGACGCTGGCTTCACTCTTCGTGGCGCAGGCCACCGGGACCCACCTCACGCTCGCCCAGGAGCTGGGCCTCTTGGGGGTGCTGCTGCTCACCTCGAAGGGCGCGGCCGCGGTGACTGGGGGAGGCTTCATCACGCTGGCGGCCACGCTCTCCGCCACGGGGGAGATCCCGGTGGCGGGGCTCACCCTCCTGCTGGGCGTGGACCGGTTCATGTCAGAGGCCCGCGCGCTCACCAACCTGGTGGGCAACGCGGTGGCCACCATCGTCGTCTCCCGGTGGGAGGGGACGCTGGACCTCGGGCGCGCGCGCGAGGTGCTGCGGCGCCACCCGTCCACCGCCCCTGCCCCGCTCACCGCGGGCACGGCGGAGGAGACAAGCCGTCCCGGGAGTGCTTGAGTTGCCGGGCTCACCTGACTCGTCCCCTCCCCGGCTTCCATGACCGTCGGCAGAAGAGTCATCGCCGTCTTCGTCCTCTGCGGCACCTGCTGGGGCGGGCTGGCGGTGGCGTCGTTGACCACGGTGACGGCGCAGCTGCGCAACAGCGGCTGGGTGACCCACTCCCATGAAGTGTTGACCACCGCGCACGCGGCGCGCTTCGACGGCGCGAGCGCCTCCCGGGCGCTCACCCTCTTCCTCTTCAACGGCGAGGAGCGGTACGTGGCGGACTTCCAGCGCTCGACGGACGCGCTGCTCGCCGGGGTGCGGCGGCTGGGGGAGCTGACGGGGGACGACCCCGAGCAGCACGCGCGCGCCCTGAAGCTGTGGCCGCTGGTGGAGCAGCGCGTGGCGAGCTGGCGGGCGCTGCTGGAGCTGCGCCGCGAGCAGGGGATGGAGCAGGCGCGCGCGGAGCAGCTGAGGCTGGACGTGGCCCAGGGCAGCGTGTTGCGCGCGCGCTTCGACGAGCTGCTCGAGACGGAGGAGCGGCTGCTGAAGGCGCGGGTGACCGACGCTGCCGCGGGCGCACGGGCGCTGAGGGGACTGCTCATCTCCGCCATGGCGCTCGGCGTGCTGCTGATGGTGGGCGGCGGCGCCTACCTCACCCGGTCCATCACCCGGCCGGTGGCGGCGCTCACGCTCGCGGCCAAGGCGCAGGGGGAGCACAGCGCGCCCTGGACGCTGCAGCTCTCCGGGCGAGACGAGCTGGCGACGCTCAACCGCGCCTTCCAGGAGATGGTGGAGCGGCGCAACCGGGTGAAGGCGGAGCTGATCCGCGCCAACGCCAACCTGGACGCGGTGATCGAGAACCTCCCGAGCATGGTCTTCATGAAGGACGGAAGCTCGCTGCGCTTCGTGCGGATCAACCGGGCGGGGGAGAAGCTCTTGGGGCTTCGGCGCACGGAGCTCCTGGGCAAGTCCGACGCGGACTTCTTCCCGCCGGACGAGGCGGCGTTCTTCCGGGAGAAGGACCTCGCCACGCTCAAGGGTGGAGAGGTGGTGGACATCCCCGAGGAGCCGATCCAGACCGCCTTCGGGCTGCGCTGGCTGCACACCCGCAAGGTGCCGGTGGGGATGGAGGGCGGGACCACCCTGCTGGTGGGGATCTCCGAGGACATCACCGACCGCAAGCTGGCCGAGGACGCGCTGCGGGCGGCGAAGGAGGCGGCGGAGGCGGCGAACAAGGAGCTGGAGTCCTTCAGCTACACCGTCTCCCACGACCTGCGCGCTCCGCTGCGCGCGATCGACGGCTTCAGCCTGGCCCTGCTGGAGGACGCCGGCGACAAGCTGGCGGAGGACGAGAAGGCGCACCTGGTGCGCGTCCGGGACGCGGCCCGCCACATGGGCGAGCTGATCGATGACCTGCTCAAGCTGGCGCGGGTCAGCCGGGCGGAGCTGAAGCGGGAGCGGGTGGACGTGGGCGCCATGGCCAAGGCGGAGGTGGAGAACCTCCGGGCGGAGGACCCCTCCCGCGAGGTGGAGCTGCGCCTGCAGGGCGAGCTCACGACCGAGGCCGACGCGGGCCTGCTGCGGATCGCCCTGGAGAACCTGCTGCGCAACGCCTGGAAGTTCTCCGCCAAGAAGCCGCACACCCTCATCCAGGTGGGGCGCGAAGAGGGGGATGCCTTCTACGTCGCGGACAACGGCGCCGGGTTCGACATGAGCCGCGCCGGCCGCCTCTTCACCCCGTTCCAGCGGCTGCACCGGACGCAGGAATTCGAAGGGACGGGGGTGGGGTTGGCCACGGTGGAGCGCATCGTCCGCAGACACGGTGGCCGCATCTGGGCAGAAGCGCGCCCGGGCGAGGGGGCCACCTTCCGCTTCACCCTGGGATCCACCGCTGCCCGAGGTCCACGAGAGCCATGACGCCCCCCATCCTGCTGGTCGAAGACAACGCGAACGACGAAGCGCTCACCTTGCGGGCGTTCAAGCGCTGCCGGGTGGCGAACGAGGTGATCGTCGCGCGGGACGGCGAGGAGGCGCTCCACTACCTGTTCGCCACCGGGCCGTACGCGGGCAAGCCGCCGCTGGTGCCGCAGGTGATTCTCCTGGACCTGAACCTCCCGGTGCTGGACGGGATTGAAGTGCTGCGGCGGATCCGCTCCACGGAAGCCACGCGGCTGTTGCCGGTGATCATCCTCACCTCCTCCATCGAAGAGCGGGACCTGATCGAAGGCTACCGCCTGGGGGCAAACAGCTACGTGCGCAAGCCGGTGGACTTCGCGCAGTTCTCCGAAGCCGTGCAGACCCTGGGGCTCTACTGGCTCGTCCTCAACCAGACCCCGCCGGCGAACGTGCGGCCGCTCTAGAAGTCGACCCCCAGCTCCAGGCCGAGCACGTGCTTGTCGAAGCGCTCGTTGGCGTAGTCCAGCCGGTGGGCCGGATCGCTCTGGCGGGTGTCCACGTTGGAGTGGTTGAGGACGAGATCGTAGCGGAGGCTGAGCGAGAAGCGGGCGAGCCGCACCGCCGCCACCAGCCCTCCTGAGAGGCGGAGGTCCTCCCGCACGCGCCGGTCCAGCTCCGCCGTGGTGCCGTCCGCGAGCGCGAGGCCCAGGTAGCTCTCCGCCGCGTAGCGCCGCCACTCCAGCGAGGCGTCCGCGCCCAGCTCCAGGCGGCCCAGGCGCAGCCGCGCGGTCAGCCCGCCGGCGTGGCCCAGCCAGCCCAGGGGGATGACGTACGTCTGCGTGCAGCCGGAGGGGCAGGTCCCTAGCGGCAGGACGAACGACTCCGTCTGGGTGAGCGTGCCGATCCGGTCCGCCCTCAGCCGGTACCAGAGCAGCCCGGAGAGCGGGCCCTGGCGCAGCTCCTGCGAGAGCGTGGCGTCCAGGCGGGTGCCGGTGAGGTAGGCGAACTCCGAGCCTAGCCCCAGCTTGCGCGCCGCGGAGAGGTCCAGCCGGGTGGTGGCGTGCTCGCTCCAATCCAGCGCGCCCCACGCGCCGGCGGCGGCGGAGACCTGGAGCCCGCGGAAGGTGGAGAGCCCGGTGAAGACGACCTCTCCGCTGCCGGAGAGGCCCAAGCGGAGGCCGTCCGCCGCGAAGAGCTCCAGCGCCCCGGAGATCGCGTGCTGCTGCAGCGAGTAGTCCGCCACCTGCGGGTTCAGGTAGGCGCGCTGCTCGCCGGAGTAGGCGATCTCCGCGAAGAGGCTCCTGCCCGTGCGGGCGCGGTAGGCCAGCGCGAGCGAGGCGGAGAGCACCGCGCTCCCACTGCCGGAGAGCCCGGAAGGGCGCAGCAGCTCGCGGGCCTCGGCGCCGAGCTGGAGCACGTTGGTGTCGAAGCCGGAGCCCACCGAGGCGTAGACCGCCCCGCCCCGCCCCCCGCCGCGCAGCCCGGGGGTGAGCAGGTCCAGGTAGTCCAGGGCGATCTCCTGCTCGCGCTCGCTCAGCTCGAGCGAGAGCGACTGGCGCAGCTGGGCGCGGGCGAAGGCGCGGTCCCCCTCCTTGAGCGCCGCCGCGCCGGCCATCACCCGGTTGCGGCCCGCGCTGGGCGCACGCTCCGCGGCGCGCAGGAAGGCGGCGCGCGCGTCCGCGTAGCGGCCGGCGTCGTAGGCGGCGAGCCCATCCCGGTAGTCCTCGTCGCCGTCCCCGGCGGCGGAGGTGGGCGGTGCGGTGGCCTGCAGCTGGGCCTCGAGATCCTCCACCAGCGCGAGCGCGCTGCCCGAGGCGGTGGCGCGCGCCTTCCGGGCGAGCAGGAGCGCGCGCTGCGGATCTCCGCCATCGAGCGCCGCGAAGCCGGCGTTGGCCAGCGCCACCGGCGCGAGCGAGGGGTCCGCCGCGGCGGCCTCGAAGGCCGCAGCGGCCTCGGGGAACTTCTCCAGCTGGTAGAGGCAGGCGGCGCGGTTGAACTGCAGCGGCGCGGGCTCGGGCGCGTCCGGCGCCGCGGCGGCCGCGTCCAGCGCCGCGAGCGCCTGCTCCACCTTCCCCGCCCGGAAGCGGGCCAGGCCGGCGAGGTAGAGCGCCGCGCCTTGCGTGGGTGGGCGCGCCGCCTCCAGCGCGAGCTGCTCGGCGGCGGGGTACTCGCCGCGGGCGAAGGCCTCCCGCGCGCGCTCGAGTGGCAGCGGAGCCTCTGCCGGCGCCGGAGCGGCGGCGAGCCAACCGGCGAGCAGCGCGAAGGCCGGCGCAACGCTCATCTGGGCGGGGGAGGCGGTCCTCCGCCGCCGCGCGGGCCGGGCCGTCCACCGGGGCCGCCGCCGGGCCCGGGGCCTGGGCGATCACCTTCGGGACCGCGGCGCTTGTCGGGACCCCGCAGCTGCGGCGGAGGCGGCGAGGAGCCGCCGCGCTCGGGCGCCGGACCGGGGCGCTCCACGCGCATCTTGCCAATGATGGTGTCCACCTTCTCGCCGGGGGCGATCACGTCCACCGTGTGCGAGCTGCGGACCCGGGCGCGGCCACCTTCGGGAGCCGGCAGCGGGCGGGCCGCCGCTGGGTCCACCGTGGGCGCGACGACGGTGGGGCGCTCCTCGGGCATGGCCGGCGCCTGCGCGGACGCCGCGGAGGCGGCGAGCAGCGCGGCGCAGAGCAGCCCTGGCTGGAGTCGCGAAGCGCTCATCCCTCAATCACCTGCAGCACCACCTCGTGCTCGATCTGCTCGCCCCCCACCTGCGCGCGGGCGGTCACCCGGTAGCGCCCCGGCCGCTGGCCGCGGACGGCGATGGGGATGACATTCTCCCCGGCGGAGAGGGCCTGGGTCCACTTGAAGGAGCGCTGCGGCAGCTCCTCGCCGTCCGCCCAGAACGCCAGCCCCTCCGGCAGGCTGACCTCGAAGTCCGCGCTCTCCACGGCGACGTCCGCGCTGAAGTCCAGCTTGATCACCGCCACCTTGCTGGCGGGCACTTCGGTGGTGACGGCGCTGGCGATGGGCGCGGGCGCTGTCCCGGGGGGCGGCCGCAACAGCCCCATGAGGAAGAAGGCGGCCACGCCGGCGACCACGCCGAAGGCGGGCCAGAGCCAGCGCCCCTGCCCGTCCAGCGCGGCGCGCAGCCGCGCCCAGAGCCCCGCCGGCTGCGGCGGTCCCGCGGCCACCAGCCTGCGGTGGAGCGCCGCGCCGAACCCGTCATCCGGGGGATCCACCCGGAGCGCGCGCAAGCGCCTGGCCTCCTGGCTTTCGGGTTCGCTCATCCGCCGCTCCTGGAAGACTGTGACGAGGTGGGCGCTTCCTGTGTTCCCGGGTGCCCTTCCACGCGCAGCAGCGCCTCGCGGAGCGCGGCCCGGCCGCGCGAAAGCCGCGACTTCACGGTGCCTACGGGCACGCCTTCGATCTCTGCCACCTCGTCGTACGTGTGGCCCTCGAGGTCGAAGAGGACGAGCGCGCTGCGGAACTCGGTGGGGACCTCGCGCAACGCGCGCCAGACGCGGCGCCGCTCCTCCTGCTGGGCGAGCGAGACGTCCGGCGTCTCGGCGGCGGGGAGCGCCCGCGCGTGCTCGGGGCCGAAGGGCTCTTCGACCGCGCGCTCGCGGCCGCCGCGGCTGCGCGCGGAGTCGATGAAGACGTTGCGCACCAGCGCGTAGAGCCAGGTGGTGAAGGCGGCCTGGAAGCGGAAGGAGCGCAGGCTCTTGTAGACCTTCACCAGCGCCTCCTGCGCGAGGTCATCCGCGTCCGCCTCGCTCGCGGCGAAGGCGCGGGCGTAGCGGCGGACCCGGGGCAGGTGTGTGGCGATGACGGCTTCGAAGGCGCGCACGTCTCCGCCCTGCGCATCGGAGATCAACTGCCTGAAGTCGTCGTGCCGGGCCAAGGACAGCAATGTAGCAGTCTGACGAGAGGGGGCCGCCGCAGGTTCCCGGGCGCCGGGAACACGAAATTCCGGCGCCTCGTCCGACCGCTCGCAAGCAGGCAGCAGGGCCGGAACACGAACGAGCAAGAGGACGATGATGAAACGACTGTCGATGTGGGCGCTGGCGCTGGGCGCCGGGCTGGTGGGTTGCGCGGGGAGCCAGACGGCGACGGAGGACGCGACCTCCGCGGTCTCCCAGGCGCTGGACCCGGCGGCCAACTCCAGCGACGCGGTGGAGGCGGCGGGGTTGATGCGCGGGCCGCAAGGGCTGCGGCTGGACGCGGTGGAGGGCTTCCGCTGTGACGACAGCCCGGAGATCACCTACGTGGACGTGTGCGGCAAGCCGCTGCCCGCCACCGTGCACCTGGAGTGGACCGCCTGCGCCGCGCCGAGCGGTCACGGCGGTCACGGCGGTCCCCGCCCCGGCCCGGGCGATGGCGGTGAGCCCCGCCCTCCTCCGGATGGCGGCGTTCCCCCGGGCCCCGGGCCGGGCCATGGCCCTGGCGGCGGCGGCCACGGCGGCCCTCCGGGCGGCGGCCACGGTGGAGCCGGTGACGGCGGCATGCTGCTCGACGCTCGACGGGACGGCCCGGGGCGCGGCCCGTCAGACGGCGTGGTGGACATCCAGCACACCTACGCCACGCCGGACGGCTGCGACGGGGCGATCTCCGACACGCAGGCGGTGACGTTCAAGGTGACGCGCACGGGCGCGGACGGCAGCACCGCCAGCTCCGAGGGCACGGCGACCTCCACCTCCACGCTGCTCGCCGGCGTCCTCACCGGCAAGCGCACGGAGCTGGATGTGACCCGCGCGCACAAGGACGCGACCGGGGCGCTGCTGCGCCAGGTCCACCTCACCGGCACCCGCGAGGTGGCCTTCTCGGGCGACGCGCCGCCCACGCGCACTTCGAATGGCAGCTTCACCGAGGAGCATTCGGACGGCACCGTGGGCACGGTGAAGGAGACCAACGTGGTTCGGCCGCCGATGAGCGTCTGCCCCTTCCCCACCGCCGGCATGCTGGAGCGAACGCTGCGGGACGGGACGAGCCACGTCCTGGTCTACGGGCCTGACTGCGGCTCCGCCACCCTGGACGGGGTGGGCGTGGAGCTGCCCGACCACCGAGGTGGGCCGGGCGGCGGCGGGCGCCGCTGACGACGGCGCTGCCAGGTGGAGGCCCCGGCCGTCCAGAGGCGGTCCGGGGCCTTCGCTTGTGACGAGGGAGAGCCCGTGCGCCGTAACCCGTCACCCGTCACCCGTGCGCCGTAACCCGTCACCCGTCACCCGTGCGCCGTAACCCGTCACCCGTGCGCCGTACCCGTACCCGTGACCGAACCCGCTCGCGAACCCGAACCCGGTTGTTGCCACGAGCAGGCGCAGCAGCTGCTTCTGGCTTCTGCCGGTCGGGTTCGGGTGCGGGTTCGCGTGCGGCCACGGGTACGGGTACGGGTACGGCGCACGGGTGACGGGTGACGGGTCAGGGCTCACGGCCACGTCGGCTCAGCGCCCCGCGGCCCCCACCAGCGCCTTCCCCTTGAGCAGCAGCTCCTCCAACTCAGCCTCGGGCTGCGACAGCACGGTCACCGCGCCGCCCACACCCACCGTCACCTCGGAGGGGGTCACCACGGCCGTGCGGATGACCACGCTCAGATCCGCCGCCCCGGTGGCGGAGAGGTAGCCCAGCGCGCCGGAGTAGACGCCGCGCGCGGAGGGCTCCAGCGCATCCAGCAGCTCCAGCGTGCGCAGCTTGGGCGCGCCGGTCATCGAGCCCGGCGGAAACGCGGCGCGCACGGCGTCCAGCGCGGTCTTGCCGGGCGCGAGCGTGCCGCGGACGGTGGAGACGAGCTGGTGCACGGTGGCGTAGCTCTCCACCTCCATCAGCCGCGGCACCTCCACCGTCCCCACCGCGCAGGCGCGCGCGAGGTCGTTCCGGAGCAGATCCACGATCATCAAGTTCTCCGCGCGCTCCTTCTCGCTCGCGCGCAGCCGCGCCGCCAGGGCCGCGTCCTCCGCCTCGTCCGCGGCGCGGGGCGCGGTGCCTTTGATCGGCCGCGCCTCGGCCATCCCGTGGCGATCCACCTTGAGGAACCGCTCGGGCGAGGAGCTCACCACCACAGCGCCCTCCACCTTGAGGAACGCCGCGTACGGCGCCGGGTTCACCCGCCGCAGCACGCGGTGCAGCCGCAGCGGGTCCACCGCGCCCTGGGCCACCAGCCGGTTGGTGAGGCACACCTCGTAGCTCTCGCCATCCCGCAGCGCCTGAGCGCAGCGCGCGAGATCCTCGAGGTAGCCCGCGCGCGGCCTTGCCAGCGCGAACGAGCCGCCCCGGCGCGCCCCCTCCTCCAGCGGCGGTGCGGGGGGCGCCGCGCGCAGCTTCGCCTCCAGCTGCTCGAGAGAGCGCGCCGCCTGCAGCTCCTCGCCGGGCGGCACCAGCGCGACGAGCCACACCTCGCCGGCGGCGTGATCGAAGGCGATCAGCCGGTCCGCGAAGAGCAGCTGGCAGTCGGGAAGGGACGAGACGTGGGCCGCGCGCGCGCCGCACTCCGCCTTCAGCTCATAGCCAAGGTAGCCCACCCACCCGCCGGCGAAGTCGAACGGGAGCTCGGGGGCGGCGCAGGCGCGCGCGGCCAGCACGCGCTGGAGCACCTCGAACGGGCCGCCTTGCTCTCGCCGCTCGCCGCGCGCGTCCGTGAGCGTGCAGAAGCCTTCTTGCGCGCGCGCACGCAGGGCCAGCGCGTGCGGGCCGCTGCCGGCCCCCAGGAACGAGAAGCGCCCCTGCCCTTCCCCCACCCGGCTCGAGTCCAGCCAGAACGCGCGCGGGCTCTCCTTACAAAGGTGGTGGAAGACGCGCTCGGCATCCGGCAGCTCGCCGCGGAGCTTGCGGGTCACCACCTGCCAGCGCGGAGGGGCAGGCGCCGCCGCCGGCGTCGGCACGGGCCGCGGCGCGCGCGGGACGCCTGGGCGCGCGAGCGCGAAGAAGCGGCGCAGCAGCTGCGCGCCGCCCTCGGTGCAGATGGACTCGGGGTGGAACTGCACGCCCCACTGCGGCGCGGCCAGGTGCTCGAGCGCCATGAGCACGCCGTCTTCGCTCCAGGCGGTGGCGCGCAGCGTGGGCGGCAGCGGCTGCGCCACGCACAGCGAGTGGTAGCGCACCACCGCCAGCCCTTGCGGGAGCTCCGCGAAGAGGCCGCGCCCGTCGTGGCGCAGGCGGCTGACCCTCCCGTGCATGGGGACCGGCGCGCGCTCGATGCGCGCGCCCTCGCGGTGGGCGATCCCCTGCATGCCCAGGCACACGCCCAGCACCGGAACCTCGCGCTGCTCGAGCAGCTGCGCGCACAGCCCGAAGTCGCGGGGACGCTCCGGGCGGCCGGGGCCCGGCGAGAGGATGACCGCGTCCCAGTCGCGCGGGTCCGGCTCGGGCCCGTCATTGCGCAGCACGTGGGGCGCGTGCCCGGTCACCTCCGCGATCAGCTGGTGGAGGTTGAAGGTGAAGGAGTCGTAGTTGTCGACCAGGAGCGTGCGCATCTGCCGTGTGCGCGCGCTTCTAACAGCCCCCGCGCGCCCTTGCCCGTTGCTCAGGAGGCTTTGCCCGGTCAGCAAGGGGCTCGCTCTGCCGCGCCGTGACGTACGGCTGCGCAAGCGAGCGAGATTTGAAAAGGAAAGCGGCCCACGCGCCCATCCGCGAACGGCGCGCGTGCGCCCACGAACGACATGATTGGCGCGCGCGGTAACTCACTGGCGCCCACATTGACGGTGCCTCCCGCGGCACACCTAGCATTCGCGCGCTGCTGGAGCTCCCTTACGGGAGCCGGGAGGACACCATGCCGTCGCGTTCGTGGTTCCGCAGGCTCGTGGTCTGCGGCTTCGCTGCTTCGCTGTTGGCCTGCACCACCGAGACAACCATCCAGTCGCTGCCACCGGACGTGGCGCGGGCGATCGCCGTGCTGCCGAGAGCGGAGGTGCTGGAGAGCGCGGACGACGGCGTGCCCACGTTCCTGCGCGGCGAGCTCGGGCGGGTTGGCCCCAACGTCCCGCAGGAGAACGCGGCGCTGGAGGTGGCGCTGCGGCCGGTGCTGGTCCCCGCGCTGGAGGCCTTCCGGCTCAAGGTGGGAGACCTGTTCCTGCGCAAGGTGAACGCGGACCTCAACGGCAACCGCCACCTGCGCTACCAGCAGCGGCTCAACGGCCTGGAGGTGGTAGGCGGCGACCTCGTCGTCCACGTGGACGGCAAGGGCACGGTCTACGCGATCAACGGCACGGCGCGCGGGGACTTCGCCGCCAGCCTCGGCAGCGCGGCGATCGATCCGAAGGACGCCCTGGCGCGCATCTCCGCGGACGCCCGCTTCGCGCGCTTCACGCTCGGCGAGGCGCGGCCGGTCTACTTGATCTCTCTGGAAGGCGAGCGGCTCAAGGCCTACGAGGTGATCGCCGAAGGGCAGCGCGGCCAGGATCCGGCGCGCGACAAGGTCTACGTGAACGTGGACACCGGCGCGATCGTCGCCGTCTATCCGCAGTACCACTCCGCCAAGAGCCGCCGCGTCTACAGCGCCAACAACGCCACCTCGCTGCCGGGCACGCTCAAGCAGTCCGAAGGGCAGGCCAACACCTCGGACCTGGACGTGACGGCGGCCTACGAGAACACCGGCGACACCTACGACGCGTACCAGGACTTCTTCAACCGCGACTCGTACAACAATGCCGGGGCCACGCTCACCAGCTCGGTCCACTACTCGCGCAACTACTGCAACGCGTTCTGGAACGGCAGCCAGATGGTGTACGGCGACGGCAACGGCGCGGACTGCCTCCCTCTGGCGCGCGCGGTGGACGTGACCGCGCACGAGCTCACCCACGCGGTCACCGAGAACGAGTCCGGCCTCGTCTACAGCGGCGAGTCCGGCGGCCTCAACGAGTCGCTCTCCGACATCTTCGGCGCCTTCGTGGAGGCGTGGGTGGATGGCGGGAAGAACGGGACGCTCTCCGTCTCCAGCGACACCTGGCTGGTGGGTGAGGAGATCCTCCCGCCGGCGCTGCGCTGGATGAACGACCCGGCGCAGGACGGGGCCTCGAAGGACTACTGGACCTCCACGGTGGGCAACGTGGACGTGCACTACAGCTCGGGCGTCTCCAACCTCGCCTTCTACCTGCTCTCCCAGGGCGGCGTTCACCCGCGCGGCAAGTCCACCGTCCAGGTGGCGGGGATCGGCATGAGCAAGGCGATCCGCGTCTTCTACAAGGCGCAGACGGACATCCTCACCTCCAGCGCCAAGTTCCTCGCCGCGCGCAACGCGTGCATCACCGCCGCCACCGAGCTTGGCCTCACGACCGAAGAGGTGAACTCGGTCCAGAACGCCTGGGCGGCGGTGGGCGTGGGCAGCGCGGTCACCCCTGGCGGCAACGACGGCGGCACCTCGGCCGACGCGGGCACCGCCACGGACGCGGGCACCCCGGACAACGACACGCCGCTCACCAACAACGTGGCGGTCACCGGGCTCTCCGGCGCCAGCGGCGCCAAGGCGTACTTCAAGCTCACCGTGCCCGCAGGGGCCACCGGCCTCTCCTTCGCCATCTCCGGCGGCACCGGTGACGCGGACATGTACGTGAAGTTCGGCTCGCGGCCGACCACCGCCAGCTACGACTGCCGCCCGTACCTCAACGGCAACGCGGAGACCTGCAACATCACCACGGCCCAGGCGGGCACCTACTACGTGATGCTCAACGCGTACTCCGCGTACTCGGGCGTCTCGCTGGTGGGCAAGTACACCGCCGGCGGCGGAGACGGCATCACCGTGCTGGTCAACGGCGTCCCGGTGACGGGCATCTCCGGCTCCACCGGCACCAACCAGTTCTGGAAGATCCAGACGCCGGCGGGGGCCTCGCTGACGGTGAGCATCAGCGGCGGCACCGGTGACGCGGACCTCTACACGCGCTTCGGCGCGCAGCCCACGACGAGCACCTATCTCTGCCGGCCGTACGTCAACGGCAACTCGGAGACGTGCACCGTGGCGAGCACGCAGGCCGGCTACTACTACGTCATGCTCCGCGCCTACACCACGTTCTCCGGGGTGACGCTCAAGGGCTCGTACTAGCGGCGCCGTGCTCTACGGGACGCCCAGACCGCTCCGGGCGTCCCCGCCGCGCACGCAGGCCCAGAGCAGCTCGGCCATCAGCTCGTGGCTGTGGTCCTTGACGAAGGGCAGGCTGAACCTCGCCAGCCGCACCAGCCGGTCGTCGTGGACCGCCTGGGGCGCGCGGGCGCGCAGCAGTGACGCCAGGGCCTGCTGCGCGGCGGAGCGCGTGGAGAAGCGCTCACCGGGGAGCTCCAGCGCCGTCCCCTCGGTGATGGCGACGCGGACGTCCGGCGCGGCGAAGAGCCACAGGAAGTGGTCCACCTCCTCGCGCTCCTCCTCCACCGACTGGGTGACCAGCTGCCTCCCGCGGCGCGTGGTCTCCTGCACCTTGCGCGTGGCGGTGCGCGCCCGGCGGGCGGCCACCACCAGCCGCAGCACCGCGTAGGGCAGCGCCCGCTTCCCCGAGCCGGCCAGCTCCACCTCCAGGCGCCCGTCCAGCGCGGCGACGCGGGCCGCTTCCGGGAAGGCGTCCGGCGCCAGCCGCGCGGGCGTGGTGACGGCGTGGAGCCCACCGTCCTCCAGCGCCTCCTTCAGGGTCCGCGCCGCCGTGGCGCTCAGCCGCACCAGCGGCACCGGGGGCGGGGCGCGCAGGCGCATCCGCGCGTCAACGAGGCCGAGCAGGCCGGTGTTGGCCACCAGCTGCGCCGCCGCCTCTGGATCCGGCGGCGGGCGCGAGAGCGCCACCAGCAAGTGCGCGGAGTCATCCTGCGCCGGTCCACCCTGCGCCTCGAGCTTCAGCAGGAGCGCGCGCTCGCGCGCCTCGGCCTGCTCCGCGCGCTGCAGGGCCTCGGTGAGCTGTACCTGCGCGCGCGAGAGCGCGGCGGTGAGCTCCTCGGCCTTCGCATCCGCCTTCGCCCGCTGCTGCGCCAGCTGCGCGCCGAGTTGCTCCAGCCGGTCCCGCAGCGCTCGCTCTTCGCTCATAGGCGGAGCGGAAGCGTAGTCTGGGTTTTCGTGGCCAGGGCCGTCAGCGCGCTCCAGTCTCTGTATCCGCTCCTTACACCCCT
This sequence comes from Myxococcaceae bacterium, assembly GCA_044229415.1. Classification (GTDB taxonomy): domain Bacteria; phylum Myxococcota; class Myxococcia; order Myxococcales; family Myxococcaceae; genus JBGATB01. The sequence goes on along the minus strand of JBGATB010000022.1, from coordinate 47,021 downwards.
CGCGCCGTCGGCTTCTGAACACCTCTGTGGATCCAGCCACTTAGGGAATGGCTCGCCGCATTCTAAGGGGCCGCCAGCACACGTGAATTGACGCGAGCGCCCAGCCATCGCCGGCACTTGCGCAACGCGTCAATCCACGTAAACCCCCGCTACTGACGCAGTGCGTGGCGCGGAACCTGTAAGGCGCTTGGGCAGCTAGGAGCTCTCCTTTGGATTCTGCGTCCCGCGTCCCCTCTCTGCCTTGGCTCTTTAGGGTCTGGCTCTCGTTGGCGGTGGGCTGCGCGCCAGGTGCGGCCACGCTGGACCCGCGGCTCCCCATGGTACCGCCGCCCCCGCCGGGGAGCGCGAGGCCGCTGGGCGGCTGGCGCGAGGGGGACGCGGTGCGCTTCCGCGTCCGCTCCACGCGGGCGACGCGGCTGGTGGTGGAGCTCTACGCGGAAGCGCTGAACGCGCCGCCGCTGCTCACCGCAGCGCTGACGCTGGAGCGGCCGGGCGTCTTCGTCGGGCGCGTGCCGCTGGAGGCGCTGCGCGCGAGCGGGCTGACCGGCTCTGCCGTCTACTACGGCTACCGCGCCTGGGGACCGAACTGGGGCTACGACCCCGCGTGGACGCCTGGCGCGGCGCTTGGCTTCGTGTCGGACGTGGATGGCGAGGGCAACCGCTTCAACCCCAACAAGCTGCTCTTCGACCCCTACGCGCGCGAGCTCTCGCACGATCCGCAGAACCCGCTGCAGAGGGAGGGGACGCCCTTCGCCTCCGGGCCCGAGCACCGGCTGAAGGACAGCGGACCGTACGCGCCCAAGGGCGTGCTCCTGCTGGACGAGGGCGAGTGGGGCGGGCCCGCCAGCGCCACGTGGCCCGGGCACGCGCGGCGGCTGGGAGACGAGGTGATCTACGAGGTCCATGTGCGCGGGCTGACCCGCGCGGACCCCACCGTCCCGCCGGAGCTGCGCGGGACGTACGCGGGCGCGGCGCTCAAGGCCAAGGCGCTGGCGGAGCTGGGCGTCACCGCCATCGAGCTGCTGCCGCTGCAGGAGACCCAGAACGACACCAACGACCTGGACCCCGACAGCGCCGCGGGCGACAACTACTGGGGCTACATGACGCTCGGCTACTTCGCGCCGGATCGCCGCTACGCGAAGGACCGCTCGCCGGGCGGCCCCACCCGCGAGCTGAAGGCCATGGTGGACGCGTTCCACGCGCAGGGGCTCAAGGTCTACGCGGACGTCGTCTACAACCACACCGGCGAGGGCGGCGCGTGGGGCGGCGACTTCCGCACCATGAACGTCCTCTCGTTCCGCGGGCTGGACAACGCCGCCTACTACAGCCTCGCCAAGGACCTCCGCTACAGCTGGGACAACACCGGCGTGGGGGGCAACTACAACGCCTTCAACCCGGTGGCGCAGGACCTGATTCTCGACTCGCTCCGCTACTGGCACGAGGAGCTGGGCTTCGACGGGTTCCGCTTCGACCTGGCGCCGGTGCTCGGCAACACCTGCGAGCACGGCTGCTTCAACTTCGACAAGCTCCACCCCGCCAGCGCGCTCAACCGGCTCGCGCGCGAGCTGCCCGCCCGCCCCGCCGAGGGCGGCGAGGGCGTGGACCTGATCGCCGAGCCCTGGGCCTTTGAGGCCTACCAGGTGGGCCAGTTCCCCGCCGGCTGGGCGGAGTGGAACGGCAAGTACCGGGACACCCTGCGCACCGCGCAGAACCGGCTGGGCGTGGACGCGCTCACCGCGCGCGAGCTGGCGCTGCGGCTCTCCGGCTCGCCGGACCTCTACGCGGACGACGGGCGGCGCCCGGCCGCGTCGGTGAACTTCCTCGTCGCGCACGATGGCTTCACGCTGAACGATCTCTACGCCTGCAACGACCGGAACAACGGGCAGGCGTGGCCCTTCGGCCCTTCCGACGGCGGCGAGAGCCACAACCTCTCCTGGGACCAGGGCGCCAACGCGCCGGCCCAGCGCCAGGCGGCGCGCACCGGCATGGCGCTGCTCATGCTGAGCGCCGGCACGCCGATGATGACCGGCGGAGACGAGCTGCTGCGCTCGCTCCGGTGCAACAACAACCCCTACAACGTGGACTCACCCGCCTCGTGGCTGCCGGCCTCGGCCACGCCGGAGCAGCTCGCCTTCCGCGCCTTCACGCAGCGGTTGATCTCCTTCCGCAAGGAGCACCCCGCCCTGCGCCCGACCCACTGGCTCACCGGCGCGGACTACAACGGAGACGGCCTGGGCGAGCTGGAGTGGATCACCCCGGACGGCGCGCCCGCGCCGCCGGGCTTCATGGACTCGGCGGATCAGCACGCGCTCGGCGTCCGGCTGGACGGCGCGGAGCTGCACGATCCCGCGGCCGCGCTCTTCCTCGCCTACAACGCCTGGCACGATCCGGTCCGCTTCGCGCTGCCTGCGGCGCCGCCCAACAAGCGCTGGTACCTGGCGATGGAGACCTGCGCGCGCAGCGAGGGGCCGGAGCAGTTCGCCGCGCCCGGGAAGGAGCCGCTCGCCGGGGAAGAGGGAGACCGCGTGGAGGTCTGCGCCCGGGCGCTCTCCCTGTTCGTGGCGCGGTGACGCTCACGGGCGCCCCTCGACTTCGCTCGGGGTGAACGGGGTCAGCCGCCGTCCGCGGTGCCGCCGTCGGACGGGCCGGGGAAGCCGCCGTCCGGCACCTGCGCGGGCACCGGGGTGAAGGGCGGCGGTGAAAAGTCGCCGGTGCGCTTGGCGGTGAAGCCTGTCTCCAGGGTGAGCGTGGCCGCGGCGAGGAACGGACCGAAGGCGCAGCCGCCCACCCAACCCAGCCCCACCTTGCCGTCGCGGATGCCGTCCACGCGCGCGCCGCTCGGGGCCACCCAGCGCGTCACCTGCACCGGCGCGCAGACGCCCGCGTCGCCAGAGCCCGCGTCCATCGCTGGAGCGTTGCCCGCATCGGCGCCGGCATCAGCGCCCGCGTCGGCGCTGGCGCCGCAAGGCTTGCCCGCGCCATCCCGGTAGACGGTGCTGGTCTCCTGGTGCTCGCCCGCACGGCTGAACCGCCCCGCCGCGAGCGAGACGGCGATCGCGCCGCAGCTGCCGCTGGTGCCGCCGGTGGCGCCGAGCCCGACGATGAAGCTCTGCTCCGCAGGGTTCACCAGGCCGCCGCGCACCTGGGCGCGTTGCCCGGCGTCCAGCTCGTGGATGGTGTCATCCACCACGTTGATCACGTAGAGCGCGAGGTTCTTGTCCGCGTCCTTCTGATCGATCGCCACCTTCTTCCAGAAGGTTTCACTCGGGCAGTCCACCTCGGGGCGAGCGCAGAACTCGGCGAGGTTCAGCTTCACCGGCTGCCCTTCCCAGGTCCCGAAGTCGGCGATCTCCCCGTAGCCATTCGCAGTGACCTCGCGCACCGCGCCGCCGACGTTGAGCCGCAGCACCAGCCTGTCGTCATACGTGAGGGCGTAGTTGCCGCGGACGTCCCAGTCCGCCTGCGTGGCGCCGTTGCGTCCCACGCCGCACGCGGCGAAGACGAGGATCAAGGCAACCAGCACCGCGGGGAGGATCTTCTTCATGGAGGGATCGACACCGCCGGAAGGAGAAACGGAAAAGACGCGCTGCCACCCCTCGACTTCGCTCGGGGAGAACGGCCGGATCAGCGATCCACCGGCAGCGCCGCGCCCACCGCGAAGGTGAGCGGTTGCCCACCATAGGTGTAGCTGCCGGTGCGCGTGGAGATGAAGCCGTCCAGCGAGAGCGCCACCGCGTCCTCGGCCACCGTCACCGCCTCCGCCACGTCCACTTCGAGGAAGTCCTCGAGCTCGCCGCTGAGCGTCAGCTTCCCTTTCACGCCCAGCTGCGCGCCGACCATCGCCTCGCCGACCTCAGCGGAGGTCTTCATGGCGAGCACGCCGTCGTAGAAGCTCAGGCCGTCATCGCTGTAGCGCTTGTAGGTGACGGCCATCTCGGTCGCGCCCGCCTCCACGCTCGCGAGCATCTTGTACGTCACCCGGGCGGTGCCGCCGCCGCGCCCCTCGACGTCGATCGCCAACCCGAGGTTGGCCAGGTCGAACCCCAGGTTCGCCACCGGCCGGCTCAGCGCCGAGCTGGCCTGGCCGAGCGCCTGCGCCGCGCCCTCGCTTCCGCCGCCCAACGAGGCCGGCCCGCGGCCACACCCCACCAGCAAAAGGACCGCCACCAGCCCGACTCGGAGAGCGCCCATGCAGCAAATGCTGGCACGCGCGCTTCCGGCTCCGCGATGTGCGGGCCCCGGGCGAGCTGGAGGCCAAGGCGCGCGCAGGTGCGCGGCGCCCTCACCGCGCGTCACTCGCCAGGCAGCGGAATGAAGGTGCTCTCGTCCGGCAAGGCGCCGAAGCGCTGTGCCCGCCAGTCCGCCTTCGCCTGCTCGATCCGCTCCTTGGAGCTGGAGACGAAGTTCCACCAGATGTGGCGGGGACCCTCCAGCGGCGCGCCGCCGAAGTAGAGGACGCGGGCCGGCGCGTCCGCCCGCAGCAGCACCTCAGCGCCCCGCGTGAGCACCGCCAGCTCGCCGGCCTGCAGGAGGCCCCCCGCGAGCTCGGCCGTGCCCTCCACCACGTACACCGCCCGCTCCTCTGGGCCGGCGGCCAGCCGCTGCACCGCGCCCTCCTCGAGCTGCGCCACCGCGTAGAAGAGCTCCGAGGCCGTCTGCACCGGCGAGCGCAACCCCTCCACCGTGCCCGCCACCACGCGCAGCCGGACGCCCGCGTCCGTGGCCTCGGGCAGCGTGGCGGCCGGGTGGTGCACGAACGAGGGCGCGCCCTCCTCCTGGGCCTTGGGGAGCGCCACCCAGATCTGGATGCCGTAGACGCGCCCGCCCTGCGCGAGCAGCTCCGGCGGGCTGCGCTCGGAGTGGGCGATGCCGCGGCCGGCGGTCATCCAGTTCACGTCGCCGGGGCGAATCCGCTGCACGGTGCCCAGCGAGTCCCGGTGCACTGCCTCACCTTCGAAGAGGTAGGTGACGGTGGACAGGCCGATGTGCGGGTGCGGCCCCACCGCCATCCCCTGCCCCGCGGGCAGCTGCGCGGGCCCCATCTGGTCCAGGAAGACGAAGGGGCCCACCATCCGGCGCCGCGCCTGCGGGAGCGCGCGCAGCACCTTCAGGCCGCCGGGGAGGTCCGCGCCGCGCGCGGCCAGGGTGAGCTCGATCTCGGGTGCTTCGGGCATCGCGGCAGTGTAGCCGCAGCCCCCCACCATTCACGTTGACGTTGACGTTGACGTTGACGTGGTCGTTGACGTGGACGTGCGACGTGGACGTGGACGGCCGGTCTACCGCGGCGACGCTCGTGGCAACGGCCGTCGCACGTCTCACGTCCACGTTCACGTCAACGTCAACGTCAACGTCAACGTCAACGTCAACGTCAGAGAGCGGGTGCTAGCTGCGCGGCTTGGCGGGGAGCGTGAGGTCGATCCCGAACTGCATCGCCTCGCCGTCGTAGGTGAACGTCTCCTCGGACGTGGAGATGCTGCCGGTGAGCTTGAGCCCCACCGTCGTCGGATCCACCGAGACGCTCTCGCTGATCTGGATGTCGAGGAAGTCCTCGATCTCGCCCGTCATGGTGAGCTTGCCGGTCATCGACACCTCCACCGCGGAGAGCGCTTTGCTGGCGAAGACCGACTGGTGAGTCTCCACCGAGCCGTTGTAGCGGGTGCGCCCGTCCTCGCTGAAGTCCTGGTAGATGACCGAGGTGTCCACGCCGGCGCTGGCGCTGCCGCCGCCGGTGCTGACCGCGGTCTTCACGCTGACCTTGGCGAAGCCGCCGCGGCGGCCCTGGACCTCCACGTTGATCCCCACGTTGGCGCCGCCGCTGCCCACGCCCACGTTGACGCCCGTGGTGGTGCCTTCCCGCGTGAGCGCCGAGCTGGCCTGGGAGAGCGCCTGCGCCGCGCCCTCCTTGCCTCCGCCCAGCTTGGCCCCGGGGCCGCAAGCCCCCAGCAGGAGCCCCACCACCGGAAGCACCACGCGAATCAGCGTCTTCATAATTCCTCCAGAACGTCCGGCCGACGCGGCTGATACGGCCACCGCGCCGGGGAATTCTGTCACCCGCGGGACAGACGACCGGAAGCGCCGGCGTGGGAGAAGGTCGGACCGCCCGCACAGGGACGCACCCCACGCTCGGCTCCGTTCGCGCCTCGACTCTGGGCGCCCCTCGACTCCGCTCGGGGTGAACGGGGGTGGGCCTACTCTGCGTCGGACGAGGACTCGTCGGCCGGAGTGGCCGCGGCCGCGGTCTCGGCGGCGCGCTCGCGCTTGGGCAGCTCCCAGCGGACCTTGGCGAGCAGCCGCCGCAGCGAGCCCGAGGAGCCCAGCCACTTCTCGCGCAGCTCCGCGGCGCGGGCCACCACGCGGGCACGGACCGCATCGTCCGGCGCCTGCGGGCTCGCCAGCTGCGCGGCAGCCGCGTCCGGGAGCACGCCCAACGCCTCGAGCCGGGCGACCACGCGCTCCACCTCGGTTCGGAAGTCGAGCACGAAGCCGGTGTACCGCACCCGCACGAAGCGCCAGCCCAGGCGGGAGAGGCCGCGCTGCGCCAGCAGCTTGGGCGGGAGCGGCTCGCCGCGGCGCAGCCCCTCCTCGTCGCAGGTGAGGGCCACGCGCCCGCCCTTCCCCTCCACCACCCACTGCAGCGTGTAGCCGCCCATCTCCACCTGGGTGCGCACGCCGTAGCCCCGCGCGGTGAGCGCGGCGGCGAGCTGGCGCCCAAGCTCGAAGCCGGCGTCCTTCGCCGCGCCCGAGCGCCAGGCGGCGGGCTCCTTCGCGTGCTCGAGCAGGCGGCGGCGGAGATCCCTGGGCTGGAGATCCACCTCTGGATCCACCGAGTGCACCACCCAGAGTTGATCTCTCGCGCGGCTGGCGGCCACGTTGTACCGCTTCTTCACGTCGTCCCGGTCGAGCAGGCGCAGCCGCTTGGTCTGCGACGAGTCCACCAGCGACACGAAGACGACGTCCCGCTCGTCACCCTGGAACTCGGCGGCGGTGCCGCAGAGCAGCCGCCGCGCCTCGTACTCGCTGGTGGGTAGGTAGCGCTGCAGCAGCGCCTCCATCAGCCGGTCCTGCTCGTCCCCGAGCAGGCTCACCACGCCGAAGCTCAAGCCCGCGTACTCCGGCTGCTCGGCCGCGGCCACGACGAGCGAGGTGATCTCCAGCGCCTCGAGCGGGTTGAGCTTGGTGGAGGCCACCCGCTTGCCCTTGGCCACCCGGTGCGCCACCACCGGCGGGAAGACGCGCGCCGCAAAGAGCTCGCGCAGCGGCCGGATGGCGCCGTTGTACGAGAGCCCGTTGCTGAAGGCGATGATGTCCGGCACGCAGCGGAAGTGCTCCACCAGCCGGAGGATGCCGCCGGGGAAGGAGCGGCGCGCCGTCTCGTAGACGGAGGTGCGGCCGTCGAAGAGGTCCTTGTCGTCGAAGTCGTCCAACCACTCCTGCTGGAGCGAGCGCACCTCCTGCACCGTCTTGCCCACGCCCAGCGGGCTCACCTGCTCGTGGTCACCCACCACCACCACGCGCTCCCCGAGCGCGAAGGCGATCAGCGCGGTGAGGTCGCACTGGCTGGCCTCGTCCAGGATCACCACGTCGAAGAGCCGCTGCCCGGGGACGAAGTTCTCCGCGAGCTTGGTGGTCGGCATCATCCAGACCGGCACCACCGCGCGGGCGATCTCCAGCTGCGCCCGCGTGGCGCCGATCAACTCCTGCGTGTGGCGGCTGGTCCCCTTGCCGATCCGCCGGACCAGATCCAGCCAGGTCATCAGCGCCCGGTGCTCCCGCGGCTGGGTGCGCCGCGCCTGGTGCGCCCAGGCCCGCTGCTCCACCATCCGCCCCGTCACCTCGTCCAGCCGCTCGGTCAGCGCGAGCACCTGCGCCTGCAGCGCGTCCACGTCCACCGCCGCGCGCCGCTCCAGCTCCTGGACGATCTGCCGGTGCTCCCACGCGCGCAGCACGTCTCCCGGCAGCCCCGGCCCCTGGTGCGGCGCCTGCCGCGCGAGCACCGCGTCCGCCCAGGCCGGCGCCACCTCGCGCAGCGCGGCCAGGCTGTCCGCCCGCACCTCGAAGCCGGCGCGGAACCCGTCCAGCTGCGCGAGCTCGGCCAGCGCCTGCTGGTACGCGCTCAGGTCTCCCGCCAGCAGCGCGTCCTGCAGCGCGGTGAGCACCGGCGAGTCCGGGTACGCGGCCAGCTTCTCCAGCGCCGCCTCCAGGCCGCCAGAGATGCTCTCCTGGCGCATCCTTTGCTGCTCGGAGATCAACGCCGGCAAGAGCCGCTCGCGCCCCACCTTGAGCAGCCGCTGCACCTCCACGTGGGGCGGCTCCGCGGAGATCCCGGTGAGCCACTGCGTGTACGCCAGCCCCAGCGGCTCCAGCTCCGCGGCCACCGCGCTCCAGCGCTCGCCCCAGTGGAAGGCCTCGCGCAGCTCCGGCATCCGGGCCACCACCAGGTCCTCCGGCTTGGCGCGGTCCACCCAGCCCAGCGGCGCGGTGTCCTTGGCGAAGAGCGCCTCCCAGCGGCGCATGATCTGCTGGCGCAGCTGCTCCAGCCGGTAGCGCAGCGCCACCGCCTCCAGCGCCTCGCGGGTGGCGGGCGGCTTGCCGTTGACGGTGCACTCGTCCAGCACCCGCATCCAGGGCGGCCGCCCGAGGCGGCGCAGCCAGGAGACGCCGCCCTTGGGATCGAAGCGGGCCAGCGCGTCCATCGCCAGGGAGAAGCCCTCACCGGCCTCCAGCTCCGGCGCCAGCTCCACCTCCACGTCCAACAGCCGCCGGGAGAGCGTCTCGATCTCCGTGGTGGCCTTCTGGAAGTGCTCCAGCCACTCCGTCCACGTCTGGCGGTGCGCGCCGCCCAGCAGCAGCGCCTGCACGCAGCTGCGCTGCCACGGCCCGAGCGCCTCCAGCTCCGAGAGCACGCCGGAGAGCCGGGGGGTGAGCGCGCGCAGCCGCTCGGCGGAGCCCTCCGGCGCCCGCCAAGGGATGGGCGAAGGCTCGCTCGCCGCCGGCGCCACCGGAGCGTCGCCCAACAGCCGGGCCAGCTCGTCCCGCGAAGGCAGCTCCACCGACAGCGGCAGCCCCTTGCCCAGCTGCGCCTCCTGCACCGGGGTGAGCTCGGCGTTGAGCGCGTAGAGCCGCTCCAGCTCGTCCAAAGGCAGCGGGAGCGGGACGGCCGGCGCCACCGGGCCGGGGAGCCACGCGTGGGCCGCCCCTTCCGCGCGGGCGCGGCGCAGCGCCTCGGCGATGCTGAGGCGCTGACCGCCGGCCTCCACGTCCTCCAGCTCGCCGGCCAGCGCGGCGTGGATCTCCCGTTCGAGCTCGGAGAGCTGCGTGAGCAGCTTCTCCCGCTCCGAGGCGTGCACCGCCGCGGCCAGCTCGAAGACCTCGGCGCCCTGCGCGAGGCGGGACAAGATCCCATGAATCCCGTGCTCCAGCTGCGCCCGCGCGTCCGCGCTCTCTGCGTCGAACGCGGTGACGCACAGGGGCTTGAGCTCGTCCGGGAGCTGCTCGCGCAGCACGCCGATCGCCTTGGGCGTCTGCGCGGTGACCAGCACCGTCTTCCCGTGGCCGAGCAGGTGCCCCACCAGGTTCGCGATGGTGTGCGTCTTGCCCGTGCCGGGCGGCCCCTGCACCAGCACCGCGCCCGCGCTCTCCAGCCGCTCGGCGATGGTCCGCTGCTCCTGGTTGGCCGGCTTGGTGAAGAGCAGCTCCGGGGCGACGGGGGACTCCGCGGTCTGGGGCGGCGGGTGCGCGCCCACCAGCAGGGACAGCGCGCGCGGCACGGAGGTGAGGTGGGGGACCGCGTCGATGAAGGCGTCGCACGCGCCGCGCAGGTCCCGCTCCCGCCGCGCGGCGAAGAGCACCCCGCGCCGCTCGAGGACGGCGGTGGGGCCGGGCGTGTGCGGCGCGCTGGGCGCCACCAGCTCCAGCGAGAGCGCCCGCGCCAACTCGCGCAGGGCCTTGGTGGTGGGGTCGGCGCCCAGCGGCTGACAGCCGCCCTGGGAGATCGCCCGCTCCATCAGCGCGCGGCAGCGCCGGCGCTCCTCGCCCGAAAGCGCGTCCAGCGCCCAGAGCGCGTCCGCGTTGAAGGTGGGCGGCTCCTGCGCCTGCAGGAAGCAGAAGCGGGCGCGCCGCTCGTCGAAGGTGAGCTCCACCCCCGCGCGCAGGAGCGGGACCTGGAGGACGGTCTGGGGAATGCCGGGCTTGCTCCAGACCAGCAGCGCGTCCCCCACGAAGAGGCGCACCGCGTCTCCCTCGTGGTCGAGCAGGCGCCAGAGCCGGTCCACCTCGTCATAGAGGGCGGAGGCCTGACCTTCCCGCTTGTCCCAGGCGGGCCGGTCCACCACCAGGAGCACCCGGTCGAAGGCGACCGTCTCGTCCTCCCAGTCGAACCCGCCGCCGCCGCGGTGGTGGATGCCCGGGCTCCTGGGCAGCGCGGAGAGCGTCAGGTGCCAGGGGCAGCGCTGGTAGTCCAGCTCCTCCGGCCGCGGGCGCCCTTCGAAGCGCTTCACGAACTCGAAGAGGCGGCGGACGCGGTCCTGCACGCCAGGAATTTCAGCCGCTTCGACGAGCGGGGGGTGTTTGGCGGCCACGGACACGGCGCGGCACCCTCGCTCAAAGCCGTCCCTGATCGCAACCCCACGGCCAGTGAGGCTGTCCGCGCGGCGCTACAAGTGCTCCAGACGCCAGTGGCTTGCGCAGGAGCGGAATATTCTTCGCCCGCTTTCACGAGCTCAGAGTGTCCAGCGGTAGAGGATCCGGTCGTCCCCCACGGAGTAGCCCTCACGAGGACCGGGTCTGGGTGCTTCGCCTTGAGCACGTGCATTCCGCGCTTGGCGAAGCCGATGACGGAGAACTCGAAGTAGACGTGCGGGGGCGTGTTGTTGATGCCCACGCTGATCCCGGTGGCGTCCACGTCCGTGGTGATCTCGCCGCCATCGAAGTATGTCTTGTAGATGGTGGGCGTGGTCATGAGGAACTTGCGCTCCTCGCCCGGCTTGAAGAGCCCCTTCATCTGGTTGGCCAGCGCGTACTCGCCGGCGTGCTCTCCGAAGCGCCAGTAGGCGTTGCGGTCGCCCTCGTAGAAGGCGGCCACCAGGTCGTCGTTGAACCCGAGGAACTCGTCCACGTCGATCCGGGTCACCGGGAAGATCGCCTGCGCCAGGAACTTCCGCTTGGCGCGCTGTTGGTCGAGGAAGCGGCCCCACCGCTCCGTCCCGAACTCCTTCTTCATCAGATCCTCGCGCGCGAGGTACGCCACCCCTTTGACTTGCATGGAGAGATCTTGCGCAAAGCCGCGCGCGCCCATCCAGGGGGCATGGGCCGCACCTGCGCTCACAGCGCCGCTTGATTGCCTCTGCGCATCGCGCAGGGAATGTCACAGCCGGCGGGTGGGTCCGCGGCGCAAGCGCCGAAACGCAGGGGGGAAGGGCCAGGCATTCGGCGTGCAGACAAGGGGACGCTCATGAACGAGCAGGCGCGCTGGGCACTCCTCGCCGCTGCCCTCCTCTCTGGGGCGGGCTGCGGGGTGGTGAAGACGCAGCAGACGGACGCGGGGACGCAGATCATCGTCACCCCCAAGCCGGACGGCGGAGTCGTCATCGTCGTCCCCGTCCCGCCGATCTCCCTGCCGACGGTGGACGTGAACTTCCTACCCAAGCTGGACGCGGGCTGGGTGCTGATCGCCTCCGAGCAGCTGAGCCTGGAGGTGGACCCCGGCGCGAGCGACGCGATCACCGCCGCGGGCGCCTGCGCGGATCAGATCACCTACTGCGTGACCGCCGGCCAGAGCGTGGACACCTGCGTGGACCGCGCCCCCAGCTGCAAGACCTCCACACCCTGGAAGGAGAGCGCCTGCTGCCCGGCCGCCTGCAAGAGCGCGTACACCGCCGCCCGCGCCACCGCCGCGCCCATCCGCGCCTTCGAGGCCGCCTTCTTCGAGACTGTGGACTGCCACCCCGGGCTCCGCGCGGCGCTGGAGGTACACCAGTGAGCACGACGCGCGCGTTGCTGCTCTTGCTCGCCGGCGCGGCGACCCCGGCGCTGGCGTGGGAGTCCACCTGCCACGTCTACGCGGACCCCACGCTCGAGCCTTCGGCGTATGCGGGGATGCAGGGCGCCGTCTGCGCGCTCCCCGGCCCGCAGGCCGCGCGCAACCGCTGGATCGGCGGGCTGGACGAGCACCGGCTCCTCTGGGAGAAGACGCGCGAGCTCGCCGGGCTCCCGGCGGCGGTCTCCGCCACCGTCACCCTGCCGGTCTTCACCTCGGACGCGCCGCTGACGGTGGGCGCGCAGACGCTCACCGCGCTCACCCCGGTGGCGTTCGACGCGGCGCTGCGCCAGCAGGCGCGCGCCTTCTCCATCGGCGAGCTCGCCCAGCTGCCGGACTGGAGCTACTCGCTGTGGGACTGGGCCACCGGCAACGAGAGCTGCCCGCTCGAGGGCGCGGTGGGCTCCGCGGAGCTGTGCCACGACTTCGCCTCGCACATGGGGCCGGTCAACTCCAACCACTTCCCGCCCCAGGCGCACGCCTTCTACGGGCGCTACCACGCGCTCGCGCTGGCCCGCGCCGCGGACTGCAAGGCCGCGGGGGTGAAGCTCGGCGGCAGCGCCGCGCGCTTCTCCGCCTTCCTGAAGGCGTGTGAGCTGGAGGCGCTCGCGCTCGAGGCGGTGGGGCAGCACTTCCTCCAGGACGCCTGGAGCAGCGGCCACATGTGGGAGCGCTGGGGCTCGCCCAACCTCTCGGACTTCCCGCCGGGAGCGGACCAGCGAGATCGCGCGGCGCTGGTGGCGCTCACCGCCGGCCTCATCCACGGCAGCCGCGGCGTGCTGCAGCGGCTGCCGGCCTGGAGCAGCTACGACGTGAACGACGCGCTCTGCGCGCCCCACCCGAGCGTCCGCTACGTCCAGGAGGATGGGGCGATCCTCGCGGGCCTGGGGGATGACTACCTGAGCGCGCTGCCGCCCTTCGGCAGCGGGGCGCTCGAAGGCCAGGGACAGCGGCTGCTCTCCTGCGCCGCCACCGGGATGCTCCAGGTCTACGAGGCGGCGGGCGCGCAGCACGGCGCCGCGGCCCCGCTGGCGGCCGGGCTCACCACCGTGGATCCGCTGAGCGACGCCTGCTTCGGCCAGCGCGCCACCAACGCGGCGATGCTCGCGGCGGAGGGCATCCAGCTCAAGCTCGCCGGCCAGCAGCTCAACCTCACGCTGGACGCGCGGCTGGTGGGTTGGCTGTTGCCCAAGGTGACCCGCAACCAGGCGCAGGTGGCGGTCTCCCCCGGGCTGCGCAACCGCTTCCGCTTCGACCTGCAGCGCGTGGTGTCCCTCACGCGTCTGGTGGCGGCCGCCAACCCGGAAGGCACCGAGCTGGCGCGCGGTGGGCTCGGGGACTTTCTGGGCGTCAAGCCCAACGGCCAGTACCTCCAGAGCCCGGTCAGCTACGCGGAGCCGTCCCTGCCGTGGCCCAACACGCCGGACGCCACCCAGCCGGCGAAGGACCGCGCGGCCGCGCTCGCGCGCCTCTTCCACCGCGCCCACGCCGCGGACTGGTGTGACCAGACGGACGCCGCGGCGCTCGCCTCGCTCAAGGCCCACGCGCAGGACGGCGCCCTGGACGCCCAGGCCAAGGAGGCCGCGTGCAGCGCCTGCGCGGAGCTCTCCTCGCGCCACGTGCGGGTGGGGGCCAGCGCCGCCAGCTACGACACCGCCCGCGAGCCGCTGTGCCACTACCTCGCCAGCGCCCCCGCCTACGTCTACCAGGCGGACTCCGGCGGGGACGCGCTCGCGCTCGCCCGTACCTGGTGCGGCTGCCCCTGACCTTCGCGCCTCCTCCGTGCGACCTGACGACACCGTCCGTGTCGTGGGTCGTGGAGGAACCGAATGTCACGTCGCCCGTTCACGGCCATCGCACCGTTGTGCCTCGCGCTCGCCCTTGCTTGCGCGCCCCCGCCGCCCACCCCCGGCTGTGACGGAGGCGGCTGCGGCTCACCCCCGGTGGCGGACGCGGGCGCGGCCGCCGACGGCGGCGCCTGCGTTCCCCTGGCCTGCGCCGCGGTGGGCGCGAACTGCGGCGAGGTCTCGGACGGCTGCGGCGGCTTGGCCCTCTGCGGCAGCTGCGGCGCTGGGCAGACGTGCGGCGGCGGCGGACACCCGAACGTCTGCGGCGCCGGCAGCTGCACGCCGGTGGGCTGCGGCGCGCGCAACTGCGGCGAGGCCTCGGACGGCTGCGGCGCGGTCTTGAGCTGCGGCACCTGCGGCGCGGGCACCACGTGCGGGGGCAGCGGCGCGGCCAACGTCTGCGGCGCGGGCTGCCCGCTCGGGTGTCCCTCGCCGCTCTCCTGCGGCCCCACCGCGTGCGAAGGCCCGCTCTCCCAGCTCGGCCTGGACGTGAAGGTCTTCGCCGTCTCCGGGCAGGTGACGCGCAATGGCGTGAACCCGCCGTGCACCCCGAACCAGCGCGCCGCCACCGTGAACTTCGAGGAGCCCGCGCTCGGCTACCAGTTCTCGGCTTCGATCTTGTGCCCGGAGAGCGCGGCCCCGCTCACGTTCTCCGCCGTGGTGTACCCCGGCACCTACCGGGTGCGGGTCTGGACGGCGAACCCCGAGGGCGCGCTGGCGGAGGCGCTCGTGGCCTCGGCGCTGGAGATCCGCGCCAACCGGAGCGACCTGGCCTTCGACGTGCGGACGCATGGCGTGTCCGGCCAGCTCACGCTCGACGGGGCGGTGCCGCGCAGCGGCCAGTGCGCGATCGACCCGGTGGCGGTGGGCCAGCTCGCGTTCGAAGAGCCCACCCGCGGCTACCGCTTCACGGTGGACTTCCCGTGCCACGCCTCCGCCACGCCGCTCAGCTTCGGCCTGCCGCTCTACCCGGGCAGGTACGTGGTCTCCTTCACCGGCGGCGGGGACGTCACCCCCGCGGGGCGCACCGTGCTCCTCCCGGCGCTCGAGGTGGCGGGGCAGCTCTCCAACCTCTTGCTCGACCTCAAGACGGTAACGCTCTCCGGGACGGTGACGGTGGATGGGCTGCCGCCGCCGCTGCACGGGTGCGCGAGCGCGGGCGCGCAGGGGCGGGTGCGCTTCACCAACGCGGAAGGCGGAACGGTGGACGCGCGGCTCCCCTGCCGCGCCAACGGCGCGCTGCCGCTGCAGCTCTCCACCACCCTCTACGCCGGCACGTACCGCGTGGCGGTGTCCGGCGTGACCGATCCCCAGAGCGCGATCGCCACGCTCCCCTACGTGACGCACGACGCGCTCACCCTGACCGCGCCGCGCAGCGGGCTGGCGCTCGACGTGCCCACAGTGCGCCTGGCCGGCGCGGTGAAGGTGAACGGCGCGGCGCCCTCCAGCTGCGGCGTCACCAGCCGCGTCCTGCTGAAGGAGGCCACGCGCGGCTACCAGCTCGCGCTGCCCATCCAGTGCCCCACCGGCGCGTTCTCCGGCACCGTGGTCCCCGGCACCTGGGAGGTGCGGATCCACGGAGAGGCAGGCTCGGGGATTCCGTCCGGCTCGGACTTCCTCGCCCGGCCCGCGCTGGCGCTCTCGGCCTCGTCGCTCTCCGAGCTGTTCGAAGTGAAGACGCTGCCGGTGAGCGGCGGCGTGACGATGGACGGCGCGCAGCCAACGTCCACCTGCGCCGGGCCGTCCGCGGCCCGCGCCGCGGTGCTCTTCGAGGACGCCCAGCAGGGCTACGCGTTCACGCTGCCCGTCCCCTGCCCGTCCCAGGCCACGCCGTTCACCTTCGAAGGCGCGCTCTTCCCCGGCACCTACCGGGTGAGCGTGCGCGGCGGGGCCTCGGCGCTGCCGCCGGTGGCCGCCCGGGTGCGCCCGTCCCTGGTGGTGAGCGCGCCGGTCAGCGGGCTGGCGCTGGACGTCCTAACGCGGCAGGCGGCCGGCACGGTCACGCTCAACGGCACGCAGCCCACCAGCGGCTGCCTGGGCAGCGGGCGCAACCGCGTGCTGGTGCGCTGGGAGGAGCTGACGCTGGGCTACACGTTCGAGCTGCCCGCGCCGTGCAATGGCGCGGTCACGCCGGTGACGTTCGGCGGCGCGCTCTATCCCGGCACCTACCGGCTCTCGGTGGCCGGGGAGGACTCCAACGTGCCGAAGGTGCGCTACCGGGTGGCCGAACAGGTGCGCGTGCCGTGATCAGCGCGAAGCGGCCGGTAAGGGACCGCTGCGCTTAACTTAGGGTCCCGCTGGGCGCATGGTCCCGCGGTGGCGCGCTCCAACCGCTGCGGGTAGCACTGCGTCGCCGCTTGCCGAGGCTCGACGCCACCGCCAGCAGCGGCCCGGCCTGCCGGACCTGGCGAAATGATCCACTCAATTCGAGCTTGGTCACAAACGAGTGCAGTGCTCGATGGGCCGGCTCGACCGTGGAAGGGATCGACAATGAAACTCGTCGCCAAGCTGCTGGATCTGGTTCTCTCGAAGACTTCGGCCGGCGCCTGCGTTCCGCCTGACTGTTGCGGGTACCGGCTCCGTATCACCAACTGCAGGGGCACCACCTGCGGCTACACGCCGTACTGCTGACCCGTTGGCGCTGATAGCGGACAGGTGAAGCCAATCAGCGCCAAGCGCGCCCCGCCTCAAACGATGCGCAGTCAGATGAGGCGGGGTGTCGCTGACTGGGCTGCCGGCTCGAAGTGGGTCAACCGCCATGCCGAAGAGAGCACCATGGATTGGCTGAGGATGTCTGCCCTGAGCGCTCTCACGCTCGTGTTCCTGGCTTCGACGCTCAGCAAGGCGTCTCCAGCGCGGCTCCGTGCATTCGCCGGCTCCCTACCCGAAATGGGGCTCCCCAGCAGCTGGCCGCCGATGGCGGTCGCGAGCGGCCTGATGGTCCTCGAGCTGGTCGCCATTCCATCGCTATGGCTCTCGCCGGTGGCCGGGAGCATGCTGGCGATGCTGCTGCTCGTCCTCTTCTCCGGGAGTATTTGGCTGGTGGTCCGCCGCCGGAAGAAGGTCTTTTGCCGCTGCTTCGGCGCCAGCGCCACGCCCGTGGGATGGATTCATCTCGGGCGCAATGGTGTGCTCCTGGCCTTGGGCGCGGCTGTCTTCGTCCTCTCGCTGTCCGCTTCCGCGGCTGAATGGCGCTCAATCACCGGGTCACTGGAGATGGCCGCGCCTGGCTTGGTGTTGGGACTGATGCTGACGCGGCTGGACGATCTCATGTTCTTGATGGCTCCCGGACCTCACCCCTCAGCGGAGGAGCGCTGAAGGGCGGACGGCCGCATGTGCGGTGGAGAGATGATGCCTGGATTTGCCTTGGGGCTTGCTGTTCTCAACGTGGTGCTCACCACGGCGCTGATCACCCGCATGCGGGGAGCCGCGCTCGAGCCGGCACCCGGTGCGGATCCCAATGTGCCTGCGGCGGGCGCCCGCGTTGGCGCCTTCGAGCTGGAGCTCGCGGACGGCCGCCTGTTCACCGAGGCGCAGCTGAAGAAGGGAGACAGCGTCGTTTCGTTCTTCTCCCCTGATTGCCCTGTTTGTGAGGTGCAGCGTTCGCACCTCTTCGCGGCGCGAAGGTCCACCTGGTTGAACGTCTCGTTCATCCATGTGTGGGAAGGGAACCGCGACAGGGCGGACCGCTTGGTGAAGACCATGGAGCTCTTGGGCCCTGCGGCGCTCATGACCGAGGAGGTCTGTCGCGTATTCGGCGTCACGCCTGAGAAGTCGGGCTTCCCCACGCTGCTTCGGTTCCGGGATGGCACGGTCATCGCCTCTGGACATGATGTTCGGGACATCCTGTCGGCGGGGGAGCTCCGCTCATGATGACCGCGCTCACCATGACTGCGATCTGCCTTGGCGTGCTCAACCTCGCCCTGGCGCTTGCGCTGGCGAGTCGGTTGCGCACGCTGCGCCCCGCGGCTGAGTCCCATTCGGCGCTCCTGCCGCGGCTCGGCCGTACGCTCCCGCCTTTCGACCTCGTCACGACGGACGGCCGCCGGTTGACGGAGGCGTTCTTCGCAGACGCGCCCGCCTTGGCCTGCTTCTTCCTGCCAGATTGTCCGGGCTGCAAGACGGTTCAAGAAGAACTCTTCGCAGCCAAGCCGGCGCTGCCCACCGTCATCTTCATCTCCGCGGGACCTCAGGAGGCAGCCGAAGAGGCTCGGCGCCTCGAACCGATTGGGACGGTGGCTTGCTTCGAGGATGCCAAGGTCCGCGAGTCCTTCGGAGTCGTCGCATTCCCGACCGTCCTGCGCGTGGAGAGGGGGGTGATCACCGCGTCGGGAACCCGGCTGGCTCAGGTGATGCCCACGTGAGCGTTCGCGCCCTTCGAGGTCATGTCGGCACGCTCCGGCTGGTGCTGTCTCTATTGTGGCGAAGCTCGCCCTTCGTCTGCTTGGTCGGCCTGCTCGCCGCGGTGCTGGAGGGGACGCTGCCGCCCTTCGCCGCATACTTCACCAAGCGGCTGATCGATGCACTGACGAGCGAGTCCCTCCGCCAAAGCGAAGTTCAGTGGTTGGCCCTTTGCGCCGCGGCCGCCACCGGCGCCTCAGGCATCCTGGGGACCCTGAGTGACTACGTCAGCGCGGTGGTGAGGAAGCGCTTGGCGATTCAGGTCGACGAAGCGCTGTTCGCGAAGCTGCTCAGCTTCCCCGGCCTCGAGCAGTACGAGGACGCCGAGTTTCACTCTCGCCTCTGCATGGCTGAGCGTGGCGCCACCGAGGCGCCGTGGACCGTGGTGCAGCTTGGCAGGGTCACGATCAGGTCAACGACCACCGTCGTGTCCGTCCTGGGCATCGTCATCACCATCTCGCCCTTCTTGGCCACGCTGTTGTGCATTTCTGGCGTGATCGGTGTCGTCTCCCAGGTCCTGCGCGTGCGTGTGGATCTATCGCTCATGGCTCACGCAGTCAGAGCGGATCGGTGGCGTGAGTGGTACCGCGCCTTGCTGTTGGATCCGAGGGCCGCGAAGGAGATCCGTCTCCTCGACGCCGGCGTGTGGTTCCTGGACCGCATGCTGTCTTCTATGCGAACGAGCATGGCCTTCGAGCTGCGAATCGAGCGCCGATCCATGGCAGTCCACCTCGCGCTCGCGCTCATCATTGTCGCCTTCACGGTGATCGGCGCCCGGGCGATCGTCTCGCAGCGCTTCACCGCGGGAGATGTGACGCTCTTCTTCGCCGGCTTGGTGGCAGTCGAGGTGGCTTTGGATCACATGCTCAGCCAGCTGGCGATCGCCGGACGAACACTGGGGATGTTGAAGAGCTTTCGTGATGTCCTGGCGTTTCCTCAGCCGCGGGCGCCAGTCGCTGCGCTCGCTCCTTTGCGGCGTGAAATCCGGTTCGAGGATGTGTGGTTTCGCTATTCGCCCTCGCATCCTTGGGTGCTCCGCGGGGTGAGCTTCGCGCTTCGCGCGGGCACCTGTGTAGGGCTGGTCGGTCTCAATGGCGCTGGCAAGAGCACGCTGGTCCGTCTCCTCTGCGGATTCTACCAGCCCGAGCGAGGGCGGATTCTCTGGGATGGTGTCGACATCTCGAACGTCGATCCGTCCTCTTTGCGCGCGCGGATTCGAGCGACGTTCCAGGACTTCATGGCTTACGAGCTGAGCGCCATGGAGAACATCGCGATCGGGGACCTGGCAGCCTCTCCGAGCTTGGGGAGCGTCCACCGGGTTGCCGAGCGGGTTGGCATCGCCGACGCGCTCCAGCGGTTGCCGCAGGGGTATGAAACATTGCTGAGCCGGACGCTTCCAGGATCGGAGGAAGCGGGGCCAGGCACCTCGCTCTCCGGTGGCCAGTGGCAGCGGATGGCCATCGCCAGGACGCTGCTTCGAAGAGAGGTTGACCTCCTGATTCTAGACGAGCCCAGCTCGGGGCTTGATCCCGAGGCGGAGTATGAGCTGCTTCGAGCGCTTCAGTTCGAGGAGAAACATCGAACGCAGCTGCTGATCTCGCACCGGCTGGGGGCGATGCGCAATGCGACCGAGATTCTCGTGCTCTCGAAGGGGTTGGTGGCCGAGCGAGGCACTCACGAGGAGCTCATGTCTTTGAACAAGAGCTACGCGAAGCTCTTCAACCTCCAGGCCAGGGCGTACCTCGACGGCGTGGCAGGTATAGCGGGCCAGTCATGATTGTCATGAGCGCGCTTCTGCTCGTCACGCTCGCGGTCGTCTGCCTCCAAGTACTGCGGCGATGCTTCGTCATCATCTACGTGGTGGGGAGCAGCATGGAGCCCACTCTGCACAATGGGCAGCGCTTGGTGGGGAGGCGGCGCAGGCGGGGAGAGCCCATCAGGCGCGGCGCCGTGGTGGTCTTTCGGCTTTCGCCGGAGTTGATACGAACGCGAGCTATCTCAAGCGACATCGCCCACCGCGTGAAGCGTGTGGTTGCAGTCGAAGGAGACTCCGCCCAGCCCTGGTTACCGCCGGAGGGCGCGGCCGAGCTTGGGGGACGGGTACCGAATGGCTGCATCCTGGTCGCCGGCGACAATCCGAGGAGTGAAGGCTCCATCCACCTTGGGCCGGTCCGAATGGAGGATGTGCTGGCCGTCGTTCGCGCAGGGTGAGACGGTTCTCCCCCGCAGGCGCGCATCGGCTCAACGCGCCCTTGTACCGCCCGCAGGCGCCTCGGTCACGACGTTCTCATGTAGAGGGCGGGCACCCGGCCAGGTGGATCATTTCGCGCGGAGAACGCGCTGCTCAGGGCCGGCGCCGGAGCGGGCCTCGGCTAGGAGGGCCTTCATCTTCTCCAACATCCTGGGGGTCGTCAGATCGTCGGCGGGTAGCGCTCGCGCCCTCTCCAGGACCGCCGCGGCCTGTGCCCGCCGGCCCACGCCCAGGAACGCCCGTCCCTGGGCGACGAAGAACGGAAAGGCGACGTGCGCAAACAGATCGGGTGACAGCCCCGACACCGGCTCCAGCTCGGTGAGCGCCTCCGGGAACTTGCCCAGCTCCATCAAGGTCTCGGCCACGTAGATCCGCGCCATCCCCCCTTCGAGGGCGCCGCCTCCTCCGCTCGCCTCGTACAAAGCCCGCGCGCGGCGCAGCTTCGGGAGCGCCTCGCCGTACCGGCGCATCTCGGACAGGACAAGGCCGACGTTCAGGACCTGCGTGGCCACGCGGACATCGGACGGACCGTAGGCCTTCTCGCGCAGCTCGGCGGCCTTCTGCACCGCGGAGAGCGCCTCCTCATAACGGCCCAGATCCTTCAAGGTGCCGGCGTAGTTGCTGAGCGCGGTGAGATAGGCGGGGCTCTCGATGCCCGAAGCCTCCGCCCGCGCGCCCAGGATCTCTTCGAAGAGCGGCAGCGCTTCGCCCGCCCGCCCCGTCCGTTGCAGGCAGATGGCGAGCGTCTCGCGTGCGTCCCACGTGCTCGGATGAACGGCCGAGAGCGCCGCCTCGCGCGCGGCGGCGACGGCTCGGAGCAGCGGCTCGGCCTCCTTGCACCGACCCAACATGCCCAAGCTGATCGCGAGGCGGTAGTTGGACGAGGCGGCGCGGAGATTCGTCGGGCCGTACCGCGACTCGAGCAGCCGCGTCGCGCGCGTCTGGAGCTCGAGCGCCCCGTCGATCTTCCCGTTGCTCAGCTGCTGGAAGCCGCGCTGGGACATCAGCGTGGCCTCGAGATCCGGCGGCGAGCCCGCGCGGCGCACGGCCAGCTCGGCGAGCGCGAGCCAGCGATCCGGGGTCTCCCGGGGTCGCAGCCGGCTCGCGGCCGCGAGGGCAATCCAACCTTCGGCGGCCAGCGCCTCCAGCCCCGCGGTCTCAGCCTCGATCGCGGCGGCGAACAGCGCACTCGCGTCTTCGCCTTCTCGGCGCAGCTGCCGCCGCGCCTCCCCGAGCACCAGGCGCGCCTCCGCGAGGACGGGCCTGAGGTTGAGTGGCTCCGCCTTCGCGACCACGTCCAGCGCCAGTCGCTCTGCCTCGTCCAGCCGCCCGCTGCGCCAGGCCAAGCGCGCTCGCGCAAGCGACGACTGCAGCCCCGCGACCTGGCCGGCGTCGGGCGCCCCCAGCGCGGGGCGAGCGACGGTCTCGCTCGCCAGCTCGCAGCTGGAGAGGGGTGGGAGCGTCATGGAGAGCTCTGCCGCCTTCGCGACCACCGCGCGGTCCCCCGCGGAGAGCTCGAGGATCAGCCGGTTCACATCTTCGCGACGCTGGCGAAGGCAGAGCAGCTCGTACTGGCTCTTGATCGATGCGGTGACGCTCGCGGCCAGACATACCTGCCGCTGTGTATCGGTCCAGCGGTGCGTATAGTCGTCGAGGACAGCGCGCAGCTGCTTGAACGCGGGCGCCGCGTAGGGGAGCGCGGTGCGCGCGAAGGCCTGCTCGACCTGTGCGCGCCGCACCGCGTCCCAGACGCCTTGCCACCGAGCGCTCTCGTCGCACAGCGCGGCCTCCCGCCGGCCGGGAAGCAACGCCGCAGCGGTGATGGCAGCAGCCGCGAGGACCGTGGTAGCCGCCACGAGCCAGGGCGCCCACCGGCGCCGCCGAGGCTCCAGTGCGTCGAGGAGGTCGTCCAAAGTCCTGTGCCGCGCCGCAGCCGAGGCGCTCAGACCGCGCGTCAGTAGCCGCAGCACGCGGCGCGGGACCGGGCTCGACCGGGGCACCTTGAAGGTTCGCTGCTCCTCGATGGAGCGGCGCAGCGCTTCGAGCGTCTCGCCCTGAAACGGCCGGGCGCCAAACAGACACTCGAACGCGGTGACGCAAAAGCTGAACTGATCGCTCGCGACGTCTGCTGGCGCACCCCTGAGCTGTTCCGGCGCCATGTACGCCGGAGTGCCGATCAGCGCGCCCGTCAGGGTCATTGGCTCGGGGACTGCGATCGCCGCGGGCGCGCTCTCGGCGAGAGGCCCGAGGTCCGCCGGCTCCAGCAGGGAGCGTGCCATGCCGAAGTCGGTCACCCGCGCAATCCCGTCCTCGCCAACGAGGACGTTGTCCGGCTTGAAGTCCCGGTGGACGAGGCCCGCGTGATGTGCCGCGGACAGCCCGCGACCGGCCTGGACGAGCACCGCCAGGACCTTCCGCCAGGGCCGCTGGGTGGACGCCCACGCGCGCAGCGTGCCGCCCCGGACGAGCTCCATCGCCACGAAGGCATGCCCTCGCGCTTCCCCGACCGAATGGACGGTGACCACGTTCGGGTGGTTCAGCCGGGCGAGCGCGCGGCCCTCGCGGAGGACGCGCGAGAGCGTCGCCTTCTTCGCCCGTGCGTTCGAAGGCAGGCTCATGAGCTTGAGCGCGACCAGCCGACTGAGCTGAGCATGGAGCGCAAGGAAGACCCTGCCCATGGCTCCACTTCCGATGGGCTCGAGCACGACGTAGTCGCCCAAGGTCGCGCCGCGCTCCACCACCTCAGGTCCCGCAAGTGCGGCGCCGGGCTCGTCCTCGCCCGCTTGCGTCGCCGTAGGGCCCTCGGCCGCGCCGATGCCCCGAAGCAGTCGCCCCAGCAGTCTCTGGCAGCCCAGACAGCGCTCCGCGTGGCGGATGATCGCGGCGTCGCTTTCGGCTGAGGTTGCGGCGGCGAGGTGCGCGAGCAACTGCTCAGGCGTCAGGCATGGGCCCGGGCCGAGTTCGTCAGCGCTCATCGGCGAGCCGCTCCAGACTGGCGCTGAGCTCGCCCTGCAGCGTGCGCAGGAGCGAGTCGATCTCGCTCGGCCGCAGCTGGGCACCCAGCGCGAGCCGCGTGCGCTCGAGCAGCTTTGCACGGATCGCGGAGAACCAGCGCACGACGCTGGCGCGCGTGACCCGGTAGAAGACGGCGATGGCCGAGTCCGTGGCCCCCTCGACGCAGCGCAAGCGCACGAGCGTGCGCTCGCGCGCATCCAGCGAGCGCAGGGCGGTCTGGGCCGCCTGCTTGAAGCTGTCGTGCGCCTGCTGGCGAATGCTCAGCAGCTCTGGCGTCTGCCAGTCGATCATCAGCTCGAAGGTCTCGCTCAGCCCGTCGTCGTCCTGCGGGCGAGCAGGGCCCCCTGCCCGGCTGAGCTTGAGCGCGAGCGCGCAGCCGACGGCGACCAGCCAATGCTCCAGCATCCCCAGGCCGCTGTAGAGCTCGAGCTTCGGACGGCGCCCTTCGTTTCCGACCAACAGCTCCACCATCAGGGCCTGGCGGAGCTCGTCGACGAAGGGCTCCGCGCCGCTCACCCGGTTCCGACGGGCGGCGGCCAGACACAGCGCCTCCAGCCTGGACAGCGCGGCGGGGTCCCCTCTGCCGGCAGCGCAGACGAGCAGCAGGTCCGGCCCGGAGAGCTGCTGGACCGCGGTCGCCAATGGCAGCGATGGATTGGCCCGTTGTGCCAGATATTCGAGGAAGACCTCGTCCGGGACCGACACCGCGGGATGCGCCGCGCGGGCTTGGCCGAGGTATTCGCGCAGCGCTTCCCTGACCTGCGCCAGCTCATCCGTCGAAGGAGGACCTGTCACCATCTCGCCTTCAACCTCCGCCGCGTCGAGCCGACTCTCGTGCTTCAGGCCGAATGAAGTCAAATCGGCCTCATCGCGCCCGCTCCACGCTGCGGTGCCTGGAGCGCCTCCGTCAGTGGACGGTGTACCGGCCCGAACCGAAGAGGGCAGCCGCCTGGCGCGGGCCGATGTTCCCGTCCGCGGCCACGCCCATGTCGCCGATGGAGAGTTGCCACGCGCGCGCCTCGTCTCGCGTCTGATCCAGGTAGTTGCCGCTGATGGGCAGGGAGACCTTCCGGACCTCGTTGAGTCGCTGCTGCAACATCCGGACGCTGTCCGAATCCTGCTGTCCGTAGCTCAGCTTCGAGACGTAGACATCACCCACGAGGTAGAGCCGCGCAACGGTGGTCGGCCCAACCAGGCCGTCTGCACCGGAGCCGGACCATCCCTGCTTCTGCTGAAAGCACGTCACTGCGGCGCGTGTGTTGGCGCCGTAATAGTCCGTGTACTTCCCGGGGACATCGCAGCCGGCGCTCACCAGCGCGCGCTGGAGGCCTTCGATGTCCGGGTGCCGTGTCTCGAACACCCAGCTCTTGAAGCCACCGCCTCCGCTGCCACCGCCACCGCCACCGGGCGGCAGGGCGCTCCGGTTGAACTGAGGCTTGCGGTGGTTGTAGTAGCCGTACGGCGCGACGCGCTCCTCGTAGTGGCAATGCGGGCCGGTGGCGTTCCCGGTCGAGCCGACCAAACCCAACCGCTGGCCCTGCGCGACGTTCGCCCCTGCGCCAACGCTGAGCGCGCTCAGGTGCGCGTAGAGGTGGCGGACTCCCGCCGTCTCGACGATGACCTGCAGGCCGTACGAGACACCCCAGATGTTCCAGCCGGCGGCCACGACTCTCCCTCCACGGGTGGCGACGACGGGCGTGCCCGTGGGCGCGGCGTAGTCGTCACCGGTGTGGTAGCCGGCGGCCCAGCTGCCCGGCTTTCCGAACGGAGTGGTGATCCCCCGGCCGGGCACGGGTGAAGCCACGGCCAGCTCCTCCCGGACCTCCCCGAGCTGCTCCTCGTCGCTCTCTTCTCCCGTCAGGCCTCCGTCGGCGGGCCCACACCCTGCGAGCAGTGCGAGTGTCGCCATGCAGCACAGCCCCCGCCCCAACTCGAGTCGTGACGGTCCCACGGTCGATTCACTGCCCACGCGCTCCTCCTTGGTCGATGTTGCGGGGCGGCCGAAGCAGAAAGCATTCCACGCGAGCGCGGGGCCGGCCCTCCAGGGTGGGAACGCCGTCCGCTCGCAAAGTCAGTTTGCGCGCGCGCGCGCCGACCTGGCGCAACAATGCGCCGCCACCGACTGAAAGAAAGACAGTTTCAAGTTGAATTCATGCATCAAATGCCTTCACGCGCGGCTCGAGACGCGCTCCGTCCGGCGAAATGATCCACTTAATTCGCTCGGAGTCACCCCAGGGTTAGCCCGAAGGAGGAGCACGGCTGACCATGGACGCGAAGATCGCTCTCATCGCACGCCGGATCGCGACCCGTGTGGCTGCGGGCAAGGATGAGCTCTCGTCGCTCCTCTCCAAGCCGAAGCTCAGCGCAGCACAACGGCAGCAGATTCGGGACGAGTACGCCGACAACCCGTGGGCCTATCCCACGGCCAACGGCCTGCGCGAGACGCACGACGCGCTCCGGTCGGTCCCCGCCGAGGAGCTCATCGGGCTCTGGCGCTACCTCGGCAACGACGGGTACCGCCAGATGAACGACGCGCTGCGAACCGGAACCGACTGGCGCGAATGGGACGAGGAGATAGTTGGAGCTGCCGCCGCGCTCGGCCGCCTCCCGGCAGGGAGCCGCACCGTCTACAGGGGAGCGGTGCTGCCCGCGGAAGTGCTCGGGCGGTACGTGAAGGGCGCGGTCGTCTCCGAGGCAGGCTTCACCAGCGCCGCCGAGAAGCGGTCCGTCGCGAACATCTTTGCGAAGACGCAGGGGGACATCGAAAAGATCCCGACCGTCTTCATCATCGAGAACAACGGTGCCGGAAGGTCTGTCGGGCTCGTCGCGCAGAGCCAGTACTACGCCGAGGGCGAGGTGGTGTTCCCACCGGGCACGCGCTTCGAAGTCCTCGGCCGGCGAACGACGCGAAAGACCGGTCAGGTGACGATCAGGCTGCGCCAAGTGTAGATGGAGAGTCGACGAGTCGCTTGGCAGACGAAAATGCGCTGAGCCAACCAGGCTGGACCGCAGGCGGCGCGGAGGCGAGAGGTAGAGACCCTCATGATCACCTCCGTGAGGTGGACAGAACAGACAGCATGAGTTGGCGCTTGTCGCTCGGCTCACTGTCCGAGCACCTCCGTGGGGGCCGTTCGGCGCATGCGGGTCCCATCGCCGAGCTGCCCGTAGATGTTGTAACCCCAGCACTTCAGGGAGCCGCCACTGCCGATGGCGCAGGCGTGCGCTCCACCCGTGGCGAAGTCGCTCACGCCGCTCAGCCCCTGCACGAGGGTAGGGACACCCCGATCTACGGTGCTGCCGTCGCCGAGCTGCCCGTCGGTGTTCTCGCCCCAGCACCAGAGCGCTCCCGAGCCCGCTTGCGCGCAGTTGAACTCTCCGCCGGCCGTCACCCGGGTCGCTGTCGAGAGGTTGCTGACGGGTCTGGGCAGGTAGCTGGTCTGGAACAGACCATCACCCAGCGCCCCCCAGGCGCCTTCCCCCCAGCAGGTCACTCCACCTCCGGTGAGGCGCGCGCACGCGGTAGCTGGGTTGAAGCTGCCACCGGCGGCAACGGAGGCCGCGCCGCTCAGGGCGACGACGGGCATGGGCGTTCCTCGGGCGATGACTGTCCCGTCTCCCAGCTGGCCTGCGTAGTTGTTGCCCCAACAAGAAACCGTCCCGGTCGTGAGCAGGGCGCAGGCGAACGAGCTCCCGGTTGAGATCTGCGAAACGCCCGTGAGGTTGATGACGAGCGTGGGCACCACGCGGGTGGTGGTGGTGCCGTCGCCGAGCCGTCCGCTGGTGTTGTCGCCCCAGCAGTGGGCCTTGCCGCCCAGAAGGCCACAGGAATAGTTGCCGCCCAGCGAAAGCTGGGTCGCCCCGCCGAGCGCGGGGATCTCCGTCGGTGTGAGACGGTTGATCAGCGTACCGTCTCCCAGCTGGCCGGAACTGTTGTTGCCCCAGCAGGCGACGCCGCCATCGCCCCGGAGCGCGCAGGTATGACTCGAGCCGGCGACCAACCGGGTGGCGCCGATCAGCCCTGTCACCTCCACCGGCGCGGTCCTCTCCACGGTCGTCCCGTCTCCAAGCTGGCCCTTGTCGTTTCTTCCCCAACAGGCGGCCGTGCCATCCGCTCGGAGCGCGCAGGTGTGGTAGCCCCCGGCCGTGACCTGGACGAACCCCCCGTCCAAGGCGTTGCTGCACGCGCCGTTCGCGCAGCCCGACGGGCAGATCGTGTCGGTCGACCCATAGGAGCAGCGCCCCGCGACGCAAGCTCCGGAGGAGGCGTAGCTTCGGGCCACCGTGGCGCTCACACAGCTTGCCGGCGGCGGCTGAGTGCAGCTCACGCCCGCGCAGGGGTCGGAGCGGCAGGCTCCGTTCGAACAACCCTCAGCGCACGTCGCGTCCGAATAGGTGTATTCGCAGACTCCATTGCTGCAACTGCCTCCCTGGGCGTAGCGGCGGAGGACCGCCGCGTCCAGGCACGTTGCGGTGGGCGGCGCGTTGCAGGTGACTGCTCGACAGGGGGCCTGTCCACAAGTTCCGCCAACGCAGCCGAAAGGACAGGCCGTGATCGCTGAGGCGTACCGACACTCGCCGTTCGCGCAGGTGCCCCGCCGCTCGAACACCCGGAGGACCGCCGCGTCCACACACTCCGCCGCCGGCGGTTCGGAGCAGACCACGGCGCTACAGAGATCACCTGCGTCTGCGACCCGACCGCCGACAGACGGGACGCAGCCCCACGCGAGCAGGCCGCTGGAGAGGATGAAGAGGACGGACCATCGAGACATCCGCTGCTTCTGATTGTGAGCGGGTTGCTCACGGCGAGCGATTTGCGGCGCGGAGGAAGCTCTGTGTAGACGCCAAGGGACGCCACAGCCGTCTACCGCCGTGGCGGTGCGGCGCGCATCGAGAGAGAAGTGGAGGTGTTCGTCACCGGGCCGGCTCCTGACTCGAAACACCCTGTCGACAGCAGGAAGCGAAAATCGCCAAATCATCACCAGCCAGATCCAGCCACGTAGTTCAGTGGATCATTAAATCTCCAGCTCAGTCGCTACGCGCGTGGGGGAGACGGTACGGGTGCGGGTAAGGACTGGAGGCTGCGGGAGCTTGCTGCCGGTGACCAGGCCGAGGCTCGAGCCCGCGGCGTCAGCGAGCGCGACAGTGCGGGGATGTTGTACCGGATGCCGACCAGCGCGGCGCTCGCCCCTGGCACGCCCCATCAGGCGCGGCGAGAATGGGCGCGCATGATCGCTCCAGAGCGTCCCAAGTTCATCAGCCGGGGAACCGTGCTCGCGATCATCGCGGCCACCGTGACCGCGGTGCTGCAGGGCGCGGCGAGCGCAGCGACCGAGACGAGACTCATCCTGATCGCGGTGGGCGCGGCGACGCTGGCCCTCTCGACGCTGGGCACCGCTTGGGCGGAGGCGCAACCCAGCCCCACCCCGCTGCGGGTGCTGCTCAGTCTCCACTTCACCGGGGTGCTGGCGATGTTGTGGTTCGGCGAGGACCGGACCTTCCTGGTGGCGATGCCCTTCGTCTCCCTCACTGTGCTGTACCTGCCGCTCCGGGTGGCCGTCGCCGTCGCCTGCGGCCTGGTCGTGCTCTTCGGCGCGTTCGTCCCGGTGGCGCTCTCCAGCTCCGAGCTGCCTCAGTCCGTCGCCGGTTTCGCCTCTGCGGTTGCCTTCGTGATCGTCTTCTCGTTGGTCGCCAGGCGGGAGCGCTACGCGCGCCGGGACGTGGAGCGGATGGCCGTCAAGCTCGAATCACTCGCCACTCAGCGCGAACGGGGGCGGATCGCCCGGGAGATCCACGACAGCCTGGGCCACTGCCTCACCGCCGCCAACGTTCAGCTCGAGGCGGCGAGGGAGAGCGCCGAGGGTCGCGACGACCGGCTGGCGCGCGTGCAGCAGCTGCTTCAGGAGGGGCTGCGGGAGCTGCGCCGCGCGGTGTCCACGCTGCGGGAGGACCCCGCAAGCCCGCCGCCGGTCACGCACGCACTGGGCGACCTGGTCCGGCAGTGCAACGAGGACGGGTTGCCCGCCACCCTCACCACCACCGGGCAAGCTCGCCCACTGACGGGCGCCGTCGGCTTTACGCTCTACCGAGCCGCGCAGGAGGCGCTCACCAACGTCCGGCGCCACGCGCAGGCTACGCGCGTGAGGGTCGACCTTCAGTACGACACGCACCGCGTCTACCTGCGCGTCTCCGACGACGGGGTTGGCCCTGGATGCTCCAAGCCGGGCAACGGCCTGGCGGGCTTGACGGAGCGGGCGCAGCTGGTGGGAGGCTCCCTGTCGGTGGGCCCGGCGACGGGCGGCGGCTTCTGCCTCTCGCTCGAGGTGCCAGCGTGATCCGGATCCTCCTCGCCGACGACCAGCCGCTGTTCCGCGAGGGGCTGCGCGCGGTGCTCTCCGGCGATCCCGAGCTGTTGGTGGTCGGCGAGGCAGGCACGGGTGAGGAGGCACTTCGCCTCTGTGAGCAGCACCGTCCGGACGTGGTGCTGATGGATCTCCAGATGCCGGTGATGGACGGCGTGGTGGCGACCCGCCGGCTGGGGGTCTGTGCCCCGTACTGCCGCGTGCTGGTGCTCACCACGTTCGACGAAGACGAGTGGGTGTTCCAGGCGCTGCGCGCCGGCGCGGTGGGCTACCTGCTCAAGGACGCGACGGCAGAGCGGCTCAGGGAGGCAGTCCGCGCTGCGGCGCGGGGCGAGTCGTTCCTGCACCCGCAGGTCGCCTCGAAAGTCCTGGCGGAGCTATCGCGCCTGCGCGCCCAGCCGGCTGCGGCACCTGCCGCGCCCACCGACCTGCTCAGCGAGCGCGAGGTGGAGGTACTCAAGCTCCTCGTCCGGGGCGCCTCGAACAAAGAGATCGCCGCCAGCCTCTTCCTCGCGGAGGGAACAGTGAAGAACCACGTCACCAGCCTCTTCAACAAGTTGCGGGTGACGGACCGCACCCAGGCCGCGCTGCGGGGGCGAGAGCTGGGCTACTGCTGAGAGGTCACGGCGGGGGGGTGACCTCCGAAGGTGACCTCTGGTGGATGTCCGCGCGGGCCGCCAAAGGCTACCTCTCTAGCCATGAACCGAACCCTGCTGCCCGTGCTCTGTCTCTCGTTGCTCGCCTGCTACAAACCTTTGGAGGTCTCGCCTCCGGCGTCGTTCACCGCCGCGGAGGAGATTCCCCCGCGCCCAGAAGATCCGGCTGCCCCCCTGGGCGCGGTGGTCTGGTGCCTCAACTACGACCTGCGGAAGTTCGACGACGTCTGGCGCTGGCTCAACCAGGCCGTGCCACCGGGACCGGAGCGGGCGCGAGCCCTGGGCGCCGCTGCCCTGATCGCGGTCGCGGAACTGGACCGCCCGCAGCTCCGGGAGACCGGCATCGCCGCCTTCGACGAGGCGATCCCAGCGTTCCCCCAGGACGCCCGGCTGCCAGCGTGGCGGGCCTACCTCATCTTCTTGAAGGCGCGGGATGCGAACGACCTGCCGGGGATCGCCACGTCGATCGACATGCTCCGCGACGCCACCGCTGCCTACCCGGCGTTCACCTACTTCGGCCTCACCCTGGCCGTCGGCGGTTGGGAGGACGCTCCGCTTGAGCTCGTCAATGAGGCGCACGCAGCATTTGACGCGGTGTTTGCCGCGACCGCGAACTTGAACTCGGGCGGCGCCTTCGACCGGGAGCGCTTCCGCCGCGTCTGGGACACGCCGATCGCGCCGTACAACATTCCGGCCACGCAGGTGATGCAAGCCGAGCTCGCCTTGCGCGCGGGCAAGCCGGACGAGGCGGCGGAGGCGTACTACACCGCGCTCCACAGCAACAACGCCGCCCACTGGCCCTGGCGCGCCGAGGTGCAGCGGCGACTCGACAACCTCGACGCGACCGTTCAGGGCTTCGCCGCCCGGCCCGCGACCGAGTACTCCCTCGGCTCGCACGACCGCGGGGCCATGGGTGTCCGTGGCGACCCGGTGGACCCGCGATTCGGCGGGAGGGTGGGCAACGGCTCCTGCACCGTCTGTCACACCCACGTCTCGAGCTTCGACCTGGGCGAGCCTGCCGCAGAGGTGGGCTGGGTGCGCGGAAGGGCCCTCCCCATCCAGGGCGCACCGAACGCGCAGCCCATCGCTTTCCTTCTCCCGGAGGGAGCTGACCCCATCCCCGCGGGCTTCGGGATTGGCCCCTACGTCGAGGCCGCCACCCCCCGCGACTTCTTCAAGCACGAAGAGCTCTACGACGGGACCTTCGTCGTGCCTGCCGCGCCGGGCACCTACTTCGTCGCCCTTCAGGCGAACGAAGCGGGGCGCAAGTACGAGGGGTACTCGGCGCGCGAGCTGGGCCTGCAGCGCTTCATCACCGTGAAGGCCGGGGTGATGACCGATCTCTCCGACGCACCGATCACGCTCTCGCCCGCAAAATAGACAGGCACCCATGAGCAATCAGACCAAGGTGTTCGCGGCGGTCCTTCTCTTGTCCATGCTCACCATCGAGTTCGGAGGGCAGTTCCTCCTGTCGATCATCCAGGGGGCGAACCCGGGCTTCGAGAATGCCCGGCTGTTCTCGCTCTTCCGCGCAGGCCATGCCCACGCGGGCGTCTGGGTGCTCCTGGCGCTGGTGGCGATGCCCTACATCGATGAAGTGAATTTCCGGGGTCGAGGACCGCTGGCACTTCGACTGGGCTTCGGGGCGGCGCCGATCTTGATATCGGCCGGGTTCTTCGGCGCGGCCTCGCCCCTGGCTGCTGGGGGCAGCCAGCTCGGCCCCCTCGTCGCACTCATCTACATCGGCGCAACGACGCTCGCGCTCTCCCTGGTAGGGCTCGCCGTCGGCTTGCTCAGCTCCCGCTGAGACCTATTCGTCGGTGGCCAGAGCTGCTCGTCGGCAGCGACGGTGGGGTTGAACACAACTCGGGTGAAGAGAGCGCGAACTCCGTCGAAATGATCCACCCCATCCGCTGGGAATCACCAGCATGTGAACCCGCAGGAGCTCCACATGACGCTTCCTGTAGGAAGAGCTCGAGCCGAGTACGGGGACCACGGTGGACACCCTCGACGACTGGCCAGCCGGAAGGGCTCGAACGACAACTCCAGATACGCCTTTTGAGGAGAACTTACCGATGCTGCCAACCTCTCGCACCATCCCCCAGCCGCGCATTACGACCAATATCGCTTGGGTCGACCCGGCGACGACCATGGAGCAAGCCGTGAGTGGCTACCCGGGTGGGCTCCGGTCAATTCCATTTACGGGCAGCCCGGATCGCTTCGACAACTACACTCGCCTGATCCCGGTGCGTCCCATCACGGGAGAGGCCGCCGACGGGCTCGACAAGGTCGCAGAAGGTGGCGTCGCGACGCTCGAAGGGCAAGTCGTTCATACCCAAAACCCCGGCCCGGGCACCTTCTTCGAGGCCACCGGGATCAAGCCTCACAGCTGAGCCGTCGCTCGGTCGCGGCGCGGCTATGGGGTCCGGAAGGCGACTCCGAGTGGCGCGCCTCCGCTGAGTTAGCGCTGGACCTCGAGCGAATCGCCGGTGCGGTGATCTTCGATCTGCAGCTTGAGGAACGCGTGCACCGCCTCGAGCGCCTTGGCGTTGCCGGTGTCGATCAGCACGCGCGCGCCGCGGGGCGTGGCCTCGTACCGGTAGCGGATCTCCTTGCGCAGCGCCTTCATCGTCTCCACGCCGGGCGGCGGCGGGTCGTGGATGAACATCGGCAGGGAGAAGTCCCCGTCCGCGAACGCAGAAGCGATGTGGGTCAGGTGGGCCCGGATGGCGTCCCGGCTCTGGGCGTCCTCCGGCGCCGCCTCCACGGAGATCTCCCCGCCCCGCACCGTCCGCTTGAAGTGGTGCCGCGTGCGCTCCTGGGAGAAGCCCATGGCCTGCGCGCCGCGGGCGTCCAGCGCCGCGTGGGCAGCGTGCATGGGGCAGTCGTGCATGGGGCCGCCGTCTGGCGCGCCGGAGAGGAGGACGAGGAGGAGGGGTGCGTGGATCACGGGCGGCTCTTTCGGTTCGGGGTGGAGAGGAGCGAAGGGTCCGGGCGCCGCGCGGCGCCGGGCTCGAAGCAGAGGGCGGCGAGCAGGCCGGCGCGCATCCCGGGGGGCGCGGCGCCCAGCCGTTGATCCCAGGCCACCAGCGTGCGGCGCAGCAGATCTCTGCGCTCGGTCAGCTCGGCGACCAGGGCCTCCAGGCGCTCCAGCTTCTGCTCCGCGAGCGCGCGCACCCGCTGGCAGGGGACGCCGCCCTCGGCGCGGGTGCGGAAGGCGTCCGCGAGCTCGCGCAGGGAGAAGCCCAGCCGCAGGCCCCGGCGGATGGCGAGCACCTGGTCCACCGCGGACGCGTCGTAGCAACGCTGGCCGCTGCCGCTGCGGCGGGCGCCGCGCAAGGCGCCCACCCGCTCATAGTGGCGCAGCGTGTCCGGGCTCACGCCGGTGCGGCGCGCGAGCTCTCCAATTCTCAGGGGCGCGAGGGGCGTTGCTGCCATTCCGCTTCAGCATCGCCCATGGAATGCATTCCAGGGGCAAGCGTCACGGCACGACGTTGATCACGCCGATCATCCCCGCATCCAGGTGCGTGGGGGACTGGTACCCGAAGCGGCCCACCACCGGGAGGGCGAACTGCAGGTTGCCCATGTTCCCCGAGGCGGAGGGGATGGCGTTGGCGGGGCCGCACGCCTGGACGAGCGGGTAGTCGTCGAACTTGGAGCCCATCAGGCCGCGCATCTGGATCAGCTGCCCAACGCGGACGGACATGCAGCGCGGCGCGTACGCGGCGCCCTGATCTCCGCCGAAGGTGATCATCCGCTCGCCGGCGGCGGTGAGGTCCTCGAAGGTGGCGCACGCGCCGAACGTGGGAGCGCAAGCGGTCGGCGGTAGGCCCGCATCAGGGGTCACGCCGGCGTCCGGCCTCACGCCCGCGTCCGGCCTCACGCCCGCGTCTGGGGCGGGCGTTCCGGAGTCCACGTCCGGCGTCCCCGAGTCCACGCGCACCGGAGGCTGGCCGGCGTCTGGGTCCGCGGTGAGCGGATCCGCGCCGGCGTCCTGCTCGCCGCCCGGATTGGCGGGGGTGGACGGGTCTGCGAGCGGATCCGGCTGGGCGCCACCTTCGGGCTCGGCCATCGGGGCGTAACCGCAGCCCGGCAGCTGTGACGCAATGATCAGCAGCACCACGCAGATCCAGGCCAGCGTCTTCATCGAGCACCTCGGGGGTGGCGAGGGCCAATTGCAACGGTCGAGCCCTCCCCGGCGCGCTGGAAATTCCGGTGGATGTTGCGGGCTGCGGGGGCCAGATGGAGCGCGGAAGCGTCCCAAAGCGTCCACTCGCCCGGTCAGGTGAGATCGCCAAGGGCGATTACAGATGGCGCGGATTCCTTCTGCGGGTTTGTGAAGCCCACGGGCGACACCTGCAACGCCGCCACGTTCGTGTGACGACAAGCTCTCGGAAAGATTGAAGCTCGTGTCAGTGCAACGGGTGCTACGGACCCTGTGGCGGCGAGGCAGCGGAACCCCGCGCCGTTGCGGCCGAAAATTCCAGCATGCTTCCCCGGATTGCCTCCTTCGGCCGGGCCGCTGCGGCGGCCGAGACCGCCGCCCGCGAACCCCTCATCGAGCCGCTCCCGGCCCTCCGCGCGGCTCCCGCCCAGGCCGGCAGCTACGACGCGGACTTGATCATCGTCGGCGCGGGGCCGGCGGGGCTGAGCGCGGCGCTGTCGGCGGCGAAGGAGTCCAAGGGCCGGCCGCTGCGCGTGCTGGTGGTGGACAAGCGGACGGAGTGGACGCGGCCGCAGATCGCGCTCTGGACCGGCAGCTCCCTGCGCAAGATGCGCAAGCTCGGCGTGGACGTGAGTGATCCCGCCTTCACGAAGATCGAACGCGCGCAGGTCACCAACGCCACCGGCGAGGGGGAGAAGCGCTCCTGGCTGCCCCTGCTCCTGCTGCGCACGCTCTTCCGCCGCATGGCGCCCATCAACCGCGTGCAGGACCTGCTCGAGGTGCCGGTGCAGCGCGGCAATCGCAGCATCGAGCTGCGGCGCGGCGTGAGCGCCGAGGGCGTGGTGGAGGACGCGAACGGCGTCAGCCTCACGCTGCGCAACCCGGACGGAACGACCCAGCGGGTGCGCGCCAAGTACCTCGCGGCGGCGGACGGCTCGCGGAGCGCGCTGCGGGACGAGCTGGGGATCGACCGGATCAACGTCTCGCCCGAGAACCCCGGGGTGATCGGCGTGGTGCCGCAGACGTCCGCGCCGGGCATCAACTCGCGCACGGTGATGCTGGACGGCGAGAAGATCCGCATCATCCGGCAGGACACGCCCAATGGGACCTCCATCGCCGCGGACCTCCCGCTGACCGCGCCCAGGGATCCCGCCTCGGTGGACGCCCACTTCCGCCGGGTGGCGGAGCTCTCCGGCGTCCCCGCGAACTGGAAGGAGGATGACTTCCTCCACCCGCCGAGCGTCTTCGTCGGCCAGCTGAGCAAGACGGACAAGCTGACCCAGGGCGGCCGCGCGTGGGTGATCGGCGACTCCGCGCACACCACGGTCACCGCCTCCGGGCTCGGCGGCCGCTTCGCCATCTCCGATGGCGTCCGCTTCGGGAAGATGGTGGCCAAGCTCACCGAGGAGGGGCGCTCCCCGCTGAAGAACCGGCTGAGCCAGGCCAAGTACGAGCTCGGCACCAGCTTGAACACGAGCATCATCCACCACGTGGCCAAGGCCGGCTCGATGCAGAAGCCGAGCTTCGAGGCGATGGTGGCCGCCACGCACGAGCCTGGGCGGAAGATCCGCGCCATCGCTCCCGGGGAGCCGGTGCACCGCACCCAGGTCGCGCTGCGCAGCAGCCTCCCCCCCGAGCGCGTCTGGGCTGAGTTGACGAACTCGATGATGGACTCCACGCAGGGGCGGCTCTGGGCGCACGAGCTCTCGCGGGCCAAGCTGATCTCGCCGCGGCTGGAGAAGGACGCGGAGTGGGCGGTGAGCCTGCGCGGCACCCCGCCGCTCTTCTACCGCTTCACGCACGTGGACCCGGCCAGGCGCGAGCTGGCCTACCGGCTCCTGGAGGGCCACCCCTTCGCCGGCGGCGGCCAGCTGCGGATCGACCGCGAGGGCACCGGCAGCGTGCTGCGCTGGGACATCGAGTACGCCCACCCCAAGTCGCAGACGCTGATCGTCAACGGCATCACCGCGCTGGAGAAGAACCGGCTCGCGGCGCGCCTGCGCGAGCTGGAGCGGGCCGAGCAGACCGGGGCGGCGTAGCCAAAGGCCGTGCGGTACAACGCCCACCGCATGGTCCGCGCGGGCCACACCGCTGCTGCTGGCGAGCGGGCGAGCTGCTCGAGCCTGCTCGCGCTCTGCGCGCTGCTCGCGGGGTGCGTCTTTCCGCAGGTCGCGGCGCGGGAGGCGCTGCTCGCGCTTCCCCGCTCTTCGGTGAGCGCGGTGCTGGACCACCGCTTCGACCTGGAGCTCTCTGCCGAGCAGGTGGTGGCGCTGGAGCGGATCGACGCGCGGCTGGCGGAGAGGAACGCCGAGCTGCGCGCGCGGCTCGCGCCGCCGGAGGACGCCTTCAGGCCGGGGATGGCCCCCCAGGCCCCGCGCCCGCACGCCCCGCCGAACAGCACGCCCTTCGACGACAACGATACCGCGGCCTACCTCGAGGCCGAGCAGGTGCTGAGCGAGACGCAGCGCCCTGTGGCCCGGGAGATCGCCACGCGCTACCGGGGCGACCGCTTCGACGCGCGCAAGGGCATCCGCCGCGCCGCGCAGCCGGCCACCGCGCCCGCGGCGCCACCTCCGCCTCCGCCCGCCGCCGCGCCGGACATCCCCGCGGGCTCGATGCTCTAGGCCGGGATCCCGAGCACCAGCTCCGCCAGGTACCCATCGTTCACGTTGCCGGTGACGCTCGTCATCTGCAGGGCGGTGCCGTCGCTGAAGACCATGTCCTGCGCGAAGCTGGTGCGCGCGAAGTTGGCGGCGGAGGCGCTGTATCCGTTGGTGGCGTAGACCGCGTTGCAGGCGTCCACCGGAAACGCGAGCTGGGACGTCTTCACACGGTTCCCGTACGCGCTGGCCTTGGCCACGGACGGGTAGATCTCGAAGTGGGCGTGCGGCATGCGGCCGGCGTAGCAGCCCGGGAAGATGGTCTTGAAGCTGAGCATCCCGTTGCTGTCGGTCTCCTGCACGCCGCGCAGGTAGTTCTGCGCGGTGAGGTCGTACATCGAGTACTTCCCGTCCTTGTCGCAGTGCCAGAGGTAAATGGCGTAGCCGGCGAGCGGGCTGCACGCGTTGCCGCTGTTGGTGAGCGTGAGCTGGAGGGTGAGGGGGATCCCCTCGGCGGTGCCGGTGGAGCCGGCGAAGCTCTGGCGGAGGTCCGCGCGGACGATGCCGGAGAGCGCCAGGGCGTTGGGGCCGTTGGAGCCGTCCCCCGGGTAGGGGCCGCCGGTCTCCTCGGGGACGGTGGCGCACTCGCCGCTGCCCACGGCGCCCACGCCGCAGCCGAGCAGCGGCGCCAGGCCCGCCGCGCCCGCCATCCAGCCCAACAGCTCGCGGCGGCCCAGCCGCCTCATCGTCCTCAGGTCCTGCTGCAGCCCTGCGTGGTGGCTCTGCTCGTGGTGGCTCAAGGTGTCCTCCTGGAGGAACGAGACGAAGAGCGGGCCCCGCTTTGTTCCCGGCCGCCTGGAGGCGGCTGCGCTCCCACCTGCACCTGCCCGGTGGAGAGGACAGTCGCTGAGGGGTGGGCGCGCCAGCCGTCCGCTCGACCCGACAGGCGCCGCGGGACAAGCGGGCGGATTCAGGTCCCCGCACCCTGGTCCGCGCCTTGCGAAGCGCCTGGCCCGCACCTTTTGGAGGAAGCATGCACGCACGACTTGGATGGGCCTGCGTGGCGCTCGTGGGCGCCGCGCTGGGTTGCTCGACTGCGGTGGTCTCCACCGGCACCACCGCGAGCGGGCAGCGCGCGCTGGTGGGCGTGGTGGACCGCTCCGCGTACGCGCTGGACAACCCGGTGATCGCCGCCGAGCGCAGCACCGGCGGGTGGATCCGCACGGGGCTCAACCGCCGCGGCGGCTTCGAGCTGCGGCTCGCCGCGGGCCCCTCCTACCGGCTGGTGCTGGCGAACACGCTGCCGGACGGCTCCCTCCAGGCGGTCTCCCGCATCCGCTGGCCCGGCCAGCTCGAGTGGGCCCGCTTCCCGGCGGCCGGGGGCGCGCTCTCGCTGGGCGTCATCCGCCCGCTCGAGGCCTCGGGGGCGCCCTCCTCCGAGCTGACCCTGGAGCTGGCCCAGCGCCTGGCCGAGGCGGAGTCCTCCGGCTCCAAGGACGGCGGGACCTGCTCGGGCCGCGCGGAGCTGCCGTACGACGCCCGACTCGCCGTGGGAGACAGCTTCGCGCTGGTGGACGCCTTCCTGGAGAAGGGGCCGCCGCCGGCGCAGGTGACGAAGGTGACGCTGGAGGGCGGGAGCTGGCGGCTCGCGGAGCTTCAGGCGGGCACCCGCTTCACCGTCACCCAGGCGGACTGCGACCACGAAGGAAACCGCGGAAAGGGGCGCGACCGCATCTTCGTCACCTGGAAGAACGCGGATGGCAGCTCCGAGACCGATCACCTCGACATGCGCTACTGCGACGGCGGCGGGGGCGGCACCAGCGTCACCAGCACCGCGGACGGCGGGAGCGCCACCTGCTCGGGCGATGACGGCGACGAGCATGGCGGGGACGGCGAGGAAGACGACGGCCCGCACGGCACCGGCGGCGTGGGCGAGAGCGGCTGCAGCGGCCCCGGGGGCGGCGTGGAGGGCGGCGGCTCCGGAGGCAGCGGCGCGAACGGCTCGGCGTGCAGCACCAGCGCTCAGTGCGCCTCGAGGCTGTGCACCGCCGGCGCGTGCGAGCAGAGGCGCCCCAACGGCCAGGCCTGCACGATGGCCATCCAGTGCAGCAGCGAGCGCTGCCAGGGCGGCACGTGCGCGGCGCCGCCGGGGCGCACGGGCGCGCCCTGCCTCGTCGCGGATCAGTGCGAGAGCCAGCTGTGCACGGCCGGGACCTGCGAGGCGCCGCGCCCGCCCGGCGGGCCCTGCACGGTCGCGGACCAGTGCGAGTCCACGCTGTGCAGCGCCGGGACGTGCCAGGCCAAGGGGCCGGACGGCGCGCCCTGCGCCACCGGCCGCGAGTGCGCGAGCAACACCTGCGTGAGCGGTGTGTGTGAAAGTCCCATCGGCTGATCGCCGTTGCGTCGCTTCAGCGCGCGCCCGTATTGTTCCGCGCGCGATGGTGCTCCGGCTGAATGCCGGAGCTTAAAAAGGGAACCCGGTGTAACTCCGGGGCTGCCCCGCAGCGGTAAGCGAGAACGACGTCCACGACGAGCACTGGCCTGCTGTTGGCTGGGAAGCGGTGGACGAAGGAGTGCCGGCCCGATGAGGGCCGGAAGCGCTCGCGAGCCCGAAGACCTGCCACCGCTCGGAGCCGGAGAGAAAACCGGCGCCGGTTCGACCTGGAGGCCTCGCGGGAGGCCGGAAGGTCCGAGCGGCCTCTTGTCTGACGGCTGACGGCGCGCTCGGCACCCTCCTCCCCTCCCGCGATTTCGCCTCCGCGTACGCCCGCGGGGGCGACGGTCGGCGAAGGCGCTGCCGGCATTGGGCCGTACGCGCCTTCGTCCTCCACCTCTCCCGCGAGCGGCAGTGAGCCCGCGCGGCAATCTCGCCGCGCCTTGGGGAGGGGACAAACCGATGCAGAACGAGACGACGCGCAGGTCGCAGGGGACGGTGCCGCCGCAGCCGCAGGTGCAGGTGGAGGAGCCGTACGCGCAGACGCAGATGAGGGTGCGCAAGCGCAGCGGCGCGCAGGAGCCGGTGGACGTGAACAAGATCGTCCGCGCGGTGGGGCGCTGCTGCGTGGGGCTGCCGGAGGTGGACGCGCTCCGGGTGGCGACGAAGACGATCAGCGGCCTCTACGACGGCGCCACCACCCGGGAGCTGGATCAGCTCTCCATCCAGACCGCGGCGGCGCTGATCGTCGAGGAGCCCAGCTACGCCAAGCTGGCGGCGCGGCTGCTCTCCACCTACGTGGAGAAGGAGGTCCGCAACCAGGAGATCCACGCCTTCTCGCAGTCCGTGGCGGCGGGGCACCGGGTGGGGCTGGTGAACGACCGGCTGCTCGCCTTCGTGAGCGACCACGCCCGCAAGCTCAACGACGCCATCCTCCCGGAGCGGGACCGCGAGCTGGAGTACTTCGGCCTGCGCACGCTCTATGACCGCTACCTGCTCAAGCACCCCACCACCCGCCAGGTGCTGGAGACGCCGCAGCAGTTCTTCCTGCGCGTGGCGTGCGCCCTCTCCCGCGGCGTCCAGGAGGCGCTGGAGCTCTACCGGCTCTTCTCCTCGCTGGAGTACCTGCCCAGCTCCCCCACGCTGTTCAACGCGGGGACCCGGCACGAGCAGCTCTCCAGCTGCTTCTTGCTCGACTCGCCGCAGGACAGCCTGGAGGAGATCTACAAGCGCTACGGCGAGGTGGCGATGCTCTCCAAGTTCTCCGGGGGCATCGGCCTGGCCTACCACCGGGTGCGCTCGCGCGGCTCGCTCATCGCCAGCACCAACGGCAGCTCCAACGGGATCGTCCCCTGGCTGAAGACATTGGACGCCTCGGTGGCGGCGGTGAACCAGGGGGGCAAGCGCAAGGGGGCGTGCTGCGTGTACCTGGAGCCGTGGCACGCGGACGTGGAGGCCTTCCTCTCCCTGCGGGACAACACCGGCGACGAGGCCAGCCGCACTCACAACCTCAACTTGGCCAACTGGATCCCCGACCTCTTCATGCGCCGGGTGGAGCAGGACGCGGCGTGGAGCCTGTTCGACCCCAAGGCGGTGCCCGAGCTGCCGGACCTCTACGGCGAGGCCTTCGACCGCCGCTACGAGGAGGCGGAGGCCGCCGGCCTGGCGGTGAAGACGGTCAAGGCGCGCGAGCTCTACGCGCGGATGATGCGGACGCTCGCGCAGACCGGGAACGGCTGGATGACCTTCAAGGACAAGTCCAACCGGGCCTGCAACCAGACCGCGCTGCCGGGGCGGGTGGTGCACCTCTCCAACCTCTGCACGGAGATTCTGGAGGTGACCGGGCCTGACGAGACCGCGGTGTGCAACCTGGGCTCCATCAACTTGGCGCGCCACGTGGCGCAGGGGCGCTTCGACTTCGAAAAGCTGGGGCAGACGGTGCGCACGGCGGTCCGGCAGCTGGACCGGGTGATCGACCTCAACTTCTACGCCCTGCCCGCCACGCGCGCCTCCAACCTGCGCTGGCGGCCGGTGGGGCTGGGGGTGATGGGGCTGCAGGACGTCTTCTTCCAGCTGCGGCTGCCGTTCGACGCGCAAGAGGCGCGCGAGCTCTCCCGGAAGATCTCCGAGGAGATCTACTTCCACGCGCTCTCCGCCTCGGCGGATCTGGCAGCGGAGCACGGCCGCCACCCGGCCTTCGAGGAGACGCGCGCCGCGCGCGGGGAGCTGCAGTTCTTGGCGTGGGGCGTGACGCCGGAGGACCCCGAGCGCTGGGAGCTGTTGCGCGCGCACCTGTTGCGCCACGGGCTGCGCAACTCGCTGCTGATCGCGGTGGCGCCCACGGCCACCATCGCCTCCATCGCCGGCTGCTACGAGTGCATCGAGCCGCAGGTCTCCAACCTCTTCAAGCGGGAGACCCTCTCCGGGGACTTCCTCCAGGTGAACCGCTACCTGGTGGCGGAGCTGAAGGCGCTGGGGCTCTGGAGCGAGCAGACGCGCGCCCGGCTCAAGCTGGCGGAGGGCTCGGTGCAGGGGCTGGAGGAGCTGCCGCCGCAGCTGCGCGCGCTCTACCGCACGGCGTGGGAGCTCCCCATGCGCGCGCTGATCGACATGGCGGCGGACCGCGGCGCCTTCATCGACCAGAGCCAGTCGCTCAACCTGTTCGTGGAGAGCCCCACCATCGGCCAGCTCTCCTCGATGTACTTCCACGCCTGGAAGCAGGGGCTGAAGACCACGTACTACCTGCGCTCGCGGCCGGCCACGCGGATCGCCAAGGCCACCGTGGAGCAGCCGCGGGCGGCCGAAGCGGACGCCGTCTCCTGCTCGCTGGAGAACCCCGGCTCCTGCGAGGCCTGCCAGTGAGCGCCGTCACCCGCCCCGCCCGGCTGCTCGACCCGGGCCTGTGCCTCACCTTGCGCCCCATGGCGTACCCGCGCTTCTTCGAGCAGTACCGCGCGGCGATCAAGAACACCTGGTCCGTGGAGGAGGTGGACTTCTCCACGGACGTGAGCGACCTGAACGTGAAGATGACCCCGGCCGAGCGCCACCTGGTGCAGCGGCTGGTGGCCTTCTTCGCCACGGGGGACTCGATCGTCGCCAACAACGTGGTGCTCAACCTCTACCGCCACTTGAACGCGCCCGAGGCCCGCATGTACCTCTCGCGCCAGCTCTACGAGGAGGCGCAGCACGTCCAGTTCTACCTGACGCTGCTGGACACCTACGTGCCGGAGCCCGAGGACCGGCACCGCGCCTTCGCCGCGGTGGAGAACATCCCCTCCATCCGCCGCAAGGCGGAGTTCTGCATGCGCTGGCTGGACTCGCTCCAGCCGGTGCAGCGGCTCTCCACGCGAGAGCAGCGGCGCGCGTTCCTGCTCAACCTGATCTGCTTCGCCGCGTGCGTGGAGGGGCTCTTCTTCTTCGGCGCCTTCGCGTACGTCTACTTCCTGCGCTCGCGGGGGCTGCTGCACGGGCTGGCCGCCGGGACCAGCTGGGTCTTCCGCGACGAGAGCGCCCACATGGCGTTCGCGTTCGAGGTCATCCGCACCCTGCGCCAGGAGGAGCCCGCGCTCTTCGACGACGCGCTGGCCAAGGACGTGGCGCGGATGCTGGAGGAGGCGATCCTCTGCGAGACGCAGTTCGCCGAGGACCTGCTCGCCGGCGGCGTGGCGGGGCTCTCCACCGCGGAGGTGCGGCGCTACCTCGAGTACTGCGCCGACCA
The DNA here is from genome assembly GCA_044229415.1 of Myxococcaceae bacterium. GTDB lineage: Bacteria > Myxococcota > Myxococcia > Myxococcales > Myxococcaceae > JBGATB01. The sequence continues at coordinate 3,541 of JBGATB010000022.1, read as the reverse complement.
GAGACTGGCCACGCTGGGGCTGCCCAAGGCCTACGGCGCGAAGAACCCGTTCTCGTTCATGGACCTCCAGGACGTGCAGGAGGTCACCAACTTCTTCGAGCGGCGCGTCTCCGCCTACCAGGTGGGGGTGAGCGGCGAGGTGGTGCTGGACGGGGCGTTCTAGAGCGACGGGCCCGTCGCCCGCGCGTTTCGGCGGAGCATGAACGCGCCGGGTGTCCTCGGGCAGTCAGGGGGGAGCGGAACGGGGCCTTACACCTGCGGCGTGCCGCGCCCGGAAGACGCGGGGGGGCGGGCGTGGCACGCCGCTGGAATGGAGCGCCTGTCATGAACCGCCTCTCTGCCCTCCTGATCGCCTGGCTGCTCGGCGTCCCCGCGCTGGCCGCCGTGAGCAAGCCGCACACCGGGATTACCCTGGTGCGGACCGGCAACGCCTCGCTGGCGGTGGTGGACCTGTGCGCCTCGGGCGTCTCGGTGCGCGCCACGAAGTACGCGGAGCGGAAGGCCACGGCGGAGCAGTGGGCCACCCGCGGGGACGTGAACGCGCAGGTGGCGGTCAACGCGGACTTCTTCGACAACGGCGTGTGGAGCTGGGTGATCGGCCGGGCGCGCGGCGCGGGCGAGGACTGGCCCGCCGGCACCACGCTCCGGGAGATCCGCCAGTACTGGCAGTTCGGCCCGCGCTTCGCGGAGCTGCAGGGCAACGCCTCGGTGGGGCCGGCGGCAGGCGTGACCGAGATCGTCGGCAGCCACAACGTCCTCATCTCCGAGGGGCGCTCGCTGGGGCCCAACTTCGACGGGGACGGCGTGCTGCAGAGCGGCGCGCGCCGCACGGCGGTGGGGCTCTCCAAGGACAAGGCCACGCTCTTCCTCTTCACCACCAATGACGCGCTCACCGGCACGGGGATGGTCAACCAGATGGTGGGGCTCGCCAGCGAGGCCGGTGCGCCGCCCATCTGGGTCGCCACCAACATGGACGGCGGCGGCTCCACGCAGATGTACGTGGCGGGGCTGGGGAGCGTGATCAGCTCCACGCGCCAGGTGAACAACCACCTGGGCGTGCGCGCCACCGGCTCCGGCCGCCCCACGCACTGCCCCGCCTTCCCGTGGGAGGCGCAGTGGGTGGGCGCGGGCTTCGCGCAGGGGACGACGATGACGCTCGTCCCGGGCCAGCAGGAGCCCGGCTGGGTGGAGGTGAAGAACGTGGGCACCCAGACCTGGACCCCGGAGAAGACGCACCTGGGCCTCACCGAGCCCAGGGACGGCAAGAGCCCGCTGCGCGCCAGCGACTGGCTCTCCGACGACCGGCTGGCTGGCCTCACCGCGCCGGTCCCGCCGGGGGCGATCGGCCGCTTCACCTTCAGCCTCAAGGCGCCGGCCACGCCCGGCACCTACGTCCAGCACTTCAACCTGGTGCAGGAGGGCGTGGCGTGGTTCTCGGACTCCGGCGGCCCGGCGGACAACAACTTCTGGGTGAAGGTGATCTCCGAGATCCCCAAGTTCCGCGCCGAGCTGGTGGAGGACTGGCCCGGCGGCCGGCAGCTTTCGCTCGTCACCGGCGCCACGCGCGAAGGGCAGCTCGTCCTCAAGAACACCGGCACGCAGACGTGGGAGCCGGGCAAGACGTTCCTGGCCACCACCGGGCCGCGGGACGTGGCCAGCCCGCTGGCGGGGCCGGACTGGGTGAAGCCGGATCGCGCCGCCACGGTGAAGCAGGCAGTGGCGCCGGGCGAGCGCGGCACCTTCGCCTTCACCGTCCAGGCGCCCGCGCAGCCGGGCGTCTACAAGCAGACCTTCGGGCTGGTGCAGGAGCAGGTGGCCTGGTTCGCGAGCTCCGGCGGGCCGGCGGATGACGCGCTCTGGCTGGAGGCCACCGTCTCGCTCCCGCCGGTGGTGGTTCCCTCCCCGCCGGACGCCGGCAGCGGCAGCCCGGGCGGCGGCGGCGGGAGCGGCAAGCCGGAGGAGCCGGCCGCGGGCGGCTGCGGCGCCACCGGCGGGGCGCTGGCGTTGAGCGCGCTGCTGGCCCTGCTCCCCACGGTGCGGCGGCGCCGGCGCTAAACGCCCCGTGTTTGCCAGCCGAGGGGGAGATGCCCACCTTGGCTGGCAGGATGAAGCGCTTCGTCCAGGACCATGCACTGACGCTGGTGATGCTGGGCCTGTTCGCCATCTTCTGGGTGGGTCAGAGCCTGGCCGGGTACCGCTTCCACGCGCAGCAGCAGCGGGAGCACGGCGAGGATCCAGGCAGCTACCCGCAGTTCCTCCGCTCGCCCGAGTTCGTGGAGACCACCTTCGAGAACTGGGAGAGCGAGTTCCTGCAGATGGGCGCGTTCGTGCTGCTCTCGGCGGTGCTCAAGCAGCGCGGCTCCTCGCAGTCCAAGCCGATCCACGGCAAGGCCGAGCAGGACGAGGACCCCGCCTCGCACCGCGGCGATCCTGGCGCGCCGGGGCCCGTGCGCCGGGGTGGGCTGGCGATGCGGCTCTACTCGCACTCGCTCTCGCTGGCGCTCTTCGGGCTGTTCGCGTTCAGCTTCGCGCTCCACGCGGTGGGCGGCTGGAAGGCGGCGAATCTGGAGGCGCGCAGCCACGGCTCGCCGCCGCAGGGGCTGCTGGAGTTCCTGCTCGGCGCGCGCTTCTGGTACCAGTCTCTGCAGAACTGGCAGAGCGAGTTCCTCTCGGTGGGCGTGCTGGTGCTCCTCTCCGTGTACCTGCGCCAGCGCGGCTCGCCCGAGTCCAAGCCGGTGCACTACGCGCACCGGCAGATGAAGACCTGACGTTCAGCAGCGAGCAGTTGGGTTGGCCGGGGGTTGGCGGAGGGAGTTCCGTGCCCACCTTCTCCGCTCCCTGAAGCACGACCCCAAGGAGGTCACTGAATGAAGGTGCTCAACGCTGCTGCTCTGTGCTGCTGCCTCACCCTCGCCGGCGCGGCCTTCGCCGAGGAGACGACGACCCAGACCAAGGAGGTCAAGGTCGAGAAGAACGTCGGCAAGAAGAAGAAGTCGTCGGCCAAGGTGGAGTCCTCCACCAAGACGGACCCGCCGGGGATGCTGAACTCCACCACCGACTCCGCGAAGGTGGAGGACTCCACCAAGGACGTGGGTGACGGCAAGGTGGAGAGCTCGCACGAGGCCACCACCGAGCACGACGCGCCGGGCATGAAGAACGACAAGAAGGCCACCACCAAGACGAAGGTGGTCAAGGATGCCAACGGCAACGTGATCGAGGGCTCGAAGGAGCAGACGATCAAGTAGCGCCGCTCTCGAGTCGTTCAAAAAGGAGGGCCGCTCGAGAGACCGGGCGGCCCTTCCCTTTTGAGGCGCTCTCCCGTTCACCCCGAGCGGTAGTGAGGCCGCCGCCCGCTGGGCGGATCAATCAAGGCAAGAAACGTGAGCCGTCCGCTCAGCCCGAGCGAAGTCGAGGGCCCGCCGATCGTTGGGACTCTCGCTCGTGGGGCCCGCGACTTAGCTCGGGCTGTGCGGACGGCTCACGTTTATTTGCTTGTTTGTTGCGCCCAGCGGGCGGCGGCCGCACAACCGCGCGGGGGGTA
>JBGATB010000021.1:0-152434 GCA_044229415.1 Myxococcaceae bacterium | reverse complement strand
GTCCCGGCCTCGCGGCCGACAAACCTTGCGAGTTGCTTGGGTCGCTACGACCTGCTTCCCAGAGGACTTGCACCTCCTGACCGTGCCCATGCTGGGCACACCGACTACGCGCCTACGGCGCTGACCTGAAACTTGCCGCGCCCCGCTCAGCCCGAGCGACGTCGAGGGCCCGCCGATCGTAGGGACTCTCGCTCGTGGGGCCCTCGACTTCGCTCGGGCTGAGCGGGCGGGCTCACGTTTCTTGCCTTGATTGATCCGCCCAACGGGCGGCGGCCTCACTACGCTCGGGATGAACGGCAGGAGGCTTCACCACGGGCACCAACGAGGGTGCTCGCTCACTTCACCGTGAACGGCCGCTCCACCGGCGGGAGTGAGACGAAGAACCGCGTCCCCACTCCAGGCCTGCTCTCGAAGCGGATGCTGCCGCCCATCCCGGTGACGAGGCTGTGGCAGACCGCGAGCCCCAGTCCCACGCCGCGCCCCTGGCCCTTGGTGGTGAAGAACGGCTGGAAGATCCGCTCGCGCTCCTCCTCGGAGATCCCCACGCCGGTGTCCGCCACCTCCACCACCACGGGATTGCCGAGCCCGGCCCAGCGCATCACCACCCGGACCTCGTGCTGGTCCGGCGTCCCCTCGGGGATCGCCTGGGCCGCGTTCACCAGCAGGTTCAGGAACACCTGCGAGAGGCGCGCGCGGTTCCCCTTCACCATGGGCACGTCGCCCAGCTCCTCCACCAGCCGCGCCCGCTGCCGCACCGCGCCCTCCGCCAGCGAGAGGCAGGCCTGTAGCACCGGCCGCACGTCCACCAGCTCTGGCGTGTCTGGCACCTGTCGGGCGAGCGCGCCCAGATCCCCCACCACCTTGCGGACCTTCTCCGCGCCCTCCAACGACTCCTCCGCGACGGAGACCAGCTCGCGCCGCGCGTCGTCAGAGAGCGGCGCCTCGCCGGCCAGCGTCTCGCGCAGGAAGCCCAGGTTGGAGAGGATGTACGCGAGCGGGTTGTTCACCTCGTGCGCCACGCCCGCGGCGAGCCCACCCACGCTGGCCAGCAGGCCCGCCTGCGCCAGCCGCGCCTCGAACGCCTTCCGGCCGGAGACGTCCCGCAGCACCAGCAGCACCAACGCGTGGCCGTCCAGCTCGCGGCGGGAGGCGCTCACCTCGATCGCGCGGGCGATCCCATCCGGGTTGGCGCGCACGTCCTCGAAGACCCGCGGTTCGTCCGTGCCCAGCTCATCGAAGAAAGAGCGGCACCCGCGCTCGGACTCGAACACGCCCGCCACGTCCAGCTCCGGCAGCTTGGCGCCGCGCAGCGCCTCCGTGCTCCGGCCGATCATGGAGGCCGCGGTCTCGTTGCAGTCCACCACCTCGAGCGTCCGCTCGGCGATCACCAGGATGCCGGCGCCAGACTGATCCACCAGCGCCCGGTACCGCCGCAGCTCCTCCTCCGAGCCGCGCTGCCGGGCGAGCGAGGCCTGGAGCTGGGAGCTGCGCTGCTCCACGCGCCGCTCGAGCTCCTTTTGCGCGGCGGACAGCTCCGCCACCAGCTGCGCGTTCGCGAAGCGCAGCCGGGCGCCGTCCGCGAAGGCCCGCGCGCTGCCGCGGGCGAGCGCGGCCATCATGCCGGCGAAGAGGAGGACCATCCCCGCCACCGCGCCGTGCCAGAGGTCCGCCGCGAGCGCGAGCCGGAGCGCCACCGGCAGCAGCGCCGGAGCCGCGAAGCACTGGAACGCCTGCAGGTACCCCGAGGTGGTGGAGCTGGTCCCCGCGGTCATCCCGGCCAGGACGATCAGGATCAACCCCTGCGTGGCCGGCGACTCCGGCGGGTAGAGCAGGAGCGCGCCGCCGCCCCAGGCGATCCCGTTCGCGGCGCTGGAGATCAGGTAGCGCGCCCCCCAGGGCCGCACCTGCTCCGGCGCTTGCGGCTGCGCCCGCCTCCAGGCGAGCACCAGGGCGATCCGCGCGGCGGTGAGCAGCGCCATCACCGCCAGCCAACCCAGCGCCACCCCGCGCGGAGATTCGGCGTAGACCACCGCTACCAGCAGCGCCGCGTTCACCACGTTGGTGAGCATGGGCAGGACGCCGCGGCCGTAGACGGCGCGGATCCGCTCCGCATGGAGGGTGGCTTCCAGCTCTGGCGGGGTGGGAGAGGCCAAATCCGCTCCCAGTATAGACGACGCCGCCGGCTTCCCCTGTGGGTGCAAGTAGAGCAGGCTCCCGCGAATGACCGAGGAGAGCGACTGGCCCGCCGCCGCGCTGGCGCGGTGCCCGCTGGTGATGGCCGCGCTGCAGGGCGAATCCCTCCTGCTGGACCGGCGCTTCCCGCCGGGCGCGGCGGTCAGCGTGGGCAGCAACTCGGGCAACGACCTGATCATCGACCCGCGGTTCGAGCTCACCGCCTACACCCTGCTCACCCAGGGCTCGATCCTCCACCTGGCACCACCGCTCTTCGTCCAGGCCCGGGTGTGGTGGCAGGGCACGGTGCTGCAGCTGCGCGGCCACTTCCGGGAGCTGCGCAAGCGCCACCCTGACCTGCCGGACGCGCTGCCGCTGGCCAGCGAACGCTTCCTCATCCGCTACGCCTCGGGGATCGCCCTGCTCGGGCGGTTCGAGGTGCCCGCTCAGAAGTAGTAGGCCAGGCGCGCGGCGCCGTGGTTGTCCTGGACGAACGAGCCCTGCAGCGTCCCCGGCTGGCCGAGGAAGAGGTTCAGGTCCAGGGTGAGACGCCAGTGCTCGCCGAAGCGGCGGCTCGCCTCCACCTTCACGAAGGTGGCGCCGGAGAGCACGTCCACCACGGCGCCCGCGGTGAAGAGCGTGCTCGCCACGTCGTTGAGGGCGAGCCGCAGGCCAGCGAAGGCGTCGTGGTCGAAGAAGGTGACCGGCGCGTCCAGCGGGCGCGAGTCGTACAGAAACTCCGCGGCCAGGCTGAGGTCCGCCTCCGAGCCGCCGAGCTGGAAGAAGGTGTAGTCGGCGCCCACGCCTCCGCCCCAGAACGGCACCAGCCGCGCGGACCAGAGGCGGAAGAAGCCCTCTACCTTGAGGGTGAGCGCGTCGTAGGTGGCCTGCGCGTCCGCCGAGAGCTGGTGGGAGAGGTCGTACTCGGGGATCACCTCGCCGCGGGTGAGCTCGAGGATGAAGCGGGGATCTCTCGAGACGCCGGTGAACGCGGAGAAGCCCAGGTCGAAGCCGCCGGCGTTGACCGTCAGCCGCACCGCTCCGCTCGGCTGCCACGGCCCGAGCGCGGTCTCGTACTGGGGATGGTCCACGTCGATCAGTGAGCCGAAGCGCAGCCGCCCGCGCACGCCGGGGAAGGTCCGTTCGCGGAAGTACGGGAAGCAGTACGCCTTGAGCGCCGCCACCTCCCCCACCCAGCCCAGCTCCACGTACGGCTGCCCGAGCTTGGCCGTCCCGTCGATCGCCTCCACGAAGTCCAGCTGGTTCACCACGTCCCCGGGTCGGTGGGACTCGAGCACCCCCCACGTGAAGACGCCGGCGCCCACGCCCGCCTCGAAGTGCTCGAGCGAGAGCCGGTAGCCCGCCTCGCGGACATCGCCATGGGAGCGGCGGTCGTCGTTGGGGTCGAGCCGATAGAAGGGGCGCAGCGTGAGCTTGTGGCGCTCGCTCTCGCTGGTGAGGGTGAGCTGCGGCTCGGCGACCAGGGAGACGCCGGTGCCCAGCTCCTGGCCCACGTAGCGCGGCGCCTGGACGAAGAGCCGCCCGTCCGCCGCGGCGAAGCCGGAGGCCTGAAGCGTGGCGCCGCACCCGGTCAGCCACCCGAGCGCGGCGAGGAGCAGCCAGCGCACGAACTACTTGCCGAGCTTGCCGGTCGAGAAGTCGTTCGCGGTGAAGCCGTTGTCCAGCTTCATCGAGACGAAGCGCACCGCGGTGCTCTTCCCGGTCTGGTGGTTCTTCATCGTCCACAGCTGCGAGCGCCAGAAGCGGTCGTTGAGCTTCTGGTACTCCCCGTAGGTGAGCGTCTTGAGCTTGGCGCCCTTGCGGTCGAAGAAGTCGATCGAGCTGATCCGCAGCTCGCCGGACTCCACCCGGAGCACCCGCTTCGAGTAGGCCGAGGCGGGATCCTTGGGCGCGGCCTCGAGCACGAGGCACTTCTGCGCGCCGCAGGCCTCGGTGCCGGCCAGCCGCCAGGTGTACTTCCGCCCGTCGTTGCCGGTGAGGTCTTCGAAGGTGAACTCGCTGCCGACGAAGGCGCCGGTGCGGTTGGCCGAGGAGATCCGCTTGGTGCGCTGGGCGCTCGGGAGGAAGAGCCACTGCTCGTCCTCGCCGTCCGGGCTGGCGTGGGAGAGCACCGCTGTGCCCTTCACGTCCGCGGGGGACTCGAAGACGATCAGCGAGCGATCTCCATCGCTCGGCGAGGCGCGCTCGAGCAGCTTGAGACTGAAGCTGCGCAAAGCCTTGCTGCCGTCCGCGTCCTGCAGCGTCATCTCCACCTTGCCGCCCAGGTCCTTGAAGCCGGTGTTGCGGCGCGCCAGCTCCTGGATGACGGCGGCCCCTTGCTCCTCAGGGGTGCCGCTGGCGAGCAGCTCCTCGGCGGTCTTGCCCCAGGCGAGGCGGGGCAGCAGGCACAGGCACAGCGCGGCGAGCGTCAGGTTCGTTCTCATCGTCTTCACCTCCCGGCGATGGCCGGGACCTCCACGGAGTGGGTTCGAGGCTGCGGGGCGGGCTTGGGCCTGGGGGTGAGCAAGAGCACCAGCGACGGCGCGAGCAGCAGATCCGCCAGCGGCGCGATGCTCACGATCAACAGGCTCAGCCAGCCCAGGTGGCTCGTCATCTGGAAGGACGAGAGCGTGAGCACGGCGAAGCCGATCGACAGGATGGTGCCGGTGGAGAGCATCGCCGGCCCCACGTGCGAGAGGGTGTCCTTCATCGCCGCGTCCGGGGAGAAGCCCTTCTTGCGCTGCATGGCGCGGAACTTGGCGAAGAAGTGGATGGTGTCATCCACGATGATCCCCAGGCTGATGCTGGCGGCCATCGTCGCCACGATGTTCATCTGGCCCACGAACAGGTACCAGAGCCCGTAGCCCAAGATGATCGGCACCAGGTTGGGGATCACGCTCAAGAGCCCCAGCTTCACGCTGCGCAGCACGAGGATCATGCACAGCGCGATCAGCACCAGGGAGAGGAAGTCCGCCTGGGCCATGCTCTTGGCGTTCCGGTCCGAGAGGCCGGAGAAGATCACGACGGGGCCCGTGGCCTGCGCCCACATCGACTGCGGCGCATTGGCGCGCAGCCAGCCCTCGGCGCGCTTGGCGAAGGCGGAGAGATCGCGCGTGGCCAGGTCCTTCACGGTGATGGTCAGCCGCGCGGAGGACTTGTCCAAGCTCACCCGGTCCGTCAGCCCCAGGCCCGCGGGCAGCCCCAGCTCGTAGAGCAGCAGCGCCTCGCTGGCGGCGGCGCGGGTGGTCGGGAGCCGGTAGTCCGCGGCCTCGCCGCTGCCCATCACCTGGTTCACCCGCTTGAGGATGTCGGTGAGGCTGAGCACGTGCTCCACCTCCGGCTGCTCGCGCAGCCAGTCGGTGAAGCGCTCCAGCGCGGAGAGGTACGTGGGCTCGGAGATCCCGTTGGGCCCGCCGCCGTCCACCAGCAGCTCCAACCGGTAGATGCCGGAGAGGTTCTTCAGCGTGAAGTCCACGTCCTTGCGGAAGGGGACGTCCTCGCTGAAGTAGTGGATGAACTCGTCATTGGCCTCCAGGCGCGAGGCCAGCCCGGCCCCCACCGCGGTGAGCAACAGCGAGCCCACCAGCACGCCCTTGCGGTGGCGCATCACGAGCTCGGAGAAGCGCTCCATGAGCGGCCGCCGCGCCGCGGCTCGCGCAGGTGGGACTCGGATGGGCAGCAAGAAGAGCAGCGCCGGGAGCAGCGTGAAGGAGAGGACGAAGGCGAGCGTGACGCCGAAGCACGTCATGTTCGCCAGGTGGTTGACCGGCGGCGAGTCCGAGTAGTTGAGGCAGACGAAGCCCACCACGGTGGTGAGCCAGGTGTAGGTGATCGCCTCGAGGTTCTCCTCGAGCGAGGCGACGATCGCCTCCGCGCGCGCCCTCCCCGCCCGCAGGTGCTCCATCATCGAGAGGACCAGGTGCACGCCGTCCGCCACCGCCACGGTGAGGACGATCATCGGGGCCGCCACCGAGGTGGGCGAGAGCGGGTAGCCCAGCCACCCGGCGATGGCCATGGAGAGCGCCGCGCTGGACCAGATGATGAGCGCCACCGCGCCGGTGGCCACCGCGCTGCGGAGGATCAACCCCATCACCAGCAGCATCGCGGCGCACATCAAGGGCAGCATCAGCCCCAGGTCCTGCACCGAGGTCTGCATGAACGCGTCGTTCACGAAGGCCATGCCGGAGGCGCGGATCTCCAGCGAGGGGTACGCCGCCTCCAGCCGCCGGGCCACCTCGCGCGCCGCGCTCGCCGTCTGCGTCACCGCCAGCGGGTCCTCCTTCGGCAGCCGCAGCGTGACGTTCACCGCGCCCGTCTTCCCGTCCTTGCTGAGCAGGCTGCCGCGAAGGATCGGCTCCTCCTCCGCCGCCCGCCGCGCCGCCTCCAGCTCCGCGGCGCCGAGCTGCCGCGCCGGGCGCGGCAGCAGCTCCGCCACGGAGATGTCGCTCCCTTCCGCCTGCGCCCGCTGGAAGTTGGTCAGCGAGTCGACCCGCGCGGCGAACGGGAGCCGCCAGCCTTCGTCGGTCAGCCGCTGCAGCGCCTCCAGCCCGTCCGGCTGGAAGATGCTCCCCTCGCGCGCCTTCACCACGAAGAGCACGTTGTCCGTCTGGGTGAAGAGCTTCTCCAGCCGCTCGAAGGCGCCGAGCGCCGGGTCTTCCTTGGAGAAGAAGATCCGGTAGTCCGTGGAGAAGCGGGCGCGCGCGAGCCCCGCGGCGAAGAGGGCCACGAAGAGCAGGCTCACCGCGGTCACCGTCCGCGGCCTGCGCAGCACCCAGCGCGCCAGCGAAGCGCCGCTCCGCTCGTAGAAGGTGGCTTGGCTCATGGACGACCTCTCAGGCTGTAGCTGGAGCTGGCGGCGACGCCTCGGACCAGGAGGTGGATGACCCCCGGCTCGAAGAGCGTGACGGTGCAGGATTCGTTGGAGGTGGCATCCGCGGGGCGGCAGTCGTACGCGTCCACGGCTGGCGGCAGCGCCTTGCGGACGAAGAGATCCGCGTTGCCGCTGCCGGTGAGGGTGAAGAGGTAGATGCCGGCGGGCAGCGTGGGCGTGGCGTAGCGGCGCTCCTCCGCCGTCTTCACCGTCTCCACCGCGTCCATCCCCTGCCAGCTGCCCGCGTCCGCAGCTGCCCCGGCGTCCGCGCGCGCGCCGCCGTCCCCGAGGCCCTCGTATGGGAACGGCAGCTCCTCCGCCGGGTCGAGCAGGAAGGTGCCCGCGTCGTCCAGGCACTCGTCGAGGCGGCGCGGCAGCGTCACCAGCTCGTCGCAGTCCTTCACGTGCTCGGTGACGCAGCGGGAGACCAGCCGCGCCACGCCGGTGCACGGCTCGCGCTCCAGCGCGGGCACGGTGGCGCCGCACGTCTGGAACATGCGCGTGGCCGCCTCGCACACGTCCGCGGGCGGCCGCGCGTCCGGGAGCAGGCACGCCCCGAGCGCCACCGCCAGCGCCGCTGCCAGGGGCGCCCTCACAGCCCACGCTCCGCGAGCTCGCCGGCGACGTTGGCGTAGAAGCGGGCCACGTCGAACCCGGTCTGCACGTTCACGTCCGGGAGGTTGCGCTGCCCCAGCTGCTCCATGTGGTCCGCGGGGATGCAGCCGCGGAAGGTGCCCCAGCGCGCCGAGGCGACCGTGGCCAGGCCATCGTTCGGGAGAAACTCGTCCCCGTCCTTGCCCACCACGTCCGTGAAGGGGATGAGCGGCAGCGCCATGTAGTCGAGCTGGCCGCGCTCGGGCAGGCCGCCCTGGCCGTCGCTGGTGCGGCAGAGCGCCTCCAGCCGCGCCTGGTGCTCGCCGGACGCCTCGCCGAAGGGGCGGCTGTAGCCGGCCCAGGACTGGTACGGGATGCCCGGCGCGTCCGGGATCTCCGCGTTGAACGCCACCGCCTGGGTGACGCTGAGCGCGCCGAGCGCCTCGCGCAGGTGCGGGTCGTTGCGCAGGGCCTCCTCGCTGAACCAGTCGCCCACCAGCGCGGCGAAGTCGTTGAGCTTCTCGCCCCGCTCGCCGTCCGGCATCAGCCCCAGCAGCACGTCCGAGATTCGCGTGCCCCGGTGCGCGGTGCCGATGGTGGTGATGCTCGCCACCGACGCGGCGAGGCCCGGCTCGTTCAGCTCCGCGGGGAGCCCGCCGGGGCTCACCAGGTAGCGGCAATCCAGCCCGCCCAGGGAGTGGCAGATCAGGTTCACCTTCTCCGCGCCCGTCTGCGCGCGCACCTCCTGGATCCGCTTCCAGAGCAGCGGCGCCCGGCGGCGCGGGGACTCGTAGGGCGTGAGCGTGGCGAGGTAGACCGCGTGCCCGCCCACCTCGGTCATCGTGCGGACGATCCGATCGCTGTAGCGGAAGAGCGGAGAGGTATCGATCCCGTTCACCAGCAGCACCGGGTAGCGGGTGGCGCCGCGGCGCGGGGCAGGCGTGACCGGCGCCACGCAGCCCACGCCCAGCGCCCGGCAGGTGGCGCTGCGGACGTCTCCGTCTCCGGGCAGCGCGCTCACCAGGACCGGGCAGGAGACGCCGCGCGAGAGGCTGAGCAGGTGCTCCACGTCCGCCTCGCTCACCGTGCTGCAGTCCAGCCGCGCCACCTTGGAGCCGATGCAGCGGTCCAGCTCGTCCTTGAGCTCGCCGCAGCGGGTCTGGCGCGGCGCGCACGCCAGCGGCGACAGCAACGCGAGCAGGAGCAGGGCGCGCATCAGAGCCCCCGCTCCGCGAGATCCGTGGCCACCCAGGCGTAGAAGCGCGGGGCGTCGAACCCGGTCTCCGGGTCCCAGGTGGTGTGGCCGATCTGGCCGATCACGTCGTAGTGGTCCGCCGGCAGGCAGCCGCGGAAGTTGCCCCACTTCGCGCTCGCCACCGCCACCTGGCCGTCCGCGGGGCTGGAGATCACCCGCCCCTCGTCGTTGCGGACCGTCCCGGCGAACGGCGAGGCCACCCACAGCAGCTCGTTCATCCGGTCCCGCGTGTCGCGGTGCCGCGCGAAGAGCAGCTCGCCGCCGGGGGCCGCGCACTGCTCGCGGATCAGCTGCTCGGAGGCGTCCGAGGTCCGCGCCAGCACCTGGCTCACGCCCGCCCACGATTGGTAGTAGACGCCCGGCGCGTCCGGCACCTCGCGGTTGAAGGCCCAGAGCGCGTCCAGGGTCAGTCCGCCGAGCGTGCGCAGCACCGCCGCGTCGTCGGGGATCTTCGCGCTCGAGTCCTCGCCGATCAGCGTGGCCAACAGGTCAGAGGTGGTGCCGCTGCGCAGCGCCTGGATCCCCGCCTCGGCCACCCGCGTGCCCCGGTGTGGCGTGGCCACGGTCGTGATGGACGCGATCGCCGCCTGCGCCTCCTTCAGCTGCACCGCGTCCGCCTTGAAGAGGCCGCCCGGGCTGACCAGGTAGCGGCAGTCCAGCCCGCCCACCGCGTAGCAGATGAGGTTCAGCTTCCCGCCCGGCGCCTGCCGCCGCAGCGGGGCCAGCTGCAGCCAGAGATCCGCCGCGCGCTCCGCGGTGGTCGCCCAGGAGAGAGCCTGCACGTGGTACGCGCGCCCGCCCTCCAGCCCAAGCACCGCGCGGGGGATCCGCGGGTTCCAGTCGAAGACTGGCGCGCCGTCGATTCCGCTGACGAAGACCAATGGGTACTTCGCCGCGCGCGCTCCAGGCGTGGGCGTGGGCGGCGCCGGGCAGTCCCAGCCGGCGAGCAGGCACAGGCGGTGATCCACCGCGTCCTCGCCCTGGGCGAAGCCCTCGCAGCCCGCATCGTCGATCTTCGCGGCCAGCGCATCCGCGGCGGCGCGGTCTCCAGCCGCGCAGTCCAGCCGGGCGATCGGGAAGCCGCAGCGCTTGAGGCTCTCGTCGAGCGAGGCGCACACGTCCCGGTGCGGCTGGCAGGCAGAGATGAGGAGAAGTGCGAGGGCTCCAGCGCGAGCCACCCCCCGTTCACCCCGAGCGAAGTCGAGGGGCGCCCATGTTCTCCCAGGCGGTTCATTCCGGGCGGAGTCCGCCACCCGCTCCCGCGAGCCGGAGAACACAGGCGCCCCTCGACTTCGCTCGGGGTGAACGGGGGTCATCGCGCGTCCTCCAGGATCACGTCCGCGGCGCGCTCGGAGAGCATGTAGAGCGGCAGGGCAATGAACGTCCCCGGGATCTCCGGGAAGACGGACGCGTCCACCACGCGCAGCCGCTGCGCGCCGATCACCCGGAAGCGCGCGTCCACCACCGCGCCGCTCTCCCCCGGGTTGCCCATCCGGCTGGTGCAGCAGGCGTGGTGGCCCCAGGACTCCTTGCGGATCCACGCGGCGAGCTCCGCGTCGGTCTGCTTGGAGGGGCCGGGCCACACCTCCGTCACCGGCTCTTCCTCCATCTTGGAGATCATCCGGCGCACGAACCGCACGCCCTCCACCAGCGCGAGCAGGTCTGGATCCCCGAGCGGGTTGCCCTCGTCGTAGGAGTGGAAGTGGATCGCCGGACGGGAGAAGGGGCTCTTGTCCACCAGCTTCACGGTGCCGTCGCGGTTCTTCGTGTGCCCCTTGAGCAGGAGCCAGCTGAAGCGGTTCTTCACCCGCGCGCTGTCCGCCGAGTAGCCGGGGTAGTAGCCGCGCGCGTCCGTGGGGACGGCGAAGACCTGAAGGTCCGCGAGCGCGGAGCCCGGGGTGGCGCGCATCAGCACGGACGCGAGGAAGCCGGGCGTCTGGTACACGCCCCGCCCCTCCTTCCAGTCGAGCAGGCAGGGATCTGCTGCGTCGTCCGTGCCGAGCTTGCAGTCGCGCAGGACCTGCAGCGCGGAGTCGAACTGCGCCACCACCGGCGCCTCGTAGCGATCCTGCAGGTTCCTCCCCACGCCAGAGCTGGCGAGCACCGCCGGGAGCCCGAGCGCCTGCAGCTCGGCCGCCACCCCCACCCCGGAGAGCATCAACAGCTGCGGCGTGTTGAAGGCGCCGGCGGAGAGGATGACCTCCCGCTCCGCGGCCGCGGTGAGCCGCTCCGCGGGCGCGGCGGAAGGCTTGAGGCTGGCGCCGTAGACGCTGCCGCCGCGCACGTACTCCACGCCTACCGCGGTGGGGACGGAGGCCCGCTCGTCCCAGAGCACGCGGGTGACGAAGGCCCCGGTCAGCACCGTGAGCGGGTAGCCCTCCTCCACCGTGGAGAGGATCCGCTCGCGAGCGCCGTTGCGCGCGCCGGCCCGGGTGGCCAGCGGAAGCCGGTAGACGCCGGTGGCCTCGCCGCCGCGGAGCGCCTCGTTCACGTCGTGGGAGAGCAGCGACGAGAGGTTGGCCGCGCTGACCGGCGTGGAGGGCGCGCCGCCCTCCTGGAAGGTGTTGGCGGCGGCCATCAGGAAGGCGGTGACCTTGGCGTCCCCCAGCGCGAGCTTCGGCTCGGGGAGCTCCACGCTGAGCCAGTCGCGCACGCGGTCGTAGTACGGCTCCATCGCCGAGGCGCGGAACCCGCGATCCCCGGTGAGCGACGCCAGCCGGTCCCAGTCCGAGCGGGACGGCAGCACGGTCACCATCGCGTTCACCGCGGTGGAGCCGCCGAGCGCGCTGCCGCGCGGGTAGAGGATGCCCTGGGGCGTGTGCTTGGAGTCCTGCGCGTCCAGCCCGGGCTCGGTGTGGTGCTGGACGAAGAACCACCACGCCATCGCCGGGTCCTCGGTGGCGAGCGCGTGCATCGCCGGCACGCTGTACTTGAGCTTCCCGCCCACGTCCCCGCCGGCCTCGAGCAGGAGCACCCGCTGCCCAGCGCGTGCCAGCCGCGCCGCCAGCGGCCCGCCGCCCGCGCCGGAGCCCACCACGATGTAGTCGTAGACGCCCGGCTCGCAGCCGCCCGGGCAGCGGCCCACGTTCGCGTTGCCCACGCACGCGAGCAGCCCGAGCGCGCACGCCGCGGCGAGCGCGGCCGCGCTGCGCTTCAACCGGCTGGGCCGCTCGCGGAGGGCTCGCATGAGGGCGCGACTTGTACGCAGCGCCGGATTCGGGCGGCAAAGCGCCCAGGGGCAACGCGCCATTTCCGGGCTGGCATGAGGGGTCAGGGGTTGAGCAGCGGCGCGGCCCCAAGGGGTTGTCGCCACTGACACCCGCCTGTGATGCGCAGCGAGCAGTCGCTGCCGGGCAAGGGCTTGTGCCTGGGCGGAACTGGCGGCGGTGCCCCGCGCTCTGGTTCCTTGCCGCGCCCGCATGCGCCGTACGTCTTTCAGCCGCCGCCAGACGCTGACCGCCCTGCTCGGCGCGGGCGTCTGGGCGTGCCGCCCGGCGACGCAGCCGGAAGATCCAGCGCACCTGCCGCCCCAGCTGCCGATCGAGCCCGCCCCCGAGCGCCCCGCCTTCTTCGACAACGTGGACGCGCTCTTCGACGTGCTGGTCCCGGTGGAGCGGGACGCGCAGGGGCGCCTGGTCTCGCCCGGGGCGCGGGAGGCACGCGCGGATCGCGTGCTGCAAACCGAGCGCTTCGTCCGCCTGGCGATGCGGCAGGGGCTGCTCCCCGTTCTCCCTGAACCGGTGGTGGACGCGCTGGCGGATCTCTCCGGCCAGGTGCGCGCCACCGTGAACCGGCAGCTGGACGCGCTGGCCACGCAGGAGCGGCCGCTCACGGCCTGGCGCGAGCTGTCCCGCGGCGCCCAGGAGAAGCTCCTGGCGCAAGCGCTGGAGGACCCGGCGATGCGGCCGGCGCTCACCGTCCTGCGCGCGGCGTGCTTCGTCGGGTACCTCGGGGCGGTGGCCTCGGACGTGGGGCTGCGCGCCGTGGGCTTCCCTGCGTTCGAGCGCTTCGAGGAGGGGATCGCCGTCTCCGGCTATCCGCGCACGCGGGACGGGCGGCTCGTGGATCCGGCCAAGGAGAGCCTGGCCGCGCTGGCCGCCGCCGGCCAGCTGGACGACTACACCTACAACCGCGCGCCGGCGCCGACACCAGGGGACGATCTCTCGCTGGTGCTGGACGCGAACGGGGACCTGCGATGAAGGACGTGGCGATCATCGGCTCCGGCTTCGGCGGAGCGGTGATGGCCGCGCGGCTGGGCGCCGCGGCGAGGACGCTCACTCCCGCCGCGAGCGTGCTGCTGCTCGAGCAGGGCCAGGACCCCACCGGCGGCTTCGACCCCCGCTCGCTCGGCGAGCCGCTCAACGCGCAGGGCAACCGGTACCGCCACACGCTCGCGCCCAAGTACCTCGCCGAGCTGGTCCAGCTCCACACCGACCCGCTGGGCGCCCACACCCCGGGCGTGCCGAGCATGAACGTGCTGAGCGGCCGAGGCCTGGGCGGCGGCTCCAACGTCTACGACGCGGTCAGCCTGCGCGCGCCGGCCGAGGCCTTCGAACAGACGCGGGGCGGCCGGCGGCTCTGGCCGGCAAGCTACAGCCGCGCCGCGCTGGAGCCGTACTACGCGCGCGTGGAGCAGCGGCTCAACGTGGTGCGGCTGGCGTGGACGGACGCCGCCGTCCCGCACTGGCAGCTGGCCACCAAGCGGGACCTGGTCTTCGCCGAGGGCTGCCGGCGGATTGGCGCCACCGCGGTGCCGCTCAAGGTGGCGGACCGGGACGACGCGAACGAGGGCTGGTGGAACGAGGGGCAGCGCTTCCAGGGGCGCCAGGGGCTCACCGTCAACTACCTCGCGGACGCGCGCGCCGCCGGCGTGGAGATGTGGACTGGCTGCGAGGTGGAGCGCGTGGCGCCGATCAAGGACGGCTACGTGGTCACCGGCACGGATCGCCGCACCAACGCGCCGCTGACGGTGGAGTGCCGGCTCCTCGTGCTCGCGGGGGGCGCGGTGGGCTCGTCCACCTTGCTGCTGCGCTCGAGCGACGACTTCACCGGCGCGCGGGAGCTCGACCCGGGCGGCGTGCTGGGCAAGCACCTCTCCGCCAACGGCGACTACGGCGCCACGGGGATCGTGGGCGAGTCCTTCGAGCTCGCGGTGGAGGGCTTCAAGGGCAAGCCGATGTCGAGCTTCTGCCCGAGCTTCTTTCCCCGCCACAAGTTCATCCTCATCCCGTTCTACGCGGCGCCGCTCTACCTCTCGCTGGGGACGTTCACCACGCTGCTGCGGCCCGAACGGCCCGGCGCCCGCGGCCGGCGCTCCACGGAGGTCGCCAAGGGACCGGACGGCCGCGCCGAGCGCGACTGGGGGCTCGCCTACAAGCGGCGCCTCTCCCGCTTCGGCAGCCGGATGCTCACCATGGGCTGCCTGGCGCTGGACGCGTGCGAGGGCGAGCTGCGGCTCTTGCCCGAGGACCGCGGCGCGCACGTGAGCTGGCGGGAGACCAGCGAGCTCACCGAGCAGCGCTGGAGCGCGGCGATCGAGGCGATGCAGCGGATCTACGAGGCACTCGGCGGAGAGCTCTTCCTCGACACGTACCGCAAGGACGGGACGGTCAACACCTCCCACCCGCTCGGCGGCTGCCGGATGACCGAGCGCGCGGAGCCCACCGCCGGGATCGTCGACCCGATCGGTGAGGCGCTCAACAACCCCAACCTCTTCGTCGTGGACTCCGCGGCGATCCCCTCCTCGCTCGGGGTGAACCCGTCCCTGACCGTGGCCGCGGTGGCGGAGTCGATCGCCGAGCGGCTCACCCGCGGCCTCTCCACGCGCTCGCTCGCCACGCGGCTGGGGCGGTGAGGTTTTTGAAGCCCTTGGTCCTCCCCCTCCGTTCACCTCGAGCGCAGCGCCGCAGGCGCGTAGTCGAGAGGCGGCGCCTAGCTCGAAGCGGCGCTGAGGAGATCACGGGCTTGGGTGCCGCCCCTCGACTTGCCTGCCCCGAGCGTGAGCCGAGGGGCTCGGGGTGACCGGGGGGACGTCCGAGAAAGAGTCACAGCCTCTCGGGGTGACCGGGGGACCCATTTCGACGAGACTCCACCCATGCTTCAGCGGCTCAAGCAGGCGCGGCGCAAGGCCTGGGTGCGGTGGGCGATGGACGGCGTGCTCGTGCTCGGCGCGGTGGCGGCGATCGGCGCGTGGCAGACGCGCGGCCACCTGCCCTCGGGGAGCGCGCCGCAGATGACGCTCCCCGCGCTGGACGGGCCGCCGGTCTCGCTCGCCTCCTTCGCGGGCAAGCCCACGCTCCTGGTGGTCTGGGCGCCCTGGTGCGGCGTGTGCGCCATGGACGCGCCCAACGTGAACCGCGCCGCGCAGTGGCTGGAGGGGCGCGCCAACGTGGTCTGGATCGCCAGCGCCTACGACGACGTGGGCCAGGTCCGCGCCTTCGTGCAGCGTCACGGCGTGCGCGGCCCGGTGCTGCTGGACGACGGGGCGCTCTCGCGGCAGCTCCGGGCGGACATGTTCCCCACGCTGTACTTCCTCGGGGCCGACGGGCGGGTGAAGCGCACCGCGGTGGGTTACACGACCACGCTGGGGCTGGTGGCGCGGCTGTGGTTGGGGTGATCCGTGGTATGACTCGGCAGCCCCCCAGGAAGGTCCGAACCTGGATCCGAACCGCCGCTCCGACACGCGCGTCCGCACCCCGCGGATCCCCGTGCGAATCACCAGCGAGGAGACGTTCGCCGAGCACTACGTGCACGACCTCTCGCGCGGCGGGCTCTTCATCCTGAGCGACGAGCTGCTCTCCATTGGCTCGGACGTGGAGATCGACCTCTACCCCCCAGGCTGGTCCGAGCCGCTGGCGCTCGCGGGCAAGGTGGTCCGCCTCGCAGACGACGAGACCGCCCGCTCACTGGGGCGGGTGGGCATGGGGATCAAGCTGGAGGGGGTCCCCGAGTGGACCCGCAGCCGGCTCGAGGCGCTGATCGCCCAGGTGAAGTCCCAGCGGGTAGGCAAGCAGAGCGGGGTCTTCACCGTGGAGCCGGGCGTGCTGCCGGCCCCGCCGCCGCGCGTGAAGCCGGTGGGCCGGATCCCCGCCGCGGAGCTCCCCGCCTCCGCGGTCTGGACGCCCGAGGAGCTGCGCGAGGCCAAGCTGCTGGAGCTCGAGGATCAGCTCTCCAACGCGCGTGCCCGGCTGGAGCTCAACGACGGGCAGATCGCCATGCTCGAGCAGACGGTGGCGGAGGCCACGGCCGCCACGGAGAAGGTGCGCGAGGAGAAGCACACGCTCGAGCGCGAGCTGCGCGGAGAGCTGGACCGGGTGACGGAGGACGCCTCGCGCCTGCGCCGCACGCTCAACGGCCGCCGGCTGCGGATGCTGCTGATCGCCGCCCCGGTTTGCGCCCTGTTCGCCTTCACGCTCTTCTCCAGCTCCCCCATCGCCGGGACGCTGCGGCGGCTCGTGGCCTCGCTGACGCCGAGCGCCGCGGAGCCCACCCCTCCGCCCGGCGCGATGGAGCCACTGCAGCTGCCCGCCCGGGACGCCGGCCGCGCGCTGGCCGCCGCGCCGCCTGCCTTGGACGCGGGCGGCGTGGCAGCGGCGGTACCCCCACCCGCGGCGGACGCGGGCGCGGTGGCCAGCGCCCCGCCCACGGACGCCGGGACCGGTCCGCTGGGAATGCTTCGCGTGGAGACGGACCGCGACACGGGAATCTGGGTGGATCAGAAGAAGGTCGGCCGCGCGCCGATGAAGCCCTTCGAGCTGTCCGTGGGGAACCACCGCCTGCGCTTCGACTGCAAGGTCGAAGGGCGGCGGGTGATGAGCAAGCCCCGCTACGTGGACATCACCGAGGGCAAGGAGACGGTGATCGAGTACCTCTGCGCGGACGGCGAGTAGCCCGCCTGACGCGCTAGAGCCCGGGGCTGCGCAGGTCGAACGGGATCTCGATGCTCAGGTCCTCGCGCAGGGACGGGAAGAAGAGCTTCTTCATCGTCCGCTTCACGCACGTGGTGAAGGCCGGCTTGCGCAGGTTGTCCCGCACCACCACCCGGCTCACCTTCTGCGGCGCGACGAGGTCCAGCTCCACCACCACCCGACCCTTCAGGCGCGGGTTCTTCTTCAGCTCGCGCTCGTAGCACAGCTGGATGGCGCCGCCCTTGTCCTGGGCAATGGAGCGCGCCAGCTCCTCCGGCTCCAGGCTGCGCACCCGCCCCGTGGCCAGCTCGATGGTCGGCGTGGGCGGCAGCGGCTCCTGCGCCGGGGCGGTGGGGCGCGCGGTGGGGCGCGGCGAGGAGGGCGCCGGCGCGCCGGTGAGCAGCCGGGAGATGGCGCGCTTCTCCTTGCGCGTCACCCGCTGCACGCCGCCGTCCGCGTCCACCGTCAGCTCGACCTCGGCCTCTTCCTGCTCCGCCGCCGAGGGCGCCTTCTCCTCCACGGCGACCAGGGCCACCCCGCCCACGAGCAAGACCGCCGCCGCGCCCGCCAGCGCGGTGAGGCCGCCCCTCTTCCGCTTCGCCTGATTCTTCGCCAGCAGCGCCAGCTCCTGTCCCGTGGTGTCCTTCACCTGGGGCGTAGGAGTGGGGACGCGGGGCTTGCGCGGCACCTCCCGCTTGGGCGGCGGTGTCGGCTCCTCGACACCGAGCGGCTCGTCCGCGTCCGCGGCCGCGCCGATTACCCCTGGATCGGACAGGCCCAGCGGCTCATCCGCGTCCGCCGCGGCGCGCGCCCGCGCGCGCGTCTTGGCCGCGGGGCGCTTCGCTTTGGGGTTCGGCGGGGCCATGGTTCGCGCGGCAGCCTACCGGCGGCTGGCTGCTCCATGAAGGTGCGCGGGTGGACGTGTGCCTGCCACCACTCACTTGCAGGCGTGGTTCACGCACGACTGGGGTGGGATGGCGACCACCGGGCACGCCTTGCACGTCTGCGCCGCCGTCCCGCAGTTCTGGTTGGTGTCGCCCGGCAGGCAGGCCACGCCCGAGCAGCAGCCGAGCGGGCAGGAAGTCACATCGCACTTGCAGGTCTGGTCCACGCAGTGCTGGCCCGGGGCGCAGATCGATCCGACGTTGGCGCACGTGCAGCCGGTGGGGGTGCAG
The DNA here is from genome assembly GCA_044229415.1 of Myxococcaceae bacterium. Lineage (GTDB taxonomy): Bacteria > Myxococcota > Myxococcia > Myxococcales > Myxococcaceae > JBGATB01. The sequence goes on along the minus strand of JBGATB010000021.1, from coordinate 134,461 downwards.
CGGTCCGCGCGGATGGGATCGCAGCCCATGCAGGCGCCACCGTCCGCGCCGCACGCGCTGGCGGAGGGCGTCACGCAGCTGGCGCCGTTGCAGCAGCCGGGGCAGTTTCCGGGGTTGCAGCTCGCGCAGGTCCCCGCGTCCGTGCAGGCGGAGCCGCCGCAGTCGGAGCACTTCCCTCCGGAGTTGCCGCAGGCGCCCATCTCCCGCCCGGAGAGGCAGGTGCTCCCGGAGCAGCAGCCATCACACGAGCCGGGGCCGCAGGTGCACGTCCCCGCGTCGCAGGACTGGCCGGGGCCGCATGCCGGGTTGGCGCCGCAGCGGCAGGCGCCGGTGGCGCAGTTGTCCGCCTTGGCGGGATTGCACTCCTCGCAGACGCCGCCATCCCGGCCGCAGGCCAGCCCAGCGTCTCCCGGCAGACAGACGCCGTTGGAGCAGCAGCCGCCGCAGCCCGCGCAGCTGCCTGCATCCACGCCGCCGTCCACGCCGCCATCCGGCCCGCCCACCTCGCGCGGAGCGCCGAGCGTCAACACCGCGGTGACCTCGGCGTTGCGGGTGAGCGTCACCGCCTTGTCCGCCGAGCCCACCACCTCGCCGCCGCGCAGCGCGTCCACCTCCAGCTGCACCACCGAGCCGCCGAGCGAGTCCGAGAAGGAGATCCGGACCGACTGAGGGCTGACGAGCGGAACCCCCTCCTTGGCGGGTCGCAGCTCCGGGCCGAAGAGCACGCTGCCGCCCGCGTTGTCCTCGCCCGTGAAGCGCAGCTGGCGGACCTCGGTGCCCTCGCCGTACTCCACCTTCACCAGGAGCGTGGTGCCGCTGTTGCAGGCGAGCGGCGCGCAGAGGAGGAGCGCGGCGAGCGCGGCACGGCGCAGGGGAGCGTCAGGGGCCATGGATGGGCTCGAGCGTGGTGCCGGGGGGACGCGTCACGAAGTAGGCAGTGGTGCCGACCGCGGCGGCGGCGACCACGCCCACGCCGGTCCAGAACCACCACTTGCCGACGAGGGAGTCGTTCTCTGGGGGCTCCTGCACCACGGTGGCGGAGGGCGCCGCGGCCAGCTCCTGGCGCGCTGGGGGCGGCGCCGGATCCAGCTTGGGCGCCGCCGGCGTGTCCGAGGCCTTCGCCGCCGCCTCGTCCGCGCGGAGCTTGCGCTGGCGCAGCTCCTCCGCGGCGCGCGCCTCCACCTCCTGGATCAACCCCTCCACCATGGCCGCGTTCGGCGGGCGCTTGGGGGAGAGGTCGAGATAGCGCCGGTAGAAGAAGGTCGCGCGCTCGTAGTTGCCCAGCTGCCGGTGGCACTGGGCGATGTTGAAGAGGAAGGCCGGGCGCGCATCCAGCCGGTAGGCCTCCGAGTACTCGCGGAGCGCGTCGTCGAACTTGGCGAGATCGTACGCCTGCTGCGCGGCCTTCACCCGGGAGCGGGCCTCCGCCGTCTCCAGCGCGGTCGCCGCCGCCGCCGGGCTCGCGGCGACCGCCAGCCACGCCGCCAGCGTCAGCTCAAGGCCCGTACGGATCCATGACCGCATCCTTGCTGACCTCCTTCCCGTTCCGCCGCACCGCCGCGGGGCGAGCCTGGCGCGTCAGCGTGGCCTCCACAAGCGCCTCGGACGAGAGATCCACGCTCCGCTCCTCGGCGACGTAGCCCGGCAGCTCCAGCCGCAAGGTGACCGCCGCGTCCTGCGCCGGGACCTCCAGCGACAGCGGCGTCCGGCCCAGCTCCTCGCCGGAGTCCACCCGCACCACGCGCGCGCCCGGCGGCTGGGTGCGGACGGCCAGCGCCACGCTGCGCACCGCCTTGGGCGCCGGCTCCGGCAGCGGCGTGGGCGGGCTCACCGGCGCCGGCGCGGGAGAAACGGCCGCCGGCGCGGGCTTCACCGGCATGGCCGAGCGGCGGTCCGCCGCGCCCAGCACCAGCAGCGCGAGCACGCCCACCCCCCCGAGCCCCGCCGCCGCGAAGTGGACGGGGCGCCACCCGCGAGCAGGCGCGGCGGGCCGCGGCGGCGCGGACGGCGCAAGGCTCGCCGGCGCCTCCGCGAACGGCGCGAGCGCGGCGGCGAGCTCCGCCATCGTCGCGTAGCGCTGTCCCTTGTCCTTGGCCAGGCAGCGCAGCACCACCTGCTCCAGCTCGGGCGGCACCGGCTCGCCAGAGGCGGTGAGCGGCGGCAGCGGCGGCGCCGGCACGGTGTTGAGCGTCACCACCAGCTTGGAGAACGAGGACTCCGCGAAGGGCGGATGCCCGGCGAGCAGCTCGTAGAGCAGCGTCCCCACCGCGTAGAGATCCGCGCGCCCATCCACCTGGGCGCCCGCAGCCTGCTCGGGGGCCATGTAGAGCGGCGTCCCCAGCACCACGCCCTGGAGGGAGAGCTTGGGCGGGAGCGAGGCGGGATCCGCCACCAGCTTCGCCACGCCAAAGTCGAGCACCTTCACGTAGTCCGTCACGCCGTCCTGCTCGGCCAAGAAGATGTTGTCCGGCTTCAGATCCCGGTGCACCACGCCCACCGCGTGGGCCGCGCCGAGCGCCTCGCACAGCTGCAGGACGATCTTCACCGCGCGGCGCAACTCCACCGGGCGGTCCTCGAGCTGCTCGGCGAGGTTCCGCCCGGTGAGCAGCTGCATCACGCAATACACGTTGCGCTCGGGGCTCTCCGGCGGCTCCTCGACGAAGTCGTGGATCTCCACGATGTGCGGGTGGTTGATCTGGTTGACGCTCTTCGCCTCCTGGAAGAAGCGCTGCACCAGCGCGCGGTCCTTGGCGAGCTCCGGCCGCAGCAGCTTCAGCGCCACCTCGCGGCCCAGCAGCGCGTGCCGCGCGCGCCACACGCGCCCCATCCCGCCTTCGCCGATCAGCTCCACCAGCTCGTAGCTGCCCAGCCGCTGGCGCGGGGGCGCCACCGGCGCGGGGAAGCGCTCGACCTTGATGGGCGGCCCGGAGCCCACCACGGCGCCGGGCTCGGGGCTGCTGCCGCGCGGCGGCGAGAGGGCCGTCCTGCGCAGCGCCAAGAGCTCCCCTTCGATGCTCGGCGCGAAGAGCGGCGGCTCCTCCTCCGGCACCGGCGGCGCCGCGGCCCCGCGCCACTGCGGCCCGAGCACGTAGCTGGCCGAAGGCAGCCCGGCGCGAAGGTCCGGGCTCTGCGCCTCCGGCTCCGCCGCGAGCAGCGCCATCGCCACCTCGCCCGCGGTCGCGAAGCGCTCGAGCGGATCCTTGGCCAGACAGCGGAGGATCACCTGCTCCAGCCGCCCCAGCCCCTCCGGCAGCGGCGGCGGCGCCTCCTCCAGGTGCATGCGGAAGACGTCGTTCCGGTCCGGCGCGGCGAACGGCGGCACCCCCACCACGCACTCGTACATCACCGCGCCCAGCGAATAGAGATCCGAGCTGGGGGTGGCCAGCTGGCCCTTGATGCACTCCGGCGGCGCGTACTCGGGCGTGGCGATCAGCACGCCGTGCTGGGTGCGGAAGACGTTCTGCTCGGACCACGCGCTGCCGAAGTCGATCAGCTTCGGGGTGAAGGCGTGCAGCCCGCCCACCAACACCACGTTGTCCGGCTTGATGTCCCGGTGGAGGACGCCGCGGTCGTGCAGGTAGTCCAGCGCCGCGCAGACCGGGAGCATCAGCTTCACCACGTCCCCCGAGGAGAGCGGCGGGCTCCCCCGCAGGTACGTCTTGAGATCCTCCCCGTCCAGGTACTCGGTCACCTGGTAGAGCCGCCCATCCGGCCCGCGCCCCGCCTCCAGGTGCTTCACCACGTTCGCGTGCAACAGCTCGCCGCAGATCCGCGCCTCGTCCAGGAACCGCCGCGCCAGCTCGGAGTCCGCGCTCAGCTCCGGCCGCAGGAGCTTCACCACCACCTCGTCCTGGGACCCGGCGCGGTGCGCGAGGAAGACCTCCGCGGAGGTCCCGCTCGCCAGGGGCCGGAGCAGCTCGTAGCCGAAGGCGTCTGCCATCTGGGCGCCGATGAAAGCCGCTTACCCCCGCTCCGCACAATGAAGCGGTGTCTACCAGCGCACACACGGGGCGGGGGTGGGCACGCCGTTCACCTCGGGCGGGCGCGAACACGGGCGCCCCTCGACTTCGCTCGGGGTGAACGGAGGGAGGACCACGGCCCCCAACAGGCTCAGGCCGCGGCGGGCAGCTCCACCTGGAAGGTGAGCCCTTCGCCCCGCCGGCTCTCCACGGCGATCCGCCCGCCCATGGCGCTCACCAGGCCGTGGCAGATGGAGAGCCCCAGGCCGGAGCCGCTGGGGCTCACCGGCTTGGCGGCGTCGAAGATCTTCGTCACGTCCGCCGCGCCCGCGCCCGGGCCGCTGGTGCAGACCTCGATCAGCGCCTTGCCACTCTCGGCGGTGCGGGTGCGGACGTTGATCCGGTTCTCCGCGGCCTTGCCCTTGGCCAGGGTGTGGCTGGCGCTCATGATCAAGTTGAGCAGCACCTGGGTGAGGCGCGCGGCGTTGGCGTTCACCTGGGGCGTCTCCCCGAACTCCGCCCCCAGCTTGGCCAGCGGCGCCACGTCCGGCTCGGCGGCCTTCACCGCGTGCTCCACGCTGCGCCGCACGTCCACCGCGCTGCGCTGCTCCTCATTCACGTGCGAGAAGGCCTGGAGCTCCTGCACCACCTTGCGCACCCGCTCCAGCCCGTTGCGCGCCTCCTTGAGCGCGTCCAGCACGTCCGCCAGCCGGTCCTGCTGCTCGTCCTTGGCGCGCGAGCCGTCCGCGAGCTGGGGGACTTCATCGGTGATGAAGCTCAGGTTGGAGAGGATGAAGCCCAGCGGGTTGTTCACCTCATGCGCCACGCCGGAGGCCATGGTGCCGATCGCCGCCAGGCGCGCGTTCTGCGAGAGCTGGACCTCCATCTTCTGCTGGGCCTCCAGCATCTCGCGCGCGGCGCGGGCCTCCGCCGCCTCCACCTCCATCCGCACCAGCTCGTCCCGCACCTTGCGGTGCTCGTCCTGGAAGTGCTTGCGGCGAAGCTGCGCGCGCAGCCGGCCCTTGAGGACATCGAAGTCGGCGGACTTGGCCACGTAGTCGTCCGCGCCGGCGTTGAGGCCTTCGATCATCGCCTCCCGGTCATCCTTGCCGGTGAGCATGATCAGCGGGATCTCCCGCAAGGCCTGCGTGCCCTTGATCCGCTTGGCGGTCTCCAGGCCGCCCAGCCCCGGCATCATCACGTCCAGCAGGATCCCGTCGAACGTCTCCACCGCGAGCAGCTCCAGCGCCTCTTCGCCCGAGCGCGCGAAGGCGGCGTCGTAGCCGTCCTCGCGCAGGCACTCGCCCACCGCCTGCAGGTAGGTCTCGCTGTCGTCGATCGCCAGGATCTTCTTGGGGGCGATGGGGCTGGAGGCCAGCTCCATCGCCGCGAACTGCGCGCCGCGCAAGAGCGCCGCCAGGCGGGCCAGCACCACCCCCAGCTCCTCGCCCTTGCGCACGTAGGCGTCCGCACCCGCCTCCAGGCCGGAGAGCTCGTCCGTGGCCTCGCCCGCCGCGGTGAGCAAGAGGCACGGCATCCCGCGCAGCGCGTTATCGGAGCGCAGCCGGCGCACCACCGTGCGCCCGTCAATCCCAGGCAGGTTCCCGTCGATCACCGCCGCGCTCGGCCGCTGCGCCGCCGCCAGCCGCAGCCCCTCCTCGCCGCTCTCCGCGGCCAGCACCCGGTACCCGGCCTCCACCAGCGCCGCCTGGAGCTGCTCGCGGAAGGTGAGGCTGTCCTCGATCACCAGGACCAGGTGCTGCGCGGGCGGCTCCGCCGCGGTGGCAGCCGCCCCGGCGCGCGAGCGCGTGAGCTGGACCGCGCGGGCCACCACGTAGTCCGCGTCGTACGGCTTGCCGATGAACTCGTCCGCGCCGGTGGTGAGGCCGCGCACGCGGTCCTGCACCTCCGCGGCGGTGGTGAGCAGCATCACCGGCACCTGGGCGGTCTCGGGCTTGCCGCGCAGCTCGCGCAGCAGGTCTATCCCGTCCGCGTCCGGCAGCTGGAGATCCAGCACGATCAGCGCGAACGGCTCCTTGGCCAGCGCCTCGCGCATCTGCTGACCGGTCCCGCAGCGGACCGCGGGCATCCCCGCCGCCTCGAAGGCGTCCCCCAGATCCATCCGGACCGTGAGGCTGTCGTCCACCACCAGGACCGAGCTCATTTTCCCGCCCCCTGCGCGAGCCGCAGCAGCGTGGGGGCGAAGCTGCCCAAGGGCAAGATCTGCGACGCGGCGCCGAGCACCGCCGCCTCGCGCGGCATCCCGTACACCACCGAGCTGGCCTCGTCCTGGGCGAAGGTCGTGGCGCCGGCGAGCTTCATCTGCAGCAGGCCCGCCGCGCCGTCCTTCCCCATCCCCGTCAGCAGGCAGCCCACCGCGTGCGGCCCCACTTCATGGGCCACGCTCTCGAAGAGGCAGTCCACCGCCGGCCGGCAGGAGTGGCGCTCGGGGTCCCGGGTGAGCCGCAGCCGCCCGCCCCGGACCACCAGGTGCACGTCCGGGGGCGCGTAGATCACCCCGCTCTGCCCCGGCGCCGGCAGGGGTTCCCCGTCCTGCGCCTGGCGCACCGGGATGGGGGACTCGCCGTTGAGCCACTCCCCAAACCCGAAGCCGAACATCTGGCTCAGGTGGATGACGAGCAGGATGGGCAGCGGGTAGTTCCGCGGGAGCTTGCGGAGGATCTCCACGATCGCCGAAGGACCGCCGGTGGAGCCGCCGATCGCCACCAGCCGCGGCTCCCGCTCCGGCCCCACGCTCACGGGCGCTGGCGCGGGCGCGCCGAGGTAGGCGGGCGCCGAGCGCTCCAGCTTCGCGCGCAGGTGCGGCACCACCCGGATGCGGGAGACCAGGCGCACCGCGTCCCGCAGCCTCCGGTTCCACTCGGCCTCGGGCTCGTCCGCGCGCGGCTTCTCCAGCGCGTCCACCGCGCCGGCGTCCAGCGCCTCGAAGGTCTTGAAGATCGCCCCGCGGTTGGCGGAGGCCGAGACCACCAGGATCGGCGTGGGGCAGTACGCCATGATGTATTCGGTGGCGGCGAGCCCGCTCATCACCGGCAGCACCATGTCGATGGTGACCACGTCCGGCCGCAGCTTCTGGCACAGCTCCAGCGCCTGCTTCCCGTCCGAGGCCTCCGCCACCACCTCCATCTCGGGATCTTCGGTCAACGCCGCGACCAGGCGCTTGCGCACCGTGATCGAGTCTTCCACCACGAGGATTCGCAGCCGTCCCATGCGCTAGCCGATCAGCTCGCGGATCTTGCCGAGCAGGACTCCCTGGTCGAACTCGCCCTTCACGATGAACGCGCTGGCGCCCGCGCTGGCCCCTCGCCGCCGGTCCTCGTCCGAGCTGCGCGAGGTGACCAGGATGGCCGGGATCTTCTTGAACACCGCGTCCGCGCGCGTCTTGGCCACGAAGTCGAAGCCGCTCATCCCCGGCATGTCCACGTCACAGACGAACAGGCCGTAGGACCGCTTGGCCGCCTTGGCCAGGCCGTCCTCCGCGGAGACCGCCAGATCCACCTCGTAGCCGGCGGACTCCAGGATGCTCTTCTCCATCATCCGGGTGGTCAGCGAGTCGTCGATCACCAGGACCGGCGGCCGCGCCGCCGAGGACTTCGCCTGCACCACGGCTCCGGAGAGCTCGCGCGCCGCCTTGATCAGCCCGCCCGGATCCACCACCGGCTGCGGGTTGCCTTCGGAGTCGAAGGAGGCGCCCGCGAAGACCGGCAGCGGGCCCGCCAGCGCCGGCAGCCGCCGCAGCACCACGCTCTCGATCTCGCGGATCTTGTCCACGCCCACCGCCAGCGCGTCCTGCCCGGAGCGCAAGATCAGCACCGACCAGGCCGCGCGCGGCTGCTGCGCGTGCTCGTCGCCGCGGAGGATCCGCGAGAGCGGCACGAAGGGGATGGCCCGGTCCTCGTCGATCAGCGAGTCCCCGTGCTCGCTCTGGTGGATCTCCGCCGCGGGCACCCGGCGCGTCCGGCGCAGGGCGTCCATCGGCACCGCCAGCGTCACCTCCCCCGCCTCCACCACCAGCACGGTGAGCGAAGTGAGGGAGAGCGGCACGCTGATCTCCACCGTCGTCCCCTTCCCCGGGACGCTGCGCGCGGTGACCTCACCCTTGAGCCGCTCGGTGACCTCGCGCACCACGTCCATCCCCACCCCGCGGCCGGCCAGCTCGGTGACCTGGGTCGCGGTGGACAGCCCGGGGGCGAAGATGAAGCGGATCACCTGCTCGGGGGTGAGCGCCGCAGCCTCCGCCTCCTGCACCAGCCCGCGCTTGACCGCCAGCCGCCGCACCGCCTCGATGTCCACGCCGCGGCCATCGTCGCTGCAGCTGAAGACGACCCGGCTGCCGCGCCGCTGCGCCGCCAGCCGCACCTGCGCGAAGGGCGGCTTGCCCGCCGCCTTGCGCTCGGCGGCGCTCTCCACCCCGTGCGTCACCGCGTTGGTGACGACGTGCAGCAGCGCCTCGCGCAGCCCGGAGAGCACGTGGCCGTCCAGCCGCGTCTCCCCGCCGGAGGTCACCCACTCCACCGGCTTGTCCACCGCCTGCGCCGCGTCCCGCACCCCGCGCTCGAGCGCGGCGAAGGCGATGTTGGCGGGCACCAGCCGGATCGCCTCGGAGCGCTCCACCACCTGGGTGAGCTCCTCCTCCGCCCGCTCCAGCGCCTGGGTCAGCCCCTGGCGCATGCCGCTCACCGAGAAGCGGACCTCCTCCGCGAGCACGCGCGCCCGGGCGTTGGCCTGGGCCCCGCGGTCTCCCCGCTTGTGCAGCTGCTCCACCAGCGCTCCGGCCGCGCGCTCCACCCGGCTGCTCTGCTCCAGGTGGCGCCGGAAGGCGCCCATGCGGATGCCCAGCTCGGAGATGGACTCGAGCAGCGCGTCCACCTCGGCGATCTCCACCCGCAGGGACTCGATCCGCTCCTCGTGGACCGGCGCCGCTGGCGCGGCCGCCTTGGCGGCGACCGGGGCCGCCGCCAGCTCCGCGAGCGCCTGCTGGTCCAGCGCCGCCGGCTTGACGGCGACGGGCGCCGGAGCCGGAACGGGCGCCAGAGCCGGCGCGGCCGCCACCGGCACCGGGGCGGCCGCGGGCGCGTCCAGCGCGGCGATCAGCGCCTTGATCTGATCCAGCATCGCCAGGAGCTTGTTGACCACCTCGGGCGGGGGGGCGTGCGCGCCGTCCCGGTGCGGGGCGAGCGCGTCCTCGAAGGTGTGGGACAGCTCGCCGATCTTCGCCTGCCGCACCACGCGGGAGGCGCCCTTGAGGGTGTGCGCCAGCCGCAAGAGCCGCCCCACCGCGTCCTTGGCGGTGGCGGGCTTCTCGAGATCGAGGACGCCGCGGTCCAGCTGCTCCAGCAGCTCCTTCGCCTCGATGCGGAAGTACTTGTAGGGGTCCTTCTGCATGGCCTTGACGCTCCTCCCCGGTGCCTTTCCAGCGGCGGCTTAAGCCCGCGCCCCGCCGCCGCGGACCAGCGCCGCCAGCTGGGTGGAGAGGTTGGCCAGCTCGGAGGAGGTGGCGGAGGTCTGCCGGGCGCTCGCCTCGCTCTCCTTGGCCGCCTGGGAGACGTTGGCCAGCGCCAGGTTCACCTGCTCCACCGCGGTGGTCTGCTGCTTGGTGGAGAGCTCGATCTCCCGGGCCGCGTCCCGCGTGGTCTGGACCATCTGGGCGATCTGCTGGAACCCGCTGGCCACGTCGCCGAACTGGCGGGCGCCCTCGTCCACCGCCTTGGAGCCGTCCTCGGTCGCCATCACGGTGGTGTTGGCGGAGGAGCGGATGTCTTCGATCAGCCCGCGGATCTCCCGCGAGGAGCCGCTCACCCGGTCCGCCAGCTTGCGGATCTCGTCCGCCACCACCGCGAAGCGCTTGCCCGCGTCACCCGCGCCCGCGGACTCGATGGTCGCGTTGATGGCGAGGATGTTGGTCTGCTCGGCCAGCTCGTTGATCACCTCGAGGATCCCGCCGATCTGCTGGGACTTCTTCCCCAGGTCCAGCATGTGGTTCACCACCAGGTCCACCTGGCGGCGGATGCCGGAGATCGCCGACTGCGCCTTCTGCACCGAGTGGTCACCGCCGGTGGCCGCGGTGGCCGCGTCCTGGGCGATGCGAGCCACGCGCTGCGAGCTCTCGGAGATCTGCTTGGAGGTCGCCAACAGCTCGCGCACGGTGGTGGTGATCTCCACGGTGGCGGTGGCCTGCTGGGTGCTGCCGGTGGCCTGCTGGTTCGCGGCCGCGTTGAGCTCCGCGGAGGAGCTGCGGATGCTGTTGATCGCCAGCCCGAGCTGCCGGGTGAGCGAGCGGCCCAGCATCACCGCCAGGACCGCGGCGAGCAGCACCGCCAGCCCGGAGACGAACGAGACCAGGGTGAGCGCCCGCGAGGCGATGTCATGGGACTCTCCGCGCCCCTCGGTCAGCTCCTTCTCTTCTCGCGCCGAGAGCTTGGCGAGCGCCTCGTGCAGCCGCTCGGTGCGAGGCTCCACCTCTTCGGTGAAGAGGCGCTTGGCGTCCGCGGCCGCGCCGGTGAGCGGGCCCTTGGCCAGCTCCTGCGCCTGGGCCTGGACCCGCGTGGCGAGGATCTTGTCGAACATGGGCTGGCGCTCCGCCTCCAGCCGCTCGATCTGATCGAGCAGGGCGCGCCCATCCGCGTCCGTGAGCCGGCTGCGCAGCCGCGCCAGCGCCGCCGCGGCGTCGCTGCGGTTCTTGCGCATCAGCTCCAGGTGGCGCTGCTCGGCCACCGCCATCAGCGCGTAGAGGGCGGCGTCCTCCTCGTCCATGTTGCCGCGCAGCACCTCCACGTCCAGCCGGTTCTCGTTTCGGACGTCCAGCTCGTCCTCGCTGCGGACCACCGTGCGCAGCTCCACCAGCGCCGCAGAGCCCGCGAGCACCGCGAGCACCGCCATCACCGCGAAGCCGCCGCTGATCTTCTGCCCAACGCTCCAGTTCTTCATCGCTGCTCTCCAAGGTGTCCGTCGCGGACGCCCGCGCGGTGACGAATGCTCTGAATCAGTGAAGCCATGTGAAGGATGGGGCGCTGCTGGCCGCCGGCGACGAGCAGCTCGCGCAGGAACTGGGCGGAGGGGCCGTGCGCGTCCGCGCGCGGCCGGCGGTCTTCGGCCGAGGCCTGGAGGTAGCCCTCGAACTCGTCGAACGCCAGGCCCACCGGCTCGGTGGTCCCGCACACCGCCCACCACGGCTCCACCCGCCCGGAGCCGCGCAGCCCCAGCAGCGCGCCCAGCTGGTAGACGGGGATGAGCCGCGAGCGGATGCCGGCCACCCCGAGCAGCCCGGAGACGGACCCGCGCAGCGGCACCACCTTGCCCCGCCGCTGCAGGCCGGAGAGCTCGGGGAGCGGGATGGCCAGGCTCTCCGCGCCCACCTTGCACGCCAGGTAGTTGTGCGGGGACTTGCGCTGCTCGCCCATGGGCACGGCGAAGGCGCGGTCGAACTCCTGGCGCAGGGCCAGGGCCCGCTCGGTGGAGCGCGGATCGTTCAAGGTGTCGCTCATGTCAGGGACCCTCCGCAGGCCTGCAGCTCGGCGCGGCACAGCTGGAGCATCCCCTCGCGGGTGAAGCCGCCGGCGAAGAGCGCCACCCGCCCTTCGTCCTCGCGCGGCAGCAGCGCGTGCGCCTGGCGGAGCGCCTTGCGCGCCTCGTCCAGGTTGCCGCTGCGCTTGGCGAGCAGCCCCAGGTGCAGGTGGGGCATGGCGAAGGTGGGGTCCAGGTACGCCGCGGTGCGGTCGTGCCAGGCGGTGCCCGCCGGATCTCCGCGCTGCTCGCGGCAGAGGGCGGCAAGGTAGTGGGCCTCGGCGTTGAACTCGTCCTTGGCCATCACCTGGTGCAGCACCTGCTCGGCAAGGGTCAGCTCGCCGCGGTTGGTGAGGATGGCGGCGTAGAGGAGGCTGGCGCGGGCCTCGCGCTGCTCCGGCGGCGGCAGGGCGTGCAGCGCCTCCTCGAAGCGCTCGTCCCGGAAGAGGGCCAGCGCCAGCTCCAGGCCGCGCCGCGCCTGGCCGGCGGTGAGCGGCGCCGCGGGGGCCGGGACGGCGGCGATGGCGGCCGCGGTGGCGAGCGCGGCCTGCGGCTCCACCGCGGTGAGGGTCTCGATCCGGCGGGAGGCCTCGCGGATCGCGTCCGCCCAGCCGCCGCTCTCGGGGAGCGGCGCGGCCAGCGGCGCGCGCTCCGCGGCGGCGGGCGGCGGCGTCACCTCCGCCAGCGCGGGCTCGGAGAGCTCCGCCTGGGGATGGCCGCGGCGAACGCGGTAGTAGAAGGACTCGTGGGACTGCAGCAGGGAGAAGTCCTGGGAAATGCCCCGCAGCGTCTCCGCTGACCCGAGGAAGAGGAACCCGTCCGGGGAGAGCGCCTGGGCGAAGCGGCGGACCGCGGAGCGGATCGCCTCCTGGCTGAAGTAGATGAAGACGTTGCGGCAGAAGATCACGTCGAAGGCGCCGGGCCGCCAGAAGGCCGGGTCGTCCTCGAAGAGGTTGCGCTGCTCGAAGCTGACCAGCGCGCGCAGGGCGGGATCCAGCGAGCAGCCCTCCGCCTCCTCGCGAAAGTACCGGTCCCGGAAGGGCTGGGGGGTCTGGCGCAGCGACCAGGGGGTGTAGAGCGCGCGCTTGGCCTTCGCCAGCACGGTGGCGTTGAGGTCGATCCCCAGGACGGTGAGGCCGTTGGCCACCAGGTCCGGGCGGTGGTGGTGCAGCAGCATCGCCAGCGTGTAGGCCTCCTCGCCGCTGGAGCTGCCGGCGGAGAGCAGCCGGAGCGGCCGGCCGGAGGCGGTGCGCTCCAGCGTGGGCAGGGCGCGCTCCAGCAAGGCGGAGAAGTGACCGGACTCGCGGAAGAAGTAGGTCTCGTTGACGGTGAGCGTGTCCGCGAGCACGCGCAGCTCGGCGCGGGAGGTGACCGGCGAGGTGAGGCGCTCCAGGTACCGGAGGAAGCCGCCGGAGCGGGTCTCGCGGATCCGCTCCGCCAGGAGCGCCTCGAGCTGGCCGTGCCGGTCGTGCTCGATCTTGAAGCCGACCAGCCGCTCCAGCGTGGCGGTGAAGTGCGCCAGCTCCTCGCGCGTGGGGTTCCTCACGGCGCGGCCGCCTCGGCCGAGGGCAGCTCGGCCCAGAGCGCGCTCTGCAGCAGGTGGACCGGGCGGATGAGGAAGAGGAGCTTGTCCTCCAGGGCGCCCAGGCTCTCCACCGCGTCCGCCACGCCGCCGCGCGCGGAGGCCGCGGGCGGGTGCAGCGAGTCCTTGGGGAGCCAGCGGGTGCCCACCAGCTCCTCCACCGCCAATGCCAGGCGCTTGCGCCCCTGCTTCACGGTGACGAAGCGGACCATCGCCCCGCGTAAGGGCTCGCCGAGCAGGTGACCGAGGTCCACCACGGGGACCGGCACGCCGCGGATCCGCGCCACCCCGAGCACGCCCGCGGGCGCGCCGAGCATGGTCTCCACCGGCAGGGGCCGCATGGCCTCCTCCACCTCGGCGAGCGGCAGCGCGCACATCCGCTCACGCGCGCGGACCACCAGGACGTGGAGGCGTAAGACTTCCGACAAGAGGCGCTCCGGAGACTGCGGGTGCGGCGCGACTCTGGTGCAAGCCGGACGCCGCCTCGAAGCGCCTGGATCCACTCCGGCCCGGAGCAGGGCCGCTGGGTCCGGGAAGACCGGGGAGGGTCCCGGGGGTTTGGACGGACCCGCGAGGGGTCACCTGCCCGCACCCGCGCTCAAGGCGCGGCCAGGCTCCAGGCGGCGGTGCGCACGTCCTCAATCTGCATGGGCGCCTGGAAGAGGTACGCGGTCCCGTAGCGGCTCGCCGCTTCCTGCAACGCCGCATCGCACACGTCCGCGAGCAGGATCACCGCGGGCCGCTCCCGCCGCTCGCGCAGGGAGGAGAGGATCCGGAACCCGGCGGCGTCCGCGCGGGCGATGATCAAGTCCGGCAGCTCGAAGGGATCCAGCGAGCCCTGCGGCCGGCCCAGGTACCGGCTGGGATCCGTACCCTCCTCCAGCTCCAGCACCTCGTAACCGTCCCGGCGCAGCGCGGCCACCAGCCGGTCCCGCGCGGCCGTCTCGGGCTCGTGCAGGAGCACCTGCCGCGGGCGCGTGGCCGAGTAGAGCTGATGAAGCGAAGACAGCACCTCCTGCTGATCCAACCTCCGCGAGCTGCGCATCCGTCCCCCGTTCAATGCGCGCACAGGCGCGCGAGCACTTCCGTCAAAGCCACCGGGTTGATCGGCGAGTTGGCGACGTAGGACGCCCCCGACTCGCAGATCTCCCGCTCCTGCTCGTCCAGCGCGAGCCCGGCCCTGCGCACGAGCACGAAGGGGATCTCCACGTCGCACTCCCGCAGCGTCCAGCAGACCTCCGCCCCGGAGTAGCCCCACAGCTGCGCGTCCGCGACGATCGCGTCCGGCACCGGGAACGGCACCAGCGGCCGCAGCGCCTGCTCCAGGTAGTGCATCAGCTCCAGCCCGTCCCGCACCTCCAGGACCTGGTAGCCGCTCTTGCGCAGCTCCGAGCTCAGCCGGAAGCGGGTCACGTCGCTCTCGAAGGCGACGAGGACGGTGCGGGGAACGAAGAACGACTCGGTGAAGACGCTCAGGCCTTCGGCTTGACGGAACGCCATGGCGAAACCTCCCTTCGGCGGAGCGCCACCACCGGCGCACGGCTCACCCGGGCCGCGACCTGCCGCCGCAGATCCAACGCCGCGGGACCGCCCTGCCGCTCCGGCACGCACTTCAAGGTCGCCCCGTCCCGGCCGGCCGCCTTGGACTCGTAGAGCGCGGCGTCCGCCAGCTCCACCAATTGACGGGCTTCCACGGCCCCCCCACCTCCCGGCTGCGCGGCGGCGATGCCAATGGACACCGTGGGCGCGCTGCGCAGCCCGGCCTTCGTCCCCAGCGCGCGCAGCTGGCCGCGGATCCGCAGCGAGAGCGCCAGCGCGTCCGCCGGCGCGCAGGAGGTCACCAGCAAGAACTCGTCACCGCCGTAGCGGGAGGCCACGTCCGAGCAGCGCGTGGTGGTGCGCAGCGTCTCCCCCACCATCCGCAGCGCCGCGTCGCCGGCCAGGTGCCCCTCACCGTCGTTGATCTCCTTGAGCAGGTCCAGGTCGATCATGAAGATCGCCAGGGGGGAGCGCCGGCGGGACGCCTCGCTCAAGCAGACCTCCAGCGCCTTCAGCCCCTCCGCCCGGTTCCAGAGGCCGGTCAGCGGATCGCGCGCCGCGCACTGGGCCAGCCGCATCACCCGGCGGCTGGCCGCGAAACCCAGCAGCGCGTACACGGCGAAGACCAGCGCCGGCCGCGCCAGCGCGTCCACGCCCATCGCCGCCACCGCAGCCGCTCCCACCAGCGGGTACAGCCACCGAAGCCCCCAGCACAGCGCACGTCCCTCGGTTTCCATGGAGGGTGGCCAGGAGCAACCCATGTTCCAATTCCAACGCCCGCGTGACTCTTCGACAGAGGGCGCTGTGGGAGGACGTCCGCGGTAACACCCTGGGCGACTGGACGCAGCGCGCCGATCGCAACCCGCCGGATTGACTCACGAGCGGCAGCGCACCATCCGGTAACACCGCCGGGCGCGACGTTACGGGTCAGTAACCCAAACGAATAAAAACAGAGAACCTGGAATTTCGGTTAAATCCGGAGCAAGTCATTCACCATTGCCACCCGGTACTGCTCGGTCGAGCATGTCCGCGGGGGGAACAACTTTGCTCGACATCCTGCTCGCCGACGACGAGCCCACGCTGCTCGCGACGTTCGCGGAGGCGCTGCGCATCGCCAACCACAACGTCACCACGGCGTGTGACGGCCAGGATGCGCTCAAGGCCTTCGCGGCGGGCCGCTTCGACGCGGTGATCTGCGACGTGCGGATGCCGAAGCTGGACGGGCTCGCCGTGCTCCGCGAGGTCAGGCGCCAGGCGCCGGGCACGGACGTGCTGCTGATGACGGCGCACGCCAACGTCTCCGATGCGATCACCGCGCTCAAGAGCGGCGCCGCGGACTACCTGATCAAGCCCTTCAGCCTGGAGGAGCTGGTGTTGCGGGTGGAGCGGATCAGCCGCGAGCGGACGCTCAAGAAGGAGCTCGCCTACGCCAAGCGCCGCTGGTCTGACCGGCTGGAGGAGCGCGAGCTGGTGGGCGGCTCGCCCGCGATGCTGCGGCTGCGCGAGCGGATCGAGCGCTTCGCCGCGAGTGAGGCGCCGGTGCTCGTCACCGGGGAGAGCGGCACCGGCAAGGAGCTGGTCGCCTCCGCGCTCCACCGCAAGAGCAACCGGCGGGACAAGCCCTTCGTCGCGGTCAGCTGCGCGGCGTTCCCGGAGACCCTGCTGGAGGCGGAGCTCTTCGGTCACGAGCGCGGCGCCTTCACCGGCGCGGTGCGCAAGCGCGATGGCCGCTTCAAGGCGGCGGACGGCGGCGTCCTCTTCCTCGACGAGGTGGGCGAGATGCCGCTGGCCTCCCAGGCCAAGCTCCTGCGCGTCCTCCAGGAGCAGACCTTCGAGCCGCTGGGCACCAACGACTCGCTGCGCGTGGACGTGCGGGTGATCTCCGCCACCAACCGGAACCTCCGGGACATGGTGGCGCAGGGCAAGTTCCGCGAGGACCTCTACTACCGGCTGAAGATCCTCGCCGTGGAGGTGCCGACGCTCAGGGAGCGGCGGGATGACCTGCCGGCGCTGGTGGAGCACTTCCTCCAGCGCTTCTCCCCCGGCGGCGCTCCGATTCAAGCGTCCGCCGCGGCCAAGGCGGTGCTCGCCGAGTACGAGTTCCCCGGCAACGTCCGCGAGCTGGAGCACGCGCTGCGCCACGCGGTGGCGCTGCTCGGCGAGTCCGGGGTGATCGAGGTCGCCCACCTGCCCGAGGACATCGCCCGCGCGGCCAGCCGCAAGGCGCTCGCGGTGGGCGGCGGCGTGCAGCCGCTCCAGGACGCGCTGCGCGAGTTCGAGCGGGACTATCTCCAGCACGCGCTGCGGCTCCACGCCGGCAACCGCGGCCGCACCGCCGAGGCGCTCGGCATCTCCCGCAAGAACCTCTGGGAGAAGCTGCGGCGGCTCGGGCTGGTGGCCACCTCGGAGGTGGAGGAGGAGCCGGGCCGCACCCCCTCCCCGCCCAACGAGCGCAGCGGGAACTGAGGTGCGGATCATTCAAGGCAAGCACTTGAGGCTCGGCTCAGCCCGAGCGAAGTCGAGCGCCCCCCGGGCGAGCGTCCGTTCTACCGGGGCCCTCGACTTCGCTCGGGCTGAGCGGGGCGCAACCGCTCCTCAACTTCGCTCGGGGTGAACGGAGCGCCTACTGTCCCTGGACCGTGGCCACCTTGCCCGCGTCCTGGCGCACCACCACCGTCTCGCTGTCGCTGACCGCGCTCTGCAGCTCTCCGTCGGTGGCCTGCGCCCGGCAGGACCAGAGGTCGGACGACTTCACCAGCCGGCCCGGCACCTGGGCAGACGCGAAGGAGAAGCTCTGCGCCACGCCGTCCTTGAACCAGGTCAGCTGGTAGGTGACGCGGTCCCCGTCTGGATCCTGCGCGGGGGTGACGATCTCGCACGAGAGCGCCTCGCCTGGCCCGGGCTGGGCGGGCGTCACCCGCACCGGCGCGCTGCCAGGGGCGCTGTTGGCCACCCGCACCTCCGCGGTCACCGCGGCGCTCTCCAGCTCGCCGTCCGAGGCCACCACCGCGCAGCGCCACTTCTCGCCCTTGCGCGTCTGCTCCGCGGGGATGCGGGTGGGATCCGCGCCGGCGGGCACGCTCTTCCCGTCCCGCGTCCACTTGTACTCGTAGCGCAGCGGGTCTCCGTCCGCGTCCGTGCCGGCGCCGGAGAGGCGGCACAGCAGATCATCCTCGGTGCCCGGCCGCTCCGGCTCGAGCGCCACCTTCGGGGCCTGGGGAGCGCTGTTGCGCACCGCCAGCTCCGCGCCCACCGCCGCCGAGCGCGCCACGCCATCCTCGGTCCACGCCTCGCACCGCCAGGTTTCGCCCTTCACCACCAGCCCGGCCGGGAGGACGGGTTGATCCACCGCCACCGCCGCGGGCTTGCCGCCCACGGACCAGACGTAGCGCACGCGCAGGGGCTCGCCGTCCGCGTCCTGCTTGGGCGCGTCCACGTTGCAGCGCAGCGCCTCGCCGGCCGAAGGCTGCGCCGGGGAGAGCGCCACCTTCGGCGCGGGCGGCGGGCTGTTCACCGCCACCGCCGTGGCCAGCACCTGGCCGCCCTCGCGCTCGCCGTCGAACGAGGTGACCACCACCTCGATCGCGTCCGCCCGGGTGAAGCTCCCGGGCCTGGCCGCGGTCCCGTCTCCGCCCACCGCCCAGGGCAGGCCGTTCTTCCGCCAGGCGTAGCGGTAGCTGACCGCGTCGCCGTCAGCGTCCGCGCCCTTCTCCAGGATCTTCACCGCCACGCCGCTCTCGGCGGAGGGGCTGGCCGGCTCGAGCGCCACGCGGGCCGCGGTGGGCAGGGTGTCCTCCACTTCGCACTCGGCGGCGGCAGGCGCACCGCGCTCCGCGCCGTCGGTGGGGGTCACCGTGACGCGCAGCTTGTCGTGCTTGTGCGTCTCCCCGGCGGCCAGCGCGCTCTTGCCGTTCCAGGCGGGCGCGAGCTTCCCGTTGAGCGTCCACGCGTACTCGTAGCTCACCGCGTCCGCGTCCACGTCCGTGGCGGGCGCGAGGAGCTTCACCTCCAGCGGCGCGCCGGCCACCGCCGGCCCGGTGCACAGCTGCACCGAGGGCGCGCGCGGCGGGGTGTTGGCGATCTTCACCTCCGCGTGCGCGACCTTGGACGTGGCCAGGCCGTCCGTGGCGGTCACGTCCACCGACCAGAGCTCGCCCTTCTTCGGGGCGTCCTTGTCCTCCGCGGCCACGCCGAGCGCGTCCGGCGCGAGCACCGGCTTGCCGTCCCGCTTCCAGGCCAGACGGTAGAAGAGCGCGTCCCCGTCCGGATCCACCGCGTCCGTCAGCACCGCGCGCAGGCCGTCCGCCCGGCGCGCCACCTTCGGGGAGAGGCTCAGGCCCGGCGCGGGCGGCGCGGCGTTGCCCACCTGCGCCTGCGCGCTCGCCGCGGGGCCCAGCGCCTCGCCGTCGTGCGCGCGCACCACCACCGTCCAGCGCTCGCCCTTCTTGAGCGCGGACGCGGGCAGCTCGGCCTGCGTCTCCGGGTAGCTCTGGGGCACGCCGTCCTTCAGCCAGCTGTAGCGGTACTGGAGGGTGTCCCCGTCCGCGTCCGGGGCCGCCTTGATCACCGCCGCCTTGAGCGGCTGGAGGACGGTGGGCTCCTTCGGCTCGAGCGCCACCACCGGCGCGCCGGGGAGCGCGTTCTGTACCTCCAGCTCGAACGCGCCGACCGGCCCGGTCAGCGTCCCGTCTGACGGCGTGCCGCTGACGCGGATCTTCTCGTGCTTCTTGAACTCCCCCACCGAAAGGCCCTTGCGGTCCGCGGGGCCCGCCACGGGGCGGCCATCCCGCGTCCAGACCAGCGCGGTCTTCACCGCGTCGCCGTCCACGTCTTCAGAGGCGCGCACCACCACCAGCTCGATCGCCCCCTCCGCGGTGGGGCGCAGCGGCTTGAGCGCCAGCGCGGGGGCGGTGGGCGGGGTGTCCTGCACGGTGACCTCCGCGGTGGCGGTGGGGCCGTCCGCGGCGCCGTCAGTGGGGGTGACCACCACCTTCCAGCGGCCGCCCTTCTTGATCTCCTGCGCAGGCACCTCCAGCGCGCTGCCTTCGAACGGCTTGCCGTCCCGCGTCCACGCCGCGCGGTAGCTGACCGGATCCGCGTCCGCGTCCAGCGCGGCGAAGATCACCGCCGCCCGCAGCGCCTGCCCGGCGCGCGGGGCTTCGGGGACGAGCGCCAGCTTCGGCGCGGCCGGGGGCGTGTTCACCAGCTGGGCCAGGGCGGTCACCGCCGGCCCCTCCACCTCGCCGTCGAAGGCGCTCACCGCGACTTCGATCTTGTCGCCCTTCTTGAGCAGCTCGGGCGGCAGCGTGGCGAGCGCGAGCGGGTGGTTGCGCGGCTCGCCGTTCACCTTCCAGCGGTAGCGGTAGACCAGCACGTCTCCGTCCAGGTCCGGCGCGGCCTGCGTCACCGCCGCCACCAGCGGCTCGCCCCGCCGCGCGGAGGTGGGCGTGAGCGTGGCCTTGGGAGCGTGCGGCGCGGCGTTGGCCACGGCCGCGTGCGCGCTCGCCAGCTCGCCTTCGAGCGCGCCGTCGAACGCGCGCACCAGGACCGTCCAGCGGTCGCCCTTCTTCAGCTCCACCGCCGGCACGGTGGTGGCGGTGATCCCCGAAGGCAGGCCGTTCTTCAGCCAGCTGGTGCGGTAGGTGATCGGGTTGCCGTCCGGGTCCATGGCCGGCGTGGCGATCTGCACGGTGAGCGGCGCCTCGCGGGTGGGGGCCACCGGCTCCAGCCGCACCACCGGGGTGGTGGGCGGCGTGTCGGCGATGGCCAGCTCGGGGCTCTTCACCAGCCGCGTGCCCACCTTGAGCTCGAAGCGCCAGCGCTCGCCCTTCTTCGCGGTGCGCGCGGGCAGCTCGCGCTTGCCCTCCAGCTCCTTGAGCGGCTTGTTGTCCTTGAACCAGGTGAGCGTCACCGGCGGCTCGTTGGCGCCGTCCACCGAGCTGTAGTGCCACTGCGCCCTGAGCGCGTCATCCACCCGCGCCTTCTCCGGCAGGACGAGGAGATCCTTGAAGCGGGGCGGGTTGGGGAAGTACCAGCCCGAGCGCGCCGCGTCCCTCCCTGAGCTGCTCCAGGCGATGTTCGCCACGCCCACCGACTTGCCCTCGAAGCGGTAGGCCGCGAGCTGTCCGTCCGCGGTGCCCAGCACCGCCACCAGCTCGCTCTCCTTGCGGGGCGTGCCGATGAACGGGGTGGCGCTGACGTTCTCCGCCAGCTTCACCGGGTAGCCGAGCAGCGCCTTGCCCTTGGCGTTCACCGCGTGGACCTTGCCGTCGCTCGAGGCGGCGAGCAGATCCAGCCGCCCGTCCCGGTCCAGGTCCGCCACGGACACGCCGCCCAGCACGGTGGGGCCCAGCACCACCGGGAAGCCGGGGAGCGCCTTGCCGCTGCCGTTGAGCACGTAGAGCGAGCCATCCGAGGACGTGACCGCCACGTCGAGCACGCCGTCGTCGTCCAGGTCCGCCAGCGCCGGCCCCGCGTAGCAGCCCAGCCCGGTGGCGAAGGGGAAGCCCTTGAGCGGCGCGCCGGTCTCGTCCACCGCGTGCACCTTGAAGTCCTTGGAGGCGACCACGAGGTCCGCCTTGGCGTCGTCGTCCAGATCGCCGAACGCCGGCGCCCCGGTCACCGCCGCGTGGGTCACCAGCGGAAAGCCCGGCAGCCCCTTCCCCGCCCCGTTCACCACGAACACGCTGCCGTCCTCCGCGCCCACCGCGGCCACGGGTTCGCCCTTGAGCCGGCCCACGCTCGCGGTGGAGGTGAGCGGCTTGCCCAGCGCGAGCGGGAAGCCGGGCAGCTGCTCCACGCCCTTCTTGAAGACGTGCAGCTTGCCGGCGCGGTCACCCTGGAGCAGCTCGGGGCGCCCATCGCCATCCAGGTCCCCGAACGAAGGGCCGGCCGCGCAGCCCTGCTCGAGCGAGACCGGGAAGCCGGGCGCCAGCGCGCCGTTGGTCCACAGGTAGAGCTTGCCGCTCTTGGTGGTGAAGGCGAGCTCGGCCTTCTTGTCGCCGTTCATGTCCGCCGCGGCGGGCGAGCCCGCGAGCGTGTCGTTGCCCTCCAGCGCGAAGGGGAAGCCCTTGGGGCTCTTGCCGTCCACGGCGATCGCCTGGACGGACTTGCCCGCGCCCAGGATGAAGAGCTGCTCGCCGTTGCCGGAGAGATCCGCCACCACGCCCGCGGCCTCGATCGGCCCACCGAGGTGGCGCGGGAAGCCGGGCAGGCTGGCGGCGCCTTGCGACGCGGCAGGGAGCAGGCCGCCGGCGAGGGTGAGCAAACAGAGCGTCCTACGGAGCACGGACCACCTCTTGGCATCACGCGTGGTACGCGCGCAGGACGCAACAACCGCGCCCCGCGCGCGCTCCTGAAAACACGCGAGCGGCCGAAGACCCGGGGCGGGTGCTGGAAGACTCCCCTGCCCAAACGCGTCCATGCCCTTGGCGCGTAGGCGCGTGACCGCGCCGCTCTCCGCCTATAGGCTCCCACCTGGATGGACACGCCTCACGACGCCGGCCGCGCCGAAGCGCTCGGCCTGGCCTACCTCTCCGGGAGCGGCGCGGCGCCGGATCCGGCGAAGGCGCGGCAGCTGGGGACGACCGTCGTGACGCTGGTGACTCAGCTGCGCGAGCGGTGGCCGCGGCTCTCGCTGCCAGACGAGCGCTTCGCACAGCTGCTGGGGCGCCACTCTCCCGCGGGCAACCCCGGCGGCGGGCTGGAGGTGGAGGACCTCTACCTCGCGGGCGCCTGCGCGGCCGGAGACGCCGCCGCCCAGCAGGAGCTGGACGCCCGGCTGCGCCAGCTGGTGAAGATCGTCCGCCGGATCGACGCGACCGAGACCTTCGGCGACGAGGTCATGCAGCTCACCCGCCTGCGGCTGCTCGCCGCGGAGGAGGGCAAGGCGCGGCTCGAGGACTACTCCGGCCGCGGTTCGCTCAACAGCTGGCTGCGCTCGGTGCTGATGCGCACCGCCCTGAACCTGCGCGCGGCGCGCAAGCCTTCCGACCCGATTGACGGCTTCTCCGAGCACGAGCTGCCGGTCGCCAACTCGGATCCCGAGCTGCGGCTCTTGCGCGCCCGCTACGCCGGCGCCTTCAACGAGGCGCTGCGGGGCGCGCTGTCGCTCCTGGGCCAGCGCGAGCGCGCGGTGCTGCGGATGCAGCTGGTGGACCGGATGACGGTGGGCGAGATCGCCGCCACCTACCAGGTGAACCGCTCCACCGTCACCCGCTGGCTCACCTCCGCCCGCGCTGGGCTGGTGGACGCCACCCGGGCCACGCTCTTGCGCCAGCTCTCCGCCAGCCCCTCGGAGGTGGAGAGCATCATCAAGGCCTGCCGGTCGATCGCCGACGTGAGCCTGCCGCGCCAGCTGGAGGAGTCCGAGCCCTAGCGGACGTCGATCCGGTAGCTGAGGACCGTCAGCAGGACCTCCCGCAGGAACAGCAGCAGGGCCGCGACGAAGGCGACCATCGCGGCGATGAAGAGCACCGCCAGCGCCACCGCCACGTCCAGCCGGAACAGCGTCCCCACGAAGGCGGAGGCGATCAGCACGCAGACCAGCAGCGCCGTGCCCACGCCCGCGGTCATCGCCAGGTTCACGAAGTGGCGCCGCCGGACCAGCAGGCGCAGCTCGGCCCGGATCGCGTCGTGGTTCTTCAGCTCGGCGGGGCTCTCCAGCCGCTCCGCGAGCACCCGCGCCCGGTCGATGATCCGGGCGAGCCGCCCGCTGAGCACCGCGAGGATGGTCCCCACCGCGGTGAGCAGGAACACGGGCGCCACCGCGAGCTGGATGACGTGGGTGACGTCGTTGAAGGTCGGCTCGTTCACGGCGCGGACATTTGGCACGAGGTCAAGCGATCTGGAAGCGATCAGCCGTCCGGGAGGTGGGCAGATGCCCTGCACCTGCCCCCTTCGCGTCCTTGAGTCATGACTCACCCGGGTGCCACGGTACGTACAGCGATCATGTCCGCTTCTGCACCGCACCCAGCACCGGTGATCCCCCTCTCAGGCGTCTCCCGGCCGGCGGAGCCACCCAAGTCGCACGAGCTGGAAGGGCTGCTCGCGCCGCAGCGAAAGCTGCTCGCGCGGCTGATGCGCTCGGAGGCGCTCAACCGCGGAGACTTCGACGCCGCGATTCGCCAGCTCACCGAGGTGGCCGCACGGCTGCTCGGCGTCCCCCGCGCCAGCGTCTGGCGCTACGACAACGCCCGCAGCGGGCTGGTCTGCGTGGATCTCTACGAGCCCATGACGGGCAGCCACTCGTCCGGCTTGGAGCTGCTCGCCTCCCAGTACCCGCGCTACTTCCGGGCGCTGGAGAGCGAGCGCGCCATCGCCGCCGGGGACGCCCGCACGGATCCGCGCACCGCCGAGTTCACCGAAGGCTACCTGCGGCCGCTGGGCATAGGCGCCATGCTCGACGCGCCGGTGTTCCTGCGCGGGGAGATGATGGGCGTGGTCTGCCACGAGCACGTGGGGCCGCCGCGGACCTGGGAGCTGTGGGAGGAGCTCCTGGCAGGCACGCTGGCGGACTTCGTCTCCATGGTGCTGGAAGCCGGCGAGCGGGTGGAGCGCGAGCGCGAGCTGGCCGAGTACCGCGAGCACCTCGAGCAGCTGGTGGAGCAGCGCACCAAGGAGATCGAGGAGCGCAACGCCGAGCTGCGGCGCGAGGTGGCCGAGCGCCAGCGGGCCGAGGCGCAGCTGCGCGAGCTGGCGAGCCGGGATCCGCTCACCGAGGCGATGAACCGGCGGCTCTTCTTCGAGCTCGCGGAGCGGGAGCTCGCCCGGGCGGAGCGCGCCGCCGAGCCGCTGTCGCTGGCGATGATTGACGCGGACCACTTCAAGCGGGTGAACGACGAGCACGGGCACCTGATGGGAGATCAGGTGCTGCGGACGCTGGTGGAGCTCTGCCGGCAGTCCCTGCGCGGCACCGACCTGCTCGCCCGCTACGGCGGCGAGGAGTTCGTGGTGCTGCTGCCCGTCACCGAGCTGGCGGACGCCGAGCGGGTGATGGAGCGGGTGCGCGCGCAGATCTCCAACGCGTCCATGTCCGGCGGGAGGGACGGCAAAGACAAGGTGCGCTTCACCGTCAGCATCGGGGTGGTGAGCCGCGCGCCGGGCGAGTCGCTGCACAGCCTGCTGCGCCGCTCGGACGAGGCGCTCTACGAGGCCAAGGCGCGTGGGCGGAACCGCGTCTTCGCTCGGTAAAGCCCGATCGCTGACCAGCGACGTCAGAAAGCCGGTGCGACGCTCCGGGGGGTGGCCTGTCTTCCCTCCACACCCGAAGTCGAAGGAGCCTGCATGAAGACCGTGGCCTCGCTCGTCGCCGTTCTCCTCCTCTCCGCCTCCCCCGCGCTCGCGCTGGACTTCACCAACGACAGCAAGAAGAGCGTCAACGCCCGCGCCGAGCCCAACGATGGCTCCGCTTCCACCGAGACGGTCAGCGCCGGCGCCACGATGAACTTCTGCGACAACTGCAGCACCTGCAAGGTGACGGTGAAGAAGCAGACCGTGGAGGCCGCCTGTGACGGCAAGGTGACCTGGGACGGCTCCAAGCTGAAGGCCGAGTAGAGAACAGCCGAAGGCCCCCCGACCCGGCTCGTCGACGGAGCCGAAAGCCGAGGGGCCTTCGTCACTTCAGTACCAGTACGCGCTCCACCAGTTGTTGAAGCTGGCGCGGCCGGGGCTGAAGAGGCGCCCCGCGCGGTGGTGGTCGATCGCCAGCACGTCCGCGGTGCCCAGGCCGTCGAAGTTGCCGATGAACGGGCGGATCCGCGCCGAGGCGAAGACGGTGACCGAGGTGTCTTCGAAGCTGATGTTGCTGAGCGTCTGCCAGGGCGTGTTCCCGCCGGAGGAGATCTCGAAGCGGCCGCTGCTGGCGTCGAGCGGCTTGTAGCGGATGAGGTCATCCCCGGCCACGCCGTCCACGTTGCCGATCAAGAGATTGGCCACGTCGTCGTTCAGGTTGGCGGGCAGCTTGCTCCAGCCCGAGGTCCCGCTCCAGGAGACGGACCAGGCGCCCCCGCTGTTGCTGAGCACGTCGGCGATCCCATCGCCGTTGAAGTCGCCGAAGCGCAGCGCGCTCAGCGGGTAGCCGGAGCTCTGCAGCGCGGTCCAACCCCAGCGGCCCGGGGAGGTGGCCCACCACTGGCCATCCGGCGCGCGGCGGAACACGTCGGTGATCTTGTCGCCGTTGAAGTCGGCGAAGCGCAGCTCTCCGAACGGAATGGCGTAGGTGCCCGGCAGCGCGGTCCAGGCCCCGGTGCCGCCGCTGGAGATCACCAGGTGGCTGCTGGCATCGAGCGTGATCACGTCACAGCGCTTGTCGCCGTCGAAGTCGCCCAGCCCCACCTGCTCCAGCCGCTCGGTGTAGTTGCTCAGGTAGGTCCAGTGCATCTTCCCGCCGCTGGCGAACCACCAGGAGGCACCGGTGGCGAGGAAGAGGTCGTCCCGGCCGTCGCCGTCGAAGTCGCAGACGCCGTACTTGCCGAACGGATCCACGCCGGCCGTGTTCGGGCCCACGGTCACCCGGGTGCCGCTGTAGAGCTCGATCGCGTCCCCCACGCTGCCGTGCGCGAAGACGTTGTTGTTGATGTACGCGGCCACCCGCGGCACGCCGCGCAGCTTGATCGCGTGGTCGGAGGTGAACTGGAAGGCGTTGTTCGTCATCCAGTACTGGTCGCCGGCGTTGCCGCAGTTCCAGGTGTGCTGGTTGAGCGGCACGTCCGGGCAGTTGGCGTCGCCGTGGACGTCGAACAGGTGCGTGTACTCGTTGTACCACTTGTCGTGGTACCCGCCGCCCTTGAGGATGAGGTTCAGGTTGGCGCGGTAGCCGGTGCCGGGCTTGCCGCTCGAGGCGATCGCGTGGCGGTTGAAGTCGAACACGTTGCGCTCGATCGCCGCCCAGCCGCCGGGGGCGGTCTCCACGCCGTAGCCGTTCCCGCCCGAGTGCTGGTTGTGGTGGAAGAAGCTGTCGTGGATCCGCACCTGCTCCGGGTTGAAGATCCGGTCCAGGTTGTCCACCACGTAGATCCCCTGCCCGCTCCAACCGGAGATCTCCATGTTGGCGATCTCGATGTTCACCGCGGAGTCCACCTGGATGCCGCGCTCGAGGTTGTCATCGCCGTCCTCGGTGCCCCAGTGCGGCCCCTGCAGCCGGAAGCCGATGAAGCGCACGTTGTCGCTGCCGATCACGAACAGCGGCTTGGGCCGGCCGGTGGTGTAGATGCGCGGGCCGAAGTGGCTCGCGTCCCGCGACGGCGGCCCCTGAAGCCCGAAGATGGGGAAGCCGATGACGCCGGCCGTCCCCAGCGTGCCCGTGGGCATCAGCACCGGCAGCCGCTCGCTGGTCAGGGTCACGCCCTTGGCCACCGGGATGGCCTCGAAGCCGGTCATGTCCATGTCCACGTTGTCATCGAGCACGATCCGCTGGTTCTCGATCACCAGGGCCTGGAGCAGGAGCCGCCGCCACTCCGCGGTGTTCCCGGAGATGTGGATGTTGGCCGGCAGGTTCACCTGCACGTTCACCACCGCGAGCGTGATGTCCGCCACGCGCAGCTGATAGGGCGTGCTGGAGAGCGGCTTGACCACCATCGAGCCGGACATGCCCACCGGCTTGCTGCTCAGCGTGAGCGCGCCGGTGCAGCCCGCCGGCAGGTTGAAGGAGTAGTAGAGCGTGGTGCTCTGGCCGTACTGGATGACCGGCGGATAGGCGGAGAGCGTCCCGGTGCCGCCCGCGCAGCTCACCTTCGGATCATCCGGATCCGTCTCACCGCAGAACGGGTAGTTTGGATCCGTCCTCGGGCAGTAGCGGATGTTCGGGGTGGCCGCGCCCAGCGCGTCCTCCTCGGCAGCGGCGTTCGGGGTGGGACCGCAGGCGGCGCAGAGCGCTCCCGCGAGCAGCAGCAGGCTTGGCAGTCGCTTCATGGTGCGTCTTCCTCGCCGGCGGGGCTCAACGGACGGCCGGCATGCGTCTCGGGGGTCCGCCGTACGCAAACGCGGGGCCGGGCCCAGATCCCGGGGAAGGCCGGGCCGCCCGCGCCGTTTCGGCGCGAGACCACGCCGCTCCAGCGCGCCCACCCCGCGCGGCGGTTGACGGTGGTCCCGAAGTTCCCCAGACTCGGCCCCACGGTTCTCTTCGCAGCACAGGGCCGATCACCGACGCCCGCCTGGCCAAGCTCGCAGGCGGGCGTTGCTCTGTCGGGGGGGTGGACCCTATAAGGCGCCGCGTGCCACCTGGCGCTCCGATGGCGGCGGCCTCCCAAGGGGCTCCGTAGGGCGCCCGCGGGCGCGCGCTTCGACCAGCGGCGGCCGCGCACCCAGGTCGGCCTGAGCGCCCAACGTGAGAAGCCTGCTGCTGTTCCTGTGCCTGGGCGCCCCGGCCCTGGCGCACACCCCGCTGCCGGACGGCGGCCTCCCGGCCCTCGAGCCGATGGATGCGGGCGCGGAGCTCGCGCCGGCCTTGGCGCTCTCACCGCCGATCTTCCTGCGCGGCCCGGAGCCGATCTACCCGCCCGCGGCGCTGGCGCAGGCGCGCGAGGCCCACGTGCACCTGGAGCTGCTCGTGGACGAGACCGGCCACGTGCAGCAGGCGCGCGTGCTCGAGTCGGGGGGCGAAGAGTTCGACGCCGCGCTGCTCGCCGCCGCGCGCCAGTTCGTCTTCGAGCCGGCGCGGCAGGACGACCAGCCGGTGCGCGCCCGCATCAACTACACCCACGCCTTCCGGGCCCCGGCGGACGCGGGGATCGCCGCACGCGGCTTCTCCACGGTGGTGCTCGCGCACCGGCCGATCAGCGCCGCGTCCTCCTTCTCGGTGCGCGACCGGGACTTCTCCTTGAGGCCGATCAGCTCGGTGCAGGACATCCTCCGGGTGACGCCGGGGCTCGTGCTCGTCCAGCACTCCGGGGGTGGGAAGGCCAACCAGTACTTCCTGCGCGGGTTCGACGCGGACCACGGCACGGACGTGGCGCTCTCCGTGGATGACGTGCCGATCAACCTCGTCACCCACGGCCACGGCCAGGGCTTCGCGGACACCCACTTCCTCATCCCGGAGGTGGTGGAGAGGGTGGAGATCACCAAGGGACCCTACTTCGCCGCCCAGGGGGACTTCGCCACCGCCGGCGCGGTGAACCTGGTCTCGCGGGAGGCCTTCGAGCACAGCTCACTCGGCGTAGGGTTCGGCGGCTCGCCGGGCCAGGGCGGCCCCTCTGCCCGGGCGTTGCTCATCGCCAGCCCCAAGCTCGAGGACGCCCGCGCCACGTTCGCCGCCGAGCTCGGACGCGCCAACGGCCCGTTCGACAACCCGGAGCGCTGGGATCGCTACCGGCTCTTCAACCGCGTCAGCTTCGACGTGGGCGCCCACTCCACGCTCTCGCTCATCCAGATGAGCTACGGCAGCCAGTGGCACGGCTCTGGGCAGCTCCCGGCGCGCGCAGTCGAGGCCGGGCTGGTCTCCCGCTTCGGCGCGATCGATCTGGACGAAGGCGGCGGCAGCGGCCGCCACCAGCTGGCGCTCTCCTACGTGCTGCGGCCGGACGAGCGCACCGAGCTGCGCGCCATGGCGTACCTGGCCAGCTACCGCTTCAACCTCTTCTCCAACTTCACCCTCTTCCTGGAGGACCCGGAGAACGGAGACGAGCTCGAGCAGGTGGACCGCCGCACCTTCTACGGCGGCAGGCTCACCTACCGCGTCCTGCGCAACCTGGGAGACGTCCGCTTCGACACCACGGTGGGGGCGCAGCTGCGGATCGACGACCTCCACGGCGAGCTCTGGCACACCGCCCACCGCGCGCACCTGGAGGCGCGCCGCAGCAACGACGTGCACGAGCTGCTCGGGGGGCTCTTCCTCAACGAGGAGGTGACGCTGCTCCCCTGGCTCCGGGTGAACCTGGCAGGGCGCGCGGATCTCCTCAGCTTCGCGGTGGACGACCGCCTCACAGGCGCCACGGGCGGCGGGGTCGGCGGCGCCCTGCAGCTCTCACCCAAGGCGAGCCTGGTGATCTCTGCCCTGCAGCGGGAGGGCGCGCTGCTCGACCTCTTCCTCAACTACGGCCACGGCTTCCACTCCAACGACGTGCGCGGCGCCTTCGCGGAGCCCGCGGTCAGCCCGCTCACCCGCGCCATCGGTTCGGAGGTGGGCGCTCGGGCGCAGCTGTTCAAGCGGTGGGACCTGGCAGCGGCGCTCTGGCAGCTGGAGCTTGCGAACGAGACCGTCTGGGTGGGAGACGCGGGGACCACCGAGGTGAGCGACGCCACCCGGCGCTGCGGGTTGGAGCTGGAGACGCGCTTCGAGCTCACCTCCTGGCTGGCGGCGGATCTGGACGTCACCTTCACGCACTCCGAGTACCGGGCGGAGACGGGCAACGGGGGCGGGCTCGCCCTGGCGCCCAAGCAGACCTGGGCAGGCGGGCTGAGCGCGCGCCACGCGCTGGGCCCAGGCGTGGCGCGCGGCGGGCTGCGGTTCTACGGAATTGGCAACCGCCCCGCATCGGACGATGGAGAGCTCATCGCCACCGGATTTACCCAGGTGGACCTCCACCTGGGCTACCGCCACCGCTGGTTCGACGTTTCACTGGACGTGGAGAACCTCTTCAACGGCGCCTTCCGCTCCGCCCAGTTCGCCACCGTCAGCCGGAACCAGGGCGAGCCCGAGGTGGGCGCGCCGCTCCCCTCCGCCTTCACCTGCGGCACCGGCCGGCTCGCGCCCGGCCCCGAGGGCAGTCCTTCCGGGCGGTTCTGGGGCTGCGAGGACGTGGACTTCACCCCGGCCTACCCGCTCACCCTCCACCTCACCGCCACCGTCTTCTTCGACTGAACGCGAGGCCGTGAAAGAAGCGGCGGCGGCTGGTTTCCTTGGGGCACCGAGGAGCCAAAACGCATGGCGAAGCTGCTGCAGGTGATGTTCGTTGGGCTGACGCTGGTGGGCTGCGGCGCTGCGCCGAGCGGAGGCGGAGGCCTCCCGCCCAAGCCAACGGATGGCGGCACCCCCGACTCCGGGATGGCTGTGCCAGATGGCGGCACCACGCCCGGCGGGGAGTCCGGCCACCTGAGCATCACCGAGGTTGGCTTCTCCGAGCCGGCGCTGGCCACCGGGCCGGACGGGATCTTCCACGTCACCTTCAACTCCGGCGCGTCCCCCTCCGTCGTCTTCTACGGTCAGTGCAAGCGCGACTGCCACCTTGGGCCGTCCTGGAAGTGGGTCACGCTGGAGAGCACCACGAACTTCGCGGCGCACGCGCGGCTGGGCGTGGGCCCCACCGGGCGCGTGCACGTGGTCTACGAGCTGGGCGGCCCCAGCTCTGAAGAGCGGACGATCTACGCCTCGTGCGCGGGCAGCTGCGACCAAGGGGGCAACTGGGCCAAGACCGAGCTGACCCCGCTGCAGGGGTACAACGCCGCCGCGTACCGCAGCGCGCCGCTGGTGGTGGACTCGCAGGACCGGGTCAGCTTCATCACGGACGACTTGACCGTGAACGCCAAGGTGCTCCTCACCACCTGCGCCTCCGGCTGCGACCAGCTCTCCAACTGGAAGGCCGGCTACATCCGCACCGGGGGACACCGCATGGAGATGGCCGCGGGCGGCACCACGCTCCACATGGTCCTCAACAACGACTTCAGCGCGCTCGTCTACCGGACCTGCAGCGCCAACTGCACCGAGGAGGCGAGCTGGCAGGAGTCTCCCCCGCTCTTCACGCACAACGGCCAGTCCGCCGTCTCGCTCACCGCCACCCCGGGCGGCGCGCTGAAGCTCGCCTACAACCAGGGGACCGCCCCGGACAACGAGTCCGACGCGGTCAAGGCGCAGAACCGGAAGATGCTGGTCTGGACCTGCCCCGGCAACTGCGCGCAGCAGGCGTCCTGGAAGGGCGTGGTGTTGGGCGAGCTGGGCGAAGGAGATGACGGGCTGAAGCTGGTGAGCGCGGGCGACACGATGGTGCTCACCACCACCACCGTCTCCGAGCTGCGGGTGCGCGTGTGCAGCGCGGGCTGCGAGGACGCGCAGGCCTGGACCGGCGGCGTGGTGGACTCGAGCGAGGCGATCTCCGCGGCGGTGGACCCGTACGCCATCCAGGGCTGCAGCAGCAACGGGATGGCGGTGCGCCCCGCGTTCGCGGCGTGGTACCCCAACGCCCCCGCCGTCACCCTCACGCCGTCCGGCGGCGCGCTCTTCGTCCACGCGCCGTACATCCTGCGCACCTGCTCGGGCTCGGGCTCGCCCACGCGGCTGCCGGGCATTGGCCGGGTGATCTGGGCGCCCTGAACCGGGCCAAAGCCCGTGGCCCGTTCCCCCCGTGGCCCGTGGCCCGTCCCTCCGTGACCCGTGACCCGTCCCCCGTGACGCGTACCCGTACCCGTGGCCGAACCCGCACGCGAACCCGAACCCGGTTGTTGCCACGAGCAGGCTCCGCGGCCGCTCGCGCTTGGCCTCGGTCGGGTTCGGGTGCGGGTTCGCGTGCGTTTACGGGTACGGGTACGGCTCACGGGTGACGGCTCACGGGTGACGGGCCCCGGTAACGGGTCACCCTACCGGCAGGCCTGCGGCGGGCTGGTGAGCGTGGTGGAGCAGCTGCTGGTGTTGCAGTCCTGCCAGGTCCCCGGAGCCGAGCAGCCCGGGACCGGGGCGCGGTAGCCGATCTGATCCACCGTGCACGGCGGCGAGCCGAAGCAGGCGACCGAGCCGCTCCCCACGGCGACCGGGTACTGGGGCGACTCCAGCGTGTCGCAGTTGTAGTCGTAACCGCCGCAGCCGAGCCGCGCGGTGGCGAAGAACGCGCTCTGCCCGGGCTTCGCGGCGGGATCGCTGTCGCAGCAGTCGGCGTTGTTGGCGACATACCCGGCCGGCGGCGTCCCGCTGTGGCACCGCTGGGAGGCCGCGCCCGCGCCGAAGCCGTCCGCATCCCCGTCCGCGTAGAACGTCCCGCACTGGTTGGACGTGCACTGGCCGGCGCGGCTGCAGGCGGCACCCACGGGCAGCTTCGGGGCGCAGCTGGTGCCAGTGCAGAAGTGGGTGGCCACGCACTGCGCATCGTCCGCGCAGGCCACCAGGCACGCGGTGGGCCCGCATACGTACGGGTTGCACGCCTGGGTGGGGCCTGGGACGCAGGTCCCAACTGTGTCGCAGACCGGCGCGGGGCTCTGCGTCCCACTGGTGCAGCTCGCGCTCCCGCAGGGGGTGCCCGCAGGCGCGCTTCCGTCCGCGGGGCAGGTGTCGCTGGTGCCGCTGCAGGTCTCCGCCACGTCGCACGCGGTCGCCTTGGCCCGGCAGACCGCGCCGCTGCCCGCGAGCGCGTCCGCGGGGCACGCCGCGGCCGTCCCGGGGCAGCTCTCCGCCACGTCGCATGGCCCGGTGGCCGGGCGGCAGACGGTGGCGGTCCCCGCGAAGACGTCCGCCGGGCAGGCGCCCGCCGCGCCGGTGCAGCTCTCCGCCACGTCGCACGGCCCCGCGGACGCCCGGCATTGGACGCCCGGCCCGCTCGGCGTGCAGGTGCCCACCGAGCCGGCCGCGTTGCACGCCTCGCAGTCACCCGGGCAGGGGGTGTTGCAGCAGACGCCGTCCACGCAGTTGCCGGAGAGGCACTGCGCCGCGCTGGTGCAGGCCACGCCGTTCATCGACTTGGGCACGCAGCTGGTCCCCACGCACTGCTGGTTGCTCGGGCACGTCATCACGTCCGCCGGACAGCTCGCCGCGGCGCCGTCGCAGGCCTCCACCGGGTCACACCCTCCCGCGGAGGCGCGGCAGGCGGTGCCCGAAGGCTTCACCCCGTTCGCCGGGCACGCCGCGCTCGCGCCCGTGCAGGTCTCCTCCACGTCACAGCCGCCGTCCACGCCGCGGCAGACCACGCTGGTGGCGGCGAACCCATCCGCCGGGCAGGCCCCGCTGCTCCCGGTGCAGGTCTCTGGCACGTCACAGGGGCCGGCGGCGGGGCGGCACACGGTCCCCATCCCCGCGAAGCCGTCCGCCGGGCACTGGGGAGCGCTGCCGGTACAGCTCTCCGGCGCGTCGCACGCCGAAGCGGCGGGGCGGCAGACTTCGCTGGAGGCCACCAGCGCGTCCGGCGGGCACTCGCCGCTGCTGCCGGTGCAGAACTCGGTCACGTCGCAGGGGCCCACGGAGGGTCTGCAGGTCACCCCCGCGGCGAAGACGCGATCCAGCGCGCAGGCGCCGCCGGCGCAGACCTCCGCGCCGTCGCAGCTGCCCGCGGCCGCGCGACAGACGAGCCCTTCGCAGTCGGGGTCGTCGCAGTCCGTTCGGCCGTCACCGTCGTTGTCCAGGCCATCTCCGCAAATCGCCTCGCCCGGCCCCGCATCGGTGGAGCTTCCGGCGTCGTTCCCTCCCCCGCTCCCGCCGCTGCAGGCGCCAAGCAGGACGAGGAGGGCCAGGGACGGGAAGAGGGCGCGAGAGGTGGACATGGGTTCCCGCTACTATGCTGCTACTCCCAGGAGGAGAACAGGTAGCGCAGCTCGTGGAGCCGGTCGTCGATCACGTCCGGGAACGCCTTGGCGAAGGTGTCCAGGACGATGATCGCGTTGAGGTTGGCGTCCTTCTTCACCGCCACGCGCAGCCGGGTGGCGAAGGCGCGGTTGACCGCCCCCACCGCGCGGTAGATCTCCGCGAGCCCCTTGAGCGACCAGTCCGGAACCCCGCCCTCCTCCGCCTTGAGGTACTGGCCCACCAGGTACATGGAGGCCGCCCGGAAGAGCGTCTCCTCCTCGCTGGCGAACGGCAGGTGGAAGCGCACCATGGGGCGCAGCTTGTCGAGGATGGGGCAACCGGCGGTGGCCATGTAGATGCCCAAGAGCGAGCTCAGGCCCCGCTGCACCGTGGTCCGCTGCAGGAAGGTCCGCTCGGGCGTCTCCACGCGGATCTCCGCCTCTTCGAAAGAATGGGTCTCCGAGAAGCCGGCCACCACGCCCGCCAGGTGCACGGCGGTGGGGCAGGCGGGGTGCGTGGCCGGATCCAGCGGGCAGTTGGGGCACTGCTGGTACGAAAGCCGCGTCCACTCCGGCGCGGGGTCCAGCGGCGGCGTCAGGTTGGCCAGCGCGGCCGGATCCAGCGTCACCGTGAAGGTGCGCGCCGGCCCCGCGGCCGGCGTGAACTGGTAGCGCAGCGTTCGCGTCATGGCCTCTTCGCCCCCCTCAGCTGCCGACGATTTGATCGGTGAGGCTGCCGAGCTTGGCCGCGTAGTCCTGCAGCTCGTTGGCGGTGGTGGCCAACATGTCCGCCGACTCCCCGTTGCGCTGGCTGACGGAGATCACCTCGTTGGCCGCCGCCTGCACGGACTGGAGCTTGAGGGTGTGCTGCTGCGCTTCCTCCATGGCGCGCCGGACCAGCTCGGCCGTGCGCTGGATCCCCGGCACCAGCGCGGCGATCTGCTCGCCGGAGCGCTCCGCGAGCTGGACGCTGCTGCTGGCGAGCTCGGTGATCGCCCGGGCCGCCTCGGCGGCGCCGTCCGCGAGCTGGCGGACCTCGCCGGCCACCACCGCGAAGCCGCGCCCGTACTCCCCCGCGTTGGCGGCCTGGATCGCCGCGTTGAGCGCGAGCAGGTTGGTGCGGAACGAGATCTTCTGGATGACGGAGACCTGCTCGCGGATCCCCTTCATCGCGTCCATGGTCTCCTGCGCGGCGCGGGTGGTGCGCTCCGCGTCCGACACGCCGTGGTTGGCGATCTCCACCACCTCGCCGATCTGCGCGGCGGTGGTGCCGATCGCCGCGCCCACCTCCGCCAGCGCCTGCTTCATCACCACCACCGCGCGCTCCTGCTCGCGCGTGCCGTCCGCCATGTCCTTGGCGGTGGTGGAGAGCGCGCCCGAGGCGGAGGAGACGGTGAGCGAGCCGGTCTTCACTTCGTGCACCACCGTGGAGTAGCTCGCGGCGATCTTCGCGGTCTCCCGCGCCAGCTCCCCCAGCTCGTCCGAGCTCACCCAGGCCGGCGGATCGCGGTGCCCCAGCGTGAGCGCGCGCACCGCCTCCACCATCGCCCGGGCGCCGTCCGAGCTGCGCCGGGCGATCCGCAGCGCGGAGAAGGTCGCCACCACCACCACGAAGATCCCCACGAAGCCCGCGGAGAGGGCCAGATCCAGGTACGCGCCGCCGGCCAGCTCATCGAAGCTGGACACCCGCTCCGGCGCCGCCTGCGCCACCAGCACGCGCGCCTCGCCCAGCGTCGCCGCCATCCGGCGCAGCGCCGGCACGCCGATCAGCAGACAGGCGGAGACGAGCAGCGCGCCGTAGGTGTACGGCAGGTACCAGGCGGAGCGGTTGAGGTAGAGCGACTTCCCCTGCGGGACCGAGAGCGGATCCGCCTGGAACTGCGCCACCGCGAGCGGCCGCACCGCCTCCTCCAGGCGCACGCTGATCGGGATCCCCATCACCGACAGGAAGCAGGCAGCCACCACCGCTCCGCCGAGCGCCGCCCACACCGGCTTGCCGAAGTAGAGGCAGCAGATGAGCGAGTAGATCGCGGCGCCGGGCAGACACCAGCGCGTCATCCCCAAGAGCTCCACCCGGCGGGGAAACTCGAGCAGCCGCCGCAGCCCCGTCCCGGGCGGCTCCGAGGCGGGCACCTCCAGCGTCCAGCGGGAGAGCCCCAGGATGGAGAAGTAGGGGCCCACCACCGCGAAGACCGCCACGTGGGGCACCAGGATCCCCAGCGCGACCCAAACCTCGCCCGCCCGGAGCCCCAGCACCTGCCCCACGATGAACGCGAAGGGCGGGACCGCGAAGCAGATCCACCGGACGACGGTGGCGAGCGCGAGCCGGGTCAGCGCGGCCGGATCCGCTGCAGGGGTGGGTTGCGTCATCGGCGCGGTGGATGATGGCACCGCCCATCCGCGCCCTCAAGGACGCTAGGGTGCACCTTCCATGGCACCCCAGCGCCGCGCGGCCACCGTCTTCATCTTCATCACCGTCATGCTCGACATGCTCGCGCTGGGGGTGATCATCCCGGTCCTCCCCACGCTGGTGGAGGGCTTCCTGGACGGGGACACCGCCAAAGCCTCCCGGCTGATCGGCCTCTTCAGCACCGTGTGGGCGGCCATGCAGTTCCTGTTCTCGCCGGTGATGGGGGCGCTCTCCGACCGCTTCGGGCGCCGCCCGGTGGTGCTGATCTCCAACTTCGGGCTCGGGTTCGACTACGTGCTGATGGCGCTCGCCCCAACCTCCATTGGCTCTTCGTCGGGCGCGTCATCTCCGGGATCACCGCCGCGAGCGTCACCACCGCGGGCGCCTACATCGCGGACACCGCGGCGCCGGAGGACCGCGCCTCGGGCTACGGCATGCTCGGGGCGGCCTTCGGCGTGGGCTTCGTGGTGGGGCCGCTGATCGGCGCGGTGGCCGGGCAGTTCGGCGGCCCCCGCCTGCCCTTCTGGATCGCCGGCGGGATGTCGCTGCTCAACGCCCTGTGGGGGCTCTTCGTGCTGCCCGAGTCGCTGCCGAAGGAGAAGCGCGAGCCCTTCTCCTTCAAGCGCGCCAACCCGGTGGGCTCGCTGGTGCTCCTCTCCCGCAAGCCGCAGCTGCTCGGGCTGGCGGCGGTCAACTTCCTCTACATGCTGGCGCACGTGGTGCTCCCCAGCACCTTCGTCCTCTACGCGCACTACCGCTACGGGTGGGGTGCGCTGGGGGTGGGGCTGACGCTGGTGGCCGTGGGCATCTCCTCCATCGTGGTTCAGGCGCTGTTGATCAAGCCGCTGGTGGCCCGCTTCGGCGAGCGGACGCTCCTGGTGGCCGGCCTGCTCTTCGGCGTGGCCTGCTTCGCGATCTACGGGCTGGCCCCCACCGGAGCGCTCTTCTGGCTGGGGATCCCGCTGGGGGCGCTGTGGGGTCTGGCCGGCGCGAGCGCGCAGAGCCTGATGACCCGCTACGTGGGCCCCAGCGAGCAGGGGCAACTGCAGGGCGCACGCAGCAGCATCAACGGGATCGCAGAGATGATCGCCCCGCCGATCTTCACCTTCGTCTTCGCCACCTTCATCTCCAAGAACGCGCCCCTGGAGCTGCCCGGCGCGCCCTTCCTGCTCGCCGGCTGCATCCTCGCGCTGTGCGCGCTGCTCGCGGCGTGGGTCACCCGCCCCGCGGCGATGCCCGCGTCCCCTCCCGTCACGCGCGACCCAGCGACCGAGGGGCAGGACGCGCGCAGCGCAGGGTAGGCGCGGACCCGGTGGTTCCAAGTGGGTGCTTTGCGCGGAATTGCCAGGGAGCCCGGCTGCCCTGAGACTTGGGGCTGCACGCTTCCCGCCGTGACGAGGACTTCCCCCCCGTGTCGAGCTCCCAGACGCAGTCCCGCCGTGGCGCAGCTGCGCAGCGGTGGCTGGCAGTGTCCCTGCTCTGCGCCAGTCTCCCCGCCTCCGCGCAGCAGCTCGCCGTCGAAGATCAGCGCTTCTCGCTGGAGCGGCTGCGGCTCTCCACCACCCGCGAAGGGTTGATTGACGTGGAGTCCGCGGCCGTCCTGCCCCACCTGGCCTGGGACTTTGGCCTCTGGGTCGGCTACGAGAAGAACCCGCTGGTGGTGAACCGGATCTCGGACGGCACGCGCCTGGGGGCGCTCGTCTCGGACCGCGTGGGCGCCAGCCTCTTCGGTTCGCTGGGCGTGTTGGGCTTCCTCGAATTCGGGCTCGAGCTGCCGGTGGTGCTCTACCAGGCGCGGGCCTCGGAGCTGCCGGGGGCGCTCGCGCCCGATGCCGCGCTCGGGCCGCTCTCCGCCACGCGCCTGGGGGACATTCGCGCCGCCGCGAAGGTGCGCCTGCTCAGCCAGGAGCGGTACGGCGTCCACCTGGCGCTGATGCCGGCGGTCTCCCTCCCTTCCGGAGGGGGCGGCCAGTACTCGGGCGCGCCGGGCGTGGAGTTCGCGCCCGAGGCCCTGCTCTCCCGCGACTTTACGCACCTGCGGCTGGGGCTGAACCTGGGCGCCACCCTGCGCGGGCGCAGCGAGACGCTCAACCAGACGGTGGAGAGCGAGCTGACCGGGCACTTCGGCGTGGGCTACCGGTTCTACTCGCCGGACCGCTCGCGGGGCGCGCCGCTGGAGCTGGACGCCTCGCTCGCCGCCGCGGTCTCCGCCGCCCGCCCGTTCCGGCAGAAGAACCAGAACCACCTCGAGCTGCGGTTGATGGCCGCGTACGACGTGAACCCGGCGCTGCAGGTCTTCGTCGGCACCGGGCTGGGCCTGATGAGCGGCTGGGGGACGCCAGACTGGCGCGTCTTCCTCGGCGCGCGCTACGGCAAGGTGCTGCAGGCCGCGAAGGCGGCCGAGCCGCTTCCGCCGCCGCCAGACCCGGATCCAGACGGGGATGGGCTCGCCGCGGGCGCGGACCGCTGCCCGGA
Source organism: Myxococcaceae bacterium (assembly GCA_044229415.1). Lineage (GTDB taxonomy): Bacteria > Myxococcota > Myxococcia > Myxococcales > Myxococcaceae > JBGATB01. Next base: position 95,559 of record JBGATB010000021.1, on the reverse strand, counting down.
CCGCGCCGGGCCGAAGGAGAACGGCGGCTGCCCGGACGAGGACGCGGACGCAGACGGCCTGGTGGACCGGCTGGACGGCTGCCCCACCCAGGCCGAGGACAAGGACGGCTTCCAGGATGACGACGGCTGCCCGGATCCCGACAACGACGGGGACGGCGTGCCGGACAAGGAGGACCGCTGCCCGGCGGTGAAGGGGCCGGCGTCCAACCGCGGCTGCCCGGATCCGGATCGCGACGGGGACGGCCTGGTGGACCGGCTGGACAACTGCCCGGACGAGGCGGGCCCGCCGGAGAACCAGGGCTGCGCCGCGCGCCAGCTGGTGATCATCAGCGAGGGCCAGCTCTCCATCCTGGAGAAGGTCTATTTCAAGACCAACAGCCACGTGATCGAGCAGCGCAGCTTCCGGCTCTTGAACAACGTGGTGGCGGTGCTCAAGGCCCACCCGGACGTGGACAAGGTCCTCGTCGAAGGCCACACCGACAGCCAGGGCAGCGCCACGAAGAACCTGGGCCTCTCCGAGCGGCGCGCGGCCTCCGTGGTGAAGTACCTGGTGGACCACGGGATCTCCCCCGCGCGGCTCACGCCCAAGGGCTACGGGCAGACCAAGCCCATCGCCGACAACAAGACCGCCGCGGGCCGGGAGAAGAACCGGCGCGTCGTCTTCACCATTCTCTCTGGCAACGGCAACGTCCAGAGCGACGACCGGGACACCGAGCCCGATCAAGGAACCCGCTAGATGAGACCGGCTCGCCGCTTCGCCCTCCTGCTGGGGGCCACCGCCTCCCTCGCCGCCCTCACCCCCGTGGCCTGCGGCCCGGGCGAGGACGCCCTGTTCGACCTGCTCCAGTCCAAGGCCGCGCTCTTCATCAACGGCGGCTTCGAGGCCGATGCGGGCACGCTCAACGGCTGGACCATCAACACGTACCTGAACAACAACGGCATCGCCGCGGTGCCGCCCACCAGCAAGGGGCAGCTGAACCTGGTGGACGGCGGCACGGTGCGCACCTTCGCGCGCACCAACGCGGTCCGCGAGTCCCAGCTCTTCGCCGGGATGACCGCGGACGGCGGCCCGCCGCGCTGGCCGAAGTTCGACACCACGTCCGTGGTGATCAACGAGACCGCCGGCGCCAACAGCACCAACGCGAACTCGCTCAAGCAGGCGTACGTGGTGACCAACGCGGACGTGGACCCGGTGGACAACAAGATCCACGTGCGGTTCGTGCTCGCGCCCGCGCTCCAGGCGGCGGGCCACGTGCCGGCGCAGCAGCCGTACTTCTTCGTGGTGCTCACCAACCTCACCACCGGCGCCACGCTGTACACGAACTACAACTACGCCAACAACCCGGGCGTCCCCTGGAAGTCCCAGGGCACCGGCGACACGGCGGTGCTCTACACGGACTGGACCATCTTCGACATCGCGCCCGGCAACGCCGCGCTGCGGGTGGGTGACAACGTGGAGGTGGAGATCTTCGCCTCGCGCTGCCAGCCCAGCGGCCACTTCGGCGAGGTCTACGTGGACGGGTTCGGCTCCAACTTCCCGGGGCTGTCCGTGAGCAAGACCACCGTCCAGGCAGCGAACGTGGACAGCAACCTCACCTACAACTTCGTGGTGGAGAACAACACCTCGGGCATCGCCCCCAACGTGGTGGCCAACGAGGTCCTCCCCTTCGGCACCACCTTCGTCTCCGCCTCCACCAGCTACCCCGGCGCCACCTGCACCACGCCGGCGGTGGGCGCCACCGGCACCGTCTCCTGCAGCTTCGGGTACCTGAACCCGAGCGCGAGCGCGACCTTCCAGGTCACGGTGCGCGCCTTCCCGACCGCGCCCAACGGCAGCGGCACCGCCACCGCGGGCGCCGCCGGCACGCTGACGGACAGCACCCAGGCGTGGACGGCGAACGCCTACTCCGGCTTCTCCGTCTACCTGGTGGGCGGCCAGGGCGTGGGCCAGTTCCGCACCATCGTCAGCAACACCGCCACCGCGCTCACCGTCACGCCCAACTGGACCACCGCGCCCAACAACACCAGCGCCTACAAGATCGTCAACCCGCCGCTGGACACCGGCAGCGCTTCGGCGAACTCGGGCAACAACACGCTCACGGACAACACCAAGGTCTGGGTCGACAACGCGATGATGGGCTACACCGTCACCGTCCTCTCGGGCACCGGCGCCGGGCAGCAGCGCACCATCCTCAGCAACACCCCCACGGTCCTCACGCTGAGCGCGAACTGGGGCACCAACCCGCCCTCCGGCTCGCGCTTCGCGATAGGCCTGCCCCCGGACAAGGTGGTGAACGGCAACTACAGCGTGCAGGGCAGCACCATCGCCCCGCTGATCGGCCCGCGCGTGGAGACCGTCATCACCGCCGGCGTGCAGTACACGGATCTCGCCATCGCCGTGAGTGACGGCACCCCCGCCGTCAACTGGGGCGGCGCGGTGCAGTACACCATCACCGTCACCAACGCCGGGCCGCTGGCCGTCACCGGCGCCACGGTGACGGACACCTTCCCCGCGCAGCTCACCGGCGTCACCTGGACCTGCTCGGGCAGCGGCGGCGGTACCTGCGCCGCCTCCGGCTCGGGCAACCTGAGCCAGCCCGTCAACATCCCGGCAGGCGGCAGCGTGACCTTCGTGGTCAGCGCCACGGTCATCGCCGGCACCGGCAACGCCAGCATGACCAACACCGCCACCGTGGCGGTGCCCGCCGGGATGACGGACTTCGACTCGCGCAACAACTCGGACGCGGACACGGACGGGATCGGCCCGCTGTTCCCGCTGCAGGTGAACAAGAACGCCAGCGACACCGGCCTGGGCACCGTCACCTCCTCGCCGGCCTCCATCGCCTGCGCCAACGCGTGCGCCACCGCCACCGCCCAGTACTCCAGCGGCACGGTGGTGGTCCTCACCGCCGTGGCCCGCGCCGGGGACGTCTTCACCGGCTGGGAGGGCGACTGCTCGGGCACGGCCTCCACCTGCAGCGTCTCCATGACGGCGGCGCGCACGGTCACCGCCCGCTTCAGCGGGCCCACCATCACCGGCAGCGCGGGCACCGGCGGCACCGTGGTGTGCACGCCCTCCAGCGTGCTCCAGGGCGGCAGCGCCACCTGCACCATCACCCCGGGCGCGGACTACGCGCTCTCCACCGTCACGGACAACGGCGCCAACGTGCTCGGCTCGGTGAGCGGCGGCACGTACACGCTCACCAACGTCACCGCCAACCACACGGTGGCGGCCACGTTCAATCGCCGCCCGGACATCACCAGCACCGCCTCCACGGTGGCTGCCGCCGGCACGGCGTACACGTACACGCCGGCCGCCAACGATCCGGACGGTCCCGGGCCGCTCGCCTGGAGCGCCGCGGCGGGAGACACCTGCGGCGGCTCGGTGAACCCCGGCACCGGCCAGTACACCTTCACCCCCGGCGCGCCGGCCAGCTGCGTGGTGGGCGTGAACGTCTGTGACGCGAACGTCCCGCCCGCCTGCCGCGTGCAGCTCACCACCGTCACCATCAACCACGCGCCGGTGACCACCAACGACACGGCCAGCACCTCGCCCAACACCGCGCTGGTGCTCCAGGGCAGCACGCTCAGCGCCAACGACTCGCCCGGCGGCCCGCCCTCCGAGGCCAGCCAGACGCTCACCGTCACCGGCGTGAGCGCCACCAGCGCCAACGGCGGGACGGTGACGCTGGTGGGGGGCGTGGTCACGTACACGCCGCCCAACGGCTTCACCGGGACCGACACGTTCACGTACACGGTGACCGACAGCGGCAACCCCGCCCTCTCCGCCACCGGCACGGTGACGGTGACCGTGGCCAACGGCGCGCCCACCATCACCAGCACGGCCGGCACCGCCGCCACCGAGGACACGGTCTTCACCTACGCCGCCACCTCCACGGACGCGGACGGCCCCGGCGCCACCTGGTCCGTGGGCGCGGGCGACACCTGCGGCGGCAGCATCGACCCCTCCACCGGCGTCTACACCTTCACGCCGGCCGGCCCCACCCCGCCCGCCACCTGCGTCATGTCCGTGCAGGTCTGCGACGGCGGCATCCCCAACCGGTGCGCGACCCAGACCACCACGGTGAACATCGCGCCGGTGAACGACCCGCCGGCGATCACCAGCACCGGCCCCACCGCCGCCACCGAAGGCCAGCCCCTCACGTACACCCCGGCGTCGACCGACCCGGACGGCCCGGGCGCCACCTGGTCCCGCGGCGCGGGCGACACCTGCGGCGGCTCGGTGGATCCCTCCACCGGCGCGTACACCTTCACGCCCATGGGGCCCACCCCGCCGGCCACCTGCGTGATCTCGGTGCAGGTCTGCGATGGCGCCACGCCGGACGCGTGCGTCACCCAGACCACCACCGTCAACATCACCCCCGTGAACGACGCGCCCACCGTGACCAGCACCGCGCCCAGCACGGGTACCGCCGGCACGCCGTACAGCTACACGCCGGCGGTGAGCGATCCGGATGGTCCGTCCATCACCTGGAGCGTGGGCGCCAACGACACCTGCGGCGGCAGCGTGGATCCCTCCACCGGGCGCTACACCTTCACGCCGCCCGCCTCCGCGCCGCCGCCCGCCACCTGCGTGGTCTCGGTGAAGGTCTGCGACGGCGGCGCGCCCGCCCAGTGCACCACGCAGGACACCCCGGTGACGATCGGCAAGGGCAACGCGCCGCCGGAGATCACCTCCACCCCGCCGACCGGGGGCACCGGGGGCAAGCCCGTCACGTACAAGGGCACCGCCACGGATCTCGAAGGCACCACGCTCACCTGGTCCGTGGGCCCGGACGACACCTGCGGCACCACCGTGCAGGACCCGGCCACGGGCGAGTACACGTTCACGCCCGCCAACCCGCCGCCCGCCAGCTGCGTGCTCTCCGTGAAGGTCTGCGACAGCGGGACGCCGCCCCAGTGCACCACCCAGAGCGCGGTGATCACGCTCGCCCCCGGCAGCGAGAGCGGCTGGGCCGAGGACGTGGGCATCTCCGGCGGCGGCTGCAACTGCGGCAGCGTGGGCGCGCTCCCGGCAGGGCTCTGGGCGGCGGTGACGATGCTGGCGCTGCGCCGGCGGAGCAGGAGGACCGGCGCGCGCGCCTAGCGATCTCCGCCGAGCAGCACGCCCACCGCGCCGGCATCTCCCCGGCGGAAGCAGACCGAGTCGCTGCCTGGGCAGCCCACGCGCGCGCAGGCCCCCTCTCCCCAGGGGCCGGCGCAGTCCGCGTCCACCTCGCACAGGCGCTGGCAGAACGGCCCGGGACCGGCGAGCGCCAGCCCCGAGCTGATGCAGCTGTCGGACTGGGTCACCGTCCGCGGCCGGAAGCAGCTCAGGCCGGGCTCACAGCTTTTAGCGTCGGTGCACTCCTCCCAGAGCGAGCCTTGCGGCTGACAGCCCAGGAGCGGGAGGACGAGGGAGAACCACAGCAGGGCCGCGCGCGGTTTGGGGTTCATGGCCGGCGGAAACGCGCGGGGCGCCGGTTGGGTCTAACAGCCCTTGATCTGGATCAAGCGCCCAAATTGACTCGGCGGGGCGCGCCTGGCATCCGGGACGGCGTGCAGACGCCCCTGGAGCAGGTGCAGGCCTTCCTCGCCAAGCGGGCGCCGGTCCCCGCAGACGAGCTGTCCGAGTTCGTCCGCGCCCACATGCGGCTGGAGACCTACCGCCCCCGCCAGTGCTTCACGCGCGAGGGGGACACGGACGGCCGGCTCGGCTTCGTGGTGAGCGGCCTCTTCCGCGTCTACTACGTGGGCCCTGCGGGGGCGCAGCACGTCCGCAACTTCTGCCCTGAAGGCACGCCGATCGGCGCGTATGGGACGGTGATCGCCGGCCAGCCCTTGAGCGTGTTCATCGAGGCGCTCGAAGCGTCGCAGGTCCTGGAGTTCCCCTACGGCGCCTTGGTGGCCCAGCTGGAGCGCAGCGCCGCCTGGGAGCGGCTGGGCCGGCGGATCGCCGAGGAGCACTACATCTCTCGCGAGCGGCGCGAGCACGCGCTGCTGACGCTGGACGCCCGGGCCCGGCTGCAGCGCTTCCGCGAGGACTTCCCCACGTTGGGGGCGCGGCTTCGGCGCTCGGACGTGGCCTCGTACATCGGCGTGCGCCCCGAGACGCTCTCGCGCCTGTTCCGTCCCGCGCGCAAGCGCTGAAGGCGTGCTTAGGATCCGGTCCGTGGCCAAGGCCGAGAAGCAGATCCTCCAGCTCGCGGGGCGCGAGGTCACCGTCTCCAACCCGGGCAAGGTCTATTTCCCCAAGGCGGGGATCACCAAGCTCGAGCTGGTGCAGTACTACCTGGCGGTGGCGGAAGGGGCGCTGCGCGGGGTTGCGCGCCGGCCGATGATCCTCAAGCGCTACGTGAACGGCGTGGAGGCCGAGCCCTTCTACCAGAAGCGGATCGCCGACAAGCGGCCGGACTGGCTGGACACCGCGGTGTTCTCCTTCCCTTCGGGCCGCACCGCGGAGGAGCTCGTCGTCAACGACGTGGCCCAGCTGGCGTGGGTGGTGAACCTGGGCTGCGTGGATCTGAACCCGCACCCCATCCGCAAGGAGGACATGGATCGCCCGGACGAGCTGCGGATCGATCTGGATCCGGTCCCCGGCGTGGCCTGGCCGCAGATCGTGGAGGTGGCGCGCGTGGCCCAGGAGGTGCTCTCCGAGGTCGGCCTGACCGGCTGGCCGAAGACGAGCGGCTCCCGCGGCGCGCACGTCTGGGTGCGGATCCACCCGCGCTGGCCCTTCACCACGGTCCGCCGCGCGGCGATCGCCCTGGCGCGGGAGGTGGAGAAGCGCGCGCCCTCCATCGCCACCGCGAAGTGGTGGAAGGAGGAGCGGCACGGCGTCTTCGTCGACTACAACCAGAACGCCCGGGACCGCACCACCGCCAGCGCCTACTCGGTCCGCCCCACGCCGGACGCGCGCGTCTCGATGCCGCTCTCGTGGGGCGACTTCCTGGCCTGCAACCCCCTGGACTTCACGCTCAAGACGGTCCCGGCGATCTTCGCCGCGAAGGGAGACGCGCACGCCGCGATCGACGACGCGCCGGGCACACTGGACCGGCTGCTGGAGCTGGCCGACCGCCAGGAGTCGGAAGGGCAACCGGACGCGCCGTGGCCGCCGCACTTCGCCAAGGCGGACGGCGAGGCGCCGCGCGTGGCGCCCTCCCGGGCGAAGCGCCCGGCCGCGCCCAAGCGCGCCAAGCTGCCGGTGATCACCATCGCCCAGGCCAAGCTCAAGGCGGACGCGCTGGCCGGGCTGGAGCGCTGGAAGGCGAAGTACCCGCAGGTCGCCGCGAAGCTCGCGCCCGAGGAGATCCTCGTGGACGCCAACCGCGGCCGCGCCAGCGCCTGGTATCGCGTGCGGATCAACCTCAAGAGCATCCCCGAAGCGGAGCGCCCGCCGCAGGAGCCGCCGGATCCGGACTACGACCCGAGGTCCGAGTGGCGCGGCGCCTGGCCGCAGGAGTGAGCCTGAAATTCAGGGGCCCCTTCCGATCACCTCGAGCGTAGTGAGGCCGCCGCCCCTTGGGCGGATCAATCAAGGCAAGAAACGTGAGGCCGTCCGCTCGGGCTGAGCGGGGCGCGGCAAGTTTCAGGTCAGCGCCGTAGGCGCGTAGTCGAGAGGCGGCACCGAGTACGAAGCCGCCTCTTCGGTGATCACGAACTTCGTGCCGCCCCTCGACTACGGGCCTACGGCCCTACGCTCGGGGTGAACGGGGGGACTACGGGCCGAAAAGGCTCACAGCCTCTCGGGGTGAACGGGAGGAGCTCAATTGCCCGAAAGCTACCCGCCGAAGAGCTTCGCCAACTCCGCCGGGGGGCTCGTCTCCAGCTGATCGTAGCGGCAGTCCTGGGGCGCCTTGTCCGGGCGCCAGCGGACCAGGTGAGTTCCGTGGCGGAAGCGCGGCCCCTGCATGTGATCGTACGAGACCTCCGCCACCAGCCCCAGCTGGAGCGGCTCCCAGGAGAGCTCCTTGCCGGGGTTCCAGCGGCTGGAGACGCCGGGGCGCCGCTGCGCCTCCTGCGCCTGCCACTGCGCCCACTCCCGCCAAGGGTGCGCCTCGGTGGCCCCTTCGCGCAGCGGGGCCAGCTTCTCCACCAACGCCGCGCGCTCGGCCCGCTTGAAGGAGGCGCAGACGCCCACGGACTGGAGCGCGCCCTGCGCGTCGTAGAGCCCCAGCAAAAGCGAGCCCACCAGCGTCCCCTTCCCGCCCTTGAACCAGCGGAAGCCCGCCACCACGCAGTCCGCGGTGCGCTGGTGCTTCACCTTCACCATCACGCGCTTGTCCGGCGTGTACGGCAGCCCCTCCGGCTTGGCCATCACCCCGTCCAGCCCCGCGCCCTCGAAGCGGGAGAACCAGTCCGCGGCGACCTCTCGGCTGCGGCTGGCGGGCGTGACGTGCACGGGCGCCTTCGCCTGCGCGAGCGCGGCCACCAACCGCTCGCGCCGCTGCGCCTGGGGCAGCGCGCGAAGATCCTCGTCCCCGAGCGCCAGCAGATCCCACGCCACGTAAGACGCGGGCGACTGCTCCGCCAGCAGCTGGATCCGCGACGCCGCCGGGTGGATCCGCAAGAGCAGCGCGTCGAAGTCGAGCTTGCCGCCGGAGGCGATCACCAGCTCGCCGTCCAGCACGCAGCGCTCGGGCAGGTTGGCCCGGAGCGCCGCCTCCAGCTCCGGGAAGTAGCGGCCCAGCGGCTTCTGGTCGCGGCTCTGGAGCAGGAGCTCCTCCCCGCTCTTCCACACCAGGGCGCGGAACCCATCCCATTTGGGCTCGAAGAGCCAGCCGTCTCCCTCGGGCAGCGCGTGGGAGAGCTTGGCCAACATCGGCGCGAGCGGGGGCTGGAACGGGAGCCGCAACATGGCGTGCGGCTCCCACTCTACGCGGCCGGCCCGCTCTAAGGGCCGGTGTAGATGCCCAGCGCGCCCGGCGCGGAGGGGGTGCCGTCGAACGTCACCAGCACCTCGCGGCCGCTCCCGGAGCCGTGCACCTCCACGTCCGTCACCGGGAGGTTGGCGATGGCCGGACCGAACACCGCCAGGCCGTACTTCACCACCTGGCCGCTCTGGACGCGGGAGACCCCGCCGCCCCAGCGCGTGCCCGCCCAGACGCTGCCGTCGTTCGGATCCACCGCCACGCCAGAGACGCTGGGGGAGATCAGCTCGCTGGAGAGGTAGCCCAGCGGCACGCCAGCGTTGGTGACGTGGACCAGGCCCCACCGCGCCGAGCCGATCCAGAAGGTGCCGTCCGAGGCGATCGCCGCGCCGAAGACGTTGTCGTCCTTGCGCTCGGCCGGAGTGGGGTTGACCGCCACCGAGTCCGGCCAGAGATCCCACTGGTACTCGAGCTTGCCCTCGGTGTCCGTCTGCCCGCCCCAGTAGCCCGCGGCCGCGTTGGAGAGCGTGGGGTTGTGGGTGCCGAAGGTGAAGAGCGTGCTGCGGATCATCCCGCCGAAGAAGACGTTGTGGCTCAGCGGATCCACCGCCACGCCGCGGTAGTCCGCGGTGAGCAGGATCATGCCGCCGGTGCGCTGCTCGTTCTTCCAGCCGTTGATGGAGGGGTGCACGTGCTCCATCACCCCGGAGCAGGAGTAGTTGCCGTTGCAGGTGTTGTTGCCGGTGTAGTTGGCGTCCCCCATCGCGAAGCCGTGGTTGCCGCCGAACCAGATCCGCCCGGCCGCCGGGTCCCAGGCGATCCGGAAGATGGTGCAGAGCTTCTCGCGGCCGCGCGGCTCGTTGGACGGCGCGGACACCGGACCGGAGAAGATGTCGTAGTGGACGACGCTGAGCCCCGTGGCCGTCAGCGTGACCTTGTCCGCGTCACCGCTCTTGAAGATGGAGGGATCCGGCGTGGGCCCGTCCCAGTTGTCCTCGCAGCTGCGCTCGCCCGGCGCCACCGGCTTGCCGGCGTACCCGACGAACACGGTGCCGGCGGGGCCGCCCTCCACGGCAATCACCTCGAGGTGATGCGGGCCTGGCGCGTCCGTCCCGTCCGGCATGTAGCCGTACGGGCGCAGGCCATCCGCCATCGTGAAGCGGGTGAAGGCGGTCTCCCCCGGGCGCTTGAGGTAGAGCCCGTCCACCCCGCCCGCCACCCAGAGGTTGCCGCCCTGGTCGTAGCTGGCGCCCATCACGTGCGCGGGCAGCCCATGCTGCGGCCCGTAGAAGGTCCAACCCTGGCTGTTGGGGAAGTTGACCGAGGGCAGCCCGGCGTCCGGCGCGCCCGCGTCCGGCTCGCCCGCATCAGGCGTCGCGCCGGCATCCGGCGTCCCGGGCGTGCCCGCATCCGGCGTGCCGGGGGTCCCCGCGTCCGGCGTCGCCGGCGTGCCCGCGTCCGGCTTGCCCGGCATTCCCGCATCCGCGGCTCCCGCGTCCGGCCGGACAGCGCCGCCATCGAGCCCCGTCAGCCCGCCGGCGTCGTCCTGCTCCAGCGACGGCTGCAGATCGTTGCTCCCACACCCCGCCCCGAACAGCGCGGCGCAGACCAGCGCGCCCGCCCGCACCACCCGCCCCAGCCCCATCCGTCCCACCCCCGAAAGATCCCTGATGGATCTGCCCGGGCGACCCAATGCACGCGCAAGGCCACCCCTTGCCCGGGCGCACGCTGTGCCGGGTGGGAACTTCGCTTCCGCACCTTGGCCATTCGCGGCGCCCACGCGGAGAAACCCCGGAGCCTGGCGAGTCCGCCAGTCGACAGCGCGTAGAGCGACCTGACGGCCGAGCCGCCGGGCCTGTCATGGGCGGGTGCATACCCTTGTCCCATGGCGCGCCGGACGCTTCGTGCAGCACTCCTGTTGGCCGCTGGGCTCGCGCTCGGCGCCTGCGCCACCACGCCCCCGCCGACCGAGCCGCTCGCCGCACCTCCCTCGTCCGCTCAGGAGCCGGGCAGCCGCAACCAACCGGTCAACGTGGCCGGGACCGGGCCGCGGCGCCGCCCGCTGAACCCGGGGCGCAGCCCGGACGCCACCAGCGGCGGACGCGCCGGCACGGACGCCGAGCAGAACACCGTCCAGGGCACGCGCAACCCCATGGGGGGTGAAGGCTGGTCCGGGACCCCCAGCTCCCCGGACGACCAGCGCTGAGGTTCCGGGGTGTTAGGCCCCCGGTTCGCAACTTCCCGCCGCCGGGGCGCGATACGAAAGAGTGGGCCTCTCCCGCGTGCTGCAGCTCTCCTCCTCCCGCGCCTCCTCGGCGGAGGGCGAGAGCACGCCTGCGCAGGAGGCCACGCGCCAGGCGATCACCGAGCGGATCCGCGCAAAGCAGCCGGACGTCTTCGACCGCGTGCTCGCCCAGGCGCGCACCCAGGGCTTCGGGCTGCAGCTGGGCTCGCTGAACTTGCGCAAGCGCCTGACCGAGGACGAGGCCCGCAGCCTCGCCGAGCTGGCGGCGCTGAGCCCTGACGTGCTCGAGGGCAAGGCCTTGAAGCAGTGGCTTCGCCACGCCGTGGTCACCGACATGGTCTCCGCGGGCGGTCCGGCGCAGCGGCTGGCCGAGCTGCAGGGACTCGCCGAGCAACTGCCGGCCGGAGATCCGCGCCGGGCGCTGGTGGAGCGCTTCGTGAACGAGGCGGACCCGCGGGAAGTGTCGCGCTACTGGCTCGACGACGTGGCCCGCCGGCCGGAGACCTACCGGGAGGCGCTGCTTGGGGAGCCCGCCGCCAGGTTCTGACGCGCGATGTCCAACTCCGTCCTTCTCCTGGGTGCAGGCGCCGGCGAGGCCAGCTGCGGGATCCTCTACCTGGCGGGCTACCTGCGCCGGAACGGGATCGAGGCGTACGTGCGCCTCTACGACTCCGACCTGACCGAGGAGGAGATCTCCCGCTCGCTGTCCGCGCTCGTCTCCCACCTCAAGCCGCGCCTGGTGGGCATCAGCCTGAAGTGGTTCCACCACGTGGCGCGCGCGCAGGTGTTGGCCAGGGCCCTGCGGAAGATCGACCCGGAGCTCCAGATCGTCCTCGGCGGGAACACCGCCTCCTACTTTTGGCAGGACCTGATCGCCTGGGACTGCGTGGACCACGTGGTGCTCGGGGACGGAGAGGTGCCGCTGCTCGCGCTCTGCCGGGGAGAGCCGTCTCCCCCCAACGTGGTCTCCCGCGGCGCCGCGCACCGTCCGCCGCTCAAGTACGTGCAGGGCGCCAACAGCGAAGACGTCCACTACTCGCACTTCGAGGAGATCTTCCTCAGCCGGCAGGATCTCTCCGAGTTCTCCGGCTGGGTGGCGCCAGGCAAGGGTTGCGCGGAGAACTGCGCCTACTGCGGCGGCGGCCGCGGCATCCAGAAGGCGTCCTTTGGACGCGCCAAGCCGTTCCTCCGTCCGCCGGAGAGCGTGCGCAAGGATCACGCGGAGATCGTCGACCGCACCTGGCAGCTCCGCTACGACTTCGCGGGCAGCACCTCCGCGTTCCTGGAGAGCACCTGGGCGGGCGTGGACCTCTCGCGCCACTGCGCCACCTACTTCCTCTGGGGCGTGCCGCCGCCGGACCTGGTCGACTCGCTGGTGGGCACCTTCGAGCGCGTCTTCATGGTGCTCGACATCGGCTGCTTCTCGGAGTCCCAGCGGCACGATCTCATGAAGCGCGGGCAGCTCAAGCCCTGCCCGTCTGACAAGGAGCTCTTCGAGATCATCGCCGCCTGCCAGGACAAGCGGCTCCAGGTGGAGATCTCCGGGATCGCCGGCCTCCCGTACGCCAGCGCCGCCACGCTCGCGGAGGAGCGCCGCCTGGTGGAGCGCGTGCTCGACACCGGCTGCGTGGTTGGCTACCAGCGGCTGGAGGCGCAGCCCGGCGCGCCGGTCACCGAGCGCCCCGAGCGCTTCGACATGGTCACCGAGGCGCGCACCTTCCAGGAGTTCCTCGCGTACTTCCAGCGCGAGGAGCCCGCGCTCGAAGGCACCGTCCCCATGGTGCGCTTCAAGGACCCCGCGCTCGAGGCCGCCGTGGAGAAGACCGCGCGCCAGCTGAGCGCCCTCGCGCAACGCCGCGCCGCCCAGCGCAGCGCGACCACCGTCACCGGCCGGACGCGGCTTCGCAACACGGCCGCCTCCACCCGCCACTTCCCGCTCGGCGAGTGGCTGGGCGCGCACCGCGTCCCGCGCCGCGCCGCCCAGGAGCGCGTCACCGTGGTGCGCTCGGTGGACGGCGCCGGGCTCGCCTGCGCGCCAACCGTGGATCCGGAGCGCTTCTACGACTCGACGCTGGAGCAGGGCGAAGCCGGCGCCGCGCTGCTCGCCGCGCTCTCCGCCTTCGAGCGCCCCACCACGGTGGACAGCGCGCTCGGCCAGCTGCGCGCCTCTGCCGGGCTCCCGCCGGACGCGGCCAGAGAGGTCATCGACCACCTCGCGGCCGGCCGCTTCTTGCAGCCTGCCTGACGCTCTGCTCCTCCGGGCGGCCAACCGGGCGCTCCGGGTGCGGCCTCGCTATCGCGGTGGGATGGGCGTAGGGTTCCCGGCATGTCTCGGGACGTAGTCGACCCGAGCCCTGTGCCGTCCGGGAACCCTCCCTCTCTGCGCGCTTCCTCCCCGACTCGTTGGAAGGCGCCATGGCCCGGATCACCGTCGAAGACTGCGTTGAGCACGTGGACAACCGCTTCGCGCTCGTGCTGCTGGGAGTCAAGCGCGCGCGGCAACTGCTCGCGGGCGCACGGCCCCTGATGGAGGTGGCCAAGAACAAGGCCACGGTTCTGGCGCTGCGGGAGATCGCCATCGGGCGCGTACGCTACGACCGCGACATCAAGGAGGCGCTCTCCGGGAAGTTCGATCTCCCGAAGACGGCGCCCACGACCGGGCCCCGCTGAGTGGAGCCCCGTCGCTCCGCTCACTACCAGCCCCACGGGCGCTTCCACGCGGAGGTACATCGCCGGGTGGACGCGCACTTCGCCGCCACCGGCCGCTCGCCGCGGGACGCTCCCGGGATGTTCGCCAAGACGGCGGTCATCCTCGCCTGGCTGGTCTGCTCCTACCTGCTGCTGGTGTTCTGGGCAGGCCCCTGGACGGCCTGGATCCTCGCGGTGTCCCTGGGCCTGGCGCTCGCCTGCGTGGGCTTCAACATCCAGCATGACGGCGGCCACCGGGCCTACTCGCGCCGCCCAGGCTTCAACGCGCTGATGGCCCACACCCTGGATCTGGTGGGCGGCAGCTCGTACTTCTGGAACTGGAAGCACAACGTCTTCCACCACAGCAACCCCAACGTGGCCGGGCTGGACGACGACATCGACTTCCAGCCGCTCTGCCGGCTCGCGCCGTCCCAGCCGCGCCGCGCAGGCCACCGCTTCCAGCACCTCTACGTCTGGCCGCTCTACTCGCTGCTGGCGGTGAAGTGGCACTTCATCGACGACTACCGCCAGCTCTGGACCGGTGAGATCGGCGGGCAGCGCTTCCCTCGCCCCAGGCGCTGGGCGCTGGTCGTCTTCGCCGCCGGCAAGCTCTTCTTCTACTGCTGGGCGATCGCCCTACCGCTGCTGCTGCACCCGCCGCTGCACGTGCTCTGCTTCTACGGGGTGGCCTCCGCCGCGGCGAGCCTGGCGCTGGCGGTCACCTTCCAGCTCGCGCACTGCGTGGAGGGACCCCGCTTCCCCACGGTCGACGGCGCCACCACGCTCCCCACCGAGTGGGCCGTCCACCAGGTGGAGACCGCCGCCAACTTCTCAACCCACAACCGCGCGCTGAGCTGGTTCGTCGGCGGGCTCAACTTCCAGATCGAGCACCACCTCTTCCCGCGCGTCTGCCACGTCCACCTGGCGGAGCTCGCGCCGATCGTCGAGGCGACCTGCCGCGAGTTCGGGGTGAGCTACCAGGTCAACCCGAGCGTCGGCGCGGCGCTGCGCTCTCACGCGCGCCGCCTCCGGATGCTCGGCCAGGCGCCGGCCTAGAGCCCTTCCCACCAGCGCTGGATGATCCCCGGCGCCTTGCGCCCCTCGAGCTGCTTGAGCGCGGTCTCCACGAACGGGCCCTGCGCGAAGAGGTCGAACTGCTCCTGCGTGATCGCCTTCTTGCCGTCGTTCAGCGCGGCGCACAGCAGGTAGAAGCTCTTGAACTGGCGGCGGCCCACCAGCGCCACGCCCATGTCGTCCAGGACCTGGTTGAACTGCTTGGGCGTCATCGTGCCGCCGTTCGCCTCGAACGCGGCGTCGAAGGACGCCTTCACCGCCGGGTTGATCTGCCCGTTCTGCTGGAACAGGCCGGAGGTCTTGAGCAGCCCCTTGCCCACCTGGCGCTCGTCCAGCTTGCTGATGGTGACGCCCAGCAGCGCCCGCCAGTCCAGCGTCCGGAAGAACTTGCCGAAGTCCTTGTCGCCGAAGGCCACGCCCGCGCCGTAGCTGCTCAGGCGCGCCTCGATCGGGCCCTGGAAGGTTCGCCACATCGGCATGGCCGCGTGCGGATCGTAGAAGCCGTCCGTGGCGAAGGGCTGGATGTGCCGCGCCAGCGAGCTCTGGGCGATCCCGCCAGCCTCCCCCGCTGCGCCGCGCTGGGCCGCCGCCACGTCGCCGACCGCACCCGTCACCAGCCTCGTCGTGTCGATGTTCATGTCCAGGTATCGCCGCGTCGCACCTGGAGTTGTGGTTGCTGCGATCTCTGACAGCCCGTTCGGTATTTCCACCTCTCAACTTCCGAGAGACTGGCTGTCCCGGGTGCACTCGAGCGCGGGCAGCCGGGTGATCCCCGGTGTGCTCCGTCCGCCGGGCCGTGAGACCTTCTTCGCCTGCTGCCATGAAGATCGGCCGGTACCAGCTCCTCGAGCCTCTCGGCGCCGCCGGCGGTCCGGATCCGGTCTTCGCGGCGTACCACCCGGAGCTGGACCGCAAGGTCGCGCTGCGCCGGGTGAAGACGGGCGCCGGCCAGCTGCTGCGTCAGGCGCAGGCCACCGCCCGCCTCTCCCATGCCAACGTGCTGGCGGTCTTCGACGCGTTCTCGGAGGGCGACGAGGTGATCATCGTCACCGAGCTGGTGCTCGGAGAGACGCTCGCGGACTGGCTGCGCGGCGGGCGGACGGTGCCGGAGGTGCTCGGACACCTCCGGGCGGCTGGCACCGGGCTGGCCGCCGCGCACGCCGCCGGGATCCTCCACGGCGACTTCCGGCCCCACCACGTGCTGATCAGCCCGTCCGGCCGTACCCTCGTCACCGAGCTCGGGTTGGCCACCCACCTCGAGCCCGGGGAGCAGCTCGCACCCGAGCAGCGCGCCGGCGCGCCGGCCAGCCCGCAGGCGGATCAGTACGCCTTCTGCCGCACCGCCTGGGACGCGCTCTACGGCGCGAGCCCCGCGCGGGGCTCCGTCCCCGCCCGCATCCGCCGCGCGCTGGAGCGGGGGCTGCGCGAGCGCCCAGACGCGCGCCATGCGTCCATGGACGCGCTCCTGCGGGCGTTCGCGCCCCGCCGGCCGCGCGCCCTGCGCACGCTCGCGCTGGGCGCGGGGATCGCCGCCGCGCTCTGCCTTCCAGCCGTGCTCCTCACCCGCTCCGCGCAGGACACGCAACGCCGCTGCGCCGCCGAGGCCTCCTCGCTGGACGCGCTCTGGGGCCCGGCGGAGAAGGCGCGCATCGGCGAGCGCCTGCAGAGCGTGGGCAAGGGCTACGCCGCGGACGTGTGGCACAGCGTGGAGGCGCGCCTCGAGCAGCAGAGCGCGCGCTGGCGCGCCCTGCGACAGGACGCCTGCGCGCAGCCCCATACGCTGCGGGCCACCTGTCTGGACCACTGGAAGGAGCAGCTGCGCGTGCTCACGCGGATGTACGCGCAGGCGGACGCGGTCACGTTGGAGAACGCGCTGCTGGCGGCGTGGGCGATGCGGCCGGTGGAGGAGTGCACCAACGCGTCCGCGGCGCTCGGCGACGAGCCGGACACGCGCCAGCGGCTGGAAGACTGGAACGATCAACGCGCGAAGCTGCTGATCCCCCTCACGCTCTACCACCTCCACCGGGAGCAGGAGGCGCTGGCCAAGGCGCGCGAGCTCGAGCCGGAGCTGCGCCGCGCGGGGACGCCGGGCCTGAACGCCGAGCTGGACCTGCTGCTGGGAAACATCCTCTACGAGCTGGGCCAGACCGGTGCCGCGAGCGAGCGCTTCCGCGCCAGCATCGACGCGGCGTTGGCCGCCAGCCGAGACGACGTGGCCGCCGAGGCGATGATCCGCATGGGCGCCTACAGCGCCGTGCTCCCCTCCAACATCCCCGAGTCCGAGCGCTGGACGCGCCTGGCCGCGGCGCTGCTCGCCCGGCGGCCAGTGAAGAACGACCGCCTGGAGCTCGAGCTGCGGTTCGCGATCGCCGGGCGGCAGCTGCAGGAGCGGAAGCTGCTGGACGCCGAGCGGACGGTGCAGGAGGCGCTGGCCTTCGATCCGCAGGTGCTCGCGGCCAACCCGGAGGTCACCTCGGCCCTGGTGCGCCACCTCAGCGATATCTACGCCAACCTGGGGAAGGTCGATGAGGCGCGGCGGCTCGCCCGCAGCTTCAAGGACACCACGGCGCGGCTGTTCGGCCCGTCGCACCCGAAGGTGGGCATCGCTCTCAACCAGGTGGCGACCGTGGAGGCCCGCGCGGGCAACGTGGCCGAGGCGATCGAGCTCTACCGGAAGGCGGAGGAGATTACGGCGGCCGCCTACGGCCCCACCCAGCTCTCTCTCTCTGCCATGGCCCTGAACGAGGGCGTCGCCCTCCTCAACCTGCGACGGCTCGATGAGGCGCTCGTGGCCGCGCGCAGGAGCATCGAGATCGCCTCCATCAACGGCGCGCGGTACGCGGACGTGGTGAGCGCCTACGCGCTGGCGGCCCGCGTCCTGCTGGACCAGCGCAAGCTGGAGCAGGCTCAGGAGGCGATCGCGCAGGGCTGGAAGATCACCGCCGCCGCCGGCGGCGACTCCCACCCGCGCGCCCAGCTGCTCTGGACCGCGGAGGGACGGCTGCGCCTGGCCCGCTGCGACTTCGCCGGGGCCCAGGTCGCCCTGGAGAAGGCGCTCGAGCTCCGGGAGCGAACCAGCGGCCCCAGCTCCCGCCAGGTGGGCGGCGCGCTGACCGAGCTGGGCGAGCTCGCGCTGCGCCGCCACGACACCGCCTCGGCGCTCCGGTGGCTCGAGCGCGCCGCGGTGGCGCGGAAGACCGAGCCGATGGACAGCGAGGTGGCGATGACCCACTACGCGCTGGCCCGGGCGCTGCGCCGGCACGGAGACCTCGCGCGCGCGCGGGAGCTGGGCGAGGACGCGCTGCGCCGCTACCGCGGACGCCCGGACCTGGAGAGCGAAGCCGCCAGCGTGGAGCGCTGGCTCAAGGGCGCGGACGAGGAGCACCTGCGTCCGTTCGAGCGCGCCTGCCCCGGGGAGCGGCCGTAGCGCCCAGCGCGCCCTCAGCGGCCCAGGGCCGAGGAGACGACCTGCCGGTCCGGATCTCCCGCGGGCGCTCGCTCGAGGAAGCGCTCGAAGGCGGCCCGCATCCGCGGCTCATCCCCCAGCCGGGAGTAGGCGATGCCCGCATTCTTGAAGTACGCGGCCGGCGCGGACGGGTGGGCGTGGATCACGCGCTCCAGCTCCGCCGCGCTCTCCTCGAGCACTTCGCGCGGCTGCCCGTTCGCCAGCGCCCAGACGAGCAGCCCGTACCCCAGGCGGTGCCGGGCCTCCCAGTACTCCTCCCGGAGCGCGGTCTCCCACGCGTCCGCGTCCAGGGAGGCCAGCGCCTTCGCGAAGCCGCTGGCCTCGAGCCGCTCCAGCTGCCCGCGGTGCTCGCGCAGCGCCTCCAGCACCTCCTGCGCGCTCGCGTCCGGAAGCCAGCGCTCCGCCAGGCCAGAGGGCGCCGAGCGAAAGCGCTGCGCGAGCGAGCCATCCCCGGTCTTCACGCCGCCCACCACGAAGAGCGGATGGCCGGGGTTCGCAGAGGCGAGCTGGGCCAACGAGAAGCCCGCCGGCGCTCCCGGCGCGTAGACGCTGCCCGGCCAGCGCAGCTCCGGCCGCTCACGCGCGCGGCGCTCCACGTACCAGCGGTAGGTGAGCAGCTCCGAGTCCAGCAGCAGCACGTCCGAGCGCACGCCCTGCGCGCGCTGGGCGTACCTCAGGGCATTGCCGAAGAGATCTCCCCGCGTCAGCAGCAAGGCGCCCGGAGGGAGCGGGGCGAGCACGGCCCGCGCGTAGGCCTCCGGCAGGACCCCGCCGCGGCGCCGGGGCGCGCCGCTGCTCGTCGCCAGCAGCACCGCGCAGGGGACGAAGAGCGCGAGCGCGGCTGCCGCGCCCCACCCTGGCGCGCGCCGGCGCAGCCAGCCCAGCCCCAGCCCCGCGGCGACGCAGGCGAGCATCAGCGGCTGCAGCCAGAAGCGGGCCAGCACCTGGCGCAAGAGCTCCGGCTCGGAAGGAAAGCGCGCGAGCGCGAGGAAGGCCGCGCCGGAGAGCAGCCACGCGCCCAGCAGCGTCCAGCGAAGGCCCTGGGGCGCCACCGCCAGCCCGAGCAGCGCCAGCGGCGCGGCCAGGTAGCCCAGCTGCGCCGCCTCGTCCGCGAGGAAGGCGGCCAGCGTCCCGCCCAGGGCGGCCTGTGAGGTGAGCTGCTCGGAGGCGAGCTGGAGCGTCCCGTAGTCCCTGCGCAGCAGGTGATGGGCGAGGCCCGCCAGGGTCTGCGGCTCGCCCCACGCGTCCGCGGGTGCGAGCCACGCACCCAGCGGCAGCTGCAGATAGAGGAGCCCGGCGGTGCCCACCGCCAGCGCCCCGGCGGACAAAAGCCCCTTCACGTCCCGGCGGAAGCGCACCGCGAGGAGCGCGGCCACCGGGGCGGCGAGCAGCGCGAAGGTGAGGTGGTTGGCCAGCCCCAGCCCACACAGCGCCCCGCACGCGGCGAGGCCCCTGCGGCTGCCGCGCTCGAGGCACCCGGCAGTGGCGGCGAGCAGGGCCGCGCCGAGGAGGTCGTTGAGGGCGAAGACCTCGGCGCGCGTGTGCCAGGTCCAGGCGAGCGGAGAGACGGCGAACAGCAGCGCGGCGGCCACCGCGCAGGCCCGGTCCACGCCCAGGGAGAGCAGCGCGCGGCACAGCAACGCCGCCGCGCCCGCGCCACAGACGGCGGAGAGGAGGTTCAAACGAAACGCCAGCGCTCCGACGGGCAGCGCCGCCGCGAGCCGGCCGAGCACGACGTAGAGCGGGTAGCCGGGCGGATGCGCGACGGAGAAGGCGCGCGCCGCCAACGCCAGCTCTCCCGCGTCTCCGCCAGTCAGGCCCGGGGCCAGCGTCGCCACGTACGCCGCGAGCGCCGCCGCGCCGACCGCCGCGCAGACGCCCCACGCCGGAATCTCTCGCGTCGCCGGGAGCCGCAAGCGCGCGCGAGCGTAGACCTCCCGCGTGTCACCGAACAGCGCCGATGCGCCGCGCGGGTGAGCGCAGGACCACTCCTGCCCACCCTCGTCGGCGGAAGCCCCCTGCCCTACTCTTCGCCGCAATGGCACGAACCGCTCTGCTTCGCTCTTCGGCGTTGGGGTCGTCCTTGCTGTCGCTGTCGCTCGCGGCCGGCGCTGCGCTCGGAGCGCCGGTGCTCAGCACGCTCATCCCGAACCACGGCCCCACCACCGGAGCCACGGTCCTCACGCTCTCCGGGAGCGGCTTTGGCGCCACGCCGGCGGTGACCGTGGGCGCGAGCCAATGCGTGGTGCAGACCGCCTCGGACACCAGCATCGAGTGCCGGGCGCCGGCGGGCAGCGGCACCGGCCTGCCGGTGGCCGTGGACAACGCCGGGTCGCTCTCCAACACGCTCCCCTTCGGGTACGACGCTCCGGCGATCACCGCGGTCACGCCCAGCACCGGGCCCACGAGCGGCGGAGTGATCATCACCATCGACGGCGCCAACTTCGGTCCAGCCGGCGCGACCGTCACCGTCGGCGCGAACGCGTGCGGCGCGGCGACCACCACGCACACGCGTGTCACCTGCACCCTCCCCGCCGGGACGGGGACGAAGGCCGTCCAGGTGACGACGGGCGGGCAGACCTCCAACAGCTCGAGCTTCACCTACGCCGCACCCGCGGTGAGCGCCGTGACGCCGTCCACCGGCCCCACCACCGGCGGCACCCTGCTCACCATCTCCGGCTCCAACTTCGGCGCCAGCGGCGCGGCGATCTCCGTCGGCGGGGCGACCTGTTCGCTCACCCAGCAGACGCAGACGCAGCTCATCTGCGCCAGCCCACCCGGCGCTGGAGCCACCAACGCCGTTCTGGTCACCGTGGACGGACAGAGCTCCAACACCTCCAACTTCGCCTATGCGGCCCCGGCGCTGAGCAGCCTGAGCCCCGCCGGCGGTCCCACCAGCGGCAACGTTCCGCTCACCATCAACGGCTCCAACTTCGGCGCCGCGGGCGCGACGGTGACGGTCGGCGCCCAGGCGTGCCCGCCCACCCAGCAGTCGCACACGCAGGTGATCTGCACGCTGCCTCCGGGGAGCGGGACCGGGAACGCGGTTCGAGTCACTGTGGCGGGCCAGGCCTCCGGCACCCTCCCCTTCAGCTACAACGCCCCGGCGCTGAGCAGCCTGAGCCCCACCACCGGACCGGCCAGCGGCGGCATTCCCCTCACCATCGACGGCGCCAACTTCGGCGCCGCGGGCGCCAGCGTCACGCTGGGCGGCGCCGCCTGTCCGGTCACGCAGCAGTCGCACACGCAGCTGCGCTGCACCCTGCCGGCCGGCACCGGCGCCAACAAGAGCGTGATCGTCACCTCCGGCGGCCAGAGCTCGAACGCGCTGACCTTCACGTACGCCAGCTCGGCGCCGGTGGCGACCAACGGCTCGAAGACCACGGCGGAGGACACGGCCACCACGGTGACGCTGACCGCCACCGACCCGGACGGGGACCCGCTCACCTACTTCGTGGTGGCGCAGCCGGCGGCGGGCACCGGGCAGGTGACGCTCAACGGCGCCGTCGCCACCTACACGCCGGCGAGCAACTACCACGGCTCCACGTCCTTCACCTTCAAGGCGAACGACGGCGCGCTGGACTCGAACACCGGAACCATCGCGCTCACGGTGACGCCGGTGAACGACGCGCCCATTGCCACCGCGAAGAGCGCCACCACCCCGAGCGGGACCAAGGTGGATGTCACGCTCGCGGGCGTGGACGTGGACGGAGACGCGCTCACCTTCGCCATCTCCACCCCGCCCTCCGCGGCGCAGGGCACCGCGACGCTGGCCGGGGCCGTGGCCTCGTTCACGCCGGCGAGCGGCTTCAGCGGCGCGGCCTCGTTCTCCTTCACCGCGAGCGACGGCACGCTCACCTCCGCCCCCGCCCAGGTGACCATCCAGGTGGGCGTGGGCCAGCGCCCGCCCGTGGCGATGGCGCAGACGGTCCAGGCGCAGGAGGACGTGGTGAAGACCTTCATGCTCGGCGCCACCGACCCGGATGGGGACGCGCTGACGTTCGAGATCACCCAGCAGCCGCCGGTGGGCCAGGGCACGGTCAGCCTCGCCGGCAAGGTGGCCACGTACACCCCGCCGCTGAACTGGAACGGCACCACGCAGCTGCAGTTCACCGCGAGCGACGGCGCGCTCGTCTCGCCGCCCGCGCAGGTGACGATCACCGTGGCGCCAGTGAATGACCCGCCCTCCGCCGAGGGCGCGGTGGCCACCACCCAGATGGACCAACCGGTGACGCTGACCCTGCACGCCAGCGACCCGGAGAACGACCCGGTCACCTTCACGCTCGCCATCCCCCCGCGCTCGCGCGAGGGCACGGTGAGCATCACGGGGGACTCGGCCACCTTCACGCCCGGCGCCGGGTTCACCGGCACCAGCGCCTTCACCTTCGAGGCGTCCGACGGCACCGCCACCGCGCGGGCCACGGCCACCATCACCGTGGAGCCGGGGAGCGGGGGCCAGGGCTGCTCCTGCGCCGGGGCCTCGGGCGGGCCGCTGCTGCTGGGCCTCTGCCTGCTCGCGCTCGCCCTGCGCCGGCACCGGCCGCGCATGTAGCTGGCCCGCAGCTCCCGGGCAGGCCCGCTGGGCTAGGGTTCCGCCGCATGACCCGGCCCTGCCTGCTCCTGCTCCTGCTCGCGTGCGGTTGCGCCACCGTCCCGCGGCCTGCGCGTGCCCCACTGACCCTCACGTATCTCGGCGTTGCGGGCTGGAGCGTGAGCGACGGGACCCGCACGGTGCTGCTGGACCCGTACTTCAGCCGCCCGGCGGACCCGTTCAAGGACCCGGCTCCGGACGAGCGCGCGGTCACCGAGCGCCTGCCGAAGCGGGTGGATCTGGTCGTGGTGGGGCACGCCCACGTGGACCACGCCCTGGACGCTCCGCTGATCGCCAAGCTCAGCGGTGCGCCGCTGATGGGATCACCGGAGCTGATCCAGCAGGCGCGGGCGTTCGGGCTGCCGGACAAGCAGTTGATGCTCGTGAACGGCGGCGAGGACTACGCGCTGGACGGCTTCTCCGTCCGGGTGATCCCCAGCCTGCACTCGGTGATCGGCCTGGAGAACAAGGGGGACGTGAAGACCCTGGCCTACCTGATCCGGATGGCCGGCCACGAGCTCTTGCTGTTCGGCACCGCGAACTTCGTGGAGCGCGAGCTGCAAGGGCTCCGCCCGGACGCCATCGTGGTGGCGCCCGGGCTCAGGCAGCGCGTCTACGACTACGCCTGCCGGCTGATGCGGGCGACCGGGCAGCCGAAGACCGCGATCGCCACCCACTTCGACAACTGGCGGGGCCCGGTGGACGCCCCCCTCCCGGACGAGGACCGGGAGGACCTGCGCAAGTTCGAGGCGGAGCTGCGCGCGTGCGCGCCGGGCCTGGCGCTGAAGGTGCCGGCGCCGTTCGTCCCGTTCACCCTGCCCTAAAAGCGCTACCGGCTCACGCACTCGGCAGCGCGCGCATGGGCAAAGGGTGCGCCTAGGTGGCGGGCGAGACGGGATCCTTGATCACCGCCTGCGCGTCGAGCCCGGAGCGCACTTCGATCCGGATCCCGTCGGAGATCCCGACCTCCACTGGCCGCTTCTCGAAGCGCTGCGGCGCCACCTCCACCTCCACGTAGGGCTTGCCTTGATCGAACTGGAGCAGGCTCTCGCTGACGGAGAGCACCGACTCGCGCCGGTCGAGCACGATGTCCGCGTTGGCGCTGTAGCCCGCGCGGATCACCACGCCCGGGGGGACCTCGATCGCGGCCTTGATCTCGAACTGGATGGCGCCGTCCGTGGTCACGCCCTTGGGCGCGATGTACTCGAGCTTGCCCTGCAGCAGCTTCTCCGGCAGCGCGCCGACCTTGATCTCCAGGGTCATCCCCTCCTTCAGCTTGCCCACCTCGGACTCGTCCACCTTCCCCTGGAAGATCAGATCGTTCATGTCCGCCACGGTGGCGATGGTGGAGCCGGCGTTGAAGGTGTTCGACTCGATCACCGACTCGCCCACCTTCACCGGCACCTCCAGCACGCGCCCGTCCACCGTGGAGGCCACCACGTTCGAGACCTTCCCGGACTTGCGGGACGCCCCCTCCTTCACCAGCTGCAGGTTGGACTGCGCGGACTCGAACTCGTTGTTCTTCATCTCGTACTCGAGCTTGAACCGGCGCAGCTCGGCGTCCGAGATGATCTGCCGCTGGAAGAGCCCCTGGTTCATCTCCAGCTCCCGCTTGCTGTTCTCGGCCGCCAGCCTCGCGGACTCCACGCCGCTCTCCGCGCGGTTGAGGCTCACCAGATCCGGGATGATCCGGATCCGCGCCAGGCGCTCGCCGGCCTTCACCACCTGCCCCGGCTGGACGAAGAGCTCCTCCACCACGCCCGAGACGCGCGGCTTCACCGCCACCTCCCGCCGCGGGACGATCGCCCCCGTCACCACCGTCTTCCGGGTGATCCCCGTCACGGACGGCTTGTGCGTCTTCCACACCACCGGCTTCGCCTGGGACTTCGTGTACAGGAACACCAGCGTTCCGCAGAACGCGATCAGCACCGCGGCGACGATGAAGATGGGCAGGAGGCGTTTCATGGGTTCATTCCGAACGGAGGGCAATGACGGGGTTCACGCGGGCGGCGTTGCGCGCGGGGATGAGGCCGGCGAGCGCGCCGGAGACCACCAGGACCGCCGTGGCGACGAGCGCCACGTCCAGGCCGATCTGCGGGTTGGCGAACATGGGCGGCTCGGAGCCCTGCGCGGCGCGGGCGACGACCAGGCCCGCCAGCTCCAGCACGCCCACGCCCACGCTGACGCCCAGATAGCCGGCGATCGCCGTCAGCATCACCGACTCCTGGAGGATCTGCCCCACGATCATGGAGGGCGTGGCGCCGAGCGCCTTGCGGACGCCGATCTCCTTCGTCCGCTCCTTCACGGAGATCAGCATGATGTTCGAGACGCCCACCACGCCCGCGAGCAGCGTGGCGGTCCCCACGAACCAGATCAGTGCACGGATCCCGAAGAACAGGTTGGACATCTTCTGGAACTCGCGCTCGGCGTTGAACGCGCCCATGGCCTCCGTGTCATCCGGGGCCACCTGGTGGCGCGCCGCGAGCAGCCGCTTGGCGGCCTTCTCCACGTCCGCTGAGCGGAAGCTCGGGTCCACGGTCATCGCGAACCACCCAACCTCGTGCCCCAGGTTGAAGGCGCGCTGGAAGGTGGAGAACGGCGTGTAGAGGGTGGTGCCCATCCGCTCGGCCTCGTCGCCGGTGCCCGCGCTCTCGAAGGTGCCCACCACCTGGAAGTAGACGCCCTGGATGAGGATGGATTGCCCCAGCGGGTCCTCGCCCTCCTCGAAGAGCAGCTCGCGGACGCGCTTGCCGATCACCGCCACCTTCCGGCTCTCCACCACGTCCAGGTGGTTGAGGTGGCGGCCGCTCTTGAGCACCACGCTCTGCACGTGCGCGATCTCCGGGTAATCCCCCACGACCTCGAAGGCCGCCGTCTTGGCGCCGCGCGAGACGTTGTTGGCGCCGCGGTGGCCCCCGAGCTGGTTGCGCGGGGCCAAGTACCGGATGCCCGGGAGCAGCCGCAGCGGCTCGATGTCGTCATTGTCGAAGGTGATCCGGCGCCCCGGCGCAAGCCCGTTGTGGGGCAGCGAGGTCCGCTCCGCCCAGAGGAAGATGGCGTTGGTGGCGAACCCGCGCATCGACCGGCGCACGCCCTTCTCCAGGCCATTCCCCGCGCCCACCATCACCAGGAGCATGAAGATGCCCCAGAAGACTCCGAGCGCGGTCAGCGCGGTCCGCAGCCGGTTCTTGCGGATGACGCTCCAGATCTCCTGCCAGCTGTCCCGGTCGAGGATCACTCGTTCCTCAGCGCCACGACGGGGCTCACCGCGGCGGCGCGGCGCGCCGGGAAGAAGCCGGCCAGCGCGCCGGCGAAGACCAGCATGACCGTGGCGGACACCGCCACGCCCAGGTTGACCTGGGGATCTCGGAAGTAGTCGGACGGAGGGATGAACGAGCGCGCCAGCTCCAGCACGCCGATCCCGGCCAACAGCCCCACGTAGCCGGAGACGCCGGTGATCAGGATCGCCTCCGAGAGGATCATGGAGATGATCGAACGCGGCGTGGCCCCCAGCGCCTTGCGGATGCCGATCTCCTGCGTCCGCTCGCGCACGGAGATCAGCATGATGTTGGAGACGCCGACGATCCCCGCGACGATCGTCCCCAGCCCGATCAGCCAGACGAAGACCTGGATGCCATCCAGGATCCCGGAGATCTTCCGGAAGGCCTCGAGGTTGTTGCGCGCGCTCAGGGCCCGCTTGTCCTTGGTGGAGAACCGGTACTTCTGGGCCACCAGCTGGACCGCCTCGTCCGCCATCCGCTGCGCCTGCTCTGGGGTGGCGTCGCCCACCGTGAACATGAGCTGGTCCACGCGGTTCCCGCCGTTCCAGGCCACCTGCGCCGTGCTGATCGGCAGGTAGACCTTGCGCCGCTCGAAGCGGCCTCCGTCGTCGTCGAAGATGCCGATCACCCGGTAGGGGATCCCGCCGATCCTCACGGTCTCGTGGAGGAGGTTCTTGCCAGGGGCGAGCACCTCCACGATGTCCACGCCCAGCACCGCCACCTTGCGCTTCTCCGAGAGGTCCAGGTCGTTCAAGAAGCGGCCGGAGACCATCTTGGTGTTCTCCAGCACCTGGTGGTCCGGGTGCACGGCGCGGATGTCGAACGGGGCGGACTTCGCGCCGTAGGTCACCAACGTCTCGCCCACCGGGTAGAAGCGGGAGGTGATCTTGTCCAGGCCGGGGATGGCGACCTTGAACTGCTCGTAGTCCTCGTTGGCGAGCTTGATCCGGCGCCCGGGCGCGTGCCCCTCGTAGGGCATGGAGGTGGTGCCGGGGTAGAGCCAGACGCTGTTCACGGCGTCATCCCGGAAGGCGAAGCCCACCCCGGCGCGCAGGCCGTTCCCGGCGCCCAGCAGCACCACGAGCATGAAGCTGCCCCACGCCACCGCGAGCGAGGTGAGCAGCGTGCGGAGCTTGCTGCGCCGCATGGTCTCGAAGATCTCCTGCCAGCGGTCCGTGTCGAGCATCAGGCGGCCAGGGTGGAGCTGTCGATCAACCCGTCCCGCAGGCGGATCACCCGCCGGGTCCGCGCGGCCACGTCCGGCTCGTGGGTGACGATCACGATCGTCATCCCCTCGCCGTTGAGGGACGTCAGCAGGTCCATCAGCTGATTGGAGGTCTCGCTGTCGAGCGCGCCGGTGGGCTCGTCCGCGAGGATGAGGCGCGGCTGGGTCACCAGGGCGCGCGCCACCGCCACGCGCTGCTGCTGCCCGCCGGAGAGCTCGGTGGGCAGGTGCTCGGCGCGATCCTTCAGCCCCATCCGCTCGAGCACCTCCATGGCGCGGTGGTGCCGCTTCGCGCGAGGCACGCCGCGGTAGTAGAGCGGCAGCGCCACGTTCTCCGCCGCCGTCTTGAACGGCAGCAGGTTGAAGGACTGGAAGACGAAGCCGATGAACTGGTTGCGGTACTTCGCCGCTTGCGCCTCGGTGAGCCCGGACATCGGCGTGCCATCGAGCGTGTAGCGGCCCGAGTCGTACCCATCCAGGATGCCCAGCACGTTGAGCAGCGTGGACTTGCCGGAGCCGGAGGAGCCCATGATCGACACGAGCTCGCCGGCCTCGACCGTGAGGTCGATCCCCTTGAGCACGTGCAGGTGGTTCTTGCCGGTGCGGTAGGTCTTCTGAAGGTTCTCCAGCCGGATCACGGCCGGGAAGCTAGCACTGGGCGGGGCCCGCTTTCGCAGCGGATGCCCTCCGGGCGAGCGAGCGGGCGCCGCCTCAGTCCAGCCGGGTCTCCCAGCGGGGGATCTGCTCGAGCACTTCCTCGGGGGTCAGGTCGAACGCCGGGAGCTCCCGGGCCACCTCGGCGTTGGGGGTGGTCACGATCGCGCCAAACGCGTTCACCTCGGGCCCGCTGTTGGCGTTGATCAGCTCGCCGTTCGCGACCACGTTGTCGAGCGTGCCGCCGCGCAGGCTGTTCACGAATTGGGTCGCGCGCAGCAGCCGGGCGGGGTCTCCCTCCAGCGTCACCACCGCGTTGGGGAGGACGTAGCGCTCCAGCCCGCGCTCCCAGGAGGCCATGCCGTTGACCATCATGGCCTTGCCGAAGATCACGAAGTCCGGCTCGAAGCCCCGGTAGTGCTGGAAGGCGAAGAGCTTCCCCGTGCGGCCGCCGCCGGTGAGCGTCTCGTCCGCGATCAGCGGCAGCCCCAGCTCGTCCGCCAGCTTGCGCAGCCGGACCAGGAACGAGGGGCGGTAGAAGCGCAGCCGGCCGTCGTACGGCGCCTGGATCGGCTCGAGGATGATGGCGCCGATCGGCCGCTCTTCGCTCCGGGTGCGCGCCGCGAGCTCACGGACGCGCTCGAGCGCGGCGTCCTCCAGCGGCCGTAGCCGGGCCGCATCCTTGCGGCTCGCAGGACCGAACCACTCGGTGGTGGGGCTGGGGATCTTCACGTCCGAGAGATCGATCGCGCCCTGTCGGTTGCCGTACGCGCCGTTCCCCCCGAGGATCCCGCGCGCCGCTCCGTAGGTGCCGTCGAACATGGCGGGGAGAGGCAGCAGCGCCTCCGCGTCCTCCGCGCCCACCTTCTCCGCGAGCCGGGCGCGCCCGTTGGCGACCGCGAGCGGCAGCGCGTAGTTCACCGCGTCCGACCCAGTCTCACTGAGCAGCTCCAGCCGGAACTGGGGCGCCAGCTCCTGCACCGCCTGCTCGAAGGCCTCGCGCGCGGCGACGCTCCGCTCCGGGTCCAGCGGCCCGCTCGACTCCAGCACCTGCACCAGGTAGTCCGGATCTCTGAAGGAGGGATTGTCGCGCAGGACCGGGACGGCGCCCCACCCGCGCTGCGTCTCGTCCGCTCCGAACGGGTCGGGCAGCCGAAGCGTGGCGAGATCTCGCGCCGCCAACGCCTGCTGGCCGATGGCCTCTTGCAGGAGCCGCTCGTCGCCCAGCTGCTCGACCAGGGCGTCGAGATTCCCCTCCAGCTGGGAGCCAGAGGCGCGCGGCAGATGCGGCAGCAGCGGCTCCAGCGCGGCCTGCACCTCCGGCGCGAACGCCTCCAACGGGACCCCGGCCTGGTAGGCGACCGCCGAGCGGGCAAGAACCCCCTGCGACACGCCCCGTGGCTCCGCCGCCGCCACACCGGACTCTCTGGCCACGAGCGTCCTCACGGCGGAGCGGAAGAGCTGTGCTGGGGAGACCGGGGGCATGGCTCGTCTGGGTTATCTCGACTCCCAGGAGTCGGGTCCTGTCACTTTTCGTTACCACCCAGACAAGCAAATTCAAATGGTTGAAAAGACAGGCCGGAACTCAGAGCGGCAAGCCGCCGAGCAGCGTGCGGAAGAGGCGCTCCACGAGCTCCTGCATCGTCCAGAGGCTGGCGAAGAGCGGGAGGAACGGCAGCGCCGCGCACAGGGACAGCTCGATCACCGAGCGCATGCTGAAGGCGAACAACCGCGTGGTGGTGATGACCGAGAAGGCGCCGCCCAGGTCGTTCAGGGACTGGAGGTCGGCGGTGCCGAGCGCCTCCTCACCGCTCCGATGGGTCGCGAGCCACTTGGCGTGGAAGCCGCGCACGTACTCGTTCGCGAAGTCGCCGTACTGGGAGAGCGTCCGGCGGCGAGCCCGGTAGAGATGGACGCAGAACGGCAGCAACGGGCCCGCGGCGAGCAACAGCACCACCACGAGGAAGGCGAGCAGCGAGGGCATCAGTTGCTGCACCGTGGTTCGCCCCTGCAGCAGCTGGGTCCCCTTCGCCCCCGCGAGGATGCTCCCGAGCGCAAAGGCCATCACCGCGAAGCTGGACATCGGCCTGGCGAGGCAGCCCAGGCCCGCGGCCCGGTCTGGATGGGTCGCCAGAATGACCAGCGGGAGGAGGCAGATCTGCGCGAGCACGAAGCCCCAGATCCCCCAGCGCCAGAGCCATCGGAACATCACGAACTGCACCAGCGGCAGCGCCACGGTGCAGTACCAGACGCGCGAGAACGACAGCTTCATCGCCTCGGTCTCGCCGCTGAACACGCCGGTGGGACCCGTGACGCGCCAGAGCACGAGCTGTCCTCCGAAGACCGCCAACCCGGCGAGCACCAGCTCCGGCCACCACAGGTCCCGCAGCCGCTCGCCGCGCTCCACGATCCGGTTGAGCTTCGCGTCCTCGCAGATGTCGCCGAGGTAGAGGCTGCGCAGCGCGCTGTTGACGGCCCTGCCCAGCAGACGCTGCGCGAGGAGCATCGCCGGGAGCGCGACCAGGATCCGCGTGTGCTGCGAGATGTCATACAGCGCGGGATCCACCGGCCGGTGGCTCGCCAACCGGACCCCGGCGGCGATGACGATCGGGAGCCAGGCGAACAGCGCCAACCGCACGCTGCGGATCTTCCCGTTCGGCTTCACCAGGTGGAACCGGCGGATCAGGAACAGGAACGGACCGCCGCCGTCCAGCTTGAAGGTACGGGGAGCGAACGTTTCCGAGGTCATGGGTGCCCGCCTCCGCGCGAAGGGAGGTCGTACCTCCGCGCGCGAACGGACAGTGGACGGGGGTCGGACCGGACGGTTCAGCGCTTCGTGTGGAAGCCGAACGTCAGCGAGACCGACACGTCCAGCGCCTGGGTGCGGTGCCAGTGTCCCCGCGGGAGGTAGAGCATGGAGCCCGGCGCCATCACGCACGGACGGAGCTCGCGGTCCGCGGGCGTGAACGTTCCATCCGACGGCACAGCGGCCGGCCAGCGTGGCAGCAGCGCCGGGCTCACCGGGCGGCCGGGGTCGTAGTCATCGGCAGGGGCCTCGATGAAGGGCGCTTCGCTCACCCACCACGTCTTGGTGCCGCTCACCTGGAAGACGAGCACGTCCTTCGAGTCGAAGTGGGGCACGAACCCCTGCCCGGAGCCCGAGACGTGGATGTGGGAGTCACAGCTGCCCGCGGCGAGCCCACACGCCCGCTCGAGCCGTTGCACGCAGCCGCCCAAGGACGGCAGGGCGCGGTGCATCTGCTTGAGGACCACGTTCCCACCGGCAATCCGCTCCCTGGCCTGCAGCGCCGGGACGCTCTGCGCGCTCATCCCCAGCCCCTCCGGCAAGTAGATCGCCGCGGGGGCGACGGCCTCGTGCGCCGCGAAGAGCCGGCCAAGCTCAGCGCCGCAGAGCAGCTGATCGAGCGCGGCGCACCGCTCCGGCCGCTGCTCGTCGAAGCACAGGCGCGAGGGCCAGCGCTCGGAGACGAACCGCGCCAGCGTCAGCGGTTCGAACAAGCGGAGCCAGGCCGCCTCCTCATCGCTCGTCATGGCGCGAGCACTCCCGCCGCCCGGAGCACGTGCGCCGTCGCCACCAGATCCAGGAAGGCGTGCCCGGTGGAGCTGAAGACGGTGGGGACGCGCTGCAGAGCGCCCGACTCGTAGCGCACCAGGGCCTCGAGCTCGAACGCATCGCGGTGGAGCTCGCCGGCCTCCGCGATCGCCGTGGGCCGGTCCTCCACGATCAACCGCGCGCGCTCGAGCAGCCCGCGGGGGACCTCCCTGCTCTCGCGGGTGTGCGCGCCCATGCAGTTGACGTGGACGTGCGGCGCGAGCGCGAGCGTGCTGAAGACCGGGGAGGCGGAGCTGGTGGCCGTGCTGACCACGTCCGCGCCGGAGACCGCCTCGTCGGCCGAGCTCGGGGCGGCGAGCGCCGCGCCGCGCGCGTGGACGCTGACCTGGTCGATGAACGCGCGGACGTTCCGGGGATCGCGCGAGAAGACCCGGATCTCCTGGATGGGGCGGACCGAGCAGACCGCTCGCACCTGCTCCCGGGCCTGCACCCCGGCGCCGATCACCGCGAGCGCGCGCGCCCCCGGCGAGGCGCAGAGGTCCGTCACCAGCGCGGTGACCGCCGCGCACTTGAGCGCCGTCAGCGCCGCACCGTCGAGCAGGGCCAGCGGCTCACCGCTCCGCGCGCTGAAGGCGACGACCACCGCGTTGACCGCCTTGGGCGCCTCGGCGACGAAGGCGGCGACCTTGGTGATGAACAGCCCGTAGCGCGCGCTGTGGGCAGGCATGGCGCCGAACGCGGCGAACGGCTCTTCCCGGAGGATCAGGCTGCGCTGGGGCACGTCCGCCCTGGACTTCTCTCCCTCGCGCAGCGCCTGCCCGAGCTCGCGCACCAGCGCGGGCAGCTCCGCCAGCCGCTCGAGCTCGCCCCCGGAGATGGAGCGGAGCGGCGCCCTCCCCTCCCCGCTCACGCCGACTCCCGCTCCGCGACGGCCTCGCGAAACGGCACCAGGAAGCTGCGCTCCCAGCTCAGGAACTGAACCCGGTCCGCCTTGAGCCCAATCGTCTCCACGGTCACGATCCCCTGGCCCGGCCGCGACTGCGACGGGCGCTTCGCGAGCACCTTGGATTCGGCATAGACGGTATCGCCCACGAACACGGGCGCCGTCAGCCGGACGTTCTTCCACCCGAGGTTCGCGATGGCGCGCGCGCTCGTGCTGGCCAGGCTGAGCCCGCCGACGATGGAGAACGTCACCAGGCTCGAGACCAGCGGCCGGCCGAACTCCGTGGTCCGGGCGTACTCATGGTCGATGTGCAGCGGGTGCATGTTCATGTTGATGAGCGACTGCCAGACGTTGTCCGCCTCGGTGATGGTGCGGCCGGGGCGGTGCTCGTAGACGTCCCCCACCTCGAAGTCCTCGTAGAGCAGGCCGTGGGACTCCCGGAACCGCTGCGGGCCGATTCGCTGCAGACGGCTCAGGCACTTGTCGGAGCTCATGTCGTGTCCTCCTTTAGGCGGCGGCCAGCGCGCCGGTCGCCTCTTTGATCGCCTCGCAGAAGCCCAGGATGTCGGCCCGCTCGAGATCCGCGCGCCCCATCGCCCGGAGCCCGGCCCGCCCCTGGGCGACGATCGGGAAGAACACGGCGGAGGTGTAGAAGCCGCGCCGGAAGACCTTGGCCGAGCACTCGACGGCGTCCTTCACGCTCGGCAGATCGATCACCCGGATCGGCAGGCCGTTCCCGGCGTTGACGGTGGGGATGGTCGCGTCGAAGTACGCCATGACTTCGCCCAGCCGCTCCTGGAGCGCGGTCAGCTCGGGGGTCAGGTGGAGCTCCGCGGAGGCCTGGATCGCCCCCAGCGCGGCGATGTTCGCCGTCTGCGACCAGCCCAGCGGCCCACCCACGAAATCGAGCAGATCTTTCTGCCGCTCGTTCCCGAGGAGGATCACCCCGCCGCCCGCGCCGAACGCCTTGCCCAGCGAGGCCACGATGATCGTCCGGTCCGACAACGCCGGGAGCTGGGAGCGCACGTAGCCCCGCCCGCGCGGGCCGTACATCGAGACCGAGTGGGAGTCGTCGAAGTAGAGGAACAGGCCGTACCGGTCCTGCAGGCGCATCAGCTCGGGGACGGGAGCGTTGCCACCCATGCTGTACGCGCCGTCCGCCACGTAGGCCACGGTGCGGTGGGACCGGCAGTAGTCCTCGATCGCGTTCAGGTCGTTGTGCTCACAGGTGACGACCTCGGTCTCGTCGCCGCAGCTCGCCTTCATGAAGTTCATCGAGAAGTGGCTCTTCTTGTCGAAGATCATCAGCGGCTTCTTCCCGCCGGTGAGGTGCCCGGACGCGAGCACGGGCAGCACGCCCGCGGAGGCCGCGGAGCACGACAGCGTGGTCAGCGCCTGGGCGCCGAAGACCTCGCTGAGCAGCTCCTCGACCTGGTTCAGCAGCGCGGGGGCGATCCGCGCGCGGGACGTGGAGACCACCAGCGCGCCTTCGCGCCGGACCGCCGCGGCGGCGCCCTCCACCACCTTGGGGTGGCGCTCCAGCCCCAGGTACGAGCACGAGACCATGTTGATGAAGCGGTGCCCGCTGAGGTCCACGAGCTTGTTGCCCGCGACGCTCGCGACCCGGAGCCGGGTCAGGCCATGCGTCGTCGCCTGGCCCCAGTTCTCCATGCTCAGCCCAACCATCTTCTCCACGTTTCCGAACTTCCCCACGGCTCACCTCTCCTGCTCCAAGCAGGGTTATCGACTCTGCGTGCGACGCGCGCCGCGCAGCCCCGCGGCGACTGAGAGAAGGCGCCGAGCGCTCTTCACGAACGGCGGCCCCACCATCTGCTGATCGAGCGTCACGATCCCCGCGCTGGTGGCGCGCTCGTGCAGCCGGATCAGCCGGCGCGCCTTGAGCTCGGCCTTCGGGCTCGGCGAAAAGAACGCATTGATGGTGGCGACCTGCGACGGGTGGATGGCGATCTTCCCGGCGAAGCCGAGCTGCTTCGCCTCCGTCAGCTCGGCCTCGAGCCGGGCCGGGTCATCGAGCTGGAAGCACGGCGAGTCGATCGCCTGCAGACCGAGCCGCCTGGCCGTGAGCGCGATGTCGTACTTCACGTACGACCAGTTCGCGGTCTCCAGCTCCACCCCCAGGTCGTTGGCGAAGTCCGCCGCGCCGAAGATCAGCCCCGCCAGCCCCGGCGGCGCGACGCTGACGCTGCGCAGCTCGTGCAGCGTCTGGGCCATCTCCACGATCCCGAACACCTTCGTCTGCGGGAAGTGCTCGAGCAGCACGCGGGCCGTCACGGGCAGGTCGCTCGCCAGGGAGAACTTGGGGAGGATCACCACGTCCGCGCCGATCCGGTGCTCCAGCAGGAAGAGGAGATCCCGCAGCCCGTCTGGACTGGTGACGCTGTTCAGCCGGATCGCGGTGGGGAGCTTGATCGGCCTCTTGAACTGACGGGCGAGCGCGCTGCGCGCCGCGCCCTTGAGCGGCGCTGGCACGGAGTCCTCGAGATCGAAGTGCGCGACGTCCGCCCCCACCTGCAGCGCCTTGGCGACCAGGTTGTGCTTGAGGCTGGAGGAGCACAGCCAGCTGCGAGCCCTCAGCAGCTGCTCGGGACGAGGCGGTGCGGTGTCGAGGTGTTTGTGCATGAGCGCCATGTCTGTCAGTGGATCTGGAAGTCGCGGAGCGGCCGCCCCGGGGACTGGACGAGCTGCTCGAGGAGCGCGCGCAGCTGGGCCGCCCAGCGCCGCGCGGTGGCCTCCTCGAAGAGGTCGGTGCGGTAGTCGAGCGTTCCGGTCAGCCCTCGCGGCCCCTCTTCGAGGTTGAGCAGCAGGTCGAACTTCGCCGAGCGGTGGCTCAGCTCCAGCTCCTCCAGGCTCAGCCCGTGCTGCTCGAGCGGCGGCGTGGGCACGTTCTGGAGGACGAACATCGCCTGGAAGATCGGGTGGCGGCCCGGGTCCGGCTCGGGCCGCACGGTCTCCACGATCAGCTTGAACGGCACGTCCGGCCGCGCGAAGGCCTCCAGGGCGCTCTGCTTCACCCGCGCGAGCAGCTCCCGAAACGAGCCGCTGGGCTGCAACCGCGTCCGCAGCGCGAGCGTGTTGACGAACAAGCCGATCAGCCGCTCGAGCTCCGGACGGTCGCGGTTGGCGATGGGCGTGCCGACCACCAGATCGGTCTGCCCCGTCAGGAGGTGGAGCTGCAGCTTGAAGGCCGCCAGGAGCGTCATGAAGAGCGTGGCGCCCTCGGCCCGCGCCAGCTCCTCCAACCCGTGGGTCAGCGCCGGCGGGAGACCGAAGGGGATGGACGCGCCCTGGAACGCGCTGTGCGCCGGCCGGGGGTGATCCGTGGGCAGCGCGAGCGCCGGCAAGGGACCGGCGAGCTGCTGGCGCCAGTACCCGAGCGGCGCCTCGAGCCGGGCGCCGCGCAGCTGCTCGCGCTGCCACAGCGTGTAGTCCGCGTACTGCACCGGGAGCTCGGCCAGCGGAGAGGCGCTGCCGGCGGCGAACGCGGCGTAGAGCGCCTTGAGCTCCCCGAGCAGCACACCCATGGACCAGCCGTCCGAGACGATGTGGTGGACGTTGAGCAGCAGCACGTGCTCCCGTTCAGACAGCTGGACGAGCGCGCCGCGGAAGAGCGGCCCCCGCTGCAGGTCGAACGGGCGCCCGCTGTCCTCCACCGCCAGGGCGCGGGCGCGAGCGGGCCGAACCTCCGCGGGCAGCGCCGTCAGATCGATCCGCGGGAGCGGGAAGGATGCGTCCGGGTGGATCACCTGCACCGGCTCACCGTCGACCGCGGGGAAGGTCGTCCTGAGGGCCTCGTGTCGGCGGACGATCTCCTCGAGCGAGCGCTGCAGCGCGGCCGTGTCCAACGCGCCCTTGAGGCTCACTGCCACCGGGATGTTGTAGGCGCTCAGGCCCGGCTCCCGTTGGTGGATGAGCCACATCCGCTCCTGGGTCAGGGACACGGGCACCTGCTCGGGCCGCTCGCGGCGGGCCAGCTTTGGGTCCGCGGGCGGGGGTTCACTGCTCACTGCCAACCGCGCGGCGAGCCCGGCGATGGTCGGGTCCTCGAAGAAGGCGCGCAGGGGCAATTCTTGACCGTAGGCCTCGCGCACGCGGGCGATCACCTGGGTCGCCAGCAGCGAGTGCCCTCCCAGCTCGAAAAAGTCGTCGTGGATGCCGACGCGCTCGGCGCCCAGCACCCGCGCCCAGAGCGCCGCGAGGTGCTGCTCCAGCGCGGAGGACGGCGCCACGTAGGTGGCCTCACGCAGCTCGGTGGACGGCGGCGGGAGCGAGTGCCGGTCGATCTTCCCGTTCGGCAGCTGCGGCAGGGCCTCGAGCGCGACGAAGGCCGAGGGGACCATCTGCGGCGGCAGCCGCTGCCGCAGGTGGGATCTCAGCTGCCGCGCGGGGGGCGGCTCACCCGCGCGCCCCACCACGTAGGCCACCAGCTGCTTGGCTTCTCCCAGCTCTCCCCGCGCGACGACGAGGGCCTCGGAGACCTGGGGGTGGCTGGCCAGCGTGCTCTCGATCTCGCCGATCTCGATCCGGACCCCGCGGATCTTCACCTGGTGGTCCGTGCGCCCCAGGAACTCGATCGTCCCGTCCGCGAGCCGCCGCGCGCGGTCGCCGGTGCGGTAGAGGCGCGCCCCCGGGTCCTCCGAGAAGGGATCTCGGAGGAAGCGCTCCGCCGTCCGCGCGGGATCTCCGAGGTACCCGCGGCCCACGCACACGCCGCCGATGCACAGCTCTCCCGGAACCCCCAGGGGGACGAGGCCGAGCTGGGCGTCGAGCACGTGGACCTGGCAGTTCGGCAGGGTCCCGTGGATCGGCATGCCCCCGGGCCTTCGCTCCGCGGGCGGACCTAAGAGCAGGCAGCAGGTGACGTCGTCCGCGCACTCCGCGGGGCCGTACGCGTTGGCCATGGGCGTCCGCGACACCCGCCGGAACCAACGCGCGCAGAGCTCGGCCGAGAGCGGCTCGCCGGTGGAGATCATCCAGCGCAGGCTCGAAGGCTCGCCACAGCCGGAGCCAGAGCCAGGAGCGCGCTCGAGCTCGTCCAGCAACATCCCCAGCTGGGTGGGGACGAGCTCGCAGACCGAGACCCGCTGCTCCGTGAGCTCCGCGAGCAGCGCGCGCGGATCCCTGCCGCAGTCGTCCGACAGGATCGCCACGCGGCCTCCTACCGCCAGCGGGGCGATGAACTGCCAGACCGAGACATCGAAGCTCTGCCGCGCGGTCTGGGCCATGCAGTCCGCGGCGCCCAGGCCCAGCACCTCCGCCATGCCCAGCGCATGGTTGGTCATGCCGGCGTGGGTGACCATCGCGCCCTTGGGCGTGCCCGTGGAGCCGGAGGTGAAGAGGACGTAGGCGAGATCCTCCAGCGTGCCGAGCCAGTCCGGGTCTTCGCTGGGGCCACCGTTCTGGAGGAGCGCTTGAAGGAGCGTGGCGCCTCGTGGGCAGAGCTCGGTCGCGGCCTCCAGGTACTGGCGCTCGGTCAGGATCCACTGGCACCGGCTCTCCGCGCACACCCGGGCGAGCCTCGCCGCCGGCACCGCGGGGTCGAGCGCCAGGTAAGCGCCGCCCGACTTCCAGATGCCGAGCAGCGCCGCGAGGTAGTCGGTTCCGCGGTCATGCAGCACCCCGACCAGCGAGTCTGCCCGGACGCCCGCACCCCGCAGGGCACGCGCCAGGCGATTGGCCCGCTCATTCAGCTCCCGGTAGGTCACCGCGCGGCCGCCCTCGCTCGCCGCGACCGCGTCTGGAGTGCGGGCCACCTGTGCTTCGAACAGCCGGTGGAACGGCGCCAGTTGGGGCCAGGCCCGCGCGGTGTCGTTCCAGGCGAGCTGCTGCCGCCGCTCGTCTTCCGTCAACAGCTCCAGCCGCTCGACCGACTGGGAAGGATCTTCGACCACGGACTGGAGCAGCCGCAGGTAGTGCCCGCCCAGCCGGGTGATGGTGCCGCGGTCGAACAGGTGGCTGCTGTACTCGAGCTCCACGCTGAGCGCGTCACCGCGGTCCTCCACGGCCAGCGAGAGATCGAACTTGGCGGTGCCGGTGCTCGGCTGCTCCAGGGAGAGCCGCAGCCCGGGCAGCTCGAAGCGGGAGCCCGGCGCGGTGACCAGGTCGAACATCACCTGGAAGAGCGGGTTCCGGCCAAGGTCGCGCTCCGGCTGCACGGCGCTCACCACCTGCTCGAACGGCGCGTCCTGGTGCGCGTAGGCCTCCAGCGCGGTCCGGCGGACCTGGTCGAGCACCGCCAGGAAGGTGGGATTGCCGTCCAGCCGGGTGCGGAGCGCGAGCGTGTTGACGAAGAGGCCGATCAAGCCTTCGAGCTCGCGCCGGTCCCGGTTGGCGACCGTGGTTCCGACGACCAGATCCGCCTGCCCCGAGTAGCGGAACAGCAGGACGTTGAAGGCCGCGAAGAGCGTCATGAACAGCGTCGCGCCCTGCTCGCGCGACAGCGACCGCAGCGCCGCCGTCAGCTCCGCCGGGACGCGCAGCTGGACCGTGTCCCCCGCGAAGGTCTGCGCGGGGGGCCTGGGGCGGTCCGTGGGGAGATCGATCGATCGCGGAGCGCCCTGCAGCTTCGCGGTCCAGTAGGCCAGCTGCTCGTCCAGCCTCGCCCCCTCCAGCCAGCTGCGCTGCCAGCGCGCGAAGTCGGCGTACTGGATCCGCGGCGCGGGCAGCGCAGGCGCGCGAGAGGAGGCGAAGGCCAGGTAGTGCGAGGAGAGCTCCGAGACGAGGACGCCCACGGACCAGCCGTCCGCGGCGATGTGGTGGAGCGTCAGGACGAGCAGATGCTCCTCGGTGGCGAGGCGCAGGAGCCGGGCTCGAAGCAGCGGGCCGCGGCCAAGCTCGAAGCCCCGCTGGCTCTCCTCGGCGGCCAGGCGCGTCGCCTCCGCCGGCCGGTGGGAGCAATCCACCACCGGGAGCTCGAGCGGCGCCGGCGGCTGGACGAGCTGCGCCGGCCCACCCGGCCCCCGGGTGAAGGTGGTGCGGAGCGCCTCGTGGCGGGCGACCACCTCGTCGAGGCTCCGCCGCAGCGCGCCGAGCTGGAGCCGGCCGTGGATCCGCACCCAGCCGGTGAGGTTGTACAGCGGCGTCCCGGGCTCGAGCTGGTCCAGCAGCCACAGGCGCTGCTGGGCGAAGGAGAGCGGCAGCTCGCCTCCCGGGCGGGCGCGCGGGATGGGCGGGACCGCGGTGACGGCGCTGACACCCTCTTCGGCCAGCAGCAGCTCGAAGAGCTGCTGCCTCGCGTCGTCGAGCTTGAGCTCCACCGGCTTCATCCTCAGGGCCCAGGCACGAGGGAGCGGAGGAGGAGATCTCCCCCTGAGTCCGCGTGCTTGGAGTCTTCGTTGTCCATGGCCGAACCCGAGGCGGGCAGAAGCTGCTGTTCGGAGAGGCCCGGCGACCCAAAGCGTTGCATTTCGATGGGCGCTGGAGGGTTTGGCATTCTGCGGATTTTCTTCCCGCTCTGAGCGCCGCGAGCGACCCACACCGACGCGGAGGAGTCACGAATGCCTCGTCGTCAGGTGGTCCTGGGCGCGTTGCTGGCGGTCATCGCCACTGTTGCGGCGATCGCCGCGCCCCTGTTGAGCCCGGAGATCAGCGTGGACGCGCCGGTCTACGGCCCGGCCTCCGGCGTCCAGGGGTTCGCCACGGCCTGCGCCGGTGGCAGCGGCTACCTGGTCGTCTGGGATGACGCCCGGGAAGGCTCGGCCAGCGGCAACGCCATCTACGCCACCCGCGTGGACGCGAACGGCGCGGTGCTCGATCCCTACGGGATCCGGGTCGGCACGTTCGCCGCCGGCTTCAACTGGCAGATCCCCCAGGGCGTGGCGTTCGACGGGACGAACTGGCTCGTCGTCTACACGGGCAGGAAGGGCACCGCCACCGGCGTCTACGGCACCCGCGTCAGCCAGGCCGGCGTGGTGCTCGACCCGGGGGGCTTTCTGATCGCGGCCAGCGGCTACGCCCCGAAGCTCGCCTTTGGCGGGGGCAACTACCTGGTCATCTGGGAGGACACCCGCAACGCGCCCGCCTCGCACTCGAACGTGTACGGCGCGCGGGTGAGCCCCTCGGGCGCGGTGCTGGACCCGGCGGGGATCAACCTGACGCCGACCAACGCGTGGCGCAGCGGGTACGATCTCGCGTTCGACGGCACCAACTACCTGCTCGCCTATGGCGAGACGCCCAACAGCGGCGGGACCATCGCCGGGCGGGCGCGCTTCATCACCCAGGCGGGCACGCTCGTGGGCACGGCGGCCTTCCCGATCAGCACCGTGGCCACCGGTCAGTCGTACTTCCACCTCTCGTTCGACGGAACCAACTACCTCGCCACCTGGTACCAGAGCGGCGCGGACGTGTATGGCGGCCGCATCTCCACCGCGGGCGCGCTCCTCGACGGGCCGGGGTTCCTGATCCTCGGAGGCACCGGCTCTCAGGTCGTCTGGAGTCAGACGTTCGACGGCACCAACCACTGGCTCGGCGTGGAGGACTCGCTGGCCACGGGCGTGGCCGACTCCAAGCTCGTCCGGGTCGCTCCGTCCGGCGCGGTCCTGGATCCCTCCGGCACCCTGCTGATGGGCGGCGCGGATGAGCAGATCGCCCCCGCGCTCGCGGCGCGGCCGGGCCAGATCTTCGCAGCGGTGACGTCCGCCTGGCGCAGCGGCGGCTCCGCGAGGGTGTGGGGGATGCGGGTCTCCAGCAGCGGCACGGTGCTCGACACGCCGATCCTCCTCAGCCGCGGGGCGAACGGCCAGACCGCCCCGGCGGTCGCCTACGACGGCACCCAGCACCTCGTGGCCTGGGAGGACGACCGCAACGGCTCGGATGCGGGCGTGGATCTCTACGCCATCCGCATCGGCGCCAGCGGCGCGCCGATCGAGCCCTCCGCGTTCCCGCTCACCAGCGCCCCCTCCTGGCAGATGGGCCCCACGCTCGCCTCGCACGGCAGCGGCTTCATGGCGGCCTGGCTCGACGCACGCCACGGCTCGGGCGAGCTCTTCGCCGCCCGCGTCTCCAGCACCGGCCAGGTGCTCGATCCGCAGGGCCTGCCGGTGGTCACCGCGCCAACCGATGGCGGCAACTTCTATTCGATCTCGGATCCGCGGCTCGCCTGCTTCGGCGGCCAGTGTGCCCTCGCCTACCGGCAGCTCGGGGCGCGGATGGTGCGCGTCAGCGCCGCGGGGGGTGTGCTCGATCCCGTCCCGCTGGTGCTCGGGAACAACAGCAGCGCTCGGCTCGCGGCGAACGATGCCGGCTACCTGCTCGCCTGGGCCAACGGCACGCGCCTCGAGGGGCGCTTCGTGGATCGCACCGGGGCGATCACGCCACCGCCTCCTGCGGATCCGTACTTCCTGGCACAGGGAAGCTTCTACGGCAGCGCCCTGATCCACGATGGCGAGAAGTTCTGGGTGATCACCGAAGGACGCCCGGCCGACGCAGGCACCCCCACCACGCAGTTCGACATCTACGCGGCGCCCTACGCGAATGGCGCGCTCGGCGCCCCGGTGCGCCTGACCCAGGGAACGCTGTCCCGCTTCAGCGTGAGCGCGACGTTCGCCCCCGCCGGGCCCTACATCCTCGTCTCGTGGCTGGACACGCGCGGCTCCACCGACGGCGGGCTCGGCCTCTACGCGGCCCGCCTCTCGCTGGATGGCGGCGTGCTGGATCCCGGCGGCTTCCCCGTGGCGTCCCCCTCCACGCCCTTCATGACACCGCCG
The DNA here is from genome assembly GCA_044229415.1 of Myxococcaceae bacterium. Lineage (GTDB taxonomy): Bacteria > Myxococcota > Myxococcia > Myxococcales > Myxococcaceae > JBGATB01. The sequence continues at coordinate 53,226 of JBGATB010000021.1, read as the reverse complement.
GCCACCGCCCCCGTCAGCGCGGCGGCCCAGCTGTTCGCCTACAGCCGGCTCGAGCCCGCCGCGCCCTACACCAGCCCGCGCGTGCGCCTGGTGCGCGCGAACCTGGCGCCGCTCGGCAGCGCCTGCACCAGCTCGGACGCCTGCGGCAGCGGCTTCTGCGTGGACGGGGTCTGCTGCGAGAACGCGTGCGGCAACGGCTCGACGAGCGACTGCCAGGCCTGCAGCGTCTCCCAGGGCTCGTCCGCCAATGGCCGCTGCGTGGCGCTGCAGGGCACGGTCTGCAGCGACGGCAACGCCTGCACGAAGACGGACACCTGCGAGCTGGGCGCCTGCGTGGGCAAGAACCCGGTCGTGTGCGTGGCGACAGGGCCCTGCGTCACCGCCGGCCTGTGCTCGGGCGCCACCGGCGTCTGCAGCATGGGCATGGCGCTGCCGGACGGCACCACGTGCCCCGGCGGAGCGTGCCGCGCGGGTGCGTGCATCCCGCCGCCGCCGGACGCAGGCACCGATGCGGGCGTGGATGCCGGGGTTAAGGACGCCGGCGCTCCGTTCGACGGCGGCAACGTCGACGCTGGACCGAACGACGCCGGCGCGATCGCGGACGCCGGGCCGGGGGACGCCGGCTCGAGCCAGGACGCGGGCCTGCTCACCGACGCAGGCAGCGCCGGCGCTCCGGATGCGGGCGCGCAGACCCCACCGCCGCAAGGCTGCGGCTGCGGAGCCGGCGGTGAGGGCTGGAGCACCGCCGCCCTGCTCGGGCTGCTCGCGCTCGCTCGCGGACGGCGGTTGCGCCGCACCCACCCGGACTCACGCGCGCGCGCCCTGCCGAAGCGGTTCTAGGGATTCCGGCTCAGCCGGGCCTGTTGGTCGAGCCGGGAGATCATCCCTTCCGCGTCGTAGTGGCTGAGCAGGACGTCCCCCAGCCGCAGCTTCGCGCCGGGCTTGAGCTCCAGGCCGTGGCCGCCCAGCGCGGCGCCGTCCAGCGAAGTCGCGCCGGCGGAGAGCGCCTTCGCGGACCACCCACCCCCCGCGCCGGGCACCAGCAGCACGTGCTCGCGGGAGACCGTGGCGTCGTTGATGAGGATGTCGCAGTCCGCTGCCCGGCCCACCTTGAGCTCCTTGGGCTGGACCAGCTCGAAGCAGAGCGCGTCACCCCCCAGGGGCCGGTCCGGCAACGCATTGCTGGCCAGCCGCGTGGCGGAACCTTCGCCCGCGCTGGGCTTCCACTGCCCGGGCTCCCAGACCAGCCAGTGATGCGGGAACTTGGCGGCGAAGGTCTCGCTCGCTGTGAGCCGCCGGACCACCAGCAGCGACATCATATAGGCGCGCACCGCGGCCATGGTCCCCCTCCGAAGAGCGTCCGAGTCTAACTGGACCAACGGGGCCGATCGAGCGGCAACTCCTCTGTGCCTACACGTTGCGCGGCTCGCCGCGGAATGTCAGCGTCGCTCATCCCACCCGTGTCCGATCCCGCGCAGGCCGACAGACCCGCCGCAGCGACTCGGACGGTCATCCCGTCTGGGGCGGCCGCCAAGGAGGCGGAGCGGCTCTACCTGCTCGTCCTCCAGGGGGAGTCCTCGTCCCTCTTCCACCTGCCCTACAACGGCGTGATCACCATCGGCCGCGTCCCGGAGGTGGAGCTGCAGCTGGAGGACGGCGCCACCTCCCGCCGCCACGCGAAGCTGGTGATCGCCGACGGCGAGGTCCGCGTCATGGACCTGGAGAGCCACAACGGGACCCGGGTCAACGGCGAGCGGATCACCGAGGCGCGCCTGCTCGTCTCCGGCGATGTGATCGCCATCGGCTCCGCCAACCTCGTCCTGCACGGCACCCGGTCCGCGGGGGCCCGCCCCCTGCTCGACTCGGGGCAGCTGCGCCGCCGGCTCGAAGAGGAGGTGCAGCGCGCGCTCGAGTATGAGCGTCCGCTCACGGTGCTCGCGCTCGCGCTCCGCGGCGCCGCCCGCGCCGAGCTGCCGCGCGGCTTCAACGACAGGCTCCGGATGATGGACGTGGCCGGCTGGAGCGCGGACACCCTCCTGGTGATCCTCCTCCCCGAGTACGGCCCGGAGGAGGCGCGCGCCTCCGCGGAGCCGCTCATCGAGGCGCTCTCCTCCATGGCCCCCGAGGCCACCGCCGGGTTCGCCTCGCTGCCTGAGGACGGCTGTGACGCGGACACCCTGCTCGCGTCCGCGCGCGCCGCGGCGTTCGGGGCCGGCCGGGGCCAGGCGGCGGCCGCGGCGGAGTCCGCGGTGCACCGGATCCAGCTCGCGGATCGCACCATCCTCGTCGCGGACCCGGCCATGCTCCGGCTCTATGAGCTGCTCAAGCGGCTCGCGGGGGCGGACCTCCCCGTGCTGATCCTGGGAGAGACGGGCGCCGGGAAGGAGAACGCCGCGTTCTCGGTGCACCACTGGTCTCCGCGAAGCCAGAAGCCCTTCGTCACCGTCAACTGCGCGGCCATCCACGAGTCGCTCGTGGAGAGCGAGCTGTTCGGGCACGAGAAGGGCGCCTTCACCGGCGCGGTGGCGTCCAAGGCCGGTCTGTTCGAGACCGCGGACGGCGGCACCGTGTTCCTCGACGAGATCGGCGAGCTCTCTCCCGCGGTGCAGGCCAAGCTCCTGCGCGCGCTGGAGACGAAGAAGATCTCCCGCGTGGGCGAGGTGCGCGAGCGCCCGGTGGAGCTCCGGGTGGTGGCGGCCACCAACCGGAACCTCCCAGAGGAGGTCAAGGCGGGCCGCTTCCGGCAGGACCTCTACTTCCGGCTCTCCGCCGCCACGGTGATCCTCCCGCCGCTGCGCGACCGGCCCAGGGAGATCCCCGTGCTGGCCCGGGCGTTCCTCGAGCAGGCCTGCGCGCGGCTCGGCCGCGAGCAGATGACCATCTCCGCGGCGGCGATGCAGCAGCTCACGATGAACCGCTGGGAGGGCAACATCCGGGAGCTGCGCAACATGATGGAGTACGTGGCCGCCGCGACCGCGGAGCCGGTGCTCGAGCCATGGCTGCTCCAGGATCGCACGCGAGCCGCCTCCGCCGCAGCGCCCGGCGGCGCCGCGGAGGCACCGCTCACCCCCGGCGCCAAACCCTTTCGAAGGCTCGGTGACGAGATCAAGGAGCTGGAGAAGAAGCGGATGGAAGAGGCGCTCGCCGCCGCCGGCGGCGTGCAGGTCCGGGCCGCCGAGCTGATCGGCGTGCCGCTGCGCACCTTCGTCCAGAAGCTCAAGCAGTACGGGCTCGGGCGCACCGCCCGCCGCGAAGGCTGACGCGATGGCGGACGCCTACCGGTCCGACGCCTCCGATTGGAAACCGCCCGAGACGTTCGAGGAGTACCGCGTGCTGCGCGCCGTGGGCCGCGGGGCGATGGGACACGTCTACCTCGCCCACGACACGCTGCTGGACCGCCCGGTGGCGGTGAAGTTCATCGCCGCCGAGGAGCCGGACGCGGACACCCGGGAGCGCTTCTACATCGAGGCCCGGGCGGTGGCCCGGCTGCAGCACCCCAACGTGGTGGCGGTCTACCGCGTGGGCGAGGTGCGGCGGCGCCCCTACCTGGTCTCGGAGTACCTGCGCGGCGAGTCGCTGGATCAGATGAGCAAGCCGGTGGACTGGCGCCGGGCGCTGGAGATCGGCATCCAGCTCGCGCGGGGCCTGGCGGCCGCCCACCGGCGGGGCGTGCTCCACCGGGACATCAAGCCCGCCAACGCCATGCTCACCGAGGACGGCGGGGTCAAGCTGCTCGACTTCGGCCTGGCGAAGCTCTTGGACACGCGCGCCCCCGGCGGGGTGCCGGCCATCCACTCCACCGACCTCGCCACGGTCCAGCGGGCGCTGGCGGTGAGCGGCCCCTCCGACAACGCCGCGAGCACCCGGCCGCCCACGCGCAGCTCCGGGTTGATCGCCCCGCCGCCGCCCACCCCTCCGGCGCCGGTCCTCGCGCTGGACGCCGCCGCCACCGAAGGCGAGGCCGGGACCTTCATCCGCCCGGGCGGGAGCGCGCCCAACCAGCTCGCCGCGGCCCCGGCCGCGAACGCGACGCTGGATCTTCCCCCGGATGATCCGAGCCTCAAGGCGCTGCCCGGGCGTCCGGCGGTGCCTCCTCCCGAGCTGGGCGCGGCCGCCCCGGGATCAGGCGCCTCCTCCCGCAGCAGCTCGAGCAGCCCGGATCGCGCGTCGCTCACCCAGGTGGGGGCGATCCTCGGCTCGCCGCTGTACATGGCGCCCGAGGCCTGGCGCTCCGAGCCCGCCACCGCGCGGACGGACGTGTACTCGCTCGGGGTGCTCCTCTACGAGCTGTGCGCCGGGAAGGCCCCGTGGGCGGATCTGCCCATCCCCCGCATCGCCGCGAACGCGCTGCAGGAGAACCCGCCTTCACTCAAGACGGTCGTCCGGTCGGTGGACCCTGCCTTCGCCCAGGTGATCGACAAGTGCCTGCGGCGGGACCCTGAGGAGCGGTACGACTCCGCGGAGACGCTCCGCGAGGCGCTGGAGAGCCTGGCCGCGCCGGTGCGGCCCGCCGCCGTCCCGGAGGGCAACCCCTACCGCGGCCTGCTCGCGTTCGAGTCCGAGCACCGCGCGCTCTTCTTCGGCCGCGGCGCGGAGATCCGCGCGATCCTGGACCGCCTCCGCTCCGAGCCCTGGGTGGCGATCACCGGTGACTCGGGCGCCGGCAAGTCCTCGCTCGCCCGCGCCGGCGTGCTCCCGGCGGTGGCCGAGGGCGCGCTCGGCGGCGAGCCCCCCACGGTGATCACGCTCGTCCCCGGGCGGCGGCCGCTCTCCTCGCTGGCCGCGGCGCTCAGCCCGATCATGAAGATGGACGAGGGCGAGCTCGCCGCGCGCGTGCGGGATGAGCCTTCTCAGCTGGGCCGCGAGCTGCGCCGCAAGCTCTGGAGCCACTCGCTGGTGGTGTTGGTGGATCAGCTCGAGGAGCTGGTGACGCTCTCGGACCCGGCGGAGTCCAGGCCCATGGCGGAGGCGCTCGCCTCGCTGGCGCTCCCCGGCCACGGGATCCGGCTGATCACCACCGCGCGCTCCGACTTCCTGGGAAGGCTCGCCGGCCTCCCCGGCCTGGGCGATGGGTTGACCCGGGTGCTCTACCTGCTCAAGCCGCTCGGCAGCGAAGGGGTGCGCGAGGCGATCGTCGCCCCCGCCCAGGCGATGGGCTTCCACTTCGAGAACGCGGGGATGGTGGAGGCGCTCGTCGCCGCGGAGACCCGAGCGGACGGCTCGCTCCCGCTGCTGCAGTTCGCGCTCTCGGAGCTCTGGAGCGCCCGGGACGAAGCGCAGAAGCGGATCCCCGCCGAGGCGCTGGCGCGGATGGGCGGCGTGGAGGGCGCGCTCACCAAGCACGCGGACCGCGTCCTCGAAGGGCTGGTGGGCAAGAGCCGCCCCGCCGCGCGGCGGATCCTCCTCAAGCTCGTCACCGCCGAGGGCACGCGCGCCCGCCGCACGGAGGGCGAGCTGATTGGAGACGACTCCACCGCGCGCGAGGCGTTGGAGGCGCTGGTCCACGGCCGGCTCCTGGTGGCGCGGGACGCCGAAGAGGGCGAAGGCAGCTACGAGATCGCTCACGAGGCGCTGCTCTCGAGCTGGGAGACGCTGCGCGGCTGGCTCTCCTCGAATTTGGAGACGCGCGCGGCGCGCCAACGGCTGGAGACCGCCTCCGCCGAGTGGGAGCGGCTCGGAAAGCCGCGCGAGGCGCTCTGGAGCGGCCGCCAGCTCGAAGAGGTGCGGGGGATCCAGAGAGACGATCTGGGCCAGCGCGAGCTGGGCTTCCTGGACGCCTCCCGCCGGGACCTGCGCCGCCGCCGCCTCAACCGGATCGCCCTGATGGTGGGCATCCCGCTGCTGATCGTCTCGGCCGGCGTCGGCTACAAGGTCAAGGCGGCTCTCGATCTGCGGCGCATGGTGGATCAGCACCTGGGCGTGGCCGCGGTGGCGCTCGGGCAGGCCCGGTCCGTCCAGGCGCAGGTGGTGGACGCGCGCAAGCGGGCCTTCCAGCTCCTGGATCAGGGCGACTCCGGAGAGGGCGAGCTGAAGTGGGACGAGGCGCAGACGCGCGCGGTGGACGTGGAGCGCCGGCTGGCCGAGGCCCACCGGGCGCTGGACGCGGCGCTCGCACTGGATCCCGGCAACCGCGAGGTGACCGGCCGGCTGGCGGAGATCATCTATTTGGGCGTGGTGATGCCTCAGGAGGGGCGCTACCGCGGCTACCCCGAGGCGCAGATTGAACGGGTGAAGGACTTCGACCGTGAGCGGACCTGGGTCTCGAAGCTGGAGGCCCCCGCGCCCGCGCAGATCCTCTCGTCTCCGCCGGGAGCGCAGGTCGAGGTCGCCTACTACCAGAACCAGAACGGCCGCATGGTGCTCGGGGGCTGGGCGGCCATCGGCAAGGCGCCGCTCGCCGCGAAGCTGAACCCGCGCTCCGCGCTGCTGCGCTTCCAGGCGCCCGGCCACGCCGAGGTCCGCTACGCCGTGGTGCCGGAGCCCGGCAAGCCGCTGGAGATCTCGGTCCGCCTTCCCGAGCAGTCACGCGCGCCCAAGGGCATGGTCCTGGTCCCCGCGGGGCCCTTCCTCTTCGGCGCAGGAGAAGACGACGAGTTCCGCCGCGGCTATCTGGACGCCCAGCCACTGCACCTGCGCACCACGCCGGACTACCTGATCAGCCGCACCGAGGTGACCTTCGGAGAGTGGATCGACTTCCTCCGCGCGCTCCCGCCGGCGGAGCGCGCCGCCCGGATGCCGCAGGCCACCAAGGGGCGCCTGCGCAACGCCCTGGAGCTCTCGCTGCTCCCGTCGGGCGTGTTCCGGCTCTCCTTCACGCCCACGGCGCAGACCTACCTGGCTGCCGAGGGCGAGTCGGTGATCTACCCGGGCCGCGCGCCCAAGACCCCGCACGATTGGCGCCGCTTCCCCGTGGGGGCGATCTCCTTCCGGGACGCCGAGGCCTACGCGCGCTGGCTGGCGGAGACTGGCAAGGTGCCCGGCGCCCGCATCTGCACGGAAGACGAATGGGAGAAGGCCGGCCGCGGCGCGGACGGTCGCGCGTTTCCCTGCGGCAGCGTGCTCCACGAGGACGACGCCAACTTCGATCTCACCTACGGGCGGGATCCGCTCGGTTTCGGCCCGGACCCCGTGGGCGCCCATCCGTCCTGCGAGAGCCCCTACGGGCTTCTGGACGTGGCGGGCAACGCCTGGGAGTGGACCCGCATGGGCAGCGGCACCGCCGGCGTCCCGGTCTTCCGCGGCGGGAGCTATTTCGAAGGCACGCGGTCCGCGCGCATCGCCAACCGAAATGTGGGTGAAGCGGAGCTGCGAGATCCGCGGTTCGGTCTGAGGGTCTGCGCAGATCCAGGCTGAGGTGCGCGGCGCTCCCGCCTCGTCAATGCCGGCACGCGCGCTGCACTCTCCGTCCGCCAGCAACACCATCTTCTGTTCTCGCTACAATCAGTCGAGCAGTAACAAAAGGGGACTCACCATGCTGTTGGTTCACCGTTTCACAGCGCACCGGTTCGCGATGGCCGGCGCGCTTTCCATGGTCTTGGCGTGCGGCGTGACGAACGTTGAAGGCGACGAGCTGGGCTCGGTTCGCCAGCGCGGCGTGGACGCTCAGGGCGTGGACGCTCAGGGCGTGGACGCTCAGGGCGTGGACGCCCAGGGCGTGGATGCCCAGGGCGTGGACGCTCAGGGCGTGGATGCCCAGGGCATCGATATGACGGGGAACAAGTACGACCGGCGCGCGATGTATTTCCACTCGCAGAAGTACGCGGGCGCGACCTGGAACGAGAAGCCGGTGTGCCTCTGGCTGATCCAGGGCGAGCTCGTGGCCCAGCTCGCCGGCTCGCGGGACTCGCAGTGCCCGCTGCAGCCGCCGACCCGGGACGCCAAGACGGCGGGCCTGGGGCTGATCACGGGCAAGGATCTGATCGGGCTGACCGTCTTCGCGGACGAGTTCCTCCCGGACGGCACCACCGGCCTGACCAACTTCCGCTACCGCGTGGCCAGCATCGAGGAGGAGTACTGGAGCCTCCCCGCGTCCTTCCCGGTGCCGTACAACCCGGGGCGCACCTTCCTCTACAACCTGGAGCACGAGCTCAAGGACGGTAAGTGGGTGACCTCCTGCGGTCTGGACGCGGACGGCCGCAGCCACGCCATCCCCACGCACGGCACCTGGAACTCGACTGGCACCAAGGTGGCGTCGAGCTCCTACTTCACCTTCGGCTGCACCAGCGGCGTGATCGCCAAGTGCTACCGCTGGGGCTACCGGCCCTGGGTGAACGCGAGCTTCTGGGATCACCACGCGGCCTGTACCCGCATGGCCCGCGCCGACTACTGCGGCAACGGCTACTCCTGGACGCAGCCGGGCACCACGCTCAACCACTGGGATCGCATGGCGGGGACGCCGGTGTCTGGGTGGGACCCGGACCCCACCTACAACGAGGCCGGCAAGTTCTTCTTCGAAGCCGCCTGGGACAAGACCGGCGCCCGCTGCCTGGCCCACTACCGCTGGTACGACCTGCCTGAGGGCTTCGCCAGCAGCCAGTGCGAGGAGAAGCTGCGCAACCCGAAGTACGTGCCCCCGCCGGGCGGCTGCAAGTCCAAGGACCAGAACGACTGCAAGCCGACCGTGTGTGACAACGAGACCGAGGCCGTGGCGGGTTGGCCCTCCGTCCTCCACTTCGACAAGTCCATGTGCAACGGCGCGTCGGGTAGCTGCCCGTAAGAGCGCCAGCGCGTAGCTGCTGAAAAGACGGGCTCGATCCTACGGGATCGGGCCCGTCGCTTTTCGTGCAGCTTCTGCTCGATCGAGCCGGTTCTGCACAGCCCGTCGAGCAGCCGCTGCGCACGTGCCGGCCTACCTCGGATCACCCCGCCGCAGGGCCGCGCCGCGGACATGCGCTTGACAGGGACTATATGCGCCGCGCATATATGCGCCACGCCAGCAAGCGCTCGGAGGCCGTGGATGGCAATGGATCGCGTGAGACCCGTTGATCGGTTCCTGCCGCTGCGCTCGGTCGAGTTCGACATCCTCCTGAGCCTGGCGAGCGGAGAGCGGCACGGCTACGGGATCATCCAGGACGCGGAGGCGCGGGCGCTCACCAGCGCCCCGGACGTGGGGACCCTCTACCGGGCGCTGCGGCGGATGCAGGACCAGGGGCTGATCGCCGAGTCCACGCGGCGGCAGGCGCCGGACGCGAGCGACGAGCGGCGCAACTACTACCGGATCACCCCGCTGGGGCTGCGCGTGGCGAAGGCGGAGGCCCAGCGGATCGCGGCGCTGGCGAACGCGGCGCAGCGCTGCGGGCTGCTCTCCGGGGGCGAAGCATGAGCGAGGCACGCTGGCTGAAGGCGACGGAGCGCTGGTTGAGCCTGCTGCTGTGGCTCTACCCCACGGACTTCCGCGAGGAGATGGGCCCCGCGCTGGTGGAGGCGTACCGCGACCAGGCGCGCCGGGCGCTGCGCAGCGGCGGCAGGAGCGGGCTGGCGCGGGTGTGGCTGCGCGCGCTGGCGGACTCGCTGCGCAACGGCCTGGGGGAGCGGCTGAGGCCAGCGATCCGCTGGCGGCGGACGGGAGACTGGGGCCGGGACGCGGAGCACGTCCTGCGGCGGCTGGTCCGCGCGCCGGCGTTCGTGCTCGCCATGGTGGGCACCCTCACGGTCGGGCTCGGCGCCTTCGGCGTCGTCTCCGCGGTGGTGCAGAAGGTGCTGCTCGCGCCCCTCCCCTACCCGCACGCGGAGGACCTGCACTTCATCTGGCGGGACTACAAGTGGATCCCGCTGGAGCGCGCGTGGCTCGCCGGGACGGACGTGGTGGCGCTGCGGGAGGCCGCTGGCGTCATCCAGGGCGTGGTGGCGCTGCGGCGTGAGACGGCCACGTTTTCGAGCGCGGGGGCCGCCGAGCCGCAAGAGCTGCCGGTGATGGTCTCCACCGCGAACCTCTTCGAGGTGCTCGGCGTCCGGCCTGCGCTCGGGCGAGGCTTCGCGCCAGAGGAGGAGGGGCCGGGGCGTCCGCCGGTCATCGTGCTGGGCCACTCCCTGTGGAGAGAACGCTACGGCTCGGATCCCGCCATCCTCGGCCGGGAGGTGCGGCTGGACGGAGAGCCGTTCACCGTGATCGGCGTGATGGCGGAGGGCTTCCGCTTCCAGCGCCACTCGAGCCTCGGGCCGCCGGAGTCCGCCGAGGGGTACACCACCTTCGACATCGCGCTCTCGAAGACCAGCCCGCGCAGCGGCGCGTACGCGGGGCTGCTCCGGGCCCGTCCGGGGACCTCGCCTGAGGTGTTGGCGCAGGCGATCGGCGCGGTGGGCAGCGTGATCGACGCGCGGGACATGCGCAGCCGCGGGCTGCGCCTCTACCCCGTGGCCGCCAAGGAGGATCTCGTCGCCGCCGTGCGCCCCGCGCTCGAGGTGCTCGGCCTGGCGGGTGGGGTGTTGATGCTCGTCCTCACGGTGAACCTGGCCACGCTCCTGCTGGTGCGCGCCGCGCAGCGCGAGCGGGAGTTCGCGATCTGCCGGGCGCTCGGCGCGGACGCGCTGGTCGTCGCCCGCGCCACCCTGCTCGAAGGTGGGCTTCTCGGACTGCTGGGCGGAACTCTCGGCGCCCTGGTGGCCGTGTGGGGCACGCGCGTGGTGGCCACGTTGGCCCCGCTGGATCTCCCCCGGCGCGAGTCCATCGAAATGGACGCCGGCCTCATTGCGCTTGTGGTCGCGGTGGGCACGCTCTCCGGGCTCCTCTCCGGCGCGGTGCCCGCCCTGTGGGGCACGCAGCGACGGCTGGGGGCCCTGCTCGGCAACGCCGCGGTGCAGGGCGGCGGCGCGAGTGGGCGGGTGCGCCGGGGCATGGTGGTGCTGCAGGTGGCGCTCTCCCTGGTGCTGCTGGGGACCGGCGGCCTGGTGGTGCGCAGCTTCGACCGGCTCCTGCGGATCCGCCCGGGCTTCGACCCTTCTGGCGTGCTCACGGTCCGGGTGCCCGTCTTTGGAGCCCAGTACGGCGACGAGGCGGCGGTCACCTCCCTCCATCAACGACTGCAGAGCGAGCTGGCGGCCCTGCGCGGCGTCCGCACGGTGGGGGCGGCCTCCGCGCTGCCCCTCACGGCGGGCACGGACCAGACCAGCGTCAGCTTCCCCGGAGCGCCAGGCAACACCGGCAATGCCGAGCAGGACGCGCCGCTCGTGGACTACCTCAGCGCGCGCCCAGGGTACTTCGAGGCGCTGGGCATCCGCGTGCTCGAGGGCCGCTCCTTCGACGACGCCGCGCCCGCCGAGGGGACGGAGGCAGTGATCGACCGCTCGCTGGCGGCGCGGTTCTTCCCCAGCGGCAGCGCGCTCGGCGCGGTGATCAAGCTGCGCGGGCAGGAGGCGCGGGTCATCGGCGTGGTCGAGCACGCGCGGCAATACGACATCTACAAAGACGGCCGACCGCAGCTCTACCTGCGCAACGCGGGGCAGGCGCTCTTCGGCACGCTGTCGTGGGTGGTGCGCACCGACGGAGATCCGCTGGAGCGGGTGGCGGACATGCGGGCCGCGCTCCGGCGAGTGGATCCCCAGCTGGCGCTCGCGGACCTGCGCTCCATGGACCAGGTCGTGGACGAGTCGCTGCGGCAGCAGAAGCTGAGCGCGGTGCTCCTGGGGGGCTTCTCGCTCGGGGCGCTGCTGCTCGCGGCGACGGGGCTCTACGGCATGGTCGCCGCCGCGGTGGGGCGGCGGCGCCACGAGCTCGCCGTGCGGATCGCGCTGGGGGCCAGCCACCGCAAGGTGCTGCGGCTCGTCCTGGGCGAGGGCGCGGTGCTGGTCCTGCTCGGACTGCTCTTGGGCGCGCCGGGGCTCTACGTCATGGGCCGGGTCGCCCGCGGGATGCTCCTGGGGATCTCCGCGTTCGACCCGCTCACCCTCGCGGGGGTGGCGCTCGGCCTCGGGGGGGTGGCGATCTTCGCGTGCTACCTGCCCGCCCGGCAGGTGGTGAAGATCGACCCGGCGAGCGCGCTGCGGCAGGAGTAGTCGCTCCACCACGCAGTTGGCTCCCCCGCTCCACGGGGCCTCACACCACCTGCAGCAACCAGGTGGCGCGCCTAATCGCCTCGACCGAGGAGGGTGTCCGTGAGCGCGCGCTGGGCGGCCTCGCGGAAGACCTCCTGCCGCTCCAGCGGGGACTCGCGCGGGAGCCCCGCCGCCTCGCGCTCCTGATCCCGCGCCAGGACGTACGCGGCGACGTCTTCGGCCGCGCCATTCATCGCTGGTGGCCAGCCCCGGGTGGCCTCGGCGAGCGCGTTGCCGTCGTTCGGGTCGAGCCCCATCTGCTCGAACTTCGCGCGCAGCCCCTTCACGCGGTCCTCCTGCGGCCGAGCGAGGTCGATCTCGTCGGCGAGGATGCCGTGCAGGAACTGGTGGCTGATCGCGCGGGTGTCGTTGGGGTCCCAGGCGGAGCGCACGGGCAGGTAGATGTGGCCATCGTCGGTGGTGATCCCGCTGGTGCCGGGGTGGCGGCGGTCGTACTCGTCGTCCGGCAGCACGGTCACTTCGAGCCCCTGGCGCTGGGCCTCATCGACGATCGCGGCCCCGGTGGGCGTCAGCTTCGCCGCCGCCAGGTTCCCCTCGAGGTAGTAGGGCCCCGCCGTCAGCGCGGAGAGGAGCCGGTCCTGTTCCTCGGCGCCGTGCAGGCTGGATCGCAGCCGGTCCTCCAGCGAGGTGCCGTAGCGCTTCTCGTAGATCGCACCCAGCACGGCCAGCTCGGTCTGGTTCTTCCCCTCCAGCAGCGCCCACACCGCGTCCTCGTCGGTACCCACCCCGAAAGGCGCCAGCGGGTTGGTCGCCTCGTGGAGGCGCTCGGCGTCCGCGATCAACTCGCTGCGCGGCGCCACCTGCAGGTAGGCCACCCCATCCAGGGAGAGCGCCAGCTCGGTCGCGTCCGGGCCCGGGTTCCTCTTGATCAGCCGGGCGGCGTCGTTCGCCGGAATGACCCCTGCCTCACGGAGCTGCGGATTCTCCGCCAGATAGGCGCCGAGACTGTCGTAGCTGACGCCCGTGGCGGGATCGAGCACCCGTTCGCCCTGGCGGATCACCGCACGCGAGGCGAGCCCCTGAGCGCCGACCTCGTCCTCGAGCAACACCAGCTCAGAACGGGCCAACAGCGCCGGTGTCGCCATCTCCAACCACTGCCCTGCGGCCTCCAGATTGCTGGTGCCGTGCTCCTCACTGGGGACGGGCGTGCTCACCAGCCCAGTCGGCGCCGAGCCAGCGCCAAAGGTGTCCACCCGCCGAGGCACGTACGGCGCGCGCACCAGCTCTGGAGAGGACGACGTGGCGGGTTCCGAGACTTCGCTCGAGACGACCTGCGGCACGGGGCGGTAACCAAACTCGTTGATGGCAGTCACGGGGCGACCTCCTGGGCCGCGGAAAGGGCGGCGCACGGGCGATACGAAGGGTGCCCACAAACGGTTACAGCCGATCCGGCTTCTGCGCCTTCGCACCTTGGCTCACAGCGCGGCGCGCAACCCGTGGTCAGTACAGTTCGAGGCGTGAGAGCGCAGCTGGCACTCCTCTTCTCCATCGCCTGCGGGTGTACCTGCGGCGAGACGACCATCTCGCTCCACAGGCCGTCCGGCCCAATCGCCGTCACCGCGACCGGATACGCGAGCCTCACCGCCGAGACCTGTCGCGACTTCTTCTTGGACAAGAAGGGGCACGTGGGCAATCCGGACCGGGTCTGCTCGTCCGAAGGCGTCACCGTCACCGCGGCGAGCGTGGACGACCCGGCGATCTTCACCGCGACGCCCGACCGGACGGCGGTTGCGCTGAAGGCGCTCGCGGCTGGAACGACCATCCTGCGCGCCGACGGCGACGGCGCCCGCTACGAAACCGAAGTCGAGGCGAGGACGGCGGATCGAATCGCGGTTCGAGTCGCCTGCGACGAGGGCGAGATCTCCGACGGCGGCTTCGGTCCCGAGGTCCTGTACTCCGCCGGAGCGCAGTTCCGGCTGTGGAGCACCGCGTTCGCCGCGGACGCCGAGCTGACCGGCGTGCCGGACGAGCCCGTTCGCTGCGACGTCGCCGAGGCGGCTCAGGCGGGCACCGTGCCGGTCTTCGTCGCCAGAGCGAGCCCCGCCCGTGGAACGATCAGCTCCAAGTGGGACAGTACGCTCGTCATCCCCGCGCGGATCTTCACTCCCGACGAGATCGCCGGCGAGATGGCGACGCCGACCACGGAGTGGGGCACCGGCACGGCGACGTTCCGCGCGCTGGCCCTCGTGGACGGCAGGCGCCCCTGTGTTGACACCGTCCTGCGGCGCTACGCCATCACCACGCCGGACGTCTGCGCGTTCACCGACCCCACCCTCGGCGCGCCCGACGCCGGCCCCTTCTTCGAGACCGACGTGCCGGGCCCCCGGGGCCCGGTGGCGAGGAGGCTGAAGCCCGGCGTCTGCACGGTGCGGGCGCAGTTTCCCCTGCGTCCGGACCTCTCGCTCGAGCGGAGCCACACCTTCCAGCCGTAGAGCCCTACGGATGCCGGATGATCGCCTGCCCCGCGCCCACCCCGTAGATCGGGCCACCGGGGACAGCCACGGCGGCGTTGAGCGAGAACGACGTGTTCGAGAGGCGCCTACTCCAGGCAACGCCATCCCAGTGGTACGCCCGCCCCTGAGCCGACAGCGCCCAGATGTCGTTGGCGGACCGACCCACCAAGGTCGTGAGGTCGGCGTAATCCATTGAGGCGGGGTTCGTAACGGACTTCCAGGCGACCCCGTCCCAGCGCCAGGTCGTACCGAACTGACCGACCGCCCAGACGTCGTTGGGAGCAGCCCCCCAGACCGCGAGCAGATCGTACGCCGTCGCCACAGTCGTGCTGCTCCAGCCAGCGGCGGTCTTGTGGATGATCCGGCCGTCCTGGCCGACTCCCCAGATGTCATCCGGCCCAAAGCCCGTCAGCCCGAAGATGTGACTCGTCGTTGGGCCGATGGGCATCGCCGTCCAGGAGCCGCCGTCGAAGCGCGCCGTGTTGCCGAGCTGCCCCATCGCGTAGATGTCGTTGGGGCTGCTGCCCCAGATGGCGTTGAACGACCAGGTGGCGACGGTCGGAATGGTGCTGGAGACCTTCGTCCAGACGCCTCCATCGAGATACGCAACGGTGCCGTAGAGGCCCGCTGCATAGACCTGCGTGGGCGAGGCGCCCCAGAGCGCCTTCAGCTCGGACAGCGCGGGGCTGGCTTGGGCCCAGGTGCCACCGTCCCAGTGGCTCACGCTCGTACCGACCGCCCAGACATCGCTCGGTCCGCTCGCCCAGGCTGCGTTGTAGGTCGATGCCGAGGAGCCGGGCGACACGGGTTCGACCGACGGCGAGAACCCGGAGACGCCGCCACGCACGATCCCGCCGCCGGGCGTGGTGTACCAGACGTGCTCGGGGCTGTACGCCCATCCGGTGAGCGCGGCGTACGGGCCGCTCACGCTGCCCCACGTACCGCCATCGAAGTGGTCGAGCTTCCCAAAGCTCCCCGCAGACCAGACGTCGCCGGCGCCACTGCCCCAGGTCCCGACGATGTAGTTCCTGGAGTTGAGTGAGCCCGCCGCCGTCCACGTGGCCCCATTCCAGCGCCAGGCGGTCGCTCCGTCGGTCAACCACACATCGTTCGGAGCGCTTCCCCAGACGCCGGTGAAGGACGTCATCGCCGGGGCGCTCGCGGGAGGTGTAGCGACCTGCCAGGTAGAGCCGTTCCAACGAACCAGCGTCCGGTCCCTTCCGCAGGCCCAGCCGTCGTTGGCCGAGCCAAGCCACAGGCTGTAGAGCTGCGAGGTGGTGGGCTGCGCGAACTTGCTCCAGGCCGTGCCGTTGAAGCGGAAGATGCTTCCGTCCCACGAGATGGTGAAGACGTTGTTGGCGGCGCTTCCGGCCACCGCATTCACGGTCGGCAGGCCGGTGACGGGGATGGCGGTCCACGCCGAGCCGTTCCAATGGAACATGAACCCCACCGGGCCTCCGGCCCAGAGGTCGTCCGGCGCCGAGCCCCACATGCCCTTGAACTCGTACGGGGTCCCCGTCGCGTAGCGGGTCCAACGAGCGCCGTCCCAGTGCACCGCCCAGCCCGCCTCGCCGGCCGCCCAGACATCGTTCGGGGAGAAGCCCCACATCGCGCGCAGCGTCGCGGGGATCTGCGGATAGACCGGGCACCAGCTGTCTTCCGAGCAGAGCCCTCCATCACCGATAATGCTCGGGCCGGCGTCGCGGGTGCCCGCGTCGAGCCCGCCTCCATCGGGGCGGCCAGCGTCGGTTGGGCCGGCATCCGTCGTCGTCGGCCCGGCATCCGTCGTCATTGGCCCGGCGTCCGCCGTCCCTGCGTCCCTGCTGCCACCATCGGCAGTGGACACGCCCGCGTCGGAGTCCGTGGCCTCTGGCGCTCCGGGGCAAGCGAGGAGGAAACAGCACGGCACGACCGTCCAGAAGCGCTTCATTCGGTGATCCTTCGAAGGGAAACCCACGCGTGCCGACCCTGGTGCAACCGGCCCGGAACAAGCCGGGCCTGGATGGGTCGTCTCAGCGGGAAATCCGGAGAAAGATCAATGGCGCGCGGAAAACCTCAGTCAGATCGCCAGTCCCGGGTCTCCTTCGAGAACCGAGGTCTTCAGCTGCGGGCGCTCTCCGCTCTTCCACAGTGCTGCGGTGAGCGACACGCGATACCGGATGGGGCCTCCGTCCGAACTCTCGCTCCGGGCGATGGGGCGCGGGATGCAGACGAACTCGGTGCGCATCGCATCGGCCGACAGTTGAACCTTCGCGTAACCGTGTCCGCCGAGATCCACGAACTCGAGGTGCGGAGCCAGCTCCGGGTTGGAGAGCGACCGCGCGCGCTGCCGGTCGAAGCTCTTTGCATATTCGAGGCACGCCCGGACGCCGTGCCGCAGAAGCATGTTGAAGGTCCACTCCGGCTTCGCCTGTCCCGGCCTGTCAGCAAGGAACAGCGCCCGCAGCGGAGCGTCCTTCTTGAGGTTGTGCTCGGTGCCCTCCATGGCTCCGGGGCTGGCGATGGACCCACCGACGAAGTTCAATCCCACCGGCTCGAACTTGCCGGGCGGAAGCTCCGCAGACGCATATCCGGCCCAGAAGCTGTGTCGATCTCCCGAGACGATGGCGAAGCCGGTGATCTTCGCGTCGCGAACGAGGTTGTAGATCTCAGCGCGCTCCGCGTAAGCGGTGCCGTAATCACCCCCGCCCAGCGATGCGTAGGCATCTTTCGGCCACGACTCCTTGGTGAGGCCCGCTGGGAGGTTCTGCGGATCGGCGCGCTTATCGAGCGCGCCCAGCGAGTTTCCCCAGATCTTCCATGACGCCGTCGAGCGCTTGAGCCTGTCCTTGAACCACTTCTTCTGCTGCGCGCCGAGGAGGGTTTGCGGCGGCGCGGTCCGTTGCGGGTTCGGAACGTGCGCGTCGTTGAACCGGATCTCGGGAGGGGGCTTGCCGCCGTTGAAGCCGCGGCCACCGTCGAGCGCCCGCATTTCCGATTCGGGAAACATCCCAATGAACTCGTTGCCGCCGAGCGTGTCGAGAGACGGATCGCTGAACGGGTCCGCACTCCGATAGCTGTGCTGATCGGTAATGATCAGGTCCAGGTGCTTGCCGTAACGGAGCGCGCGGTAGG
Source organism: Myxococcaceae bacterium (assembly GCA_044229415.1). Taxonomy (GTDB): domain Bacteria; phylum Myxococcota; class Myxococcia; order Myxococcales; family Myxococcaceae; genus JBGATB01. The sequence goes on along the minus strand of JBGATB010000021.1, from coordinate 35,608 downwards.
CCGTGAGGCTGTTGATCGCCGTGAGGTTGTTCGGCTCTACGCCCAGCCCGTCGCGGTCGAACTCCTGGATGGGAGCGTTCTTCACAGCGGGCGGCTCGAAGCGCTCGAGCAACCGGTTGCCTCGAGTGACGCGCGCGGGGAGGTACTCGAACCAAGCCTGATTCGCCGCGACCTTGACGCTTTGGCCAGGCTGCTCGAAGCGCCCCGCCTTGACGATGCTCTGCCACCCCATCCACGAGAATTCGTGGTTGTCCCAGATCGCCACGAACGGCCAGCGCGCGCGCGCGTCCTGGAGATCGGGATCGGAGAGATACCCTTTGTAGATGGCCCGGTAGCCATCGACGGTCAGCGGGATGTGGAAGTCGCCGACCTTCTTGCCATCCGGGATGCGCGCGACCTCGTAGATCGTGCGGTCGTAGCGGGTCTTCACCTCGTCGGGGTACTGAACGACCTCGTAGATGAAGTCGCCCAGGTGCAAGACGAAATCGAGCTTCTCGCCGTCGGGAGCGCGCTCATCTTCGTAGATCATCCGGCGGTAGGCGTTGAGCTTGCCCTCATTGAGATCCTGGCAGCTCACGAAGGCGAAGTTCACCGTGCGGGGATCATTGGGTGCGGGCGCGGTGATCGTGCGGCCCACGCGGCTCCCGTTTCCTTCGGCGTCGGTGAACCGATACCAGTAGGTGCGCGCGGGCTTGAGCCCGCCGACCAGGACGCGCGCGGTCCAGTCCGCGTCGCTCGTGACGGGTGTCCGCGCCTGCGCAACGACTCGACCAAACGCCTCATCCTCCGCGACCTCCACGGTCAGGCTCTGACGCGTGCCCTGGTCGAACGGACGCCTCGTCCAGAGGATCACGCTGCGCGGATCGGGATCGCCCGAGGCGACCCCTTGAGGATAGAGGTCGCGCCGCTCTCGCCAGGCGACGCGCGAGCCGCGGGCAGGTCCCACCCACGCGAGCGAGGCACCGATTGCTGCGGCAGCTTTGAGAAGGGATCGGCGGCTGGTCTTCATCGTCTCACTCCGTCCGGGCTGCGGTCGAAGCTGGACAGCGCCTACCGGGAATTGTTGCGCACGCGAACTTCCGGCCACGGCTCCAGCTTCCAGAGTCGGCCGGCAGGCCCCGCGGTCCAGTCGCCCGGGAGGCGTCACTTCAGTCGCCCGGGAGGCGTCACTTCAGTGCAAAACGCTTTGACGGTGCGAATCACGGGCGCACCTTTTCGTTCATCGCCTCTGCGAGAAAAAGACCGGGGATGCGTCGCATCGACCCGAGATCTGCCGCTGCCATGGGCCCTTGGCACGAAGCTTGGACTGCGTCCCGGCATGAACACTCCCGCTCGGTTCATGTCCTCCGGTGGTTCTCAAATCAGCGCTCGGCGTCGACAGTTGAGGTCCGCAGCCATTGCGGCCCTGCTCGTCCTCACGGGTTGTGGTGGGTCGATGACCGCTGGCAGTGAGCTGGGCGAGGAGCACGTCGACGAGCCGGTGGATTCCAGCGGCGTCTCCGGCGACGACGCGTTGGCCTCCATCGACTCCGGGCTCGCGACCTTCAGCGGCTACGCCACGCGCCAAGTGTCGACGCCGAATCAGGGCACCCGGAGTGGAGCGCGCCCGGAGTACATCGTCCTCCACCACATGGCGACGACGGGCTTCGAGGCGGTGCTCCGCATGTGGCACGACGGCTCGAAGCAGGGCAGCGCGCACTACGCCATCTCGAACTCGGGTGAAGTGGTCGGCGTGGTTCCCGAGGAGCTGCGTGCGTGGTCGCTGTCCAGCGCGACGTGGGACTCGAAGTCCATCACGTTCGAGATCGCGAACCAGAGCGCCGGCGGCTCCTGGCCGGTCTCTTCGGCCGCCCACGAGTCCACGGCCAAGGTCGTCGCGGACCTCGCCACTCGGTACGCCATCCCGCTCGACCGTGCGCACATCATCGGTCACCGCGAGGTCTACACCCGCTTCGGCGCCGGCTACGCCACGGCGTGCCCGGGCGGCCTCAACCTGGACTTCATCGTCAACCGCGCGCGTGAGCTCAAGGGAGCGCCCCCGATCTCCACCACGCCCACCGGCTGGGCGCTCAACTTGCCGGATGCGGCGACGCAGGCGCGCGTGCAGCGGGCGCTCGCGGCGCGTGGCCGCTACGCCGGGCCCATCGACGGCGCGCTCGGCACCAACGGCTTCAAGGGCATCCAGGTCACCATCAGCAACGTGGGCTACACGGGCCCCATCGACGGTGTGATCGGTCCCACGGGCGCGCGCGCGATGCAGGTCTACGCGCAGCGCTTCGGTGACTACGCCGGCCCAGTCGACGGCGTGCTCGGGCCGAACTCGTGGAACAACTTCGCGCTCGGCCTCGAGCGGCCGTAGGGCGCGTACGGTCGAAATGAAAAAGCCCAGGACGAGCCTGGGCTTGGTTCATGGAGGCGGCGGGAATCGAACCCGCGTCCGGAAGCCTTCCGTCTTTCGACCCTACGTGCGTAGTCCGTAATTTGATTTAGGTCTCTCGGGCTCCCACGGACAGGATCCTTCGAGACCGGTTCTGGGTCAGCTCTCGCCGCTTTGGGACCAGACTCCCTGGCAGCCAGCCTGCATTATGACGGCCCTACCCCAGCCCACAGGCCGAGACCGGGAGGACCGCTTACCTACGGGTTTTTAGGCCGCGGCAAGAACGAGGTTGCCCTCGCCGTCAACGTTGTCGTTGGCGTTTGTGTTTTTGCCCTCTTGAATTTACGAGCTTGTGAGCCAGCTCGGCACGCGTCTGAGACTTCTTTGCCCCCGTCGAAACCAGGTCGCCCCCTGGTGGGTGCTGCCTACTGCCTGCTGCGCTTCAGCTACGGACGAACAACATTAACCGCGGGCACTTGGATGGCAACCCGCTCCCCTGCCCGCCTGTGCTTCAGGCGGCTTGGATGAAGGGCCGCTTCCACAGCGTGGACGGCTGAGCCGGGGTCCCAACTGACGGAGAGTGGGGCTCGAGGTTCTCGCACTCGCACTGGTACGGCTGCTTGCTGCACAGCTCGCAGTCCGGGAGCAGGCCCTTGAAGAACCACTGGAAGAAGTCCTCCAGCCGGTCGCCCACCAGGAACTCCACCTGGTCCAGCATGAAGTCGTACTCGGCCTTCCGGAAGTACCAGCTCCCCTTCTTGAGGTGCTCGATCACCTTCGTGGGGCCGCCGGAGACCTGGTTGAACGGGCTGGTCGCCTTGAGGAACGTCTTGAGCACCACGCCGCGGAAGCCCGGGTCCTGCTGGATCTTCCGCACCACCACGTTCTGGTAGAACTTGTAGTGCCGGAGCTCATCCTTCGCGAACTGCGTCAGCATTTTCGCCAGGAATGGGTCGCGCACCTGCTTCCCAAACTGTCTGTAGATCAGGTAGCCGACCAGCTCTTGATACATGTTGCACGCGGCGACCTCCATCGGGTCGTCCGAGTACGGCTCGAACTCGACCTTGGCGACGTCCAGGCCCTTCTGCTCCGGCCACCGCTCGCCCATGATCTCGATGTAGTAGTGGTACCCGAGGAAGTGGTTCAGCTCCTCCACGAACCACGTCCCGAAGAACGCCGCGAGCTCCGGCTCGGTGCGGAAGGAGCGCAAAAACCCGTCCCCCACCGCCGCGCCGCTGGTCTCGCCGAGCGCAACCGTGTGCATGAGCTCGCGCTGGCGCGCGGTGAGCAGCTCCGGCTTCGCCTGCGTGAAGTCCCAGTCCTCGATGTAGTACTGCAGCTTCCGGTTCTGCTCCCGGTAGGCGAAGTAGAGGTTCTCGGGGAGCTTGCGCTCCATGAGCTCTCGCGAGGGCTTCACCTTCCGCAGGAGGCCCTTCGCCACGCCGAGATACATCGGGTCGAACACCACTCGCGCCCTGGACTGGTTGAACGCGAAGGCGTACAGCGCCGCGTGCCGCAAGCTCTTCTCGAACATGGCGCCGCTTCTACTTGGACGCCCCGCTCAGAGCAATGAGCTCCAGCGCAACGAACGGCCGCTGCCGCTGTCCATCAACGCTGTCCAGTTTTTTGATCGCACCTGTTACTCCCCCGCGGAGTACGGTGCCCGCCCTCTAAAAACCCCAGGTGGCTTCATGACCCGAACAGCTCCGCTCGCCCTGGCCTGCGCGCTCGCCCTCTCGACGACGGCGCTCGCCCAACCCAAGGGCGCCTTCTTCCCCTACCCCACCAAGACCTCCACCCTGAAGAACGGGCTCACGGTGGTCCGCGTGCCGTACGCGTCGCCGGGGCTGATCGCCTACTACACCGCGGTCCGCGTGGGCTCTCGCAACGAAGTGGAGAAGGGCTACACCGGCTTCGCCCACTACTTCGAGCACGTGATGTTCAAGGGGACCGACAAGTACCCCGCCGGGAGCCGGGAGAAGATCCTCGGCAAGCTCGGCTTCAACGAGAACGCGTACACCAACGACGACGCGACCGTGTACCACATGTTCGGGCCGGCCTCGGCGCTCGAGCAGGTGATCGATCTCGAGTCGGACCGCTTCGCCAACCTCAAGTACTCGGAGCAGACCTTCCAGACGGAGGCGAAGGCGGTGCTCGGCGAGTACCACAAGAGCGCTGCCTCCCCCGAGCTGAAGATGGAGGAGGACCTGCTCAACACCGCCTTCACCGCGCACACGTACAAGCACACGACGATCGGCTTCTACGAAGACGTGAAGGCGATGCCCACGCGCTACGAGTACAGCAAGGAGTTCTTCAAGCGCTGGTACACGCCGGACAACTGCACGCTGATCATCGTCGGCGACTTCGACGACGCGAAGCTGATGGCGCTGGTGGAGAAGTACTACGCCGGCTGGCAGGGCAAGACGGCGCAGGTGCAGATCCCCGTCGAGCCGCCGCAGAAGGGCCAGCGCCAGGTCCACATCGACTGGCCGGCGCCCACGCTGCCGCGCCTGGTCTACGCCTGGCACACGCCCGCGTACCGGACGGACACGATGGACGCCGCCGTCTCCACCGTGCTGGACCGCTACCTGGTGGGCGCCTCCAGCGCGCTCCACAAGGAGCTGGTGCTCAAGCAGCAGATCGTCTCCGAGCTGGCCAGCTGGCGCGCGGATCACCGCGACCCGGGTCTCTTCGCCTTCGCCGCGGAGATCAAGGACGCGAAGGACCGGCAGAAGGTGGCCTCCGCGTTCGACGGCGCGATCAAGGCGATCGTCACCGGCAGGGTGGACGCGAAGAAGGTGGAGGAGATCAAGAGCAACCTCCGTTACCGGCTCCTGATGAATTTAGAGACCGCGGACGATCTCGCGGACGTGCTCGCCCACTACGTGGGGATCTACGGCACCACGGACGCGCTCGAGCTGCACTACCAGAACATCGCCAAGGTGGAGCCCAAGCACCTGGTGGAGTTCGTGAAGAAGCACTTCACGGCCAAGAACCGCACCGTGCTCACCGTCACCTCAAAGTCCGCCCCTGCCGCGGGAGCCACCAAGTGATGAACCTCCGCTCGACCCTGCTCTCCGCCTCGCTGGTTTTCGCCGCCTGCGCCACCTCGCAGACCGCCGAGAAGGCCGAGGGCGACTCCGCCCCCGAGGCCGCTCCAGCCGCTCAGCCGGCGCCCGCCGCCGCCGCGGAGAAGCCCGCCGCCGCCGCCTCGCCCACCACGCCCACGCCCACGCAGCCCATCCCGTTCCGGCCGCTCGCCAAGCCCGCGCCGCTGCAGACGGTGCTGCTGCCGGTGGCGAACAAGCCGATCGTCAGCCTCCGGCTGGTCTTCCACACCGGCTCGGTGGACGACCCCAAGGGCAAGGAGGGGCTGACCGACCTCACCGCCACGCTCGCCCGCGCCGGCGGGACGAAGGAGCTCTCCGCCGCCGAGCTGGGGGACGCGCTCTACCCCATGGCCGCCGAGCTGCGCGTGCTCCCCACCAAGGAGTTCACCGTCTTCGAGGGGCGCGTGCACCAGGACAACCTGGACCGCTTCCTGAAGATCTTCACGGACGTGCTGCTCGAGCCCCGTTTCGACCCCAAGGAGTTCGAGCGGCTGCGCACGGACGCGCTCAACCAGGTGAAGAACGGCCTGCGCAGCGAGAACGACGAGGCGCTCGGCAAGGTGGCGCTGGACGCGCTGCTCTACGAAGGCCACCCCTACGGCCACTTCTCCGGCGGCACGGTGCAGGGGCTGACCGCGATCACCTTGGAGGACGTGAAGGCGCACATGAAGAACGTCTTCACCCAGGACCGGCTGGTGGTGGGGCTGGCCGGCGCGGTGGACGCGGCGCTGGAGAAGAAGGTGCTGGACCGGCTCGCCGGGCTGCCCAAGACGGGCACGCCGCTGCCCACGCTGCCGCCCGCGCCAGGCGTGCACGGCAAGGCGGTGATCGTGCAGAAGGACGTGATGTCCACCGCGGTCTCCATGGGCAGCAGCTACCCCGTCCGCCGCGGAGACCCGGACTTCTACGCGCTCGCGTTCGCCTTCTCGTACCTGGGCGAGCACCGGCAGTTCACCGGCGTGCTGATGCAGCAGCTGCGCGAGAAGCGCGGGATGAACTACGGGGACTACGCCTACGCCGAGTCCTTCATGCAGGAGGGCGGCAGCACCTACAGCCTGACCAACATCGGCCGGAGCGAGCAGGCGTTCTCCATCTGGATCCGCCCGGTGGAGCCGTCCAACGGGATCTTCGCCACCCGCGGCGCGGTCTACTTCCTCCAGAAGCTCGTGGATCAGGGGATCGCCCCAGAGCGCTTCGAGATCACCCGCGGCTTCCTCCAGGGCTACACCCGCCTGTGGGAGCAGACGGATCAGCAGCGGCTCGGCTACGCGATCGACGACCTCTTCTACGGCACCAAGAACCACCTGGCGGCCTACCGGGAGGCGATGAAGTCGTTCACGCCGGACACGGTGCGCGCCGCGGTCCGCCGGTACATCTCCCCCGCGCACCTGAACTACGCGTTCGTCGCCAAGGACGCGAAGGCGCTCGCCGAGACGCTCGCCCGCCAGCCGGCCACCCCCATCCAATACCCCACCCCCAAGGAGGCGGATGTGATGGAGGAGGACCAGAAGATCATCGTCCAGCCCCTGTCGATCGATCCTGCAAACATCCAGATCCTCGACGCCGCCTCGTTCATGGAGCGTTGAGGGGACGGTCGGGGGGCCCGACCTGACTTGGGCCCCCCTTCCCGTGTAGGGTGATCCGCGATGACTGTGTCGATTCGACAGCTCCGTCTCGGGGACGAGGAGCTGGTCAACTTGTTGGCCCGAGAAGACCCCGATTTTGACTTCGTTGGACGCGGTGCCCCCGGTGAGCCGCTGGACGCCTCCGCGGTCGAGGTCTACCTCTCCAATCCGGACGTGCTGCACTGGGTGGCCCAGCGCGAGGGCGCCACGGTGGGGCACCTCTACTGCCGCGTGGTGCGCAAGCGCGCCGGGGAGATCCTCCTCTACGACGTGGCCGTGAGGACGCTGGTGGAGGAGCAGGAGCTCGGCTCCGCCCTGCTGGACGCGCTCTGGCAGTGGCTGGAGCAGCAGCGCGTGCGCGGCGCCACCGTGCTCGCAGACACGGCCGGCGCGGTGGAGTTCTACAAGGCCTGCGGCTTCGAGATGGGTGACGTGGCGCCGGTGCGCGTCCCGTCCCCGGCCTGAGTTCCGCTCAGCCCGAGCGCCCCCCGCTCAGCCCGAGCGAAGTCGAGGGCCCCCGAACGCTTCAGGGGATCGCCAGGCGCTGCTCGGCGGTGACCGTGCGGCGCGTGGGGAACACGAAGCGGCGCAGCAGGAAGGCCTGCGGCACCGGCAGCACGGTGAGGTCCGCCACCATCTTCGCCAGCACCACGTGCAGGCCGAGATCGCACAGCGAGCTCACCGCGAACGAGTGGACGGTGAGCAGCAGCACCATGGAGAGGGCGAAGCGCAGCGCCTGACCGGTCATCCCGCCGCGCGCGTCGCCGAAGGCGAAGCGCCGGTTGAGCAGGAAGCTGGTGGTGGAGCCGACGGTGAGCCCCAGCGCCGTGGCCGCCGCCGGGGCCAGGTCGAACAGCTCCCGCGCGGTGAGCAGCGTGGAGTAGTCCAGGGCCGCGCCCACCGCGTTCATCGCGAGGCTCTTGAGGACCCAGGACCGGTGGCCGGCCATGAAGGCCCGGCACCAACCCACGCAGCTGTCGACAGGGGAACGAAGCACGTCCCAGCGATGAGCACGGCCCGTGCCGGTTCTTTCCGCACTTGCTGCTTCCTCTGGGGGCTGTGCTCTCAAGGCTGTAGAGGCGCGGGGCGAATGCGACCCTGGTGCGTCCTCCCTCCAGTGGTGCGGTGAAATTCCATCAAGCGGCAGAGGGACGACCCGGCCCGTCAAGTCTGACGCGCTGCGTGGTTTGCGGGGCTGTTCCGGGGTGGTGGATTGTGGGCCCGTGACGAAGGGCATCGACAAGCTGGGGCCGGTCTCGCGCGCCGCGCCTGAGTCGAAGACCGAGCCCAACGCGGCCACCCCCAACGCGAAGAAGGCGGCCCCCGAGGCGGCGAAGTTACAGGCGAAGGAGGTGGTCGCCGCGCCCCCGAAGGACGTCTACCGGGCGTGGCTGGACGCGGTGCACGGAAAGGGCGTGCGCCCCAAGGAGGGAGACAGCTTCCAGCTCGCGGACGGGTTGATCTCCGGGACCACGGTGAAGCTCGCCACGGACGAGGGTGCGGTGCACCAGTGGCGCTCGCAGGAGCACGCGCCTTCGCAGCCGGACTCCCGGCTGAACGTGGGGCTGGAGAAGACCGCCACCGGTACGCAGCTGAACCTGGGCTTCGAAGATCTCCCCGCGGCCCACGCGGCCACGCTGATGGAGCGCTGGCGCGAGTACGGCTTCAAGCCGTTGGTGCGGGTGCTCGCGCAGGAGCAGGCGCGCGGCCGGGTGGATCCGCTGGGCGCATCGGAGATCGACGGCACGGGCGGTTCGTCCTCTTCGAGCGGGCCGATGCTGCAGTCGCTCTTCACCGCGCAGGAGGTGCTGGACGTCCTGGACGCGGCGGACCTGGCAGGCGCCTTCCCCCGCTTCGACGCCAGCTCGCTGGAGACGGTGGACGTGCGGCTGACCGCCTACGCCAGCGAGCGGAAGTGGGGGATCGCCCTGGAGTGGGTGAGCGTGGATCCGCGCAGCCCCGGCCACGCGGGCATCGCCAACCGGCTCTACTGCTACGGCTACGGGCTGGCCTCGGGGCGCGCCTACGACGCGTGCGCCGCGCTGCCGCTCACCGCGGACGCGGACGGCCCCACGTTCGATCCGCTGGGCCACGTGGAGCCCCGCGCCACCTGGGTGAAGGTCCGCGGCGTGGATACGCCCCTGCTCGCCGCGCTCACCCTGCGCGGGCTGGGTGTCCCGCTGCGCAAGCCGCCGTTCATCCAGCCCGAGGAGCTGCTGCGCGGGCTCGCGCTGCAGCAGCGCGCGTCGCTCCTGCTCACCCCCGCGGAGCTGCGCGAGCGGCTGCCCACCGCGGGGCCGGTGCTGCTCCAGCTGGACGCCTGGAACCACCCGCGCCGGGCGGATCCGCCGAGCAAGAGCGAGACGTTCAATCTGGTGGCGCAGGTGCTGGCGACAGGGCAGCGGGCGCGGTTTCGGCCAACGCTCAAGCCCAACACCGACTGGCGGACGTGGATCTTCTAGAGCCCCGTTGAGGCTCGGATCAGCCCCACCCCCCGTTCACCCCGAGCGAAGTCGAGGGGCGCTCGTGTCCGCCCCCTTCGTTCGCACCAAGCAAAGCGAACCCCGCTTACCCCGAGCGGAGTCGAGGGGCGCCCGTGTCCGCCCCCTTCGTTCGCACCAAGCAAAGCGAACCCCGTTCACCCCGAGCGGAGTCGAGGGGCGCCCGAGCGTGTCACCCTCGCCCGATACCCTTCTCCGATGCCTGACTTCTGGATGTACATCCTTCGCTGTGTCGATGGTGGCCTCTACGTTGGCCACACCGATGATCTCGAGATGAGGATGGCGCAACACCACAGTGGAGCGCTGGGCGGGTTCGCGTCGCTCCGTTTGCCGGTCACGCTGGTGTTCTGCGAGACCTTCCCGTCGCGCGATCAGGCGCTCGCACGCGAGCGCCAGGTAAAGAATTGGAGCCGAGCGAAGAAGGAAGCGCTGATTACCCAGGACTGGGGTTCCCTCGAACGGCTAGCGCGCGGGAGAGATCGAGCGCCCCTCGACTCCGCTCGGGGTGAACGGGGGGACGGCGCCCGGGAAGAACGGAGCGAGACGGCGAACTCGAGCGCCCCTCGACATCGCTCGGGGTGAACGGGGGGACGGCGCCCGGGAAGAACGGAGCGAGACGGCGAACTCGAGCGCCCCTCGACATCGCTCGGGGTGAACGGGGAGGGGCGGAGCAACTCGAGAACAGGCAACCGCGCTACTCCGCCTCCTGCGCGTCCATCTGCTCGGGCGCGTGGATGCCCAGGATCTCGAACGCGCACTTGAGGGTCTGCTTGAGCGCGGCCACCAGCGCGAGCCGGCCCTGGGTCTTCTCCACGTCCGCGGAGATCACCGGGTCCGACTTGTACTGCGTGTAGTAGCTGTGGAAGTCGCCGATCAGCTCCTGGCAGAAGTAGAGCACGTGGTGCGGCTCGAGCTTCTCCGCTGCTGACGCCACCACGTCCGGGAGCTGGCTCATCTTCTTGAGCATGGCCTTCTCCTCTGGGAGCGTGAGCCGCGCCAGCTGCGCGTCGCTGAGCGCGCCGGGGTTGAAGGGCACGCCCTTCTCCTGCGCCTTGCGCAGGATGGAGGCGCAGCGCGCGTGGCCGTACTGGAAGTAGAAGACCGGGTTCTCCTTGGACTGGGTCTTCACCGCGTCCAGGTCGAAGTCGAACTGGGCGTCCCGGGTCTTCATCAGGAAGAGGAAGCGGCACACGTCCGGGCCGGCCTCTTCGATCAGATCCGCCAACTCGAAGACGGTGCCCTTGCGCTTGCTGACCTTCACCTCTTCGCCGTTCCGGGTGATCCGGACGATCTGCACCAACACGAACTTGAGCTTCTTCGGATCGTACCCGGCGCCGAGCAGCGCCACGCCGGACTCGATCCGCGGCACGTGGCCGGAGTGATCCGCGCCCAGCACGTCCACCATCAGGTCGAAGCCGCGGTCGAACTTCTCCTTGTGGTACGCGAGATCCGCGGTCAGGTAGACCGGCGTCCCGTCCGTGCGGAGGATCACCCGGTCCTCGTCGTCCTTGAGGACGTACTTCTCCTTCTCCTGGTACGTGGCGGTCATCAGGAAGGTGCCGCCCTTCTGCCGGTCGGCGTACTGGGCGGCCTTCGAGTCCTCGCTGCGGACCTTGTCCTTCTGCTCGCGCCGGCGCCCCTGCGCCGCCTCGTAGGTGACCCCGCGCTCCTTGTAGAAGTCGACGATCTTCCCGACCTTGCCCGAGGCGTGCAGCGAGGCCTCGCTGAAGAAGATGTCGTGGCGGATGCCGGCCTTCTCCAGCGTGGAGCGGATCGCCTTGAGGTTCTCGCGGATCCCCACGGCGATCGCCGCGGGGAACCACTCCGCCTCCGGCGCGGAGAGGAACTTGTCGCCCACCTCGGCCTTCCAGGCCTTGGCTATCTCGATCACGTAGGCGGCGGGGTACTCGCCTTCCGCCAGCTCCACCTTCTCTCCGAAGAGCTCGCGGTAGCGCTTGTAGACGGTGCGCCCCAGCGTCTCCACCTGCTTCCCGTAGTCGTTGATGTAGAACTCGCGCGTCACGTCGTGACCGACCGCCTCGAGCAGCCGGGCGATCGCGTCCCCCATGAACGACCCGCGCGCGTGGCCGATGTGCACCGGCCCGGTGGGGTTGGCGGAGACGAACTCCACGAGCGCCTTCTTGCCCGTGGACTTCGCCTTCTGGCGGCCGAAGCCGTCTCCCGCCGCGAGCACGTCCTTCGCGACCTGCTGGAAGACGCGCTCGGCGAGCCGGAAGTTGAGGAAGCCCGGCCCCGCGCGCTCCACCTTCACCACCAGCCCCTGAGGGTCGACCAGGTTGGCGATGATCGCGTCCGCCAGCTCCACCGGCTTCTTCCCCGCGGCCTTGGAGAGCACCATGGCGATGTTGCAGCTCCAGTCGCCGTGCTCGGCCTGCTTGGGGACCTCCACGCTGTAGGGGGGCAGCTCGGCGTACGTGAGCGCGCCCGAGTCCTTCAGCTTCGCGAGCGTGGCCTCCACCACCTGACGGACCTTCTGCCTCATCTTGAGTCTTCTCTCCTGTAGGGGCCGCTTCCTCACCACGGAACGCTGGGAAAGGCGAGCCCTGACCGTTTTCTTGCGGGCGGTCCCAAGTGCGTTTGCAATGCGCGCCACCATGCACCCAACGAACACCGCCGCCACCCCTCCCGCGTACGCTGGCAACGACCGCCGCAAGGGCAAGCCCGAGCGCGCCCCGCTCTTCGCCGAGCTCTTGCTCGAGGCGCAGTGGCAGCCGAGCGACGCCACGCCTACCGAGGGTGAGGGCTGGTTCCGCGCCAACGGCCACGGCACCGATCGCCGCCGCGAAGGCTGAAAGCGTCCCCTGCGCTCCGACTGGGGCAGGTGACCGCTGAGCGCACATCCGCCACCTGTTTGATTTCTTGGGGCTCCTCGGGGCGCGGCCTATAACTGGGGGCGCGTCACACACGCCTAAAGAGCCCCCGGGGAGCCACATCCGCGTGCCTCGCTCAGCGCCCGCAAGGACGGTCCTGGCAGTTGCGCTCTGGCTTGCGCTGTCCGCCCGCGCCCAGACCACGCCGTACACCCGCGGCATCGACATGGTGCCGAACAAGCCGACCACCAGCCAGCGCGGCGGCATCGCGCTGGACACGGCCCAGATGCTGGGGGCCAAGTCGTTCCGCTTGGCGGTGCTGTTCGACCTCAACATCGGCGTGCTCGCGCTCAAGCTCGCGGACGAGAAGCTGGGGGACCTCATCCCCTACCGCTTCGACGGGCACCTGATCGGCGCGTACCAGTTCCACCGCCGCTTCGAGCTCGGCGTGGACATGCCCTTCACCATCATCCAGGGCGACAACTTCCAGCTCCTGCGCGACGAGGGCTTCCCCGAGTCCGGCATCGCCCGCGCGGGGCTGGGCGACCTGCGGCTGGCGCCCAAGTTCATCCTCTTCAGCCCCGAGCAGTTCGGCGTGGGGCTCGCGGCCGTTGGTGAGCTCCGCTTCCCCACCGGGGACGGGACGAGCTTCATCGGCGAGCGCGCCATGGTCTTCGCGCCGCGCGCGGTGGCGGAGATCCCGATCGGCGACCTGCGGCTGGTGGCGAACCTCGGGATGCGGCTGCGCTACCCGGGCCAGTACCTGAACCTGTACGTGGGCGATGAGGTCACCATGGGCGTGGGCGGGATCTTCCGCCTGCCCGAGCTGTTCGGCGGCCGCCTCACCAACGTGGACCTGATGGCCGAGATGCACCTGGCCACGCCGCGCTCGGCGCCCTTCAACTTCGCCCAGGCGGCCTCGCTGAAGACGCCGTGGGAGGGGCTGCTCGGCATCCGCGCCAAGGTCTACAAGAACTGGGGCGCGGAGCTCTCGTTCGGGCGCGGGATCACCGGCGTGACCGGCTACGGGCGCGAGGCCTTCCGCGTGCTCTTCGGCCTGCGCTTCGACTTCGAGTTCGCGGACCGCGACAACGACGGGATCCGGGACGACATCGACAAGTGCCCGGACGAGCCCGAGGACAAGGACGGGTTCCAGGACGAGGACGGCTGCCCGGATCCGGACAACGACCAGGACGGCGTGCTCGACAAGGAGGACGGCTGCCCGAACCAACCCGGCACCAAGGCGATGGACGGCTGCCCGGACACGGACGGCGACGAGGTCCCCGACAACGTGGACGGGTGCCCGGAGATCCCCGGCCCGCCGGAGAACAACGGCTGCCCGGTGGAGGGCCCGCCGGTGGTCCTCGAGTCCGACCGCATCCGCATCCGCGGGAACATCAACTTCGAGATCGACTCGGCGAAGATCAACCCGAACTCGTACAAGCTGCTCGATGACGTCTACGAGGTGCTCGCCAAGAACCCGGAGGTCGGCCCGGTGCTCGTCGAAGGGCACACCGACAACACCGGCTCGCGGCCGTACAACCTGAACCTCTCGAAGCTGCGCGCGAAGTCCGTGGTGGATTACCTGGTGAAGAAGGGGATCAACCACAAGCGCCTCAAGAGCGACGGCTTCGGCTTCGACCGGCCGGTGGCCTCCAACGACGACGCGCTCGGCCGCGCGAAGAACCGGCGCACCGAGTTCCGGCTGATCGACGAAGGCCCGAAGCCGGAGGAGGAGGCCCCCAAGAAGCCCGAGGAGGCCCCCAAGAAGCCCGAGGAAGCCCCCAAGAAGGCCGAGGAGCCTCCGAAGAAGGCCGAGGAGCCCCCGAAGAAGGCCGAGGAGCCCCCGAAAAAGGCCGAGGAGCCCGAGAAGAAGCCCGAGCCCGCCCCTGCCCCCGCCGCGGTGGACGCCGGCACGCCCCCTCCGCCCGCCCCGGCTCCTGCGGCGCACGCCGGCACGCCCTCGGCGCCTGGGGATGGCGGCGTCGCCCCCGCGAAAAAGAAGCGAAAATAGGGGGTTGAGCCACTCGCCCGGTTCTCAGGTTCTGGCAGTGGCAGCACACGTTTGTGCACAGGTGCGCACAGAGGCCGACCTCTGGTACCCCTCTGTGAATGGCAGTCGTGGATCCCTCAGCCCTGCGCGTGGTGGTGCGCTCCGCCCAGTGGGCGCAGTCGCTGCGCGCGGAGCGCCCCACGGCGCTCGTCCGGCCGCTCTGCGCGGATCTCGCCGGGGTGGTGGTCTCTGAAGGCCATGGCTGGCTGCGGATCGTCACCGAGCGGGACGCGAGCAAGCTGGGCTACGCGCCGGAGGAGCTGTTCCGCCGCGCGGAGCGCAACACGCTGCAGCTGCTCGCGGACGAGCCCGGCCCCACCACCCCGCTGCCCGGGGAGATCTCCATGCTCGACCGCGGCAACCGGTTCGAGGCCACCCGGCTGCTGGATGCCCAGGAGTGGGCGCCCGTGGCGAAGACGGTGAGCGGCACGCTGGTGGTGGCCGCGCCGGAGCCGCGCCTGGTGCTCTACGCGGACACCGCCACCGAGGGCGCGCTGCACCTGCTGCGCTCCATGGCCCGGCGCCTCTTGGCGGCCACGGAGCGGCCGCTCTCCGACTCCGTGCTGCGCTGGACCGCGCGCGGTTGGCAGCGGGTCCCCGAGTTCCAGTTCGGGTGAGGCTTCGCGTCCGCTTCTGGGACCAAAGCGCGCACCGCTGAAAGATCGCGCCCCCGAGCGGGGATCTGCGCTATCCGAAGCGGATGAACCTGCGCTTCCTGCTCGTCCTGTCCCTCCTCGGCGCGCCCGCGCTGGCCGCGCCGCTTTCGCGCGTGGACTTCAACCGCCGCGCCGCCGAGGAGAACCTCCCGCTCCTGTGGCGCAGCGACGCCAACGGCAACGGGCAGCTCGACCCGGGCGAGCTCGTGGTCCTCTGGGGCGTCTCCCGCGAGCCGGCCACCACGTGGATCGCCGCGGACGGGCAGCTGACGCAGAAGGCGAAGGACGCGATCGCCGCGCTCTCCACGCCCCCGAAAAAAGTCGCGGACGCGAAGGAGCAGCGGCGGCGCGAGCTGGTCCGCCAGGAGCTGTCCCAGGGCAAGCCCACGCTGATGGACAGCGGCTTCGTCCCGGCGAGCCCGCAGGACAAGGCCGTGCTCGAGCACCTGGTGAACGTCTCGTACGCGGTCGAGCGGCTCTACGCGCGGCAGAAGGGGACGCTGGGGCTGGACGCGAAGATCCCCGCGGATGATCCGGCGAGCCGCACGCTCTTCTACCGGAACCAGAGCCCCAGCTGCGTCCAGCCGGCCACCGAGAAGATCCCCGAGTGCAGCGCGCTCCCCGAGCCGGTGAAGCCGGTCTTCGAGCTCTACCCGCCGGAGCTGCAGACGGACCCCGAGTTCTGCGAGGCGCTGCCCAAGGAGAAGAACTGGGCGAAGCTGCAGGGCCACTTCACCGCCCTGCGCCGCGCGAAGGATGGCTCGCTCGAGGCGGTCCCCTACTCGGTGGCGTTCAAGGAGGACACCGAGGCGGTGGCCAAGGAGCTGGACGCGGCCGCCGCGGCGGTGACCGACAAGAAGGAGGCCGCGTTCAAGAAGTACCTGACCGCGGCCGCCAAGGCCTTCCGCAACAACGACTGGGAGGCGGCGGACGAGGCCTGGGCCGCGATGAACGCGCAGAACAGCGCCTGGTACCTCCGGGTGGCCCCGGACGAGAGCTACTACGAGCCCTGCGCGATCAAGGCCGGCTTCGGCCTCACGCTGGCGCGGATCAACCCCGACTCGGTGATCTGGCAGAAGAAGCTCTCGCCGGTGAAGGCGGACATGGAGAAGGCGCTCGCGACGTTCGCGGGGCCTCCGTACAAGGCCCGCAACGTGAAGTTCCAGCTCCCGGACTTCATCGACGTGGTGGTGAACGCCGGCGACGCGCGCTTCCCCACCAGCGGCGTGGCCGGCCAGTCGCTGCCCAACTGGGGCCGCGTCGCCGCGCGCGGCGGCCGCACCGTGGCCATGGTGAACATCTTCAGCGATGCGGACAGCAAGGAGTCCCTGGCGCAGCAGGTCCAGGCAGCGTTCTGCCCGGACGTGGCCAAGGAGATCCCGCTGGAGGCCGCGCCGCAGATCATGAGCACGGTCCTCCACGAGGCCGCCCACAACCTGGGGCCGTCCCACGACTACAAGGTGAACGGCAAGGTGGCCGAGGCCGTCTTCGGCGGCCCGCTCGCGTCCACCATGGAGGAGCTCAAGGCGCAGACCGCCGCGCTCTACTTCGACGACTGGCTGGTGGACCGCAAGGTGCTCACCCCGGCGGAGTCCAAGGCCGCCCACCTGCGTGAGCTGGTGTGGATGGTCTCGCAGATCTCCCGCGGCCTCTACGACGCCAGCGGCGTGCCGAAGACCTACGGCCACGTGGGGGCGATCCAGTTGGGCGCGCTGCTCGCCGACGGCGCGGTGGTGTGGAACGCGCAGGCCAAGGCCGCCAACGGCAAGGACGTGGGCTGCCTGGACGTGAAGCTCGACGCCTGGCGCCCCTCCGTGGAGAAGCTGGCGAAGATCGTCCTCGCGGCGAAGTCCAAGGGCGACAAGGCCGCCGCCGAGAAGCTGAAGACGGACTACGTGGACACCGCGGACACCGGGATGCGCGCCGCGCTGGTGGAGCGGTGGGCGCGGGCGCCGCGGGCGAGCTTCGTCTACAGCATCCCCCGCTGACGAGCCAGGGCCCGGCCGCTCACGGGCGCAGGTAGCCGACCACCATACGCGTCAGCTCGGTCTTCAGCTCTGGATCCGCCAGCCGCTCGGGCTGCTGGAGCAGCGCCAGCAGTGCCACCGAGCGCAGCGTGTTGTTCACGAGGAACGCGGCGAGTTCCGGGTTGGTGGGGCGGATCGCCGGCCCCAGCGACCGCAGATACCGCGCGAGGAGCCCGTGCAGCTCACTGTCCAGCTGGGTGAGAGCGAAGAGATCCCCCGCGCGGCAGAAGTACTGCACCATCGCCCGCTCCACCTTCGAGCGCGCCGCCATGCCGTCGATGAAGCCGTCGATCAGCCGCGTCGCGGCCGCCTCGGCGGACAGCCCCTGCGCCGAGGCCGAAGCGAGCTCCTTCTCCATCACCGACAGCCGCTGCCGCAGGTAGAAGCCGATCAGCGCGCTCGCCAGCGCCTCCTTGCTGGGGAAGTACTGGTACAGCGAGCCCACGCTCACACCCGCGCGCTCGGCGATGGTGTGGACCGACGGCTGCTCCTGCTTCTCCAGCACGCGCAGCGCCGCCTCGAAGATGGCGTCGAGCGTCTCGCGCGAGCGCGCCTGCTTCGGAGCCTTGCGGGGAGAGAGCTTGCTGCGCCAACCCATGCGCGGGCGCTCTAGCAGAAAAGCTGAAGGCCGCCTCGCGGTGTCGTTGGGTCGACCCGCCCGCGCGCCGATGATCTCCGCCTCTTTCCGAGCGATTACGCGCGAGCGCGGGGCGAGGCGGGAAAGGCGAATGTCGCGGCGGAGGGCGGCTCCCTAGGGTGCGCCGGGTGAAAACGGCACTCGCGCTGCTCCTCTCTCCGCTTTGGCTCGGCTGTCCGAGCTTCTCCACGCTCGGCTCCGCCCGAACGCTGAACAAGGGCGCCCGCGAGGCGATGGTGTCGCCGGCCGCCTACGGGCAACCGAAGGGCCCCGCGCCCACCATCGAGGGCGCGCTGCGCTATGGCCTGGCCGATCGCTTCGAGGTCGGCGGGCGACTGTGGCTCCTGGGCGGGCAGATCGAGAGCAAGGTCGGGCTGCTGCGCCCGGACTCGGCCAGAGAGGGGCTCAACGTGTCGCTCTTCACCAGCGTGGGCTACTTCGGTCTCTTGAGCATGCCCTGGCCAGCCCTCGGCTACGGCGGCTCGCTCGGCGGGGGAGGCGGCTCCTCTGCCTCCACGCAAGCGCTCACCGCCAGCGCGGGCCTCCTCGGCGGCTATCGGGTCGGCGGCCACGAGATCACGCTCGGTCCCAGGGTGCTCTACGCGGCGCTGTTCCGCGGTACGGAGAGCGCAGAGGTCACCTCCGTGGGTGGCTCGCTCGGCGTCTCGGTGCGGATTCTCGAATGGCTGCGCCTGGTGCCGGAGGTCTCCGTGCTCTACCCGCTGCGCGGAGACTTCGCGCTGAGCGAGATGCACCCCGGCATTGCCTCTCCAGGAGCGCCCATCTTCCGGGCGGGGATCGGCGTCACGTTCACGCGGGAGGAGGCGCCGCAGCCGCCTGTGCCGGATCCAGAGGAGACCTAGTACCGGGACACAGTGATCTTGACCGGTCGATCCGCCCCCGCTCACCCCGAGCGAAGTCGAGGGGCGCCCAGGCAACGGGGCTCGACTTCGCTCGGCCTGAGCGGGGTACTAGAGCCGCGCCCGGTAGAGCATGGCCGGCTGCGCGCGCTCGTCGGCGTCCGCCACCAGCAGGAGCTCGCCTGGGTGGGCTGGATCCAGGGAGATCCCCTCCACCTTCACGCAGCGCTCGAGCGGGCGTTGCGGGCCCACCTTCCCTTCCGGGGAGATCACTCCCACCAGCGCGCCCACGCAGGGGCCGTCCGCGAAGGTGCTGGCGATGGCCTCGGCAGCGGCCGAGTAGAGGATCTGCCCGTCTGGCTGAAGCAGGGCGTCCGTGAAGCCCAGCGGCACACCCGAGAGCTCACCGAGCTGCACCGGGGTGATCGCGCGGATCATCCCGGCGGAGAGCGGCTCGCCGGCGCCGAGCGCGCGCAGCAGCGCCGCGAGTTCCAGCGAGACGAGCGCGTTCTGCCCGCGCGCGCCGTTCCCGCGCTGCAGGAGCACCAGCGCGTCCTTCGTCACCACCGCGCCCTCGATGTTCAGCTCCGGCAGGCTCTGCTCGAGCGCGACGTAGACGGGCGTGAAGTCCACCAGCTCGGTCATCTCCGAGTCGAGCCCGCCCTCGGCAGTGAGCGCGCTGAGCACCGCGCGGCCGCGCCGCCGGGTGGAGCCGGAGCCGAGCGCCAAGAGGGCCCCGTGCTCGTAGCCTTCCAGCGAGGGGAGCCGGAGCAGCACCTCGAAGTCCGGCTTGAGCAGCTTGCGCGCGTCCTTCTCGTCCGGCAGCCGCCCCGGGAGCAGCCGCACCGCGCGGCCTTTGGCGCCGAGCGGCAGCGGGAAGACGCCCAGGTGCAGGTCATCATCCGCGATCACGAACGCCTGCTTCGCCGTCACCACCAGGCCGCTCGCCGCGGCGAGGTGCGGCGGCGAATCCGGCCCCGGCTCGAACAGCAGCGGGCCCACCGGATCCAGCGCGAGCGCGCGGCTCACTTCCCCACCGCCTTCGCCACCCGCCGGCGCAGCTGCGCCTCGGTGAGCTCGCCCTTCGCCGAGTCGAACACCCGGCCTTCGCGGTCGAGGATGTAGAGCGTGGGCAGCGAGTCCACGTGGTACTGGCGCGCCATGAGATCCGGCGCGAAGACGACCGCGTGCTCGCGCAGCGCCGGCAGCACCTGATCCACGAAGTACGAGACCGCCACCGCCGCCGTCTCCGGCTCGTCCCGGCTCGCGGCCACCAGCGTCACCCCGTCCCCTTCGAACTCCTTGGCCACGCGCACCAGCGAAGGCAGCTCGTGGCGGCAGGGCGGGCACCAGGTGGCCCAGAAGTCGAGCAGCACCACCTTGCCCTTGAGCCCGTCCAACGACACCGTCCCGCCCCCCAGGCGCTGCACGGTGAAGGCCGGCGCGGGCACCGTGTCCGGCAGGAGCGCGGTCCGGCGGGCCTGCTGCACCGCCTGGAAGAGCATGGCCACCAGCAGCAGGCCCACGAGAGTGCCCACCACCCACTGGAACGGGCCGGCGCGGGGCTTGGCGGCGGGCGCGGGCGCTGCTTCGTCGTTCACTTTGGGTCCGTCTCCTTTACCGCGCCGCTCTGAAGCTGCCGCTCCAGGCGGGCGAGGCACCATCTCACGAAGCGCTTCGCCCGGGGGCGCCCGGAGAGCGCCGCCGCCCACGAGGGACCGTACCGGTAGTAGCCGGCCACGAAGGCCGCGCCGGCGCGGGAGCGCAGCAGCACCTCGTCCCGGAAGGCGCGGAAGGTGGCCAGCTCGGGCGCGCCCTCTCCGAACGCCACGGTGGCGATGAAGCAGGGGCCGCCGCGCTGCACCCAGAGCAGGCGGCTGCTGGAGAGGTTGAGCACCGCCTTGAGCTCGCGGTCCGCGCTGTAGAGGAACGCGAGCAGGTCTCTCCGCGCAACCGTGAGCTCCGCGCCGCTGGCCTCGTCGAAGTCGATCTTCGTGCACTGGCCGCCCAGCTCCTCAATCCGGAAGACGTAGTGGCGCACGTAGGCGCCCGTCTTGGTGACGGTGAGCTCCTGCGCCTCGCCGAAGTAGGCCACGAAGGGGCGCTTACAGGTTTGGCACTGGAAGCGGTGGGTGGCGTGCCGGGGCGAGAAGGCGAACGCGTCTATCTTCTGGCAGCCGGGGTTGGGGCAGGCCAGCTTCACCGTCACGGTGGGATCCGGCCGCGGATCGTACCGGGAGGTGTCCGTGGCCCGGTCGTAGACGGCCGGCGGCCGCTCATCGCTGCGCTGCCACAGCCGCCGGGCGGCGCTGGCCTCGCGCTGGAGCTCCAGCGCGCGGCGCCAGGCGTCCTCGGCCGCGTCCACCCGGCCGGCCGCGGTGTGACAGAGGGTCTCCAGATGCGCGCGCAGGGCGTCCGCCAGCGGCTTCACCGACGGGAGCAGGTCTGGATCCGCTTGCAGCCGCAGCGCCCGCGCCAACAGCTCGGTGCCGGCGTCCGCGAGCTCGGCGGAGATCCGCCGGAGCGGATCATCCACCCGGTGGTAGATGGGCGGCTCGGGGAGGCGGTCGAAGAAGGCCACCACCTCCGCGCGCAGCCGCTCCACCGAGGTATCGATCGGCCCCGGCGGCAGCGTGAGCCGCCGCGCCTTCGAAGCCGCCGTCGCAAAGAGCTCTTCGGGATCCACGGGCGCCCCTGCCTATAGCGCGGCCGAAAACTGGCCGCCTTGCGGAACTGGATGTACGAACGGGTAGGAGGTTCGAATGCTCAGCACCCTGAAGTTCCTGCTGTGGACGGCCTGCGCCGTGGGGTTGGGGCTGTACCTCTCGACGTTCAGCTTCGGCGGCAAGTCGACCGTGGAGCTGGTGAAGCAGTCCTGGAAGCAACACGGCGGGACGGCGAGCTTGACCTCCCTCCTGAAGGACAAGCTGGAGGACGCGCTGGGCGAGGCGAAGGAGCCGGCGCCCGCCAAGCCGAAGGAGCAGCACTCGCCGGCGGATCGCGATGCGGTCAATAAGCTGATCGCCACGCACGGCCAGAAGGGCTGAGACACCGCCGCGCCGCCTTGCTAAACGGCGCCGCCGTGGAGAATCCGACAGTCCAGCCCCGGCAGCGCATCCTGCTCGGCGCGGTGATGGTGGGGATCTTGGCGTTCGCGCTGATCGCCCTGCAGAACCAGTTCGACTCCGGGGACGACCGGCGGGCCCGGGAGCTGTTGGCCTCGCACCCGCCGGGCGCCAAGTGGTGGGTGGGGCGGGAGCTGGTGGAGCGCGCCGGCGGCGGCGCCCCGGACTGCGCCACGGAGATCGTCTCCGGGTGCCGCGGGCTGATCCAGGTCCGCTGCCAGGCAGGCGAGGGAGCGCCCTACCTCTTCACGGTGGATCTGGTGCGCAACACGGTGGCGCCGCTGGACGAGCGGACCCGCGCCCTGATGGACGTTGCGGCCAAGAAGAACGCGCAGTAGCGCGGCCCCTTCCCCCTCCGCGGGGGGATCCCTACGTTTCGCCCCGGGCGGGGTGGTTGCGGGGGTGGGGTCATGCGGGGTCGGGCGTGGGCGCGCTGGGCGCTGTGCGGGCTGTGGCTCGCGGGGGCGGCGGCAGCGTCCCCTTCGAAGCGGCTGTGGACGGAAGCGAAGCAGCGGAAGCTGGCGGCGCAGCGCAGCGAGCTGGTGCAGGTGGCGCGCAAGGCCATGCCCGCGGTGGTCTCCATCACCACCGAGCAGCTCGGCAGCGAGAGCGCGGGTGAGAAGGACGCCGGCGAGGCGCCCTCCCGCGGCCTGGGCGCCGGCTTCATCATCCACCCGGACGGCTACATCCTCACCGCCTCGCACGTGATCGAGAGCGCGCGGGAGATCCGCGTCACGGTGGTGGATGCGCAGGGGGACTCGCGCGACTACGTGGCCCAGCTGGTGGGCCAGGACATCCCCACCGACTTCGCGATCTTGAAGATCAACGCCGGCCGCAAGCTGCCGATCCTCCCGCTCGGGAGCGCCGAGCACGTGGAGGTGGCGGACTGGGTGGTGGCGATCGGCAACCCGTTCGGGCTGGGGCACTCGGTCACGGTGGGCGTGGTCAGCTACAAGGGCCGCACGGACGTCACCCCCAACGGGCGCTCCGGCTACTTCGACTACCTGCAGACGGACGCCTCCATCAACCCGGGCAACTCGGGCGGCCCGGTGGTGGATCTCACCGGGGAAGTGGTGGCGATCGCCAACGCGGTGAACGTGGCCGGCCAGGGGATCGGCTTCGCCATCCCGATCGACATTGCCAAGGCGGTGATCCCGCAGCTGATGGAGCGCGGCTCGCTGCGGCGCGGGTGGATGGGCGTCTCGGTGCAGGATCTCACCCCCGAGCTGGCGGCCTCCTTCGGCCTGCGCGGCCCCCACGGGGTGCTCGTCTCGGACGTGGTGGACGGCGGTCCCGGCAGCGCCGCTGGCCTGCGCGCGGGGGACGTGATCCAGAGCTTTGGCCCCTCCCGGGTGAGCCGCGCGCACGCGCTGCGCTGGCAGGTGGCCACCGCCGGGGTCGGCAACACGGTGGAGCTGCGGGTGCGCCGTGAAGGCCGGCCGCTGAGCCTGCGCGTGAAGCTGCAGGATCTCCCCGGTGAGGGGCAGGGCCCCGCCCACGCCGCGGATCAGCCAAGCCAGAGCCGCGAGGAGGACGGCGCCTCGCTCACCACGCCGGTCTCCAGCGTGGGGGTGGATCCCTTCGGCGCCGAGCTGGACGAGGTGGACGAGGCCGCCTCCCTGCAGGCCGGGCTGGCGGTGCCCTTCGGCGCCCTGGTCCGGCAGGTGAAGCCCACCGGGCTGATGGGGCGCGCCGGCTGCCAGGCGGGGGACGTGATCCTCAAGGTGAACAACCGCGAGGTGACCGCCCGGGCGGACTTCTTCCAGGCGCTCGCCAGCCTCTCCGTGGGGACCCCGGTGCGGCTGTTCGTCCGAAGGGGCGTCCAGACGCTGTACCTGGCCTTCCGGAAGCCGTAGGCCACGTCCAGCGGCCGCTGCTTGCGGTGGCAGGCCTCCTCCGCTATGTAGGGCCCCCTTTTTTCCTCGACAGAGCTTTAGGAGGCCCCGTGGCCGAAGCACAGAAGGCGAAGAAGCAGCTGAAGAAGTGGCCCCGTGTGGCCAAGGGTGGCGGCAGCAAGACCTGTGGCGTGGCGAACTGCAAGCGCCCCTACCGGGCCAAGGGCTACTGCTTCTTCCACTACAAGAAGTGGCGCCAGGGCGAGCTGCCGCACTCCCGCTACCGGATCTGCTCCAAGGCCGAGTGCCGCAAGAAGGTCCTCAAGGGCGGGCTCTGCGAGACGCACTTCAACGAGGCCAAGGCCGCCGGCGCTCCCGCCGAGGCCAAGCCCGCGGCGTAATCCAGCCCCTTCCGTTGCAGGGCTGATCGAGCCCGTCTTCGCCGCGATCGCGCGGTGAGGGCGGGCTCGCTGCATTTCCCGCCCTGGCTTCGAAGGACAGCCGTTGAACTTGGTGTTCAACGCCCCTGGAGCATGTAAGGACCAGCTCCACCGCAAAACCCAGTGAATTCAGGGCCGAAGCTCGGGTGTCCCGCTTGCAATACGGCCGGGGCCAAAACCGATGTGGAGGATGACGACCTTGAAGACCCTGACCTCACTGCTGGTGGCGGCGCTCGCCCTGACCGCCCTCCACTGCTCCACCGAGCCGCTGCCTGAAGGCAGCGACGACACGACGATGACCGCCGAGGAGGAGCTCAAGCTCCAGGACTGCCTCTCCCAGCTCGGCTTCTTCGACGGCGGCGTGACCGACCCGACGAAGATCGTCGCCGCGGTGAAGGCCTGCCTGGCTGATGCCGGCTTCCCCTTCAACGGCAACCCGCCGTTCCCGCCGTTCCCCAAGCTGGACGCGGGCAGCTTCCCCAAGTTCGACGCTGGCCTGCCGCCCTTCCCCAGCTTCGACGCGGGCAGCCTCCCCAAGTTCGACGCCGGCCTTCCGCCCTTCCCCAGCTTCGACGCGGGCAGCCTCCCCAAGCCCGACGCCGGCCTCCCCCCCTTCCCCAACTTCGACGCGGGCTCTCCGCCGCCGACCCCGTCCTTCGACGCCGGCAGCAGCCTCTTCCAGCCCTGCGCCGCGGCCTGCACCTGCCCCACCGGGAAGACCTGCCTCAACCCGGCGCAGGCCACCTGCCCGGCGAAGTTCGCGGTCTGCCTCTAACGGCGACCGAGCTGCTTGAAGGCCGTGAGCCAGAGCTGCGCCTCGCGCTGGCTCACGCCGCCCTTCACCAGTGAGCGGGACAGCTCCCGCAGGACGTGATCCGGCGCCTGCGGGTTCAAGAAGTCGCACGCGAGCAGCGTGCTGCGCATCACCGCCTCCAGCGCCTGCAGGGTCTGGAGGCGCGCTGGCTCTTCGGGCACCGCTGCCGGCTCGGCGCCAGGGGTCTGGAACGCGCGCGCGCAGAGGTACAGCAGCACCGCCGCGGCGTGCGAGAGGTTCATCGAGGGCTGCTCGTCCGAGGTCGGTATTACGAGGATCTCGTGGCAGCGCTCGAGCTCCTCGTCGGAGAGGCCGCGCTTCTCCCCGCCCAGCACCAGCCCCACCTTCCCGCCCGCCGCCCGCGTCGCCAGCGCCGTCACCGCGGCCTCGGGGGTGAGCGGCGTGCGCCCCTTCACCTGCGCGCGGGAGGTGGTGCCCACGGCGAAGACGCAGTCCGCCAGCGCCTCGTCCAGGGTGCGACAGAGGCGTAGCCCTTCGAGCACCCGCGCGCCCTTGATTGCCAACTTGTCAGCCTCGCGCAGCGCGTAGGTGAGCGGATCCGAGAGGATCAGCTGGCCGAGCCCAAAGTTGGCCATGACGCGCGCCACCGCGCCGAGGTTGTCGGGCGAACGGATCTGGTGGCACACCACCACCAACCTGTCCGCGGGAGGCGACACGGGGCGGGACTTTAGCTGGCTGATCGCCTGCAGGGCCGGTATATTGGCCGCCGTTCATGCGCCGCGCTCTCCCGCTCTTCGCCTTGGCCCTGCTCGTCGGTTGCGGCGGTGTGACCTACACCCCTGCCACCCCGAACCTGTCCGCGCGGGCCGCGCTGGCCGGGGCCCCGGAGGCGCTGGAGCTTCAGTCCGCCCCCACCCGCCAGGAGCTCTTCCGCGAGGTGGCCCGGACGTCCCTGCTCGAGGCCAACCGCGCCAGCCCGGAGCGCGCGCTCTTCCCGCTGGTGGACGGCGCCCGCCGCAGCGCGGCCCCGGGCTTCGAGCTGGGCATGGATCTCCTCCAGGCGCCGGACGCGGGCCAGGGGCTGCAGTTCGCCTTCGGCGGCCGCGGCGGTGAGCGGTGGCCGGAGGATCGCCGGGACAGCCTCCAGGGGCTCTCTGAGCGTGAAGCAGTGGAGCTGGTCGCCCGGACGCTGATCGCGCACTGGGGCCTGCAGCCCACCGGCACCGTGCAGATCGACCGCGCCTCCAACGCCCCCTACGCGGTGGCGTACGTGGACGGGATCCTCCGGGTGAACCCGGCGTTCCTGTACCTGGCCGCCGCGCCGGCGAACACCTTCGCCGCGGCGCCCTGATCTCCACTTTCCTCCTCGGCCCGCTTCGCTAGATTGCCGCCTCCCACCCCGGAGCGCGCGCGATGGACCTCTCCCTGCTGCCCAAGCAGCTCCCCTTCACGCTGCGCCAGACCCAGCTGCCCGGCCTGGGCGAGCGGTACCAGGGCAAGGTCCGGGACACGTACCGCAAGGACGACCGGCTGACGCTCATCACCACGGACCGGCTCTCCGCGTTCGATCGGGTGCTCACCACCATCCCGTTCAAGGGGGAGATCCTCAACCGGCTGGCCACGTTCTGGTTCGAGAAGACGAAGCACGTGGTGAAGAACCACCTGCTGGACGTGCCGGACCCGAGCGTGGTGGTGGCCAGGCGGGCCCAGAGCTTCCCGATCGAGTTCGTCGTCCGCGGCTACATCACCGGCAGCCTCTGGCGGGACTACCAGAAGGGCACCCACGGCGCGTACGGCGTCCCCTTCCCACAGGGGCTCAAGAAGGATCAGCAGCTGCAGGAGCCGGTGCTCACGCCCTCCACCAAGGCCGCGGTGGGCGAGCACGACGAGCCGATCTCCGAGAAGGAGCTGGTGGCGCGCGGGCTGGTCACCGCCAAGGAGTGGGCGCGCGCCAAGGAGCTGGCGCTGGCGCTCTTCGCGGAGGGGCAGCGCTGGTGCAAGACGCGGGGCCTCATCCTCGTGGACACCAAGTACGAGTTCGGCCGCGTAGGCGAGGAGATCTTGCTGATCGACGAGATCCACACCCCGGACTCGAGCCGCTACTGGATCGCCGAAGGCTACGAGGCGCGCTTCTCCGCCGGCGAGGAGCAGCGGATGTTGGACAAGGAGAACCTCCGCCAGTGGCTGATCAAGGAGAAGGGCTTCTCCGGCCACGGCGAGGCCCCGGTGATCCCGGACGACAAGCGCGTGGAGGTGGCGAAGATCTACGCCTCCGCCTACGAGCTGATCACCGGCCAGACGCTGGACGTGCAGGTGGGGGACGTGAGCGCGCGGATCGAGCGGAACCTGCGGGCTCAGCCCGAGCGAAGTCGAGGGCCCCACGAGCGAGAGCCCCTACGATCGGCGGGCCCTCGACTTCGCTCGGGCTGAGCGGGGCGCGGCAAGTTTCAGGTCAGCGCCGCAGGCGCGAAGCCGCCTGTTGGGTGATCACGAGCTCGGTGCCGCCCCTCGACTACGGACCTTCGGTCCTACGCTCGGGGTGAACGGGGGAGCTACGCGCCCAAAAGGTTCACAGCCTCTCGGGGTGAACGGAGGGGGAACTGAGCGGCCTTGCCTCTACCCCGCGCCGAACACCCGCCGGAAGATCTCATCGATGTGGCGCAGGTGGTGGTCCACCGAGAAGCAGGCCTCCACCTCCTCCTTGCGCATCACCTTGAGCAGCTCCGCGTCCGCGAGCAGCGCGTCCTTGAACTCCACGCCCTCCTCGTGGACGCGCATGGCGTTGCGCTGGACCACCACGTAGGCGGCCTGGCGGTCCATCCCCTTCTTCGCCAGCTCGAGCAGGATCCGCTGCGAGTTCACCACGCCCTTGAGCAGCCCCAGGTTCTGGGCCATGCGCTCGGGGTAGACGCGCAGGTTGTCGATCAAGCTGGCGAAGCGGTGCAGCATGAAGTCGCAGGTGACGGTGGCATCCGGGCCCACCACCCGCTCCACCGAGGAGTGGGAGATGTCCCGCTCGTGCCAGAGCGGCACGTCCTCCAGCGCGGAGAGCGCGTAGCCGCGCAGGAGCCGGGCGAGGCCGGCCAGGTTCTCCGAGAGGATGGGGTTGCGCTTGTGGGGCATGGCCGAGCTGCCCTTCTGCCCCGGGGTGAAGTTCTCCTCCACCTCGCGGACCTCGGTCCGCTGCAGGTGGCGGATCTCCACCGCGAACTTCTCCAGTGAAGCGCCCAGCAGCGCCACCGCGGAGAAGTACTCCGCGTGGCGGTCCCGCTGGATGATCTGCGAGGAGGCCGGCGCCGGGGAGAGCCCCAGCCGCTGGCAGACGTGCACCTCCACGGACGGCGGCAGGTGCGCGAACGTGCCCACCGCGCCGGAGATCTTTCCCACGGAGATGACCTCCCGGGCGCGCTCCAGCCGGGCCTGACCGCGGCGCAGCTCGTCGTACCAGATGGCGAGCTTGTGCCCGAAGGTGATGGGCTCCGCGTGGATGCCGTGGCTGCGGCCCATCATCGCGGTGCGCTTGTGCTCGAAGGCGCGCCGCTTCACCGCCTCCATCGCCTTGGCCACGCCCGCCAATAACAGGTCTGCCGCGTCCCGCAGCGTGAGCGCCAGCGCCGTGTCCAGCACGTCCGAGGAGGTCATCCCCAGATGGAGGAAGCGCGCCGAAGGGCCGATCCGCTCCTCCAGGAACGTGAGGAAGGCGATCACGTCATGCTTGGTGGTCTTCTCGATCTCGTCGATCCGCGCCACGTCCCTGGCGTCGAAGTCGCCCGCCTTCGCCTGGCACTCCGCGAGCGCGTCCTTGGGGGCCAGGCCGGCGGCCACCAGCCCCTCCAGCGCGGTGAGCTCCACGTCCCGCCAGCGGCGCAGCCGCGCCTCGGGCGACCAGAGCTGGGCCATCTCCTGCCGGGAGTACCTGGGGATCACGCGTGCACCTCCGCGGCTCCCCTTATCAAAGGTTCACTTGCCGGGGGCGTCCACGCAGCAGCGGAAGCCCACCTCGGGCGAGCGGCTGCCCGGGGGGCCGTTCTTCCGGGCGGCGCAGCGGGAGGCGTAGTCCGGCTTGTCGTACGCCCCGCCCTTCTGGGTGCGGTCCGAGTTGGCGGCGTACGGCGTGGAGGTCCACTCGGCCACGTTGCCGGACAGGTCCGCCACCCCGTAGCCGGAGCGGCAGCGGGAGAACTTGCCGGAGAAGGTGGGCACCCGGTCCTCTCCCGCGGCGTCCTCGGTGTTGCAGACCTCCGCGTCGAACGCGCTGCCGTAGGGGAAGCGGGCATTGCCGGGCCCCTTGCAGGCCTTCTCCCACTCCTCCTCCGAGCACAGCCGCTTCCCCTTCCCTTCGCAGAGCCGGCGCGCGTCGTTCCACGACACGTTCACCGTGGGGTTCACGCCGCGCTTGTTGGGGAACTCGAACTGGTCGATGCAGAAGGCCTCCACCTGCACCGAGGTGACGATCTTCTCGTCGAACCCCATCATCGGGTCGTCCTTCGGCGTGCCCATCTTGAACACGCCGGCGGAGACCGCCTTCATCCCCTCCGGGCAGCCGTCCTCGCCCACCGGCGGCGGGGTGACGGCCGCCACGCTCACCACCTTCGTCTCCTTGGGCTCGGGCTCGGAGTCGCGGATGGGGTTGGCGACCTTGGTCTCCTTGCCCTCCGGCTTCTTCACGCGGGCGGCGCGCTCCTCCTCCTCGCGGGCCTTCTTCGCCAGCTCCGCGTCCAGCGCGGCCTGGGCGGCCTTGCTCGCCTCGTCCGTCTTGCGCTGCTCGTCCAGCTTCTTCTGCTCCGCCAGCCGGCGCTCCTCGGCGCGGGCGGCCTCGGAGAGGCGCTGCGCGGCGGCGCGGCGGGCGGCCTCGGCGGGGTCGGTGTCATCCGGCGCGGGGAGCCCCGCGGCCTGGTTGCGGCGGATCCGCTGCAGCGCCCAGTACCCGGTGACCGAGCCGGTCACCAGCCCGGAGAGCGTGAGCACCACCAGCCAGATCGCGGCGCGGCTGCGGCCGGGGCGCGGCTCCGAAGGCGGCGCGGGGTTGACGGGGTCGTACTGGACGGCCGCGTCGTACGAGTTCATGACCTCCGTCTCGTCCCGGATCGCCGCTTCCGGGGGAGGCGGGGGGCGCAGGCCGAGCACCACCGGGATGTCCGCGGGATCGATGGGCTGCGTGGCGTCCGGCGGCAGCTCCTCCACCGCCGAGCCGTTCAGGCTGGGCGGCGGCTCCGAGAGCATGGGCGGAGGCAGGGGCGTGGTGGACTTGCGCCGCATCACCCCGCCGCCGAGCGAGAGCCCGGGGTTGGAGATGGACGCCGGCGGCGGCGGCAGCGGCGTGCGGGACGGCGGCGGCTGGGGCGTGGACTCGTGGCGCCGGATGGGCGGCGGCTGCGGCCGGCCGATCGCGCGGGCCAGCTCCTCGTGGACCTCCGAGGGCGTGCGCTGCCGGGCCAGCGGGTTGGGGTTGAGCGCGCGGCGGTAGAGGCCTTCCAGCTGCGGCGGGAGCTCCGGGACGATCCGGGAGAGCTCGGGGATCGCCCCGTCCGGGGTCACCCCGGCGAGCATCTCGCCGATGATCACCCCCAGCGAGTAGATGTCCGAGCGCGCGTCCACCTCGCCGCCTTCGACGTACTCGGGCGCGAGGTAGCGATCCGCCTTGCGGGACTTCATCGCCTGCAGGAACGGGAGCCGGGGGATCGCCAGGGAGAGCCCGAGGTCCGAGAGCTTCAGCAGATCCGGGAGGACGATCACGTTCTCCGGCTTGAGATCCGCGTGCGGGCCGACCTTGTGGGCGCCTTCGAGCGCGGTGGCGATCTGCCCGATGATCGGCTCGATCTCCCGGCCCGTGAAGAACTGGTTCTTCGCCAAACGCAGGTCGATGATCTTCCGGAGGGTGAGCCCCTCCAGGTACTGCATCGTGAAGTAGGGGCGGTCCGCGTCCTCGCCCTCTTCGTAGATCCGCACGATGTTGGGGTGGTTGAGCTTGCGCCCCCCGCGCATCGCCTTGGCGAAGGCCTTGCGCTCGTCCGCGGTCTGGACGAGCCGCGGGTTGATCACCTTGAGCGCGACCTCCACGTCCACCTGGTTGTCGCGGGCGCGGAAGACGAAGCCCACCGGTCCGGAGCCGACCGCGTCCTTGATCTCGTAGCGGCCCGAGACGACCTCGCCCTGCTTGAACGGAGCCCCGTCGAACGAGCTGGTGTTGGGGCGGCGGCGCGAGAACGTCCCGGTCGCTTGGCGCAGACCTCCCCCGCTGAGCTTCTGCCCGCAGGTCGCACAGCTTTCGCTGTTGTCGGGGACGTGGCTACCGCAGCGATAACAAAGCAAAGGCGGTGGGCTCCTACCGCACCAAAGTGCCTGTAAAACAACGATTTCTAGCTGAGGTGCGGCGCTGACGGCAAATCGGCGCGCGCAGGGACGGACCGCTCACTTCAGCCTCCTGTCGAGCCGAAACCGCCCCGGCCCCGGTCGGAGTCACCCAACCGCTCGACTTCCACGCACTTCCCCCGGGTGACCGGGGAGATGACCAACTGCGCAATCCGATCCCCGCGGTGGATGCTGTAGCGCTCGCTCGAGAGGTTGATCAGCAGGACACCGACCTCGCCGCGGTAGTCCGAGTCGATGGTGCCGGGGCTGTTGAGGCAGGTGATCCCGTGCTTCAACGCGAGCCCGGAGCGCGGCCGGACCTGGCCTTCGTAGCCTTCCGGGAGCTCCAGGGCGATCCCGGTGGGGATCAACCGGCGCTCCAGCGGCGCGAGCTCCACGTCCGCCTCCACGTCCGCCAGCAGATCCATCCCGGCCGCTTCAGCAGATTGATATGCGGGCAAGGGCAGGCCGCCCCCGCGAACGCGGCGGACCTTGATGGACACCGGCGACATGGGTCCGTCTGTTGTCTCAGACCTTGCCATTGCAGTTGCGCGCCATCTTGCCATTGTCACGCGCGCGTCCAATGCCACGGGAAGCCGCTCTTTCTCAATCCTCAGCGCTCGAAAACCGCCGTTGGTGGCCGTGGCTCCTGTGCCTTCTGTGGGGCGCAGCGCTGCTGCCAACGTTGGATGACCCCGTCACCGGGCGGGACAGCTGGCGCGAGTCGGACGTGCTGATCGTCGCCCGGAACTTCTGCCGCGAGGCCACCCCGCTCTGGGCGCCCCGGGTGGACGCGCGGGGAGACGGCCCGGGGATCACCGGCATGGAGCTGCCGCTGCTCAACGCCGCCGCCGGGGCGCTGGGCTGCCGCGGGGTGGATCTGCCCACCGCCGCGCGCGCCCTGGTCTGGCTCTCCACGCTGCTCGCCGGGCTGGCGCTCTACGCGCTCGCCCGCGCCCAGCTCGGCGCGCGCGAGGCGCTGCTGGCGCTGGCGCTCTTCCTCACCTCGCCGCTGGCCCTCTACTACGGCCGCGCCGCCATGCCGGACATGCCGGCGCTGGCGCTGGCGCTGGGCGCGCTCGCCCTGCTGCAGCGGGGCACCGCCTCCCCGTGGCGCGTGCTCGCGGGGGGCGCGCTCTTCGCGCTGGCGGGCGCGGTGAAGCTGCCGGCGTTGGTGCTGGGCGCGGCCGCGGCGGCGTGGGCCTGGCCGTCGCTGCGGGCTGGCAGCGCCCGCGAGCGGCTGCTCTGGCTCGCCGGCGCCGCGCTGGCCCTCCTCCCTCCGCTGCTCTGGCTCGCGCACGCCCGGGCGCTCCAGGAGATTTACGGGCTGCGGCTCTTCAACATCTCCCGCAGCCCCGCCGAGCTCTGGGCGGACTGGCGCAGCGGCGGCTTCTGGCTCAAGGCGCTCCTCCAGCAGCCGTTCGACACCACCGTCTTCCCCGGCGTCACCGTGCTCGCGATCTGCGGCCTGTTCATCGGCCGGCGCCAGCTCCCGCGCTGGCTCTGGGCAATGGCCGCGGGCGTCCTCGCGGGCGTCCTCGCCGGCGGCGCGGTGGGAGCGCACCACGCGTACTACGCGCTCCCGGGCGTGCCGCTGCTCTGCTTGCTCGCGGCGTGGCTGGTGGGGCGCGTGCAGGTGCCGCGGCGGTGGGCGGCGGCCGCCACCGCGCTCGTCCTCGCGGCCGCGGTGTACGGCGCGCAGCGCGTGCGCGGCTGGTTCGCGGACGTCGCCACCGCCAGCGACTACGCGCAGGCCCGGGACGCGCTGTGGCGCGCGCGGCCGCAGCGCGAGAAGGTGGTCCTCTACTCCGGGGGCAACCCGTCCCTGCTCTGGTGGCTGGACCGCCCCGGCTGGGTGGATCCCGGCCCGGAGTTGATCTCCTCGCGGCGGCTGCCCGCGGCGGTGGTGGCCGTGGATCACCGCCCCGTGGATCCCCCGCCCGTGGCGGAGCTGGAGGCCGCGCTGGAGGCGCTCCCCTGCCGCGCGCTCGCGCGCCGCCCGCGCGTCAGCCTCTGGCTCTGCGGGAACGAGTAGTCGTGCGCGAGCCCACCGCGCATACTCCCGCCCGCATGACCCTGCCGAAGGTCGCCGCGCGCTTCTTGATCCTGGCAGCGGTCAGCGTGCTCGCGGGGACGCTCGCGCTGCTGGTGGTGGGCCCCACCGGGCCGGGGGCGCAGAACCCCCACTTCGCGCAGTACCCGTTCCTGCACATGTGGGTGCGCTGGGACGCCGGCTGGTACCAGGCCATCGCCGAGCACGGCTACTTCTTCTCCACCCAGGACCAGAGCCCGGCCGCCTTCTTCCCGCTCTACCCCATGCTCCTGCGCCCGCTGGTGCTCGCCGGCGCGAACGTCTTCCTCGCGGGCATGGCGGTGACGTTCCTGTGCGGCCTGGCGGCGTCGTACACCTTCAGCGGCTGGGCGCGCGCGGTCGCCGGGCCCGAGCAGGCGGACCGCGCGCTGTGGCTCCTGCTGGCGTGGCCGTTCGCCTACTACCTGGTGGGCGCCGTCTACTCGGACGCGCTCTTCCTGCTGCTCGTCACCGCCGCATTCTGGGCGCTGGAGCGCCGCAAGGTGCCCCTGGCGGCGCTGCTGGGCGCGCTCGCCACGGCGACGCGGCCGGTGGCGCCGGCGGTGGTGCTGGGGCTGCTCGTCCGGGAGTGGGAGCTGGCGCGGCGCGAGGGGCGTGGCTTCACCGCCCGCTCCCTCCTGCCGCTCCTCTCCGGCGCGGGGCTGGCGGCGTACATGGCCTTCCTCGCCTGGCGCTTCGGAGATCCGCTGGCGTTCCTCCACGCGCAGAGCGCCTGGAAGCAGACGCCCGGCCCCACCGCCTGGTTCAAGCTCGAGCTCTTCCGCAACCTCACCCGGCCACAGGATCTGCTGATCCCGCTGGTCCACGCGGCGCTCGCGTTCACCCTGCTCTTCCTGGCGCCGCGGGTGAGGCGGACGCTGGGGCTGGGCTACGCCGTCTACGTCGCCGTGGCGCTGGGGCTGCCGCTCATCGCCAGCCGGGACTTCATCGGCCTGGGGCGCTACTGCCTGGCCGCCTTCCCGTCCGTGCTCGCGCTCAGCTCGGCGCTGGAGCCGCGGCCGGCGCTCTGGCGCGCGTGGGTGGCGAGCTCCGCGGCGCTGCTGCTCTTCTTCGTCAGCCGCTTCGCGATGGGCAGCTACATCTCATGAGGACGAGGCCGCGGCGCGCGGGGCGGGCTTGCGCCGCAGGACGAGCAGGTTGCCGAGCAGCACCAGGACGATCCCCGCGAGGGCAGTGGGCGTCCACCGGTAGCCTTCGAAGACGGTGGAGGTCGCCATGGCCAGCACGGGGATGATCACGGCCGTGTAGCCCGCCCGCCCCGCGCCGATCCGCCCCAGCAACGTGAGGTAGGTGATGAACGCGATCACCGAGCCGAAGAACGCGAGGTAGACGAGCGAGCCGAGGTAGCCAGGCGACGGGTCCCACGTGAACGGCAGGCCGCGGGCCACGCACCACGCGGCCACGCAGAGCGCGCCGTACAGCATCGACCAGGCGGTGCTGGGGACGACGGGCGCGCCGCTGCGGTAGAGCCGCTGCGACCAGAGGTTGCCCGCCGAAGCGGCCAGGGTCCCGAGCACCGCCAGCAGGATCCCAAGCCCCCGATTCACGCCGTCCTGGAGCAGGGTCAGGTCAGGCAAGACGACCAGCGCCACGCCGACGAGCCCGAGCAGCGCCCCGCCCAGCACCGGCGCGGTCATGGGCGTCCCGAAGAAGAGCCGCGTGCCGATCAGGTTCCAGAGCACCAGGAGCCCGAAGATCAACGCCACCAGCCCGGACTTGAGGTGGCCCTCGCTCCAGTACACGAGCACGTAGTTCAGCGCGAAGAGGAAGAGCCCCTGCACGGCGAGCGCGACATGCCGGCGCCAGGGGAAGCGCAGCGGGATCCCCCGGACCAGGCACCAGCCCAGCAGCAGCACGGCCGCCAAGCCGAAGCGGTACGCGACCGAGAGCTCCGGCGGGACCGGGCCGAGCTGGAACTTGATGGCGTACCAGGTGGTGCCCCAGATGAAGGAAGGCACGAGCAGGAGCAGGGCGTCTGCGGTGAGCGGGCGTTCGGCAGCGGCGGCCATGCCCGGAACTAAACCCGGTGCGCAGGGAAACGCCACCGCCTCCCGCGCGACGACCTGAACTCGTGGGCCTCCCCCGTTCTCCCCGAGCGTAGCGCCGCAGGCGCGTAGTCGAGGGGCGCCGCAGAACTCGAAGCAGCCTCTTCGGTGATCACGATCTCTGTGCGGCCCCTATCGGGATAGGGGGGCAGCCTCGCGGCTGCGCCCCCTCCCACACCACCGGACGTACGGGACCGTATCCGGCGGTTCGGCAGGTTGAGGTCATGTCGTCATCGGGTACAGCTTCATGCGGTGGAAGTCCTCGGTC
>JBGATB010000100.1:0-3289 GCA_044229415.1 Myxococcaceae bacterium | reverse complement strand
CTGGCGGCAGAGAGGCGGGAAACCGCGATACGCCGCTCGAACCTCAACTCACCGAACCGCCGGATACGGACCCGTACGTCCGGTGGTGTGGGAGGGGGCGCGGCGTGAGCCGCCCCCCTATCCCGATAGGGGCGGCACCGGGATCGAGCCGGCGATCACGCGCTTGGGTGCCGCCCCTCGACTACGGCCTGCGGCCTACGCTCGGGGTGGAACGGAAGGGAGAACACGGGCGCCCCTCGACTTCGCTCGGGGTGAACGGGGGCCCAAACACTCAGCGGCTTCCAGCCCCGTTCACCCAGTCCTGAAGCCGCTGCAGCGCGCCGACCAGATCCGGCGTGGTGGTGAGGACCGGCGCGAGCGGGTCCTCGCCGAGCGCCTCCATCCGGGCCACCGCGTTGGCGATGGTGAAGTCGCGGGGCCCGAGCTTCCCGCCGATCTCCGACCAGCGCAGCGGCATGGCCACCGGCGCGGTGGCGAGAGGCCGCACGGAGAAGGGCGCCACCAGATGGCGCCCCAGCCCGTTCTGGTAGCAGTCCAGGTAGATCCGCCCGGCGCGCTTGGGCACGGAGCGCTCCACGGTCGCAATCGCGGGGTGCTGCTTCTGGATCACCTGCGCCAGCACCTCCGCCAAGCTGATCGACTCCGCGTGGCTGCACACGCCGCCGAGCGGAATCAGCACGTGCAGGCCCGAGGAGCCGGTGGACTTCACGAAGCACGGCAGCTCCAGCGCCTCGCAGAGGGCGCGCAGCGCGTTGGCGAGCGTCACCACGTGCTTGAAGGGCGCGGTCTTGGGATCCAGGTCGAGGATGCACCAGTCCGGGCGCTCGAGCGCGGCGGTGCGGCTGGTCCACACGTGAAGCGGGATGGCCCCGAGGTTGATCAGCGCCGCGAGCGCCTCCTCGTCGTCGCACAGGAGCAGCTCCCCGTCTTCGGGCGCCTCCTTGGGCGGCGGCATCCGGCGCACCCAGTCCGGGACGCCGGAGAGCGCGCGCTGCTGGTAGAAGTGCTTGCCGTGGATGCCGTCCGGGTAGCGGGTGAGCATCACCGGCCGGTCCCGCAGGTACGGCAGGAGCCAGGGAGAGATGGCCCGGTAGTACGCCACCAGGGCGCCCTTGGAGATCTTGTCCTCGGGAAAGTAGAGCTTCTGCGGGTTGCTGAGGGGCGCCTTGGGCCGGGGCACGGCCTTCCCGTCGCGCACGCACTCCGTGGGCCGCTTGTCGTCCCGGAAGCGCAGGAAGACCGGCTGGCGGGGCGAGCCGTCCTTCGCCCAGCTCTTGTAGCGGACCTCGCAGACCAACTCGGGCCGGGCCCAGACGCGCTCGGGGTCTGAGGGAGCCTCGCCGCCGCAGGTTGGCTCGGCGGAGGTCAGCGCCTTGAGCCGGGGGCCATGCGTCTTCGCCTGGGCGGGGCCGAAGCCGGAGCCGCAGCGGCCGGCGTAGACGAGCGCGCCGTTCTCGTAGACGCCCAGGTGCAGGGCGCCCAGCTCGCGCGCATAGCCGATCACCACGAAGTCGAAGGTCCGGGTGAGGGTGATCTTCCGCCAGGTGTCGCTCCGGCCTGGCCGGTAGGGCGCGTCCGCGCGCTTGGCGATGATCCCTTCCAAGTCCTGCTGCTCCACCACGCGCATGAAGGCTTCGCCTTCGCGCTCGATGTGGTCCAGGTAGCGGATCCGGCTCTCGCCTAAGTCCTCGAGCACGGCCTCGAGCACCTCCTTGCGGGCGGCCAGCGGCAGCTCGCGCAGGTCCAGATCGGCGAAGCCCAGCAGGTCGAACGCGAAGTAGGCGGCCAGCGGCGCGCCGGGCGGCAGCGGCACCTTGCGCTCCAGCAGGGCCTCGAAGCGTGGGCGGCCGCGCTCGTCGAGGATCACGATCTCCCCGTCCAGCACCAGGTCCGAGTAGGGCAGGGCGGCGACCGCCGCGGCGATCTCCGGGAACCGGGTGGTCCCGTCCGCGCCGCTGCGCATCCGCACCTCGGCGCGCCCGTCCCGCTTTCCCGCGAGCGCGCGGAATCCGTCGTATTTCAGCTCGAACAGCCAGCCGTCCCGGGAGAACGCCCGCTCCGCCCGCTCGGCGAGCTGGACCTCCTGGGTCGCGGCCGCCACCGCCCCGGAGCGCGCCCCGCGAGCGAGGGCAAGTTTGCGGATCTCTTCGAGTCGCCCTGACATCTGGTTGTTCGTTTGGCGTCCGTCGGCGGACGCGCTTACCCTCGCCCCATGAGTGCCCGTGCCATCGGCTCCGGAACGATCTCCTTCGGTCTCGTCAACATCCCGGTGAAAGTCTACTCGGCGAGTGACTCCACCGTGCGCATCGCCTTCAACCAGCTCCACAAGAAGTGCAAGGGCCGGCTGCGGCAGCGCATGTTCTGCCCCACGGACAACGAGATCGTCCCGCGCGACGAGATCGTCCGCGGCTACGAGTTCGCCAAGGACCAGTACGTGGTCCTATCCGACGAGGAGCTGGACAAGCTGGACGTGGAGGCCTCCAAGGCGATGGAGATCGCCGAGTTCGTGCCGCTCTCCACCGTGGACCCGCTCTACTTCGAGAGCGGCTACTACCTGGGGCCGGACAAGGGCGCCGAGCGGGCGTTCAAGCTGCTCACCGTGGCGCTGAAGGACACCCAGCAGGCCGCGGTGGCCAAGTACTTCGCGCGCGGGCAGATGAGCTTGGTGATGATGCGCCCCTACGGCGAGCACCTGGTCATGCAGGCGCTGCGCTACGCGGACGAGCTCAAGTCCCCGAGCGAGGTCCCGGTGGGGGAGAGCGCGGAGCTCAAGGACGCGGAGCTGGCCCTGGCCAAGCAGTTCATCCAGGCGCTCTCGTCGGAGAAGTTCGTCCCGGAGAAGTACGAGGACGAGTACCGCAAGCGGGTGAAGGAGATCATCGACGCCAAGGTGAAGGGGCAGGAGATCACCTTCGCCGCGCCGACCACGAGCGCCCCCGCCGTGGTGGACCTCATGGAGGCGCTCAAGGCGAGCCTCGCCAAGTCGCAGGGTGACGCGCTGGCGGACCGCAAGCCGCCCAAGCGCGCCGCCGGCTCCGAGGCGGACGCGAAGAAGAGCGCCGGGTAGCCGCCCCGTTCACCCCGAGAGGCCGGAGTTTTTCGGGCCCGCAGTGTCGTCCCCCCCCCGTTCACCCCGAGCGTAGGGCCGTAGGCCCGTAGTCGGTGTGCCCAGCATGGGCACGGTCAGGAGGTGCAAGTCCTCTGGGAAGCAGGTCGTAGCGACCCAAGCAACTCGCAAGGTTTGTCGGCCGCGAGGCCGGGACTGAAAGAAGCGATAGCGAAGCCACGG
>JBGATB010000084.1:0-29454 GCA_044229415.1 Myxococcaceae bacterium | reverse complement strand
CCGGCCTCGCGGCCGACCAAACCTTGCGAGTTGCCTGGGTCGCTGCGACCTGCTTCCCAGAGGACTTGCACCTCCTGACCGTGCCCATGCTGGGCACACCGACTACGCGCCTACGGCGCTACGCTCGAGGTGAACGGGGGCCTCACTACGCTCGGGGTGAACGGGGGGGACTTCTGGCCTGAAAGGTTCACAGCCTCTCGGGGTGAACGGTAGAGGTCGCGGCTCTAGGTTTCAGGTCAGAGCGCTACGGGTTCGCCCACAGCCGGAAGTCGTCGAAGACGACGCCCGCGTGGGTGGTCCACAGGCCCGCGCTCCCTGCGCTGGACAGCGAACCAGGCGAAGAGTCGGTCACGGTCAGCCGCGCCACCCCGTTCACCGAGGCGGTGAGCGTCACCGGCCCACTGCCGGTCACCGTGAGGGTGAGGCGCGCGTACTCGTCCAGGGACGCGATCCCGCTGGCGGCCTCGCCGAGCACGGTGGTGGCGCCGCCCACCGTCCGGCGGATCCGCAGCTTGCCGTTGCCGAGCACCACCGCGTCGTACCGGTCCTTGGGTGCGGAGGCGCGCGCCCGGGCGAAGAGGCCGAGCTCCTCCACGCCGAAGCCCACCCCTCGCGCCTCCACCCGGCAGTCCGCGCAGGAGGCGCCGGAGACGAGCGCCTGATCCACGCCGTTCAGGTCGGAGACGGCGCGCGTCCCATCCACCAGCCAGAGCCCAGCGGCCACCGTCCACCCGGCGCCCAGACCGTTGGACACCGTCCGTCCGAAGTCGTCCGAGAAGAGCAGGACCGGACCGGAGGTGCCCGCGTCGGTCGGGCCCGGCGTCCCCGCGTCGGTCGGGCCTGGCGTCCCCGCATCGGTCGGCGGCGGCGCGGTGGGCGTCCACGGGGCCGCTTCAATCACCACCTCGCCGCTGCTCGAGGCGTCCGGGGTGCGGCCGTACGCGCACGCCACGCGGGAGACGGAGGTCGGCAGGACGTCCGGAGAAGAGAGGTAGCCCTTGAAGTTGGCCGAACCGTCCAGCACCACCGGCGCTGAGAAGCTCCCGCCCTTGAGCGTGCGCGCGCGCAGCTCGTAGCTCTGATTGGCCACCACCATCCGGTTGTAGAAGACGACGAGCGAGTCGCCCAGCCGGGTGGTGGCGCTCTGCAGCGCCCAGTCCGGGCGATCCTCCAGCTGGGTGCGCGGGCCGAAGGTGCTGCCGTCGTACCGCCGGTAGTAGAGGCGCTCGGCCTTGTCCTTGTAGACGAGGTGGAGGCCGCCCTGCCCGTCCGCCACCGCCGAGAGCGCGGCGCCATGGTAGATGCCGTCCGTGAAGGCCACCTGCGCCGGGCTCCACTGGTCCACCGGGGCGTCATCCAGGTGCACGCGGTAGCGCGCCGGCGGCGAGTAGGCGTGCGAGTCGTAGAGAGCGATCAGCTTGCTGCCCAGGTGCAGCAGCCGCCCACCGCCCCGCGCCTCCACCGTGGCCAAATCCGGCAGCCGGGTGAAGCTCCGCCCGTCATCGCTGCTCACCGAGAGCACCGCGGTGGAGCGCCCGTCGCTCTCGAGGCGGAACGCGGTCACCCAGACCCGGCCGCGCGAGTCCACCGCCACCTCGCCGCGCGAGTAGGCGCTGCTCGCGCTGGTGGAGTCGAAGACGCGCACCGCGGCCGAGGGCGTCCAGTCCTGAGAGTCAGGCTGGTAGCGCCACCACTGGAAGTAGACGTCGTGGCGGGTGTTGCCGGTCAGCTGCGAGCCTTCATACGAGTAGACCAGCGCGAGGTCGTTCCCCACCGCCAGCACATCCGCGCGGTCCGCGTGGCTGCCGTCCGGCTGGATCGCCGCGTAGAAGCGGAAGCTCCTGGCCTCGTCGTCGCTCCGGTAGAAGTTCAGGCCGCCCCGCCCCACCCGGTCCTGTTGCACCGCCAACAAGTGGACGGCTGGCCGCGAGGAATCCGGCTGGAGCCGCACCAGATGCCGGTGCGCAGGCAGCGTCAGCGCGTTGCCCGCGCCCACGGGAGCCACCGAAACCGCGCCCACCACCACCGCCGCCACAGCCCAAAGTGCGCTCACGGATCAAACGTGGGCACTGCAGGCCAGGGCGCCAACGGCACGAAGACGGCGTCCAGCACCCGACAAACCGCGTTTAGCGTGAGGTTGCGGGGGCTACGAGGCCAGCAGCCAGACCGTGACGAACCCCACCGCCAGCGCGCCAACGAAGATCGCCGCGCCCAGCGCCATCACCTGCCAGCCCACCTTTGGCCGGCGCCGCCGCGCGACGACGGCCGGCGCGGGCGGCAGCGGCGTGGCCACCTGCGGCACGGCGTGCTCGGTCTGCTCCTCGTCCGGCGCGGGCGCCCGCGGGGCGACCGGGAGGCGCGGTCCCGGGGTGTTGCCGCGCGGCGGCCGCAGCTGCACGGTGGGCGGCTGCTGCCGCAGCTCCGGCGCGGGGTGCGGCCCCACCAGCGACTCGAGCGAGATGTCCACGCCCGGCTCGCTGCCGCCGTCCGGCTCGTCGTCCATCAGCTCGCGCAGGAGCAGCTGCTCCTCCTCGGGCTTCACCGGCATCTGCACGCCGAACCCCACGCGGGACTCGCGGATGTCGTCGCTGGTGGCGCGGCGCCGGAACGTCTCCGGCGGCAGGCCGGGGTCCGTCCGGAGATCCGGCGCGGCCACCGCCACCCGGTGCTCGAAGGCGAGCGCGGTGGGCGGGACGAAGGTCATCCGCCGGGTGATCGCCGTCACCGCCTCGGTGAGCGGGACGCCGCCGAGCAGCTCGGCCAGCGCGTCGTCCTCGGCCACCTTCTCCTTGCTGAAGGCGCCGGAGAGCGCGCGGGCGAGCTGCTCCTCGTTCATCTCCGGGGCAATCCGCGCGCGCAGCTTGGCCAGCGCGCGGCCGAACTCGCGCGCGTCCGCGTAGCGCTCCGCGGGGTTCTTGTTCAACGCCTTGCCGATCACCGCGTCCAGCTCCGGCGGCAGCCCCGGGCGCACCTGGCTGATCGGCTCCCAGGTGGGGTTGGCCGCCTTGCGCCAGCGCTCCAGCGGATCCCCCTTCTGCGGCAGCGGGTTCCAGACGAACAGCTCCCACAGCGTGACGCCCAGCGAGTAGACGTCCGCGCGGCGATCCACGTGGTGCTTCTGCGCCTGCTCCGGCGCCATGTACGTGAGGTTGCCGATCACCACGCGCGGCGCCGTCTGCGACTCCTTGAGCGTGGACTGCGCGGCGCCGAAGTCGATGATCTTCACCTCGCCGCGGTAGCCCACGCAGACGTTGGCGGGCGAGAGGTCGCGGTGCACCAGCTGCAGGGGCACGCCGTGCTGGTCGACAGCTTCGTGCGCGTAGGCCAGCCCCTGGCAGATCCGCTCGCCGAGCAGGAGCACCATCCCCACCGGCATCACCTGCTTCTTGTCCCGCAGGCGCCGCGCGAAGCGCGAGACGGTCTTGCCCTGCACGTACTCCATGGCCAGGAAGTACTCGCCGGCCACCTCGCCCATCGCGTACACGCGGGCGATGTTGGGGTGGTTGAGCCGCACCACCACCTTGGACTCGTCCAGGAAGCGGTTGACGAAGTTCGGGTTCTGCACCAGGTGGCGCAGCACCTTCTTCACCACGCAGGCGCGCGGCTGGGACGCACTGTCGTCCCGGGCGAGGAAGACCTCGCCCATGCCGCCCGCACCAATCCGCCGCACCAGCTTGTAGCGGCCGAAGGTGATGGGCCCTTGGTCGTCGAGGGTTGCCTGGAGCCCCTGCGCTGGGCTCGGTTCCATGGTGCGCACATCATGGCAAGTTGCCGCGAGCAACGCGAGCCGCCGTCCGCCGCTAAGATGCCGATCCGCCATGGCTCCGTGGAAGCCGTTGCTCACACCTGGCGTGGATCTCCGGGCGCTGCCCTTGACCGCGGAGGAGGGCTTCGTCGCGTCCCGGCTGGACGGCACCACGGACGTGCACGGCCTCATCCTCTTGACCGGGCTGATGCCGGACAAGCTGGACGCGGCGCTCGCCCGCCTCACCGAGCTGGGCGCGGTGCAGCCTCCGCTCACCCCGAGCGTCGGCCCCACAGGCCGCGCCCCCTCGACTTCGCTCGGGGAGAACGGCGAGGCGGACCCAGACGCGCTCGAGCCCGCCGAGGAGGACACCGAGACCAGCGCGGCCGGGCCGGCGCCCGAGGACTCCCCCACCCACCGCAAGCTCTACGAGACGACCCTGCACGGGCTGCCGGTGGACGTGCGCTGCGCCGGCGCGTCCACCTGCGAGGAGCCGGAGCTCTCCGCCTTCTGCTTCGACCCGGTGCCCGCCGTCATCCAGGCCCTGTTGGAGAACCCGCGCTTCGCCCTCCCGCAGGCGCGGCTCGTGGCCGCGCACCACCGCAACCCGGTGGGGCTGGAGGCGCTCGCGGCCAGGGCGGCCTTCACCCAGGATGGCGCGGTGCGCCGCGGGCTGTTGCGCAACCCCCAGCTCCCGCCCGGCCTGCTGCGCCGGCTCTACGCGAACCGCCGGCTGCTCGAGCAGCACAAGCTCGCGCTCTCGCGCGAAGTGCCCGAGCAGACGCGGCGGACCGCCCGGGAGCTGATGCGCGCGCGCTTCTCCACCGCCGCAGCCGCGGACGAGAAGCTGGAGCTGATCCTCAAGACCGAGGCCCGCTGCCTGGCGATGCTGGTGGGCCTGCCCGTGGACGGGAAGACGGCGTCGCTCTTGTGCGCCAGGCCCTACGCCTCCACCACGCTGGTGCAGAACCTGGCGCGCTGGTCCGCCGCGCCCCCCGCGTTGATCTCGCACCTGCTGCGCCAGGACCTCGTCCGGAGATCTCCCACGCTGCGCCAGCTGCTGCAGCGGCACCCCAACGCGCGCTCGGGCCCCGGAGCCTGACAACCGTTGGTTG
This sequence comes from Myxococcaceae bacterium, assembly GCA_044229415.1. Taxonomy (GTDB): domain Bacteria; phylum Myxococcota; class Myxococcia; order Myxococcales; family Myxococcaceae; genus JBGATB01. Next base: position 24,594 of record JBGATB010000084.1, on the reverse strand, counting down.
ACGCTCCTGCCGCTTCTCGCGGGCGTCTTCTGACCGGCGCCGATTGCGTCTGCCGGGCGGGTTGAGCCTAAATGCGCGCCGCTTTCGGGCCGGCTCTTCACGCGAGGTGAACACCTATGGTTGCGACGCTCCTTCTGACCGCGCTGGTCGCCTCGATCAGCCCGGGGCAACCGCCATCCGTTCCGGCGCAGGGCAGCGCGCGCTTCCCCCAGGGCACGCTGCGCATGTCCGAGCGCGGCCACATCGCCGTGGCCACCAACCTGCGCGTGGCGCCGCTGGACGCGGACCCGGTCGTCTCCGCCCGCAAGTTCCTCGCGGCCTACGGCTCGCCGCTGGGCGTCAGCTCGGACGACACGCTGATCCTCGCGCACGGAATCCCCGCCGGTGAGGCCGGGACCGTGGTGTTCCGCCGGATGGTGCTCGGCGTGCAGGTGCTGGACGCGCACCTCGCGGTGGCCATCGCCGCCAACGGGCAGATCCACACCGTGACCTCGAGCGGCGCGCTGCCCGGCATCGACTCCGAGTTCAAGCTCGACGAGCGCGTGGCCACCGCCAAGGCGCTGGCGCGGATGGAGGGCGAGATCCTCTCCGTGCAGCGCGCCTACGCCCGCACCGGCGCCCGCGGGCAGGAGAAGCTCCACCCGTACTTCCTGGTGGGCGTGGTGGCGCAGCGGCCGTACCGCAGCCACCGCTTCGCCGTGGACGCGGTGACCGGGGAGATCGGCGCGTCCTTCAGCCAGCTGCTCTACGCCCCCACCGGCAAGGTCTACCGGATCAGCCCCTCCAAGCCCTACGCCACCAAGAGCCCGGCCGAGGCCTGTGAGATCGAAACGGTGATGTCCGGCCAGCAGATGGTGAAGAAGCACAAGACCTGCGCGCTCCCGGAGGAGGTGGAGCTCAAGGGCCTCAAGGGCGACGGGACGCTCACCGGCGACCCGGCCCCGCACGCCGGCCGCACCAGCATCTACAACTGCAACGGCAAGGACACCTACGACACCACCGCGTGCACGCAGACGATGAAGGCGGACGCGGCGGGCAACTTCACCCCGCCCAACATGACCGACTTCACCACCAACAAGTCGGACCTGATGAGCGAGCTGATGGCCTACTACCAGGTGGACCGCCACTCGCGCTTCATGGACAGCCTGGACTCGACCTTCGTCGGCCTGCCGCTGATCCCCGGCTTCACCAACGCCTACGGCCCTTCGCCGCTGGGCACCGGCAGCGGCCCCTTCGACAACGCCTTCTTCGACCCGCAGAAGAGCATCATGGTCTTCGGCCAGGGGTCGACCGTGGACTTCGCCTACGACGGCGAGGTCATCTACCACGAGATGACGCACGCGGCCTGCGGCGCCATCGGCAAGGCCACCGGCCGCGACGACGCGCTCTTCCCCACCGCCGGCACCCGCGGCCTCTGGATGGATCCGCTCTCCCTCAATGAAGGCAACGCGGACGCCTTCGCCCTGATGGAGCCGGGCGTGGATGACCCGCTGCTCGGCGAGTTCGACGCGCGCGGCGACATGCAGATCTTCGGCGGGCTGCTCTCCATCCCCATTGGCCCCAACGGCTACATCCGGAACATGGGCGCCGGCAGCTTCCACACCTGCCAGGGCAACGGCACCGCGGAGAACGCGGGGCGGGACGGCGAGGCCCACGACGACGGCGAGATCTGGGACCAGTACGTCTACGAGCTGCATGAAGGGCTCAAGGCGATGCCCAACGGCGTCCCCAACGGCGCCACGTGGCGCTCCCCGCTGGCCCCCGCGATGTTCAAGGCGCTGCAGACGCTCATCGCCATGCCCACCGAGCAGCAGACCTTCGGCGGCTTCGCCAACGCGGTGGAGTCGCAGGTCCGCGCGATGTACGGCGAGAAGGCCGGAGACTTCGCCAAGTGCGTGGCCCAGCGGCGGGACATGGCCGGCTGCGACGGGGCGAGCGTCACCGTCTACTCGAACGAGGGCCCCTTCAACGACCAGTACGTGAAGGGCGGCTGGAAGGGGTTCTACTTCTCCAAGGCGGAGGTCTATCAGCAGAACGTCCCCGCCGGCTTCGAGGGCGTCCCCGGCTCGCACCAGTGGAAGCTCACCGTCCCCAACGACGCCACCTCGCTCGAGCTGAACGTCTGCGACATCTCCCCCGGGCTGCTCGGCCCCGGCGGCACCGGCCGCCTGCTCATCCAGAAGGGCAAGCCGGTGCAGCTCGAGGTGACCGGCTCGGGGATGACCGCGGACTGGAAGCTCCCCTTCACCGCGTCCTGGACGGTCAGCTACGCGGACTGCGGCGGCGGGCTCGGCGGCGCGACCAAGACCACCAAGGCCACCCTCACCGCCACCGGCTGCACCGGCTGCATGGCCCGGACGACCGACACGCACGAGAACCTCTCCGGCGGGGACTGGTACTTCCTGGTCACCAACACCGGCGGCGCGGCCTCCTTCGCCAACTTCAAGGCGATCCTCAGCGGCCCCACCATCCCGCAGCGCCCGGCCACCACCCCGGCCACCTGCACCCCGCCCTGGGGCCCGGTCGTCACCCCGGACGCCGGGACCACCGTGCCGGACGCCGGCACCACCGTGGAGCCGGACGGCGGCAGCACCACGGAGCCGGACGGTGGCAGCACCGCGGAGCCGGACGCCGGCACCAGCACCGAGCTGCCCTGCACCGGCCCGCAGTGCGCGAACTACGTCACCCCGAAGGGTTGTGGGTGCGGCGCGGCCGGTATGGAAGGGGCGGCGCTGGTGGCGCTCTCCCTGCTCGCCCTCCGGTTCCGGGCGCGGCGCCGGAGCACCCGCTGACATTGCAGCTCTGAAAGAGCGCCGTTTCAGATTGCATTCGTGAAAGTGGGGTGCGGGGGACCCGCCAGAGGGAACCCCCGCACTCGCCGTGTCTTTGTTTCGCTGCGGGCGTTGGCGAGTCCCTTGCAAAACGTCTCGGCGCGATGGAGGCGGGCCGCCTCCCCTGGCGTGGGTTTCTTCCAACTTCGTCCGGCATCTTCGACTCGAGCTCTCTTCGCTCCGCCTCCATCGCTGTAGCACCCGCGCAGTTCTTGCGGGCGCCGTGGAGACCGCTGGCTGTCCGCCCTTGTGGGCGCCGCGCGTCTTCACCTCGACGGTGCGTCAATGCGCCGCATTCCCTCACGCACCCAGATGCGACATGAATGCTCGCGTCTGCTCCAAAGTCCGAGGACCCATGCTCCGCCTGCTGCCCATGCTCGCGCTGCTCGCCGCCTGTGGCGGCCCCGCGCCCGTGGGACCGGCGATGGAGTTCCCCGAGGAGCCACTGCTCACCCAGGCGAGCAGCGGCGGCGCGCTGAAGATCTCCCTGCGCACCTCGCCGCAGCCGCCCCAGGCCGGGCTCCTGGACGTGCAGTACCAGCTCACCCGCGCGGACGGCACCCCCGCCACCGGCGTGGGGCTCCAGGTCACCCCCTTCATGCCGGCCATGGGGCACGGGACCGCCGCGGCGCAGGTGGAGGACCTGGGCGGCGGCGTCTTCCGGCTGCAGGACCTCCGGCTCGCCATGCCCGGCAGCTGGGAGCTGAGGACCACCTTCACTGGCGCCGCAGATGACTCGGCTGTCCTCGTCCTTCAGCTGCGCTAGCGCGCTGCTCGCGTGCGCGCTGCTCGCCGCCCCGGCGCGCGCCCAGCCCTGCTGCGCCGGCGCCAGCGCGCTCACCCCCGCCCGGCTGACGCTCCACGAGGACTGGCTGCTCGCCGCGCAGCTGCGCCCCCAGCTCTTCCACGGCAGCTTCGATGGCCAGCGCGCCTTCCAGCCGCCGGCGCCGGGCAGCCTGGAGCTGGGCGTGGAGGAGACGGCGCTCGCCGCGGCCCGCCTCTTCACCCACGCGCAGGTGGCGCTCGCCGTCCCCTTCCGGCAGACCTTCCGCGCCGCCAGCGGCCTCTCAGAAGTAGGCGGCGGGCTGGGCGACCTCTCGCTCAGCGGCCGCTACGACTTCACGCTCGCGGGCGAGTCCTCGGTGATGCCCGGGCTGGCCGTGCTGGCCGGGATCTCGCTCCCCACCGGCCGCGCGCCCGAGGCCGCCCGGCTGCCGCTCGGGACGGACGCGTCCGGCACCGGCGCCTTCCTGTTCTCGCTCGGCGTGGGGGTGGAGCAGACGTTCGGGAGCTGGTTCGCGTCCGGCAGCCTGGTGCTCAGCCAGGCGACGCCCCGCTCCGTGGGAGGGCTGACCTCGCTGCAGGGGCTGGGGCTCTCGGCGCTGCTCTCGGCCGGCTACGGCTTCCAGAGCGAAGCCGCGCTCGCCCTCACCGCGGGCTACGCGGACTCCCGGGACGCGCTGGTGGATGGGGCGGCGGTGCCTGACAGCGGCCGCGCCCACTTCCAGATCGGCCTCTCGGGCGCCCTGCCCCTGAACGAGGAGTGGCGCCTCCAGGGGAGCGTGTTCGACATCCTGCCGTTGAATGGCCTGGGCCGGAACGAGTCTGCAGGGCTCGGCCTGAGCATCGTGCTGGTGAGGTCCTGGACATGAAGACGCGCGCCTGGCGGTGGATGGGTCTCTCGGTGTGGCTGGCGGCGGGAGCGGCCGGGGCGGCGGAGCCCGCGGCGCTGCCCGCGCTCACGCTGCAGGGGACGGACGGCGCCGCCCATGCGCTGCCCGCGGCTGACGCGCGCTTCACCGTGCTCTTCTTCTTCGCGCGCCATTGCCCCGTCCAGCGCGCCCACGACGAGCGGCTCAAGGCTCTGGCCCTGGCCTACAAGGAGAAGGGCGTGGCGGTGCTGGGCGTGGACTCCGAGCCCGGCAACACCCCCGAGGCCGCCCTCACCGAGGCGAAGGAGCGCGGCTACCCCTTCCCGCTGCTGGTGGACAAGGGCGCGCAGCTCGCCCGCGCGGTGGAGGCGCGCTTCGCCACGTACGCGCTGATCGTCGACGCGCAGGGGCAGATCCGCTACCGCGGCGGGATCGACGCGGACAAGCTGCGGCTGCGCGAAGGCTCCGCCTACCACCTCAAGGACGCGCTGGACGCGCTGCTCGCGGGCAAGGCGCCGCCGGCCACCGGGACCAAGGCGCTCGGCTGCACCCTGCGCCCCCCCCCCCCGCCCCCCCACGGCGGCGGGCCGCAACGACGCTCGCCGGCCCCACGAGAATCCTGGACGAAACGCATTGAGCGGAGATCGTCATGGCCTTCGGAGTTGGAGTCCCCGGTGCGCTCGCGGGCAGCGCGCGGCTGACGGGCACCTCGGTGCTGGTACCTGTGCCGAAGCGTGCGCTGGAGACGGAGCTCGGCAAGCTCCGCCTCGAGCTCAAGCCGGTCCCCGGCTACGCGGAGGACCAGCACCCGGTCTGGATTGATCTCGCGAAGCTCTCGGACGGCCAGGTCGCGCACCAGGACGAGTTCGCCGCGAACGTGGGCGCCGCCGCGGGGGCCGCCACGGGCGCGGCGGCCTGGGGCACCGCGGGCGCCGCGGCGGGCGCGGCGGCGGGCTCGCTCTGGGGGCCGATTGGCGCGTTCTGGGGAGGGGTGGCGGGCGGCTTCTGGGGTGCCAGCGCTGGCGCGGCCGGCGGCGCAGCGGTGGGCAGCACCGCCTGGCGCGCGGCGAGCGAGGCCACCCGGGCGGCGTACAACGAGGTGATCGTCGGGGTGCCAAACGTCGTCGCCGAGGGCGGCTCTCGGCCGTACCTCTTCATCCTCGGGATGAACACCGACAACACGATGGCGAAGTGGGCCGGGGACTACTTCAACTACGGCTTCTTCAAGGAGCTCGCCCAGATCTCCCCAGACGCCGGCGCCGGGACCCGCTACACGGTGACGCGGGACGGCCGGCCCGTCCTGAGCGCCAACATCCGCGCCGAAAATGGCAGGGCGCTGGACGACGAGGCGCAGCTCGGCGCGATGAAGGAGCTGACTTCACAGCCGGCGCTCGGCCAGGTGGACGCCACGGGTGAGACCTTCGCGGTCTCGAACGTGCGCCGGGACTACAGCCAGGCGCGGGTGGCCCCCGCCGATGTGGACCTCTGGGTGGATGACGGCTTCATGCGCGGGGTGCCCGGCGAGCGCTACGAGCTCCGGGAGGCGACGCCCGCCAGCCAGGGCGTTGCGACGGCGGTCTCCAACGTGCTCGAGACGCTGGACTACCCCTCGCTCGTCCCGCGCTCACGGCTGTAGCCCGCCAAGAGGACAGCGCCGCACGCGCCCCCTCCTGAAGGCGGAAGGCGCCATCAGGCGCTCACGGCCACGCCTGCTGAGGTGCGGACGTCGTTCGCGGAGACGGTGGCCGCGCTGCTGCCCGTCGTCGCGGGCTCGCCCTGTGGGTTGAGCTCCGGCTGGCCGCCGTCCTTCGCGGCCGCGCCCTTCACGTCCAGAGTCAGCTCCTCGCCCAGCTCCAGCTTGGAGAGCTTCGCCTTGTCCGCCTTGGAGAGGTGATCGAGCTTCTCCGGGTCGATCCCGTGCTCCCGGAAGAGCGCCTCCAGCCTTCCGTTCTGGGCAATCACCGCGCGCGCATCCAGCTGACGCTGCTCCAGCGCCTGGAGCAGCTGCAGGAAGGACCAGTCCGCCGAGGCGACGAGCGGCGAGTCGTAAGCCGCCGGCGAGGCCGTGACCCTGGGCGCCTTGCCGGTGCCGAAGCTGCTGCGCCCTGCCCTGCTGCCGCCACGCGCGACCGTGGAGGGACCGCTGCCACCACCGCCTCCTCCTTCACCCCCGCCTCCGACTCCACCGCCCGACTCCGCGGTGCCGGCGCTCACCACCTCGGCGGAGTCGCCCTTGAGGTTCTCCGCACCCGCCAGCCACGCCGCCGGGTCCACGCGCTGACCCTGTGGGTTGCGGACCTCGAAGTGCAGGTGCGGACCGGTGACGTTGCCGGTCGCGCCCACCACGCCGATCTGATCTCCCGCCTTCACCTTGTCCCCCTTGTGCACGGTGAAGCCGGCCTGGTGCGCGTAGAGGGTGGTGGTCCCGTCCGGGTGGCGGATGACGGTGTGGTTGCCGTACGGCCCGCCGGAGGACGTGGACTCGACCACGCCGTCCGCCGCTGCGCGGACCTTCCTGTCACCGACGCCGAGGTCGATCCCCGTGTGGTGACCGCTGGCCCAGTACCTCCCGGCCTGGTTGTAGTGGGTGCCGATGGAGGTGCGCCGGCCGTTGGGCATCAGGAGCGGCCAGGTGCGGGTGTACGAGCTGCGGCCGTGCTTGCTGCCAACGCGGCTGGACGCCGAGACGCGTGCCATGGGGTGCTCCCTGCGAGAGTGGTCAGCACGCCGGACAGGCCCCGCTCGCAGGTGGCGCGCCAAAAAAGCGCGCAAGCACTCAAAACCTCAGGAGATTCCCGGCTGAAGCCGAAAAGCAGCCGTCCCCTTTTTCTTCAGCCGCCGAGCACGGACAGCCGCGCCGTGCGGTCCGAGGCGACGATGGAGCGCAGCGCCTGGGCGGCGGCCAGCAGCCGCGGCGCGTCCGCGGTGCCGCCCCAGGTGTGCGCGGCGCCGTGCTCGAACTTGGCGGCGAAGCCGGAGAGCAGCGCCACCAGCTCCTCCTCGGGCCTGCCCTGGCTGACGGCGTAGTGCAGGCCGCGGAAGGACTGCTCGATGAAGTCGGTGGCCGGCCCCGGCACGAAGGGCTGGGTGCCGGGCGTCGCCTCGCGGACGTTGTAGAGCGCGAGGAACGCGGGGCCGTTGCCGCCGGGCGCCGCGTAGACGAACTCCGCGCCGGCGATCTGCGCCACCACCTCGGCGAGCTGCGCCGCCTCGGCCTCGGTGACGCGCCCGCCGTGCGCCAGCCCCTCCACCGCCGGCACGTGCTTGGCCCGCTGCATGGCCGGGTTGGCGTGCGCCATCAGGTAGCTGCCGTTGGAGTGCGCGTACGTGAGGAGCAACGCGCACTCGGCGACCACCACGGGCGCGCCGTCCAGCGTCTGCCACCAGAAGCGCCCCTGGACGAGGTCCGCGCGGAACTGGAGCTCGGGGTAGCGGCCGAGCAGCTCCCGAATCTCCTCCGTCCGCTCTTGCCAGGTCCGCATGCGCCGCTCCTTCCGTGACTTCCGTGGGTCCTGCTTACGGACCCCCCAGCCGTCCGATCGGTGAAGCGCAAAGTGCGGTATGGACCGTGGCAGCGTGAAGATCGACCTCCACCGCCACCTGGAAGGCTCACACTCTGCCGAGGCCTTGCTCGAGGTGGCCGGCGCGCTCTCGCTGCGCCACCCGCTCTTCTACGACGCGGCCGCCGCGCGCTACCGCTCGCCCGCGGAGCTGCGGGGCGCGCTCACGGTGGACGGCCCCAGCGACGACGCGCAGCGCTTCTACAAGTGCATCCAGCAGGCGCGCGTGGCCTACGTGAGCGTAGCCGCCATCCGCGAGCTCGCCCGCCGCGCCTTCCTCGAGGCCGCCGCGGACGCGGACGCGTTCGAGATGCGCGTCTCGCTCTTCTCCATGACCCGCACGCTGGTGGAGAACAGCGGCGGGGCCTGGAGGGCGCTGCCCCCCGCCCGCTTCGCCGCGCTGGCGGAGCAGGTGCTGGAGGGCGTGCTCGCCGCGCGGGACGCCGCCCAGGAGGCGGCGAAGAAGCAGATGCTGGTGCGGCTCGCCTTCTCCCGCACGTTCGAGAGCGAGCCGCACTACCGGGCGCTGGGGGAGATGGCCCAGGGCCACTCCCGCGCGCTCTGCGGCCTGGACGTGCTGGGGATCGTCACCGGCCCGGACGCCAGCGCCGACCGCGAGCCGCTCCCTCCGGCGCTGCTGGAGATCCTCTCCGCCCTGCGCCGCAGCGTGCCGGACCTCACCATCCACGCCGGGGAGTTCGAGTCCCACGCCAGCGTGGAGCGGACGCTGGCGCTGGAGCCCCAGGGAATAGGCCACGGCGTGCACGCAGTGGAGAGCGACGCGGTGATGGCCCGCCTCGGTCGCGAAGGGGTCACCCTGGAGGTCTGCCCCACCAGCAACGCCCTGCTCATCCCCTCCGCGCTGGCGCGCCTGACCGCCCTGAGGCAGCGCGCGCCGCTCGCCGCCCTTCAGCACGCCCACGTCCACTGCGTGCTCGGCAGCGATGACCCCACCCCCTTCGGCACCTCCTTCAGCCGCGAGTGGGCGCAGGCGCAGGCGCTGGGGGCGGACCTCGCCCAGCTCGAGGCGGACACCCTGCGCCGCTGGCGCCAGCTGGCCTGACCGGCGCTGGAGCCCGGGCGCGCGCCGGCTGTCCTCTCCGAAGGGACGGCTCGAGCGGAGGCCCTTGCCAAACACCCCCCTCGTCCGCCGGGGGATGTGGGTCTGGCGGGCTGGCAGCGATCTCGCAGCTGGGCCAGCGCTCATTGGAACGAGGAGCGCTTCGATGACCCGCGTCATGGCTGGCACCCACCCTTCGCCGCCCCACGTCCAGCAGCTGCCGGCGCGCCGCGCGCACCCGGCGTACCTGCGCCTGCGCGAGGCGCTGCGTGAGCAGCCGGCCCCGTTCGAGTGGGCGCAGTTCCGCAGGCTGGCGCTGGCCATGTTCGGCAAGGAGGCGCTGGCGCCCGCGCGAAAAGGGCGCGAAGGCCGCAACCTGTCGCTGAACGGCGCGCAGGTCCGAAAGCTGGCGTCGCACCCGCTCGGCATCCGCGAGACGATCCAGAAGCTCCAGGCCAAGGGGCGCCTGCCCAAGGACAAGCCGGGCTGGACCGCCGCCAAGGCCGCCGAGCTCTACTCGAGCAGCGCCCACGCGGCGCTCGGCAAGCAGGGCCGCAAGAAGCTGCACGATGGGACCTTCACGGTCGCCACCGTCAACGACAACTTCAACTCGCCCAAGAGCAACCTCCCCCACGTGAAGGCGGACGTGCTGCTGGCGCAGGAGGCCAAGGCGGTCAACGCCCACAAGGCGCTCTCCGACGAGTACGGCGTTCACCAGAACGTGCACCGCAAGGACCAGCAGGGCTCCGCGGTGGCCTGGGACAAGGACCGGGTGAAGGCGGTGAAGAGCGGCTACGCGATGGGCGTGGCGCCGCACGGGGCGGGGATGCTCACCCGGTGGATCAACTACACGGACGTAAAGGTGGACGGGGTGAAGGTCCGGATGGTCTCCGTGCACCGGCCGCCCAAGCGCTTCAAGCGGCTCTGGCCGCTGTTCGACGCGAACCTCGCCCGCTTCGTCAAGCAGAGCAAGCTGCCGATCGTGGTGGGGCTGGACGCCAACGAGCGCCACCCGGCCGCTCTGGCGCGCAAGACCGGGCTCAAGTGGAGCGCCCCCAAGGGCTCGATCGACGGGTTCCTCGTCTCGGAGGGGATCCACGTGGAGAAGACCTGGCGGCTGCCCAAGGGCAGCAGCGATCACCACCCGGTGATGGCGAAGCTGCGGCTCTCCGCGAAGCTGCGCGAGCGCGCAGCGCGGGACTAGGGACTTCCGGGGCTAGCCCTCGCCGCGGCGCAGGCGGCGCCGCGCGAGCGCGCCCGCGGCGAACAGCCCGCCGCCCAGCTCCGCGGTGAGCGCGCCGTCCCGCACCAGCCCTTCGCGGAACGCGCGGGTCTGCAGCTGTCCGTCGGCGATCTCCCGGATGCCTGCCTCGCTCGGCACCTGCACCTGGAAGCCGTCCACCGCGCTGCCGTTCTTGAGGATGTAGAGCGTGGAGGCGCCGGGCTCGGCCACGGCCTCGTAGACGTCCGGGCTGAAGTGCTTGCCCCGGTCGTGCTCGTAGGAGCCGAGCTCCAGATGCGTGGGGCTCTGGGACGCCGCCCGCGCCGCGCCGCGGTCCGCCGCGCTGGTGAGCGGCTGCTGCAGGCCCGGGTTCCAGACCAGGTTCTCCAGCACGTCCGCGCGGTGCGCCAGGTCCACCTGGTGGTTGGAGAGCAGCGGCTTCCAGTCATTGCGCTCCGGCTGCGAGGTGTCTCCGACGAGGACGGCAGCCGTCCCGCCGCCGAGGATCGCCGCCGCCGAGCCCAACGCCACCGCGCCGTTGGCCACGCGCTCCAGGTTGCGCCGCCAGCGCCCTTCGCCGGGCGTGCGCTCGGTGGTGGCTCGACCGCTTCGCTCGATGGGGGGCATGGCTCTTTCAGTCCGCCTTCGGCCGGAGGCGAACCGGCTGCGTCTGGTTGGCGCGCGCGTGCTGGATCCCCCGCAGCCGGTGGTCGATCTCCTCCGCGCGCGCGGAGCGGACGCGGCCGCTCAGGAAGCGGTCGATCGCCCGGTGCACGTCCAGGTCCTGGTACCGGCGGATGGGCGAGGTCCAGTGGACGTACTGCGCATAGCGCTGGGGCGCGTGCTCGTCCGGGAACGGCACGTACTTCCCCAGCCCGTTGCGGTACGAGGTCTCCACGTTGGCGTCGCTCAAGATGCGGGCGACGCGGCCGGAGGACTCCTCCATGAAGCGCTGCACCAGGCGCTTGGGGCTGACCCGTCCGCCCTTGCCGCCACCCACCAAGCCCGCGAGCTCGCTCAGCTGATTGAGCGCCTCCTGGAGCTCCTGCCTGCGCCCCTGGCGTGAGCTCGCCATCGCGTGGGCGGCGGTCTCCTGGGTGAGGCGGTGCTGGTTGACGGTGACGCTGTTGAAGAGCCGCTCTCCCACCACGTTGCCGTCCGGGTCGAAGCGCAGCTCGAACGACTTGGTGAGCCGAGGCACGCCGGGGTTGAGGCTCAGCAGGTCCGTGGAGAGCGAGGTGGGCAGGGCGGGCGACACCCACTGGCCCTGCGGCGTGTCCAGGTACTGGCTCTCGTTGCGCAGCCGCGCGGCGAAGTCCAGCGGCGAGCCGGGGCGGATGTACGCGCCCACGTCCGAGATGTGGATCCCCACCACGCGGGTCCCATCCGGCTCGACGTGGAAGGAGAGCACGTCGTCCAGGTCGCGGGACTTCTCCGCGTCAATCGACAGCGTGACGCCCTTGACCTTCTCCCGCCTCGCGAGCTCGCCGCTCAGGTCCGGGAGGCTCTCCGCCTGCTTGAGCGCCGCGCGTCCAAAGGCCGGCGTTCCCGCGTTCACCGCGCGCTCGGCGCGGATGACCTGCCTGCAGGGGCTCCCGGGGGTGGAGACCGATTCGAGCGCGACCTTCCGCGCCGCGCTGATCAACGACATTCCCGGTTGTCCGTCCCGAGCGGGCCCGGTTGTCCGGCCGGATGTCGGCTCCCCTTACAAAGTTGACCCAAGCGACCGGAACTCCTCCCGGATTCAGGATCCCCAAAATGTTACGGCGCGTGCCGTTAGGCTCCCGCGCCGCATGCGCCTCCCGACCCTCTCCGCGCTCTGCCTGTGGCTGGGGTGCTCCGCCCCGCCGCCGGTGGAGGACGCCGGCAGCTCCGCCGCGTGCGAGCGCGATGGGCGGGTCACCGCCTGGACGCCGGCCCTGGCGCTCACGGCGGCCAGCGGCGCGAAGCTCACGGTGCTCGGCGCCGAGCCCGCCACGCCCGCCCGCGGCAACAACCGCTGGCAGGTGCTGCTCGAGGATGGCTCGGGGGCCCCGCTCTCCGCAGCCGCGGTGGCGGTGGAGGCGTTCATGCCGGATCACGGCCACGCCTCGCCCTCACAGGTGTCCGTCACGCCCGGGGCCACGGCGGGCAGCTACGCGCTCTCGCCGCTCTACTTCTTCATGCCGGGCGTGTGGCGCGTCACCGTCACCGCGGGCGCGGAGCGGTTCGTGCTCTTCCTGTGCATCCCCGGCTAGCGATGGCGGCCGCCGCCGGATGGCGCTAGGAGGGGCGAAACCACCCGTGAGGAGAGCCTCCATGCGCAGCCGCTTTGTCGCTCTTTGCTTGCTCCTGGCCACCGGCCCCACCGCCCAGGCGGCGCCGCGGGACGCCGGGACTCCGGGCGAGAAGGCCGCGGTCACCTCCGCCATGCGGCTGAACTTCGCGGCCCTGATGACGCTGCAGCCCTACCTCACCAGCGCGGCCAGGTTCGCGGACCCCGCCAGCGCCCAGGAGATCCGCCACCAGCTGGAGATTCTCCAGCGGAGCCCGCACGTGCTCGCCAGCTCGGCGGCGGCGCGGGAGCCGGGCCTGGCGGCCGTCACGCAGCTCTTCGGCGGCTACCTGGCCAGCGTCCAGCGGCGCTTTGACCGGGGACAGACGGAGGCCGCCCGCCACCAGCTGCTCACCGCCACCGGGTTCTGCTTCGCCTGCCACAGCCGGCTGGCGGTGGAGAAGGACTTCCAGGACGTGGAGCAGCAGGTGAACGCGCTCGGCCTGGGAGATCTCGACCGCGCGGACCTCTACGCCGCCACGCGCCAGTTCGATCAGGCGTTGACCCTCTACGGGCGCGTCCTGCGCGGCAAGCTGAAGGGGGAGCCGGACTACTTCGCCTGGACGGACGCGGCCCGCAGCGCGCTGCGGATAACGGTGCGGGTGAAGAACAGCCCGGACGCGGCGCGCAAGCTGCTCGAGCCCCTGGAGGCGCGCAGCGACCTGCCGCCGCACCTGCGGCAGTACGTCTCCGCCTGGCGGCGGGACGTGGACGAGTGGGCGGCGGACAAGACCGACCCCGCGGCGCTCTCCCCCGTGCAGCTGGTGGCCCGGGCGAAGGAGCTGATCGGCGCGGTGGACCTCTTCGAGGACGACCTGCCGGACGTCCCCATGCTGCGCGCCACCCACTACCTCCACGCGGCGCTCACCCGCGAGCCCACCGGCAAGCACCGCCCGGAGGCGCTCTTCCTGCTGGGGCTGGCCTACGGCTCGCCCAAGGACCCGCTGCTCTTCGATCTCAACAGCCTCTACTTCGAGGCCTGCATCCGGGAGAACCCGCGCACCGAGCTGGCGCGGCGCGCCTACAAGCGGCTGCAGGACGAGGTCTACTTCGGCTTCACCGGCAGCTCCGGGACGCACGTGCCGCCGGACGAGCTGGAGCGGCTGGCAGCGCTGCGCAAGCTGGCCTTCTGAAGCGGGGGTGCCCTCAGGCTTCAGGGCGGGGGGCCCTCGACTTCGCTCGGGCTGAGCGGGGGGCGGCGAGTTTCAGGTGAATCGGCGGCTCACCGGCGCCGGCGCAGGTGGCCGTCCTCGAGCAGCCAGGGGGAGCGCTGGGCCACGAGCTGGACGAGCTGCTCGGGGGTGCGCTGGTCCGGGCGGAGGTCCCAGAGCACCGCGTAGCCGTGCACGCCGGTGGTGAAGAGGTGCCGCCCGTCCGGGGTGAACTCGGCGGAGTAGCCGGGGCCCTCCAGCGTGCGCAAGAGCCGGCCGGTGCGGGCGTCCCACACCCGCGCGGTGTGGTCGAGCGCGACGGTGGAGATGAGCCGGTCATCCGGGCTGAAGCTGCCCTTCATCAGGTTGTTCTTGTGGCCCTCCAGCGTGAGCTCGAGCGCGAGCGTGGCGCGGTTCCACACCCGGGCCACGTGGTCCTGCCTGCCCGAGGTGAGCAGGCGCTCGCCGTCGTGGGAGTACTCCAGGTCCTGGATCCACGTGGAGTGGGCGTCCAGCGTCGCCGTGGCGCGGCCGGTGCGCAGGTCGAAGAAGAAGACGCGGCCGTTCTCGTTGCTGACCGCCAGCTCCTCCCCCTTCGGGTGGAAGGCGACCGAGGTCAGCCGCAGCGGCTCGGGCTGCGGCGGCTTGAGCTCCTGGAGCGTCTGCGCGGTGGCCGCGTCCAAAGTCCGCACCGTGCCGTCGTAGCTGGCGGTGGCGAACCGCTTGCCGTCCGCGCTCACCGCCACGTTGTGCACGCGCTTGGCGTGGCCGCTCAGGCCCAGGGTCTTCCCGGTCTCCAGCTCCCGGACCGAGGCGCCGTTGACGTCCGGCGCCAGCGTGGTGGCGAGCACGTTCGCGCCGCCGCTGCCCACCGCCAGGGAGAAGACGTTGCCGCCCGTCTGCAGGGTCTTGAGCGGCCGCAGCGCCTTGGCGTCCCAGAGGCGCAGCTGCCCGTCGCTGGTGGCGACGAAGAGGCGCGCCCCGTCCCGGCTCACCTCGGACGGGTAGACCGAGTACCGCTCGCCCACGCCGAGCGGCAGCACCTGGAAGTCCATGGCCCCCTGGAGCGACCACTGCTGCGCCGCGCCCTTGAGCCCCACGGTGGTGAGCTGGGTGCCGTCCGGGCTGAGCGCGCTGCCGAAGAGCTTCCCGTCGGTCTGCACGTCGATCACGGAGAGGAGCTGGCCGCTCGAGGCGTGCCACAGGCGCACGCAGCCGTCCGCGGTGCGGGCGATCAGCGTGGCGTCCTCCGGGCCGAAGGAGACGGCCGGGTAGCGGGCGCCCGCGGGCAACAGCAGGGTGTGGCTCTTCTCCCAGGTGTCCGCGCGCCGGACGTGGATGAAGGTGTCGCCTTCGGCGATCGCCGCCCACTTCCCATCCCGGCTGAAGGCCACCGAGGTGATCTCGCTCTCGTGGCCTTCGAGGACGCGGACCTTCTGGTACGTCTTGAGGTCCCAGAAGGAGACGGTGCCGTCCCAGCTGCCCACCACCAGCTGCTGCCCGTCCGGCGTGAAGGTGAGCACGTGCGCCCGGTCCTGGTGCTGCTTCAAGGTCGCCAGCAGCGCGCCGGTGGCGGCGTCGCGCACGTGGACCTCGCCGGACTGACCGCCGGCGACCAGCCGGGTCCCGTCCGGGGTGAAGGCCACGCGGTAGCCGAGCGGCTCGTCAATGGAGAGCAGCTGCTCGCCGGTGGCGGTGGAGAAGACGCGCACCGTCCGGTCCCAGCCGCCGCTCACCAGGCGCGCGCCGTCCGGGCTGAATTGGGCGTCGTCCAGGCCCTTGGTGTGCTGGGTGAGCACGCGCACGGGCGCGCCGGTGCGCGCGTCCCACAGCCGCAGCGTCTTGTCGGTGCTGCTGGTGAGGATGAGCTTGCCGTCCGGGCTGTAGGCGGCGGTGACCACGTCGTGCGTGTGGCCGGTGAGATCGTTCAGGTGCGCGGCGATGGGGCGCACCGCCTGCGTGACCAGGTAGCGCAGCGCCAGGTCCTCGGGCGAGCGGCGCAGCGCCTCCACCAGGTAGGCGGCGGCGCGCTGGGGGTGGCCGCTGGCCAGCTCCGTCCGCCCCTCCTGCTCCAGGAGGGCCAGGGTGCTCGCGTCCGCGCGGGTGCGCTCGCGCTCCGCCTGGCGGCGCAGCCCCCGCTCCAGCAGCGCGATGCCCGCCGCGCCGATGACGACGAAGAGGACGCTCGCCAGCGCCACGGCGCGGTGGCGGCGCAGCCAGCGCTCCAGCAGCTGGTACGCCGAGTAGCGGTGCGCCTCCACCGTCTGGCCCGCGAGGTAGCGGCGCAGCTCCGAGGCGAACTCGCGCGCGCCGGGGTAGCGCTGGGCCGGGTCTCGCGCCATCGCGCGGGTGACGATGGCGGCGAGATCCTTCGGGACGCCCTTCTCCACCTCCGCCACCGCGTGCGGCGCGGTGGTGCGGACGCTCTGGAGCACCTCGGCGGAGGAGCTGCCCTCGTGCGGCGCCCGCCGGGTGAGCAGGTGGTAGAGCAGCGCCCCCAGGGCGTAGACGTCCGTCCGCTCGTCGACAGGGCCGCTCGAGGCCTGCTCCGGCGGCATGAAGCCCGGCGTGCCCACCACGGTGCCCGCCAACGTGAGCGAAGCCGAAGCGTAGGACTGCAGCGGATCCACGTCCGGGGCGCTCGGGTTGCGCAGGTCCTTGGCCACGCCCCAGTCCAGGACCACGGTCTCGCCGAAGTCCCCCAACATGATGTTGGAGGGCTTCAGGTCCCGGTGGAGGACGCCCTGGCTGTGCGCGTAGGCCACCGCGTCCGCCACGGCGACGAGGTTGGGCAAGAGGGCCAGCCGCTCGCTCAAGGAGGAGGCCGAGGCCACCCGCTCCAGCAGGGTGCGCCCCTCCACCAGCTTCATCGTGTAGAAGAGCTCGCCCTCGTGGGTGCAGCCCGCCTCGTGCACCGGGACGATGGCCGGGTGCTCCAGGCGGGCGGTGATCAACGCCTCGCGCGCGAAGCGGACCCGCGCCGTCACGTCCGGGACCAGAATCTCCTTGAGCGCCAGCTCCCGCCCCAGCTCGCTGTCGCGCACCCGGTAGATCCGCCCCAGGCCGCCGCGCGCGTGCTCCTCGAGCACCGTGTACCGCTCGCGCGACTTGCGGGGGAGCTCCGCGTCGGCGGGGAGCACCGCCTGGGAGGGCGCCGGCTTCGAGACGGGGGAGCGCCCCTCGACGGGGCGCACCAGGGTGGAGTCCGGGCTCGGGAGGCGTGCCATGGAGCCGTGGTCTCTATCAGACCCCCGGCGGCGAGCGGAAACCGGGCGGCTTTAGGGGGTACAGCGCCCCGGCGCCTTCGCCGCCACGGTGGGGGCGGTGACGTCGAACCCGGTGCGGGTGACGCAGGTGAAGCGCTGGCCGGTGTCCCGGTCCACGAAGCCGGCGGTGGCCGCGGGCGTCCACTCCAGCGGGGCGCCCACGTCGAAGGTGGGCATCTGCGCGAGCACCGCCGCGTCCAGGTCCCCGCTGGCCACCAGCGCGTCCAGCACGTCCCGGCCGATCGGCTGCAGCCGCACCCTCAGGGTCACCCGGTCCACCGGCGCCGGGAGCGCGCCGGCGCGCGGGAAGGCCTGCCGCACGTGCGAGTCGTAGAAGCGCGGGTCCGCCATGTCGAAGGTCCGCTGCGGCGGCAGCGTGGTGCCCTCGGTGCTCTTCGCCTCCCAGAACATGTGCACGCGGGCGCCGGCCTCGTCGAAGAGGCAGTCGCGCAGCATCCAGAGGTCAGGGTCCCCCTCGCCCCTGGGCGTGGCGCCGGGCGCGGCGGCGCCGCTGGCGTACACCGCGTCCGTCCCGGAGAAGGCGGTCACTTCCGTCCACGCCCGGCGGTCCTGCGCCGAGCCGCTGGGCCAGTGGTGCCCGGCGCCCACGTTGTCCAGCAGCACGTAGATGCGGCGCCGGCTGGCGTCCACGCACAGCGCGCTCTGCAGCGTGGCGTCCAGCGCCGCCTGCACCTCCTGCCGCTGCAGCGCAGTGCCCGGGAACTCCGAGAGCGCCACGTCCACCGCCGGCCAGAGGTGGCTGTGGAGCCTGCGGGCGGGCGCGCCGGCCACCTCGGCCACGGGGCGCAGCTGCGCGCTCTGCGGCATGTGGCACTGGCCGCAGGTGGTGGTGCCGGGCGGGCGGGCAAAGACGGAGTCCTTCCACTCCTGGAAGGTGCGCTCGATGGCCGTGCCGTGGCCGTTCACCACGTCATGGCAGGAGCCGCACACGCGCGAGGACTCGAGGTGGTCCCGGTCCAGCAGCGACTGGTAGGCGGCGCCGTGCGCGCGCTGGGGGTGGGGGTCGCGGATCGCCGCGCGCATCACCCCGTCCGCGGCCAGCTTCAGCGGTGCGTCGTGCGTGCCGGTCACCTCCTCCACCGCGTGGCAGGCGAAGCAGGTCACCCCCTGGAGCTTCTTGGGGACCGAGGCGAGGTTGAGGCCATCCGTGGTGGCGCCTTCCCGGACCGCCATGGGCGCGTGGCAGTTGACGCAGAAGGCGCCCAGCTGCCCGGCCGTCTCCCGCTGGCCGCGCCGGTTCATCGCCAGGAAGACGGGGTCCTCCGCGGCGTAGGCGTGCATGCTGCTCGCCCACTCCTCGTGGTGCTGCGGGTGGCAGCCCTGGCAGGACTGCGGGTCGAGCAGCGCCTCGCGGTCCAGGGTGAAGCTGCTGCCGCCTCCGCAGCCGCAGAGGGAGAGCCAGACGAGCGCGAGGAAGGGCCGGGGCATGGCGTCAGCTCCCGGGAGGGTACTTCTGGAGCTTCCGCTGCAGGGAGCGGCGGTGCATGCCCAGGCGGCGCGCGGCCTCGCTGATGTTGCCGCCGCAGTCGGCCATCACGCGCTGGATGTGCTCCCACTCCGCGCGCGCCAGCGAGGGGGCGGCGAGGCTGCCCGCGTCCAGGGTGCCCGGCGCCTCGCGCTCGAAGGCGGCCAGAATCTCATCCACGTCCGCCGGCTTGGGGAGGTAGTAGGTGGCGCCCAGCTTGGTGGCGTCCACCGCGGTGGCGATGCTGCCGTAGCCGGTCAGAATCACCACGCGGGTGGAGGCGTCTTGCGCCTTGAGGTGCTTGAGGACGTCCAGGCCGCTTCCGCCCTCCATCTTCAAGTCCACCACCGCGAGCTCCGGGGACTCCGCCTCCGCCAGCGCCGCGGCCTGCGCGGCCGAGCCCGCCGTGCGCACCGCGTAGCCGCGCTCGCGCAGCGCGCGCCCGAGCCGCTCGCGCAGCACCTCGTCGTCGTCCACCACGAGGATGGAGATGGCGCTCAAGGCGGCGCCTCGCGCGCGAGCCGGACGGTGGCGGTGGTCCCCTGCCCCGGGCTGCTGGAGAGCACCAGCGCGCCGCCGAAGCGCTGGAGCACTTCCCGCGCGAGGAAGAGCCCCAGGCCCATCCCCACCCCCGGCGCCTTGGTGGTGAAGAAGGGCTCGCCGGCGCGCGAAAGCACCTCCGGCGCCATCCCGGCCCCCGCGTCCCGCACGAAAAGCACGCAGGCCTGGTCCTCCACCAGCGCCTCCACCTCCACCGGCGCCTCCGGCGGAGAGGCCTGGAGCGCGTTCTTGAGCACGCCCCGCAGCGCCTGCGCGGTGGCGCGCGCCGGCACCCAGACGCGCACGTCCGTGGCCGCCGCGGTGGTCAGGTGCACCCGGTGCGCCTCCGCCAGCCCGTCCATCGCCTGCGCGAGCAGCGAGGGCACCGGCGTGGGACCCGGGGCCTCGCCGGCGGTGGTGCCCGCGTCGGCGGAGAGCTGGAGCAAGATCTTCCGGCAGCGCTCCACCTGGGCGCGGATGAGCTGCGCGTCCTCCGCGGAGGCCGGCTTACCCGCCTCCAGCGCGCGCTCCAGCTCCTTGGCCACCACCGCGATGGTGGAGAGCGGCGTGGAGAGCTCGTGCGCGGCGCCGGCGGCGAGCGTGGCCAGCGAGGCCAGCTTCTCGCTGCGCTGCGCTCGCTCGCGGGAGGCGTGCAGCTCGCGGGTCACCCGGTAGAGGAAGTAGGTGATGAAGCTCGCCGCCACGCCGAAGGCCACCCACATGCCTTGCAGGTGCATCCGCATGTGGATGGCGTGCGCGGCGGGGTTCCCCGCGTCCGGCGTGGGGAGCAGGAAGAGCGCCCCGAAGGCGAGCAGCGAGAGCCCGAGCAACCCCCACGTCCACTTGGGCGGCAGCACCACCGCCGCCAGCGCGAGCTGGACCAGGTAGAGGAA
Source organism: Myxococcaceae bacterium (assembly GCA_044229415.1). Classification (GTDB taxonomy): domain Bacteria; phylum Myxococcota; class Myxococcia; order Myxococcales; family Myxococcaceae; genus JBGATB01. The sequence continues at coordinate 4,619 of JBGATB010000084.1, read as the reverse complement.
GCTGAACGGGTTGTAGGGGCCGCCGGAGAAGTAGAGCAGCGCGGTAAGGACGAGCACGTCTCCGGCCATCACCGCGGCGAGGAAGCCGTCCCCCACCGCGCGCGCGCGCCGCGCCCACACGGAGAGCAGGAGGTTGCTGAACCCCTCCAGCGCGACGATGGAGAGCAGCGGCGCCAGGGGCAGCGCGAAGGCGAGCACCCAGTGCACCACGAGGATGGCCGTGAGCTGGCCGGCGATGGCGCCGGCGCGAAGCCGGACCAGCCCTTCCAGGTGGATGACGCCAGGCTCACGCACGCGTCACCCTCCAAACCCCGAGTGGGCGGCCGCGGTCAACCCGCTACTGGGCGAAGCCGGGGGGGAGCAGGTCGCACGGGAGCGGACCACCCGGGCGGGAGGGGCCGTCCGTGGGGCGCTCGACGCAGGCGGTGTACCCACCGTCGACGTCCGGGCCGGCGTCACCGGCGTCCGGCTTGTCCACCGGCGGCGGGCAGCCGAGCAGGAGCGCCGCCGCGCAGGCGGCGAGGAGCCAGCGCCGCATCAGTAGCTCACCCAGATCTCTTCGTTGGCCTTGAGCGACGTGAGCGCGGTGACGCCCGGCGTCTGGGAGATCTGCGCGGTGGTGTTGGGGTTCGAGCTCCACGCCGCGTTGCCCGCCCAGACGATCCGCGCGTCCGCGAAGTAGGCGTTGAGGTCGCTGATCGCCGCCGGCACGGTGTACTTGTTCCAGCCGGCCTTCCGCGCGGGGAGGAGGGTCACGGTGGGCGCGGGCTCCGCCTCGCCGCCGTCCGGCAGCGCGGAGGAGGTCGCCACCCAGTCCACCACGCTGACGCCGCCATCGCTGGCGGTGCAGGTCTGGTGCGTGGGGAAGGCGATGGTGGTGAAGGGCGCGTTGGGCAGCTTCAGCCGCAGGCCGAGCTTGTAATAGGCGGTGTCCTCGGGGAGCAGCTCCGAGTCCGGCTTCTTCCAGGTGACCGTGGTGACGTTGCCCGCCACGTCCCGGGTGATGGTGGCGTTGGAGAAGTCGCTGCGCTGCGTGCGCACCGAGGTCACCCCGGCCGGAATGTCCACGGTCACGGCGGAGGTGTCCGCACCCGCGCAGCCGTGGCCGACGCTGAAGAAGATCTCCTGGGTCGCGTTGGCGGTGGCTGGGGACGTGACACCGACGTGCGCGCTGGCGGTGACGGCGCCCAGCACGAGTGCCGCGCCGAGCAGGGCGGCGTAGAGCTTCGTCTTCATGGGGAGAGGACCCTTGGTGGAAAGTTCCGGCCTTCGACGGCTGCCAACATGCCGGGGCTTCAGGCAGGGAACAATGCGACGGGTTGTCGCATCCAGCCCGGCCCCCGAAGCAGGGTACGCTTCGCCCCGTCATGCGCCGTCTCCTGCTCCTGCTCGCCCCCGCCTGCCTGCTCGCCTGCCCCGCTCCCCCCGAGCCGGAGCCGGCGGACGCCGGCGTCGATGGGGGCGTGTTCGTCTGCGATGTGGTCCCACCCGCCACCTGCATGGAGCCCGCTCCGCATTTCGCGGACATCTCTCCGGTCCTCCAGCAGCGCTGCGTCACCTGCCACCACGGCAATGACCCGCTCGGCCCCTGGCCCATGAAGACCTACGAGGAGGTGGCGGACTGGCAGGACACCGTCCGCTCGGAGGTGGCCAACTGCACCATGCCGCCGCCGGACGCCGGGCTCTACGTCTCCAACGAGGAGCGGGTGCTCCTGCTCAACTTCATCCGCTGCGGCCTGCAGAGATAGGGTTGCGCGCCGTATAAGGTTTGTATAATCTTGTCGGCATGGGGCTTCGAACAGCGATCGCGTGCGTGCTGATGGCGAGCTCCGCCCTGGGGGCGCCGGTGGACGCGCAGGTGTCGGACTCGAGCGGTGAAGCGGTGCGGCTCTCCCGGTTCCGCGGGAAGCCGGCCATCCTCTTCTACGAGGACAAGGACTCCACCGGGCTCAACCAGCCGCTCAAGGACGAGCTCTTCGTGCGCGGCAAGGCCCAGGGGCTGCTCGGCGCGGCGAGCGTGGTGGCGGTGGCGAACCTCCAGGCGTTCAACTGGTTCCCCGCCCGCAACTTCGCCCGGGCCGGGGTGCGGGACGCGGAGAAGAAGGCCGGCGTGCCGGTGCTGATCGACTGGGAGGGCGCGCTCACCCGCCCGCCCCTGGCGCTGCCCGCCAAGAGCTCCACCGTGCTGGTGCTCAGCCCCCAGGGCGAGGTGCTCTTCTCCCACTCCGGGCAGCTCACCCCCGCCCAGCGGGAAGAGGTCTTCTCCCTGCTCAAGCGGCTCATCTCCGCCTGAAACCCTGCGCCGGCGCCGGTTGTCAGAACGGCCCATGCGCCCACTCCGCCTGCTGCTGCTGCTCCCGGTCGCGGTCACCTTCGCCTGCTCCGGCGAGCAGCTCGAGGCGGTGGAGCAGTCGCTCTCCGCGCCCCAGGTACAGCAGGAGGAGGAGGCCTTCGGGCCGCTGCGGGAGCGGGCGCACCAGGTCTCCGTCCGGGTGGAAGGCCGGGTCGCGGTCTTCACCGTCCTCCGGGAGCTGGAGCTGGTGGCGCCCGAGCCGTCTCTCGACACGCGCACGTTGACGGTGCCGCAAGAGGGGAGCGTGAGCGCGCTCCGCTTCGCGCCCTTCGGGCAGTGGCTGAAGGGCGAGCCGCTGGAGGGTGAGGCCGCGTCAACCCGCTTCTATGGCGAAGGCGAGGCGCGTGCCACCCCGCGCGCGATGCTCGGCCACCTGAGCGCGAGCGCGGCGGAGCTGGTGCTCTTCCTCACCGAGCCGAACCGGCCGGTGTGGGTGGGCTACGAGCTGCGCGCGCCGCTGTCCCTGGTGGAGGGCGAGTGGGTGGCGCGCTACCCGCCGCTGGAGCCGGGCGATGCAGCCCCCACGTTCGACCTCTCCGGCGCGCCCGCGGGTTCCCGGTCTACCGAGGAGGTCTCTTCGGAGTCAGACGAGGACGTGGACGGCTGGCGGATCCACCTGGGCCGTCCTGAGTTGCAGGGGCTGGAGGCGCGCTGGGGCCGCTTCGAGCTCGGCGGCGGCGAGGCGCTCTGGCGGCTGGAGCTGGCCGCGGGCAGCACGCTGAGGCCGGAGCCCGCGAGCGTGAGCGTGGTGTTCGCAGTGGACGCCTCGCGCTCCCAGGGGCCTGAGGGCCTGGCGCGGCAGCTCTCGCTCATCCGCAGCTACCTGGCGAACGCGCCCGCGCCCGAGGTGGAGGTGGTGGTCTATCGACGCGCGGCGACCCGCCTGTTCGGCCGCTTCGTCCCGGCCGCGGACTTCGAGCGGGCGCTCGCGCAGCTGCCGTCGGAGCGCCTGGCCCTGGGCAATGGCTCGCACCTGGATGAGGGCGCCGCGCTGGCGGCGGAGGTGGCCCGCGGCGGGCGGGGCGAGCCGCGCGTGGTGCTCTTCACGGATGATCGGCTGCGCGCCGCGCTCTCGCTGGAGGCGACCGCGGCTCGGCTGGGGCTGCCCGGCGGCGGGGTGGTGCATGTGGCGCTGGTGGACGGGCAAGGCGGCGGCGGCGCGGCTCCCGAGCGCGCCCCGGGGCACCGGCTGGAGGCGCTCGCGCGGGCCTCCGGCGGCGAGGTGCTGGAGCACTCCGGCGTGCAGATCGGCCTGCTGACGGCTCAGGAGCTGGTGCGGCCGCTGCGCGTGGACGCGCTCAGCTACGAGGTGGCGGGCTTCGAGGGCGACACCCTGGATGGGCCCACCGCGCTTGTGCGCGGCAGCTCGGAGAGCCGCATGGCGCTGGCGAAGCGGCCCCCTTCCGAGGTGACCGTGCGGGGCTTCATCTGGGGCCGTCCCCTGGAGCTCCGGGTCCCGCGTGACGCCGCCTTCTCAGAGAGCCTGCCGCTCTTCGCCGTCCACCAGGGCTCCGCGCTGGACTTGAGCGAGGAGCAGATCGCGCTGCTGGCGCGGCACACCGGCGCGGTCAGCGAAGGGCAGGCGCTGGTGGCGGTGCCGCCGGGTGACTCCGGCGCGCTGGGCGTTGGCCGCGGGATCTCCGGCGGCTTCGGCTGCAGCGGCACATGCGGGAGCTCCATCGGCTGCCGCGGCTACGGGTCGGCGACGGCACGGCCCACGCTGCGCGAACTGCTCGAGCCCCTGGTCGCGCCGGTGCTCGCGCGCTGCGGCGCTGCGCCTGCCCGGGTGAGGGTGGAGGTGACCGGCGCGGAGCTTGTCGACGTGGCGGTGGAGTCACAGGCCGGCGCGGAGTGCGCCTCCGAGGGGATCTGGGCGCTCGCGCTCTCCGAGACGTTCGAGCGCTACGACGGCGAGGCGCTGCTGGAGCTCCGGTAGTGACGGCCCCCCACCGCTCACCCCGAGAGGGTGTGAAGCTTTCGGGCGCGTAGCTCCCTCCGTTCACCCCGAGAGGCTGAACCTTTCGGGCGCGTAGCTCCCCCGTTCACCCCGAGCGTAGGGCCGAAGGCCCGTAGTCGAGGGGCGGCACCAAGCTCAAAGCGCCTCTCCGGTGATCACGCGCTCGGTACCGCCCCTATCGGGATAGGGGGGCGGCTCACGCCGCGCCCCCTCCCACACCACCGGACGTACGGGACCGTATCCGGCGGTTCGGTGAGTTGAGGTTCGAGCGGCGTATCGCGATTTCCCGCCTCTCTGCCGCCAGTTGCG
>JBGATB010000083.1:0-30624 GCA_044229415.1 Myxococcaceae bacterium | reverse complement strand
CCGTTGTCACTGCCCAGCTGGGACTCGAGGCGAGCGGCGTCCAGGCTCCAGAGCAGGTAGCCCGGCTCCAGCCGCACGACCAGCCCTGACGCGGGGCGGGGGCGGCGGGAAGGGCCGGGGGGAGACTCCACCGCGGCGTCGCTCTCCGCGGGCAGCGGAGGGTCGCTCACGAGGTCGGGCTCGGAGCCGAGCGCGGAGGTGGAGCAGAGGGCTAGGCTGAGCAGGGCGGAGCGAAGCACGGGCGCGGATACTAGCTGTTAACCCTGAGCGTCTGCAGGCGAGAAGCCGTGGCGGCGTGCCCCGTGACCCGTCTCTCCCGTGACCCATCTCTCCCGTGACCCGTAACCCGTGACCCGTGACCCGTGACCCGTACCCGTACCCGTGGCCGAACCCGAACCCGAACCCGAACCCGACCGAGGTCGCGAGAGGCCTACCGCCAGCGTCCATGCAGCGCTGTGCCTCGATGGGCAGGACCTCAACGAAGGCAGCCTGCGCAGCTCGGGTTCGGGTTCGCGTGCGGGTTCGGTCACGGGTACGGGTACGGGTACGGGGTCACGGGACAGACGGGGCACGGACAGACGGGGCACGGGGCACGGGGCACGGGGTACGGGGGCACGGGACAGACGGGACACGGGACAGACGGGGGCATGTCTCCTTTTGTCCCTCGCGCCGGCCTCCCTCCAGTGGAGTAGATCCCCTCCCCCGTGAGCCCTTTCCGCCCCTGGCAGCGCTGGCTGGCGCAGCAGCACCACCCCCTCGCGGAGCGGCTGTCCGCCACCGCGGCGGACGGGGTGGAGCTGGCGATCCACCGCATCCGCGGCTCCGGCCCGCCGGTGATGCTCCTGCACGGACTGGGCGCCAACCGCTTCAGCTTCCTGCTCTCCCGCCGCTCGCTGGCGGCGCACCTCGCCGAGCTCGGCTTCGACTGCTACGTCCCCGAGCTGCGCGGCGCCGGCGAGTCCGGCACCCGCCACTGGCGCTACGACCTGGACGACTACCTCCGCTGGGACCTCCCCGCCCTGCTCGCGCGCATCCGCGAGGTCTCCGGCCACGACCGCATCCACTGGATCGGCCACTCCATGGGTGGCGTGCTCCTCATCTGCCACGGCGTCCGCCACCACGCCGGCGCCCACGGCCTGGCCCGCGGCGTCTGCGTGGGCAGCGCGCTCGACTACCGGGGCAGCGCGTTCGAGCCCATGCTCGCGCTGCGCCCCCTGCTCGAGAAGCTCACCCACGTCCCCTTCGGCGGCTTCTCGCACCTGCTCTCGCCGCTGGCGGGGCGCCTCGAGAACGACCTCGAGCGCTTCAACTTCTGGCCCTCCAACATCGAACCCGAGCTCGTCCGCGCCGTCCACGCCAACGGCTTCGGCCGGATCCCCGTGGCCCTCTTGCGCAGCCTCTCCCGCGCGCTCGAGCCGGACGGCCTCACCAGCCGAGACGGAGACCTGCGCTACACGCCCTCCGCCGGCCGCTTCCCCGTCCCGCTGCTCCTGCTCGCCGGCAGCAAGGACGCGCAGTGCAGCATCGCCGCGGTGGAGCAGACCGCCGCCGCGGTGGGGCCGCTCGCCCAGGTGGAGCGCTTCGGCCGGGAGTTCGGCCACCACGACGAGTACGGCCACTTCGACCTGCTGCTCGGCAAGCGCGCGCCGGTGGAGGTGTGGCCCCGCATCGACGCCTGGCTGCGGTGACGGCGCTGGTACCCCGCTCAGGCCGAGCGAAGTCGAGGCCCGTTGCCTGGGCGCCCCTCGACTTCGCTCGGGGTGAGCGGGGGTTGGATCGACCGGTCAAAGATCACTGTGTCCCGGTGCTAGTGCGCTCGGGCCTGCGCCTCTTCGGCCAGCGCCTGGGCCAGCGCCTCGCGTCCCTCCCGGCGCGCCTGCGCCTCCCGCACCCCCAGCAGCGCCCCCTCCACGTCGTACGCCTCCGCGCGCAGCGCCTCCGCTTGCGCGCGGGCCACCAGCGCCCCCGCCTGCGGCACGCCGGCGCGCACCGCCTCGTCCGCCTTGCGCGCCCAGGCCAGCGCGCACGCCTTGGCGCTCTCCCCCTCGCAGCGCTCCGGCGGCTCCGCCACAGGGGAGCCGCCGCCCTCCAGCATCGCGGGCGCCACGCGCTCGCGCGGCAAGAGCTCGCGCGCCAGCGCCCGCTCGCGCTCCTGCGCCTCGCCCGCCCAGCCCGCCTCGCCCGAGCCGGCGAGCACCGAGAAGGCCCGCGAGGCCAGCGCCGGCAGCGCCAGCGCCCGCGCCGCCAGGCCGTAGTTCCACCGCGCCGCGGGGTGGCTGGGCGCGAGCGCCAGCGCCGCCTTGGCCCGCGCCAGCGCCTCCACCGCGTCCCCGCGCGCCAGCGCCAGCGCCGCCCGGTCCGCCTCCACGTCCGCGGAAGGCTCCGCCTTGTCCAGCGCCGCCTGCGCCGCGCTGAGGTCCCCGCGCAACAGCTGCGCCACGCCCAGCGCGTGCCAGTCCCCCTTGGCCTCGAGCTGCGCCAGCGCGGTGAGCGGCACCGCCTCCGGCGTCTGCTCCCCCGCGCGCAGCACCGTGTACGGCCGCCAGTCCCGCGCCGGGCCGTACGCCACCCGCGCCTCGAGCGAGCGGGACGGGGCCAGCGCCAACGCCACCGGCGCCGAGGTCTGCTCGCGGCGCAGGACGGAGATGAGTCCCACCACCAGCAGGCTCGCCGCCAGCGCCAGCGCGCCCCGCCACACCACCGGGGGAACGCGCAGCGCTCGCACCGGCGCGGGCTTCGCGGCGGCCTGCACGGGCGAGAGCGCCTGGAGCTGGAGGATGTCCGCCAGCTCCTGCTGGCAGCGGGCGCAGCCGCCCAGGTGGGCGCGGAAGGCGTCCGCCTCGGCCGGGGTGAGCTCGCCGTCCGCGAAGGGGTGGACGGCGTCGTGGACGGTGGTCTGTTCGGAGAGCGTCATGGCGCTCCCTCCTTCTGCGGTGCCAACAGCTCCCGGAGCCGGCGGCGCGCGCGGATGAGCCGCGTCCCCACCGTGGCCTTGGGGATGCCCAGCTGCGCGGAGATCTCCGCGTAGGAGCGGCCCTCCACGGCGTGGAGCTGGTAGACGGCCCGGAACTCCGGGTTGATCTTCCCGAGCGCGGCCTGCACCTGCTCCGGCGTGATGGTGGCCCAGACGGGGGATGGCTCGTCCGGGGCCACCGGCAGCTCGAGCGACTCGGGCTCCACGTCCGCGCGCGGCTCCCGCCGGCTCTGGCGGCAGCGGTCCACGAAGAGGTTGTGCAGGATGGTGAGCAGCCAGCCCCGGCCATTGGTCCCGGGGGCAAAGCGGTCGAAGGACTTGAGCCCGCGCTCGAAGGCGTCCTGGACCAGGTCCTTGGCGTCCGAGGGGTTGCCGCACAGCCGCAGCGCCACGGCGTGCAGCGCGGCCTCATGCTCCTTGGCGAAGGCGTCGAAGGCCCTGGGCTCTCGGGCCGGAAATGGGACGACGCGCGCGCTCACCCGCGGTCGAACGTGGATCGCCAGCTCGGGAAGGGTCAAGGAGTTCAGCAAGGTTGACGCTCGCGCAAAGGCCTGCCGGTTTCTCCTGGAACGTCCGCCAAACCAGATCTTCCCGCGCACCTGCCCACACCGGGCTCTGGCCGCGGACCGCCTCGGAATTTCCGCGCAGCGCGTTGCTCGCGGCGGCGTGGTCCGGGGTTTGAAGCGGCGAAATGGCTCCCCGAACTGCGCTGCTGCTCCACCTCGGCTCCCGCTCGGCCGCCTACGTCCGCACCCACGCGCTGGCCGCGCTCCGCTCCCTGGCCATCTCCCAGGGCCTGCGCGAGGTGAAGGCGCCCGAAGAGGCAGATCGCCTCTGGGCCGTGGGGCCCATGTCCACCGCGCCCTGGCTGGCGCTGGAGGAGCTGGGGGCCCTGTCGCCGGACGCCGAGTCCCTGGGCGAGCTGTGCTGTGCCCTCTCCGAGACGCTCGCCACCGCGGTGCTGGGGGCGCTCGTCCACAGCAGCCGCACCCTCTACCTCTGCCTGGGCGAGGAGGGCGCGGTGGTGGACGAGTACTGCACCGAGCCCGCCTTCTTCGGCGAGGACGAGCAGTGGCAGCGCGCGCTCACCGGGGACGCGGCCCTCTGGGCGGACGTGCTGCGGATGGCGGAGCCCGCCGCGCTGCGCTCCTACCTGGCGCAGAGCAAGCAGGACCCGGCCATGCTCGCCATGCTGAGCAGCCGCCCCAATGACGCGGCCATCGCGTTGACTTCGCTCTTCCTCCACCCGCCCCGCTCCGCCGAGGAGCAGCTGCGGCGGCTGGGCGCGCTGCTCTCCTTCCGGCCCGAGCCCGCCGCGCCGCCCGAGCGCGCCGCCTTCGAGGCGCTGGAGGCCAGGGGCTACACGCTGCTGCGGCTGGCGCCGGCGCGCAGCGGCCGCGCCGCGCGGGCCGAGCAACCTCGCGCGCGCTAATCGCCGCCGGTTGGGGTAACCCTGCCGGCCGTGGCCTTCTCCTTCGAGGACCTCCGCTTCCCCGCCGCGGACCACTTCGCGCTCGGGGCCACCTGCTACACGCCGGCGTCGCCCTCCGCGGCGGTGGTGCTCGCCGGGGCCACCGCGGTCCGCCGCCGCTTCTACGACCGGTTCTGCAGGTACCTGGCGGATGCGGGGATGGCGGCCGTCTGCTTCGACTACCGAGGGCTGGGGGACTCGCGGCCGCGCTCGCTGCGCGGCTTTCCGGCGCGGATGCAGGACTGGGGAGAGCTGGATCTGGAGGGGGCGCTGACCTTCGCGCGGGCGCGCTGGCCTTCGCTGCCGCTGGGGCTGGTGGGCCACAGCGCGGGCGGGCAGGTGGTGGGGCTGGCCCCGTCCGCGGGGGCGCTCGAGGCGCTGCTCTTCGTGGGGTCGCAGAGCGGGGACTGGCGGCTGTGGCCGCTCAAGTGGAAGCCGCGGATGCTGGGGCTCTGGTATTTGGGGCTGCCCGCGGTGAGCCACGCGCTGGGGTACGTGCCCGGCGCGCTCGGGATGGGCGGAGATCTCCCCAAGGGCGTGGCGCTGCAGTGGGCCCGCTGGGGGCGCCGCGTGGGGTACTTGGCCGGCGGCGAGGACTCGGGGCGCAAGGCGGCCTACGCGAAGCTGCGGGTGCCGCTGCGCGCGCTCTCGTTCGAGGATGACTGGTACGCCCCGCGGCGCGCGGTGGAGGGGCTGCTCGCGCTCTACGCCGGCGCCGAAGTCGAGCACGTGCACCGCACGCCGGGGGTGGACGGGTTTCCCGCGCTCGGCCACTTCGGCTTCTTCCGATCGGAGCACCGGGCGCTGTGGGACGAGTCGCTGGCGTGGCTGCGGGAGAAGCTGGGCTGACGCCATCCCGTTGACGTTGACGTTGACGTTGACGTGGACGTTGACGTGGACGTGGACGTGGACGTGGACGTGCGACGTGCGACGGCCGTTGCCTCGAGAAGCGTCGCCGTCGAACGGCCGTCCACGTCACACGTCCACGTTCACGTCAACGTCAACGTCAACGTCAACGTCAACGTCAACGAAGTTTGTTTGGCTTCAGCGCGGCAGCTCGGCGGTGGCGCTGTCAGCGGACGGGCCGCCGTGGCTGGCGAGCCAGCGGCGCGCCTCCCCCAGCGCCTTGGCGTGCTCCTCCTTGGCGAAGGAGAACTCCTCCACCGCCTTCTTCGCCTCCTCGCGGGCGCGCTCGCGCTGCTGCTCCTCCCAGAGCACGCGCGCCAGCGCGAAGCGCACCGGGGCCAGCTCGTCCGGCTCGGGCCGGCGAGCGCCGGCCGCGTCCAGCGCCTCCTCCAGCGGCTCGCGCGCCTCCTTCCACCGCCCCAGCGCGAGCAGGGCGCGCCCCTCCAGCCCGCGGCCCCGCTGGTGCAGTGACGGGTCCTGCTCCAGCGTCTTGCGCAGCAGCGGCGCGGCGCCCTCCAGCTGCGCGAGCGCCTCCTTGGGCTTGCCCGCCTCCATCGACAGCTCCACCAGGCACAGCTCGGCGTGGGCCAGCTTCTCCGGCGCGCCGAGCGTGCCGGAGATCCGCCGCAGCTCCTCGAAGTGGCGGCGCGCCTGGTCGAAGTGGCCCAGGGCGGTCTCGCTCATCCCCAGCCCTTCGTGGCTGCGGCCGATGGCCACGTGGTTGGGCGCCAGCCGCTTCTCCCGGATCGCCAGCCCGGCGGCGAAGTCTTCCTTCGCTTCCTCGAAGCGGCCGAGCATGAAGTACGAGTTGGCCCGGTTGTGGAGGAGGTCCGCCACCGCCGGGTGCTCGGGATCGTGGACGAGCTTGGCCATCGCCAGCGCCTGGGCGTAGGTGGCCAAGGACTGCTCCGCCCTCCCCTGGGAGCGCTCCAGCACCGCGCGGTTGTTGAGCGTGTAGACCAGCTCCGGGTGCTGATCTCCGTAGACGCTCTGCTGCATGGCCAGCGCGCGATCCAGCAGCTCGCCCGCACGCGCGTACTCCCCGGTGAGGCGCAGGCTGGTGGAGAGGTTCAACAGGAACGGCGCGAGCACCGGGTGCTCCTTGGGGAGCGAGGCTTCCCGCAGCGCCAGCGCGCGCTCGAAGAGCCGCCGCGCGTCCGCGTACTTCCCCTGGAGCTGGAGGATGGACCCCTGGTTCATCCTCAGCCCCGCCTCGCGGACCGCGTGGCCGCCCATGCGCAAGATGGCGGCCTCGGCCAGGCCAGCCCAGCGCTCCGCCTCCTGGAAGCGCGAGCCCCGGTACCCCACCACGTACTGCAGCTCGGTGAAGGCCTGCGCCACCAGCTCGTCGTCCCCCGCGGACTGGGCGATGGTGGCGGCCTCGTAGGCGGTGGCCTCGGCCGCGCTGTAGCGCCCCATCCGCTCCTCGGTCTTCCCGCGCAACAGGAGCGTCTCCGCCACCACCGGCGGGTAGCCGGCGCTGCGCGCCTGGGCCACCGCGGCCTCGGCGGCGGCCAGCGCCTGCTCGGAGCCGCCCGCGGCCGCGAGCGCGCGCGCCCGCTGGAGGAGATCTCTGGCCACCTCCACCCCCTGCTGGCGCGAGCGATCCAGCGGGATGCGATCCGCCACGTCCGGCGAGGTGGTGGCGCAGGGATCCACGGACGGGAGGCTGAGCGCGGCGTGGCCCGCGTTGCGGATGAGGCTGGCGTCCGGCTTCTCGTAGACCTGCAGGAGCGTGGAGACGTAGCGGCGCCGGCGCTCCAGGCAGCCCATCCGGTGCGAGAGCACCTCCTCCGGCTGCTCGCCGCGCACGCGGGTGGCCTCGCAGGCCTCCAGGTAGGTGCGGTTCCACTCCGCGGCGTAGCCGTCCAGGGACGCGCGGAAGACGCGGTAGGCGCTGGAGGAGAAGGAGAGCCCGCTGGCCTCGAACGACTTTCGCAGCGCCTCCTTGCGCGGCTCGCTCCACAGGTCCGCGAGCCGGGTGGCGCCCTGGCGGCAGGCGGCGGCGGCCTTGGGGTCCAGCCCGCGCGCGGCGAAGGTGAAGGCCAGGGCGGCGAGCGCGCCCACCGCGGCGGGGGCGCCCAGCCGCACCCACGGGCCCCGGCTGCGCTGCAGCAGCGCGAGCAGCGCGTCCATGGACGCGTGGCGCTCGGAGGGCTTTTTGGCCAGCCCCTTGAGCAGGGCGCGCTTGAGCCAGGCAGGCAGGGCTTCCGCGCGCGCGGGCTCGGGGCGCAGGCGGCCGCGCTCCACGTTCTCGCGCAGCTCCTCCAGCGTGGCGCCCTCGAAAGGGCGCTCCCCGTAGAGGGTCTCGTAGAGGGAGACGCAGAAGCTGAATTGATCGCTCCGGGCGTCCACGCGGCGCCGCCGCAGCTGCTCGGGCGCCATGTACGCGGGGGTGCCCAGCAGCACGCCGGTGCGGGTGAGCTCGTTGCGGTCAGGTGAGAGCTCGGGACCGCTCGAGGTGCTGCTGGCGGTGTCGGACTCGGGCGGCGCGTCCTCCAGGGCGGCGAGCCCGAAGTCGGTCACCCGGACCGCGCCGTCCTCCCCCACGAGGACGTTCTCGGGCTTGAAGTCCCGGTGGACGAGCCCCGCGGCGTGGGCGGCCGCCAGCCCCCGCCCGGCGGCGAGGAAGACGCCCACCACCTGCCGCCACGTCCGGGGCTGGCTGCGCGCCCACTCGCGCAGGGTGCTCCCCTCCACCAGCTCCATGGCGATGAAGAGCCGGTCGCCCAGGGTGGCGGCGTCGTGCACGGTCACCACGTTGGGGTGGGAGAGGCGCGCCATGGCCTGGGCCTCGCGCAGGAGGCGGGCGCGGTAGCCCTCCACGCTGGCGGCCTCGGCGCGGATCAGCTTGAGGGCCACCCGGCGGTTGAGCTGCGGATCGTACGCGCGGTAGACGACGCCCATCCCGCCCTGGCCGAGCACGTTCAAGATCACGTAGCGCCCCACCGAGTCCCCCTGGGCGAGGGGCACGTCCACTGACGGCGAGGGCGCGGGGACGCTCGCGCCCTGCTGGGTGGACTCCAGCCCGGCGGAGGTGGCGGCGGCGAGCACGCAGGCGACCGTGCGGCGGCAGGCCTCGCACGCGTCGATGTGGGCGGTGACCGAGCGGCGCAGGTCGCCGTCGAGCAGGCCGTGCACGAATTCAGAGAGGGAGTTCTCGTCCGGACAGCTCACCGGGGGATGGCACTAGCAGCAGGCAGGGCGGCGCGTCCAACTGGCTCGCCTGCCGGTGGAACAGGGGCTTGCGACGAACTGGTTTGCCCGTGCATCTGGGCGTAAAGCCGGCGTCTACTTCGGGACAAGAGAGCCTTCATCAGGAGCAGGAGCACGCATGGAAGCGGCGAAGCGACGCAACTGGATGCTCGCGGCGGCCGGGGTGGCGCTGGTGCTGGCGGTGGGGGGCTTTCTGCTCACCCGGAAGGGCGGCAACGCCGGGCCCACGCGCTTCGAGACCACCGCGGCGGACCGGGGGCGGGTGGTGGCACGGGTGACGGCCACCGGGACGCTCTCCGCGCTGGTGACGGTGCAGGTCGGCAGCCAGGTCTCCGGGCGGGTGGCCGAGCTGGCGGCGGACTTCAACTCCCAGGTGAAGAAGGGAGATCTCCTGGCGCGGATAGACCCGCAGCTCTTCGAGGCGAACCGGGAGCAGGCGCGGGCCAACTTCGTAGCGGCGCAGGCCAACCTGACCAAGGCGAAGGTGCAAGCGGAGGAGGCGCAGCGGCAGGCGGAGCGCTCCCACAACCTGCTCGAGCGCAAGCTGATCGCCCAGGCGGAGTACGACACCGCGCGGGCCAACGCGGACGCGGCGCGGGCGCAGGTGGAGGCGTCCGGCGGGTCTCTGCAGCAGGCGCGCGCCTCGCTCAACCAGGCGGAGGTGAACCTCCAGTACACGCGGATCCTCTCCCCCATCAACGGCGTGGTGATTTCGCGCAGCGTGGAGCTGGGGCAGACGGTGGCGGCCTCGCTGCAGGCCCCCACCCTCTTCGTGCTGGCGGAGGACCTGCGGAAGATGCAGGTGGACACCAGCGTCTCCGAGGCGGACATCGGCAAGCTGAAGGACGGGATGCCGGCGTACTTCACGGTGGACGCGTACCCGAGCGAGCGCTTCGCGGGGAAGCTGCGGCAGATCCGCAACGCGCCCACCACGGTGCAGAACGTGGTGACCTACAACGCGATCATCGACGTGGAGAACCCGGAGCTGAAGCTCAAGCCGGGGATGACCGCGAACGTCACCTTCATCTACGCGAACCAGGAGGACGTGCTGCGGGTGCCCAACGCGGCGCTGCGCTTCCGCCCGCCGCCGGAGCTGCTCGGGCGCGCAGGCGGAGGGGGCGGGGGAGGTGGACCCGGCGCGGCCGGGCGGCGCGGGGGCCCGGGCGGCGGCACCGGCGGCAGCGGCGGCGGGCGGCGCGGCGGGATGGGGGGCGAGCTGGATCCGCCGGACAAGCGGACGGTCTGGGTGCTGCGGGACGGCCAGCCGGTGCCCATGCCGGTGCGGGTGGGCGCGTCCGACGGCTCGGTGACCGAGGTCGTCTCGGGGGAGCTCAAGGAGGGGGACTCCGTCATCACCGAGGCGGTGCAGGCGGAGGGGGCGCCGCGGAACACCGGGCTGCCGGGGATGGGCGGACCGGGCGGCGGAGGCGGCGGGATGCGGAGGGTCTTCTAGTGGGCGCGGGCGCGCTCATCTCGCTCCACGAGATCGTCAAGACGTACAAGATGGGGGACGTGGAGGTGAAGGCGCTGCGCGGCGTTTCGCTGGAGGTGGCCCCCGGCGAGTTCGTGGCGGTGATGGGCTCTTCCGGCTCCGGGAAGTCCACGCTGATGAACATCCTCGGCTGCCTGGACCGGCCCACGCAGGGGCGCTACCTCTTGGCGGGGCGGGACATCTCCGCGGCGAACAAGGACGCGCTGGCGGAGCTGCGCAACCAGACGCTGGGGTTCGTCTTCCAGAGCTTCAACCTGCTCTCGCGCACCAGCGCGCTGGAGAACGTGGAGCTGCCGTTGCTCTACTCGGGGGTAGGGACGGCGGAGCGGGCGCGGCGCAGCCGCGAGGCGCTCACGCGGGTGGGGTTGGGCGAGCGGGTGGATCACCACCCCAACCAGATGTCGGGCGGCCAGCAGCAGCGGGTGGCGATCGCCCGAGCGCTGGTCTCCAACCCGAAGATCATCCTCGCCGACGAGCCGACCGGGAATCTGGACTCCCGCACCAGCGTGGAGGTGATGCAGCTTTTTCAAGAGCTCAACGCGGCGGGGATCACGGTGCTGCTGGTCACCCACGAGCCGGACATCGCGTCCTACGCCTCGCGGGTGGTGGTGATGCGGGATGGGCGGGTGCTCTCGGACAAGCGGCAGGTGCCGCAGCCGGCGCGGCCGGACGATGTGCCGGATCCGCTCGAGGAGGTGGCCTCGTGAACGCGGCCCAGACGCTGCGCGTGGCGACCCGCGCGCTCTTGCGCAACAAGATGCGCTCGTTCCTCACCACGCTGGGGATCATCATCGGCGTGGGGGCGGTCATCGCCATGGTGGCGATCGGCGAGGGGGCGAAGGCCAAGGTGGAGGAGGCGTTCGCCTCCATGGGCTCGGACCTGCTCATCATCATGCCGGGCAGCTCCAGCCAGGGCGGGATGCGGGGCGGCTTCGGCTCGGCGCCCACCATGACGTGGGATGACCTGAAGGCGATCCAGACCGAGGTCTCCACGGTGCGCTACGCGGCGGCGGTGCTGCGCAGCCAGGCGCAGGTGCTCAGCGAGGACCAGAACTGGAGCACCAGCATCCAGGGGACCAGCCCAGAGTACTTCCTCATCCGCAGCTGGGAGGTGGACAAGGGGCGGCGGCTGAGCACGTCCGACCTGGAGGGCGGCGCGAAGGTGGCGGTGCTGGGGCAGACGGTGGTGGACAAGCTGTACGGGGTGAACGCGGATCCGGTGGGGCAGTCCATCCGGATCAAGAACGTGCCGTTCGAGGTGGTGGGGGTGCTCAAGCGGAAAGGGCAGTCCCCGCAGGGGCAGGACTTCGACGACGCGGTGTTCGTGCCGCAGTCCACGTTCCAGGCGAAGGTGCAGGGCGGGCTGCAGAAGTACGTGAGCGGGATCATCTTCGTGGGGGCGCTGCCGGGGCAGACGGCGCGGGCGCAGCAGCAGCTGACCGGGCTGTTGCGGGATCGCCACCGGCTGGAGCGCAGCGCGGAGGACGACTTCAACATCCGCAACCTCACCGAGATGGCGAGCGCGCAGCAGGAGGGGACCAACACCCTCACCACGCTGCTGGCGGCGATCGCCGCGGTGTCGCTGCTGGTGGGTGGGATTGGGATCATGAACATCATGCTGGTGTCGGTGACGGAGCGGACGCGGGAGATCGGCGTGCGGATGGCGGTGGGGGCCAAGCCGCGGAACATCCGGGCGCAGTTCCTCGTCGAGGCGCTGGTGCTGTCGATGATGGGCGGGCTGGTGGGCGTGGGCTTAGGGCTCTCCGGCGGCAAGTGGCTGGCGAGCAACTTCGGCTGGCCGATCCTGGTCCGCGTGGACGTGGTGTTGATCGCCGTGGGGTTCTCGGCGCTGGTGGGGGTGGGCTTCGGGCTCTACCCGGCGCACAAGGCCTCCACGCTGGATCCCATTCAGGCCCTGAGGTTCGAATGATGCGCGCGTTGGCGGTGGCGGGTTGGGTGGCTCTGTTGGGGGCGGGCGGGGCGTGGGCGCAGGAGCAGCTGACGTTGGATCAAGCGCTGAAGACGGCGCGCGAGCACCAGCCGGCGCTGCGGCAGGCGCGGGCGGCCACGGACGCGGCGGCGGCGCGGGCGGAGGGGGCGCGGGCGCCGCTCTTGCCGCAAGTGAACCTCACGCTGGGCTACTCGCGGCGGACCAACAACTTCGCCAACGCGCCGGGCTCGGTGCCCACCGAGGTGGGCTCGGGGAGCGCGGCCACGTTCGACTCGGTGAACTACTTCTCCAGCTCGGTGACCGCCTCGCAGTTGATCTGGGACTTCGGCCAGACGCTGGACCGGTACCGGGCGCAGCGGGTGGCGGCGGACGCGCAGGAGGACACGGAGAGCGCGGCGGTGCAGCGGGCGCTCTTCTCCGTGCGCAACGGCTTCTTCACGGCGCGGGCGCAGAAGGCGCTGGTGGCGGTGGCGAAGGAGACGCTGGCCAGCCAGGAGCGCCACTTCGCGCAGATTGAGGGCTTCGTGCAGGTGGGGACGCGGCCGGAGATCGACCTCGCGCAGGCGCGGACGGACCGGGCGAACGCCAAGCTGGCGTTGATCAACGCGCAGAACGGCTACGCCAACGCCAAGGCGGTGCTCAACCAGGCGATGGGGCTGGAGCGGGACACCGGCTACGAGGTGGCGGACGAGACCCTGGCGCCCCAGGCGGGCGAGGACGGCGCGCTGGAGGGGCTGGTGGAGGAGGCCCTGTCGCACCGGCCGGAATACGAGGCGCAGAAGAAGCAGCTGCGGGCGCAGGAGCTGATCCTCTCTTCGGTGCGCGGCGGCTACTGGCCGTCCATCGGCGTGGCCACGGGCCTGACGGACAACGGGCGCGGGCTGGACACGCTGACCTGGAACTGGAGCGCGGGGGCCACGCTGAGCTGGCAGCTGTTCGAAGGCTTCGGGACCCGGGCCGCGGCGCGGGAGGCGGAGGCGAACCTGAGATCTCTGCAGGCCCAGCAGGACGCCCTGCGGCAGCAGGTGCGGCTGGAGGTGTCCCAGGCGCTGTTGGCAGTGGGGGCAGCGAAGGAGGGGCTGACGGCGGCGGACGAGGCGCTCACCGCGGCGCGGGAGCGGCTGCGCCTGTCAGAGGGGCGCTACCAGACGGGCGTGGGGAACGTGATCGAGCTGGGGGACGCGCAGGTGGCGGTGACCAGCGCGGCGGCCCAGCGGGTCCAGGCGGAGTACCGGATCGCCGCGGCCCGCGCGCAGCTGCTGCTGGCGCTGGGGCGCGGCTAGGTCAGCAGCAGCTCAGTCGTCGTCGCCGACGGCGGAGTTGACGGTCCAGCCGAGCGCGCCGCCGGTGGGGAGCGCGGTGCCCCAGGGGTGGCGGCGGGAGAAGCCGATGATCCCATAGTCCAGCGCGGACTGCTGAGCGCGGAGGGCCGGGTAGTCGAGGAACTGGAGGCGCTGGGAGGCGCCGAAGATGTTGGCGTCGCGCTGGCGGACCCCCTCGCGGAGGAAGCTGATGTCGTTGGAGGTCAGCTTCCGGGTGTTGCCGTTCACGTACTGGGCGAAGACGCGGCGGCCATCCCGCTGGAGGATGTCGTCGATGGTGATCGGCTTGAAGTTCCCGAAGATCGTCTTGCGGACCAGCTGGCCGTTCCCGGCGGCGAGCGAGCCGGCCATGTTGCGCTCGGCGTTGCGGGCGATGGCCTCGGACTGGGCCTTGAGCGCGGGGGTCATGGCCTCGCGGGCGGCCTTCTCGGCACCGGCGTGGCCAGACATGAGCTTGAGGGTCTTGACGAACATGGACTGCTCCTTCGGAAAGCGAGAACCGTGAAGAGTTGTCGCGCCGGGCGAGAGCGCGTTGCCAGTGTTTGAGAGGGATCTTTTTGGTCAATGATTCCGGGAGCCTGCGTGTTCCGTTTTGGGGTCATGGACAGGTTCTTTACTTGGGCTTTTGAGGATCAGCGACCTCGCAACGGGCTTGCAGGGAGAGCATCTTGGGCGCCATGGATTCCCTGAGCTACCACCTGGTGGACGTGTTCTCGCTCGAGCGTTTGCACGGCAATGCGCTCGCGGTGGTCCCGGATGCGGCGGGGCTGGACGAGCCGACGATGCGGGCGGTGGCGCGCGAGCTGAACCAGTCCGAGACCACCTTCCTCTTCGCGGGGGCTCCCGGGAGCGGGGCGGACTGGCAGCTGCGCAGCTTCACCGCGGCGGGCGTGGAGGTCTTCGGCGCGGGGCACAATGCGCTGGGGGCGTGGTGGTGGCTGGCCCGCGCGGGGCGCCTGCCGCTGACCGGCGCGAGGGCGACGTTCCATCAGCTGCTGGGCGGGCGGGTGCTCCCGGTGGAGGTGGAGCGGCGGGACGGCGGGGAGCTGTGGGTGACGATGACGCAGGCGCCGCCGGAGCTGCGCGAGAGCGTGGAGGACGGCGCGGCGCTCGCGCAGGCGCTGGGGCTGGAGAGCGCCGCGCTGCAGACGCCGCTCTCGCCGGCGCAGGTGGTCTCCACCGGCGCGGCGCATCTGATGGTGCCGGTGCGGGACCGCGAGGTGCTCTCTCGGCTGCAGCCCCAGCCGCGGCTGCTCGCGGAGCTGCTGCGCGCCTGCGGCGGCCAGGGGCTCTACGCGTTCACTCTGGAGGGCGGCGCCGCCTACGCCCGGTTCTTCAACCCCACGGTGGGCATCTCCGAGGACCCTGCCACCGGGAGCGCCGCGGGGCCGCTCGCGTGCTTCCTGCGCGCGCGCGGCGCGCTGCCGGGGGACGCGCTGACCGTGCACCAGGGGCTGGAGCTCTCCCGGCGAAGCGAGCTGCGGGTGCGGCTCGAGGGCGCGGTGGTGAGGCTGGCCGGGACGGCCACGCTGTCCGCGAGCGGGACCCTGCACCTGGGCGCTCCGGCGTCCGAGCGTCCGGCGCTGGACCACTTCATCCTGGAGGTGGGCGAGCCGGTGGCCGCGGCGCGCTTCTTCGAGGCGCTGCTCGGGCTGGCGCCGGTGCGGCTCGCGGAGTTCGAGGCGGGCGAGGTCCCCTTCCCCTCCACGCGGGTGAGCGAGACGCTGGTGGTGGACCTCTTCCCTCCCCGGCTGTGGAGAGGGGAGAAGGCGCAGAACCCGAACCACGTCTGCCTTTCGCTCTCCCGGGCGGGCTTCGAGGCGGCGGTGGCGCGGCTCTCTGAGCGCGGGGTGGCGATCACCAAGACCGACCCGCACAACTTCGGCGCGCGGGGCTTCGGGAGCTCGGTCTACTTCGATGGGCCGGAGCAGGTGTCGATCGAGCTGCGCCACTACGAAGGGGCGTGAGCTGGCGCCAGCGCTGAACAGCCCGTAGGAGCAGAGTGGGCTCAGGGTCGCGCAGGCCCTGCGTGCATGGGTCCCGCGGCGGTGCGCTCCAGCCGCGGTGGGTTGCACAGCTTCGAGCCGCTCGGAGTGGGCGACCGGTCCGCCTCGGCTCCCCGCGGTGGGCTCGGCGAGAGCGCGCTCGCGCGACAATCGGGGCCGAGGCCGGCCCTGGGAATTCGGAGCTGGGAGCTCGGAGGCTCCGAGCCTTGCCACCTCCGCGCTGCCTTGCCACCTCCGCGGTGCAGCCCCTCCGGGCGAGGCCGACCCCCCCTTTTGAGTTGTCAACGCGATCTCGCGGAGGCAAACGCCGGTGCTCGCTCTGAAATCGCTCGTCGTAGTCAACCACTTGCCGTTGACCGCCTGTGCCGCAGCCGCAGAGGTCCAGGCGGTCAACCGCATCTCGTTGACGAGAGAGCGCACGGTGCCCCATCCCTTCGAGCACTTACGTGACCGGGTCGGAGCGAGATGTCGTAGACAACTCAAAACACCCCCTCGGGGCCGCCCAGGGGGGCGAGGTGACAAGGACGCGCCGAGTCGCGCGGCCAAGTCCCGGACGGAGCCCCGGGCTCCCAGCGCCAAGTTCCGAGTTCCGCGCTCACAGCTCCGGGCTCCCGGCTCCGGGCGCCGCAGGCTGCGAATGCCGCATGTGAGCCGGGGAGCGCCGCCCACCGCTGCTGCGTCACGCGGTAACCTCTCCCATTGTGCTGCTCGTTCGAATCCTCTACGCGGGAGTTGGGGCTTGGCTCGGGATGATCGCGGTGGGGGGCATCATGGGTGCACTACCAGCGGCGGCCAGAGCTTGGCTTGATGACGACGGCCTGAGCCTTCGAAGTGACTTGCAGATCCCTCGGGCGTTCCTGCTTGCTCTGACAGGGGCTGCTCTTGGGGCGGTGGTCGCGCTGGCGCTGATGCGTCGGAGTGACTCCTGGAGAGCAGGCCAGCGCTGATTGGCGGCAAGACGTCCAGCCGCGGAGTCGCGCGGGCCTCCGAGCGCCCACTCTCGGCGGATCCTGACTGGGCTACCCACCGCGGGTGGAGCGCACCTCCGAGGGGTCCATGCGTGCAGGGCCCTCCGCGACCCTGAGCCGGATCTGCCGCTCAGGGCCCTGCAGCGATGGGAAGCAGACCCACGATCCAGCCTGGCACAGCGCGCTCAGCCGTCGCTCTCGGGCAGCGGCTCGTTGGCCTCCCGCATGGCCTTGAGGAAGATCTCCTTGTCCATCGCCTTCTCGTACGCGGCGCGGTTGGTGATCCGCTTCTCCGCCACGAGCTTCTGCAGCGACTGATCCATCGACTGCATCCCGAGCGCGCCGCCGGTCTGCACCATCGAGGAGATCATCCCGTTCTTGCCTTCGCGGATGAGGTTCCCGAGCGCAGGGGTGGAGATGAGGATCTCATGGGCGGCGCAGCGCCCCTTCCCGTCCGCCGTCTTGAGCAGCTGCTGCGCGACGACCGCCTTGAGCGAGTCCGCGAGCATGACGCGGACCTGGGGCTGCTCGTCCGCGGGGAACGCGTCGATCACCCGGTCGATCGTCTTGGCGGCGGAGTTGGTGTGCAGGGTTCCGAAGACGAGGATGCCCAGCTCGGCGGCGGCGAGCGCGAGCCGGATGGTCTCCAGGTCTCTCATCTCGCCCACCAGGATGATGTCCGGGTCCTGCCGGGCGGCGTTCTTGAGCGCGGCGGCGAAGGAGCGCGTGTGGGCCTTCACCTCGCGCTGCGTGACCAGGGCACGCTTGTTCGGGTGGATGAACTCGAGCGGGTCCTCGATCGTGATGATGTGCGCGTCGCGGTTCGTATTGATGTGGTCGATGATCGCCGCGAGCGTGGTGGACTTGCCGGAGCCGGTGGGCCCGGTGACGAGCACCAACCCGCGCTGCATCTCGGCGATGCGCTTGGCCACCGCCGGCAGCCCGAGCTGCTCGATGGTGAGGATCTTCGTGGGGATGATCCGCAGCACCGCGCCCAGGCCCCGGTGCTGCCAGAGCACGTTGGCGCGGAAGCGGGCGGCGCCGTCCGGGAGCTGGTAGGCGAAGTCCAGGTCCAGGTTCTGGGCGATCACCTTCTTCTGGTCCTCGGAGAGCAGGCTGTGGATGAGGCTCTTGGAGCTGTCCGGGGTGAGCACCGGGGACTTGGTCTCCACCAGGTCTCCGCGCAGCCGGAACAGCGGCGGCCGCCCCACCACCAGGTGCAGGTCCGAGGCCCCCGCGGAGATCATCTCGCGCAGCAGCGGATCCACGGCGCTCATCGGTCACCTCCCGAGGCGTAGTTGAGCGGCTTTCTCCCCGGCGACCCTCCCGGCTTCGCGCCCGGCGCGGCGCCGGCAGTAGGGGCGGCGGCGCCGGCGGGGCCCGGCGGCAGCGCGAACTCCCCGGACGGCGTGGGGGGCGCGGCGCCCAGTGAGCCCTTGGTGTTGGTGAGGTTCTTCTGGGCGACCTCGGCGGTGATGGTTCCGGCCTTGAGCAGCTCCTGGATGGAGTCGTCCATCAGGCGCATGCCGCGCGCCCGGCCGGTCTGCATCAGGTTGGGGATCTGGAACGTCTTCGCGTCCCGAATCAGGCTCGCGAGCTGGCGGCTGCCGAGCAAGAGCTCGTACGCCATCACCATGCCCTTCTGGTCCGCGCGCGGGAGCAGCCGCTGGGTGAACACCGCCTTGAGCGACTCCCCCAGCATGGTGCGGATCTGGTTCTGCTGCCCCGCCGGGTACGAGTCGATCACCTTGTCGATCGTCTTCGCGGCGGAGGAGGTGTTCATCGAGCCGACCACCAGGTGGCCCGTCTCCGAGGCGGAGATGGCGAGCGTGATGGTCTCCAAGTCCCGCAGCTCGCCCACGATGATCACATCCGGGTCCTCGCGCAGCGCCGCCTTGAGCGCGTTGGCGTAGGAGCGGGTGTGGCTGGCCAGCTGCCGCTGGTTCACCGCGGCCTTCTTGATCGGGTGCACGTACTCGATCGGGTCCTCCACCGTGAGCACGTGGTGCGGCCGGGTGGAGTTGACCAGGTTGACCAGCGCCGCGAGCGTGGAGGACTTGCCCGAGCCGGCGGAGCCGGTCACCAGGATCAACCCCTGGTGCTGATCCATCACCCGCTTGAGCGAGTCCGGAACGCCGAGCTCCTCCAGCGTGGGGACCCCGGGCTTGATGATCCGGAAGCAGATGTCCGTGCCCTTGTGCTGGCGGAAGGCGTTGCAGCGGAAGCGCGCCTTGCCGGCCAGCTCGTAGGCGAAGTCGATCTCCCAGCTCTCCTCGAAGTCCTTCTTCTGCTGCTCGGAGAGCAGCTCGTACAAGAGCCCCTTGGCCTGCTCTCCGGAGATCTCCGCGGACTTCGAGCGCATCAGCTGTCCGAAGCGCCGGATGAGGGGCGGCGAGCCCGTGGCGATGTGCACGTCGCTCGCGCCCGATGCTGCGGCCTTGAGCAGAAGATCGTCGATGCTCGCCACTGGCGGCCTCCATTGAAGCGTGGGGTGAAGGGGAGGCTCGACGACAACAAACGGCCGCGGCGATCTCAAGAATGGGCACCCCACCGCCCCTTCCCTACCCGGCCGCACCCGTAGTAGTGGCGCGGCACATGCGGCTACCTCCGTTCCTCTTCGCCCTGGCTTGTCTGCTCGGCTGTGCGCACTCCCGCCCAGATCCCGAGGAGCAGCTCACCGAGCTGCAGCCGCGCTACCGCAACACCGGCGAGGCGCTCCCCCGCGCCCCCGCCTGCGCCGCCATCTCCCGCCTCACCGTCCGCGAGATGCACCAGCCGGCCAACGTGCTCGGCTCCCGCTGGAGCGAGGATGAGCCCAAGGAGAAGGAGACGGTGACGGTGGACGTGGTGGCGCTCGGCGCCTGGGCCCAGGACGCGGTGGACCGCTCGCTGGGGCGCGCCAACCTGAACACCCACGCGCCCGGCAAGCCCGAGCTGCGCGTGCGCCTCATCCGCCTCTCCGTGGACGAGAAGGCCGCCTTCAACTCCGAGTACGACGCGCTGGTCTCGCTGGAGGCCGCCATCCACCGGCTGGGCAGCCCCGAGCCATGCTGGAACGGCCGCGCCGAGGCCACCGCGCACAATTACGGCCGCTCCGGCACGCCGGACAACTACGACGAGGCGCTCAACCGCGCGCTGGACGCCGCCATCGCCAAGGTCGTCGCCATGGACGGCTTCTTCGACGCGCTCTGCGACCGCTGCCCGGGCCAGCCCTCCAGCGGCCTCTAGCCAGCGCCTACGCGGCGACCTTCTCCCACGCCCCGCGGGCCTTCACGCCGAGCGCCTCGAACGGGCGGATGACCTCGTTCTCCACGGACTCGCGGAAGATGTCCGCCCGGGCGCTCGCGGGCAGCGAGCCGAACGGGTTCGCCGGCGCGCACGCCAGCGGGCTCTCCTGCACCGGCGCCGAGGCCTTCACCACCTGCGCGCTCGCGGAGAGGTAGAGCGGCAGCGTGGTGTCCAGGTCCGCGCGCTCCGCCGCGGTGAGCGTGGGCAAGAGCATCGGCAGCAGCGTCCACCCGAAGCGGCTGTGGATGGACTCGTCCGCCAAAAGGCAGGTGATGACCGCCTTCGCCAGCGGGTCCGCCGTGTTGGCGCGCACGCCGTTGAGCAGCCCCACCGAGATGGTCTCGCCGATGCACAGCGAGCCCACCAGCGTGCGCAGCACCCTTACCCGCAGCGGCAGCCGCTTGTCCGAGCGGATGTACGTGGGGGTCTCTTCAATCTTGGTGGAGCCGCCGAGCGCCTCCACCATCCGGCGGCACAGCTCCACGTGCCGGGCCTCGTCGCGCACCACGCGCACGGCGGTGCCCAGCACGTCGAAGGCGAACCCGCACTCGGTGAGCTCCATCAGCAGCTCGCTGAAGGCGACCTGCGAACGGTACTCATCGAGCGCGCGCAGCTGCCACGCCTTGGCTCCACGCGCACAGTCCCTGGCGTCGTACCCCCGGCGATCGAACCCGGCGAAGTCACGGGAGGAGAGGCCTTCCGGCATCCCCTCGTCGTGAAAGCGCGTGTGGAACGTCGTGAGCGCCGACTGCGTGAAGCCCAAGTTCAGCATGGCCTGCTCAGTCGGAGCTGGGCTCGGCCGCGGTGGCGACCTGGTGCGCCGTGGGGCCGTGCGTCTGGGAGGCGGCGTCAATCTCCGGCCCCAGGCCGCCCGGCGCGGGCAGGCCGGCCTCGCTGGTGTCCGCCTGGCCGTCCGTGATCACCAGCGCGTCGTCCGGAAGAATCTGCGGCTTCACCGGGGAGATGTCGTTCAGCTCGGTCTCCGGCGCGGCGAACCACTCGGCGCGGCCGCCACCCTTGGTGGCCTTGCCCGTGGAGGCCTCGCAGTCCGCGGAGGCGGCCCCATCCGCGCACTCGGCGGCGGCGGCCTCGTCGTACTCGCTCACCGCCGGGTCCGGCAGCGGGTTGACCGTGGGCTGCACGTCCACCGGGTCCGGCATCGGGTTCACGGTGATCGCCGGGTCCGGCATCGGGTTCAGCGTGGGGGCGAAGCCATCCACGGAGGGCAGCGGGTTCCACGCGCCGCCGTCCACCAGGGACGGGTCCGGCATCGGGTTCAGCGTGGGCTCGAAGCCGTCCACCGAGTCCGGCAGCGGGTTGATCGCCGGCTGCACATCCACCGGGTCCGGCATCGGGTTGACGGTGGGGGTGGGAGCCGCGGTGTCGGTGTCGATGGGCTGCGGCAGCGGGTTGATGACTGCGCCAATCGGCGCGCGCACGGAGGACATGTAAAACTCCAGTTCGAGAAAAAGCGAAAGCTGACAACCGGTTGTCCGTGGATCAGCCGCCGCCGTTTCGCGCTGGATCTGTCAACGCGCTCTACACTGGGAGTCTCAGCCGCCTCGAACCTGTGAAACCCCAGTCAATACGTGGCCTTGACGCCAAGCGTGGGCAGCACCAGAGGCAGCCGGGTGGGCAACTTTTGGAGTGCCCCGGAGGACGGTCCCAGGGCGTCGTCCCGGTAGTCGAAGGCCACCACCTCCTGGGAGACGGTGACGTTGAGGACGTCCAGGTAGACCTCGAGCGCGAAGGTGTCGAACGCCCAGGCCTTGGCCACGCGTACGTCCAGGCGGAAGAACGGGGGCAGACGGTCCTGCTGGTCCCGGTCCACCGGCACCCAGCGGGGCACGCCTTCGAGCGTGGAGCCCTCGCGCTGGGTGCGGCTGGTCACCCCGCCCGCCTCCGGCCGTCCGCTGTTCAGGTGGAACGAGACGCCCGCGGTGATGTTGTTCTTGAACTTGTACGAGAGCACCGCGTTGAGCAGGTGCGTTTGGTCGAACACGAAGGGGACGATGCCCGTGGAGGTGCCCACCACCCGGCCGTGCTCGTCGTAGCGGGACCAGCGCTCGAACCGGGTGCTGCGCTGCAGGGAGTACGAGAGCCAGCCGAACCAGCCCTCCCCCACCGGGTGGCGCAGCATCACCTCCAGGCCGTAGGCCAGGCCATAGGAGGACGGCAGCCCCGCGGTGGCGCTGCCGCCGCTGTTCACCAGGTCCAGCTCCAGCGTGTGCAAGAGCGGGTTCACGTACGCGTCCACGTTGAGCTCCAGCCCGCGGAAGAGGCGCCACTCCGCGCCCACGTCCACCTGGATCGCCTCCTGGAGCCCTTCGGCGAGGCCGGCCATGTCCACCACCGGGAGGGTGATCAGGGTGGTGGGCGGCTGGTGGTAGAAGCCGACGCCGCCCTTGAGCGTGAGCGACTCCAGCAGCGCGTAGCGCGCGGTGAGGCGCGGCTCGAAGGCGATCCGGTTCACTCCACCGGTGAGGTGGTAGTTGTCGAACCGCGCGCCGGTGGTGAGGGTGAGCCGGTCTATCCGCTGCCAGATCAACTCCGCGTACGCGCCGAAGAAGGTGCCGATGACGGCCGGCTGCGAGAACACGGTCAGCCCCGGCAGCGGGGCGCCCGGTGAGCCGTCCGGCCCCACCGCCAGCCGCGCCCCCAGCGAGAGCGTGGAGCGGCGGTGGTCCAGATCCATCCCCGAGGAGAGCTGCAGCCCGGGGGCGATCGGCGCCCTGTACCCCACCCTGCCGGCGACCTTGTTCTCCTCGATCCGGAAGAGCGACTCGCCCTCCGGCGTGACGGAGTTGAACTCCAGCCGGTCCACCCCATAGGTCACGCCGATCTCGGCCTCGCCCTTCCCCAGCGGCTGCCGGTACCGGAGGTCTGCCCGGTGGAAGACGATTGCCTGCGTGCCCGCGGTGCGGGTGACGGAGGTCTCCGGGTCTATCCGCGTGCCGAAGACGTCCGAGCTGCCGAAGGCGAACAGCCGCAGCCGCCCTTCGCCAATCCGCTGCTCGATCCGCGCCTGGTAGTCGAAGAAGTCGAGCACCAGGGACGGGTTGGTGAGCCCGGGCGGGGGCGCCGGCTGGACCACGTTGGAGATGAGCGCCAGCACCCAGGGCGTATAGGAGATCCGCCCCGCCAGGCTGATGGAGGTCCCGGTCTGCTCGATCGGGTACTCGACGAACGCCCCGGCGTTGATCAAGTCCGCGTAGACGGTGCCGTGGAAGCCCTGCTCCCGCGGCCGGCTCACCCGCCCGTCGATCACCCCGCCCATCAGCCGGCCGTACTGCGGCGGCGCCGCCCCCGGGTAGAAGTCGATCCCTTCGATGAAGTCCGGGTGGACCACCGCCGGGCCGAGGAAGAGGTGGAAGAGCAGCGGGACGCGGATGCCGTCCAAGAAGTAGCCGGTGGCCGCCGGCTGCGAGCCCCGCACCACCGGGTAGGCCAGCCCGGAGACCACGCTGGCCACGCCGGGCATCAACATCACCACCCGGAACGGGTCCCCCATCGTCCCCGGGACCTCGCGCAGCTCCTGCTTCTCCAGCGACACGCGGGAGACCTCGGTGCGCACCCGCTCCCCGCGGACGATCGTCTCGTACGGGTTCACCACCAGCGGCTCGAGCGCGTAGAGCACCTCCAGCGCCTCGCCCGCGCGCACCTGCTCGGAGAAGCTGGCCGGCTTGTGGCCCGCCGCGCTCACCGTCACCGCCTGCGTCCCGGCGGGCAACGAGAGCGTGAAGGCGCCATTCACGTCCGTCTGCGCGCTGTGCCCGCCCGCGCTCACCGCCGCGCCCACCACCGGCGCGCGGTTCCCCTTCGCCCGCACCCGGCCGGTGAGCCGGCCCTCTGGAATTTGCGGCGCCTGCGCGGCCGGCGGCTCGAAGCGGTAGGTGAAGGGCAGCCGCACCGCCACGGCCACCTCGCCCAGCCGCGCGGGGGCGAAGCGCAGGGAGGCGGCGGCGTGCAGCGCGGCGGCGTCCAGCAGCGGGTGCAGGGGTTGGGAGACCTCCGCGTCCTGCACCTCGCCCTGCGCGTCCACCGTGAGCAAGAGCCCCACCTCGCCGTGCAGGCGCTCGGCGAGCGCGGCTTCGGGGTAGCGCGCGGGGGAGTCCTGCTCGAGCGCGGGAGGCGTCAGCTGCGCCTCGCCCGCATCCGGTGACGGGCGCACCACCAGGCCGGCGTCGGTCCGGGTCACTTCGAGCTCGGCCGGCGAGGCGACGGAGGCGTCCGAAACACCGGCGTCCGTGGGCTTGCGCGGCGCCGCTCCAGCCGAGGGCAGGAGGAGCACGGCCTGCAGCAGGAGGAGCCGCCTCACCCGCAAGGTCGTACCGGACGGGGCGAGCGCTATCAAGGGCGGCGGCAGGTAGGCAGGAGTGACACCGCGCTCCAGCCAAGGGCCGGCGCCTGTGGGAAGCTTCCGCTCCTCCGTGGCGCCCACGTCTCCCTGTCCAGAAGAGAACCTGCTGGTCGGCCTCGCCGAGGGGACGCTGGACGGCCCCGCGCGGGACGCGCTCACCGGGCACCTGGACGGCTGCGAGGACTGCCGCCGGGTGGTGGCCACGCTGGTGGCGCAGCGCACCGGCCGCATCTCCTCCGGCCTCTCCGGCACCCTCACCCCCGGGAGCGGGGACACCGCCACGCCCACGGGGACGAGCGGCACCTACAGCCCCGGGCTGGGCACGGAGAGCCTGGCCAGCGGCCGCACCGTTCAGAACGGCAGCGCGCCCCGGCCGGACGCGAGCGCGGAGGACCTGCCGGCGGGCACCCGGCTGGGGCGGCTCACCGTGCTCGAGGTGCTGGGGCGCGGCGGCATGGGCGTGGTCTACGCCGCGTACGACGCCAGCCTGGACCGGCGGGTGGCGGTGAAGACCATCCGCGCGGAGATGGCGCCGGACGCCGCGGCCCGCGGCCGCCTCTTGCTGGAGGCGCGGGCCATGGCGCGCCTCTCCCACCCCAACATCGTCCAGGTGTACGGCGCCGCCGAGCAGGAGGGGCTGGCCTACATCGAGCTGGAGTTCGTCAGCGGCCGGACGCTGCGCGAGTGGCTCAAAGAGACCAAGCGCACCTGGCGCGAGGTGCTGGAGGCGCACCTGGCGGCGGCGGCGGGGCTGGCGGCCGCGCACGGCCAGGGGCTGGTGCACCGGGACGTGAAGCCCGACAACGTCCTCATCGCCGCGGACGGCCGGGTGCGCGTGAGCGACTTCGGCCTGGCCCACACCGGCGTCCAGGCGCCGCTCACCTTCGGCAGCGACGACCCGGCCAGCAGCGCGGAGCTGGGGACGCCCATCACCATCGAAGGCGCGCTGGTGGGCACGCCTTCGTACATGTCCCCCGAGCAGATCCGCGGCGAGAAGGCGGACGCGCGCTCGGACCAGTTCAGCCTCTGCGTCTGCCTCTACGAGTCGCTCTACGGCAAGCGCCCCTTCGAAGGCGCCACGCTGCGGGACCTCAAGACGGCCATCACCTCCGGCCCGGTGCCGCCGCGCCCGCCGGGGAGCCCGGTGCCCGCTCGGCTCCACGCGGCGCTCCTGCGCGGGTTGGCCAAGCGCGCCGAGGACCGCTACCCGTCCATGGAGGCGCTGTCGCAAGCGCTGCGGCGGGCGGAGGTGGGCCGGCGGCTGGGCTGGCTCGCGGCGGCGGCGGTGGTGCCGGTGGGCGTGCTGGCCACGGTGGTGGCGCTGCGCCAGTCGGCGGTGGCGAGCTGTGGGGAGGGGGCGGCGCTCATCCACAACTCCTGGGACGAGGCGAGGGCGCAGCAGGTGGCGGCCGCCTTCGCCGGCACGAAGGTGCCCTACGCCGGCTCGGCGGCGGCGCAGGTGCGGCGCACGCTGGACGGCTACGCGGCGGCGTGGGCGGACGCCTACCGCTCCGCCTGCGAGGCGCGGCGGGTGCGGCGCGAAGACCCCGAGGAGCTGCTCGCGCTGCGGATGGTCTGCCTGCGCGCTCGGCGGGTGGAGCTGGACGCGCTGGTGGCGCAGCTGGCGGCGGCGGACAAGAGCACGGTGGACAAGGCGGTGGTGGCGGCGGCGGAGCTGGGCTCGCTGTCCGCCTGCGCGGATCTGGACGCGCTGCAGACGAGCGACCCGGCCCTGGCCAAGAGCAGCCGCGCGGACGTGGAGGAGGTGCGGGCGGAGCTGGCGCGGGCGGAGGTGAGCCGGCGCACCGCGCACTTCGCGGACCAGAACGAGCGGGCCAAGAAGGCGGAGGCGCGCGCGCGGGCGCTGAACAACCCGGCGCTTTTGGCCGAGGCGCTGGTCCAGCGGACCATGGCCGAGGAGAATCTGGGCCACCTCAAGGACGCGGTGCCGCTCGCCAAGGAGGCGGCGTTCGCGGCGG
This sequence comes from Myxococcaceae bacterium, assembly GCA_044229415.1. Taxonomy (GTDB): domain Bacteria; phylum Myxococcota; class Myxococcia; order Myxococcales; family Myxococcaceae; genus JBGATB01. Next base: position 4,691 of record JBGATB010000083.1, on the reverse strand, counting down.
AGGCGAGCCGCGCGGACGCCACGGCGGTGGTGGCCTGGGGCCGGCTGCTGCAGATCTCCGCGGTGAAGCTGGGGCAGTTCGAGCCCGCGGCGGACTGGGAGCAGCTGGCGCTCGCCGCGCTGGCGCGGCTGGGGCCCGGGCAGCCGGAGGTGGAGGCGGGGCTGCTCTTCGCCCGCGGCACCTTCGAGCACCAGCGCTCCAACTACGCCAAGGCGCTGGAGCACGCGCGCCAAAGCTACGAGCTGCGCCGGCGGGTGCTGCCGCCCGAGCACCCGCGGCTGCTCGCGTCCCAGCAGCTGGTGGCGCTCGCGCTCAAGGAGCTGGGCCAGTACGAGGAGGCCATCAAGGTGGCCCGCGCCACCCTGGAGGCCAAGCGCAAGTCGGTGGGAGAGGACCACCCCGCCGTGGGCAAGGCGCTGGACCTGCTCGGCTCCACGCTGCGGCGCGCCGGCAAGCGGGCGGAGGCGCGGGAGGCGCTGGAGGCGGCGCGGGCCAACTTCACCGCGGCGCTCGGGCCGGACCACGAGGAGCTGATCTCCACCCTGGTGAAGCTGGGGAATTTGGGCCGGGAGGAGCACCGCTTCGCCGAGGCCCACGCGGCCTTCGACGAGGCGCTGCGGATCTCCGTGCTCAAGAGCGGGCCGGAGAGCGCCAACGCCGGGGCCTGCCTGGTGGGCAAGGCGCGCGTGCTCGCCGAGGAGGAGCGCTGGAAGGAGGCGGTGGCGCTCTACGTGAAGGCGAACCCGATCTCCCTGAAGACCTTGGGGCCCAAGAACGTGGACACCGCGCTGGGGGTCATCTCCGAGTGCGAGGCCCGCCACCACCTGGACAAGCTCGGCGCCGGGCGGCCGTGGGCGGAGTGCCTGGCGGCGCTGGAGGTGCTGGAGCTGCGCTACGGGCCGACCCACCCGTCCACCGTGGACACCCTGGTGCTGTTCGGGCAGCTGGAGCTGATGCGCGGGGAGCCTTCTGCGGCGCTGGTCCACCTGCGCACCGCGCTGGAGCGCGCCAGCAAGGCCGAGCGCTTCACCGACCAGAGCCGCGCCGCGGCGGTGCTCGGGCTCGCCGAGGCCCTGGCGAAGACGAAGGCGCCGCGGGAGGAGCGGCAGCGCTACGCGCTGGAGGCGAAGGCGCTGTACGAGAAGCTCGGCGAGCCCAAGGGCGTGGCGGAGGCCCAGGCGCTGCTGGCGAACTGATGGGGGTTGCCCAGCCGTTGGTCCTCCGATCAGCCCGAGCGAAGTCGAGGGCCCCACGGGCGAGAGTCCCTAATAGCGGGGGGCCCTCGACTTCGCTCGGGCTGAGCGGGGGCCTACCAGCGGGGGCCTACCAGCGGGGGGCCCTCGACTTCGCTCGGGCTGAGCGGGGGCCTACCAGCGGGGGGCCCTCGACTTCGCTCGGGCTGAGCGGGGGACGGGACGCTCGCTACTTCGTCGGGCTGATGTAGCGGTCGAAGTTGAGCTGCCCCACCGGGCTGGAGAGGTTCGCCAGGTTGGCCACGCGCACGCCGGCGTCGGAGATGGCGTAGACGAAGTCATCCGCCATCACGCTGCGGCGCACGGCGGGGACCCAGTAGTAGGTCCAGTCGTACGAGCTGTACACCTGGTACATGTCCTTGAGGGACACCGCGCCGCGGGCGGTGAAGCCGGTGACCGGATCCACGGAGAAGACGCGCAGCTCGCTGGTGAAGCTGGTCCAGTAGCTTTGGCCGGTGGCCTGGTAGTTCCAGTCCGTGAACGGGATGGCGAGCAGCTTCTTCTCGGCGAAGTAGTTGAACGCCTTGTGATCGTAGAGCGCCTCGCTGCCTGAGTAGGCGGTGCCCACCAGCTGGGACGCGCTCTCCTTCGGGTGGGCGAAGTCGGTCACGTCGAAGATGGAGAGCTTGAGCGCGCGGCGCTGCCAGTCGGTGTTGTCCTCGGGGACGTAGGTGCCGATGGTGAGGATGTGGTTCTCGTCCAGCGGGTGGAGGTAGGTGGAGAAGCCGGGGATCTTCAGCTCGCCCACCTTCTTCGGCGCGGTGGGGTCCGAGAGATCCAGCGTGAAGAACGGATCCACCTGGCGGAAGGTGACGACGTAGCCCTTGTCGCCCACGAAGCGCGAGCTGAAGATCCGCTCGCCGGTGGCCATGTCCTCGGTGCGGCCGATGACTTCCAGCGTCCCCGCGCGCTCGGCGATCACGCTCACGCGGTTGGTGGTCTCCACGCGGCCCCAGGTGTTCTGCGGGTTCTGGGTGTCCGGCACGCGGGTGGCGATGGTGGTGGCCACGCGGAAGAAGCCCTTGTGCTCGTCCATGGAGAACTGATCGACGATGTGGCCCTCCACGCCGCCCGAGGCCACGTAGCGCGCGTCGTCCGGCTGGGTGATGTCGAACTTGTGCAGGTACGTGTAGTCCTGCTGCCCGGGCGCCGGCCACCACCACCAGTGCCGGGTGGCGACGTAGAGCGAGCTGGGCGAAGCGAAGACCTCACCGGCGTAGGCGACGATCGAGGTCTGGCGCAGCGAGTCCGGCGCGTCCAGGTTGAGCGTGGCCACGGTGACCACGCCGAGCTTGGCGGGCGCGTTGGGGCGGTGGAAGCGCGAGCAGTCATAGCCCAGGTCGATCATCGTCCCGTCCGCGAGCTTGCGCTTGGCGTGCGGCATCCACGCCGAGAGCTCCTGGGCGCGGATCAGCTTCTCGTTCTGCTCCATCAGCGCGTCGTAGGAGGCGGCCAGGCGCGCCTTGTCCTCGTAGAGCCCCGGCTGGTAGTCCGGGTACCAGCGCATCCCCGCCGGCCAGTTGAAGGCGTCCCCCATCACCACCCGCACCGCCGAGCCGATCCGCCGCGAGCTGGTGTACGAGCCGGGCAGGAAGTACTGGTGGGTGACCTTCGGCGCGCTCATGTCCGCCACGTCGATCACGGTCACCTTGACGCTGTTGGCGTAGGAGTAGCCGCAGTCCAGGCCGAGGCAGGCGATGCCGGCGTAGCGGTCAATCGGGTAGCGCGTGTAGACGTTGGAGAAGACGACGAGGTGGTTCTTCTCGTCGAGGAACATCTCCCGCGGGTAGCCCTCGATCTCCAGCTTGCTGAGCGTCTTCAGCTCGTTCGCGGGCCAGCTCTGGTTCAAGTAGAGCTTGTTGGCGGAGAGCACGAAGAGGCGCGTCCCGTCGTTCTTGACGAAGTCCGCCTCGTCCACGCCGGCCACCTGGGTGTTGGTGGTGGTGTAGCTGCTGGGGCCGGCGGCCTTTTCAGCCGCGGGGGCGTTGGGCGCGCCGGCCGTGGCCTCGAACCCGCCGCGGCCATCCAGCACGTCCCCGTACCAGCCGCGGCCATCCCGGGCCTGCGTCAGCTGGGTGCGCATGTCGTCCACCGCGGTCTGCTCGATGTACGCCTCGAGCTCCGGGCAGCTGTTGAACGCGAGCAGCTCCGCCCGCTGTTGGATGGGCTCGGAGACCTTGCTCCCCGCGCTCCCACACCCCACGCCCAGCGCCGCGGCGCCGAGCATCCACATGACCGAAGCAGACCGTGTCGTAGCCATGGCGGGGCAGGTTGCCACCCCTGTGCCATCTGCCATGCACGGCATTCCGCGCGGTTGCCCTCTGACAGAGGCCCGCAGGGCTCAGAAAGCTGAGCCGTTGACCGGTTTTCCAACGGCCCCTCTGGCCGCCTTCAGAGCAGGCGGGCGCGAGGGGGTCACGCCGCCCCCGGCTCCCACGGCGACGGGGCGTGCGCACCCTGTGGCGTATGAGACCATTGCTCGCCGCCGCGGTAGTGCTCGCCACCTGCGCGCTGGCCGGCTGCGCGACCACGCGCCTGCCGGACATCGATGACGCCTGGGTGGCACGGATCCCCCCTGAACGCATGGCGCCGGTGGAGGCGGCGCGCGCCGAGCATCGCCGCTCGCAGGACGCGGTGCTGCGCGCCCGCGTGGCCCGCGAAGACGCGCAGCGCGAGCTCGCCGCGGACCGCGCCGCGCAGAAGGCGGCGCAGGCCAAGGTGACGGCGGCGAAGAAGGCGCTGGAGGCCGCGCTGCCCGCCGGCGACTACCGCGGGGAGATGGACGCCCGCAGCGAGCTGGCGCGCGCGGAGGAGGAGCTGCGGCTGGCCAACCTGCGCGTGGAGGCGGGCACGCAGCGGATCGACTACAGCGAGGCCCGCGAGGCGCTCGACGAGGCGCGCGAGGTCCGCGCGAGCGCCGAGGTGGATCGCGCGCAGTACCGCGTCCTCCAGGAGCAGGGCGACGCCCGCGTCCGGCAGATCGCCCCGGCCGACTTCGACCGCGGCCTCTCCCAGATGGCGAAGAAGGAGACGCAGCTGGAGCGCCGGCTGGAGCAGGAGCGCGCGGAGCTCGAGCGGCGCGTGCAGCGGCTTCGCTAGGACGGCCTCGGCTCTCCGTGCCCGAGCCAGCGCTGGTCGGGCACGAGCGCCGTCGGGTTCATAGGGCCCGGAAAACCGAAAGGGTCGCGCTCGCAAGCTGCACGGATGGGTCCCGCGGAGGTGCGCTCCCGCCGCGGTGGGTTGCCGTGCGGAGTCGGCTGCAGTGGCGCTCGGCGCGCCACTCTCGAGGGTGAGGCCGAGAAAAAATGGTCGGGTAGACCAGCAGTTTCCTCCTGCTGGCCCCCCACAGATCCGGACGTGCGGAATTCCCGCATCCGGCTCTTCAATACGCGGGTTTCGCTGCTGAGACGTGGACGCTGTGGACGACGCGTGGAGGTG
>JBGATB010000020.1:0-167324 GCA_044229415.1 Myxococcaceae bacterium | reverse complement strand
AGTTGCTTGGGTCGCTACGACCTGCTTCCCAGAGGACTTGCACCTCCTGACCGTGCCCATGCTGGGCACACCGACTACGCGCCTACGGCGCTACGCTCGAGGTGAACGGGGGAAGTTTCATCCCTGATTGATCCGCCCAAGGGGCGGCGGCCTCACTGCGCTCGGGGAGACCGGTGGAGAGTCACGGACTCGGGTCTCAGATCAGCGTTGGCCGATGCGGCGCACGTGCGCGAACAGCTCGCGAAGCCGGAAGAGCTTCCCGCCGCGCGCTTGCAGCTCGCGCACCTCCTGCGGCGTGGGCCAGGAGTGGTACGAGCCTCCCGCCGCCTGGGGCCGGGCCTCCATCGCCAGCCTCCCGCTCAAGCAGCCGGCGAGCACCGCGGCGGCCTCGCGCCACAGGTCCAGGCTCAGCCCGAGCACGGAGCTGCCCGGAGGGATGGGGCGCTCCACCTGGTGGAGGAGCTCTCCGGCGTCGAGCGCCTCGACGACGCGGTGGATGCTGACGCCCGTGTGGGTGAGCCCCTGCCGCACCGCCTGGAACGCGGGATCCGGCCCGCGCAGCGCCGGCAACATGGACGGGTGCGCGTTCACGCAGGCCCGCTGCGCCACCGCCCGCACCTCGGGCCCGAGCACCTGCGGGATGCAGAACGAGGCCACGTAGTCCGGGGCCGCGGCACGCAGCCACGCCACGGACGCCGGCTCGTTCACGTCATCGAAGTCCTGGACCCGCGCCCCCAGCGCCGCCACCGCGCCCAGCTTGCCCAGCGGCTTGAGCAGCCCCCAGCCGATGTCGCCGAAGAGCAGCATCAAGCCGGAGTACGGCAGGCCGCTGCGCCGGATGAACCGGCGCGCCGTCTCCCGGTGCCCCGGGCCGCCTCCCAGTATGCGCACGCCCTTGTACACGCGGTGGTAGAGGCCGAACGCGACCACCTCCAGGCCACTCTCCGCGGCGAGCGCGTCCGCGATCATCGCGCCGGGCAGCGTGGGGGTGGTGAGGACGGCCACCCGGGGCCGGGTCATCGAGCCGGTTCCGCGGGAGGACCGAAGAGCAGCGCCCCGGTGTCCACGCCCATCTGCTCGAGCACGCGGCGGGCGTGGTCCGCCTTCCACTTCTGGGGGGCGGCGAGCGAGAGCGCCCGCTGGGCCACCGCCTCGTCCCACGGGAGGGTGAGCGCGTCCGCGGCCTTGACCGCGGCCTGCCAGTGCCGCAGCGCCCGCCCGAGCTTGCCCTGGTCGTACGCCCACTGGCCGCGCGCGAGCAGGGCCCGCGACTTGCCGATCGGGAAGACCTTGGCGTAGCGGTCCAGCGCGGCCAGCGCCTGCGTCGCCGCGCGCTGCGAGCCCTCCACCGGGTGGCTGCGCGCCAGCCGCAGGAGCACCGCGCAGGTGTCCGCGTAGGCCGGGAGCATGGTCACCGCGGTGGGCGAAGCGGAGGAGAGGATCTCCAGCACCTCGAGCGCCGCGGCGCGGGCCGGCTCCACGTCTCCCTGCCGCAGGGCCGCGGTGGCCAGCGCGGACAGCGCGTTGGGACGGGCGATGCGATCCGTGGCCGGGTAGAGCGGCAGCGCGCGCTCCGCGAGCTCCCGGGCCAGGCCGGCGTCCGGGCCACGGCCGACGATGGTCGCCGAGCCGCCCAGCCCCCACGCCTCCTGCTGCGCGTCCCCACGCGTGGCCGAGGCGGTGCGCAGCTCCTCGTAGGTGGCCCGACTCGCGTCCAGCTTGCCGCGGACCTCCTGGACGAACGCCAACAGCGCCGAGCACTCGCCCCAGCGGCGGCGGTCCCCGAGGCGATCCGTGAGCGCCACCGCCTCCTGGAGGAGCCGGAGCGACACCTCCAGCTCCCCCGCGCCGATCCGGTAGATGGAGGCCACCCGGAGGACGTGGGCGCGGGTGTTGAGATCATCGAGCCGATCGAGCGCTGCCGAGGCCCGCGCCAGGTACTTCCGCGCCAGCCCGTGCGCGGGGATCAACCCGGCCACCAGCCCGGCGTCCACCGCCCCCAGCGCGAGCTCGCGGTCCCGGCCCGCGTCCTCCGCCAGGTTGATGGTCCGCAGCACCGCGTGCACCAGCGGCCCGGTCTCGTTGGCGAAGAACGCCAACTCCGCCAACAGCTCGTAGAGGCGCGCCGCCTCCACCCGGGACTCGTCCGGCTGTGCCTCGCCCGGCCCTGGGGCGCGCCGGCGGCGTCGCAGCAGCTGCCGCAGCAGCTCTCTCACCGTTGCCCAGCCCAGCCCCTTCGGACCTGGCACGCTCTCGCCCAGCAGCGCCAGGCCGCGCACCAGGTGCTCGCGCGCCCCGGCCAGGTCCCCCAGGCCGAAGTGCGCCTCGCCGATCTGCCGCTCCACCGCCGCGCGGCGCGCCGGCTCCAGCGCGCCCTCCGGCGGCGCCAGCGCCAGCGCCTCGTCGAAGAAGCGCAGCGCCTCGGCGTTGGCGAAGGAGCGCAGCGCCTGCTCGCCCGCGCGGATGAGGTAGTCGCGGGCGCGGTCGCTCACTGCCGCGCGCGCCCAGTGGTACGCGAGCGCGGGCAGGTGCGGGGTGAGGTCCCCCGCGTAGGTCCGCTCGTACCACTCGCCCACCGCGCGGTGCAGCTCCCGGCGCTGCGAGACCAGCATCAGCTCGTACGCCACCTTCTCGATGATCTGGTGCTTGAACCGGTAGCTCAGCCCCGCGCCGCCAGGGTGGCGCAGCGTCAGCTCCTTGCGGTCCAGCTGCTCGAGGTAGGACCGCAGCGCGGCGCGCTCGTCCTGCACCGGGTAGATCGCCTGCACGGCGCTGAAGGCGAAGACGCGGCCGATCACGCTGGCCACCTTGAGCGTCAGCTGCTCCCCCGCCGGCAGCCGGTCGATCCGCTCGGTGACCGCGCCGGTCACCGTGGCGGGGACCTCCACCGCGGCCAGCTCCGCCGGCTTGAGCGGCACGCGGCAGATCCCATCGGCCACCTGGAGGTTGCCGGACTCGCGCAGCGAGTGGAGCAGCTCCTCGGTGAAGAAGGGGTGCCCCTCTCCGCGCGCCATCAGGAGCGCGCCCAGCGCGGGCGGGATGGACGAGACCCCCAGCAGCTCGCAGGCCATCCGGTCCACCGCTGCCCGGTTGAGCGGCTGCAGGCGCAGGTGCAGCAGCTGCTCGTCCGAGCGCAGCTCGTTCGCCTGCGGCAGCTCGCTCCCCAGCGGCCGGGTGGTGGCGATGATCAACAGCCCGGGGAGCTCGCGGCGCACCCTGCGCAGCAGCGTCCACGAGGTGGAGTCCAGCCACTGGAGGTCCTCGATGGCGAGCACCGCCCCCCGGCTCCCCTCGCCGGGCCCCAGGTGGGAGCGCAGGATGGTCAGCAGCAGATCCTGCGTCCAGTTCGCTCGGGCCTCGCCCGCGATGTGACTGGTGAGCTCGTTCTCCTCGGGGCCAATCCCGAGCACGGCGTTGAGCAGCGGCGCGAGCCGGAGCCAGTGCGGCCCCAGCCGCCCCAGCTGATCGGCCGCCGCCACGCGCACCTGCTCCGGAGTGGGCTCCCGCGGCAGCTCCAGGAGCCGGCGCACCACGTGCGCCCAGGCCCGGTAGGCCACGCGGTGCTCCAGCGGATCCGCCGCCCCCGCCGCCCAGGGCAGGCCGAGCGTCCGGACGTGGTTCAGGGTGACGGTGAGCAGCCGGGACTTGCCGATCCCCGCTTCGCCTTCGATCACGGCGATCCCGCCGCGGCCGTCCACGCGCAGCTGCTCGATCCGCCGGATGAGAAGATCCCGCTCGCGCTCCCGGCCGGCGAGCGGCGGCGCGTCCGCTCCGGGGCCCGGCTGCACGCCGGAGATCCGGAACGCCGGCATCGCGCGTCCCTTGGCGTCCACGCTCACCGGCAGCACGGTCCACTGCGCGCCCGCCGCTTCCCGGGTGGACTCGGAGATGAGCACCTCCCCCACTCCGGGCGCCATCAGCCGCGCGGCGTCGTTCATCACGCGGCCGATCACGGTGTACTCGCAGCGTTTGGGGCTGCCGACCAGGCCGCAGAAAGCCCTTCCGGTGGACACGCCGATGGACGCCCGCCACCCCAGGTCCGAGAGCCGCGCCCGCACCTCCACTGCGGCCCGGATCGCCCGTGCCGGATCATCCTCGTGCGAGTCCGGCGGCAGCCCCCACGCGGCGATGATGAAGCTGCCCTTCTCGTCCGCGGCCACCTTGTTCACGGTGCCGCCGAAGCCGGCCACGACCTCGGACGCCGCGCGCAGCAGCGCGCCGGACGCGCGCAGGCTGGCGCCGTCCACCACCGCCGGCAGGCTGATGAAGGCCACGGTCACCGGGCGGAGCTCGGCGATCCACCCCCCGTGCCCCGCGTGCAGGCGGCGCAGGACGATCTGCGGCACGAAGCGGCGAGCCCCGCCCGCCTCCGTCCCCAGCGGCGGGAGCGCCAGCTCGCCGCGGCGCGGCGGGACCGCGCTCACCTGGATCGCCCCTGGTCCCACCGGCGCGCCTTCGCAGTGGGCGCTCACCCGCCGCCAAGCCTCGTCGCTCAGGACCACCGCGCCGGGCGTGGCGAGGCGCTCGGTGCGGGCCACCTGCATCAGCGCGTCACCGCCGATCAATACCTCCGAGCGCAATGGCTGGACGGCCTGCACCCCCACCACCATCTCGCCCGCGGTGACGGTGATCCGCGGCGAGCGCGCCAGCGCCTTCGCAGGGACGGCCCCCGCGAACCGCTCCTGGAAGCGCAGCGCGCAGCGGCTGGCGGCGAGGATCGCCCCCTCCAGCCGCTGCTCGTCCGCCGCGGGCCACAGGGCGATCACCGAGTCTCCCGCGAACTTGCAGATGTCCCCGCCCTCCTCCAGCACCGCGTCCACCAGCTGGGCGAAGTAGGTGTTGAGCGTGGCAATGAGCTCCTCCAGCCCCTCGGCGCCGCGCTGCATGTGGCGCTCGGTGAGCTCGGTGAAGCCGGAGAGGTCCGCGAAGAGCAACGCGGCGGGGGTGATGCGGGGCGCCGAGAGCTCGAGCTCCAGGCGGCTCTGCAGCTGCTCGGCCACGAAGCGCGGAACGAACCTCAACAGCTCGTCGCTCGGAACGGGCGCGCTCATCGCAGTTGAGCAGACGGTAGCAAACTTCCCTGCTTGCCCCTCTGGCCCATGCCACCTCCGCCCACTGTTCCTTCCCTTGTCCGCACGGGACGCGCGCAAGGAAGGGCCGTAGGCGCGCGCAAGATCAGGGGCCGGCGAGGAGCCTCGTGATCGCCAGCTCCGTCTTCGCGTCCTGGACCGCTCCCGAGCGGCACGCAGCCAGGGCCTCGGCGATGGGCACGAACCGGGTGCGCCCGCCCTCCTCGAGCGGGCTCCCGTCTCCTTCGGGGGCCCCCTGCGCCTTGCCGGTCACGTCCACCGCGCAGAGGAAGATCTTCTCGGAGAGGATGCCTGGGGCCACGAAGATCGGCCCACCGAGCAGCGAGACCTCCTCCGGGGAGACCTGGAAGCCGGCCTCCTCCCGGACCTCGGCGGCGGCGCGGACGCGCAGGCCCTGCTCGCCGCGATCCTCCGGCTCGAGCAGGCCGGCGACGATCTCCTCCACGAACAGGTGGGAGCGGCCGTCCGGCACGGTCGGCTGCTTGTCCTTCCGGAAGTAGGCCGCCGGGCGCAGGTTCTGCCGCAAGAGCACCTCGCGGCCGGCCGCGCCGGCGCGGTGGATCAGCACGGCCACCGCGTCCAGCCGCGGCCGGTCAATCACGTCCACCCGGAACACCGGCGAGTGCGTGCCATCCGCGCGACGGTTGCGGCAGCGCAAGCGCCGCACGTGCAGGAAGCCCTCGTCGCACCGGGCAGACGAGGTGAAGTCCTCCACGATCTCCAGCTCCACCACGCCAGCGTCCGGGCTCTTCACACGAGCAGAAGACCATGGAATGGCCGATCGCGTCAGGCCGCGGCAACGTCGCTTGAACGACACCGGGGTAATCCCATAGGGTGCCGCGCCCTTTGGAAGCGGCCGCACTCGTCATTCCCCGGTGGAACCTGCCTTGGCTCGTCGACTCCTCACGACCGCCGTCAGTGGCCTCGCGGCCACGGTGCTCTCCTGCCTGCCGGTGCTCCCCGGCACGGACCTGAACCTCGCGGGCCAGGAGGTGCGGCTGACGCTGCTGCACACCTCGGACATCCACTCGCGGATCCTCCCGTACGACTTCGCCCCGCTGAAGACGGACACGGACCTGGGGCTGATCCCCGAGGCCGGCCCGTTCGGCGGCGCGGCGCGGCTCGGGGCGCTGATCAAGCGCGAGCGCACCAAGGGCGAGCGCGTGCTCCACCTGGACTCCGGGGACTGCTTCCAGGGCGCGCCGATCTTCAACCAGAACCTGGGCGAGGTGGAGTTCAAGTTCCTCTCCAAGATGCGGCTGGACGCGGCGGTGGTGGGCAACCACGAGTTCGACGCCGGCGCGCTCAACTTCACCATCCAGGCCCGGGACCACGCCCTCTTCCCGCTCCTGGCCGCCAACTACGTCTGGGACGACTACCGCGATCCCAACAGCAACCAGACCGGCCTCTACACCGCGCCCTACACCATCAAGGTGGTGAAGGGCGTGCGCGTGGGGGTGATCGGCATGGCCAACATCTCCTCGCTCAACTCCATCGTCGAAGGCGGCAACTCGCTGCAGGCCACGCCGATCGAGCAGAACGAGGCCGCCCGCGCCTACGTGGAGCTGCTCAAGCCGGTCACGGATCTGATCGTGATCGTGAGCCACTTGGGGCTCACCGAGGACCAGGATCTGATCCAGGGCTACGACGCCTACTACCAGTACAAGAAGGTGAAGGGCTTCCTCAACCGCAAGGTGAACGCGTGGGAGGTGCTCCAGTGGTTTGGCGAGCCCTTCGCGGACGACTCGGTGGTGCAGGTGAAGATCCCCGGCGTGGTGGGGATCGACGTGGTGCTCGGCGGCCACCTGCACGTGGTCCTCAACCCGCCGCAGCTGCTCTCGGATCCCTCCGGGCGCAAGGTGGTGCTCTCCCACTCCGGCGCGTTCGCCAAGTACCTGGGCCGGCTGGACCTGGTGGTGAAGATGCCGCCGCCCGAAGGCGACCCCAACGGCGCCGAGGTCCTCACGCACGACTACCGCGTCTTCCCGGTGGACTCGCTCTGGTGCGACGACGCCATGCACGCCTACTACAAGGAGAAGTTCTGGGGGCCGGGCGAGTTCGCCAACGATCCGCAAGTCAAGGCGGCCATCGCCCGCTGCTCGAACTCCGAGGACCGCGAGACCACGGCGCTGATGCAGCCCTACATCGTCGGGCTGGACCTGAACCTGGCGCTCACCTCCATGTTTGGCTTCGCGCCGCGGGACATCTCCCGCCGCAACAACTCCAGCGGCGGAGACTCGCCGCTGGGCAACCTCGCCGCGGACTCCATGCGCAAGCGCCACCGGGTGGACGCCGAGGTCGGCATCACCAACTCGCTGGGCATCCGCGACAACCTCTACGCCGGGCCGCTCACCCAGGAGTCGATGTTCAACGTGTTCCCCTTCGAGAACACGATCAACATCATGTACCTCTCCGGCGTGGAGATGCAGGAGATGTTCGACTTCGTCGCCGAGCGCAGCGCCAGCCGCGGCTGCCAGAGCCAGGCGCAGGTCTCCGGCGTCCGCTTCACCATGGACTGCGCGCAGGTCCAGCTCAACGACCTGCGGCTGCCCTGCGATCCGAAGCGCCCAACCGCGGAGCTCGCCAGCGAGTGCCCCAAGGAGAACCGGGAAGGCCACGCGCCGTGGACCTGCCTGGACGACATCTCCACGGGCGGCCGCTGCTGGGCGCACCCGGCGGTGGACGTCTCCATCTCCGGCAAGCCGCTCTCCGCCACCGGCACGTACAAGGTCGCGGTGAACGACTACATCGCCAAGGGCGGCTCGGGCTTCGCCGTGCTCAAGCGGAACACCACCCGGCTGGAGACCGGCATCTCCCTGCGCGACTCCCTCGTCGGCTACATGGAGGGGCTGTGCACCTGTGACGACGTGCTCGCCGGCCGCAAGGACGCGCAGGGCAACATCGTGGGCGCGCGCGAGCAGCCCTGCGGCGGCCGCGTGGGAGATCACTGGGAGGTGGACGACCAGGTGAAGAGCTTCTGCGCCGGCACCGCCGCCTTCGCGGACATGCTCGCGCGCAAGGTCCAGTCCTGCACCTGCAAGGAGGTGCTGGCCGGGAGGGTGGCTGGCTGCGGCTTCACCCAGCTGACGCCGGAGATCCTCGCGCAGTGCACGGAGCTGCAGGGCCCCTCGCTCGGCCGCTGCAGCTGCCTGGACGCGCTGCAGACGCGGGACGGGAACCCCACCCGCTGCGGCGCCTCGGTGACGCAGCAGCTGCGGCAGTTCTGCGAGGCCCCCACCTCCATGGCGATCGCCGTGGGGTACGAGGACGGCCGGATCGGCAGGAGGGTCAAGTGAGCGCGCGCGTCTTCGCAGGCTTGTGCGCGGCGGCGCTGCTCGCCGGCTGCACCGAGCTGCCGGTCCCCTCGGTGGGCGGCCTCTCCAGCTTCGACTTGATCGTCTCCGGCGTGTACACGCCCGGCACGCCGCGCGCGCCGCTGGGGGTGGTCTCAACCTGCGTGGCCAAGTACGGCTCGCAGGCGGCGGTCCCCGCGGAGGTGCGCGGCACGGACGCCTGTCGCTACCTGCTCCCCCGCGGCGAGGTGGAGGTGGACGTGGTGGGCGCGGCGAAGGATCACCGCGGCGCGCCCGTGAAGCTGGACGGCCCGGTCTCCTTCCGGGTCACGCCTGGGGACCTCGCGGGCGAGTACAAGTACCGCTGGGCGAAGATGACCGGCGGCGCGCTGACCGGCACGGTCCGCGTGGCCCACGTCTACGGCGAGGTGCAGATCTGGGCGGAGGACGCGCCGGTCAAGATCGACTTCGCGGACGGCGGGATCGGCGGGGACAAGAGCCAGCTCCCGGAGGAGCCGGCCCACCGGACGTGGGCCACGGGGCTCTCCCCCACCGTCTTCTTCGAGGAGCCCACGCTGGCGAAGGTGCAGATCCCGGACGGCTTCGACAACCGCAGCTCCCCGCTGGTGGGCCAGTTCCTGACCATCGGCCGCAACCCGGAGAGCGGCGGCGTGGTCCGCCAGAGCTGCGCCAACGACCCGAAGAACGACGGGCAGCCGGCCACGCTGGTGGTGACGGGGATCGATCCCGGCGGCTTCTTCGTCACCGACCTCACCGCCTGCCGGCTCAAGGAGGACACGGTGGATCCCGCCACCGGCCAGACGGTGGTGCGGGCGCCCGAGCCGGACGGCATGCTCCCCGGCACCTTCGGGGCGATGTACATCTACAACTACTCCTACCCGGACGGGCTCTACGCCGGGGACCTGCTCTGGACGCTCTCCGGCTCCGTGCAGGAGTTCACCTCCACCACGCAGCTCACCTTCCCCGCCTGGAGCATCCGGGAGAAGGTCCGCCAGCTGCCGGTGGCCGAGTGGGAGAAGTGGCTCAAGCTGGCGGTGCCCTACGAGCTCTCCCTGCGCACCTGCGGGATCGAGAACTCCGCCGCGCCGTTCCTCACCGACACGCTCTGCGGCCACAACCGGCGCAACTTGAAGATGGAGAGCCTGGAGTCCGCGCTGGTGCGCGTGCACCGGGCGAAGTTCCCCGTCCAGTTCAAGCAGTGCGACTTCAACGGCGATGGCACGGTGCCCTTCTTCTGCGAGAGCAACGAGTCGGACGTGGGGTGGCTGTGGCGGGACTGCGCCTTCGAGCGCGCGCGCCCGGACTGCTCGGCGCCCAAGACGGACGAGGAGCGCGAGCTGTGCTGCAACATCGAGTGCACCACGCGCCAGGGGACCGCTGACCGCTCCATCTGCGCGGAGCGCTCCACCTTCACCGGCTTCGGCCAGTACGTGATGGAACTCCCCTCCGCCGGCGCGCCCGAGGATGGCCGGGACACGTCCCTGCCGGCGAAGAGCGCCACCCTGATGCTCACCGCCGCCACCTCCACCCGCGTGAGCGTGGATCTCCCGCTGCTCGCGGAGATGCACCTGTGGTGCAGCGCGCCGGTGCACTACAAGTTCGGCAACGCCACGGTCACCGCGGTGGACACGGATCCCACGCTGCCCGCGGGCGGGTCGATCGAGCACTCGCTGGTGGCGGGTGAGGCCCGGCTGGCGGTGCTCCCCTCCGCGAGCGTGACCGCGGCGGACCGCTGCGTGATCTCCGCCAACACGCACACGCGGATCAACGTGATCACCAAGGACGCGGTCCCCGACCTGCAGCCGGACTGCAGCGAGGACGATCCGGATGCCGCCCGCGCCGAGCAGTGCAAGCGGCTGCGCGCGGCCACCTACGACGTGACCGGCCACCTGCGCCACCTGCAGCCCGGCCGCCCGCGCTGGATGATCATCCCGCGCGATCAAGACGACATCTGCTGCCGCCCAGGGCCGGGGATGGAGTGCCCCAAGCCCCTCAAGCGGTGCCTGTAGCGACACCTAGAGTTCCATCAGCTTCGAAGAGCAGTTCCGGAGGGGATTGTGAAATCGCTGCGACTCACCCTGGCCTCGTTGGCTCTCGGGCTCACTTCATCCGCGCTGGCGGGTGACTTCATCGACACCCGGCTCTCGTTCGTCCTCGCGGACGACAACGTCCTGGCCAAGGCGGGCGAGACCACGCCCAACAGCCCCAACGTCCGCTTCGGCGCGGGGAACCAGAACAACCAGTTCTACGACAACTTCAACACCAAGTTCTCCGGCTTCGAGACGCTCTCGAACCTGGTGCTCTACAAGAGCATGCCGGCGTTCTTCGAAGGCCTCACCACCGAGGCCGCGTTCAACGTCCTGGTGCTCGAGCGCCCCAGCGGCGGGATCGACCTGCGCGACAACTCCAGCTACATCCGGATCGCCTACCGGCCGTCCTCCTGGGGCGAGAACGAGAACCTCTCCATCACCGGCTTCCCGGTCTCCGCGGACCGGTTCCGGCTCGGCTACGCCTACCGGATCACCTGGGGCGGCACCGGCATCTTCACCAACCGCGCCTTCAACGACGGCGTCCCCGGCGTGAAGCTGCAGGTCACCAAGGACCGCTGGTACGCCTTCGCGGGCGCGAAGACGGCGCTGATCCTCAACGATCTCCCCTTCAACAAGGAGAAGGAGACCCAGTACGGCTTCATGGGCGGCGCCGGGATCGATCTGCTCGGCAACACGCTGCGGATCGAGGCCAACGGCGGCTACTTCCAGAAGGGCATCGCCCCGGGCCTGGCGAGCCAGAGCATCGAGGCGCCGGTCAACGCGCTCGGCGCCTCCGCGCAGGTCGTCTACCACCGCGGCGAGCCGGTCGGCACCAGCGTGGACCTGCGGCTCTACCGGAACGATCCGGACGTCTACCAGCGCTTCTTCAAGCCGGAGTCGTACCCGGGCGGCTTCTCCTTCTCCATCTCGCTCGAGGGCTCGGGCCTGGTGCAGACGCTGGAGGATCCGGACGTCTTCGCCAAGACGGTGCCGCAGGTGGCGCAGGCGGCGGCGCTCCAGGCCCGGTTCAAGTTCAACTACATGCGCTTCCACGTCCTGGCGCTCTACCGGACGCTCTCGTTCATCCAGTTCGACGTGCCGGGCTTCCCCCCGTACAAGGACTTCCCGGACGGGACCGTCCTGCAGCCGGAGATGTTCGTGGCGGGCGGCTTCGACTTCCACTTCCCGCGCGCCCACTTCACGCCGGGCATCATCATCGGCATCCAGCAGCCCGCGTCGTTCCGGAGCCCGGACACGGTGCTCGGCGGCAACGCGCCGGCGCCCGGCTTCGTGGGCTCCCGCTCGGTGGTGGTCCGCGAGGCGAACCTGGTCTCGATCCTCCCGTCCACCGGCTGCGGCGCCGCCGGGGACCAGCCCTGCGAGCCCGCGCCGATCCTGTCCGCCAAGGCCACCTTCCGGTGGGACCTCTCGGAGATCATCGCCGCGGTGGGCGAGGTCTATTACACGCGGGACGCCAACAAGGCGACGTTCATCGACGACGTGACCGGCGTCACCCAGCAGACCTTCGAGAAGGAGCACGCGCTCGGGTTCAACGTGATCCTGCAGGCGCGCTTCTAGGATCGGAGCCGTGAGGCCGCCGCCCGTTGGGCGGGTCACTCAAGGCAAGAACTTGAGGCCTCCGCTCAGCCCGAGCGAAGTCGAGGGCCCCACGGGCGAGGCTCCTACTGGCGCGGGCCCTCGACTTCGCTCGGGCTGAGCGGGGCGCGGCAAGTTTGAGGCGGCACCGCTACCGGTCCGAGGTCATCCGCAGCACCTCGTCGAACGAGGTGAGCCCCTGCGCCAGCTTGCGCACGGCCGCCTCGCGGAGCACGCGCATGCCCTGCGCGCGCGCAGCCGCCACCAGCTGCGGCGCCGAGGCGCCGTGGCTGATCAGCTCGCGCACGGGCGGCGTGACATCCAGGATCTCGAACACGCCGCTGCGGCCCATGAAGCCGGTGCCGCGGCAGACCACGCAGCCGGCCCCCTTGCGCAGCTGCACGCCCTCGGGGAGCAGCGGCAGCGGGGCCCCGAGCGCCTCGAGCTGCTCCGGGGAGAGCGCATCCTCGGCGGCGCAGCGCTCGCAGACGCGGCGGAGGAGCCGCTGCGCCATCACCCCGAGCAAGCTGGAGCCGAGCAGGAAGGGCGCCACCCCCAGGTCCTTCATCCGGGCCACCGCGCCGATCGCGTCGTTGGTGTGGAGCGTGGAGAGGACGAGGTGGCCGGTGAGCGCGGCCTGGATGGCGTTCTCGGCGGTCTCCGCGTCCCGGATCTCGCCCACCATGATGATGTCCGGGTCCTGGCGCAGGATGTGGCGGAGCGCGCCGGCGAAGTCGAGCCCCACCTTGGGCTGCACCTGCACCTGGTTGAAGGCCTCCCAGACCATCTCGATGGGGTCTTCGATGGTGGTGACGTTGACGTCCGGGCCGGCCAGCGCCTTGAGCGCGGAGTAGAGCGTGGTGGTCTTCCCGCTGCCGGTGGGCCCGGTGACGAGGATCAGCCCGTGCGGCCGGGCGATCCAGGACTCGAAGGCGGCCTTCTCATCCGGCTCGAAGCCGAGCTCCGCGATGTCCTGGACCAGCGTCTCCGGGTCGAAGATCCGGATGACCGTCTTCTCGCCGAACGCGGTGGGCAGCGTGGAGACGCGCAGCTCCACCTCACGCCCCTCGCGCTCGGTCTTGATCCGGCCGTCCTGGGGGCGCCGCTTCTCGGAGATGTCCATCCGGGAGATCATCTTCACGCGCGAGACCATGGGCGCGTGGACGGCGGCGGGCAGCGTATAGACGGGGTGGAGGACGCCGTCTATCCGCATCCGCACCACCGTGGTGTCCCGGCGCGGCTCCACGTGGATGTCGCTGGCCCGGTTGTCGAAGGCGTAGCGCAGCAGGTAGTCCACCGCCTGTACCACCGGCTTGTCGGACGCCTCCAGCTCCTGCTTGCCGGAGAGCGAGACCAGCTGCTCGAAGTTGGCGACCTGGGGCCCGGTGCCGAAGTCGTCCGCCGCCTTGGCGATGGTCCGCTTGAAGCCGTAGATGTCGGCGATCGCCTTGAGGATGTCCGCCTTGGCGGCGAGCACCGGCTCGATCGCGCTGCCCGCCAGCTGCCGGAGGTTCTCGAAGAGCTCCCGGTCGAACGGGTTGGCCACCGCGACCACCAGGTGGCCCTCGGGCGCGCGCTCCAGCGGGAGGATCGCGTGCTTCTCTGCGAACGGCTTGGAGACCGTCCGCGTCGCCAGCGCCATGTCCAGCTTGAGCGGATCGATCTTCCGGTAGCCCACGCCGGCGACCGCCGCGGCGGCCTCGGAGATCCGATCCTGATCCAGCGTCCCGCGTCCGTCCTCCATGGGGATCTGGAACGCGGCCACGATCTCCACCGGCGAGACCTGGTACCGCGCGCCCGCGGTCTTCTGCACCCGGGCGCGCGCGGCGGGCTCCTTCGCCAGCACCTCGCGCCCCTGCTCGATCGTCAGCAGCCCGCCCTGCACCAGCGCCTGGACGACGAAGGAGGTGGTGAACTCGACGCTGCCGCGGGCCGGCTGGGCGGGAGAGGGGCGCATGGGCTGGGCAAGTCTAGCCCAGGGCCTCGAGCACCAGCGCGGCCACCCGAGCGGACGACTGTGGGTTCTGTCCGGTGACCAGGTTCCCGTCGCGCACGGCGTGCGGCTGCCACGGCGCCGCGCTCTCGAAGCGCCCCCCCAGCTCGGTCAGGCGGGACTGCAGGAGGAAGGGCACCACCCCCGTCAGCTGGATCGCCGCCTCCTCCTCGTTGCTGAAGGCCGTCAGCCGCCTCCCCGCCACGATCGGCTTGCCGTCCCGCGCCCGGGCCCCCACCAGGCCGGCGGGCCCGTGGCAGACGGCTGACACCACCCGCCCCGCATCGAAGGCTGCGCCCAGGACCTTCCCCAGGCGCGCATCTACGGGCAGGTCCCACATCGCCCCGTGTCCGCCGCACAGGAAGATCGCGTCCCACGCCTCCGCCTGCACCTCCGCCAGCGGGAGCGTGGCGCGCACCTGGGAGAGCGCCTCCTCATCCTCCAGGAACCGCTTCACCGAGGCTGGACGCTGGGCCTCCTCGCCCAGGCTCTTCGGATCGTACGGCGCCGCCCCGCCGCCCGGAGACGCCACCCGGACGCGGGCACCGCCGTCCTTGAACGCGTAGTACGGCGTGGCCAGCTCCTCGAGCCTCTACCGCGCCGGCTCCCTGACCAGCGCCGGCAAGGCGCTCCACCTCTCCCAACCGGCGGTCTCCAACCACCTCAAGGCGCTCGAGGTGGAGCTGGGGCGGCCGCTCTTCGTCCGGATGCCGCGGGGCATCTCCCCCACCCCGGCCGCGGACGCGCTGGCCCGCAGCGCCGCGCCCCACCTGGACGCGCTCGAGTCCGTCTCCCACGCCGTCTCTCCCCGCTCGAGCCCGCTGGAGGGCACCGCGCTGCTCGGCGGCCCGGCGGACTTCCTCGCCACCGTGGCCGTCCCCGCGCTGGCCGGCCTGGTGGCGCGAGGCATCCACCTCCGCTGCCGGACCGGGCTGGCCGCGCCGCTGCTGCAGGCGCTCGCCCACGCGGAGCTCGACCTGGTGGTCGCCTCGGAGCGCCGGCCGCACGCGGGGCTCGCCTTCGAGCCGCTCGTGGTGGAGGAGTTCGTGCTCGTGGCCAGCCCGCGCCTGCGCCGGAAGCTGCCCACGCGGCTGGAGGAGGCGCCGCTGGTGGCCTTCGCCGATGAGCTCCCCATCCTGCGCCGCTACTTCCGCGCCGCGCTGGGGCGCCGGCTGACCGCCTCGGCCGCGGTGGTGCTGGATGACCTGCGCGGCGTCCGCGAGGCGGTGAAGGCGGGCGCCGGCGTGAGCGTGCTCCCCCGCTACCTGATCCAGCGCGAGCTTGGCGCCCGCGAGCTGGTCCTCCTGCACAGGCCGCGCGCGCCGGTCACGAACCAGCTGTACCTGGCCTCTCGCACCGCGACGTCCGAGCACCCCCGCGTGGCGCTGATCCGCCGCACGCTCCTCTCCGCGCTCGCCACCCGGAGCTGAGCTGGCCGCAGCGTGACGCTCGTCACCTCCGGAAGGGCAGACCGGTCGCCAACCTGCGCCGGCCGCGGCGGCGAGTCAGCGCCATCCCCAGCAGCGCTGCCCAGCCGAAGCCGCTCGCGGTGACGCCGCAGCCGCAGCCGCGAGGCGGAGGGGATCCTCTCCCCGCGTCAGGCGCGCCCGCGTCCTGCTCGAACGGATTCACGCACTCGCCGGCCTGGCAGACGTCACCCACCGCGCAGTCCTCCTCTTTCTCGCAGGGGGACACGCAGGAGCTGTCCTGCGAGAGCTGCGCGCACCGGAGCCCGGAAGGGCAGGAGCCGGGGGTGCAGTCCCGGAGGCAGTAGAGCTCCCCCGCCACGCCCGCCGTCCGGCACGAGAAGCCAGCGAGGCACGTCACGCACGCGTGGCCACAGAGAGAAGCGCAGACGCCGGTGGTGGCGCTCCCGAAGAAGAGGCAGCTCTGACCGGTGCCGCAGCTGGCGCTCCCCGCGCACGCCGCCCCGAGCTCCCCTTGGGGGTTCTGCTTCGCCAGGCAGACGCCATCACACGCGCGGCACACCGCGCCGCCGGCCGTGCCCGCCGCGCAGTCCGCGTCCGCCGCGCACGAGGGGACGCAGACGGACGGAGCCTGGGTGACCGGCGTGGCGCAGCTGTAGCCCGGGCGGCAGTCGCCCGTGCCAGGGCGGCAGGTCTTCAGGCAGCGCTTACCCGCGGCGCCGAGGTCGACGCACGAGGACTCCGCCGGGCAATCGTCGGGGCCAGCACACGCTTGGGAGCAGTAGCCGGCGGTCCACGCCTTGGCGCCCGAAGGGAGCGGCCCCGGGTCGTTCTCCTTCAGGCAGAGCGCCGCGGGCGCGCCGCACTCCGTGGCGTCCGCGCAGGCTTGCCCCACGCGGGTGACCGGCGTCGCCCCCGGCTGCGCGCAGGCGTGGGTGGCGCCCTGGACCTGTGCGGACGGCGCGCAGACGAAGGGCGCTGGGCAGTCGTCCGGCGCCGGCGTGCAGCCGCGCGTGCAGAACCCCGTGCCGCCATCGGGCGCGGGCACGCAGGTCAACCCGGCGGTGCAGGCGCTGGCCGCGCACGGCGAGCCCACCGCCCCCGCCTGAGGGTAGAGCGCGCAGAGATCTTGCGCGTCATGGGCTGTGAGCGCGCGGCGCTGCGCGCCCAGCGGCGTCGCGGCGTACATCACGTCCGCCGGATCCGGGCTGTGGCCCAGCCCCTGGCAATGGCCCGCCTCGTGGAGCAGGTGCGTCTGGAGATCCACCGCTCCGCTTGGCGTGGGCGCAGCGGTAGACCACACGCGGTCCACGCCGTTGAGGAAGACATCGCACTGGTAGAGGCGTCCGGAGAACGACGTGGGAACGGCCGCCGCGGTCGCCGCGCCGCCCGCGAGCGCCAGGTCGTAGGCGGGATCGCCGCGGCTCGTCACCCAGACGGCGGAGACGCTGTACGCGTCCTGGGTGTCTCCGGGCTCGGCGATCCCCTCATCGGTGGACAGCCCGCGGTAGCGAAAGGCGGTGGAGGCGCACGCAACGTCCTGCCAGGTGCCGTACGCCGCGGTCGCCGCGCCCTCCACGCTCCCCAACGGGATCCCGAGCGGAGCGCTCTGGCGCCCGTCCACCCAGAAGGAGAACGGCGCGTCCTCGCTGCAGATCATCCGGAAGCCGAGCGCGGTCTCGGGGTGCGCCAGCGCCTGCCGGGCGCCCGCGAGGATGAAGAGCCAGATCACGGCGAGAAACGTTGACCCGCCCCGCCGCCCACCTGCCCGCGTCATCGAGGGGAGCCCCTGGGGACGAGCGGCCGCGGGGCGCCCGCGGACCGTTCGCGGCTTCCCTGCAGCGGCGGCCGGGCTCCCGCCGCGCGAAGCCACGCTTCCAGCGTCCGCGGCACCGGCTCGCGCAGGGCCGGCGCGCGCACCTGACCGTCGACGACCACGAGCGCACCCGCCTCCAGCGAGGCCAAGGTGCAGCTGGTCGGAGCGCGGGGCTCGCAGCGGAGAAAGAACAGCGCCCGCTGCCCCGCTCGCAGAGTCGGTGCGCCGGCAACCTCCGCGCTCAGCCCGCCGCGCTCTCCACCGAGCACGCGCAGTTGCAGCGTCCGCTCCACCCCACCCTTCAGCGTCCGCTCGACCGCGAGCTCCAGCGTGCTCACCAACGGCCCCGCCTCCGAGACGCGCACCGCCGTGACGCGCGCGAGGAGGATCCGGTCCGAGCGCGACACCACGGCGTCCAGCGTCTCCCCGCTCGTCGACGAGGCGCGAGCCGCCAGAGCGAGCAAGCTGAAGCAGAGAGCAAGGCGGCGCCGCACGCGCTGGATGCTACTCCCGAAGGCGGAGCCCGGCATCGCCCTGCCCCGCCACGGCGTAACGGCGGGGCAGCAGCGCGCCATTGGCGGTCCGCACCACCCGCTGCGACAGCCGGCGCCAGGGCTCCGGACAGACCGGGGACGGGAGCGGCGCCGCGAGCGCCCCCTCGTAGCCGCCATCCACTGTCTCCACGCCGCCATCCGCCCTGAAAATGACCGCGCGCGGTGGGTCCACCCGAAAGCCGGCGTTCAGCCCCTGGAACGCCACCTCCGTGCGCCCCGCGTTGAAGACGCTGTTGAAGCCCACCCCTTGCGCGACCGCCAGCACCTCGCCGTCCCGGGTCCTCACGCTGGCCATCGCGCTTCCGGCGCCGCCGGCGCCTCGCACCAGC
Organism: Myxococcaceae bacterium; assembly: GCA_044229415.1. Classification (GTDB taxonomy): domain Bacteria; phylum Myxococcota; class Myxococcia; order Myxococcales; family Myxococcaceae; genus JBGATB01. The sequence continues at coordinate 149,175 of JBGATB010000020.1, read as the reverse complement.
AGCAGGCGGCCGTCGTCCATGAGCTCCAGCTCGTTCACGAAGATCGCCGGGTCCTTGAACGGCGTCACCCGGCGAACCGACCTCCCTTCCGGCAAGCGAAACAGGTGGACGACGCGCCCGGCCCCGAGCGCGTAGATCTCTCGACCCAGCGCCGAGCTCCAGAACCGCAGCTCCACGTCCTTGCCAGCCGGCACGCTCGCGCGACCGGAGGGCAACCGCACCTCGATCGTCTTGGCCCGCGGCGCGGGCTGCCCGGCGATCACCCGGGTCCCGCCGAGCTCGTCGACCGTCACCTGCCCATGGAGGCCGAAGAGCCGCGCGCCGCTTTGGGTGTCGAAGCCCAGCCCGCCGCGCGGGTCCTCGCCCCAACGCACCAACACCGTCCCGTCCCCTTCGAGGAACAGGGTGCGGCCCACCTCACCCGGCACGCCGCTCAACGTCCGCGGGGCTCCGCCATCCAGGGGGAAGACCGCCAGACCGCCGTCCGTCCCCTGCGCCAGCGCGAGCGCGCCGCCATTCGAGATCGCCAGCGCGCGGCCCGGGAGCTCGACGCGGCGGGCGAGCTGGGGGCCCAGCCGCACCGCGCCAGGCTCGGCGAAGCCGCCCGGGATCGGCCCCACCTCGGTCCCGGCGTCGTAGAAGGCGCTGAAGCGGTCGGCCTCGGGCTCGTAGAGGACGCTGCCGCAGGACGCCAGATCCCCTGTGCCCGTCCGGGGCTCGCAGCGCCCCAACCTGAGGAAGATCGCGCCGCTGACCAAGTCACAGGAGGTGGAGGGCGCCAGCGGCTCCAGCCGGGAGAGGTCCATGCACCTCGCGAGGCCGGCCCACCGGATCGGCGGAGCGCCACCGTCTCCCCCGAGCTCCGCGCGCCACGCCGCCGCCACCGAGTCCGCGGTGGGGTACGGGTCGTCCGACATGCACCGGTCGAGCCCCTCCTCACGCTCTGCGCTCGGCGGGGAGGCTGGAGGCGTCGCGCAGGCGAGGAGCAGCAGCAGCGCCAGCGCCGGGCGCGCCGCGGAGCTCATCCCGCCTTGCCCACCGCCGACACCGTCGCTTCGACCCAGGCCGCGGCGGTGGGCCGCGCCGCCACCGCGGCGGCGGAGAACCCGAGCGCTGCCAGCGCGCTGGCCGTGGTGGGGCCGATCGCCACCACCTTCGCCTCCCCGAGCAGCGCGCGCCCCTCTTCACCCAGCGCCTCCAGGAACGACTCCGCGGTGCGGGGCGAGCCGAACAGCACCGCGTGCGGCGGCTCGGTGCGCAGGGTGTGCTGGGCGGCCGGATCCACCGGCGCGGCCCCGCTCTGGTACGCGGCCACGCGCGTCACCCGGAAGCCGGCCTCCTCGAGCGCCTGCGCCAGCTCGGGCCGCCCCTCCTGGGCGGCGGGGAGCAAGAGCTCATCCTGCGGCTCCAGCTCCTCGCGGATCCGCTCGAACAGCCCCTCCCCGGTGCTCTTCTCCGCCTCCACCGCGGGCTCGAAGCCGAGCGCGCGGGCCGCCTTGGCGGTCCCCGGCCCCACCACGGCGACCTTCACCTTGCGCACGCGGTCCAGCGTCCCCGCCTCGCGCATCGCCTCGTGGAACGCCTCCACGCCGGAAGCGCTCGCGAAGAGCAGCCACCGGTAGCGCTGCACCTGCTCGGCGGCGGACTGCAGCGGGCGAGGGTCCTCCGGCGGCCGCAGCTCCAACAGCGGCAGCTGCATCACCTGCGCGCCCTCGTCCTCGAGCAGGAAGCAGAGTTCCTCGGCCCGCTCTCGCGGCCTCGTCACCAGGACCCGGACGCCCTCGAGCCGGCCCGCCATGCTCACGGCTTCTTCGCGAAGGCGGCGAGGATCTCCTTGCCGCCTCCGTCCAGGAGCCGCTGCGCCAGCTCGCGGCCCAGCTTCGCGCCGTCCGCCGGGACGCCCGTCACCTCGCCCCGCACGACCTTCGAGCCGTCCGGCTTGCCCACCAGGCCGCGCAGCCGCAGCCGGTCGCCCTCGAGCGTGGCGTACCCCGCCAGCGGCACCGAGCACCCGCCCTCCAGCTGCGCCAGGAAGGCGCGCTCGGCGGTGACCGCCAGCCGCGTCTGCCGGTGCTCCAGCTTGGCCAGGAGCCCCATCACCTCCGCGTCGCTCTCGCGGCACTCGATCGCGAGCACCCCCTGCCCCACCGCCGGCAAGCTCAGCTCCGGCTCCAGCACCTGGCTGACCTTCCCCTCCAGCCCCAGCCGCTTGAGGCCCGCATGCGCGAGCACCGTCCCCGCCAGCGCCTGCTCCTCCGTCTTGCGCAGGCGCGTCTGCACGTTGCCGCGCAGGGAGACGATCCGGAGATCCGGCCGGCGCTCCAGCAGCTGGCAGGTGCGGCGCAGCGAAGAGGTGCCCACCCCGGCGCCCCTGGGCAGCGCCTCGAGCGTCAGCCCGGTGGGGCTCACGAAGGCATCCCGCGGATCCTCGCGCTCGGGGACGCACGCGAGCACCAGGCCGCCGGGGAGCTCGGAGGTCATGTCCTTGAGGCTGTGGACCGCGAGATCGGCGCGCCCGTCCAGCAGCGCCTCCTCGATCTCCTTCACGAACAGCCCCTTGCCGCCCACCTGGGAGAGCGGCGCCGAGAGGAACCGATCTCCTTCCGTGGAGAGCTCCAGCAGCGTCACCTCCAGCCCCGCCACCTGCGCCCGGAGCAGCCCGGCCACGTGGTGCGCCTGCCACAGCGCCAGCGGGCTCTTCCGCGTGGCGATCCGCAGCGGCCTCACTTCACGCTCCGCACCGCCGGCGAGCTCGGCGGCGTGGCCTCGTCTTCCTTCGGCGCCGGCTCGCTGCTCTCCGTCACCAGGCCGAACAGCTCTGCCGCGGCGCCGGCGAGCCGGTTGCTCGCGTCCTCCTCGACCACCGCCCGCAGCTTGGCCGTGGGCTGGTGGAGCAGCTTGTTGACGATCGCGCTGGCCATCGCCTCCACGCTGCGCCGCTGCCGCTCGCTGAGCGCCTCGCCGATCTGCGAGAGCGTCCGCTCCAGCTCGGCCCGGGCGATCTGATCCGCGCGCGCCCGCAGCTGCGCCAGGACCGGCACCCCGTCCCGCACGCTCTTCTGCCGGACGTACCGGGCGATCTCCTCGGAGATGATGGTCTCCGCGCGCGCGGCCTCCGCGGCCCGCGCCGCCGCGTTCTCTTGCACGACCTTCTGGATGTCGTCCACGTCGTAGCAGTACACGCCGTCGAGCTTTCCCACGGCGGGGTCTATGTCGCGTGGCACCGCCAGGTCCACCATGAAGAGCGGCCGGAACTTCCGCGCCTTCAGGATGGGCGTCACCCGCTCCGGGGTGAGGATGGGCGTGGGGGACGCGGTGGAGCAGATCACCACGTCCGCCGGGACGAGCAGCGGCACCAGATCTTCGAAGGGCTTGGCCACCGCCCCTACCAGCCCGGCCAGCGCCTCCGCCTTGGCGAAGGTGCGGTTGGTCACGAAGACCTGCGTCGCCCCCGCGCTGCGCAGGTGGCGCGCGGCGTGCTCGGCCATCTCGCCGGCGCCCACCAGCAGCACCGTGCGGCCGGCGAGCGATCCGAAGATCTTCTGCGCCAGGCTCACCGCGGCGCTGGCCATGGAGATGGCGGCCCGCCCAATCCCGGTCTCGGAGCGCACCCGCTTGGCGCTGGCGAACGCCGCCTGGCAGGCGCGGGAGAGCTCCCCGCGGGCCAGCCCGGCACCGCGGGCCAGCTCGTACGAGTCCTTCACCTGCCCGAGGATCTGCGGCTCCCCGAGCACCATCGAGTCCAGGCTCGAGGAGACCCGGAAGAGGTGGATCAGCGCGTTGTCCCCCTCATGCTCGTAGAGGTGCTGCAGGGACTCCTCACCGGCGAGCTCGCAGATGAGGGAGCGGATCCGCTCCTTGAGCTGCGGCAGCGCCGCGCCAGCCACGTAGTACTCCGCCCGGTTGCAGGTGGAGATGAGCATCGCCTCGGCGCCCGCCTCGCGGAGCAGGCGCAAGGTCTCCAGCTGCCGCTCCTCGGACAGCGCCAGCCGCTCGCGCACGGTCAGCGGGGCGCTCTTGTGGGAGAGCCCTATGCAGAGCAGCTCCGTCGTCAATGAAAGCCGCCGAGCGTTCGGGTGGGGGAGGTGTACGAGAAGAACGAGATGAGCAGGATCCCGAACCCGGCCATGGTCAGCAGCGCGGCGCGCTTGCCCTGCCAGCCGGCGAAGAAGCGGAAGTTGAGGAGCGTGGCGAACAGGCCCCAGGCGATCAGCGTGGCCACTTCCCGCGAGCCCCACCGCCAGAAGAGCCCCGTCCCCCCGCTGGCGAAGAAGACGCCGCTCACCAGGGTGATGGAGAGCGCGATGAAGCCCCACACCACCAGCCGCCGGTTGAGCTCATCCAGCGTCTGCAGCGGCGGCAGCCGGGAGAAGAGCACGCCGAACTTCTTGCCCTTCATCTGCCGCTCCATCAGCAGGTACATCACCGCCACCGCCGCGGCCACCGCGAAGGCCGCCATCCCCAGCAGCGCAATGGAGATGTGCACGGGCAGCAGCGGCTGGCGCAGCCCCGGGGGCAGCGGCTCCTCGGGGCTGTGCATGAACAGCCCCGCCGTCACCACCGTGACCGCCACCGGCGTGAGGAACGAGCCGATCACCGGCATCCGGTAGCGCCAGTCCACCAGGAAGAAGATCAGCAGCAGCAGGAACGCCACCACCGAGAAGCCCTGGGCGATCCCCACCGGCCGCCCCTGCTGGTCCAAGAGCCACAGGGCGATCGCCGCCGCGTGCACCAACAGCCCCCCCGCCACCAGCGCGCGGCCAATGGTGGCGAGCACCTTGGTCTGCCGCACCAGGTACGCCAGGTAGACGACCGCAGCGGTGCCGTAGACGTGACAGGCGATGGACACCAGCGTGCGGGTCATAGGGGGAGGGGGCTGCGGTCAGGGGCCTATCTTGTCCAAGAAGTACGCGGCGAGGAGATCGGTCTCGGGCGCCTGCTTGCCCTTCTCGCTGGCAGGCACGTCGGTGAGGTAGCCGGGGACGACCTCGTAGGCGTCCTCGCCGATGAGGACCGAGTCCGCCATCTGCTCGCCCCCCATGCTGCGCAGCTGCTCCTCGGTCTTCACCTTGGCGAGCAGCTTCTTGTCATCCGTGCCGGAGACCAGCTTGAGAAACAGCACGGCGGGGGCCGCGGCGTAGCTCGCCTGCTCGGAGGGCACCACCAGCCGGCCCTCCTTGAGATCGGCGCGTTCCTCGGAGGCCCACTCTTCGAGGAGGGGCTGGGGCAGAAAGAGTCGGGTCACGGGCGACACTGTAACACCTCCACAGAGCGAGCGAATCCGGTCCGCGAAACGCCCCGGAGCCCATGGCATCGAAGGGTTCGCTTGCCGGTCGTCGCGCGGCGCGTAGGATGGCCGCCCAATCACAGGAGAACCTCATGGCGGGAGACGTCGTTCACATCGGAGACAGCGAATTCCAGAAGGAGGTCGAGGAGGCTTCGACCCCCGTTCTCGTGGACTTCTGGGCGACCTGGTGCGCCCCCTGCCGGGCGATCGCCCCCGCGCTCGAGGAGCTCGCCGGCCAGTACAAGGGGAAGATCAAGATCGCCAAGGTCAACGTGGACGACAACCAGGACGTCCCCCAGAAGTACGGGATCCGCTCCCTCCCCACCCTCCTGCTCTTCAAGGGCGGCCGCGTCGTGGAGCAGATCGTCGGCGCCGTCCCCAAGGCGAAGCTCGAAGAGGCCGTGAAGAAGGTCGTCTGACGCTGACGGCGCCGCGGTCGATTGTCGACGTGTCGGGATGGTTTGAAACATTTTCAAACATCCGTTGACACGCTCTGGACGAGCAGCCAAATAGGCGCCGCCGGGCACTTCGGTCCGGCGGCGTTTTTTTTATCGTCCGGAGATGTCTCCCATGGCCCGTCCCCGCAAGAACCCAGCCGCTTTCAACCTGCCGGCCCCGCAGAGCCTGGTGCTCTGGGCCGAGTCTCTCGGCGAGGCGCTCGGCCGGGGCGTGGCGCGCGGCATCAACTCGGGGCTGCAGAGCTCCCAGATCGGGGTGCTCGCCGGCCTGGCGCCCCGCCGCCGCGGCCGCCCGCCGAAGTTGGTGAGCGGCGTGGTCCCGCCGGAGCGCCGCTGCAAGGTGGAAGGCTGCGGCCGCGAGGCCCGCTCCAAGGGGCTCTGCTCCGCGCACTACCAGGCGGAGCGCCGCAAGCAGCTGGCGAAGAACGGCAAGTCCTGACCGCCCTCCCCCGCGGCGCTCGCGGGGAAGCCGCACCCGGAAGGCTACTTCTCGGCCCAGGTGTCGTTGGGCGAGGTCACCTTCTGCAGCTCCCAGGCGGCGAGCGCGTCGATCACCCGGTCCAGCTCGTTGTTGAGCGACTTGGCGCGCTTGGAGGAGAGGTAGCCCTGCGCGAACTCGCGCAGCTGCTGGCCCAGGAAGAGCTTGGCCAGCGTCACCTCGCTCTGGGCGAAGAACTCCACGAAGCGGATGCCGATGCCGCTGCGCCCTTCCGCGTCCCGGCTGCTGGGCCGCTCCTCGCGGACGATCTGCGCTCGCGCCTGGACCGGATCCTCCTCTTCATCCAGCTCGAAGCTGACCCTCATCTCCGTGCCCACCGGCAGAAAGAAGGTGCTCTCCAGGAACGCCCCGCTCACGGAGAGGTTGCTGGAGATGAAGGTGGCCTCGAAGGTCCGCTCGTCCCCTTCGCCGATCCACGCGTTGAAGCGCACCGCCAGCCGCGCCCGCGGAAACTGGCGGTGCTCCTCGCCCCGGAAGTTCGGGTCCAGGGGCGGCGGGGACTTCAGCCCCTTCACGGCGTTGCCCTTCGCCGGCTCCTTGAGGAGCGCGGTCGAAGGCGGCGCCTTCGGTGGCGGCGCCGCCTTCATGGGCGGCGGCTTGGGCGGCGGTGCCTTCGGCGGCGGCAACGCCTTTTGACGGCTCACGACGACCTTCTTGACCATCGCGTCCCCTCTTGTGCGCCGAAGAAAGCGATACCGGAACGTCGACGATTCATACACCATGTCGCGCGCACGCTGTGGGTCGGAGATGAGATGCTCGGCACGTTCCTGAAGCCGGAATGCGAGGAGTTGATCCGGAACAAGGACTGGGCTGGGCTGCGCGAGGCCTTCTCCGAGATGGACCCCGCGGACGTGGCGGAGATCCTCTGGGATCTCCCACCCGAGGACAGCGGGATCCTCTTCCGGGTCCTACCCCGGGACCAGGCGGCGATGGCGTTCGAGTACCTGCCGCTGGACCAGCAGACGGAGCTCGTCTCCGCGCTGGGCACCGAGCAGCTGATCAACGTGCTCAACGAGATGGCGCCGGACGACCGCACGCGCCTGTTCGAGGAGCTCCCGGCCGAGGTCACCAAGCGCGCGCTCACGCAGCTGCGCCCTGAAGAGCTCAAGGTCGCGCGGCAGCTGCTGGGCTATCCGGAGCGGACCGCCGGCCGGTTCATGACGCCGGAGTACCTCGCCGTCCGCCCCTCCATGAGCGCGGCGGAGGCGCTCGCCTACATCCGCGCCAACGGCCGGGACCGCGAGACCCTCAACGTCATCTACGTCACCGACGCCAAGGGCGTGCTGCTCAAGGATCTGCGCCTGGCGACGATCGTCGTCGCGCCGCCCGAGTCGAAGATCGAGGACCTCCACGACCGGCAGCTGGTCAGCCTCCCCGCCACCGCCGAGCGCGCGGAGGTCGTCTCCACGTTCGAAAAGTACGACCGCGTGGCGCTGCCGGTGACCGACAGCCGCGGCGTGCTGATGGGCATCATCACCGTGGACGACGTGCTCGACGTGGCCGAGGAGGAGGCCACCGAGGACATCCAGAAGATGGGCGGCATGGAGGCCCTGGACGCGCCCTATCTGGAGATCGGCCTGCTGAAGATGTTCAGGAAGCGGGGAACGTGGCTGGCCATCCTTTTCCTCGGGGAGATGCTCACCGCCACCGCGATGGGCTACTTCGAGCACGAGATTGACCGCGCCATCGTCCTCTCGCTCTTCATCCCGCTGATCATCAGCTCCGGCGGCAACTCCGGCTCCCAGGCCACCTCGCTCATCATCCGCGCGCTCGCGGTCCGCGAGCTGGAGCTCAAGGACTGGTGGCGCGTGCTCTTCCGGGAGCTGCGCGCCGGCATGATGCTGGGCCTGCTGCTGGGGGCGATCGGCTTCTTGCGGATCACCCTCTGGCCGTGGCGCCTCTCCCTCTACGGGCCGCACTACGTGCGGGTGGCGATCACCGTGGCCTTCGCGCTGGTGGGGGTGGTGCTCTTCGGTTCGATCGCGGGCTCGATGCTGCCCTTCCTGCTGCGGCGGCTGAAGCTGGATCCCGCCACCGCCTCCGCGCCCGCGGTGGCCACGCTGGTGGACGTGACCGGGCTCATCATCTACTTCACCGTGGCCAGCGTGATCCTCCGGGGCGTCCTGCTCTAACGCGGAGACCGGTTGATGTGAGCCTGCCCGGCGAAGGTGCTTGGCCTGAGGTCAAGGAGCGCCGACGGGAGCTTGCCCGTCGGCAAGTGACCGAGGCGCGACGCGGAGATCAGGCCAATGACCGAGCCTGGCAGGCTCAGATCAACCGGTTTCCGCGTTAGCCGCTAGAAGATGTGGCGCCGCAGGTTGACGTTCACCAGGAGCCCCAGGCTCATCATCACCGAGAGCAGGGACGAGCCGCCGTAGCTCATCAGCGGCAGGGTGATCCCCGTCACCGGCAACAAGCCCGTCACCATCCCGATGTTCTCGAAGACCTGCCAGAAGATCATCGCCGCCACGCCCACGGCCACGAAGGTGCCGAAGCGGTCCCGGGAGTTGAAGGCCACCCCCAGCGCGAACAGGAGCATCCCGCCGTAGAGGCACAGCAGGAAGACGCAGCTGATGAAGCCGTGCTCCTCCGCCCAGACGGAGAAGATGAAGTCGGTGTGCTGCTCGGGGAGGAAGGAGAGCCCCGTCTGCGTGCCCTCGCGCCAGCCCACGCCGGTGAGGCCGCCGGAGCCCACGGCGATCTTCGACTGCGCCGAGTGGTAGTTCTTCCCGCGCGGGTCGGACTCTGGATCCAGCCAGCTGGCGATGCGGTCGCTCTGGTGGGGCTTGAGCCGGTGGCGGATGACCGTGCTCGTCCCGCCGGCACCGCCGTTGCGGACGTAGTCGTTCCAGATGATCCCGCTCACTGCGATGAAGCCCACCGCCAGCGCCCCCACCACCCAGCGGTTCACGTGGCCGAAGAGGATGATGGTGAGCCCGGAGAGCCCGAGCATCATCGCCGTCCCCAGGTCCGGCTGGACCAACACCATCACGGTGGGGACGATCATGATCAACACCGGCTTCCACAGCTTCCAGCCGTACGCGCCCTGATTGGGGCGGTAGTCGTCGTGGTAGAAGCGCGCCAGCATCAAGATCATGCCGATCTTCACGAACTCGGCGGGCTGGATGCGGATGGGGCCAATGGCGAACCAGCTCTCCGCGCCCTTCGCCTTGTGACCGATGAACCGCAGCGCCACCAGCGCCGCCAGGTTCAAGAGGTAGATGGGCAGCGCCATCCGCTGGATGAAGCGGTAGTCGAGCAGGGCGATCCCGACGATCGTCAGCAGCCCCAGCCCGAGGAACACCGCCTGGATGCCCCAGGTCGGCAGGTTGACCGCGCGCGAGGCCGCCACGCTGAGCGCCGCCCCGTCTGGCGCGCTCCGGGCGGCGGAGGCGAGGTTCCAGATCCCCAGCACGGACACCATCACCGTGGCGAAGATCAACCCCCACGGGATGTGCGCGGCCAATCGCTTTTCGAAGCCCAGCCGCATCAGCGCGCTCCGGTGTTGGCGGTGGGGGCGCGCGCCTTGGGGGGCGCCGGGGCCTCGGGGGGCGGCTCGGCGATCACCGAGTCCTCGGTGGCCTCCTCCTCCCCATTCTGCGCGGCGGCCACGTTCCCAGCCGGGGCCGGCGCGGGCGCGGGCGCGGGCGCCGGAGCCGGAGGCGCCACCGGCGCGGGCGGCGGCGCCAGCGTGGCGCTGGTGGCGGCGGTGGCGGCGCGCCGGGCCTCGTCCGGGGCGGCCCCGCCGGGGTTGGCGGGGACCAGCGGCCCCACCCCGTCCGCGGGGCCGGAGTTGGCGGCCTTGAGCCCTTCGTTCTTCAGGTCGAAGTACTTCTGCACGAGCGCGGCGGCGGTGGGCGCGGCGGCGGAGGCGCCGAAGCCGGCGTGCTCGTTGAGCACCACCACCGCCACCTCCGGGTTCTCCGCCGGCGCAAAGGAGGCGAACCAGGCCTGGTCGCGGTCCCAGTAGTCCAGGTCCTTGGTCTTGATCCGCACGGTGCCGATCCGCTTCACCTGCGCGGTGCCGGTCTTGCCCGCCAGCACGATGTCCTTGAGGCGCGAGCGGTAGGCGGTGCCGCCGGGCTCGTTCACCACGGCGATCAGCGCGTCCAGGATCATCCGGTGAGCGTCCGGATCGATCGGCACGTGGCGCAGGAGCTTGGGCGGAAACTCCTCCACCAGCTTGCCGTCCACGGATTCAATCCGCTTCACCAGCTGTGGGCGGTAGACGTCTCCGCCGTTGGCGATCGCCGAGTACACCATCGCCAGCTGCAGCGGCGTGACGTTGTCGTCCCCCTGCCCGATCGAGCTGTTGAGGGCCATGCCCTTCTGGTACCCGCCCGGGGTGACGCGGTTGTGGTACTCGGTCGAAGGCATGATGCCGGAGACCTCGGGCACCACGCCGATCCCGGTGGGCGCGCCCAGGCCGAACGCCTTGCCCATCTCTGCTATCGGGTCCAGCCCGAGCACGTCCGCGGCGCGGAAGAACCAGATGTTGCAGGACGCCTGGAGCGCCTGGCGCGCGTCTCGCGTCCCGTGGCCAGTCTCCTTGTCGCAGCGCCAGACGCGGCTGCCCAGCCGGTAGCCGCCGGTGCAGTAGACGCTGCTGGAGGGCTTGAAGAGGCCGCTCTTGAAGGCGGCCAGCATCGTGATCACCTTGAACGTGGACCCCGGCGCGTAGTGCTGCTGCACCGGCCGGAAGATCATCGGCTCGAGCTTGTCCTCCTTGAGCGCCTGCATGTCCTTGGCGCTCACCCGGCCGGTCATCATGTTCGAGTCGTAGGCGGGCCGGGACAGCATCGCGAGGATGAAGCCCGTCTTCACGTCCAGCACCACCACCGCGCCGGCGGTGCCGGGGAAGACCTTCTCCGCTTCGATCTGCAGTCGCTGATCGATGGAGAGCTTGAGGTTGTGGCCGGGCGTGGGCTCCACGCGCCGCGGCTCGGGCACCGGCATGTCCAGGATCACCCGGCCGCGGGCGTCCACGATCTGCCGCTCGAAGCCGTCCTTGCCGCGCAGCTTGGACTCGAAGGCGCGCTCCACCCCGTTGCGGCCGATGAAGTCACCCAGCTGGTAGTTCGCGCCGTCCGCGTTGAGCCGGTCGAACTCCTCGGGCTGGATCTCGTTCATGTACCCGAGCACGTGGGCCAGGCCGGTCATCGGCGTGCCGGCGTCCGTGCGGGGGAAGCGGTAGTTGCGGTGCTGCACGTGCTGCACGGTGACGCCGGGCAGCTCCGCCGGATCCGCCATGTGCGCGTAGAGCACGTCCCGCTCGTCCGCGCTGATGTCGATCTTCACCGGCATGGGGCGGAAGCGATCCGAGCGCCGCACCGCCTTGAGCTTGGCCTCCACCTTGGCCAGCTGCGCGAAGTCCCAGCCCAGATAGCTCGCCAGCCGCGGGAGGACCTCGTCCACGCACTTCTGGCAGTAGGCCGGCGTGATGAAGACGTCGTCGCTGGGGCGGTTGTCGACCAGGATCTCCCCGCGCGAGTCGGTGATCATCCCGCGGTCCGCGCGCTGGCGGACCTCGTCCACGGAGTTGGCCATCGACTTGGCCTTGAACTCCTCGTGGCGGATGACCTGCAGCCGGTAGAGCTGCATCACCAGGACGAGCAGCCCCAGGAACATGGCGGCGCCCAGATAGACCAGGCTGCCCTTGAGCTCTCGGCCCTCGCTGTTCTGCCCGAGCGTCATCGGTTACCGGAGCGCGCCGATCTCGGGACGGTCCGTCCCCGGATCGAACCGGCGCAGGAGAGGATAGAGGGCCACCGCCGCCACGCCGCTCAGGAACACCTGGAGCACGAAGGGGCCGAGCGAGAGCAGCGAGCCCGCGGACTTGGACGTCATCCAGGTGAAGAACATGGCGAGCAGCCCGTGCCCCAGATCCGCGCCCATCACGAACAGCGCGAAGGCGGGCGCGGTGCGCACGTCCACCAGGGACGCCGCGAGCCGGCTCATCAGGAAGGTGAGCACGCCCAGGAACGTGTAGAGCCCCGTGGGCTGGCCGCTCATCACGTCCAGCAGGTAGCCAATGGCGAAGGAGGAGAAGGCCCCCTCCAGCGTGCTCGCGCGCAGCGCCAGGAAGACGATGATCGCCACCGTGACGTCGATCCGGGTGACGGCGAAGCCCAGGTACTTCACCAGCACCGACTCGATGGTGAGCAGCAGCAGGCCCAGCCCAACGGTGAGCAGGAACTTCATCGCAGCCCTCCGGCGCTGGTGGGCGTGGGCGCGGCCGGCGAGCTCGGCACCGCCGGGGTGGGCGCGGGCAGCGAGGTCTCCGGCAGCACCACCACCTCCTCCAGCGCGGTGACGTCCACCGCGGGGATGATCTTCGCGTGCAGGAACATGCCGAAGTTCTTCTTCTCCACGCCGGTGGCGCGCCCCACCACCAGCCCGGCGGGGAAGATCCCGTCCGTCCCGGAGGTGATCAGCACGTCCCCTTCGAGCACGTCATCCGTGCGCGGCGCGTTCTCCAGCACCAGCGGCAGGCCGGTTTTATCGCGCGCGCCCACGGCGGTGGCACGGTAGCGGTGCTCGCGCTGCACGCGCACGCCTATCCGGCTGTTGGGATCCGTGATCAACAGCACGTCCGCCCAGCCGGCGGTGGCGCGCAGCACCTGCCCCACCACGCCGTCCGCGGTGACCACCGGCATCCCCTTGTGCACGCCGTCCTTCTCTCCGCGGTTGATGTGCACCGAGAGCATGTTCTGCACGGGGTTCACGCCCACCACCCGCGCGGCGATCGGCTGCCCCACGGTGAGGCTCTCCGAGTACGAGAGCAGCCGCTTGAGCCGCTCGTTCTCCGCGCGCGCCTCGGTGAGCGCGTTGAGCTGGTTGCGCAGCTTCGCGTTCTCCTCCTTGAGGACGAGGTTCTCCGCGCGCACGCCGCGCAGGCCCACGTAGCCGCTCCAGCCTCCACCCACGCCGTCGATCACGGAGGTGAGGCCAGACTGCAGCGGCGAGCTGACCGCGATGATCGCGCGGTCGACGAAGTTCGGCGCGCGCGGTTGGCTCTTCGTCGCCAGAAAGGTGACGAAGGGATAGAGCAGCAGCGCGCCCACGATCAGCAGCTCTTTGTAGCGGTTGAGGAGCGACAGCACGTCAGGTGGTTCCGTTCGCGGCTAACTTCGCTAAATCGCTTGCATTTTCAATCTGTGGATCCTACAGAGTCAAGCCGCTCGAAACCTGTAGGCCGCATCTCATCCATCCGGCCCGGCTGCCGAGCAGCCGGCCGCACCGCTGCCAAATTGCCATGAGTGACAAGCTCAACCTTCGCAGGACGTTCTCCTATCTCTTCATCCTGGCGATCGCGATCGTCTTCACCATCTCTTTTGGCCCTGGAAGCAAGGGGTTCGAAGGGCGCACCAAGGCGGGCACCACCACCGCGGCCGCCGCGGTGGTGAACGGCAAGGAGATCCCCATCCGGGAGTTCCAGCGCGCGTTCGGGATGCAGGTCCAGTACATGCGAGCGCAGGAGCGGTCCTTCAGCGAGTCGCTCGCCCGGCAGATGGGGATGGACCGCCAGGTGCTGGAGCAGCTGGTGAACGCCGAGCTGCTCGCCCAGGCGGCGGAGAAGCGGGGCATCTCCACCTCGGACACGGAGATCCGCGACCTGCTCGTGAAGAATCAGGACTTCCAGAAGGACGGCCAGTTCGACCTCGAGCGCTACAAGACGGTGCTGCGGGACTACTACCGCAAGACCGATGTCGAGTACGAGCACGACCTTCGCCGCCGGCTCGCCGCCCAGAAGCTGCTGGAGGTGGTGGAGCACAGCGCCGTCGTCTCCGACGACGAGGTGAAGTCCCGCTTCTTCCGCGAAGGCAACAAGGCGGAGGCCACCTTCGTCCGCTTCCTGCCCACCATGTTCGTGGAGAAGGTGCCGGCGCCCAAGGCGGATGAGTTGACCGTGTACCAGAAGGCGCACGCGGCGGAGATCACCGCCTACTACAACGAGAACAAGTTCCTCTACCACCAGCCGGAGCGGATCAAGGCGCGGCAGATCCTGATCAAGGTGGCGCCGGAGGCCACGCCCGAGCAGAAGGCGGAGGCCCGCACCAAGGCCGAGAACCTTCGCAAGCAGGTGGAGGGCGGCAAGGACTTCGCCGAGGTGGCCAAGGGCTTCTCCGAGGACGCCACCACGCGCGAGAAGGGCGGAGACCTGGGCGAGGTGGAGCGGATGGCGCTGGATCCCGCGCTGGCGGACGTGGCCTTCAAGTCCGAGGCCGGCGCGCTCACCCCGGTGATCGACACCCGCGCAGGCGTGGCCTTCCTGAAGGTGGAGGCGAAGGTGCCGCCCCGGACCAAGCCGCAGGAGGAGGTCCAGGGCGAGATCGCCAAGCAGCAGTGGACCAAGGAGCGCGCGCAGGCGCTCGCCAAGGCCGAGGCGGAGAAGGCGCTGGCGGCGGTGAAGGGCGGCAAGAAGCTGGCGGTGCTCTTCCCAGCCAAGAAGGAGGGCCAGCCCGCGGCGATGCGCTTCGAGACGGAGACCAAGCCCGAGGCGATCGAGACCGGCTCGTTCGACTCCACCCGGGACTCCATCCCGGTGCTCGGCGCCGCGCCGGAGCTGAGCAAGGACGTCTTCGGCCTGGATTCGCCCAAGCTGCTCGACAAGGTCTACCCCGCGGGCGAAGGCTTCGCGGTGGTGGAGGTCACGGCCCGCACCAAGCCGACCGAGGAGGGCTTCGCCGCCCAGCGCGAGACGCTGCGCGAGGAGGGCATGAAGGCCAAGCAGATCGAGCTGCGCGAGTCCTTCCTCAAGTCCCTCAAGAAGCAGGGCACGGTGGTGACCAACGAGGAGATGCTGCGCGAGGATCCGCGCCGCTCGTAGCCCGCCCGCGCTCACCCCGAGCGAAGTCGAGAGGGCTTTAGTCCCACCCCGTGGTGGGAGCAGGCTTCTCCTGGCCGGAGAGCGGCTCGCCGTCCTCGGGGCGGCGCAGGGTCTCTTCCAGGATCCGCGCCGTCTGCACGCCGTCCCGGCCCGAAGCCTTCACCCGGTACATCGCCCGGTCCGCCGCCTGGATCAGCTCCAGCGCGCTGCCGGCGTGATCCGGGTAGGTGGCCACGCCCACGCTGGCGGTCAGCCGCACGCACAAGCCCCGCGAGCGGAGGAACTCCTGGCTGCGCACCCGCGCGCAGATCCGCTCGGCGGTGGTGAGCGCGCCCGCCACGTCGGTCTCGATCAGCAGCGCGGCGAACTCGTCCCCGCCGTAGCGGAAGGCGAGGTCCACCTGGCGGACGCAGTCGCGGATCACGTCCCCCACCTCCTTGAGCAGCGCGCTGCCGGCGAGGTGGCCGTGGGTGTCGTTCACCCGCTTGAACTCATCCAGATCCACGAAGACGAGCGAGAGCCGGTGGATGAAGCGGCCGGCGCGCGCCACCTCGCGGGTGAGCTGCGCGTTCAGGTGGCGGGCGTTGAAGAGGCCGGTGTGCTCGTCGGTGAGGGTGAGCTCCTGGAGCGCGGCCACGGTCCGGGCGTTGCTGATGGCGATGGCCGCGTAGTCGGCGATCGCCGCGGTGGCGCGGACGTCCTCCTCGCTGAAGGGCCCCTCCCCTTCCCCGCCCACCAGCTCCATCACGCCGAGCACCTTGCCGCGGAACACCAGCGGCACCGCGAGCAGCGAGCGGGTGCGGAACTCGGAGAGCCGGTCGAAGCGCGGCGAAAAGCTCGGGTCGGCGGCCACGTCGTCCACGCGCTTGACCTGGCCGGAGACGAAGACCTCCCCGGCGATCCCTTCGCCTGGGCGGAAGCGGAGCCGGGAGAGCTTGGCGGCGTTCTCCCCCACGGCGATCTCGAAGTAGAGCTCCCCGGTCTGCTCGTCCTGGAGGATCAGCGACCAGTTGCTGGGGCGCAGCAGCTCCGAGACCTTCTGCATCACCAGGCGCAGGACCTCGCCCACCGCCAAGGTGGAGGTCAGCGCCTGGGCGATCTCGTTGAACGCCTCCAGCTGCTGAACCGAGCGCTTCATCGAAGAGACGGGGTCCGCCGGCTTCATCGGTGCAAAGGGAATTCTAGGCGGGGGGCGGGAGCTTGGGCCAGTTGGCGGCGAGTTGTGATAACCGCGGTGGGCGAAATGACCGCCCTGGTGCTCGCCTCCGCCTCACCCCGCCGCCGGGAGCTCCTGGCGCGCCTGTCCATCACCTTCGAGGTGGACGCCGCCGCCACGGACGAGTCGGTGCAGCCCGGCGAACCTGCCGAGGTGTATGTCCGACGCGTGGCACAGGAGAAGGCACGCACCGTGGCGGCGCGGCGGCCGGGGGCGCTGGTGCTGGCGGCGGACACCACGGTGGTGCTCGGGGCGGAGATCCTGGGCAAGCCCGAGAGCGAAGCGCAGGCCCGGCAGATGCTGCAGCGGCTCTCCGGGGCCACCCACCGGGTGCTCACCGCGGTGGCGCTGGCCGGCGCGGGGGCGCCCGCCGGCGCCGTCACCCGGGTGGAGACGCAGGTGGAGTTCCGGCCGCTCTCCGCCTCCGAGATCGCCTGGTACGTCTCCACCGGGGAGCCCCTGGACAAGGCCGGCAGCTACGCGATCCAGGGCGCCGGCGGGGCCTTCGTGCGGGCCATCCGCGGCAGCCACAGCAACGTGGTGGGGCTGCCGCTGGTGGAGACGCTGGAGCTGCTCGCGGCGCACGGGTGGACCCCGCCCTGGGAGGCGCCGTGAGCGTGGCGCAGGGGCTGGCCGCGGTGCGCGAGCGGGTGGCGCAGGCGTGCGCGCGCGCCGGCCGGGCGCCGGCGGGCGTGACGCTGATCGCCGTCTCCAAGCTGCAGCCGTCCTCGGCGATCCGCGAGGCGTACGCCGCCGGCCAGCGGGACTTCGGCGAGAACTACGCCCAGGAGCTGCGCGACAAGGCGGCGGAGCTCGCCGGCCTGGAGGGGCTGCGCTGGCACGCCATCGGCCCACTGCAGCGCAACAAGGTGAAGTACGTGGTGAAGGCCGCCCACGCGTTCCACGCGCTGGACCGGCTGGAGCTGGCGCAGGAGCTCTCGGCGAAGCGGCAGGGCCCGCCCCTGCGCTGCCTGCTGGAGGTGAACCTCGGCGCCGAGGACGCCAAGAGCGGCGTGCTGCCCGCGCAGGTGGAGCCCCTGCTCGCGCAGGTGCGCGGGCTGCCGAACCTGGAGGTGGTGGGGCTGATGGCGCTGCCGCCGCTTCCGGAGAAGGCGGAGGACTCACGGCCGCACTTCCGGACGCTCAAGGCGCTGGCGCAGCGGCTGGGGCTGGCGGAGCTGTCCATGGGCACCACCGCGGACTACGAGGTGGCGATCGAAGAGGGCGCCACCCTGGTGCGGGTGGGCACGGCGATCTTCGGCGAGCGGGGCTAGCCACCTCGCCCCGCTCAGCCCGAGCGAAGTCGAGGGCCCGCCGATCGTAGGGACTCTCGCTCGTGGGGCCCTCGACTTCGCTCGGGCTGAGCGGGCGGGCTCACGTTTCTTTCCCTGACTGATCCGCCCAACGGGCGGCGGTCTCACTACGCTCGGGGTGAGCGGGGGATTCAGTGCAGCCGGCGCCGCGGCTTGAGGCCGGGCGGCACCAGGTACTCCCTGGCCGGCCCCGCCGGCGGGCTCTTCGGCTCGGCGCACAGGAACACCAGGTGATCCACCAGCGCGCGGGCGCGCGGCGCGAGCTCGGTGAACTTCACGCCGAAGCCGGGGAAGCTGCCGCCCTTCACCGCCTCGCGGCGCGCGCGGTGCCAGGCCACCTCCACCTCGGCGAACGGGAGCGCCTGGCCGCGGACCTCCAGCGCCACCGAGACGCGGGTGCCCGGGGCGAGCGGCTCCGGGGTGCGGATGAACATCCCCCCGCGCGAGAGATCGCTCACCGTGCAGCGGCGCAGCTGGGTCTTCCCGTTGCCCACGAAGCGCACCTGGACCGTCTTCACGAACTTCACGCGCGGAAGTCGGGCGGCTCGTGGGATCCGGTTCATGAAGGAGAGCAGCGAAAAGGCGTTCATGCGACGGCCAACCTAGGGATGGGCCCGCCGTCGCGGAAGGGGTCTAGAGCTCCCGAAGCTTGGCGCGTCCTTCATCGGACACCTTCACCCGGTACTCCGAGCCGCAGTAGTTGCAGAGCAGCTCGTCCCCGTCCCCGAATTCAATCGGGTTGTTGGCGTTGCAGCTGGGACAGTCGAACTCCTTGAAGCGGCTGTTGGCGCCGCTGGTCCCGGTGTCCTTCTCGTCGTCGTCCCCCATGTCGTGCTGATCGACGGGCATGGCGTCCTCCTACCAGCGCTTCAGGAACTCCGAGAGCTCGTTGCAGCGGGCGGCGCGCTCCGCGTCGAGCCGCACGAGATATTGGCGCAGCAGGGCGCTGCGTTCCAAGGCCACCCGCACCGCGGGCTGGGGCAGCTCGGCCGCGTCCAGCTCGCCGCGCGCCAGCGCCGCCGCCCGGCGCACCGCGGCGCACCCTTGCGCCTCGTGCTCGCCGAAGACCTCCCCGCGCTGCGCCACCACCTCCACCGCGTTCTCACCACGCCCAACCACCAGCCGCGCCTCGCCCCGCAGGACCAGGAAGAGCGCGCCGCCGGCCTCCCCCGCCGCGTAGACGGTGGCCCCGTCCGGGTAGCGGCGGACCACGGCGGAGGCACACAGCTCGGTGAGCGCGGGGGCGTCCAGCGCGCGGACCAGCTCGCAGCCGCAGAGCGCCGGCTCGCTGGCGAGCAGCTCGCTCAGCTCCATCCGCCGCAGCCCCACCTTGAGGACGGGCCGGCCATCGCTCTCGCCGCTCACCGGACCTCGACCTCCGCCGCCGGGAGCGTGCGCAGCTCGGCGTCCACCACGCCCATCAGCTCGAAGAGCGAGTCGCCGTAGCGCGCGTCGTCCCCCGGGGCGTAGCCGCTGCGGTTGACGAAGAAGTTCCCCTTGTTGCACTCGCGCCGCCAGCCGTCCCGGCTGAAGAACGGGATCCCGCTGTCGTCCCGCTCGCGGCAGTCCCGCGCGCCCGTGGCGGTCTCCACGAAGCAGCAGGTGCCGCTCGGGAAGATCACGATCATCGGCCGCAGCTTGACGCTGGCGTCCTTCATGAACGCGTCCGCCAGCAGCGTGGCGGTGGTGAGGCTGCGCGTGTCCTGACCGTAGCCATGGAGCAGGTAGAGCACGGGGTAGCGGACCTGCGCGTTCTCCGCCAGCTCGTAGCCGGGCGGCAGGAACACGCTGTACTCGCGCTTGGCGCCCAGCACCTTGGAGTCGTACCAGCGGGTGGAGACGCGGCTCTCGTAGGACTCGCCGACAAAGGGGGCAGCCGGCTTGGGCAGGGATGGCCAGCGCGCCCCCGCCCAGTTGAAGAGCGTGGCCACGCGGTTGGCGGCCTGCGAGTTGGTGCCCACGTGATCGCCCTCCCCGTCCACGCGGTCGGAGTCGGTGGGCTGCTCCTTGCCGTACAGGATGGAGACGGAGGGCGGGACCAGCTCCCACTTGCCGCCCCAGGGGCGGTAGCCGCCGGTGATGTCGAGCATGCCGGGGACCTCGGTGAAGTCCCGGTACTCGCCGGTGGTGCCCGGGCGGAGGTGGCGGAGCAGCCCGTGCACCTGGCGGGCGCCGAGCCCGAAGTTGAAGGGGTCGCGGACGCCGCCATCGGAGAGGAAGGAGAGCCGCTCCAGCGCCTGCGGCGAGAGCGCGCGCAGGGCGGTGCGCGCATCCAGCGAGTAGAGCTTCCTGCGGGCGCTGCTGAGATCGTACTGCCCGTTGCCCTCGCCGGTGTCCCCGGTGTTGGCCACCCCGTCCAGGCCGAGATCCCGGTAGGGCTCGCCCATCTCCCAGCGCCAGTCGCCCTCGGTGCCGAGCGCGTTGTCCTGCGCCTCGAAGTTGTCGTGGTTGGGGTCCTGCGCGCCCGGGTTGGCGGTGGCCAGGCACCCGCCCTTCCCGTCTTCGAAGGGGTCCGCGCAGCCGTCCGCGCCCACGTCGTCGTAGCGCTCGGAGGCGTTGGAGAGGATGGGCTCGCCCCAGTCGCGCACGCCGTTGCCGTTCAGATCCACCGCGAGCGCCACGAGGATGGGCTGGGTCGGCTTGCGGCAGGCATCGGTGCGGCCGGAGTTGTTGAGCATCAGGAGCGCGTTGCTCTGCGAGCCGGCCTGGGCCGCGCCCCCGCGGGCGGAGCAGTAGGAGATGGCGAAGGCGATCGCCTGCGCCGGATCCAGCGGGGCGCGCTTGTTCGCGGGATCGGCGCAGAAGTCCACCACCGCGCCATCGCCCTTGCAGAAGTAGAGCGGAGGCTCGCCGTCGCAGAAGGTGATCGCGTCGTACTTCCCTTCGGGGTTGTACTCGGCGTTGTAGAGCCCCTTCACCCGCACCGGGTTGGCGCAGAGATCCGCGGGCGGGTTGCGCAGCAGCTCCGGGCTGACGCCAGGGGGCGCGTACGGGGAGGCCGGGTTCTCGTAGAGCAGGTTGCCGTAGGCGAGCGAGAGATCCGTGAACAGCCGCAGGTAGACGTCCCGGTCGAAGCCGCCGCTGGTGGTGAAGGCCCAGTGGTTGAAGTCCTGGGAGCGCTCGAAGCGCAGGTTGGGCGGGCGCGAGGCGCAGCCGGAGATCACCGCCGGATCGTTGAGCGAGGCCGGGTCCGCCGCGGCGATCGCCTTCAGCTCCGCGAGCGGGCAGAAGCCGCCCAGGTGGAACCGGTCGATCGTGCGCAGGAGCAGCGCCGCATCCAGGGGCCCGCCGAGGAAGGCCACGGCGTCGAAGCGGTCTGGGTGCGTGGAGCCCAGCGCGGCGGCGCCCACGGCGCCCATGGAGATGCCGCTGAGCACCCGGTAGGTGGTGGGGATCTTCGGGGGTGGAGGGGGCGCGGTGGGCCCACACGCGGCGAGCAGCAGCGTGGTGACGAGCAGCGCTGAAGGCTTGATCTGTGGGCGGGCGAGCAGGCAGGGGCCTTTCGAGCGGGGAAGGGATTCTAGAGGACACGCTGTTCGCGTGACACCCAACGGCTGAATCCGGGGCAGCTGCCCCCGTCGGGTGGTTTGGCGGCCATTCCCCGGGGCGCCTAGCATGCTTGCCGGACGGCCGGGGTTACGGAGCTACGGATGACGCAGGCGGCACGTGTTCTCGTCTCGGCGGCGGCGCTGACCCTGGTAGCGGGCCTCGCGGCGCGCGCGCAGGCGGAGGAGCCGGCACAACGGATCGCCTTCGGTCCGGGTGAGCAAGCCACCTACCGCGTCTCCTTCCTCGGGGTGGGCGCTGGCACGGCGCAGATCACCGTGGGGGCGCCCACCCAGCAATGGGGGCGGGAGGTCTGGCCCATCGTCTCGGCCGCGAAGAGCGACCCGCTCTTCGTCATGTACCCGATCAAGGACAAGTTCGTCTCCTACTGGGAGCCGGCGTCGCGCCGGACGATCGGCAGTGAGCTGTTCGCCGAGGAGAACCGGAAGCGGCGGCGCCAGCGGATCAAGATCGACCACGCCGAGAACAAGGCCTACGTGGAGAAGCAGAAGGAGGGCGAGGCGCAGGAGCAGGAGACCTTCGAGGTCCAGGCCGGCACCTCGGACATGGCCACCGCCACGTTCATGCTCCGCAACTTCGACCTCCAGGTGGGCAAGAGCTACGAGCAGCCGGTCTTCACCGGCGCCCGCACCTTCATCCTCAAGGGGACGGTGGAGGGCGTGGAGAAGCTGAAGCTCAACGGCGTGGAGCGGGACGTCTTCAAGGTCCGCGTGCAGACGTCCTTCACCGGGAAGCTGGAGTCGAAGCGGGACATGTTCGCCTTCTTCACCACGGACCCGGCGCACCTGCCCATCCGGATCGAGGCCGAGTTCCTGGTCGGAAAGATCGCGGCGGATCTGGTGGAGTTCAAGCCAGGGCGCCAGCTGGCCGTGGGCGGGCCGCAGGAGGCATCCGCGGCGGACGCCACCGGCAGCGCCGGCTTCTAGACACAGAGGGCTTCCCAGCCGTGGGCGTCATCCCTATCCAGGGGCATGACGCCCGCCCTGCTGCTGCTCGCGCTCGCCGCCACCCCCTCCTCGCTGGAGGTCCGCGGGGTGGGGCCGATGGTGAAGATCCGCCCCGGCGCGCTGCCGGCCGGACCGGCTGAAGTCCGCGTCACCGCCGCCCGCGGCGAGTGCGAAGGGGTGCAGCTGCTGGTGCCGCCGCCGGCCAAGGACGTGCGGGTCCGGGCGGCGCCGCTGCAGGGCAGCGGCCGCGCCGAGCTCCCCATCCGCCTCTACCGCGAAGGCTTCATCGAGCTGCGCGAGCCCTCCAACCGCGAAGGCGCCGCCGGGCCGTGGCCGGACCCTCTAATCCCCTTCGGCGAGCGCGCCCGCGCCGACTCCACCGCGGAGCGCCCGCTCGTCCTCTACGCGGAGCTCTGCGTGCCGGCGGCGGCCAAGCCCGGCAGCTACGCCTCGACGGTGACGGTGTCCTCGGGCGAGGCGCGGGCGCAAGCCAAGCTCGCGCTGACGGTGCAGCCGTTCGAGCTGCCCGCGTCCTCCTCGCTGCCCAACAGCTACGGCCTGTCGCTCTACAGCATCGCCAAGGGGCACGGGCTGTCGCCGGAGAGCCCGGCGGCGAAGGAGCTGTTGAAGGCCTACGCCACCAGCCTCCTGGCGCACCGGCTGAGCGCGCATGGCCTGTCCATGCAGCCGCCGCCTCTGGTGCGCCGCGATGGGCGGATCGACGCGGACTTCACCGGCTACGACGCGGAGCTGGCGCCCTTCCTGGACGGGCGCGCCCTCCCCTCCGGCGCCCGCTTCACCACGTCCGAGGCGCGGCTGCCCAAGGGGCTCTCGGACGAGGACGCCGCGGCCTACCTCGCGGCGCTGCGCCGCCACTACGACGACAAGCGCTGGGGCGCGCAGCTCTTCTTCTACGCGAAGGACGAGCCCAAGCCGGAGGAGCTGCCGCTGGTGCTCCGCCAGGCCAAGCCGGTCCTCCAGGTCCCGCGGCTGCCGGTGCTGGTGACCTCGCCCTGGGACGGGCAGCTCTCCGGCGTGGCAGGGGTGCTCGCGCCCACGCTCAACTGCTTCTTCCCGCGCCCGGGGCCTCAGACCTGCCGCAACGTGCAGACCGTGGCGGCGCTGCGCAAGGCGGTGCCCGCCGGGACGCGGATCTGGTGGTACCAGAGCTGCAACTCGCACGGCTGCGAGGGAGAGGCGCGCGCCACGCCCGAGGTGGCGGAGGTCTACAGCGGCTGGCCTTCGTACATGGTGGACCACCCGGTGGCCCTCAACCGCGCGATGGGGCCGCTGGCGTTCCGGGAGGGCGTGGATGGGGAGCTCTACTTCGACACCGTCTACGCCTACAACGCGCAGGACCCGTGGCAGAGCGTCTGGGCCTTCGGCGGCAACGGGGACGGCACGCTCTTCTACCCGGGTACGCCAGCGAAGCTGGACGGCGCGGCCCACCAGCCGGTGGAGTCGCTGCGGCTCAAGGCCATTCGGGACGGGCTCGAGGACTACGAGTACCTGCGGCTGCTCTCCGCCTGCGGCGACAAGGCGGGCGCCGAGCAGGCGGCCGGGCGGCTGGCCCCGAAGGGCTATGAGATCGCCCGCGGCCCGGAGCTCTGGCAGAGCGTGAGGGAGCAGCTAACCCGCCGAATCGCCGAGCGCTGGACGCGCGGAGAATGCCCGCGCGGAGGGACCGTCCTTAGCCGGCAGTGAAGGTAGACTCCCCTCCCGAACGCATGCACTCCTCCAGAACCATCCGCGCCCTCGCGGTGCTCCTTGGCTGCTCCGCCGTTTCCTTGGGGGCGAATCAGCCGCCGCCGCCCGCCCCCACTCCCGCGCCGGCCGCCACGGCCACGGAGGTGAAGTGCACGGCGCTCCCGCCGGTGAAGGCGCCGTACGCCTTCAACACCGGCGAGACGCTGGAGTTCGCGCTGGACGCCATGGGCGCCCAGGCCGGGAAGATGGTCATGCGCGTGCTACCGGAGAAGGACGGCGCGCTGCCCATCGAGGTGAAGGCGCAGACCAACACCTTCTTTTCCAAGGTGCGCCGGGTGACGGGCACCGGCACCAGCTACCTCAACCCGCGCACGCTCCGGCCCGTCCGCTACGTCGAGGACGCGGTGGAGAACGAGGTCCCCAAGACCGCGGACGTGAGCTTCCGGGCCAAGGACAAGAACGTGAAGGTGGAGTTCAAGATCGGCGACTCCCGCGGAGAGCGGCAGTTCCAGTACGGGAACGACGGGCTCGACGTCGCCGGCGCCATCTACCTGATGCGGCAGCTGCCGATGAAGGAGTCCATGCCCGTCTGCTTCGACGTCTACGGGATCCGGTCCCTGTGGCGGATGGTGGGGAAGATCGACGGCAAGGAGCACGTGTCGCTCCCCGTGGGCGAGTTCGAGGCCTGGCACCTGTCAGGGACCGCCACCCGGCTGGACAACCCCGCCATGAAGCGCGAGGTCCACGTGTGGATCTCGGACGACCCGCGCCGGCTCCCGCTCGCGGCGCTCGGCTCCATCGACCTGGGCGCGGTGCGCGCCACCCTCACCGCCTTCAGTCAGCCCGGGAACAAGCGGGTGAAGGCGGAGGGCAAGGAGAGCATGAAGTGGTGAGCGGTTGAGCTGACACGGGAGCCCTCCCCGGTCTCCCCGAGCGCAGTGAGGCCGCCGCCCCTTGGGCGGATCAGTCTGGGCAAGAGACGTGAATGCGGGGGCACAGCGCAGCGGCTTGGCCTTGAGCCGCCCCGCCGCCTGGGACATCCGGCGGCGCAGGTGCGACACGGCGGTGTGCAGCAGCTCGATCTGCTGGAGCACGCGCAGGTCGTCGCTGGCCTCGAGCAGGGCGATCGGCGTGAGCGGCCCGCCGCGCAGCGTGTCCAGCACGTCCGTGAAGTGGGCCTCCACCTCGGCCACGGCGGCGAGCCCCTCGCGGAGGTCGTCCTCCAGGAAGTCGATCAGGACCTGGGAGTCCTCGCGGCGCGGCAGCGCGGCCTCGAGCCGGTCGATCGCCTCGCGCACCGTGTCGCGCGGGCGCGGAAGCTCGTGGGTTTCACGGGTGGCGAGGGAGAGCATGTTGCGAATGCTACAGACGACCCTCGACCGGTCAATTTTTCGGGCCGTGAGGGCGCTCTACCGCGGCCCAACCGGAGCGGCCGGCGTGGCGTTCAGCGGCGCCGGCGTCCCGGGGAGCGGCACGGCGGGAGCGGCGTTGAGCGGCGCGGGCGTCTGCAGCAGCCCCGTGGCGGGGAGCTGCGGCGCGGGCGGTAGGGCGGCGTTGCTCGGTGCGGGCGTGGCGGGGATCCCCGGAGAGGACTCCGTGGGGAACGCGTTCACCGCCGGCACTTCCGGTTGGCGCGCCGGGAGCGCACCGCTGCTCACCCCCGCCGGGACCTCCGGCTGCGCGGCCGGGAGCGCCCCGCTGCTCACCGCCGGGACCTCCGGCTGCCGCGCCGGCAGCGCGCCGCTGCTCACCCCGGAGGCGCCGCTGAAGCTCCCCGCGCTGGAGGAGGCCACGTCGGTCTCGACCGCACCGGCGCCGGCTGCGCCGGAACCTCCCGTCCCCGCCTGAGCGTCCACCGCGCGGGAGATCGCGGCCTGCGGGAACATCGGAAGCGCGCCGCCCACCACGCCGGGCGCGCCGGGGACCATGTCGAGCCCGCCGTACTCCGGCGCGGCAGGAGGGGCGGCCGCTGCGCCGGCCTCGGAGAGCTCGCCCGAAACGGTGGGGACCTCGCCGCGCAGCGAGAGCGCCACCCCGCCGGCGTCGATCTTCACGTCGTCGAACCCTACCTGGACGAAGCCGCCCGGGACCTCGTCCGCGGGCAGCCCGAGCGCGAGCAGCTCCAGCTCTCCGTCCCCCGGCCGCGAGCGCGGGAGCAGCCGGTGCGTGCTGTCATCCGCGTGCGTGCCCTGGTCCAGCGCCGCCGCGTAGAGCTGCGCGCGCGCCGTGAGCAGCTTGCCGTCCTTCACCACCCGCCCCACGCCCCAGACCGCCGCCGCGGCGTGCGCCGGCGTGGTGTACGGGCTGCCCAAGCCGGTGCCGCCGTGGACCCACGCGTTGGTCCGCACCAGCGTGGGGCGGTCGAGGAAGAGCTCGTACGACGAGCCCTCGGCGGAGAAGCGCGCGGTGAGGCTCGCCGCCTTGCCATCGGTGGACAGCTGCATCGTCCCCGTTCCCGCCGCCCACGCATCCGCGAACGGCGCCTGGCCCAGCACCTGGTACCCGGTGACTCCGAGGTTGGACGCGCTCACCGCGCCGATCACCAGCCCGCTCAGCAGCGTGAGTGCGCCCATGAGAAGCCCCTTTCCATCGACAAAGGTGGAGGCGAAGGGCGGCGCGGGCAGCGATCAGCGGGACGCCCGGCTGCAGGGCGTGCAGGCAACGAAAAAGGCGGCGTCCCCTGGGGAGCGCCGCCTTTGGGAGAGTCCAACCGAAGCGGGAGCTAGATGAGGCCGCGGGCGCGGCGGATCTGCTCGACGGTCTTGTTGTACTCGATGTCGAAGGCCGAGGTGCCCTCCTGCAGGTGCTTGAGGCGGGCGCGGGCCTCCTTGTCGATCTCGTCGTCCACGTCGAGGTGCTTCTTCATGATCGCGAAGATCTTCTGGCGGAGGATGTTGTCCGCGGCGAAGACCTCCTCGACGTTCCGGGAGATCAGCAGGAACTCGATCATCTGGTTGATGGCGTACTCGATGCCCTCGTCGCCCATCTTGAAGCCGCGGACGTCCGCCATCTCGCGCTTCACCTGGTTGAACTTGCTGTGATCGTAGCCGCGCCGCTCCAGCGCCTCGCGGGTGGCCTGGTTCACGCGCTCCTCGTTGGCGAGGTACTCACGCATGATCGCGGACATGTCCATCTCGGCGTCCGCGATCCGAAGGGTCTCCACCTCGATGTCGCCGTCCTGCATCAGCTTCTGGATGCACTCCCGCGAAATGATCGGGATCACCTTCGGATAGAGCCTCATGGTCCTTCCCTCGCCCGTTTTCGTGTGTGGCGGCGCGCGTGAACTGTCGACCGCTATAAATCACGGCTGACGCGAGCCGCAACGAAAAATCCCCTCGGGGAGAGCGGAATTTGTTGTCCCTCTCCCTCCTACACCGAGCGGAAATTTAAGCATCACCCCTCGGCGGGGGAGCCCTCGGGCGCACCTGTTTTCGCGTCCTGCAACGAAGCCTCGCGCACCTCGTCGCTCCCTTCTTCCAGCTCCTGAACGGTCTCTCCGCCGTGGAGGTGCGCGTGCAGCCGCTCCGCGACCGCCGGGCCCATCCCCTCCACCTCGGAGAGCTCTTCGATGGTCGCCTCGCGGATCCGCTTGACGGAGCCAAAGTGGCGCAACAACGCCTTCTTCCGCCCCTCGCCGATGCCGGGGATCTCCTCGAGCACGGACTTGAAGTTCCGCCGCCGCATCAGCTTCTGCTGGAAGGTGATCGCGAAGCGGTGGGCCTCGTCCCGCAGCCGCGTCAGCATGAACATCTCCGCGGAGTTCTGCGGCAGGACGATGGGGTCCTTCCGGTGGAGCAGGAAGACGCGCTCCGGGCTCCGGGCGCTCTGCTCGTCGCGGTCTGGCACCTCGAGATCCCGGCTCTTCGCCAGGGAGACCAGGTCTATCCCCTCCACCCCCACGTCCTTCATCGCCGCGTGCGCGGAGGCCAGCTGCCCCTTGCCGCCGTCGATGACGATCAGGTCAGGGAGATCCTGCTCCGCCCTCCCCCGCCGCAGCCGGCGCGAGAGCACCTCGTGCATGCTGGCGAAGTCGTCCTGCGTCCCCACGCTCTTGATCCGGAAGCGGCGGTAGCGCGCCTTGTCGAGCTCGCCGTCCGTCACCGCCACCTGCGAGGCGACGATGGTGGCGCCCTGGAAGTGGGAGATGTCGTAGCACTCCATACGTCTGGGCAGCTTCGTGAGGTGGAGCTTGTCCTTGAGCCGCTCGAGGATCGCCGCCGTCTCGTCCTTGCTGCGCTTGCGCTCGAAGAAGGCCTGCTCGGCGTTCTTCCCCGCCATCCGGACCAGCTCGGCCTTCTCGCCGCGCTTGGGGGTGTGCACCCGGACCTTCTCCCCCTTCCGCTCGGACAGCAGCTCCGCCAGCGCGTCCACCCCGTCCAGCTCCAGCGGCAGCACCACCTCCTTGGGCACGAAGTTCTCGTGGTCGTAATAGAGGTTCACGAACGAGGAGAGCAGCTCCTCGTCCGGGAACTCCTGCCCGCTGAACGGGAAGCCCTGGCCGCCGGTGATCCGCCCCTGCCGCACGTAGAGCGCGTAGATCAGCAGCCGGTCTCCCTCCCGGTAGAGGCCGAAGACGTCCTGATCGATCTGGTCGATGAAGGCGATCTTCTGGCGCTCCAGGCTCCGCTCGATCGCGAAGAGCTGATCGCGCACCCGCGCCGCCTCCTCGAACTTGAGCGCGGCGGCGGCGGTCTTCATGCGCGCCTTGAGCCCCTGCACCAGCTCGCTGGCCTTGCCCTCCAGGAAGAGGATCACCTCGTCCACGCCCTGGTGGTACTGCTCGCGCTCGATCGGCAGCACGCACGGCGCGGGGCAGCGGCCAATCTGGTGGAGCAGGCACGGGCGCCGCCGGTTCTCCAGCACGTGGTCGCTGCAGGTCCGCAGCTGGAAGTAGCGGTTGATGATCCGCAGCGTCTCCCGGATCGAGCTGGCCGAGGAGTACGGGCCGAAGTAGCGGGCGCCGTCGTTCTTGAAGCGCCGCACCACCTCCAGGCGCGGGTAGGGGTGATCCACGTCCAGCCGCAGGCAGATGAAGTTCTTGTCGTCCCGGAGCTGGACGTTGAAGCGCGGCCGGTGCTTCTTGATCAGCTCGTTCTCGAGGAGCAGCGCCTCCTTCTCGTTGGAGACGATGACGGTCTCGATGTCCCCGAGGAGATCCTCGAGCAGCGCGATGAACGCCCGCCCATCCGAGCTGCCGCGGTTGAAGTACGAGCGCACCCGGCTGCGCAAGTTGACCGCCTTGCCCACGTAGACCACCTCGCCCTCGTGGTCCTTCATCACGTACACGCCGGGCTCGGTCGGCAGCGTGTCCAGCTTCTCCTGGAGGGCGGCGTCCATCGGCTTCGCTCCTACTTCTTCTTGCGATAGCGCGCCGGCGGCCCCTTGCGCACGCGGAACTTCTCCTCCTTCTTCGGAGGGGCGGCGAGCAGGCTGCGCTGCGGCGGCTTCACGCCGATGTCCATCTCCTTGAGCAGGAGGATCCGGTCGCGCAGCTCGGCGGCCTTCTCGAACTCCATCTCGTCCGCGGCCGCCTGCATCTGGACGTTGAGCTCCTTGATCAGCTTCTGGATCTCCTCCTTGGTGAGCAGCTCCCCCTGTCCCTCCGCCGCCATCGGCAGCGAGTAGGCGTCCTGCGTGTAGAGCGCGGCGGAGAGGTCGAGGATGTTCTTCTTCACCGCGGTGGGGGTGATCCCGTGGTCCTCGTTGTACTTGCGCTGGACCTCGCGGCGCCGGTTCGTCTCGTCGAGCGCCAGCTTCATCGAGTCGGTGATGCTGTCCGAGTACATGATCACCCGCCCGCGCAGGTGGCGCGCCGCCCGGCCGATCGTCTGGATCAGCGAGACGTGGGAGCGCAGGAAGCCCTCCTTGTCCGCGTCCAGGATCGCCACCAGGGACACCTCGGGGATGTCGAGCCCCTCGCGCAGCAGGTTGATCCCCACCAGCACGTCGAACTCGCCGCGCCGCAGGTCCCGGATGATCGCCGTGCGCTCGAGCGCGTCGATGTCCGAGTGGAGGTAGCGGACCTTCACCCCCACGTCCGTGTAGTACTCGGTGAGATCCTCGGCCATGCGCTTGGTGAGCGTGGTCACCAGCACCCTTTCTTGAACGGCGGCGCGCTTGCGGATCTCCTCCAGGAGATCGTCCACCTGGTTGGAGACGGGCCGGACCTCCACCTCGGGATCCATCAGCCCGGTGGGGCGGATGATCTGCTCCACCACCACGCCGTGGCTCTTGTGGAGCTCCCACTCGGCGGGCGTGGCGGAGACGTAGACCGCCTGCTTCACCATCTCCTCGAACTCGTTGAACTTGAGCGGCCGGTTGTCGATCGCGGACGGGAGCCGGAAGCCGAAGTCGACGAGCGTCTCCTTGCGGGAGCGGTCGCCGCGGAACATCGCGCCGATCTGAGGGATCGTCTGATGGCTCTCGTCGATGAAGACCATCATGTTCTTCGGGAAGTAATCGAGCAGGCAGGGCGGGGCCTCGCCCGCGGCGCGGCCGGAGAGGTGGCGCGAGTAGTTCTCGATCCCGTTGCAGAACCCCAGCTGCTCCATCATCTCCAGGTCGAACATCGTGCGCTGCTCGAGCCGCTGCGCCTCCACCAGCTTGTTCTGCGAGCGCAGCAGGGTGAGCCGCTCCGCCAGCTCAATGCGGATGTTGTCGATCGCCCGGCGCCGCTGCTCCGGCTCGGTCACGTAGTGGCTGCCCGGGAAGATGGCGATCTTCGCCAGCTCCGCGAGCTGCTGGCCGCGCAGCGGATCGAACTCGGAGATCTTCTCCACCGTGTCCCCGAAGAACTCGATCCGCAGGGCGCGGTCCTCCTCGTACGCGGGGAAGACCTCCACGGTGTCGCCGCGCACGCGGAAGGTCCCGCGGTGGAAGTCCGCGTCGTTGCGCTCGTACTGGCACTCCACCAGCTTGCGCAGCAGGACGTCCCGGCCCAGGTCCTGGCCGGTCTCCACCCGGACCGCCATCTCCACGTACACGCGCGCGGTGCCGAGGCCGTAGATGCAGGACACCGAAGCGACGATCAGCACGTCGTCCCGGGTGCGCAGCGAGTGGGTCGCCGAGTGGCGCATCCGCTCGATCTCGTCGTTGATGGACGAGTCCTTCTCGATGTAGGTGTCCGAGGACGGCACGTACGCCTCGGGCTGGTAGTAGTCGTAGTAGCTGACGAAGTACTCCACCGCGTTCTCGGGGAAGAGATCCTTGAACTCCCCGTAGAGCTGCGCCGCCAGGGTCTTGTTGTGGGCGATGATCAGCGTGGGCCGGTTCACGTTGGCCACCACGTTGGCCATGGTGAACGTCTTGCCGGAGCCGGTGACGCCGAGCAGGACCTGGTGCGGATCTCCGCGCAAGAGCCCCTCGGTCAGCTCGCCGATCGCGCGGGGCTGGTCGCCCTGCGGCTTGTACTCGCTCGTCAGCTTGAAGGCAGCCATGCCCGGGGTTTAACACCGTCAGGTCGGCGGCGTGGCCGTCCCGCCGTCACTGCTCCCCTTCCCGCCGGCGCGGCGCTTGGCCTCTGCCTCGAGCGCCTTGAAGGACAGGGAGATCTCGGTCCGGTTGCCCGAGTTGACGCTCGCCGCGGGCACCCCGCCCGGGTCGACGAACGCCTTGTACTCCACCCGGCTGCGCGAGGGCCCCACCGGCGTCACCTTCCAGGAGCCGTCGTTCACCTTGATCCGGGAGATGTTGTGGCGGACAGGGATGGCGTCCGGCGCGGCGGTCCAGTGGCTCTTGAACTCGCCCGTCCCGTCGGCCTTGAGCCGCGAGTCCACCTTCGTGCGGACCACGTAGTCCCGCTGGCCGATGATCGGCAGCGACAGCAGCACGTAGAGGAACGTGGAGCCGTCCGGCTGCGGCTCGAGGATCGTCCGCGCCTCCTTCACCCGCGCCTGGTACTTGGGCAGCCGCGCCTCGTCCATCAGCGCGGCCTGGATCGCCTCGGCGGGAGCGTCCAGCTCAGCCTCGGCCCACAGCTCTTCGATCTGCGTGCCCGGCCGGCTGCGCACCTTGAGGCTCAGCGGCCCCGCCGACTGCACAGGCTGCCACTCGCCGCCCGGCCCGGCGCCGAGCGCTGCCACCATCACCCACGCGACAAAGGTCATGATCCAAGAGCTAGGCCGCCCGCCCCACGCTGGCAAGGGGCTCGGCGGCCCGCCTGGTCAGCGGTGGGTGCGGATCGGCTCGCCGGTCTCGGAGTAGATCTCCTCGCACTTGGACCGGCTGTCCCCCGTCTTCTGAACCGTCACCACGAACGGCTCGGGCGCGGCGCCCCCCGGGAACGCGGTGAGGTAGGCCGCCGCCACATGCCGGCAGCTGGGCATGTCGTCGGTGAAGCGGCCCTGACAGACGATCACCTTGCTCCGCCCGTCCTCGTGGCCCGCGTCCACGAACTTCCGCATGATCCCCAGCACCTTGCCGGTGTCGAGCACCAGCGCCTCGTGGCAGCCGGCGGCGCGGATCTCCGCCGCGCCCGGCGCCACCCGGCCGTCCTCGTAGGCCTTCTTCCCCTCGCTGAACGCCTCCACCAGCTTCTTGCCGGTGCCGCTGCGGGTGAACGCGAAGAGGCCCGCGCCGCCCAGCGCGCAGAAGAAGAGGACGAAGCCGCCGGTGATCAGCAGCGCCAGCGCCCAGCCGTTCATGCCCTTCTTCGGGGGCGGGGGCAGATCGCTCACTTGGCCCGCTCGAGCTCGCCCAGCGCCTTGAGGCGCGCGCCTTCGAACTCGTCCCCCTTGTTCCAGGCCGGCATCGCGTCCGCGTTGGCCAGCCGCACTGCCAGGTGGAAGTAGAGCTGCGCGTCCTCCACGGCGCCGGTGAGGTCCCAGTCCGGCCGCAGCTCGTCGGACGGCTGGTGGTAGTGCTGCCGCTCCCAGAGCTCCCGCTGCTCCTTGCCCCAGCCCTCCGGCTTGCCCACGAAGTCCATCCCGCTGCCGAAGTACGCCGAGGGAACCCCCGCCTTGGCGAAGTTGAACTGGTCCGAGCGGTAGAAGAAGCCGCGGTCCGACAGCTGATCTGGCTTCACCACCCGCCCCTGCGTGGCGGCGAGCGCCACCAGGCTCTCGTCGATGTTGGACTTGCCGAGGCCGATCACCGTGAGGTCCCGGGTGCGGCCCCAGATGTTCATCCCGTCAATGTTGATGTCCGCCGCCAGCGCGCCGCGCGGCGCGGGGGGGTGCTCGGCAAGGTGCTCGGAGCCGAGCAGCCCCTGCTCCTCCCCCGCCAACCCCGCGAAGACGATGGTGCGCCGCGGCCGCTCCGGGAGCGAGGTCACCGCCCGCGCCAGCGCCAGCATCGTGGCCACGCCGGAGGCGTTGTCGAGCGCGCCGTTGCAGATGTCGTCCCCGCTGTAGCGCTCCTTGCGCCCCAGGTGATCGTGGTGCGCCGTCACCAGCACCACCTGCGCGGCGAGCTTCGGATCCCGCCCGGGCCATTTACCGAGCACGTTCGCGGTCTGCGCCCGCTCCAACTTGTTCTTGAACGCGGTGGAGAGCCGCACGCCCAGCGGCACCGGCCGGAAGTCCCGCCGCTGCGCCGCGGCCCGGAGTGCCTCCAGATCTTTGCCGGCCAGCTCCATCAGCCGGCGGGTGGCCGCCTCGGTGGTCCACCCGCGCAGCTGCAAGCGGGGCTCGCTGCCGGCCTGCGGCAGCTCGAACTGCTCGCCGGACCAGGAGCTCTGGACCACGCTCCAGTCGTACCCGGCGGAGGGCGTGGTGTGGATGATCAGCGCCCCCGCCGCGCCGGTGCTCGCCGCCGAGAGGTACTTGTAGTCCCAGCGGCCGTACCAGAGGCGCGTGCGCCCGGCGAAGAGCTCGGGATCGTCCTCGGGATCGTTGTTGAGGATCACCAGGACCTTGCCCTTGAGGTCCGCGCCCTTGAAGTCGTCCCAGCGCTGCTCGGGCGCCACGATCCCGTAGCCCACGAAGACCAGCTCCGCGTCCTGCACCTTCGATTCGGGCTGCTGCGTGCCGGAGACGGCGATGAAGTCGTCGTAGTACTTGAGCGTGAGCCGCCGCGCGCCCGCGCTGAACGTGAGCGCGTCCGGCTTGCCCTCCACCCCCACCACGTCGAACGGCTGGTACCACCCGCCCGCCGTCCCCGCCGGGACCAGGCCCAGCGTCTCCATCTGCGCGGCGATGTACTGCTGCGCGAGCTTGTCCCCGCGCGTGGCCGGCGCGCGCCCCTCGAGCAGATCCGAGGCGAGGAAGCGGATGTGACCGGTCAGCAGCGGCGCGGTGATCTGCTTGGCCGCGGCGCGCTCCGCCGGGCTCAGCTTCGCGGGCGCGGGCGCTGCGGCGGCCAGCCACACCGCCAAAAGGGGCAGGGACATGGGCGGGACGCCTTAGTCCGCGCCCCCTCCCCCGTCCACCCCTGGACTCGTCCAGATTGCGGACGTTGCTCCACAGAGTGTCCGAAACTCGGCCACCTGAGCCCTGGTGGTCCCGGAGGAATGCCGTGAATTCGCTTCAGGTTCAGGCACTTGCGCAACTCCCACGGGGGTCCACAGACAATCCTTCTGGCCGCCACTTTGCTACGTTTTCCCTCCCATGGCCCCCTCGAACCCCAAGCGACCCCGTTCGACCGGGTTCCGCAAACCAGGGATCCCGTTCGACGACGAGATCGAGCCCCTTCACGAGGCTGACCCACGGCCCCAGCGCGTTCCGCAGTTGCCATCGAACCCACGCATGCTCTCCAAAGAAGAATACATCCCGACCGGTGTCTTCGACGCGGACCGCCCCGCGTCCGAGCTGGGCGCGTATGACGACTACTCCGGCACGCACAAGCCGGCCTTCCTCTTCGTGGATCGCGGCCCGGGCGCCGGCCAGCTGGTGCCGGTCAAGCACGGCTCGCTGGTGATCGGCCGCGCGTCCATCTCGGATCTGCGCCTGCAGCACGGGTCCATCAGCCGCCGCCACGCGCAGCTCTCGCGCAAGGGCGATCGCTTCTACGTGAAGGATCTCGGGAGCCAGAACGGCACGTACGTCAACCGGATGCGGATCGCCACCGAGCTGGAGATCTTCCCCGGAGATCAGATCGCGCTCGGCAACGCGCTGCTCAAGCTGCGCGGCCCCAAGGAGCAGGCGGCGGCGGTCGCCCGCGGCGAGCCGGACCGGAAGTTCACCTCGCCCGAGGTGCGGCGCTCGCGCCGGCAGGGTGGCCTCTTGCGCGTGGCGCTCTTCGGCGGCGCGGTGGGCTTCGGGCTGGCGGCGGTGGTGATGTTCGCCCTCTTCAAGCTCCCGCACGATCCGTCGTACCAGGACGCGCAGGCGCCCACCGGCAAGGTGCTGCTGCCGGTGGAGGCCCCCAAGCCCGTGGCCGCGCCCAAGGGGCCGGACCCGGTGGCGGACAAGATCAACAAGCTGATGGCGGAGAACGCCAAGGTGGAGGCGGCGCAGAAGGCCGCCCGCGAGGCCGCCGCCGCCAAGGAGCTCGCCAAGCAGCAGAAGGAAGAGGAGGCGCTGGCCAAGAAGAACGCCAAGAACGCCCCGCCGGCCGCGAACCCCAAGCGGGCCTCCATCCTCGCCAAGTACGAAGCCGGCGACGTCAGCGGCGCGCTCGCGCTCGCCAAGGAGGCCGGCGAGACGGATCTGGCCAGCAAGCTCTCCGCCTTCCAGGCCCGCTACGACAAGGCCCAGGACGCGCTCGGGGCCCAGGACGGGGCGGGGGCGATCACCGCCTTCAAGTCCGCCCTAGACATCGACAAGAAGATCTCCTCCGGGTTCTCCAAGTACGCCACGGAGATTCGCCGGGAGCTCTCCAACCTCGCCGCGCTCGCCGGCCAGCAGTACCTCAAGGCCGGGAACACCGAGTACGCCACCAAGTGGTTCACCAGCGCGCTCAGCTACAACCCGCAGAACGGCAGCGCCCGCGCCGAGCTGAACAAGATCCGCAACGGCGGCGGCGCCGCGGTGGCGGAGGAGAAGTCCCGGCCGGATCCGGACGAGGACATGAAGCCCAAGTTCCGCTCCAACGCGAAGATCCCCGGCGACGAGGATCCCCCGGTGAAGGGCGGCGCCAAGGCGAAGGCGTCCAGCGCGTCCGAGGACGAAGAAGAGGCCCCGGCGAAGCCCGCGGCCAAGAAGAAGCCCGCCAAGGCCAACCGCTCCTCGCTGGACGACGCCTTCAACGAGTAGCGCGCTCGGCGCCGCCCCCGAGCAGGCGGCGGACGAGCAGGTAGCCGTTGGCGAGGATCAGCAGCACCAGGAGCCCGGTGTAGAGGTACACGCCGGCGCTCTCGCGCGGCCGCTCGCCCTCCACCAGGATCCACAGCTTGCCGTCGCGGGGGCGCACCTCGCCGAAGCCGAGGTGGAGCGGGAAGGCGTCCTGGTACGTGCGCGGCGCGTCGTCCTGGGAGAGGAGCCGGCCGCCCACCGCGAAGGGGCGCTGGTCCGGCTGGGGCGGCGCCGCGCCGCCCTTCCACTCCTCGCCGGGCAGCGTCCCGCGGACCACCAGCACCGGCGTGTCCTTCAGGCCCACCACCAGCTTGGCGCCCCCGTCGAAGTAGGTGGCGCGCAGGGTGGGGATCCCGTGGAGCTTGGCGTAGCGGTTGGAGCGCAGGAGCGAGAAGTCATAGGCGCCCTCGCTGCCGAGCACGACCGGCTCGGCAGGGGCCACCAGGTAGCCCAGCTCCAGCCGCTCCATCCAGAGCAGGGCCACCGCCCCCACGATCGCGGCGATCGCCAGCGGCGGGCGCACGCCGAGCGGCCGCGGCTTCTGCAGGCGGGACTCCAGCTGGGCGATCCGGGCCTCGCGATCGCGGCGGAGGTCTTCGAGTTCGTGGGGGGAGTCCATCAGCGAAAACGCCCTGCCCCCGGTGAGGGAACAGGGCGTCCGTGGCGACGCGTGAGCGTGCTGCCTTCAGGTCGCGATGTTGAAGATCTTCTTCAGGTCCGCCTCGATCTCGTCCTCGGTGCACTCCTTGGCAAGCGAGAGCTCCTTGATCAGGAGGGAGCGGGCGGTGTCGAGCATCTTGCGCTCGCCGAACGACAGGTCCTTGTCGCCCTTGAGCAGGTAGAGGTCGCGGAGCACTTCGGCGATCTCGAAGACCGAGCCGGTCTTGATCTTCTCCATGTACTCCCGGTACCGGCGGTTCCAGGTCGTGGAGTCCACCGAGATGTCCTTCTCGCGGAGGATGGAATAGACCTGCTTCACGTCCTCCTCGGAGATGATCTCCCGGAGGCCCACCGAGCCGACCTTGTTGATCGGGATGAAGATCCTCATCTCGTTCTCGAGGATCCGGAGCACGTAGAACGACTGGCGCTGCCCTGCCACCTCGGTGTGCTCGATGCCCATCACCTCGCCCACGCCCTGACCCGGATAAACCGCCTTGTCGCCCGTCTTGAAGCTCGTCTGCACTCACTGCCTCCTGCTGCGCCTGATGAGCGCAAGGTGGTGGGAAATTTCGATGTTCATACCACGACCTACACTTTTCTTCAACTCGACCGCTTGACCCCCAAGGACGGCCCCGACTAAGGTGGCGCGCTTTTTATAGTCAGTGTAGTTCCTACAGCGGCACCGATTTGGGACGGCGTGGGTCTGGGTGAGGGGCAGGTGGTGGGTGGACCGTTACTCCTGGTCGGAACTGGGCGTGCGCCCGGTGTTTTTTCCAGCGCTCGGCTTGGGGCTGGGTGCTGGGCTCGGTGAAGCAACCCGAGCCTTTTTCTGGCTATTCCTCCTCGCGTCCGGGCTGCTGCTCGCCGCCTCCTTTGTAGGGGGACGGCGCACGGGAGCGCACGCTGGGCTCCTCCTCGGGGCCATGGCGTTGGGCGCCGCGCTCGCGGGGCTCGCCTCGCGGACGGAGGTCCCCTCCGGCCTCGGGGAGGGGGGCGCCGCCCGGGTGGAGGGGCAAGTGGAGGCGGTCCGCGCCGCGGACGGCTTCTGGCAGGCGGAGCTGGCGGTGAGCCGCGCCGCGCTCCCGGCTGAGCCGCTCGCACCAGCGCGGTTCCGGGTGCGGCTCTCCGCGTCCACGCCCATCCCGTGGCTCGGCGGCGAGCGCGTGCTCGCCGAGGCGAAGCTCAAGCCGGTGGAGCCCGCCTCCAACTGGGGCGAGGACGATCACGCCGCCGCGCTGTGGCGCAAGGGGTTGCTCTTCTCGGGCGCGTTCGAGCCCTCTCGCGCCCTGGTGCTCTCCCCCGCTCCGCGCTGGCGCGCGCGGCTGCACGCCGAGCGCCGGGCCCTGGCGGAGCAGGTCCGCGCGCTGGCGCCCAGCCCCGAGAGCGCCGCCCTCTTCCTCACGCTCGCGGCCGGGCTGCGCGCCGAGCTGGGGGACGCGCTCGAGGAGACCTTCGCGCGCAGCGGCCTGGCCCACGTCCTCTCCGTGAGCGGGCTCCACGTTGCCGCCCTGGCCCTCTTCGCGCTGGGCGCGCTGCGGCGGCTCCTGGTGCGGGTGTGGCGGCGCTCCCACCGGTTCGACGCGCGGCGGGTGGCCGCGGCGCTCTCCGTCCCGCTGGTCTGGGCCTACGTGCTCTACACGGGCTCGCAGGCCCCTGCCCTGCGCTCCGCGGTGATGGCCTCGCTGCTCCTGGGCGCCATGGCCCTGTGGCGGCGCAGCGATGCGCTCAACGCGCTCGCGCTCGCCGCGCTGGGGCTGCTGGTGGCAGACCCCTCGGCGATCGCGGAGCTCTCGCTGCAGCTCTCCTTCCTCGCGGTGCTCTCGCTGGTGCTGCTCTCCCCTGCCCTGCGCCAGGCGCTGCCGCTGGCGCCGCCGGCGCCCTCCACCAGCGGCTGGCGCCACCGGCTGGAGCGGCTGCGCGAGGGGGCGCTGCAGAGCTGCTGCGCGAGCGTGGCGGTGACGGTCGCCGGGCTGCCGCTGATCGCCTCCACCTTCCACCGCCTGAGCCTCGCGGGGGTCCTCGCCAACCTCGTCGCGCTGCCGCTGTGCGGCGCCCTGACGGCGCTCGCCGCGGGCAGCGCCGCGCTGCACGCCGTGCTCCCGCCGCTCGCCCGGCCGGCGATCTTCTGCGGCGTCTGGGCCTCCCAGGCGCTGGTGGCGGTGGCCAAGGGCTTCGCCGCGGTCCCGCTGGCGGCGGTGGAGGTGCCTTCCTTCGGCGGCGCCGCGGCCGCGCTCTACGCCGCCGGGCTGCTCTGCTTCGCGCTGGGCCGCGGGCGGGCGCGCTGGCTGGGGCTGGCGGCGCCGGCCGCGCTGCTG
The DNA here is from genome assembly GCA_044229415.1 of Myxococcaceae bacterium. Lineage (GTDB taxonomy): Bacteria > Myxococcota > Myxococcia > Myxococcales > Myxococcaceae > JBGATB01. Next base: position 110,206 of record JBGATB010000020.1, on the reverse strand, counting down.
CTCGCGCTCGCGCCGCGGTGGATCGCGCCGGGCGGGCTCACCGTCACCTTCCTCTCCGTGGGCCACGGGGACGCGATCGTCGTCTCCTCGGCAGGGCGCCACGCGTTGATCGACGGCGGCGGCGTCCCCGGCGGCACCGACACCGGGCGCCGCTTCGTGCTGCCCTATCTGCGCGAGCTGGGGATCCACCAGCTCGCGCTGGCGGCCCTCTCCCACCCGCATCCGGACCACGCGCTCGGGCTGGCCTCGGCGCTCGAGCAGCTCCCCACGGAGCGGCTCTGGCTCCCGAAGGGCGCCGGGGACGGGACCCTCACCTTCCTGGTGCGGACGGCCGCGAAGGGGGCGTTGCAGGAGGAGGTGCAGCGCGGGCACCCGCCGCTGCAGCTCGGGGAGGCGCGGCTGGAGGTGCTGGGGCCGCCGGAGGATCTCGCGCTGCTGGAGGGGGTCAACGACCGCAGCCTGGTGCTGCGGCTGACCCATGGCGAGGTCAGCTTCCTGCTCACCGGAGATCTGGAGGCGGCAGGCGAGGAGGCGCTGGCGCTGCCCGAGGGCGGCGTCACCGTGGTGAAGGCGCCCCACCACGGCTCGCGGACCTCCTCCACCCCCGCCTTCGTGGAGCGGGCGCGACCCGCCTTCGTGGTGTTCTGCGTTGGACGGCGCAACCGCTTTGGCTTCCCGCATCCGGAGGTGGTGGAGCGCTACGAGGCGCAGGGGGCGCGCTGCTACCGGACGGATCTCCACGGGGCCGTCCGCTTCCACAGCGACGGCACGAACGTCCGGGTGGAGACCTTCCGGGCAGCCCCGGCCGAGGAACCCGGGGAGGTTGCCGGCGCGGTCGCGGGGGCGCAGCTTCCTTGAGCCCATGCTGCCTGACGACCTGGATCTCCAAGCGTTGACCGAAGAGCTGAAGAAGCGGCTCGGCCACTCCGAGCCGGTCGGCTACCTGCGCGGCAAGTCCTTGATGCGGGACGTGCTGGTGCAGCAGGAGGGCTTCTCCCAGCTGGAGGCGGAGGAGCTGATCGACACGCTGGAGATGAACGGGTACCTGCGGTTCCTCGGAGACCCCGCCGAGCGCTCCCACGCCGACACCGGCTGGGAGATCGAGCCGCACTCCTGAAGGCGGGCTACTCGAAGACGAGCCAGCCGAACCGCGGCAGGTGGTGGAAGTCGCCCACGAAGAGCGGCGAGAACGCCTGCCCCTCCACGTTGCGCCGCTCCAGGTGCTCGAGCCGGAACAGGTTGAAGCGCCAGCGGTCGCCCTTCTTCGGCGGGTTGTTGGGGACCTCCGCCAGGCGGGAGATGGGCAGCTTGATCTCCACGGACCAGCCATCGTCCCGGTCCGACGGGTCGTCGATCGTCCCGCGCACCTTCACCGCGGTCTGCATCTGCGCGTCGAACGTGAGGTCCATCCCCTGGCGCCGCGCCGGGAAGTACGCGTCGAAGATCGTGTTGTGGGGCGAGACCTCCATCTCGTTGTAGGTCCGGCCGTCCCCGTTGGCGTCCACGAAGAGCTCCACCACCTCCTGCGTGTAGATCGCCTCGTCGCGCTGCAGGAGCGTGCCCCAGACGTCCGGGTCCTCGCAGTCGAACGAGAGGTAGAGGTTCTGGTCGTCGTAGAGCAGCTTCGCGGTGGTGCGGGTGGCGGGCTTGGCGCCGTCGTAGCTGCCCACCAGCTCCACCGCGGAGGCGTCCTTCCACGCCGGGTCCGAGAGCTCGCCGTCGATCTTCGGCGGCTTGGCCGTCTTGCCCACGTGGTACTCGGGCAGCGCCGGCCCCTGGGCCTCCAGCAGCGGGCCGGCCATCCGGTTCTCGCCCGCGCTGGTCGCCGGGTCATCCACCGGCAGCCGGGAGTTGCCCTGCCAGAAGCCGATGGCCAGGCGGACGCCGCCCGCCATGCCAGCGGGGAGCTGGAGGCTGTGGGTGTCCTCGATCACCTTGCCCACCGGCCAGGAGCCCAGCGGGAGCGCGCCGCCCTGGATCTCGTGATCCAGGTTCGCCAGGAACTGGCCGCTGCTGGAGTCGAGCAGGTGGACGAAGAAGCCGTACCCCTGGGGCGGCGGCTTGAGCGCCTGGAAGTAGTGCGTGAGCGTGACCTGGTCACCCGCCTTGGGCCGCGCGGGCACCACGCGCGCGCCGAGGTAGACGATGCTGCCGCCCGCCCAGGTCTTGCCGCTCCGAAAGGTGAGATCTGCCGGCGCGGCGTCCAGCACCTTCGCCTGGGGCGGCGCGGCGAGCTGGCCTGCGCCGCGGTTCTTGGGGCCGGCCTGCTCGTCCCGGCACGCCGCGAGGAGCAGGACCAGGAAGCACAGGCCAAGGGCGCGAGCGGGCATGGCGGCGCATGTAACGCATTCGCCCGCCATCCGAAACCCCGGATGCGCCTCCCAAACGCCGGACGCCGCCCCCAAGAGCGCGGGCCTGCTCCCGGGGGGTTGGGGTTGGCCCAGGGGTTGGAAGCTTCGCCGCGGCCATGAGGCTGCTCATCCATCAGGGAGAGGCGAGCACCGAGGTGGAGCTGGCGGACGGGCGGGTCCGCGTGGGCGGGAGCGCAGAGGACGAGCTGCGCCTGGAGGGGCTGGCGGCGGCGGTGCTGGTGCTGGAGATTGAAGGCGACCGGTTGACCGCCACCGCGGCGGAGGTGGTGGAGGTGGACGGGGCGCTCTTGCCGCCGCGCGTCCCCCGGCTGCTGCTGCCAGGAGAGCGGCTGGCGCTCCCGGATGGCACCGCGCTGGAGCTCCCGCCGCAAGCCGCGAGCGCGCGCGAAGGGCAGGCCACGCTGGCGGTCCTGCGCGAGCTGGCGACCCAGGACTTGGCCCCCGCGGCCACGCGCGCGGCCACCCTCACCTGCCTCACCGGGCTGGACACCGGCAAGGTCTTCGCGCTCGAGGACGAGGTGGAGCTGGGGCGCGGAGAGCAGGTGGGGCTGCGGATCCGCGACCGCTCCGTCTCCCGCCGCCACGCGCGGATCCACCGCGAGCCGGTAACCGCGGACGCGCCGTTCTGGCTCGAAGATCTCGGCAGCCCCAACGGCGTCTTCCTCAACGGCGCGCGCGTGCGCGAGCCCCGGGCACTCGCGCGCGGGGACGTGGTGGAGCTGGGCCACTGCATGCTGCGCTTCGACGACGCCGCGGACCCGCCGCCCGCGCCGGCGCCGCCCGAGCCGAGCGCGGCTGCCCCCGAGGAGGACGTCCCGGCCGAGGCGGAGACAGAGGAGAGCCAGACGCGCGCGCCGCCCCGCTTCGAACGGGCGGAGTGGGCGCTGCTGGGCCTGGGCAGCGGGCTGACGTTGGCGGCGCTGGTGACGGGCTGGCTGCTGAGCTGACCTAGTGGCGCAGCGGCGCCAGCCCCGCGCGCTCCACCAACAGCTCCATCAGCCGCTGGTGGTGCTTGAAGAAGCTGGTGAAGTGGATGAGCCGCCCCTTGCCCCGCACCGCGTAGACGGTGACCGGGCCGGGGAGCACGTCCAGCTTGCGGATGTCCGTGAAGGAGAAGCGCAGGGTGCGGACCATCCCGCGGTACGTCAGCCCGCCCGAGTCCACGAAGATGGCGGTGCGGACGTAATAGAGGAGCGAGACGACGAAGAAGAGGACGAAGAAGACCGTGGAGAGGAAGGTCTTCGCCGGGACGTTCTCGAACTGAAGCAAGTAGCCGAGCACGCCTACCCACAGCGCTCCGGCCAGTCCCATCGCCGCCGCAAATACGCGGCGCGGCCGGAAAACCTGCTCCGTCGAGCCCGTCCGCCGAGCGTCCATGCGCTCAAAATTAGTGCGTGAGGTCAGGGAAAACCACGCGACGTTTCCCTACACGTCAGCCGGCAGCCCGTCCGTTCAGCAGGCGGCACTCGCTGTTCCCAGGACCGGGACGAAGGGCTACCGCAGCCGGTCCGCCTTGGAGCGCGCCTCTTGCTGCAGGTCCGGCCTGACGTCCTGCGCCGTGGAGGCCACGTACCGCTCGTAATACTGGCGGGCATCCGAGGTGCGGCCCATGGCCCGGTAGGCCTCGGCCAGGCCGTACAGGGGCGAGGCCATGTTGCCGTCCAGCCGCAGCGCGTAGGAGTAGTCCGCCGCCGCCTCCGGGTAGCGGCGCACGCCGATGTGGGCGCTGCCGCGGGCGACATAGGCCACCGCCAGCGTGGGCTCGAGCGAGATCGCCTGGCTCAGGCTCTGGATCGCCCCGGGGTAGTTGCGCTGGTTGATCAGCTGCACGCCCTGCTCGTACGCGCGGCGCGCGGAGGCGCGGGTGTTGTCCGCCACCGGGCCGGTGCCGGGGGGCTTGCCCTGGGACTGCGGCGAGCCGCCGCCCAGCTGCGCCATCTTGGACTGGGCCTTGGAGATGTTGTCCTGGGCGCTCTTGCGGATCGCCGGGTCCGGGGAGATCTGGGTGACGCGCGTCCACCGCTCGATCGCCTGGGCGTAGTAGCCGAGCACCGCGTAGGAGTTGCCCAGCTTGAAGAGCGCCTCGATGTTGGCCGGGTCCGCGTTGGTGGCGTCCTGGTACGCGAACGAGGCCTCGCGGTACCGCTTGTCCGCCATCATCCGGTCGCCTTCGGAGATCCGGGCCTTGGCGAGCGCCGGCTGCGGCGAGCCACCCTGGGGGATCCCCATGGACTGGGGCTGCGGCGCCGCCATCGGGTTGTTGGCCGGACCGGGGTTCCCCTGCGGAGGCGGCGGCTGCTGCGCGGTCGCCACCTGCTGGCCTTGTCCCTGGCCCTGGCCCTGGCCCGGAGGCGGCTGCGGGTTGTTGTTCGGCGGCGGGTTGTTGGCGGGGGGCGGCGCCTGCTGCGCGGAGGCCAGCTCCGCCTTCAGGGTGGAGACGCTCTCCTTCGCCTTGTCGATCCACTTCTGCTCGCTCGGGCGCTTCTCCCGGTTGAGGAACTGCTCGTACGCGGCGATGGCCTTCTGCGGCTGGTTGCTCTGCCGGTAGCTCTCGCCGAGGCCATAGAAGCCGTCCGGATCCGAAGGGTTGAGCTGCGTGTACCGCTCGTAGGCCGCGGCGGCGGTGGTGAAGTCGTTGTTCTTCCGGGCGGCGTAGCCGAGGTTGAAGTACGCGAGCTGGAAGGACGTGTCCGCGGCGATCGCGTCCTTGAAGGTGGCGATCGCCTCGTCCTTGCGCCCCTGCTTGAAGAGGGCGCTCCCCAGTCCGTTGATGGCGGCGGCGTAGCCCGGCGTGGCGGCGATGGCCTCGCGGTAGGCGGCCTCCGCGTCCGTCAGCCGGTTGGCCTTGAGAGCATCCTCGCCCCGGTCGAAGGCCACCTTCGCCTGGGGAGAGGGCGCGGCCGCGACCAGCAGCGACAGCGCGACGACGAGCACGAAGAAACGACCAACCATCACTGAGGTCCTCCCCCGGAGGTAAACACCTGGACGCCCAGCCCTACCAGACGCGTCTGCAGGTAGCGAGAGGGACCTTACCCCAGGTCAAGAAATTCTCGTGCCGTCCGGGAAACATCCGCGCGCCGAGTGACACCTGCGCGTCATGCCCCAAAGGACTTCACGCCCTTGGCGGCCTCAGTCCAGCTTGCGATCAATGATCGTCGTGATCCCCATGCCGTAGCCGATGCACAGGGTGATCGCCGCACGGCGCAGATCCCTGCGCTCCAGCTCGTTGAGGACGGTGCCCAGCAGGATCGCCCCGGTTGCGCCCAGCGGGTGGCCGAGCGCGATCGCCCCGCCGTTCACGTTGAGCTTCTCCGGGGAGATCCCCAGCTCCTGCGCCACCACGATCGGCACCGGGGCGAAGGCCTCGTTGATCTCCCAGAGATCGATGTCCGAGACCTTGAGCCCGGCGCGCGCCAGCGCCTTGCGGGTGGAGGGGATGGGGCCGGTCAGCATCAGGATGGGATCGCTGCCCGCCACCGCGGTCGCCACGATCTTCGCCCGCTTCTTGAGCGAGAGCTCCTTGCAGCCGCGGTCGCTGGCCACCAGCACCGCCGCCGCGCCATCCACGATCCCGGAGGAGTTGCCCGCGTGGATGACCCCGTCCGGCTTGAAGGCGGGCTTGAGGGTGGCGAGCGCCTCCACCGTGGTGTTGGGGCGGCAGTGCTCATCCACCGCGAAGTCCACCGCCTGCCCCTCCGCGTTCTTCACGGTGATCGGCGCGATCTCGTTCTTGAACCAGCCTTCGCGGATCGCCTTGCCCGCCTTCTGCTGCGAAGCGGCGGAGAACTCATCCAGCTGCCCGCGGGTGAGCTTCCACTGCTCGGAGATCAGCTCCGCGGAGATCCCCTGCGGGACCAGGTTGGGGAAGCGGGCCGCGAGCGCCGGGGAGACCGGGCCGTCCCCGGGGCCGAGCGCGTCCGAGCCCATGGGGACCCGGTTCATGGACTCCACCCCGCCGCCGATCGCCACGTCCGCCTGGCCGGCGATCACCTGCATGGCCGCGTAGTTCACCGCCTGCAGCCCCGAGCCGCAGAAGCGGTTCACGGTGTTGCCCGCCACCTCGATCGGCATCCCCGCCGCCAGCACCGCGCCGCGCGCGATGTTCAGCCCCTGCTCCCCCACCTGGGAGACGCACCCCAGCACCACGTCCTCCACCTTGAGCGGGTCCAGCTTGTTGCGCCGGACCACCGCGCCCAGCACGTGGGCCGCGAGATCCATGGCGTGCACGCCCACCAGGCTCCCCTTCTTCTTGCCTCGGGCGGTGCGGACGGCGTCGACGACGAAGGCGTGGCTCATGGGCGCTCCTGAATTTGAAGTTCAGGCGCACGGTGGCACCGCGTTGACTCGCGTGTCAATCCACGGGGACCTGACCTGAAACTTGCCGGGCCCCCCGCTCAGCCCGAGCGAAGTCGAGGGCCCCCCGCTCTTGGGGACTCTCGCTCGTGGGGCCCTCGACTTCGCTCGGGCTGAGCGGAGGCCTCAAGTTCTTGCCTTGATTGATCCGCCCAGCGGGCGGCGGCTTCGCTACGCCCGGAACGGATTGTCGAGCAGGATGGTCTCGCCGCGGTCCGCGCCCACCGAGATGCAGGTGACGGGGATCCCGCACAGCTTCTCCACCCGCTGCACGTAGCGCCGGGCGTTGGCGGGGAGATCGTCGAACACGCGCGCGCCGGCGAGCGACTCGTCCCAGCCCGGCAGGGTCTCGTACACGGGCTTCACCCGGCCCAGGTCCTCCGGATCTCCGGGCAGCTCGGTGACCCGCTCGCCGTCCAGCTCGTACGCGGTGCAGATCTCCAGCGTCTTCAAGCCCGAGAGCACGTCCATCTTGGTGAGCGCCAGCCCGGAGAGGCCGTTCACGCGCACCGCGTAGCGCAGCACCACCCCGTCCAGCCAGCCGCAGCGGCGGGGGCGGCCGGTGGTGGCGCCGAACTCGTCGCCCACCTTGCGCAGCCGCTCGCCCAGCTCGTCCGTGAGCTCGGTGGGGAACGGCCCGCCCCCCACGCGCGTGGTGTACGCCTTGCTGATCCCCACCACCTTGTCGATCGCCGTGGGGCCAATGCCCGAGCCCACCGCGGCGTTGCCCGCCACGCAGTTGGAGCTGGTGACGAACGGGTAGGTGCCGTGATCCACGTCCAGCAGCGTGCCCTGGGCGCCTTCAAAGAGGATGCGGGCCCCCTTGCCGATCTGGGAGGAGAGGAAGAGGGACGCGTCCGCCGCGAAGGGGCGCAGCCGCTCGGCGAGCCCGGAGTACTCGGCGAGGATCGGCTCCAGCTCCAGCTTGGGGACCTCGAGCTTGGCCAGCGGCGCCAGCTCCTTGAGCTCCTGCAGCACCGAGGGCAGCCGCTCGGCGATCCGCTCCCGCAGGCGCGCCGGCCGCAACAGCTCGCGCACGCGGATGCCGCGGCGGGCGACCTTGTCCTCATAGGCGGGGCCAATGCCCCGGCCGGTGGTGCCGATGGCGCTCCCGCCCTTGGCCTTCTCGCGGAAGGAGTCCACCACCTTGTGCCACGGGAAGATCACGTGCGCGGACTCGGAGATCAGCAGCTGCGAGTCATCCGCCAGGAAGCCCCGCTGCTTGAGCGAGTCGATCTCCGTGACCAGCACGGAGGGATCCACCACCACCCCGTTGCCGATCACACAGGTCTTCCCCGCATGGAGGATCCCGGACGGGATGAGGTGCAGGACCGTCTTCTGCCCGCCCACCACCAGCGTGTGGCCCGCGTTGTTGCCGCCTTGAAAGCGGACCACCACCTGGGCGTGCTCGGTGAGCAGGTCCACGACCTTGCCCTTCCCCTCGTCGCCCCACTGCGCTCCCACCACCACGACGTTCGGCATGGCGGCCTTATACAGCAGGGGTGCGCGCGTGGCAGCGGTACTGGTAGCCGCAACGCAAGGCGGTACACGCCGCCTGCGGCAGCCCCGGCCAGTCGTGCTCCCGCGCACGGCGCAGGAGCTCCGCCCCGCCCTGGGCGAGCCGCCGCTCCAGCGCCGCGAAGTCCAGCGGCACCTGCCGCAGCTGGAGCTCCTGGGCCTTCTCCCGCAGGAAGAGGATCCCCGCCTTCACCGGCACGTTCGGCTGGACCATCCGCCGCGCCGCCAGCGCATAGCAGTCCAGCTGGAAGGCGTAGGCGTCCAGGCCGGCGGGATGGCGCCGGCTGGCCTTGTAGTCCACCACCGTGGCGCCGCCCTGCTCGTCCTCGAAGAGCAGGTCGATCTGACCTTTGAGGTGGACCGCGGGCAGGCCGGGCTCCGGGGGCGCGAGCCGGAGCATGAAGGGCAGCTCGCGGTGGACCCGGGCCGGACCGGCGGCCACCAGGCGCCCGGCGAAGTCGCTCGCCACGAAGCCCTCCACCCAGCGGATGATCTCCTGCGCGTCTTCGTCCTTGGGGGAGAGCCCCTCCAGCCAGAGCAGCTCCTCCAGCTGCTCGCGCAGGACGTCCGGCGCGCCGCGCGCCTTCCAGAGATCCACCTGCTCGAGCAGCCGGTGGGCGATGGTGCCGCGCAGCCGCCGGTCCGCGGCGCTGCGCCCCCGCTCGCCGTCCGGGGCGCCCAGGCCGTCCCCTTCGTCCAGCTCGAAGACCACCGGGAACTCGGAGAGCCCCACCTGGTGCGCGTAGAGGTAGCGGCGCGGGCAGGTGAAGTAGTCCTGGAGGTGGGTGACCGGCAACACCACCCCGGAGGGCTGCGCGGGCGGCCGCGCGCGGACCCGGGCGAGCGCGCCCTCCACCCGCGCGCGGGCGGCCGCGTCCGCCGCCGGCTCCTCGGCGGGCACTGCGGCGGAGCTGGGGAGCGACTCCACCTCCACGTCCCGCACCGTCCGCTTGAGCGTGGGGCTCCCGTCGATCGCCGCGTCCAGCAGCGCGCGCCAGGTCCCCTTGGGGTTGCGGGTCTGACCGGAGAGGACCAGGTGATCCTTGGCGCGGGTGAGCGCCACGTAGAGCAGCCGCCGGTGCTCCGCCTGCGCGCGGTAGGAGAGCTCCTGGCTGACGCGCAGGAAGCGCGGGGAGGGGCCGCTCTCGCCGTCCGGGATCCAGGGCCGGATGGAGAGCCCCAGGCTCCGGTCGAACCGGATGTGCGCGTTCTCGTTGGCGCGCTGCGCGGCCAGATCCGGCACCACCACCACCGGCCACTCCAGCCCCTTGGACTGATGGATGGTGAGCAGCTGCACCGCCCGCGGGTCCGCCGCGTCCAGCACGTCCGCCTGGGCCTCGGCCGGCTCGGCCGCGGCGAGCCCGGCGAGCTCCCGGGCGAAGGCCGCGCACTCGCCGATCCCGTCCGAGTCCCAACGCGCGGCCAGCTCCAGCAGCTTGTCCACGTTGGCCAGGCCCTGCTCGCCGTACGGCGTGCCCGCCAGCGCCACCCGGTAGCCGGTCTCCTCGAGCGCCACCTGCAAGAGCGGACGGATCCCCAGCCGGTCCCGCTCCTTGCGCAGCCGCGGGTAGAGCCGCAGCAGCCGGGAGAGCCGCTCCGCCTCGTCCGGCGGGAACGCGAAGCGGCCGAGCGCGTCCGGGCGCTGCGCCGCGGAGAGCGAGAGCCGGTCTCCGCCCGCCACCGCCACCTTGAGCAGCGACGCGTCGCAAAGCCCCACCAGCGGGGAGCGGAGGACGACCGCGAAGGCGACCGCGTCCGTGGGATCGGCGATCAAAGAGAGCAGCGCCGCGAGATCCAGCACCTCCTGGGCGCCGTAGAAGCCGCGCCCGCGCAGCACGCGGTGGGGGATCCCCAGCCGGGTGAGCGCCTGGCGGTAGCTCTCCACGTAGGTGAAGCGCCGGAAGAGGATGGCGATCTCCCCTCCCCTGGGCTGCCGCGCCGCCGCGCCGTCCACCACCAGCCGCGGGCCATTGGGCGAGAGCGCGTGGCGGATCCACCTGGCCACCGCGTCCGCGTCCTGCTCGCGGCAGCGCTCGGCGCTCTCCTCGGGGGCGAAGACGAGCCGCTCCACGCAGGGCGGATCTCGCAGCGCGGGGCGGACCGGGTGGAGATCATCCCCCTGCGGCGCGTAGGCCACCTCGTACTCCCGCGCCGCGCCGGAGGGGCGCATCACCTGGGCGAAGACCTCGTTGAAGAAGGCGATCATCGGCGGGGAGGAGCGCCAGTTCTGCTGCAGGTAGCCGCGCGCCCCCCCCTCCTGCTCGATCTTCCGGGCCAGCCGCTCGAAGACGGAGACGTCCGCGCCGCGGAACTCGTAGATGGACTGCTTGCGGTCCCCCACCGCGCACAGGAAGCCCGGCTCCAGCGGCAGCGAGAGCACGGCCGGCTCGGCGCCCACCTCCCCGTCCCCCAGCGGCAGCGGCCGGGGCGCCCCCTCCCTCCGTTCAGCCAGGAGCGTCACCAGCTCCAGCTGCAGCCGGTTGGTGTCCTGGAACTCGTCCACCAGCAGCGCCTTGAGCCGCTCCTGCACCTCGCGGCGGACGCTCAGATGGTCTCGGAGCAGGTTGCGGGTGAGCACCAGCAGGCCGGAGAAGTCCAGGACGCCGCGCCGGGAGAGCGCGTCCCGGTGCTTGGCGCCCAGCAGCACCAGCAGCTCCACGAACGCTCGCTCGTGCGGGGCGACGAGGCAGGCCGCGTAGTGCTCCGCCAGCCCCGGCTCGCGCGGCCGGCCGAGCACCGCCTGCACCAGCTCGGCGCGGGCGTCCCGCGTGCGGGTGAGCCCGGGCTCGGAGGAGAGCGCGCGCTGCAGCTCCCGCCAGCGGCCCGGCTCGAGGAAGTTCGAAAAACGCAGCCCCTCCAGCGCGTTGCGCGCCCGCCCCAGCGCCGCCGCGAAGCGCCCTTTTTCCCGGTCCGCCTCCAGCGCCTCGGACAGCAGGCGCCGGCAGGTGGCCAGCCGCTCCTCCAGCTCTGCGCGCGCGGCGGCCTCGTCGGAGATCCGCACCGCGCGGGGCTCCACGCCCTCTTCGCGCAGCTTGGCGTAGACCTCGCAGAGGTAGCGGACCAGGCCGAGCGCGCGGCCACGCCCGGTGAAGGAGAGCTCGCGGCACAGCTCCACCACGGGCGCGCTCTGCCCGGCCTCCAGCGCGTCCAGCACCAGCCGCTCCGCGGTGTCCTCCACCAGCCGCTGCGCCTCGCGCTCGTCCAGCAGCTGGAAGGAGGGATCCACCCCGAACCCCGCGGGCGCGCGCCGCAGAAGCTGCACGCAGAGCGAATGAAAGGTGCCGATCAGCGCGGCGCCCAGGTCATCGCGCACCTTCCGCCAGAACGCGGGCGGCGGCATGGCCCGGCCCAGCCGCGCGTAGGACGCGCGCAGCGGCGCCAGCTCCGCCTCCGGCGCCTCCTCCCGCGCCAGCCGGTCCAGCCGGCTGCGCAGCCGGTCCTTCAGCTCCGCGGCCGCCTTGTCCGTGAACGTGAGCAGGCACAGCTGCGAGGTGCGCAGCGGCGTTGCGTCCGCGCGGGCGCCGCCCAACAGGTGCAGGCAGAGCGTGACCAGGTTGTAGGTCTTCCCGGCGCCGGCGCCCGCCATCAGCGCCAGGTTCTGCTCCAGGGCGAGCAGGGCGGAGACGTCGCTCATGTGCCCTCCGCGTCCACCAGCCGGCGCTCGCTGATCCGGCACACCGCGCCGAACGCGCAGTAGCGGCAGTCCTGCGGGCGGGCGGGGAACTGGCCCTGTCGCAACGCGCCGGCCAGGCCGTGAACGGCGTTGGCCAGGTTCTTCCCCCCGGCCTGGGCCAGCCGCTCGCGCATCGCCGGTGTGGTGTCCAAGAGCTCCGCCAGGGTCTGCCCGTGGTGCTCGTGGAGCAGCGAGTCCAGGTGGCGCGGCTCGCCGTCCCGGAGAGAGAGCCAGGCGGCGCGCCCGGCCGTCCGCCCCGCCACCTTGGCGGCGTAGAGGTAGAGCGGGAGCTGGAACTCGGTGGCGAGCAGCCCCTCCATCAGCTTGGGGCCGCTGCCGAGCGCGCCGGACTTGTAGTCCACCACCCCCACGCTGGGGCCGCTCGAGTCCAGCCGGTCAATCGTGCCCTCCAGGTGGATGGGCGTCTCCCCTTCGCGCGCGGGGGGCAATGCCACCTCGCGCCAGGGCTCTGGAGAGCTGGGCCGGCCGAAGCGCAGCTCGCGGTGCTCGGGTTCGTGCGCGTGGAAGGGCAGGCCGCGGTGGTCGGTGGCGAGGATCTTCCGCGCCATGGCCCGGGCCCGCTCGCGGGAGAGCCGCCAGAGCGCGGGGTGGCCCACGTGCGCGGACTTCTCCGCGGCCGCCGCGGCCTGCTCCAGCGCCTCGTCGATCAGCGGCTGGGGCACCTCCTCCAGCGGCCGGCGCAACAGCCCCGCCTCGGCGAGCCGCGGGAAGAGCTCCTCCATCACCTTGTGCCAGAAGGAGCCGTTGCCGCGGGCGTCGATCTCCTCGCCCGGCTCCTCCGGCTCCTCCAGCCGCAGCGCGAAGGCCAGGAAGCCCTGAAACGCGCAGTTGCCGAAGCGCCCCAGCGTGGACGCGGAGAGCGGCCGCTCCGGCCCGAACGCGAAGAGCCGCGCGAGCTCCGGCGCCAGCTCGGGCGCCGTGGCGGCGCCGCTGAACGGGCCCGGCGGCAGCTGCGGATCCGAGAAGAACCGCAGCCGCTCCTCCTCCACCTGCGCCAGCGCGCGGGCCGCGCCGAACCAGCCCTCCGCGGAGAGCTGCTCGCGCAGCGCCGCGCGGGCGGCGTCCGGCTCGGAGATCCGCAGCTCGGGGCGCGCCAGCACCTCCAGCGCGGCGCGCTCGCGCAGCTGCGCCTCCGTCTCCACCTCGTCCAGGGGCGGGACCGGCCGCAGGGGGACCGCCTCCAGCGGCACGCCGGTGAGGCGGCGCAGCTCGTCCAGGAAGGGCGAGGCCACCTGCTCCTGGCCGCGCGGCCCGCTGCGCGCGTGGCACAGCGTCACCCCTTCCCGCCCGGCGCCGAGCGCCAGGTAGAGCAGCAGGCGATCCTCGGCGAGCCGCCACGGCGCCCGCCCGTCCGGCTCCCCGCTGGCGAGCCGGAACGCGTCCTTCTTCAGGTGCCGGTTCACCGCCACCCGGTCCTCGTCCGGGAAGAGCGGCTGGCTGCGGGCGCGCCCGGGGAAGCGGCCTTCCACCAGCCCACCCACCAGCACGTGCGCGAAGGAGCGGCCCACCAGCTCGCGCAGGTCGAGGATCCGCACCGCGCCGCCGCGCGTCCCCTTGGGGGCGAGGTTGAAGTCCGCCGCGGCGTCCAGGAGCCAGCGGTGGAAGGTGCGCCGGGCCATCCGCTGAGCGCCCGCGCCGGAGAGCTTCAGCGCCGCGTCCAGCTCGGAGACCATCATCATCAGGGCCTCGGACGCGGCTTGATCTCTGGCCAGCGCCCGCAGGATCGCCCGGCCAAACGGGGTGGCCTCGAGATCTCTGGGGGACTCCTCGTGCGCCAGCGGCAGCGGCAGCTGCTCGTTCTGCCGGACCGCGGAGGGGAGCCCCAGCTCCGTCACGCAGCTCCACCAGCGGTCCAGGAGCTCGAAGGCGCGCGCCTCCGCCGGGAGCCGCTCGCAGATGGAGATGAGCCGCAGCGCCCGCTGGTGCACCGCCCGCACCGCGGCGGCGCCGCCCGAGGCGCTGCGGCGCTGGAGGCGGGCGGCCAGCGCGGTGAGGCGCAGATCGTAGGCGCCCCTCCCCTCCCGCGCGCCGAGCCGGTCATCCCGCACCGAGGCCAGCTTGAGCCAGGCGCCGGGCGCGTCCGGCGCCCCGGCGGAGACGTGGGGCGCGTAGCGGCTGGAGAGCAGGCGGGCCACGCCCTCCGCAGGGTAGCCATCGTCCACCACCAGCGGCAGCTCCAGCGCCATCCGGCCCGCGGCGGTGGAGGTGAGCGGCGCGCCGCGGCGCATGCGCGAGGGCAGCTGCAGCGCCTCCAGCGCCTCCGCCAGCCACTCCGCCTCTTCCCCGAGGTCCCGGTAGGCAATGGCGATCTCTTCCGGCGGCACGCCCGCGTCCACCAGCGCGCGAGCGCGCCGCGCCAAGAGCCGAGCCTCCTCCCGCGCGGTGGCCGCGCTGCACAGCGCCAGCGCCGGCGCCACCGCCTGGCCCGCGAGCGCCTTGGCCTCCGGGGCGAAGAGATGGCGTCCGAGCGGCGCGAGCGGCCGGCCCTCGTCCAGCAGATCCGCCTTCAGCGCCTCCAGGTGCGTGAGCTCCTGGCCCCGCCGCTCGAGCAGCCCGAGCACCGGATCCACCGCGGCGTCCACGTGCGGCGAGCCGGCGGCGGGGACGGAGAGCCGCAGCTGGACGCCGGCCCGGTCGCAGGCCTGCGCCAGCGCGAGCACGAAGTCCGTCCGCAGCGGGGAGAAGTCGTAGAGCTGGGAGACTTCAATCGCGGAGAACCGGCGCAGCGGCGGGGGGAGGCCGCGGGTGCGCAGGGCCTCGAGCGCGCCCAGCTGCTCGTCCTCGCGATCCGCCAGGCGCAGGACGCCCATCAGCTCGTCGTAGGCGCTGTAGAGCCGCCCCAGGTACCGGCCGCGCTCCAGGCGCGAAGGGGCCACCTGCTCCACGGCGGCCAGGAAGGCGTAGGGCTCCACGCCGCCGGCCTTCAGGTCGAACACCAGCTCCAGCGCGGCGCGGGCGAAGGCGGGCTCGTGGACGTAGGCGCCGAAGGGGCCCGGGCCCAGCTTTCGCGCGGCGGACCACATCACCACGCGGGAGGTCAGCGGCGTGGCGGGGCGCCGGTCCAAAAGGCGCGCGCCTTCGAAGCGGGAGATGAACTGGGAGAAGCTCAAGAAGGCGGACGCGTCCGCGAAGCCGGTGCGGGCGGAGGCGGCCACCAGCGCCTCCTCCACCCGCTCGCCGTCCGGAAGGACGCGCAGCACTCGCCCGCCGCTGGACATTCCGGCGCATCCTACGGCCGGGTCCGACATCGTCTAGGCCGGCGCGCGCATCTCCGCGAATCGGCGCGCGGCCGTGTTGTGGGCGACATCGAGCAGCATCCCGCGCGGCGACCCGTGCCCGCCCGGGCAACAGCCTAGACCGGCACGGGTCGGGGGCCGTTCGGCCCTGGAGGGGGGAGCTCCACGGGGGGCTCGGCCCGCATCACCGGCTCGCTCAAGTCCAGCGAGGTGGAGGGCAGGTTCACCGTCTCACCCGGATGGATCACGTCCGGATCCATCCGCGGGTTGGCGGCGATCACCTGCTGCTGGTAGGCGGCGATCTCCGCGTTGGTGGGCTCGCGGTCAATCCCCGCGGCGCGGTACTGCTCCTGGAGGTGCGCCTCGCTCAGGCTCCAGAGGTTGTCACCCTCCTCCACCGGCGCCGCCTGCGCATTCACCTGGACGTTGCGGATCTCGGTGGGCATCGCCTCGTCGCCCGCGGGCTCGTCCATCGGCGCCTCCGGGGGCGGCTCATCGAGCAGCGCGTTGAAGTCCTCCTTCTCCCCGGTGCCGAGCGCGCCGTCCGCGTTGATCTCGTACCAGGCGTCCTCGAGCTCGGAGATCTGCGCCTCCAGCTGCTCGGCCTGCTCGGGGTGGCTCTGCGCCAGCTCCTCGAGCTCGGAGATCTTCTGATCCAGCGCGCCGGCCAGCTGCGCGCGCTGATCGTCCTGCTGGAAGGCCACGTGCTCGCCGTTGTTGACGAGCTCCACCAGCTTCTCCTGGAAGCGATCCGGGCCGCTCGGGTCGTTGTTCGAGTCCGCCGCGTCCCGCAGCTGCTCGAGCTCGTGCGGCGTCAGCTTGCCGGACTCGATGGCGGACTGGACTTCCGGGCGCTGGTACCAGGTCTCGTGCTTGTAGCGATCGTACGGGTTGTGCTTCTCGAAGCCCTTGATGGTCACGGCGTTGCTCCTTCGGTGGGGGAGTGGGTCAGCAGGACAGCAGGGCGGCGCGCCTCATCTGGAGGCGGGCGGCGCGCGCGTCGTGGATCGTCCGCGCCAGGGCCTGCTCCAGGGCGCGCGCCCGCTGGGCGATCTGAGCGTGGCTCTCGGTGGCGGCGCTCTCCTGCAGCGCGCGCAGCTTCGGCTCGACCAGCGCGCAGTGCTGGGGCGAGAGCCAGCGCTCCTCCACCGCCGCGCTCACCAGTTGGCGGATCGCCTCCAGGTGCGCGGCAAGCTGCTGCTCGAAGCGGCCGCGCCCCTGCTCCGCCGCGGCGAGCGCCCGCTCGAGCCGGTCCAGCGCGGGGGCGAGCGCCGCGGGCGCCTTCGCCGCGGTCAGCTCGGACACCGCCTGCCCCACCTGCTCCAGGACATACGGGGTGTGATGGGCGCGGGCGGCGTGGAGCGCCCGGGCGCGGGCGAGCGCGCGCTTCATTCGGGCGGCGAGCTGGGGAGTGGCGGCGGGGGGAGGCACCTCTCCCACTACGGAGTGCGGAGCACCGGGTTACAGCGGCGCGCGGCCTCCCTTCCTGTCGTCACAACGACGTGACACTTCGGCGGCGCCGGCGAGTGCGCGATCATTTTGGGGACGCTGCGCCCGGTCTCGCTCGCCCTGACGGGCGAAGGGAATGGGTGCCGACGTTGCGTCCGGCGCCTCTCCGCGGCGCAGCACCGTTATGCCGGTACCGCTGGCGAGCGGGCGGACGTCTGGCCCGGTCGCTCGATGCGGGTTGCCGCGGCCCCAGGCGGTCCCCACGCTCGCAGAAACGGCGGAGGGAGTCTCATGCGGCTCATGCCAGCGCTGGCAGTCATGGGAGCCATCGCCTGCGCGTCGCCGCGGGCGATGAAGGAGGACCTCGCCCGCGCCGGCGTACTGGACGTCAGCCTCCCGCCGGCCCAGCCCCTGGATCTCTCGGAGGGGTCATTGCCCGGGGACGTTCAAGGGCAGATCCGCGAAGAGGTGGCGCAAGCGCAGGCGCGAAGCGCGCGCGAGGCGAGCCGCGGCGCGGCGCCCGTGGAGCTTTCGGGCAGCGTGAGCAGCGTCTCACCAGGGTCGGTGACCGTGCTCGCCCGCTCCGGGCTGCCGACGACGATGGAGTTCTCCGAGCAGACGAGGTTGCGCGACGTGCGGGGGGAGGCTGCGCCCCTGCGAGAGGGCGACGAGGTCCGCGCGCGCTACGTGCCGAGTCCGCAGGGGCGGGTGCTGCTCGAGGTGACGCGCCTCGCCCGGCTGCCGGACCCTGAGCCCACGCCGGAGTGACGGCGCTCGCTGCGACCCGGCGGAGGCAGCGTCCGAGCTACTTGCCTCCGAGGTCTGCGATCGCCGCCTGACTGCGGAACGCCCGCCAGGTTCGTCTGCCCATCCGAGAGGCCAACGGCGAGTTCCAGTGTCAGACCCCTGTGGTCTATTGCGCGCCTCTCGTCGTACGGAGGTGGGAAATGGGGATGGTGGAGAGAGCGGAAGTGTCGGCGGAGCCGTGCCGTGAGCTGGTGATCTCCGAGGCGGATCTGGAGTTGGCGCTCAGGGAGATCCAACGGACGGGCGGGTTGCCTGCGGGGCTGGCGATGAGGCCACCCGTCAAGCGCGTAGGAGATCGCGCCAAGCTGGAGGCCAGGGTGCTCGCGCTGCTGCGAGCGCACCAGCTGCCGGTGCCGCCCATCCGCTTGCGGGTGGTGGAGGGGCCCGGTCTCCCGGACACCATCTACCTGGTCTATCCGAAGGAGAAGCTGCTCCTGGATCTCCGGGACGACCCGCACTAGCCCTGCGCGCGGCGCGCGTGGGCGAGCTCACGCGCGAAGAACGGGGAGGACTCGGCCAGGGTGGCGACGTAGTCCTCCACGTCCCTGCGCGCGCTCTGCGAGAGCTCCGAGAACCGGACGATGTGCCGCCTGGGCACGAACCGGAACGTGAAGTTGATCCGCCGGGTCTGGAAGTCCGAGACCGGCAGCTCGAAGCGGAAGCCCTCGCGCTCGTCCACCCGCTGGACGCGGTGGAGCGTGCGCCGCTTCCACTGATCTCCGCCGAAGAGCTGCAGCGAGCCGTCATCCAGCCACTGCTGGCAGACCACGCCCTCGCGCTCGCCGGGCTTGTGGCTCTTCACAAACTGGAAGAGCGCGCGCTCTCCCAGGGACAGGGACGCCACGGGCCCGGGCTCGAAGTCCCGGTGCTCGCCCACGCGCGCGGTGTCCACCCAGCGCTCGCCTTCCCGGCGCTTGCCGTAGAGGTTCACCAGGCACGTGTTGAGGGTCCAGCCCTCGGGCATGTCCGCGCCGGTGAACATGCGCCGGGCGAGCTGCTCGATCTGCTCCACCAGCCGGGCCAACACCGGGGGGAAGGGCTCCGCGCGGACGCAGCGATCCTCCACGCCGTGGGGCGGGCGGTAGTAGTCCAGGCACGCGAACTGCCAGTTCCCCAGCCAGTAGACGGGGCGCAGCAGGGAGCGCTGGGGCTGGCCGTTGGGCGGCGGCCGGTGCGTGGAGAAGCGCTGCTCCCAGAGCGGGCGGATGGTCTGCAGCCAGGCCAAAATCTCCGCGCGGTCCGGCTGGCGGACGAAGCGCGGATCGTAGTGAAGCCCGGACTGTCCGCCCCCGGCGCGGGGGCCGCGGCGGCGCAGCGGCCAGCGCGACTCGTAACCCATGGGACCCGCCTCTTTAGCAGACGGCCGGGACAGCTGATCTAAGGTCCAGCGCATGAGGGGTCTCGCGCTCGCGCTGTGCCTGGCCGTCGCCTCTTCCGCCGCCGCTCAGGAGCAGCGGCCCGAGCTGGCGCTGGCGGAGCAGCCCACCTACCGGCTGCGCTACTCCCCGATCGACGCCGGGGTGACGGGGGCGGCGCTCGCGCTCTGGCTCACCAGCGAGCTGGCGCTCAAGCACGCGCTGGCGCCGGCGCAGTGCCGCTGGTGCGACCGCGCGGCGGACGGGACGGACGCGCTCAACGGGCTGGACGCGGGCGTGCGCGCGCTGCGTTGGGGCGGCGCCCAGGGTACGGCGGACGCGCTCAGCAACTGGGTGGGGCTGGCGGCGCTGCCGGTGGCGCTGGCGGCGCTGGACTTCGCGCTGGCGCGAGCCAGCGGCGAGCCGCGCCGCTTCCTCACGGACGCGCTGATCCTCCTGGAGGTGGTGGCCCTCTCCAGCGTCTTCAACCAGGCGGTGAAGTTCGCGGCTGGCCGGGAGCGCCCGTTCGTGCACGCGCTGCCGCCGGAGGAGAGCGCGCTCACCCGGAGCCCGGACGACAACAACCTCTCCTTCTTCAGCGGCCACACCCAGTACACGGTGGCGCTGGCGGTGGCGGCGGGGACGGTGGCGGCCCTGCGCAACTACCGCCACGCCCGGTGGGTCTGGGCGCTCGGGGTGCCGCTCGCGGCCGCCACGGCCTACCTCCGCATCGCCGCGGACAAGCACTACCTCACGGACGTGCTGGTGGGCGCGGCGTCCGGCGCCGCCTTCGGCTACCTCATCCCCACGCTGCTCCACGGCCGGGAGACCGGCGCCGCCGAAGGGTTTTTCGTGCGGCTGGTCCCCACGGGCAACGGCGCGGCGCTCGTGGGCGGCTTCTAGCCCCGGCGTCCAGGCCGTGTGGGCGGATGTGACGGGACCTGGGTCCGCCAGTTCATTCCGGCACACAGGGACGGATCGCTATGGTCACTGTCCGCAGGTCCACATTTCGTGGGGGCGCATGCTCGACACACTCGATGGCATCAAGCGCGTGCTCTCGACGACCCTGAACAACCCCAGCCTCTTCTCGCTCATCAACACGCGGCTGATGCTTCGGACGGGCGTCGATCTCGCATCGATCAAGCCAGCAGACAACCGCAACCCCACCGCCGTCTCCAAGGTGCTCGGGGCGCTGCAGGCGATGGGTTACCAGCTGGAAAACACGAACGGGAAGGCGAGGAGCTGAACCATGGCACGTGACATCGCGAGCGGCTTTTCCGCGAGCAAGGACGCCGAGGCGGCGAGCGCCGACCTCGTGCGGCAGTTCCAGGGCGTGGAGCCGCGCGCCGTGGTCTTCTTCTGCTCGCACAAGCACGACGGCTCCAAGCTGTCCGCGGCGCTGCGCCGGGCCTACCCGGGCGCCGAGGTGGTCGGCTGCAGCACCGCGGGCGAGTTCACCCAGCAGAAGGGGGGCGTGGAGTCGGTCTCGGCGCTGGCGCTCGGCCCCGGGAAGATCCGCGGGGCGGCGGGGGGGATCGCCAAGTTCGAGGGGGGCGTGGACGCCAGCGTGCAGCGCGCGCTCACCCGCATGGGCGAGAACCTCAAGGTGGACCTGCGCAAGGCGGACCCCAAGCGCTACGTGGGCGTCCTGCTGATCGAAGGGCTCAAGGGGCGCGAGGAGGCCGCGAACGACGCGGTGGGCAACGTGGCCCCGCAGCTCTCGTTCGTCGGCGGCTCGGCCGGAGACAACCTGGAGTTCAAGGAGACGCGCGTCTTCTACAACGGCGAGGCCACCGCGGACGGCTGCGCGATGCTCCTGCTGGACGCGGTGGTGCCCTTCACCATCACCAAGACCTGCAGCTTCCAGCCCACCGGGAAGACCTTCACCGTGACCCGGGCGGACGTCCCCAACCGGGTGGTCTACGAGCTGGACGGCAAGCCGGTGGCGAAGGTGTACGCCGAGGCGGTGGGCACCACGCCGGAGAAGCTGGACGGCAACGTCTTCATGAGCCACCCGGTGGGGCTGATGATCGACGGCGCCCCGTGGATCCGCAGCCCGCAGCAGCTGCTCCCGGACGGCGGGCTCAAGTTCTACTGCAACATCAACCAGGGGATGGAGGTGCACCTGATGCGCTCCACGGACCTGGTGGGGGACACCCGCGCGGCCATGGAGCGGACGAAGAAGGAGCTCAACGGGATCTCCGGCGGGCTGCTCTTCAACTGCATCCTCCGGCGCCTGGAGCTGGACGCGAAGCAGCAGCACGACCCGTTCCTCAAGTCCTTCGCCGGGATCGAGGGGGCGGGCTTCCACACCTACGGAGAGAGCTGGCTGGGCCACATCAACCAGACCCTCACCGCCCTGCTCTTCAGCTAGAGCCGCACTCTTCTCAAAAAACCGAGGGCGCAGCCGGGTAACCCGACTGCGCCCTCTCGCTTTGTCGGCCCCGCTTCAACCCGCCCCCACGGGGAAGCGAGCGCCGCAAGCCCCTGTGAACCTCAGCACCCCAGGGGATAGGTGATCTCGATCATCGCGCCCGGCGCCGGGCTGTGGTTGGAATCGAACTCCACCGTCTGCGCCGCGGCGTCGTAGCTCCAGCCGGAGGTCACCGGCGCGCCGTTCACCTGCACGGAGATCAGCGTCGGGTCCGCCGGCTGCTGGGTGAGCACGAAGCGGCGGCGCGGGCCAAAGGTGTTGTGCGAGAGGTTCTGCAGGGACGCGGCCCAGTTCGCGGTGCAGATGCTCTCGGCCAGGCCGCCGGTGGCCTTGGTGAGCTGCGCGTAGCGCACCCCGGCGCTGCTGGCGGTGGGGCAGCTGGCCAGGTTCTCCGGGCCGATGATCGCGCTGATGGAGAGCAGCTGCGGGTCGTTGCCCTTCACCGCCCGGAAGAAGGTCTCGTAGAAGGAGACCGGTTGCGGGGAGAAGTCATCCTCGTCCGTCACGAAGATCAGCACCAGCTTCGCGTCCGCGCGCAAGAAGCCCAGGTTCCCGTCGTTGGCGAGCGCCGTGCGCGGATCATCCGCGTTGTTCACCAGCGGCGCCGAGAGCGCGCGGTAGGCCCCCTCCAGCCCCTGCTCGTTCCAGTGGCACCAGCCCACCTGCACGTTGCTGGCGAACACCGCCCCCGCGTTGGGCGTGGCGGGGGTGATCACCCGGGGCATGGCGCCGTTCGCGGGGAAGAGCCGGCCGGCCTCGCCGCCGTCCACCCCTCCGGGGCAGACCGCCCAGCCGCCGGGAGAGCCTTCGATCCCGGTGGTGGTGACCCCGATGTGGTAGTCGACGTTGGCCGCCTGGGCCGCGGTGAGGAACGCGGCGAAGTTCTGCCCGAGGCTCTGCTGCTCCTCCATCATCGACCCCGAGTTGTCGATCACGAACAGGACGTCGACCTTGGTCTGGGAGTCCTGGAAGAAGCGGTCCAGCTGATCCGGCTTGGAGGCGCCGCGGCCGATCAGCCCGGCCACGAACACGCCCGCGGCGCCGGCGTTCACCTCGAGCGCGGCGCTGTCCGTGCCGTCATCGGTGGGAGCGTAGGAGACGGTGAAGGCCGCGCTCTGGCCCGGCTGCAGCGTGGCCGGCAGCGTGGGCGTGGCGGCCGCCAGCTCGCTGGAGGTGGCCTGAGAGAGCTTCGCGGACTGAACGGTGACCGGCTGGGTGCAGCCGTTGACGGCGGTGACGGTGCGGGTGCGCACCCCGCAGGAGAGCTTGGTGACCCCGAAGTCCACCGTGGTGGGCTGGAGCGCCAGGCAGCTGCTCACCCCGTTGGCCTTGAGCAGGGCGCTCGGGTGGCCCGCGGTGGGGTGGTTGACGAAGGCCTCGACGAGCGCGCTGAAGGAGCCGGTCGCCATCGGCTTCACCTTCACCGGCAGCACCGCCTGCTGGCCGGGCTCGAGCAGCGCCGAGGCGATGCCCGCGGTGGAGAAGGCGTCATCGCTCCCCGAGGCGAGCTGGAAGCCGGAGACGAAGCACTGATCCGTGCCGTCGTTGCGCAGGGCCAGCCCCAGCGTCACCTCCGCGCCCACGGGCACGTTGCCGTAGTCCAGCGCGGCGGGGGTGAGCGAGTAGCGGCAGGGCGCGAAGGCGCGGGTGGAGCCGGTGACCGGCACCGCCTGCGGCTGGACGATGTTGCGCTCGTAGACCTTGAAGGTGAGCCCGGCCGCGCTCTGCCCCGAGCCCGGCTTGGGGGTGAAGGTGACCGTCACCGGGACGATCCCCCCGGCCGGCACGTCCTGCATCGCCGCCGGCTGGCCGAGCGAGAAGAAGCCGCCGGCGGAGGTGGCGACCGCGAAGTCGCCCAGCTGGACGCCTTCGAAGCAGCGGTTGATCACGTCCACCCGGTGGGTGACGCTCATCCCCTCCGGCACCACCCCGAAGTCGAGCGTGCGCGGGTTGAGTTGGATGCAGGTGCTGCCGCCCTCGCCGCGCACCGGCAGCTTGTAGCCGCTGGCCACCACGTTCTGCGCGGAGACGGCCACCTCGAGCACGCCCCGCTTGGCGGGCCCGGTGGCGGCCGGCTTGAAGGCCACCGGGATCTCCAGCTTCTGCGCAGGCAGCAGCGTGAGCGGCAGGACCGGCGGCGAGACCAGCGAGTACACCGGCTCGTCCACGGAGATCCGCTCCACCCGGACCGGCTCGTTCCCGTCATTCACCAGCGTCACCTTGTCCTGCGCCGAGGCCCCGAGCGCGACGCGGCCGAAGTCCAGGCCGAGCGGGAAGACGTTCACCAGCTGGGCGATCCCCGTCCCGGAGAGCTCCACCAGGACCGGCTCACAGGCAGCGCAGACGGCCAGGCGCACGGTGGCGGAGGCCAGCCCCAGCTTCGAAGGCCGGAACGCCACCGCCAGCGTCTTGAGCTCGCCCGGCGCCAGCGTGAGCCCCTTGTCCGCGTCCACCGAGGAGAAGGCCGAGGCCTCCTCGCCCTCGAAGGCGAGCGACAGGGGCGCCTGGACGGAGGTGGGGTTGCGGACGGTGAACGCCTGCATCACCACGGTGTCGATGGGCACCTTCCCGAAGTCCAGGGCGTGCGCGCCCACCTCCACGTAGCCGCGCACGGCGATGCCGACGATCGGGTGGACGGAGACGCCGCTCTCCACGTTCTGGGCGTCGGTGGTCAGCTCGAGCGCGCCGGTGACCTCGCCCTCCACCGTGGGGGCGAACTGCAGGGCCACGATCCGCTCCTCGCCGGAGGCGAGCGTGAACGGCGCGAACTCGGGGAGCAGGACGTTGGGCACGGTGACGCGCGCCTCCAGCACGTTGATCGGCGTGCGCCCTTCATTGCGCACCCGCAGCCCCAGCTCCTTGCGGCTCCCCAGGCCGGTGGGGCCGAAGTCCAGCTGCGCGGGGGTGGCCAAAAGCTCCGCACCCGCCGAGCGGGCCCGGCGCTCGCCACAGCCCGCCACCGCCACCGCCACCGCCACCCAGATCCACCTGGCCATGCGCCCCTCCCCGCCCCACCGCCACGTTTTTGCCCACCCCGGCGAACCGCGGAGGCCCACCTGTGCAACGGGGGTGCCCACCGCCGGGCCCCCCACCGGCCGAGCTCCCGGGCCGCCCGCAACCCCACGCGGAAAGGCGCCGGAAGGCCGGCCTCTGTTGGGCAGCCGAAGCGCGGGCTGGCGCGTGGCCTTCCCCTCCTGGGAACGCGCCGGCCTGAAGAAAGTGCAGCGGGGCCCCCGGAGGCTGAAAAAAAGGGGCGCCGCCGGGGGGTCAGGGCGGCTCGCCCAGCGGCCAGAGGCGATCTCCCAGCCCCGCGCCCCAGAGCACGCCGGACACCGAGAGCACCGCACCGAACAGTGCAAGCGGGCGGATCCCCTCCCCGAGGAAGACGATCGCCATCAGCCAGGAGAAGGCGGGGGTGAGCTGCAAGGTGGCGCTGCCCGCCACCGCAGTGACGTAGGCGAAGGCGTGGGTGAACAGCAGCTGCGCCGCCAGCGAGAGCACGCCGATGGCCAGCGCCGCGAGCAGCAGCCGCCCGTTGAGCGGCGTCCAGCGGGCGGCGGCGAAGGGGACCGCCATCAGCGCGCCGAAGAAGGTGAAGGAGACGAAGATGCTGGAGGCGTCCACCTGCCCGCCCCCTTCCGCCTGGCGCAGCCCGCGGATGGTGGTGAGCGCCGCGCCGGAGAGCACCGCGGAGAACAGGCCGGCCCAGGCGCCCGCGCCCAGCACGAACGGGTGGGCCGGATCCGCGGTGCTCCACGCCACCAGCCCCGCGCCCACCGAGGCGAACACCAGGCCGGCGGAGAGGTGGCGGGTGGGGCGCTCCTTCAAGAAGAGGACGGAGAAGAGCGCGGCGTAGAGCGGCGCGCTGTAGTTGAGCAGCGTGGCCGGGCCCACGCCGAGCCGCTCGATCGCCACGAAGTACAGATAGACCGCCGCGCCGCCGAAGACGCCGCGCAGGATCCAGAGCAGGGGTTGCCCCACCCGGGGGAGCTGACGCCTCGCGAGGAAGACCGGCGACACCCCGAGCAGGCCGATCACGAAGCGCAGGAACACCTGCTGGCCCGCGGACATCACCCCCGCGAGCGTCCGCGCCACCACCGCCATGACGGCGAAGAGGAAGGCGGCGGCCACCACGAGCGCCGTCCCCCGGAGGCGCTGCTGCGCCGGGGTCACGCGCCCTACCCTCCCCCGCGCTTGAGCGGAGGGAGCTTCTCCAGCTCCTGCTTGAGCTGGTCCGCGAAGACCACCACCTCCGCCATCTGGGTGGCGAAGCGGAACATCGCCAGCTCGTTGCCGGGCTCGCCCTGGCGCCCGGAGGTCTCCAGCAGGTAGGGGGCGAGATCGATCCCCACCTCCACCAGGAAGCCCTTCTTCTCCGCGCGGCCGATCTGGATGGCCAGCTCGCTCTGGTTGCCGGTGCGGAACGCGAAGCCCGGGCTCTTGAGGCTGGTGAGGTCCCTGAGCGAGTTGACCAGCTCCCCGCCGTCCCTCCCGCCGAAGTAGATGACCGGGAGCCGGATGAACGGCCAGAAGCCGTTGTCCCGCCGGTCGAAGAACTCCACGCCGCAGGTGCCGAGCACGCGCACGCTCTCCGCGGTGGGCGGCGGCTGGCCCGGGACCACCGGCGGGACCTCGCGGTCCACCAGCTCGATGAAGAGGCGGAGGTTCTTGGACTCGTTGTGAAGGACGGCCATGGAGGGCGCGCACCTTAGCCTTAGCTTTGGGCGGCCGGCAGCCCCAGCGCGAACGCCGGCTCCCACCCGCCCCGCTGCCCGGTGAGCAGCGCCAGCAGCGCCAGCCCCGCCCCCGCCGCGCCCGTGGCCAGCCCCACCTCCGGGCTGGGCGGCTCTCCGGGCGCGCGGGACGGGAAGCCGGCGAGCGGCTCGCCGGCGCGGGCGTCGTCCAGCGCCGCGGTGACCCAGGCGGCGCTCGCCTCGCGCAGCGGTGGGGCGCCCGTCAGCGCGTGGAGGTGGGAGAAGAGCACCGCGAGGCCGAGCTTGCCGTGGCAGAGCGAAGCGTCCCGGAGGCGCGCGTGGCGCGGGGCCCCGCGCGTGGCCACCTCTCGCGCCACCGCCAGCCAGCGCTGCTCGCTTGGCGCATCGCCGAGCGCGCGCGCCACCGGCAGGAGCGCGGCCGCCGCCCCCAGCTCCCCGTAGCACCAGCCGTAGAGGCCGCGCAGCGCGGTGGCCCCCACGTAGGGCGGGAGCACCGTGCGCCCCTCTTCATCCTGGCGCAGCTGCCCTTCCACGCCGCGCAGCAGCGCGCGCAGCAGCCCTTCCGGCACCCCGTCCGGCGCCGCGCCGCGCGCCGCCGCGAGGAAGGCCAGGCCGCTGGGCACGCCGTGCGCCGTCCCCAGGTTGACCGCGCTCTCGCCGGCGCCGATGGCGCGCGCCTGCGCCCCGTGCGTCCGCCAGAACGCGCCCTCCGGCCCCTGCTCCACCAGCTCCACCAGCTTCCGCGCGGCGGCCGCCGCCACGCGCCGGCCCGCGGCGCCCCTCGCGAGCGCGTACGCGCCCATCCCGGCGAGCCCCTCCGCCAGGTCCCAGGCGGCGGTCCAGCGCCCCTCGCGCGAGAGCAGCGCCTCCAGCGCCTCGTCCAGCTGGGCGCAGCCCTCCTCCGCGCCGCCGAGGTGGTGGAGCGCCAGCCCCACGCCGCACAGCCCGTGGCCGAGCCCCAGGCCATGGCTGGCGTCCGCGGTGGCCTCCCAGGCGTGGGTCGCGAGCGCCTCCACGCGCGCCTCCGCCTCCGGCCCCGGCGTCAGCCCCGCCCCCGCCGCCGCCCGGAAGAAGAGGGCCACGCCCGCGGCGCCCTGGACGAGCGAAGGGGAGCGCGGCGCCTCCGCGAAGGGGCGCAGCGCAGCGCAGATCCGCTGCACCGCCTCCTCCATCCGCCGGCGCAGCGCCACATCAGCGATGGGGGTCCACATGTCGGACATCCACACCTCCGGGAGCACGCGGACGCGATGTTACTCTCCGGGGGACGCTGCTGAACCAAGCGCACCCAATGGCGGAGCGGACTGCGGCATCCACGGCGAAGCTGCTCGAACGATTTCCCGCGCTCTCGCGACTGGGGCTGCGAAGCGCCCGCCGGCGCGTCCCGTTCATCCGCGCCCTCACCCCGGTGGAGTGCGGGCCGGCGGCGCTGGCCATGGTGCTCGCCTACCACGGGCGCGAGGTGCCGCTGCAGGAGCTGCGGCGGGTGCTGGCGGCCGCCACCCACGGCGTGAGCGCGCAGGCGCTGCTGGACGTGGCCCGCGAGCACCAGCTGCGCGCGCGCGGGGTGAGCGTGGAGCTCGAGCAGCTGGAGCTGGTCCCGCCCGGCAGCGTCCTCTTCTGGGAGTTCAAGCACTTCGTGGTGCTGGACCGGGTGGGCAAGGATCACCTGGACGTGGTGGACCCGGCCGTGGGGCGGCGGCGCTTCACGCTGGATCAGGTCCGCAAGGCCTTCACCGGCGTGGCGCTGCTCTTCGAGCCCACGGACGCCTTCGTCCCGGGCGGGGTGCGGGGCGGGCACCTGCGCCGGTTCCTCCGCCAGGTGTTCGAGCAGCGCTCGCTCCTGGGCGCGCTGCTCGTCACCACGGTGCTCCTGCAGCTCTTCGTGCTCGCCCTGCCGCTCTTGATGGGGATGGTGGTGGAGACGGTGGTGCCGCGCGGGGACAGGGAGCTGCTCTGGATGCTGGGGCTGGGCCTGGCCAGCGTGGTGGCCATGCTCTCCCTGAGCAACGGGGTGCGCGGGCACCTGCTGCTGCAGTGCCGCGCCCGCTTCGACGCGCGCCTGACGCCCACGCTGGTGGAGCACCTGCTCTCCCTGCCCTTCAGCTTCTTCCAGCAGCGCCGCCCCGAGGAGCTCACGTACAGCCTCCAGTCCGCGCTGGTGCTGCGCGACCTGCTCACCGGCAGCGCCCTGGCGATCCTGATCGACGCCGGCTTCGTCCTGGTGGGGGCCGCCCTGCTGGCGCTGCTGAGCCCCGGCCTGTTCGGCGTGGCGGCGCTGGTGGTGGGGCTGCAGCTGGCCGCCTTCCTGCGCTCCCGCGATCTGCAGCGCGTCTACGCGGCCAACCAGCTGGAGACGCAGACCCGCGCGTACACGGGGGCGGGCGAGCTGATCAACGGGATCGAGAGCCTCAAGGCCATGGGGATGGAGGCGCGCGGCGCCGAGCGCTGGACCCACCTCTACGTGGAGATGGCCAACGCCGAGCTGCGCCGCAGCGGCCTCTCCGCCACGCTGGAGGCGGTGATCGCCACCCTGCGGGTGGGGGGCCCGCTGGTGCTGCTCTGGCTGGGGGCGTTCCAGGTCCTCTCCGGCACGCTCACCCTGGGGGCCATGCTCGCGGCCACCTCGCTGGCGGCGGCGGTGCTCACCCCGGTCTCCAACCTCCTCTCCCAGGCCACCGCGCTGGAGACGGCCCGCAGCAACGCCGCGCGGCTGGAGGACATCCTGAGCACCGCGCCGGAGGCCTCGGGCCCCGCGCGCAGCCGGCCCGCGCAGCCCCTGGCCAAGGGGATCCGCTTCGAGAACGTGGCCTACCGCTACGGCCCGCTGGTGCCGCCCGCGGTGCAGGAGGCCTCCTTCGAGATCCGCGCGGGGGAGCTGGTGGCGCTGGTGGGGCGCTCCGGCTCCGGCAAGTCCACCGTGGCGCGGCTGCTCGCCGGCCTCTACCTGCCCACCAGCGGGCAGATCTTCTTCGACGGGCACCCCTTCAGCGAGCTGGAGCTGGGCTGGGTGCGCCGGCAGGTGGGGCTGGTGCCCCAGAAGCCCACGTTCTTCTCCGCCTCCATCCGCGCCAACATCGCCTACTTCGATGACTCGCTCACGCTGGCGGACATCGAGCAGGCGGCCAGGCGCGCGGGGATCCACGACGAGATCGCCGCGCTGCCCATGGGCTACGACACGCCGCTGATCGGCGACGGGGCGAACCTCTCGGGCGGCCAGCGGCAGCGGATCGCCATTGCCCGGGCGCTGGCGCGCCAGCCGCGCCTGCTGCTGCTCGACGAGGCCACCAGCGCGCTGGACACGCTCGCCGAGCGGCGGCTCCAGACCGAGCTGCAGCAGCTGGCCACCACGCGGGTGATCGTCGCGCACCGGCTCTCCACCGTGGTCCAGGCGGACCGGATCCTCGTCCTGGACGGCGGGAAGATCGTCGAGGAGGGGACGCACGCTTCGCTCTGGCGGCAGGGCGGGCTCTACGGGGAGCTGATGGCCGCGCAGGCGGTGGCCGAGCCCGGAGGGCCCTCCTGATGGCGCCGGAGGTGCTGACCGAGAAGACCAACCCCGGCGCCGGCACCGCCCAGACGGGCCGGCTCACCGGCCGGGTGCTGGGGGAGTTCACGGTCCGGGACAAGCTGGCCGAAGGCGGCGGTGGCGAGGTCTACCGGGCCGAGCAGACCAGCCTCCACCGCGAGGCGGTGATCAAGGTGCTCTTGGCGGAGCACGTCTCGCTCGAGGCGAACCAGCGCTTCCTGCGCGAGGCGCGGCTGGCCTCCACCCTGGACCATCCCTACGCCGCGCACGTCTACGCCTCGGGGATGGAGCCGGATGGCCTGCTCTGGATCGCCATGGAGCTGGTCCGCGGGACCACGCTGGACGCGGTGATCAAGCAGCAGGGGCCGCTCTCGCTGGCGCGCTTCGTCCCGCTGATGGAGCGGATCTGCGAGGTGGTCCACTCGGCGCACGAGCAGGGGATCATCCACCGGGACATCAAGCCCTCCAACGTGATGGTGGTCTCCCGGGCCGGCCGGATGCTGCCCAAGCTCCTGGATCTGGGGATCGCCAAGCTGCGCCGCGCGGGCGAGCCGGCGGCGGCGGCCCCGGTGGACCCCGCGGTCAACGTGGCGGTCCCGGAGCCCACCCACCTCACCGCCCACGCGCTGCCGCCGATCGCGGACGACACCCCCACCGGCGTGGTGAGCGACGTGGCCTCCCCCTCGCCGGCGGCCGGCGGCCGGACCGGGACGTGGAGCGCCACCCTGCTCGCCGACGAGGGCTTCCGCACCTCCCACACCCGCTTCATCGGCTCCCCGCACTACATGGCCCCCGAGCAGTGGGCGCCCAGCTCGGAGGTGGACGGCCGGGCGGACATCTACGCGCTGGGGGTGCTCACCTTCCAGGTGCTCACTGGGCACCATCCGTTCACCGGCAAGAGCGCCATCGGCCTCTACAAGCAGCACCTCACCTCTCCGGTCCCGCGGCTGCCGGACACCCTGCCCGCCGCGCTCAACGACGTGGTGGCCAAGGCGATGGCCAAGCGGGCCGAGGACCGGTACGCGGACGCGCTGGATCTCGCCGCGGCGCTGCGGGCGGCGGCGGCGCAGGGCGGGGAGGAGCTTCCCACCCTCCCCCTGCTGGACGACGCGGTCCGCGCCGAGGTGCTGGCCCGCGCCCCGCAGCCGCTCGCCGAGGCGCTCACCGCGGTGGAGGCGGCCCGCACCGGCGCCCAGGGGCTGGCGGCCTGCCGGCAGCTCACGCGCACGCTCATCACCTACCTGGGGACGCTCGCGCTGGCCTCGCGCGGCCGGATCGGCTCGGGCAGCGAGCCGGAGGATCCGGCGACGCAGGCGCTGCTCAACGCGCTGCTGGAGCGGGGCCTGACGCCCGCCGAGTGGCTGGAGCTGGCCAAGCGCACCTGCCGCCCCTTCCGCACCCACCCGGAGGTCCACCCGCTGCCAGAGCTGGTGGGCGTCTTCTTCCGCCCGGACGGGAGCGAGCTTCCCCTGGAGTGGGCAGCGCTCACCGGGGGCGCGCCGGTGCAGGGCGAGACCGAGGCGCGCGCGGCCTTCGAGCGGGAGCTGCCGCTGGTGGAGAAGGCGCTGCGGGCGCTGGCGTTCCTGGTCAGCTACGAGCTGGTGGTGCAGCGCGGGGACGCCACCGAGCGGTGGATGGGCTGCCGCCGGCCCCACCGCCTCTCCCTCACCCTGCGCGGCGGCGCGCTGGAGGACGGCGAGGTGGGGCTGGCCACGGAGGACGGAGCGCTGGTGCTCGCGCTCTCGCCGCTGGCGGTGGCGCTCGCGCCTTCGCCCGGCGCGCCGCCCGAGCTGTTCTGGCTCTCCGGCCCGGGGCGACACGGCGCCCGGCTGGTGGCGGTGCCCCTGGGTTACGAGCGCCAGGACGAGGCTCCCTTCCGTTGGCTGCGCGAGCAGGTGCCCGGGCTGCGCGCCGTGGCCGGCGCCGCGGCGGAGCAGGACCGCCCCCCGTTCCGCGGGCTGGCGGCGTTCACCGCCTCGGACGCCCAGGACTTCTTCGGCCGCGAGCAGGAGGCGCAGGCCTTCGCCAACCGGCTCCGGGTCCAGCCGCTGCTGGCGGTGGTGGGGCCTTCGGGCGTGGGCAAGAGCTCCTTCGTCCAGGCCGGCGTGCTCCCGCTGCTCCCGCCGGAGTGGCGGCACCTCTCCCTGCGGCCGGGGAACACGCCGCTCTTGGCGCTGGCCGCGGCGCTGCGGCAGGCGGAGATCTCCGTCCCCGAGCTCAAGCCCGCGCTCGAGCGGGACGTGGGGGCGCTGCGCGCCGCGCTGCAGGCGGACGTGGAGCGGACCGGGCGGCCGCTCCTGCTCCTGGTGGATCAGTTCGAGGAGCTGATCACCCTGTGCCACGACGAGCGCGAGCGGGAGCTCTTCGCCCAGGGGCTGGCGGAGCTGGCGGCCGCGGGCGGCTCGCTGCGGGTGGTGCTCACGCTGCGGGATGACTTCTTGATCCGCGCCCAGCTGCCTGGCCTGCGCG
The DNA here is from genome assembly GCA_044229415.1 of Myxococcaceae bacterium. GTDB lineage: Bacteria > Myxococcota > Myxococcia > Myxococcales > Myxococcaceae > JBGATB01. The sequence goes on along the minus strand of JBGATB010000020.1, from coordinate 78,278 downwards.
AGCAGCTCTCCACCGGCCTGCAGCTGTTGGGCACGCCCGGCAAGGACGAGCTGTTGCGGATCCTCACCGAGCCGCTGCGCCGGGTGGGCTACGCGTTCGACTCCGAGGAGCTGCCGCGGCGGATGGTGGAGGAGGTGGCCAGCCAGAGCGGCGCGCTGGCGCTGCTCTCCTTCTCCGCCACCAAGCTGTGGGAGCTGCGGGACCGCGCCTTCAAGCGGCTGACCCGGACCGCCTACGACTCGCTCGGCGGCGTGGGCGGCGCGCTCGCCCACCACGCCGAGGCCACGCTCGCGGCGATGACCGAGGAGGAGCGGCGCCTCACCCGGGAGGCCTTCCGCCACCTGGTCTCCTCGCAGGGGACCCGCGCGGTGCTGAGCCGGCAGGAGATGTCCGAGGTGCTCGGCGGCGGGCCCCAGACGCAGGGGGTGGTGGAGAAGCTCATCCAGTCGCGCCTGCTGGTGGCCTCGGAGGACGCGGCGATCGAGGACCGGGTGGAGGTGGTGCACGAGGCGCTGCTCTCCTCGTGGCCGCGGCTGGTGAAGTGGCAGCGGGAGAACGCCGAAGGCGCGCGGCTGCGGGATCTCTTGCGCTCGGGGGCGCGGCAGTGGGCGGAGCGGGGGCGCCCCCGCGGCCTGCTCTGGCGGGGGGAGGCGCTGCTCGACTACCGGCTGTGGCGCTCGCGCTTCCCCGGCGCGATCACCGCGCTGGAGAAGGAGTTCGCGGACGCCAGCCTGCGGGACGAGGCCCGGGGGCAGCGGATCCGGCGCGGGCTGCTCGCCGCGGCCGTGCTCGCCCTGCTCACCGGCGTGGTGCTGCTCTCCCGCGCCAACGCGCGGGCGCACCAGCAGCTGCTGCGGCTGTGGCAGGAGCAAGGACGGCTGGCCCTGCTGGACGAGCGGCCGCTGCAGGCCCTGGCGTACCTGGGGCGCGCCTACGAGGAGGGCGAGCGCGGCCCGGCGCTGCGGCTGCTGCTCTCGCAGGCCAAGCGCTCCGCGGACGCCGCGCTCGCCTCGGTGCCGGTGGAGCGGCGCCCGCAGGAGGTGCACTTCAGCCCACAAGGCGAGCTCTTCACGGCCACCGGGGAGCGGACGGTCCGGCTCTGGCGGGCGAGCGACGGCGAACCCGTGGGCGTGCTCGAGGGCCACACCGGCAACGTCCTGGCGTCCTCCTTCTCCGCGGACGGCGCGGTGCTCGCCACCGCAGGGGACACCACGGTGCGGCTGTGGGACGTGCGCAGCCGCAAGCCGCTCCGGGTGCTCGAAGGGCACAAGGACCTGGTGGGCGCCGTGCAGCTGAGCCGGGACGGCGCCCGCGTCGCCAGCGCCTCGGACGACAAGACGGTGCGGCTGTGGGATGGCGCCACCGGGGCGCTGCTGCACACGCTGGAGACCGAGGATCTCGTCTCCAACGTGGCCCTCTCCGGGGACGGCCGGTGGGTGAGCGCCTCGGCCGGGCTGTTGGCGATGAGCACCCGCTCCCCGGAGGTGCGGGTGTGGGACGCCCGCAGCGGCGCGCTGGTGGCCAAGCTGGTGGGGCACGAGCTGCCGGTGCGGCGCGCGGTCTTCTCCCCGGACGGCGCCCGGCTCGCCACCGCCAGCCTGGACGGCACCGCCCGGCTGTGGGAGCTGCCCTCGGGGAAGGCGCTGAAGGTGTTGTCGGGGCACGTGGGCGCGGTCCAGGACTGCGCCTTCAGCCCGGACGGGAGCAAGCTCGCCACCGCCGGGCACGACGGGACCGCGCGGCTCTACGACGTGGCCACCGGGGCGGCGCTCGCGCTGCTCGCCGGCCACGACGCCCCGCTGGCGACGGTGGCCTTCACCCCGGACGGGGCGGCGCTGCTCAGCAGCAGCGAGGACGGCACGGCGCGGCTGTGGGACGTGGCCCACGGCTACGAGCTGATGCGCTTCGAAGGCCACACGGACGCGGTGGCCGCCGGAGAGCTGAGCCCGGATGGGCTGCGGGTGGCCACGGCGGGGCGGGACCGCACGGTGCGGCTGTTCGACGCCCGCATGCGCATGCACCAGCACGCGCTGACGGTGGACGGGCGCCAGAGCTTCGCGCGGCTCTCCGCGGATGGGCAGCGCGTCATCGCCGCGGTGGAGGGCAAGGGGCTGGTGCAGCAGCCGCTGACCGGCGGGGCGCCGGCGAGCGCGCTGCTGCCGCCGGGCAGCGCCCCCAGCCTGCCCGCGTACGATCTCTCGGAGAGCGTGGTGCTGGTGGAGTCCGCGGACCAGCGCAGCGCCCTGCTGGTGGACGCGCGCACCGGGAACGAGCGGCAGCGGCTGGTGGGGCACACCGGCGAGCTCACCTCGCTCTCGCTCTCGGACGATGGCCGGCTGGCGCTCACCACCAGCGCGGACCAGACCGCGCGGCTGTGGGATGCGCGCACCGGCGCGGCCCTGGCGGTGCTCGCGCACGAGGACAAGGTGCACGTGGGCGCGCTCTCGCCGGATGGGCGGCTGGCCGCCACCGGGTGCCGGAACGAGAACCGCGTCCGCGTCTTCGACACCGCCACCGGCCAGCTGCTCAAGACGCTGGAGGGCAACCAGCTGGGGGTCTACGGCCTCGCCTTCCGGCGGGACGGCCAGGTGCTGGCGTCCGGGGGCGCGGATCAGACGGCGCGGACCTGGGACGTCCGCAGCGGCCAGCCGCTGGCGGTGCTGCGCGGCCACCGCGGCTTCCTCAACACCGTGGACTGGAGCCCGGACGGCAGCATGCTCGTCACCAGCGCCATGGACGGCACCGCGCGCGTCTGGGACGCGGGCTCCGGCGCGGAGCTGATGCGGCTCTCCGCCGGCGAGGTGGTGGTCTCCGCCAACTTCAGCCGGGATGGCCGCAGCCTGCTCACGGCGGCGCTCGACGGGCGCCAGCTGGTCTGGGACATGACGCGCGCGGAGCCGGGCGCCGCGCTCGAGCGCTTCTTGCGCTGCCGGCCGCCGTTCGAGCTGGTGGGTGAGCAGCTTCAACCCCGTGAGCGCACCTGCCCGCCAGACAGCGCTACCCCGTGAAGTCGCGCCGTTCGCTCGAGTGGGACCGCGTGTCCCCCGTTGGCACCCGGTCGCAGATTGCATCGCTAGAAGAAAATTGTGACTCTATTGATGGCATCCACGACAAAGAAGGAGGACGCCAACAATGAAGAAGGAAGAGAAGAAGACCCTGAAGCTGGAGATCAAGAAGGAGACGCTCAAGGAGCTCACCACCCAGGATCTGACGAAGATCGTGGGCGGAGAGGGCCCCAGCTACGGCTGCGGCCGCTAAGTCCCCCAGCTGGCATTGAGCACGGGCCCGCTCCCTGATGAGGGGGGCGGGCCTCGCCGCGTCTGGGCTACCGCGCGGGCGCCGCGAGCAGCCCGTGGAGCTTGCCCCGCTCCGGCACCTCCAGCGCCCGCCGCTCCGCGCGCACGGGGCGCGCCAGCAGCTCCGAGAGCCGCTCCGTGAGCGCCTGGAGCGGCTCCCCCCGCAGCGGTCCACGGACCTTGAGCCTCGCCTTCGGCCCGCGCAGGTCCAGCTGGAAGTGGTCCAGCCCCACCGGCGCGCCGACCGCCGCGTCCAGCTCCGAGAGCGTCACCAGCGCGCCGCGCGCGCGCGGCAGCTGCCCCACCCTGCCTTCGTAGGAGACGACGCGGAACGGCCGCCCGCAGGGGCAGGCCGCCGCGCGCAGCCGGACCCAGTCCCCCAGCGGGTAGCGGATGAGCGGGCGGCCCGGGCTGTCCAGCGTGGTGAGCACCACCTGCGCCAGCTCGCCCACGTCCGCCTGCCGGCCGCCGGCGCGCAGCTCGTAGAGGACGTGGGTCTCCAGCAGATGCAGCTGGGCCCGCGCGCAGGTGACCCCCACCGTCCCCACCTCGCTGCAGTGGTAGACGCGGTGGATGGGCACGGCGAAGGCCCGCAAGACCGCGTCCAGGTAGAGCGTCCAGGCGTAGCCGTGGCCGGCCTCCACGTCGACCAGGCTGGGGGCGCGGAAGCCCACGCGGGCGCTGCGGCGGGCCAGGGCCGCCAGGAACGGCGGATCTCCGTGCAGCCGGTGCGGGCGGAAGCGCGCCAGCGCGTCAATCACCCGGTCCCATACTTCATCCGGCACGGTGGACGGATCCGGACCGGGCGCGAGCCGCAGCGCGTTCCCCACGCGCTCCTGGCGCAGCCGCCCGCGCCACGCGAAGCCGAGGTTGGCGGGGCGGCTCAAGAAGGCCACCCGCTCGATCCCCTGCTCCGGGCGCACCAGCAGCGCGCCGAAGTCCCGCTCGTCCATCACCCCGCGCGGCAGCACCGTCACCACGGGCAGGCCGCCGCTGGAGGCGGACGAGGAGCGCCGGTAGAGCTTGCCGCCGCGCGGGGGGCGGCCCCCCGCGAAGAAGCTGTCCGGCTGGGCGGCGAGCCGGACGCGGTCCAGCACGGGCGCGTCCGCGAGCGCCGCGGGGTAGCCGGCGTAGGCGGGCACCTCGGCGCGGGCGCGGCGCAGGACCTGCTCCGCGCGCTGCCAGTGCCAGGGGTGGGGCTCGGGCGAGGGCGGCGCGGCCGGATGGACCAGGCCGTCCCCGGCGAGCGTTCCGCAGAAGGCGCTCAACTCCTCCGGGGAGAACGCCATCCCCTGCCCGGCCAGCCTCTGGCTCAGCCCCTGCGCGTCGTACGGGCCGCCGGTGAGCGCCCCCACCACCGCGAAGGCGGCTCCGCTCAGGCGCCGCGCGGAGTGATCGCAGCGGTGGACCAGGGCCACCTCGTCCCCCTCGGCCCGCGCGTGCAGCTCCGGGCACGCCGCGGGCAGGGGCGGCCCCGCCGCGGGGGGCGCGGGCCAGCCCCGCGCGAACGCCACAGAGGCGGCGTTGAAGAGCGCGTCCTGCGAGCTCCAGCGCCGCGCCTGTGGCGCCGCGTGGGGGACGCCGTTGATCACGCTCCCGCGCCCCAACAGCTCCCCCGGGCCGTCCGCGAAGGCGATCAGCGCGGACACCTGGGCGCGCGCGCAGAAGCTGGTCCGCGCCACCGCGCGCGCGAAGGCGGCGCCATCCCGGCGGCAGAGGGCCTCCAGCGCCTTCGCCTCGAAGGCGGCCAGGCGCTCCACCACCTCCTCCACGGTGGCGCGCTCGGGGCGGAGGTGGGACGGGGGCCGCCAGAGGTAGCCGTTGCCGAAGTGGGTGAGATCTCCGCTGGCCACGAGGCAGCCGTGCTTGCGCTGATCGAAGAGCACCTGCGCGAGCGCCGCGCCGAGCGCGGCCCCCTGCGAGGCGGAGAGGCTCCCGGTGAGCAGCGCGACGATCCGCGGCGCGGCCCCCGCCGCCTGCGCGGCGGTCTGCAGCAGCGGCAGGTCGCGGCTCCACGAGTGCTCGATCAACAGCTCCGGCGGATCCACCGCGAGCGCCCGTCCCGCGGCGGTCTGCCGCAGGGCGGCCACCACCTCCCGATCCGTCTCCACGCGCCCCAGGGCGGTGCGGACATCGAGCGTCAGCACCGCCGGGTGGGGCGAGTAATGGGAGGTGCCGAGCACGAGGAAGACGTCCGGCCAGTTCGCCGGGCCCAGCAGCGCGTAGCCGAGCGCGCCCAGCGCGCCGGTGGCCTCCAGATCTCCATGGGGGGACAACAGGCCGGTGACCCGCGCGCGCGAAGGCAGCGCCCCGTAGCGCTGGCGCAGCCGCTCGCCCGCCTGCTCGAGCAGCGCGCGGCAGCGCAGCGCCAGCCGCGTGGGCTCGTCCTCCGGGGGCAGGCAGAGCGCCCCGCCCTCCCGGGCGCGGGCGAAGGCGGCGGCGCGATCCCCCTGGGCCTCGGGCCCTTCGAGCAGGGCCTGCGCGCCCAGCTGCGCCTCGAAGGCGGTCAGCTCCGCGTCCGACAGCCGCAGCCCATGCTCCCGCTGCAGCTGCCGCCGCAGCGCCGCGCGCGGCTCCCCGCGCGAGAGCCCCAGCCAGGCGCGGTGGGAGCCCGGGTCCAGCACCACTGGATCGCGCACCCCGTAGCGGTCCCGGATGCGGACGCCGTCCGGGACCGCCGAGACGTGGAGATCCGCGCGGCTGCGGGAGCGCGAGCGCACGGGCGGATGGTAGCCCGCGGGGCGGGCCGAGCAGAGGGCTGCGGCGCCCTCCCACCCCGGCGCGCGGTGTGGGCGCCCCGCGCCTCCAAGGCGCAGCGCCTGGCGGCGATGATGAAGCGCGAATGAGCGGCCCGGCGAGAGCGCCCTGGATGATCGCCTGCGTGGCGGGGGGCGCCGCGCTCGGGGCAGCCTTGGTCCTGGCGTTGGGCTCGCGCGGGATCGCCGGGCTCCCGGAGCCCAGCCCGCTGCCCGTGGCCGCCGCCCGGAGCGAGCAGGCGCCGGCGCGCGGCTCCGGCTGCCCCGGGGTGGTGGTGGCGCCGGAGTCCGCCGTGATCGCCCCCCGGCTCGAGGGCACCCTGCAGGCGATCGAGGTGCAGCTGGGCCAGCAGGTCCGCAAGGGCGACCTGCTGGCGCGCCTGGACACCTCCGCCCTGCGGCAGCAGCTGGCGATGGCGGAGGCGGCGGAGGCGAGCGCGGCGGCGGAGCTCAAGAAGGCCCAGCTGCAGCTGCGGCTCGCCACCGAACGGCTGGAGCGCACGCAGCGGCTGACCGAGCACGTCTCGCGCGCGGAGCTGGAGGAGACCGCGCTGCAGCGGGAGCTGGCCGAGTCGGAGGTCCAGCGCGCGAGCGCCGCGCAGGGAGAGCGGCGCGCGCACGTGGCGCAGCTGCGCGTGGAGCTGCTGGCGGGCGAGCTGCGGGCCCCCTTCGACGGGCGCGTCTCCGAGCGGTACGCCGGCCCCGGCGCGCAGGTGGGGCCCAAGGCGCCGGTGCTGAGCCTGGTGGGCATCCGCGCGCTCGTCATCCGCTTCGCCTTCGAGGAGCACGACGCGCCGGCCTACGGCGTGGGGACGCGGGTGAAGGTGCGGCTGGAGCCCGCCGGCCCGGAGCTCGAGGGGACGGTGGCGAGCGTGGCCCCGGAGGTGGACACCGCCTCCCAGCTGGTGATCGCCGAGGCCCGGCTGGACGACCGCGCCGCGCTCGAGGCGCTCTCGCCCGGCCAGCGCGCGCGGGTGACGCCGCTCTCCGCGGTCGCCCACCGTTAGCGTCTAGGCGGGGCCTCTCCGGGAGAGGTGCCGGAAGAGCAGCTCGTAGAGGATGGGCTCGTGCGCGTTGGGGCTGACGTGCAGCGCGCGGTTGACGTGCAGGTGCAGCACGCTGCAGGCGAGCTCGCCGAGCGGTACCCCGAGCCGGCCCGAGGCCGCCGCTGCCTGCAGCGCCTCCACCTCCGGCCGCGCGCGGGAGAGCCATTGCAAGAGCTGCGCAGCGCCCTCCGCCCAGGGCCACTGCGCCGGCGTGGCCCCGTCCATCAGCGCCGTCAGCTCCTCTTTGGATTCGCGCTGCAGCTTCGCCACCTCGTTCCGGAGGGCGGCGCCGTGGCCGAGCGCCGCCTGGTGGCCGTCCCGCAGCGCCCGCACCGGCTCCAGCCGCTCGGCAGGGGGCAGGAGCAGGCGCAGCCACCCCGCCAGCCCCGCCAGCGCCAGCCGCCAGCGCAGCGGGAGCTCCGCCGCCGTGCGGTAGCGGGCCGTCACCGCCAGCACCGCCTCGCTGTCTCGCTGGAAGAGCCGCTCGCACAGCGCCAGGCCCTCCTCTCCGCCGTAGCGCCGCAGCTCGGGCTGGTAGGTCCCCACCTCGAGCTTCCAGAGCCTCCCGGCGCGGACGAGCGCCGCGCAGGCCTCTGAGAACGCCGGCAACGCCCGCTGGAGCAGCCGCGCCGGCTCCCCGCCCAGCCGCACCCGGAGGTGCCAGGCCGGATCCGACTGGCGCAGGAAGAACCAGCGCTCCGCGTCGCCCTGGGCGAGCGCCGCCTCCGCCAGCGGTCCCACCACGTCCGCCAGGGCCGCCTCGCACCCTTCAGGCGAGCCGTAGAGCTCCAGGTGCAGCCAGCGCGAGCCCGGCAGGTGCGCCACCGGCGGCCGCGGCGGGCGGGCCGGGTGCGGCGAGGCGGCGGGCCCAGGGGCGCGGGCGAAGGGCACCACCAGCTCGTGCACGAACGCGCCCTCGGCCCCGCGCACCGCCCCCGCGTGCTCGAGCGCGAGGTGCTCGACGAGCGTGGCGGAGGGCGCGCTGGAGACGCGGTCCACCAGCGAGTCCGCGCAGACCGGGTTCTCCAGATCCAGCGGCAGCTCCGTGCCGCCGCTGCGCAGCGCGCAGAAGCGCGGCAGCCCCAGCCGCTCCCGGAGCGCGGCCACGGCGGCGGCGGCGTCCGCGGCGGCGCCCAGCGCCCGCAGCGCCGGCGCCTGCAGCGTCCACTGCTGCGGGGCGAGCACCAGCCGGCCATGCACCACCCGCGGCAGCCGCGGGGCCTGCTCCAGCGCGCCCCACGGGAAGCGCAGCCCGGGCGCGGCGCCCTGCTCCGCCAGCTGCCCGAGGAAGCGGTAGACGGGGTGGAGATCTCCGCGCTCGAAGTCATGCGGGGTGGTGAGCACGGGCCGGACCTCCAGCCCCCGCCCCGGCGCGCGGAGGACGAAGCGGCCGCCCTCCAGGGCCAGCGTGAGCTCCTCCACGCGCAGCTGCCGCTCCGGCGGCAGGGAGGACCTACCGGCGAGGACGAGCTCGTACGGACAGGTGTGAGGCCGAACCTGGAGCTCGGCGTCCTCGCCCGCCGGCACGTAGAGGACCTCCGCCAGCGCCACCCCCGGCAGGGCCGCGGCGCGCTGCGCCTGGTGCGCCCGCAGCTGCTCCACCAAGGGCGCGTGCAGCGCCCCGGCGCGCGTGAGCAGGCGCACGGCGTTGGGGCCGTCCACGCCGCGGACGAGGAGCTGGAAGTCGCCGCGGTTCACCGCGCGGGCGTCCTGCGCCAGCACGGTGCAGAGCACGCTGAAGCTCTCTGGAAGGGGGAGCGCCCCCGGGGCCGCCAGCGCCTCCAGCTCCTCCGCGGTGAGGGAGAGCTCGCGGGCGCCCTCCTCCACCGCGGCGGCCCAGCGGCGCAGCAGCGCCGGCGGCGGCGAGGCGGGGGCGCTTCGCGCGGGCGCCTGCGCGAAGCGGGCGAGCAGCGGCGCGGTGCTGGCGTCCGCGTGATCCGGCTGGTGGCCCACGCCCAGCTCCGCGCTGAGCGCCTCGGCGAGCGGCACCTCCCGCTCGCCGTACCGCGCCTCGAAGCGGGCCCGGAGCGGCGCGAGCGCGTCCTGCGGGGGGCAGAGCCGGGCGAGCAGGCCCGCGGCGGCCGCGGCCGCGTCCGTCACCGCCTTCCCCAGCCGCGCGGCGCCCGCCTCCGGCTTGTAGAGGTCCACCCACAGCGCGGGCGGAAGCTGCAGCGCCTCCTGCGCGGCGCGCAGCCGCTCCCGCGCGGCCAGCTCCGGAGCGGGCCCGCCCGCGTCGAGCGCGCCGAGCGCGCTCTCCAAGGCGTCCAGCGCGCCCGCCTCCGGCAAGCCGGCCGCGCGCGCGGCCTGCGCCATCCCCAGCGTGCGGTCCGGGGCCGCGGTGGGCGCAGGCTCCAGGGAGGTCTCCAGCACCCGGTCCCGCAAGAGCTCCTCCACGAAGGCGCGGGCGGTGGGCGCGTCCACCTCCGCGGCGCTGGCGAGCGCCGCGCAGAGCGCCCCGAGCGTCGTGCCTTGGCGCGCGAGCGAAAGCACCTGCTCGAGCGCGGGCGTGGGGAGCAGGCGGGTCACCCGCACCGCGCTCCCCTCCTGGGCGTCCGCATGCGTGAGCTCGAAGGCGTCTCCCACCTCCACCAGCCCCGCGCTGGGCGCGACGGTGAGCGCGGCGCGGTCCGCGGTCCCCAGGCGTTGCGCGAGCGCCCGGAGCGCGCGCAGCGGCGGGCGGCTGTGGCGCCGCTGCTCGCCCACGGGGCCCAAGGTCACCTCCGTCCAGCGGTCCGGGGCCAGCAGCGTGACGCCCGCGAGCAGCCCAGCAGGTGTGGGCCGGGCACACAGCCGCGCCAGGTATCCCCAGAGCGCGCGCTCCAGGCGGGCGCCCCGCTCGCTCTGGGGGGCCTGGCGCCAGCGGGGCAGCTCCTGGGCGAGCGCGGGGGCGCTCTGCTCCAGCGCGGCGAGCACGTGCGGCAAGGAGAGCAGCGCCGCCATGCGCTCCCGGACGTGGGCGCGGTCGGGCGCGCACAGCCCGAGGAGCGCCTCGCGGGGGAGCAGCGGGGTGCGCAGCACACAGAACGGCTGCAGCGCGTACCCGGTGCTGCCGGGGGGAGAGGTCACGCGCGTGTTACCCTCCGGGAACCCGAGCCAAACCGATGCAGACGCAGACGGAGATCTTCCGGCGAGAAGCGCTGGAACACTACCAAGCGGCGGAGGGCAATCAAGGCGGCCTCCTGGAGCTCACGCCGGTCTGGATCTCGCGCGCGTTCCGCCTGGTGCTGCTGGCGGCGGCGCTCGGCCTGGCGTTCCTGCTCTTCGGCAAGGTGAACGAGTACGCCATCGGCCCGGCGATCATCCGCGCGCAGGGGAGGACGGACGTGGTGACGCGCGCCGCGGGGACGCTGCTCTCCATCGACGTGCTCCCCGGGCAGCAGGTGAAGACGGGGCAGGTGCTGGTCCGGCTGGAGTCCGCCGTGGAGTCCGTGGAGCTGGCGCGGCTGGAGGAGGAGTTCGAGCTGCAGCTGGCCAAGTCGCTCCGGGATCCGGCGGACGCCGCCGCGAAGCAGGCGCTGATCGCCCTGCGCTCCGCCCGCGAGCGCGCGCGCGCGGAGCTGGGGCGCCGCTCGGTGCTCGCCCCGCACGACGGCACGGTGAGCGATCTGCGGATCCGCCCCGGCCAATACCTGCCCGCCGGCGCGCCGGTGCTCACCCTCACGCGCGGGGACGCCACCTTCCAGGTGGTGGCGGCGCTGCCGGGCGAGTTCCGGCCGATGATCCGCGAGCGCGCCCCGCTGCGGCTCGAGGTGACCGGCTACCGCTACGCCTACCAGGACATGGCGCTGGACGCGGCGAACAGCCAGGTGGTGGGGACGGCGGAGGTGGAGCGCTTCCTGGGCAAGGAGTTCGCCGCGCAGCTGGACAGCACGGCGCTGGTCTTCCTCGTGGAGGCGACGGTGCCCGGCCCCGCGTTCGAGGTGGAGGGCGAGCGCTGGCGCTACCACGACGGGATGCTCGCCCGGGCGCGGGTGCAGGCGCGGCGGACGCGGATCCTCTACCTGCTGCTGCCCTGGCTCCGGGCCGCGGTGCCGTGAGGCGTCAGTAGGCCCGAAGCAGGTGCACGCGGTAGTCGAAGCGCAGGGACTTGGTGCCCGCCAGCGCGTCCAGCTCGCTCACCGGGATGCCGATCTGCTCGAGCGCGCTCAGCGGCACGCCCTGGTAGGCCAGGGCGTCCGCCACCGGCTGCTCCGCGCGCAGCCACCCATCCACCCGCCAGAGCGTGCGCAGCTTCTGGGTCTTGGTGTGGATGGCCTCGGGCGGCACCGGCCCGAGCGCGGCGATCGTCTTGGGCGCCACCCGGAGCACGAACGCGTCGAACGCGCGGTTGCCGGATTTCTGAAGCACCCGCGCCTGCTCCACCTCGCCGGAGAGCCCCTGCAGCACCTCGAGCTCGAGCGAGAGGAGCGGCGCCATCGTCTGGAGCGCCAGCTGCGTGTCCTTGGCCTGGACCAGCGCGCGCAGCGGCATGGGGGCGCTGGGCTGGCCGTTCTGCCCCATGTCCCGGAGCTTCTCGCTCAGGCTGGGGTTGATGCTCTCGGCGAAGCCGGCGTGGCCGGTGCGCCCGTAGTTGGCCCTCGCCTTGGCGTAGTTCTGCTTCATTTGCGCGGCCGCGTCCGTCACGCCCAGCTGCGCGGCGCTGCCTCCGTCCGCGCGCCCCAGCGTGGCCTCCAGCTGACGGCCCAGCTCGTAGACGTAGGGGTGCGCCAGCCCGTTCTCGGTGCGGACCTGGGCGAACGAGTCATCCAGGAAGCCGTCCACGCGCCCGCCCACGCGCGCCCGCTCCTGCGCCAGCCGCTCCTCGCGGCTGAGGCCGGGATCTCCCGGGTGGAGCGTCTGGCCGGGCGAGGCGATCGGCACGCCGCCGCGGATCCCTCCCAGCGGCTGCGCCTGCCACGGGGCGAGCGGCGTTGCGGGCGCCGCGCCCTGCGCGGTGGGGGCGTCCGCCGCGGGTCGATCCTGCGATGGCCGCGCGTCCGGGGTGCCCGCCGGAGGGGGTGGCGGGGCGCCCTTCGCGGACGGCGCGGAGGTGGCTCTGCGGCGCGGAGGGGCGGCCGGGGGCGTGGAGGCGACGGGAGACGGCTCGGGCGGAGGCGGCGGCGCGCTGCGGACCTCGAGCTCGATCACCGCGCCGCGCGGGGGCGGAGGCTGCGGGAGCGGGTGGCGGGCGAACGCCCAGAACAGCGCGGCGTGGCCGAGCGCGGAGAGCAGGAGCCACAGCCCTAGGCGCGCGCGCAGCGGAGTTCTCAAGGCCGTGTTCCTGCCATTGAACCCCCAGCGGACGCCACCGTTGAACGCGCGGTCGGGGAGGGACCGGGCGGGCGGCCCCGAGGCAGGCGCCGGCGCCGGGCGTTATGGAGGTGGGCCCTTCGAGAACCGCCCGGCCGAATGGCCGTTCACCTGACCACGCTTTCAGTGCTATTGCGCAACCCCACCATGGCCGAACCCGACGTCATCTCCGTTCGCGGCGCGAAGGAGCACAACCTCAAGGACATCTCGCTGGAGATCCCCAAGAAGCGCCTGGTGGTCTTCACGGGGGTGTCCGGCTCCGGGAAGAGCTCGCTCGCGTTCGACACCCTCTACGCCGAAGGTCAGCGGCGGTACGTGGAGTCGCTGTCCGCGTACGCCCGGCAGTTCCTCGGCCAGATGGAGAAGCCCAAGTACGACACGCTGCGCGGGCTCTCCCCCACCATCTCCATCGAGCAGAAGGCGGCCTCCAACAACCCGCGCTCCACGGTAGGCACGGTGACCGAGGTCCACGACTACCTGCGCGTGCTCTACGCGTCCATCGGCGTGCAGCACTGCCCGCAGTGCGGCAAGCGGGTGGGCAAGCAGAGCGCCCAGCAGATCGTGGACGAGATCTTGAAGATGCCGTCCGGCTCCAAGCTGATGCTGCTCGCGCCGCTGGTGCAGAACCGCAAGGGCGAGCACAAGGACCTGCTGGTGGACGCGCAGAAGCGCGGCTTCGCGCGGGCGCGGGTGGACGGGAAGGTGAAGTCGCTCGAGGAGAAGATCGAGCTGGACAAGAAGTCCAAGCACGACATCGAGCTGGTGGTGGACCGGGTGGTGCTCAAGCCGGAGGTGAAGAGCCGGCTGACGGACTCGGTGGAGACGGCGCTCAAGGAGGGCAAGGGGATCCTGATCCTCACGGACGAGTCCGGGAGCAAGGCCTCGGAGCGGACGATGAGCGAGCTCAACGCCTGCCTCAGCTGCGGCCTCTCCTTCGGCGAGCTCACGCCGGCTTCGTTCTCGTTCAACAACCCGCTGGGCATGTGCACGGACTGCAACGGCCTGGGGACCAAGCCGGAGATGGACCCGGACCTGATCGTCCCGGACCAGACCCGCACCATTCGAGAGGGCGCGATCGAGCCCTGGGCGAGCGGCATGCACCGCGGCGAAGGCTGGACCGCGGACTTCGTGGATCAGCTCTCCAAGGCCTTCAAGATCGACCTGGACACGCCGTACCACCAGCTCTCCCAGCGGGAGAAGGACGTGCTGATGAACGGCTCGTCCGGCAAGGAGTTCACGCTCAAGTGGGGCGAGGGCGGCCGCTGGCGCATGGAATGGGAGGGGTTGGTCAACAAGCTGATGCGCAGCTTCAAGACCACCCAGTCCGAGAGCATGCGGAAGTACTACATGAAGTTCTTCTCGGATAAGCCCTGCCCCACCTGCGGCGGCGAGCGGCTCAAGCCCGAGTCCCGCGCGGTGAAGGTGCACGGGAAGACGCTGGTGGATCTCTCCCGGCTCACCATCGCCGAGACCGCGAGCTTCCTCGGGAAGATGCCGCTGACGGCGAACGAGACGAAGATCGCCACCGAGCTGCTCAAGGAGATCCGCAGCCGGCTCGGCTTCCTGGTGGACGTGGGGCTCTCGTACCTGACGCTGGACCGCACCGCGAGCACGCTCTCCGGCGGCGAGAGCCAGCGGATCCGGCTCGCCTCGCAGATGGGCTCGGAGCTCACCGGGGTCATCTACATCCTGGACGAGCCCTCCATCGGCCTGCACCAGCGGGACAACGGGAAGCTGCTCGCCACGCTGAAGCGGCTGCGGGATCTCGGCAACTCGGTGATCGTCGTGGAGCACGACGAAGAGACCATGGAGGAGGCGGACTGGATCGTCGACTTCGGCCCGGGCGCGGGCGAGCTCGGCGGCGAGATCGTCTCCCAGGGCACGCCGGCGCAGGTGATGGCGGACGCCAAGAGCGTGACCGGCGCCTACCTCTCCGGCCGCGAGGAGATTGAGGTCCCGAAGACGCGCCGGCCGCCGGGCAAGGCAAAGATCGTGATCCAGGGGGCGAAGGAGAACAACCTCAAGAACCTGGACGTGGAGATCCCGCTCGGCGTCTTCGTGGCGGTGACCGGCGTCTCCGGCGCGGGGAAGTCCACGCTGATCAACGAGATCCTCTACCCGGTGCTCTCGCGCGAGCTCTACAAGACGCGCGAGGTGCCCGGCCGCCACCACGCGGTGAAGGGGATCGACCACCTGGACAAGGTGGTGGACATCGACCAGCGCCCCATCGGCCGCACGCCGCGCAGCAACCCGGCCACGTACACCAAGGTGTTCGACGCGATCCGCGAGGTCTTCGCGCTCACGCCGGAGGCCCGCGCGTTCGGCTACACCCCGGGCCGCTTCTCCTTCAACGTGAAGGGCGGCCGCTGCGAGGCCTGCGAGGGGGACGGCGTCAAGCTGGTGGAGATGCACTTCCTGGCGGATGTCTACGTCCCCTGCGAGGTCTGCGGCGGCAAGCGCTTCAACGACGCCACCCTGCGCGTCCGCTACAAGGGCAAGAACATCGCCGAGGTCCTGGAGATGAGCGTGCGCGAGGCGCGCGAGCACTTCGCGGTGCACCGGGAGATCCTGCGGACGCTGGACACCCTGGAGGACGTGGGGCTCGGGTACATCCGGCTGGGGCAGAGCTCGCCCACCCTCTCCGGCGGCGAGGCGCAGCGGATCAAGCTCTCACGCGAGCTGTGCAAGGTCGCCACCGGCCGCACGCTCTACATCCTGGACGAGCCCACCACCGGCCTGCACTTCGAGGACATCCGCAAGCTGCTCAAGGTGCTCAACCGGCTCACCGAGGCGGGGAACACCGTCCTGGTGATCGAGCACAACCTGGACGTGATCAAGAGCGCGGACTGGGTGCTGGATCTGGGCCCCGAAGGCGGCGACGGCGGCGGGCGGCTCCTGGCCACCGGCACGCCCGAGGACGTAGCGGAGTCCCCGGAGAGCCACACCGGCCGGTACTTGAAGCACGTGCTGGAGAAGCACCGCCGCGCCCGCGTGGGCCGCCGGGTGAGCGAGAGCCGGGCCGCGGGGTGATGCGGAGCTGACGGGCACTTCCGTTCACCCCGAGCGAAGTCGAGGGGCGCCCGCGCTCGCGCCCAGCTCAGGCGCTCGCGCTGCGGTAGCCGCCCGGCGTCACACCCGGCACGGGGCCCGGGGATAACCCCATGAAGGCCCCAGCTCCTGGTGGCTCGGCCGCCTCGCTGGCATGGTCGCCGTCCGTGAGCGAACCGATGGACGACCAACGCGCGCTGCGCGCCAAGCTGGAGCACACCCAGGCGCAGCTGAGCGAGGCCCGGGAAGAGCTGGGCCGGCTCCGCGAGGAGCAGGAGCGCCTGCGCGCGAGCGAGGCGTACGCGCAGGAGGAGCTCTCGAGGGCGCTGAAGGCAACGGCCAGCTCTGAGGAGACGCAGAAGGCGCTCCAGCAAGCGGTCTTCGCGCTCACCCAGAAGCATTCCCAGCACCCGCTGGTGCCCAGCCTGTCTCCGCGCCAGGAGAAGCTCCAGAAGTGGAAGGACCGCTTCTGGGTGGTGGGTTGGCCGCTCGCCCTGCTCGCGTGGATGTGGATGAACCGCAAGTGAGGCGCGCTGCTCAGGGGAGGATCACCACCATCGCGCCGGGCTGGAGCACCGGGTAGAGCTCGGCGAGGTCCGCGGTGTGGAACACCACGCATCCCCAGCTCATCCGCCCTTCCGTCTCCGAGAGCCGCCACTCTCCGGCCCAGCCATGCAGGCCGATCCCTCCGCCCAGCCGGGTCTTCTCATTGGTGGGCTTGCGAGCGCGCCAGGCGGCGGAGATGGCCGCGGCCTCCTCGGCCCGGATCAGCCCGGCCTTCAGGCCGCGCTCCGCGTCGAACGCGTTGGGGTAGTTCAGCCGCGCCCAGTAGCCGCCGTAGAACGCGGCGGCGGGCCCGGCGAAGGGGCCCCGGCTCTTCTCCAGCAGGAAGTACATCCCGGAGGGCGTCCTGAGATCTCCGCGCTCCCGCTTCGGGCCGTCCGCCTGGCCGAAGCCGACCTCGTAGCGCTTCACCTCCTTGCCGCGCGCGTAGAGGCGCAGCTGGCGGGAGGCCGGATGGATGAGCAGCAGCTGCGGCTCCTGCGCGGGCAGCGGCAGGCTGGCCGGGAGCCGGGCGCCATGGCGCAGCCCCTCCAGCTCCGGTGCGGCGGCGCAGGGGCCGTGCGTTCCCAGCACGGCGCCTCGCGCGACCTGTTGGCCCGGCTTCACGCTCGGCCGCGTGACCCAGCGGTACCGCGAGCGCGCCCGGCGAAGCTCGGCGTTCTCGTAGAAGGCGTGCTCGAGCACCAGCTCCGCGGCGCTCCCCTCCTTCACCGTGCCCGCCGCGAGCGCGCGCACCGGCGCGCCGGCCCGCGCCTCCCCCGGGGCGTCAAAGCCGTCCGCCGGCAGCGGCGGCGCCAGATAGTCCGAGAACGGGTCCGCGCGCGCGGCGCCGCCGGCGAGCCAGACGCCTAGAATCAGGGCTGCGCGGAGCATTCGAAAGCCCTCTAACGCGCCGGCCAGGCGGGCAGTTCCGTCGATTTTCCGGTCAGATCGGTTGTCTCGGCGCCCGGAGATCGGTTCCGATGCGTGGGTCTTTTCACCCCACCGAGGGATCCGGATGGCCCAGGCGACCGCGCAGAACCGCTTCCCACCGCAGATCAAGTTCATCATCGGCAACGAGGCGGCGGAGCGCTTCAGCTTCTACGGGATGAAGAACATCCTCACCTTCTTCCTCGCCAACTACCTGCTGCTGAGCGAGTACCCGGAGAAGGCGGCCCGGGACGGCGCCGCGGCCGCCGCGTACCACGTCTTCGTGGCGGCGGTTTACTGGTTCCCCCTGCTCGGGGGGCTGATCTCGGATCGGCTGCTGGGGAAGTACCGGACGATCATGTCCCTCTCGCTGCTGTACTGCGTGGGGCACGGGCTGCTCGCCGCGTTCGATCACAACAAGTACGGCTTCTACGCGGGGCTGGGGTTGATCGCGCTCGGCTCGGGCGGGATCAAGCCGTGCGTCTCCGCGCAGGTGGGCGACCAGTTCGACGAGTCCAACAAGCAGCTGGTGAAGCGCGTCTTCAGCCTCTTCTATTGGAGCATCAACTTTGGCTCCTTCTTCGCCTCGCTGCTCATCCCCTGGACGCTCAAGAAGTACGGCCCGCCGGTGGCCTTCGGCATTCCGGGCGGGCTGATGCTGCTGGCCACGTTCATCTTCTGGCTCGGCCGCAACCAGTACGTGAACGTCCCGCCCGCGGGGAAGGACCCGCACGGGTTCCTGCCGGTGGTGCTGGACGCGCTGCGCGCCAAGGGGCCCAAGGGCGGCCATTGGCTGGACAAGGCCAAGGCGCTGCACCCGCCCGAAGCAGTGGAGGGGGCCAAGGCGGTGTTCCGGGTGATGCTGGTGTTCGCCCCCATCCCGCTCTTCTGGGCGCTCTTCGATCAGAAGGGCTCCACGTGGATCATCCAGGCGCAGCGCATGGACCTGCAGCTGGGCCCCTGGACCCTGGCGCCCTCCCAGGTGATGGCGCTCAACCCCGCCTTCGTGATGCTGCTCATCCCCTTCACCGAGTTCGTGCTCTTCCCGCTCGCGGCGCGGCTGGGGCTCAAGCTCACGCCCCTGCGCCGGATGACGATCGGCATGTTCATCACCTGCGTCTCCTTCGTGGTGGTGGCCGGGCTGCAGGCGATCCTCGACGGCGGCACCCAGCTCTCCCTGCTCTGGCAGGCGGTCCCGGTGCTGGTGCTCACGCTGGGCGAGGTGCTCGTCTCCGCCACGGGGCTGGAGTTCGCCTACTCGCAGGCGCCCGCCACCATGAAGGGCACGATCATGGCGCTCTGGTGCCTCACGGTGACGCTCGGGAACCTGATCGTGGCGCTGGTGGCCAAGCTCGCCATCTTCGAAGGCGTGGCGCTCTACCTCTTCTTCGCCGGGCTGCTTTTGCTCGCGGCCATCGGCTTCGCGGTGATCGCCCGCGGCTACAAGGAGACGGACTTCTTCCGCAAGGCCGGCGAGGCCCCCACCGCCCCGCCGCCCGCGGTGCCGGTGGCCGCCAGGACGCCGCGCACCGCCTGAGCGGGGTATAAGGCCGTCTGAAGCGGCCGCCGGGGCCGGTGACGCTCAAGAGGGGCCACCGCCGATGAAGCCCACCGCCATCCTCGTCCTGCTCCTGCTCGCCGTCCCCACCGCGGCGCGTGCGGCGGAGGGCTGTGACGAGGACGCGGCGTGGGCGGCCTCGCTGGAGGGGGAAGGCAAGGCGCTGGAGGCCGCCTCGCGGCTGCGCGCCGCGGCGCGGGCCTGTCCGGACCGCTTCCCGGACGCCGAGGCGAGGGCGCGTCAGCTCGAAGATCAAGCCTTCGCGCAGCCTCCGCCACCCCCGCCCATCCCCGAGCCGCCCCCGCGAGCGATCCTCACGGGGAAGCGGGAGCTCTCGCCCGAGGAGTGGGTTGAACAGGGAGAGGAGCCGACCACCGCCGGGCGCGTGGAGCTGATCGTGGGCCAGACGCTGCATGGCACCGTCTTGGCGGGGATTTTTTGCGCCGGTGCGCGGATCTGCAACTCCGCCGAGACCACGCTGCTGTCGCTCACCTTCGGCAGCGTGGCGGGGATGGGGGGCAGCATGCTGGCCAGCTCGGGAGGGATCCGTCCGGGGGTCGCCGGCGCGATCAACGCGGGCACCCTCTGGGGCCTGGGGGACGGGCTGGTCCTGGGAGGCGCGTTCTTCTCCGGGTCCGGCAGCGACGTGGCGCTCGCGGCCGGGGCGGGCGGGCTGCTCGGGACGGCCACGGGCGCGCTGATCGGCTACCTGGTGCAGCCCACCGCGGGCCAGGTGGCCATGGCCAACTCCGGGGCGATCTGGACCGTGGCGCTCTCCGCCTGGACGGTCTTCTCGCTCTACCGCGGCACCACCCCGCAGATCCCCCTGTTGGCGATGGGGTTGGCGGGGAACGTGGGGCTGGTGGGGATGGCGATGATCTCGCGCTACTACCCGGTCTCCCGGGGGCGGATGTTCGTGATCGACCTGGGCGGCGTGCTGGGGATGCTGGCCGGGATCTCCGTGTCCGCGCTGGCCGGGGCGAGCAACGAGGTCCGCCTGGGGTTGGTGCTGGCGGGCACCGTGGGCGGGCTTTGCGGCGCCACGCTGCTCAGCCGGCCGCTGGACGCCACCCGCGCACCGCCCGTGGAGGTGTCGCTCTCCCCGGGCGGCCCCAAGGGCACCCCCGGCTTCTCCGCCACGGTCGTTTTCTAACGGTCAGGCAGCGCCGCTTGACACTCCCGGTGAGGGCGTTGTGCAGTCCCGCCCCCCATGAGCGCCAACCTCGCAGCCAAGTCGAACCCGCCGGCCGCCGCCTCTGCCGCGCCCGCCGGCACCAAGCCGGAGCGCTACCCGCCGCAGGCCTTCTACGTGATCGGCACCGAGGGTGCGGAGCGCTTCAGCTTCTACGGGCTGACCGCCATCCTCACGCTGCACATGACGCGCAACCTGCACTTCACGGATGCGCAGGCGGTGGCGCGCTTCTCCATCTTCAACGCCATGGTGTACCTGGCGCCGCTGTTCGGCGGGTTCCTGTCGGACCGCTTCATCGGCCGCTACCGCACCATCCTCTGGGTCTCCTTCGGCTACGTGCTCGGGCACGGCGTGCTCGCGGCCTGGGAGAGCGTGACCGGGCTCTACGTGGGCTGCCTGCTGATCGCCCTGGGCGCCGGAGGGATCAAGCCCTGCGTCTCGGCGTTCATGGGAGATCAGTTCCGGCCGGATCAGCAGCACATGATCGAGCGGGCCTACGGCTGGTTCTACTTCTCCATCAACGTGGGCAGCAGCTTCGGGATCCTGCTCGTCCCGGAGGTCTTCGAGCGCAAGGGGCCTTCGCTCGCGTTCGCGCTCCCCGGCATCGCCATGGCGGTGGCGCTGATCATCTACGTGCTCGGCCGCAAGCACTACCGCAAGCTGCCGCCCACCGGGCCCGTGAAGGACGGCTTCTTCGACGTGGTCCTGCACGCGATCACCGAGGCCAAGCCCAAGCCCGGGCAGTCCCGCCTGGACGCGTCCTCGCCGCCTCTGCCTCAGGTCGCCGTCAACGGCGTGAAGGCCACGCTGCAGATCGCCTTCGTCTTCCTCTTCGTCTCGGTCTTCTGGGCGCTCTTCTTCCAGTACGGCTCGAGCTGGGTGATCCAGGCGGACCGGATGAACCGGGAGATCTTCGGCTGGAACATGAGCGCGGGGCAGGTGTCGCTGCTCAACTCGATCTTCGTGCTCTCGCTGATCCCGGTGATGAACCTGATCTACAAGCGGGCGGCGAACGCGGGGCGGGAGATCTCCGCGCTCAAGAAGATGACCCTGGGGATGTACATCGCCTCGCTGGCGTTCGTGGCGGCGCTGGTGCTGCAGATCTTCGTGGACCGCGGCAGCAACCCGCATGCGCTCTGGCAGGTCTTCCAGTACTTCTTCCTGAGCCTCGCCGAGGTACTGATCTCGGTCACCGGCCTGGAGTTCGCCTACACCCAGGCGCCGCCGTCCATGAAGAGCGTGATCATGGGCATCTGGTTCCTGTGCATCTCGCTGGGCAGCGTGCTCACCGCGGTGGTGGCGAAGGGCTTCGCCTCCATCGTGGGAGACCCGATCGACTGGAAGCTCTTCTACGGCTTCTTCTTCGTGCTGATGCTGGTGGCGGCGGTGCTCTTCACGCTGGTGGCGCGCTGGTACAAGCCGATCCACTTCGAGCCCGAGCGCACCGCCGCCTAGCGCGAGGCGCTCAGGCGGTCTCCGCCGCCGCGGTGCGGCCCCGCTTCTTCTTCGGCGGGGCCAGGTGCGGCGGGACCCCGAGGATCCGCTCGTAGATGTCCGGGGTGTTGAGGTTCACCATCACCCCCGGGTCCTTGGTGGGGATCTTCTTGAGCGAGAGCCGCTGCAGCGCGGCCTCCAGGTGCGGCACGTCCGACATCTCCAGCACCTTCTCCATCGCCTCGCGGGTGAGCAGCAACGGGTGGCCGGTGGCACCCTCGAACTCGGGGACGGCGGCCTCCGAGCCGTTGAGCTTGGCCATCAGCGCGCTCACGGTGGAGGCGCGCACCGTGGGCATGTCCACCGGGTGCAGCACCACCAGCTCCGCGCCCTCCTCGAGCGCGGCGCGCATCCCCGCCTTGGCGGACGAGAACTGCCCCTCCTCCCAGGCCACGTTCTGGACCAGGGCGAGCTCGGGGTGGTGGGCGCGGATCTCCTCGGTATGTTTCCCGGTCACGATCAGCGGCGCGCAGCCCGCCTTCGCGAAGACGGACGCGAGGTGGCCCACGAAGCTCTTGTTCTTCTCGTACTCGAGCAGCGCCTTGGGCAGCCCCATCCGCTTGCCTTCGCCCGCCGCCAGGATGATCGCCATCGCCTTCTCGAAGCTCATACCAACACCCTTTCTCGCAGACCGTTCGCGCGTGACGAGAGTCATCTTGGCGTGGCCGGCCACCGCGCGCCTCGTCCTGGGGACGGTGTGTCCAACCGACGACCCGCGGCTGGATTCCGAGGTAGACGACAGTTAGATCATCGGACAGTTCGTCAGGAGAGTGCCCATGGCGGTCGACCACGAGCAGGAGATCCAGCGCCTCAAGAAGTCGCTCAACGCGGTGATCCTCGCCCACTACTACCAGGAGAGCGAAATCCAGGACGTGGCGGACTTCGTGGGGGACTCGCTGGCGCTCGCGCAGCAGGCGGCGGGGACGAAGGCGGACGTGATCGTCTTCTGCGGGGTCCACTTCATGGCGGAGACCGCGAAGATCCTCAACCCCACCAAGAAGGTGCTGCTGCCGGATCTCGCCGCGGGCTGCTCGCTCTCGGACCGCTGCCCGCCGGCGGCGTTCAAGGCGTTCAAGGACAAGCACCCGGACAGCTTCGTGGTCAGCTACGTGAACTGCTCCGCCGCGGTGAAGGCGATGAGCGACGTCATCTGCACCTCGTCCAACGCGGAGAAGATCGTCCGCAAGGTGCCGGCGGACCGGAAGATCCTCTTCGCGCCGGATCAGCACCTCGGCCGCTACGTGATGAAGCAGACCGGCCGGGACATGGTCCTCTGGCCGGGCAGCTGCATGGTCCACGAGATCTTCAGCGAGAAGCGCCTGGTGGGGCTCAAGGTGGAGCACCCGGACGCGGACGTGGTGGCCCACCCGGAGTGCGAGCAGAGCGTGCTCGCCCACGCGGACTTCATCGGCTCCACCAAGGGGATCCTCGACTACGTGCTCGCCAGCCCGAAGAAGGCGTTCATCGTGGTGACCGAGGCGGGGATCATCCACCAGATGCAGAAGCGGGCGCCGCACAAGACGTTCATCCCGGCGCCCCCGGACAATGGGTGCGCGTGCAACGAGTGCCCGCACATGAAGCTCAACACGATGGAGAAGCTCTACCTCTGCATGCGGGACGGGCGGCCGGAGCTGGTGATGAACCCGGTCCTCCAGCAGGCGGCGCTGGCGCCGCTCCAGCGCATGCTCGAGTGGAGCTGAGGCGAAACGGGACGTTCCGCGGCTGACGCACCACGCGAGGGGCGACTTTGGGGAAAGCCCTTGCGGAAAGCGGCAGGCGCTGACATGCAGTGCAGGTGGCCATTCGTTTCTTCGCCTTGCCCGCCCACCGTGTGACGGACTTCCCCGGCCTCCTGCCCACCGAGCAACTGCTCGAGCCGCAGGTCCCGGAGGTCCCCGAGGCCATCGAGCGCGCCCTGGCCGGGGCGGAGTTCCGGGACGTCCGCGCCCGGGACCGCCTGCGGTCGCTGCTCGCCAACGACAAGCCCGCGCCGCACGGCGCCCCCGCGGAGGGCTGGAGCGCCTCGGCCATCTACGCCCAGCCGCCCAACGATCTCCCCGCCCTCCTGCGGATGGCGGATCAGCTGGAGAACCTGGCGCGGCAGAACGTGGGGGAGCGCGCGCTGGTGTGGCGCTGCGAGTGCGGCACCCGCTACGCGGTGCCGGTGGCGCTGGTGCGCACCGTCTCCATCCGGTGCGAGCGCTGCAGCCGCACCCTGGACCTCTTGCCGGAGCGCTCGGAGGGTGAGGAGTCCCTGGTGGACCCCTTCATGGGGGCCGTCAACACCTGCCGCCACCAGCTCGCCGAGTTCTTCCGCGAGGCCATGGCGCGCGGCTGGCCCGTCCTGGTCTCGCAGCAGCCGTAGAGCCCGGCCATGCGCCGCGCGATCCTCAACATCCTGCGTTGCCCGCGCTGCCGCCGCGGCGGCCTGCTCCCGGAGACGGACACCGCCGAGGTGATCTTCGGCCCGGTGCGCTGCCCGGAGTGCCAGGCCAGCTACCCGGTGGGCGAAGGCGTGGTGGATCTGGTGGGCGAGCACGCCCCCGGCTCGCCGGCGCAGCGCGGGCTCGAGCTGCCCCTCGTGGCGCGCTCCTACGAGCGCTACATCCGGCCAGCGATGCAGCTGCTGGTGTCCCGGCGCCGCTTCGACCGGGACAGCGAGTTCCTGCTCTACAAGTCCCTGCTGGGCCGCCCCACCGGGCCGGTGCTGGATCTGGGGACCGGGACCGGCCTGTTTGCCCGGCGCCTGGCCCGCGATCCAGAGCTCCCCCCGCTGGTGGGGATGGACGTCTCCAAGCCCATGCTGGAAGAGGCGGTGGCGCAGGTCCGCGAGGCCGGCACGCTGGTGGACTTCCTGCGAGGGGAGGCGCCCTACCTGCCGTTCCTGGATCAATCGCTGGGGGCGGTGCTGCAGACCGGCTCGCTGCACTTGATCAGCGACCTGCAGCGGCTGTTGCTGGAGGTGGGGCGCGCGCTGCGGCCCGGTGGGCGCTACGTGGCCACCTCCTACCTGCCGCCGCCCTTCCCTGCCGCCGCGGTGCACCGGAAGGCAGGGCTCCACCCGCGCGGAGAGGACGAGCTGCGCAGCGCGCTCGCCGCGGCTGGCTTCGTCGGCTTCGAGCGGATGCTCCTCCCGCCGTTCCTGCTGGTGAAGGCCGAGCGGCCCAAGGGGCCGTGAGCGTCAGACGGCGCTAGATGAAGACGCCGGCCGAGGCGTCGTTGCGCGCGTTCTGCGGGAGCTTCAGGGGGCTGGGCTCACCCTTGAGGGATTCGATCATCTGCACGCGGCGGTGCCCGCCGCACTTCTTGCACTCGCACTCCCCCTTCTTGCAGGTGCAGTCCGCCTGGCTGCCGCAGGAGCACTTGGCGGCCATGGCGTCATCCAGCGACTCGAGGACGCTGGTGGGCTGCGCGGTCTGGGTCGTGGCCTTGGCCTTCGCCTTGGGCTGCGCTGCAGGCGCCTTGGCGCGCTGCGGCGCGCCGGCCAGCGCGGGGGAGGTGACCAGCAGGAACGCGCCGGCCAGGACAGCGAAGGCGAGCTTTGCAGGGGTGTGGGTCACGACGGCCTCCCAAGAACGACTGTGCTGAAATGGGCGCCATCTATCGCAGGCGCTACAGGATTTGCAAGCCACCCGACCGCGCGTACAGTCCCGCGCCCCTGTGAGCCCCTCCACCCGACGCGGCCTCTTCGCTCTGGCCCTGAGTTTCGGCGTGTTACCGCTGTGGGCCACGGAGCTGCTCCCGTTCGTCGACTTGCCGCAGCACCTACACCTGATCTCCGTGCTGCACCGGATTTCGGATCCGACGACGCTCTACCCCGAGGTATTCGCCCTCCGCGGCCAGCTCACCCCCTACCTCGGCTACTACTACGCGGTCAGCCTGCTGCACTGGGTGGTGCCGCTGGGGGTGGCCAACAAGCTCTTCCTCACGGCCTACGTCGCCGGGCTGCCGCTGTCGCTGGCGTTCCTGCTCTCCGGGCTGCGGCGCCCCACCTGGCCGGCGCTGCTGTGCGTGCCGTTCGCGTACGGGGACAGCCTGGCGTGGGGCTTCATCAACTACTGCTCGGCGCTGCCGCTGACGTTCCTGACGTGCGGCCTGTTCGTGCGCGCGGTGACGGACGCGCCCCGCCGGTGGCGGTGGGCGGGCGGGCTCGCGGCGAGCCTGGTGGCGGTGCTGCTCTTCCACGTCCAGGCGTTCGCCTATCTGGGCGTGGCGCTGCCGCTCTTGTTGGCGCTGACCCGGGCGCCGGAGGACGCGGCGCGGCCGCCGCTGGCGGTGAAGCTGAAGGCGCGGGTGGCGGCGCTGGCGGGCGTGGCGCCGGGCGTGGCGCTGTTCGTGGTGTGGGTGGGGATCCGGCTCGGCGAGCCCGCGCAGGTGGAGTACGGGGCCCCGTGGAAGGCGTGGGGGCCGCTGCTCTCCGCGGAGAACCTCTCGTACAAGGGGTTCGAGCAGAACTGGGCGGAGCTGGTGCCGGTGCTCGCCAACATGCTGCGGGACGGGACGGACCGGTACGCGCTCTTCGCGGTGGCCGCCGTGGGGCTGGCCGGGCTGGTGGCGGCGCTGGCAGGGGCGAAGGAGACGTTCGCCAGGTGCCGCGCGGTGCACGCCGCGTTCGCCCTGGCGTTGCTCTTCAGCGGAGGGAGGGCGCTGCTCGGGCTCTCCCGGCAGCAGCCGTCCTGGCAGATGTGGCTGTTGCTCGCGCTGGGCACCGTGGCGGCCTGGCGCGAGGCGTTCGACGCGCGCTCGGAGGAGGGGCCGGCGGAGCGCTACCGGATGCTGGCGCTGGCGGCGCTGGCGCTGGTGCTGTTCCTCGCGCTGCCGTTCGATATCCGCGGGTACATGTACTACCTGAACACGCGCTTCGCGCATCTGGCGGCGCCGCTGGTGCTCTGCTGCCTGCCGCGGGCCCCCGAGCGCGCGAGGGTTCCGCTGGCGTGGGCGGCGGCCGCGTGCGCCGCCCTGGCGGGCGTGTGCCTTGCCAGAGGCTTCACGGCGTTCGGCGTGGAGGCGCGCGGGCTGGCGCAGATCTCCGCGGCCGCCGCGCCGAAGGCGCGGGTGATGGGCTTGATCTTCGATCCCGGCTCGCAGGTGGTGGGTCACCCCGTGTACCTGCACGCCGCCACGGTGGTGGCGCGCGAGGCGGGAGGGCTCACGAATTTCAGCTTCGCGCTGACGCCGCACTCGCCGCTGAAGTACCGCGGCGCGCCGCCGCCCACGTTCCCGTCCGAGTGGCGGCCGGATCAGTTCAACTACGAGGCCATGGGCCGCGCGTACGATCACTTCCTGCTCCGGGGCGTGGAGCCGCCGCGCGTGTTCGGCTCGCTGCTGCAGGGGGAGCTGGAGACCGTGGGGCGAGCTGGGAGCTTCTGGCTGGTGCGGCGGCGGTAGCGCGGAAACCGTGACGCGTGAGACGTGGCCCGTCACCCGTGGGACCGTCACCCGTGGCCCCGTGAGCCGTACCCGTACCCGTACCCGTGACCGAACCCGCACGCGAACCCGAACCCGGTTTTTGCCACGAGCGGGCTCAGCGACGAATTGTGGCTTGGCCTCGGTCGGGTTCGGGTGCGGGTTCGCGTTCGGTCACGGGTACGGGTACGGGTACGGCTCACGGGTGACGGGTGACGGGTGACGGGTGACGGGTTTGCGTGCCACGGGTGACGGGGGTGCGAGTTCTCACCCCTCGGCCAACGCCTCCTCCACCGCCGCCAGCGAAGGGATCCCCTCCCTCGCCCCATAGCTCCTGCACTTCAGCCCCGCCGCCGCGGAGGCGAACCTCATCCGCTCCTTGAACGGCAGCCCTGCCAGCCACGCGTACGCGAACGCCCCGCGGTAGACATCCCCCGCGCCGGTCGAATCCAGCGCCTGCACGGACAGCGCCTCCACCTTCGCAGGATCCCTCCCCCGCTCCTTCCCCACCGCTCCATCGTCCGCCAGCGTCACCACCGCCGCCTGCGGCCCGAGCGCGAGCAGCTCATCCAGGCTCCGGGCCACCAGCGGCGCCAGCTCCCGGGCGAAGCGCTCGCTGGCGATCACCGCGTCACACACCGCGGCGAGCTGCGCCATCCCCGGGCTGAGCATGTGCGCGGAGAGCAGCGTCTTCACCCCGCGGCTGCGCGCGGCCTCCACCAGGATCAGCTGCGCCTCGGGCGAGCTGCCATCCACCAGGAGCAGCCCCACCCCATCCAGCGCGGCCGGGCGGATCTCCCCCGGGAGCAGCTCATCGCAGGCGCCGCGCGTGAAGAAGACCGTCCGCCGCCGCCGCTGCTCGTCCACCGCGCTGAACGAGACCGGGGTGACGCCGCCCTCCTGCCGCTTGAGCAAAGCCAGCTCCACCCCCGCGTCCGCCAGCCCGGCCGCCGCGAAGTCCCCCAGAAAATCATCCGGGAGCACCCCGCCGAAGGCCGTCTTCACCCCCAGCTTGGCGAGCGTCACCGCCGCCGTGGCCGCGGCGCCCCCGCCCTGGAGCGCGAAGGCGGAGAGCTCCTGCCGCTGCCCGGCGTGCACCGGAAAGACCGGCATCGCGCCTACCAGCTCCACTGTCGCCTGGCCCACGCAGAGCGCCGAGAACGCCATTCGCCACGGACTCTACACCGTTGAATGTTAGAAGCCGCCTCCATGACGAACGCACCTCACGACGAAGCCGCCCAGCAGCAGGCCCGCGCGCTCGCCCAGGACCCCGCGAACGCGGCGCCCGCCGCCGTGGAGGCCCTCCCCGAGGCGCTCGCCCTCACCGTGCTCGAGGCCGCCGTCCGCGCGCGCAGCCCCGCGCTCCCCGCCGGCCTGCTCGACTCGCCGCGCAAGGCCGTGGCCAAGGCCGCCAAGAAGGCGCTCTACCAGCTGCGCTCCCTGGGCGTGGAGGTGCCCCAGCCCAAGCCGGCGCCCAAGCCGGCCGCAGCCCCGGCCGCGCCCCCGGAGGAGCAGCCGGGCCTGGTCTCCCCCATCACCGGCACCGGCGAGCGGGCGGTGCTGGTCACCCGCGCCGCGCGCGGCGGCCTGGAGATGTTCCAGGCGGTGGTCTCCGACGAGCAGGGGCTGCTGCAGCTGGGCGCTCAGCAGATCCCGCGCTCCGTCTACCGCAAGCAGCTGGCCGAGATCCGCCGCGGCGCCGCCGGCGCGGTGGAGGTCCCCCGCGAGGAGGCCCTGGCGCTGCTCGCGGACGCCGCGGCCGCCAACCTCGCCTCGAAGACGCCCTTTCCGCAGCAGGCGGAGGAGGCGCTGCGCCTCCTGGGGATCTCCCCCAGCGCCTCCGCCCCGCCGCCCCTGCCCGCCCCCGAGCCGGACGATGAGCGGATCTCCCGCGAAGGCCACTTCCTCCACAACGAGCCGGAGCTGCTCCCCTGGCTGCCCACCGAAGATGAGCTGCGGCGGGTGGCGCAGAAGGCGGACGAGGTGGTCCACAGCCCGCTGCAGCTGTCGGACGCGCAGAAGAACGAGCAGGTGCTGGCGGCCTTCCACGGCGCCGCCCGCGCCTACTTCGACGAGCGGGTCAGCCGCCTCTATGCCCGCCGCCTCTGGGCCATGGCGCAGTACTTCGAGCGGACCGGCCGCGAGCGCCCGGCGCAGCTCGCCCGCGCCGAGGCCCGGCGGCTCTTCCACGGGCACCGCGAGCCGTTCTCGCGCTTCGCCGAGTTCCTCTACGAGAAGGTCCTGCTGCTCTCCCAGCGCGCGCAGGCGGCGGAGGGCGGGCTGCCCGCGCCGGGGACCTCGGCGCCGCTGGCGGAGCAGGGCGCGCCGCCCGCCGAGCGGCGCAGCCCGGGCGGGTTGATCCTTCCCTAGCCCGCGTCCGCCGGCACCACCGGTGAGACCCGGGACGTGAGCAGCAGGTCCAGGTTCCGGTTCTCCCAGCGCTGGGCGCGCTCGAAGTCGTGGAAGCGCCGCTCGTGCGCCATGAACTCCGGCGGGTGGATGCAGCGGCGCCCGTCGCGGCGGCGGGCGCGGTAGATGTGGTGGAGCATCTCGTGGAAGACGATCCACTCCACGAAGTAGCGGGGCACCCGCCCCTGATCCAGCGCCGGGTGGATGCGGATGACCCGAGACTCCGCCGAGTACGAGCCCATCTTGATGCTCTTGCGCGGCCGCCGGGTGTGGGGCGCCGGGCCGTAGGTGATGGTCGCGTCTATCCGGTTGCGGAAGTAGCGGCGGTTGAGCGCCTGGAAGATGGAGCCGAGATCGTGGTGCCGGCCGCTGGCGACGATCCGCATCCGCTCCCGCAGCTTCTGGATGGGCACCCGGCGGATGTAGGCGCGGTTCTTCTCGATGAAGCGATCCAGCACCGACGAGGCGCCCGCGTCCTCGCCCCGCATGTACTCGGCGAGCGCGCTCACCACGTCATCCGGCGCCGCCAGGAACATGTGGTGCAGCCGCACCCGCCAGAAGCCGCGGTGCCGCTGGAACGTGAGCATGGTGTGCGTGTTGTCGTGAAGCTGGATGGCCACCCGGCTCTTCAGCCGCGTGCGCAGCCGCCGCTCCAGCACCCGCCGCCACACGCCGAGCAGCTTCTGCGGCTCGAGCGAGGCCACGGGGAGCCGCCCCATCCGCGCCAGAGGCGCTTGGCGGGTGCGACCGAGGCGCTTTGGTGTCTGCCGCTTCATGACCCTTGGGCCAGAAGTCTAGAAGTCGACGCGGACCGATGTAAATCGAACGAATTCCAACCACTTGCGAGCGCTCGCGGGAGCGAATGCTCCCACCTTTGGCGACCTGCCGGCCAGGCTAGCGGCAGCGCAGCGTGACGGTCTGGGGATCTTTCCCGGGCTTCTCCACGCGGACCGGCAGGTTGGCCGGGCCGTGGCGGCCGGGGCAGCGGTACTGCAGCAGCACGGTGCCCGGGGAGAACGGGTAGGCCTTGCCGGGGGTGAAGCGCTCACCTCCCCGGGAGATCACCGTCTTGGGAGGCGCGCGGAACACCACCATCGCCCGGGCCTCGGGCTCGGGCTCGGGCGCGCGCACCGGCAGCACCGGGGCCGGGTCTTCCTCCCCCGCGGGGGCACCCCGCGGGGTGGGCTCCGGGAGCGGCGTGGGCGCTTGAGGGTGGGCCACGGCGGGCTGGGCGGGGGCCAGCCGGGGCTGGCGCGCCAGCGGCTCCACGGAAGGCGCCGCGGCCGGCTCCGGCCAGAGCAGGAACGCCACCGTGGCCCCGGCCAGGGTGGTGAGCAGCACCAGCATGGCCAGCGCGAACCGGCTCTGCCGCAGCAGGGCGAGCCGCTCCCTGAGCGCCAGCGCCAGCGAGCCGGAGGGCGCGGAGAGCTCGCCCTCCTCCTCGTCTTCAGGCCGGGACGGCGGCGCCGGGAAGGTGGGGGGCTCGGGGGTGACGCTGTCGTGGGGCGCGCTGGGCCGCCCCACGCTCATCACCGGAGAAGCGCCATCCCCGTAGCGCTCGCGCAGCGGCGCGTTGGGGCGCAGGTCCGAAGTGGGCGCGGTGCCCTCGCCGGTCTCGGAGGGCTCGGCGGCCGCGGAGCCGGCGCTCGGCTCGCCCGCGGCCCGGTAGCCCTTGGCCGCCGGGCGGCGCTCGGGGGGCGCCGCCAGCGCCGGAGAAGGGACGTCCTCCTGGGGCGGGACCTGCGTGAGCGCCTCGCCGCTGGTGGTGAGCGTGGGACTGTCCACCGCCGAGACGTCCTCGCGCGTGGGCCGGCGGGCCGGCGGAAGGGGCCTGGGCGTCGCGTGGCCCGTCATCCGCGGCGCCCCGGGCTGCGACGGCGGCCTCGGCGTCCCGTGCCCCGTCATCCGCGGCGTCCCCGGCTGCGACGGCGGCCGGGGGGTGCCTGCCGAAGGCGGCCGGAGCAACGCCGCTGGCGGGGGAGCGCGGCCAGCGGCCACGGAGGGCTCGGTGGAGGCGGGCTCCTCGGCGCCCACCGGGCGGCCCACGCTGGAGAGCTCGGGGAGCGGCTCCCCCGGGAGGTGGACCACGGTCCGCTCGTCCGGCTCCTCCAGGGGCTCGTTGAAGAGCTGGCAGAGGTAGGTGGCCACCTGCTGCTGCGTGGTGGGCGCGGCCACCCGGACGAAGGTCTCCAGATCCCTGCGCAGCTCGTCCGCGTCCTGGTAGCGGTCGTTGCGGTCCTTCTCCAGGCACTTGTTGACGATCCGCGCCAGCTCCGGCGGATAGCCCGGCCGCAGGGAGGCCAGCGAGGGCGGCTCCTCCTGCTTGATCGCGTAGATGATCGCCTCGGTGGTGCTCCGCGAGAACGGGCTCTTCCCGGTGGTGACCTCGAAGATCAACGTCCCCATGGCGAAGAGATCCGCGCGCTGATCCACCCGCTGCTGCGCCACCTGCTCCGGCGAGAGGTAGAGGAACTTGCCCTTGATGATGCCGGGCTTGCTGCGCTCCATCAGCGCGCCGGCCTTGGCGATGCCGAAGTCCACCAGCTTCACCCGGCCGTCGAAGCCCACCATCACGTTCTGCGGGCTGACGTCCCGGTGGACCAGCTCCATCAGCCGCCCGTCCACCCCGCGCGAGTTGTGCGCGTGGTGCAGCCCCGCGCAGACCTGCGCCGCCACCCACGCCGCCACGCCCAGCGGCACCTGCCCCTTCTGCTTGGCCTCCTCCTGGAGCACGCGCCGCAGGTCCGCCCCGCTCACGTACTCCATGACGATGAAGATCGAGCCCGCCATGTTCCCGAGCTCGTGGACCTGGACGATGTTGCCGTGGTGCAGCTGCGCGGCGATCCGCGCCTCGTCCAGGAACATCTGGACGAACTCGGCCTCCTCGGACAGGTACGGGAGGATCCGCTTGATCACCACCTTGCGGCGCGCCTCGGTGTCCTCCGCCAGGAAGAGCTCCGCCATGCCGCCCACGGCGAGCCGCCGAAGCAGCAGGTACTTGCCGAATGGGACGGCGGTCTGGGCGGCTTCGGGAATGGCTCTGCGCTCCCAGCTAGTACCGGTAGAAACCCTGGCCGGACTTCTTTCCGAGCTTGCCGGCGCGCACCAGCTTCTTGAGCAGCTGCGGCGGGCGGAAGGTCTCGCTCCCCAGCTCGGCGTGCAGGTACTCGGCGATGGAGAGCCGCACGTCCAGCCCCACCAGGTCCGTGAGCTTCAGCGGGCCCATGGGGTGGCCGTAGCCCAGCTCCATGGCCCGGTCGATGTCCTCCGCCGTGGCCACGCCCTCCTCCACCATCCGGATCGCCTCCATCCCCAGGGCGATCCCCAGCCGTGAAGAGGCGAAGCCCGGGTGATCCTTCACCTCCACCAGCTGCTTGCCCAGCTTCTCCCCTACGGCCCGCGCCGCCGCCACCGTGGCGTCGGACGTCTGGTAGGCGCGGACGATCTCCAGCAGCTTCATCACGTGCACGGGGTTGAAGAAGTGCATCCCCACCACGCGCTCCGGCCGCACGGCCACCGCCGCGGCGATCTCCGTCACCGGCAGCGAGCTGGTGTTGGTGGCGAGCAGGGCCTCCGGCGCGCACACCGCCGAGAGCTTCTTGAAGAGCTCCTGCTTGAGCGCGAGCTTCTCCGGCACCGCTTCGATCACCAGCCCGCAGCCCGCCAGCTCCTCGAGCTGGTCGGTCGCGGTGAGCCGTCCAAGCGCCGCCTCGCGGTCGCCCGGCTTCACCTTCCCCTTGTCCACGCCCGCCTGGAGGTTCTCGGAGATCTTCCGGAGCCCCTTCTCCGCCAGCTCGCGCGTGACGTCGTACAGGTGGGTGCGGTAGCCGGCGAGCGCCGCCACGTGCGCGATCCCGTGTCCCATGGTGCCGGCGCCAACGACGCCGACGGTCGTGATCTCCGCCATCTGCGATCCCTCAAACGGGGCCAAAGGGGCCCGCCTGGCGGCGTAGCAAACGGCAGCTGGCGCCCAAGCGCCACTTTGCATTTCGCAGATGTAGGTATTTGAGCGACCGGCCTCGACTTCGCTCGGCCTGAACGGGAGCCGGCGCCGCTCACCCCGAGCGGAGTCGAGGGGGCGCTACTTCTTGGCCCGCTTCTCGAGGAAGGCGGTCATCCGCGCGCGCTTGTCCGGCGAGTCGAACAAGAGCCCCTGGCCCAGCCGCTCCAGCGCGGCGGGATCGCCTCCGCGCGCCGCGGCGTTCAGGGCCACCTTCGCCACCTGCACCGCCAGCGCCGAGTTGGCGGTGATGGACGCGGCCAACGCGTGCGCCTCCGCCAGCGCCGCGCCCGGCTCCACCAGCCGCTCGAAGAGGCCGATCGCGAAGGCCTCCTCGCCGTCCAGGATCCGCCCGGTGAAGACCAGCTCCTTGGCGCGCCCCAACCCCACCAGCCGCGGCAGCCGCCAGGTCCCGCCCGCCGCCGGGTAGATCCCCAGCGTGGTCTCCGGCAGCCCCACCTTCGCCGCCTTCGAGCCCACGCGCAGATCGCACGCCAGCGCCAGCTCCAGCCCGCCGCCCAGGGCGAAGCCGTCAATCGCGGCCACGGTGGGGCGCGGAAAGTCCTCCACCTTCTGGAAGAGCGTGGCGTTGATCGCGAAGAAGGCCTCGCGGTGGGTGCGCTCGCGCAGCTGGGCGATGTCCGCCCCGCCGGCGAAGGCCTTCCCGCCCGCGCCGCAGAGCACCACGGCGCGGACCTCGTCGTTCACCGCCAGCGCGTCCAGCGCGGCGGTGAGCTCCTGGACCATCTCGAGATCGATCGCGTTGCGGGCCTCGGGCCGGTTGAGCTCGAGCTGGGCGATCCCGTTGGCCTGCTGGACGTTGACCCGCGCCATCAGCGCGTGACGATCCCGCCGTCCACGAAGTCGAAGCAGCCCTGCGGGTAGACGATGTACGTGGAGTTGAAGCCGGTCCCCGGCACCGAGCTGGCGGTCTTGAAGCAGTCCTGATCCACGCCGCCGTCCTGGCAGGGGGCGAAGGTGTACGTGTCCCAGACGCCGAGCACGCCCGCGGGGAAGGAGACCTGGCCGCCGTCGATCGCCTCGGCGTTCCAGTCGCAGCGCTCGGCGCCGCCGGCGCGCGTGGTGCCGAACGTCTTGTAGTTGCTGACCAGGATCCCGCCCGTGATCTCGAAGCCGAAGTAGCGGTCATCGTCCTGCACCGCGGAGATCCGCTTGAGGGCCTGCGGGCGCGGGTTGGTGAGGGTGACCGGCCCGGGCACGTAGACCCGGGTGCCCGCCATCGCCGAGGTGGGGCGGCCGCCATCCGTGGGGACCTGCCCGCCGTCGAAGACGTTGGGCGCGGGCACCGCCGCGGTGCCGTTCTTGGTGACGATCACCTTCCCCGGGCAGGGGGCGTTGTTGCAGCGGGGGAACTTGGCGAACTCGTTGCGGATGACCGGGCGGCGGCCGTCCGGGTTATCGAACTGGCTGCGCGTCTGGTAGTAGCCCTCGATCGTCACCAGGTCGCCCACCGCGGGCACGTAGGTGGTCGGCAGGTCCTCGCAGTCCTTGACCACCTGGATGCCCTCCACCGGCTGCTGGGGATCCACCACCCAGAAGGTGGAGCCGGACTTGCCCGTGCAGCGCGCCGCGCCGCCGTCCGGCTGCGGGTTGCCGGTGAAGCTGTCGTCGATGGTGTGGACGACGACGTTCTCGATGATCACGCGCTGGTAGAACATCTGCGAGCGCACCGCGGCGATCTTCACCACCTTGGGATCGGTGAGGCCGCCATCGCCCGTGCTCCCACCGTCGGCCGTGGTGCCGCCGTCGCCGGTCGTGCTCCCGCCATCCCCGGTGGTGCTCCCGCCATCCCCGGTGGTGTTCCCGCCGTCCGGCGTGGGCGTGGGGCGGCTGGGACCACAGGCGGCGATCAGGAGGGCCGCGAGCGCGGCGCCAGTGCGAAGAGTGCGGGTCATTTGGAGGGTGCTCCCAAGGGGACGTCCGGCCAGGGGGCGGGCTTATACACCAGCGGCTCGCGCCGAGCGCAAGCCGGGTGTAAAGCGCTCCCTCCGGACGTTTTCCAAGAGGCGAAAGGCGCAAGGCGATGAAGGCGGTGGTGTTCCGCAGGCACGGGGATGAGAGCGTCCTCGAGCTCTGTCAGCTGCCCACCCCCACGCCCGGCCCCTCGTCCGTCCGCGTGAAGGTGAAGGCCACCGCGCTCAACCACCTCGATCTCTGGGTCCGCAAGGGCTGGCGCGGGCTCTCGCTGGAGCTGCCGCACACGCTGGGCAGCGACATCAGCGGCGTGGTGGACGCCTGCGGCGAAGAGGTGACCGATCTTTTGCCCGGCGCGGAGGTGCTGGTGAGCCCAGGGCTCTCCTGCGGCCACTGCGAGCGCTGCCTGCGCGGCGAAGATCACCTCTGCAAGTCGTACCGCGTGGTGGGCGAGCACGTGGCCGGCGGCTACGCGGAGTACCTCTGCGTGCCGCGAAGAAACCTGGTCCCCAAGCCCGCGCGCCTCTCCTTCGAAGAGGCGGCGTGCCTGCCCCTCACCTTCCTCACCGCGTGGACCATGCTGGTGCGCCGCGCGCAGCTGCAGCCCGGGGAGACGGTGCTGGTGCAGGCCGCGGGCTCCGGCGTGGGGAGCGCGGCCGTGCAGATCGCCAAGCTCCTGGGCGCCACGGTGATCGCCACCGCCTCCACGGACGCCAAGCTGGAGAAGGCCAAGGCGCTCGGCGCGGATCACCTGATCAACTACGCGCGGCAGGACTTCCTGGCGGAGGTGAAGCGGCTCACCCGCCGCCGCGGCGTCGAGGTGGTCTTCGAGCACGTGGGCGGCGAGACCTTCGAGAAGAGCGTGGCCTGCCTGCCCTACGGCGGCCGGCTGGTGACCTGCGGCGCCACCTCCGGCCACGCCGTGAAGCTCGACCTGCGCGTCCTCTTCTACAAGCGGATCTCCCTGCTCGGCTCCACCATGGGCAGCAAGGCGGATCTCTTCCGCGTGCTCGAACAGGTGGAGGCCGGCAGGCTGCGGCCGGTGCTGGACCGCGTGCTGCCGCTGGAGCAGGCCGCCCTCGCCCACCGCCTGCTCGCGGACCGCGCGCAGTTCGGAAACGTCGTCCTCGTCCCCTAAGGAGCCGCCCATGGCCGAAGCCTTCATCGTCGACGCCGTCCGCACCCCGATCGGCAAGCACCGCGGCGCGCTCAAGGACGTGCGCCCGGATGATCTCGCCGCGCTCGCGCTCGCCGCCCTGCTTCGGCGCTCCGGCGTCCCCGGCGAGCGCGTGGACGAGGTCTATCTGGGCTGCGCCAACCAGGCCGGCGAGGACAACCGGAACGTGGCGCGGATGGCCACCCTGCTCGCGGGGCTGCCCCAGTCCGTCCCCGGCGCCACGGTGAACCGGCTGTGCGGCAGCGGCCTGGAGGCGATCATCCAGGCCGGCCGCATGATCCGGCTGGGCGAGGCGGACGTGGTGCTCGCCGGCGGCGTGGAGTCCATGACGCGCGCTCCGTGGTCCATGCCCAAGCCCCCGGAGGGCTTCCCCACCGGCAAGTGGGAGCTCTACGACACGTCCTTGGGCTGGCGCTTCCCCAACCCCAAGCTCGCCGCGCTCTTCCCCCTGGAGCAGATGGGCGAGACCGCGGAGAACGTGGCCGAGCGCTACAAGATCTCCCGCGAGGCCCAGGACACCTTCGCGCTGCGGTCCCACCAGCGCGCGGTGGCGGCCCAGAAGGGCGGCCGCTTCGCCGCGGAGCTGGTCCCGGTGGAGCTGCCGCAGAAGAAGGGGCCGCCGCTGGTGGTGGCGGCGGACGAAGGGCCCCGCGCGGACAGCACGCTGGAGAAGCTCGCCGCCCTGCGCCCCGCGTTCCGGGAAGGCGGCAGCGTCACCGCCGGCAACGCCTCCACCCTCAACGACGGCGCCGCCGCGGTGCTGCTGATGAGCGAGCGCGCGCTCGCGCAGAGCGGCCGCGCGCCCATGGCCCGGCTGGTGGCCTCCGCCACCGCAGGGGTGGACCCCCGGCTGATGGGCATTGGCCCGGTGCCCGCCACGAAGAAGGCGCTGGCCGCCGCCGGCTGGAGCGCCGGCCAGCTGGAGCTGATCGAGCTCAACGAGGCCTTCGCCGCCCAGGCCCTGGCCTGCGTCCAGGAGCTGGGGCTGGACGGCGAGAACGTGAACGTGAACGGGGGGGCGATCGCCCTGGGCCACCCGCTGGGCGCCAGCGGTGCGCGGATCGTCACCACCCTGGTGCACGAGCTGGCGCGGCGCTCGGCAAGACGCGGCCTTGCGAGCATGTGCATCGGTGTCGGTCAGGGGATCGCGCTCGCGCTCGAGCGGCCCTGACCCGCGCGCGCGTGCGCGGATGTAGGCCTGTAGGAAACATCCCGCATCGCGGATCGCCCACGGCTTTGTCACAGTCACTGACCGTGGCGCGCTCTCCCGAACGCTCTTCCCCCGGCGTCGTCATCCCCATGAGCCGCGCGCAGCTCGCCCACGACCGCGCCGCCGAGGATGGCTACGAGGTGGTGCTGCTGGGGCAGACGGCGGCGGGCGAGCTCGAGCTCTCCCTCACGCTCGCCCACGCCCCCGAAGGTGAGCAGGTGCTGGGCGTCTACCTGACGCTGCCGCGCCTGGGGCGGCTGGTGCTGGGGCTCTCCATCGAGGAGGACGGGAGCGCGCGGATCGCCTCGGTGGCCCGGGATCTCCCGGACGGCACGCGCGCCGCGCCCGCGCTCCCCCCGGAGCAGGCGCTGCGGGAGAAGCTCCAGGCGCTGGAGCTGACCCTGCGGCGCGAGCGGGCCCGGAGCGCCGCGCTCGAGCAGCAGCTGAGCCATGCCCAGGCGGAGGGCGCGCTGGACGGCGGGCTGCGCGACAAGCTCTTGGCCCTGGAGGCGCAGGCCCACGAGCGCGAGGCCGTCCTCACCGCCCGGCTCGCCACGCTGGAGCAAGAGGCCCAGGGCGGCGCCCAGCGGCTCGCCAAGGCCAAGGCGGAGCTGGAGAAGGCGCGCGCCGCGGAGGCCGTCTCCGAGGAGCTGGAGAGCGAGCGGGACGAGCTGCGCCAGCAGCTCACCTCGGCCGAGAGCGCCACCGCCAAGCTGGAGGAGCAGACCGCCGGGCTCCAGGGAGAGCTGGAGGCGCTACAGCGGCGGCTGGGCGAGCGCGAGGGTGAGCTGTCCCGCACCGCCGCCGCGCGCGAGGCCGCGGCCGAGGCGCTGGAGGCGCTGGGCAAGAAGCTCTCCGCCGCCGAGGAGGCCCGCGAGGAGCTGCAGCGCGCCCAGGAGCAGCTCAAGGAGGCGGATGCCAGCGAGCTCTCCACCCTGCGCGAGCAGCTGGAGGCGCGGGAGGAGGAGCTCAAGGCGCGCGGCGAAGAGGTGGGCTCGAGCAGCGCGGAGCTGGCGGCCCTGCGCGAGCAGCTGGAGCAGGCGCAGATCACCCACGCGGAGGAGCGCGAGAAGCTCGAGGCCGAGCTCGCCGCCGCCCGCGAGGCGCTCGAAGAGAAGGCGAAGCTCCAGGCCGAGCTCGCTGCCGCCCGCGAGGCGCTCGAGGCCAAGGACCAGCTCGAGGCCGAGCTCGCCGCCGCCCGTGAGGCGCTCGAAGAGAAGGCGAAAATCGAGGCCGAGCTCGCCGCCGCCCGTGAGGCGCTCGAAGAGAAGGAGCGCGAGGCGGCCTCGCGCGGCGAGGAGGCGGGCGCCGCCTCCGCCGAGCGCGAGAAGCTCCAGGAGGCGCTGGACGCAGTCCGGGCGGAGCTGGAGGCGAAGAGCGAGTCCCTGCAGGCCACGGAGAGGGCGCTGGAGCAGGCGAAGGAAGAAGCCGCCGAGCTCGGCAGCGTGCGCGAGCACCTCTCCAACGCGATCGCCGAGGCGGGCGAGCTGAAGCGGCAGCTGGAGGAGGAGGGGATCCTCTCCGAGCGGCTGCGCGCGGAGGTGAAGGAGGCCAAGGCGCTGGCGGACTCCATCGCCGAGCAGGGCGTGGAGGAGCTGCAGAAGAAGTCCGACGAGCAGGGCGAGCTGCAAAGGCGCGCCGCGAAGGCGGAGAAGCAGCTGGAGCTCACCCGCGGCGAGCGCGGCAAGCTGGACGAGCAGCTGACGGCGCTCCGGGTGGATCTGGAGCTGGCGCAGGACGCGAAGGCGCGGGCGCTCGAGGAGATCTCCTTGGCCCAGGTGGAGCGGCGCGCGCTCGAGGAGAAGCTGGCCGCGGAGACCGAGCGGGCCAACGGCTTCGAGGGTTGGTACAACGAGCTCTACGGGCGGCTGAACGAGGCGCACACCACGCTCGAGTCCCACGCGCCCGCGCTCGCCCAGGTCACCCAGGAGCGGGACGAGGCCGCGGCCCGCTCCACCCAGCTGGCCGGTGAGCTGGAGCAGGCGCAGGGGCTGCTCGCGCAGCAGAAGGAGCGGCTGGACGAGGAGCAGCGCCGCCGGGACGAGCTGATCCAGGACATCGCCTACATCCAGTCCCAGGTCGCGGACCTCTCCAGCAGCAAGGGCGCGCTGCTGCAGCGCCTGGACGGGATGGCCAAGCGCGAGAACCAGCGCACGGAGGCCAACAGCGCCATGTCCTCCATGCTCCGCGACGCCGAGGTGATGGCGGCGGACCGCGCCACGTCCCTGCGGCGGCTGCAGCAGCGGGCCGAGCAGATGGAGTCCCGCGCCGCGGAAGCCAACGCCAAGGTGGAGGCCGCGGAGAAGGAGCTGGAGGAGGCGCGCGCGGCCAAGGAGCTGATCCAGAGCCTGATGTCCGAGCGGGACGCGCTCAAGGTGCAGATCTCCTATCTCCAGAAGCAGATGGGCGCCTGGCAGCGCCAGCAGCAGAAGGCCGCGGCCGCCGCGCAGCAGGTGAGGCCGGGCACCCCGCTGCCGCCCTCGGCGTCGAAGACCCCCGCCCCTCCCGCGGCGAGGCCCGCCCCCGCGCCCGCGAGGCCCAGCGGAGGGGGCCGCTCCCCCGCGGTGCCCGGCGTGGCGCCGCCGCGCTTCGCCACCACGCCCCCGCCCTCGGAGGGCGAGGCCACGGCCACGCACGAGGCCCCTCCCGCCACGGACCCCGCCCTGCCGCAGGACACCACCGCCACGGATCCGGCGATGTCCGCGCTGCCGCCCGAGTGGCTGGAGGCGCCCACCGCGAGCGCCCCCGCCGCGCGCAAGCCGCAGATCGACGTGGCCAACACGCTCCCGGGCAAGCGCGCCCGGCCCAAATAGGGCCCGCTTGCACCCCTTCCTCGCCGGGCTTCGGCCCACCCTCCACATCTCCCACCGCGGCGGCGCGGCGCTGGCGCCGGAGAACACGCTGCTCGCCTTCGAGCGCGCGGTGCGCGCGCACCGCACGGACATGCTGGAGCTGGACGTCCACGTCACCCGGGATGGCGAGCTGGTGGTGGCGCACGACGCCACGGTGAACCGCTGCAGCAACGGCACCGGGGAGATCTCCGCGCTCACCCTGGCGGAGCTGCGGGCGCTGGACTTCGGCTTCCGCTTCACCCGCGATGGCGGGGCGAGCTTTCCCTTCCGGGGCCAGGGCGTCCGCATCAGCACGTTCGGCGAGGTGCTGGAGGCCTTCCCGGGCATGCGGCTGAACGTGGAGCTCAAGAGCGCCCCCGCCGGCGCCGAGCAGGCGTTCGCCGCGGCGGTCCGCGCCGCGGGCGCCACCTCCCGCCTCTGCTGCGGCAGCGAGCACGATGAGCTGGCCGAGCGGATGCACCGGGCGCTGCCGGACGGCTGCTTCTTCTACCCGCGCAACGCGCTGGCCGAGTACGTCCTCACGCTGCGCGGCGGCGAGAGCCCCCCGGACGACCCGCGCTACACCGTGCTGGACCTGCCGCTGGAGGTGGACGGCCTCCGCTTGGTGGACCAGGCCCTGCTGGAGGAGACGCGCCGCACCGGCCGCTGGGTGAACGTCTGGACGATCGACGACCCCGAGCAGATGCGCCAGCTCGTGCAGGAGGGCGTGGGCGGGATCATGACCGACCGGCCGGATCTCCTGCGCGCCGTGCTGGACGCGGCCGCGCGGACCTAGCGCCCCGCTCCGCCGCGGCCAGCTCTCCGGCGATCTCCGCCACCCCGCGCCCAGTGGTCTGGCAGGTGACCTGCGCGAGCGAGTAGAGCGGCTCGCGCTCCTTGAGCCGCCGCCGCAGCTCCGCCATCGCCGCGGGGCGCCCCGCCATGGGCCGGAGATCTCCCTGCTTCACCACGCGCTGCCAGTGCTCCTCCGGCGTGGCCTTGAGCCAGATGGTGTGCGCCTGCGCCTGGAGCAGCCCGTAGGCCTCGGGAGAGGTGACCAGGCTCCCGCCGGTGGCCAGCACCCCTTCCCGGTGCGCGGCGAGGTAGCGCCGCAGGGCGGTCAGCTCCACCTCCCGGAAGTAGCCCTCCCCGTGGATGGCGAACAGCTCCGAGAGCCGCATGCCCGCCTCCTGCTCCACCAGCCGGTCCAGCTCGTGGAAGGGGACCCCCAGGGCGTCCGCCAACGCCCGACCCACGCTGCTCTTGCCCGCGCCCCTGAGGCCGAGCAGGGCGATCACCCGGCGCTCCGGCGCGCTCGCCGGGGCGCTCCCGAGCAGCGAGGTCAGCTCCACCCGCAGGGCCACGGAGAGGCCAGCCAGGTTCAGCACCGAGATGTTGGCGCGCCCCGCCTCCAGCTCGGAGACGAAGCGCTCGGAGATCCCGCTGCGCGCCGCCAGCTCCCGCCGGGAGAGGCCGCGCTCGCCGCGCAGCCGCCGCACCCGCTCCCCCAGCGCCTCCAGCAGGGCCCGCTCGGCCGGTGTGAAGTCCCGCGACACGCCGGAAATATACTTCGTGGTCGCACTGGACAACCAGCACTATGTTGCTTGTCGGCGAGACCTGAGGGCGTGTAGGTTCCGCCGACCCATGGGCAACGATTCGATCGTCGAAAACCTCCCGTCGTTCCAGACCTCTCCGGACCGCTACCGCCACTGGCGGCTCGCCTTCGAGGGCGAGGTGGCCCGCCTGTCGATGGACGTGAACGAGGACGAAGGGCTGCGCAAGGACTACACGCTCAAGCTCAACAGCTACGACCTGGGCGTGGACATCGAGCTGGCGGACGCCATCCAGCGGATCCGCTTCGAGCACCCCGAGGTCCGGGCGGTGGTGGTGACCTCGCTCAAGGAGAAGATCTTCTGCGCGGGCGCCAACATCTTCATGCTCGGCAGCTCCTCGCACCCCTTCAAGGTGAACTTCTGCAAGTACACCAACGAGACGCGCGTGGGGATCGAGGACGCGTCCGCGCACAGCGGGCTGAAGTTCATCGCCGCGCTCAACGGCACCGCCTCCGGCGGCGGCTACGAGCTGGCCCTGGCCTGTGACGAGATCCTGCTGATCGACGACGGCAACTCCGCCGTCTCCCTCCCGGAGGTCCCCCTGCTGGGCGTGCTCCCCGGCACCGGCGGCCTCACCCGCGTGGTGGACAAGCGGAAGGTGCGCCGGGACCAGGCGGACTTCTTCAGCACCGTGGCCGAAGGCATCAAGGGCAAGCGCGCGGTGGAGTGGCGGCTGGTGGACCAGGTCGTCCCCAAGAGCAAGTTCACCCAGGTCGTCGCCGAGCGCGCCAAGGCGCTCGCCGCCAAGAGCGACCGCCCCACCGGCGCCAAGGGGATCTCCCTCCCGCCGCTGGGCGAGCAGGTCACCGCCGGCGGCGTGGCCTACCGCCACGTGAGCCTGGCGATCGACTCCGCCCGCCGCCTGGCCACGCTGACGGTGAAGGCGCCCACGGACGCGCCGCCCGCGAGCGGGGACGCGCTGGTGGCCGCCGGCGCGGACGTCTGGGGGCTGCGCGCGTTCCGCGAGCTGGACGATGCGCTCTTGCGGCTGCGGATCAACCACCTGGACATCGGCACGCTGGTCCTCAAGACCGAAGGGGACGCGGCCAAGGTGCTGGCCTGGGACGCCTTCGTCTCGCAGCACGCCTCGCACTGGGCGGTGCGCGAGGTGCTCCACTTCCAGAAGCGCGTGCTCAAGCGGCTGGACCTCACCGCGAAGACGATCTTCGCCTTCATCGAGCCAGGCTCCTGCTTCGCCGGCGTGCTGGCGGAGCTCGCGCTGGCGGCGGACCGCAGCTACATGCGCGATGACCCGGACCAGCCGGTGACGATCCAGCTGGGCGTGGCCAACGCGGGGCCGCTGCCCATGTCCAACGGCCTCACCCGGCTGGAGACGCGGATGCTCGCGGAGCCGCACAAGGTGAAGGAGATCCTGGGCCACGCCCGGCCTTTCTCTCCGTCCGAGGCGCTCGCGGCCGGGTTGGTCACCTTCACCCCGGACGATCTGGACTGGGACGACGAGATCCGCGTGGCCCTGGAGGAGCGCAGCTCGCTCTCTCCGGACGCGCTCACCGG
This sequence comes from Myxococcaceae bacterium, assembly GCA_044229415.1. Classification (GTDB taxonomy): domain Bacteria; phylum Myxococcota; class Myxococcia; order Myxococcales; family Myxococcaceae; genus JBGATB01. The sequence continues at coordinate 35,030 of JBGATB010000020.1, read as the reverse complement.
CATGGAGGCGAACCTGCGCTTCGCCGGGCCGGAGACGCTGGAGACGAAGATCTTCGGCCGCCTCACCGCCTGGCAGAACTGGATCTTCCAGCGCCCCAACGCCGTGGGCGAGCGCGGCGCGCTGACGCTCTACGGCCAGGCCGGCCAGCGGCCCCACTTCGACATGCGGCGGACCTAGGAGAGGACGGCGAGACCATGAGCCACATCAGCGACGAGAAGATCCCCAACAACGTCAACCTCTCCGAGGACAAGAAGCTCCAGCGCGCGCTGGAGCAGTGGCAGCCCAACTTCCTCCAGTGGTGGATGGACATGGGGCCGGAGGGCTTCCAGGCCAACGAGGTCTACCTCCGCACCGCGATCAGCGTGGATACGGACGGCTGGGCGCACTACGACTTCGTGAAGATGCCGGAGTACCGCTGGGGGATCTTCCTCTCCCACCCGGTGAAGGACCGGACCATCGGCTTCGGGGACGTGATGGGCACCCCGGCCTGGCAGGACGTCCCCGGCGAGCACCGCAACGCGCTCCGGCGGCTGATCGTCACCCAGGGAGACACCGAGCCGGCCTCGGTGGAGCAGCAGCGCATGCTCGGCCGCAGCTGCCCGTCCCTCTACGACTTGCGCAACCTCTTCCAGGTGAACGTGGAGGAGGGGCGCCACCTCTGGGCCATGGTCTACCTGCTGCACCGCTTCTTCGGCCGGGACGGGCGCGAGGAGGCGGAGGAGCTGCTCGCGCGCCGCAGCGGCAATGAAGATCGGCCGCGGATCCTGGGCGCGTTCAACGAGCCGATCGCGGACTGGCTCTCCTTCTTCATGTTCACGATGTTCACGGACCGGGACGGCAAGTACCAGCTGCTGGCGCTGGCCGAGTCCGGGTTCGATCCCCTCTCCCGCACCACCCGCTTCATGCTCACGGAGGAGGCCCACCACATGTTCGTGGGCGAGACCGGCGTGGGGCGCGTGGTCCAGCGGACCGCGGAGCTGATGAAGCAGGGCAAGGGGGACGTGCGCGCCCAGGGTGGCGTGGACCTGGCCACCCTGCAGAAGTACCTGAACCTCTGGTACTCACTCTCGCTCGACCTCTTCGGTTCGGAGATCTCCACCAACGCGGCCGCCTTCTTCGGCGCCGGCCTCAAGGGGCGCGCCAAGGAGGAGAAGTACGCAGACCACGTGGCCATGGAGGGCACCTACGGGATGGAGGTCCCCGAAGGCGGCGCGCTCAAGCACCAGGACGTCCCCCTGCGCTCCGCGATGAACGAGGTCCTCCGGGACGGCTACGTGGAGGACTGCCAGCGCGGGGTGGATCGCTGGAACAAGGTGCTCGCGGACGCCGGTCTCTCCGAGCGGCTGCGCCTCCCCTCGCGCCGCTTCCACCGGCACCAGGGGGTCTTCGCCGGGATGCCGTTCGACATGGACGGGAACCTGCTCTCCCAGGCCGAGTACGACAAGCGCAAGGACGAGTGGCTCCCCTCCGCCGCGGACCGCGCCTATGTGAAGAGCCTCCAGGCCCGGCCCATCACCAAGCCGGGCGAGATGGCCAACTGGATCGCGCCCCCTCCCAAGGGGGTCAACAACCAGGCCCAGGACTTCGTCTACGTCCGCGGCGAGCTGTAGAAAACGACTGAAAAGTCGCGACATTCGCCGCGAGCGCTGTCCCACGTGGCGAGGCGTACCTGAAGGCCCCGGCGTTTGCCGCCGGGGGCGGTAACTTGGTACGACAACGGAAATGACCGGACCCCTGTCTCGGCTGTGGCGTGGCGCTGGCCAGGTGGTGGTCGACGCGGCGCAGGGCGAGACCCGCGTCGCCGAAGAGGCGGCGGTCCGTGGGGCCGGGCAGGCCGTCCACCACAGCCCCACCGGCCGGGTGCTGACCGAGGTGGAGCGGGCGGCGGCCGCGGGCGAGGCGCGGGGCCTGGCGCCAGCGGCGCATGCGGGGGAGCTGTGGCAGCGCGTCCCGGCGCGGGCCTCGGTCCGGTTGAACGGCTCGAAGGTGACCGAGGGCGCGGTGGACGAGCTGCGCGCGGTGGGCACCGCCTACCGGCTCAAGGATCCAGAGGTAGACGAGCTGGTGACGCGCGCCCGGCTGGGGCTGGCTGGCCCAGCGGATCTGGAGGCGGAGATCCAGCTCCGGGCCTCCTACCGCGCGCTGACGCCCGCGCAGCTGAACGGCCGGCCCGCGCTCTCGGAGACGCAGCTTCAGCCCCTCACCCGCGCTGGCGAGCGCGCCGGGCTCGCGCGGGAGGAGCTGGGAGAGCTGAAGGACCGCGTGGCCCTGGGGCTGCTCTCGGAGGAGCGGGCGCTCTGGGAGATCGGCCAGCGCCAGCTCGCGCGGGCTCCCCGGCCGCTGCCGCTGGAGCGCCCCAGCGGTGAGCTGGTGGCCTCCAACGACGCGCTGCTGCTCAACTTCAACCAGACCGCCAGCGCGCTGAACCTGGACTTCGACACCTACCGCGCGTGCCAGCAGGCGATCCAGCGGGCAGGCGAAGACCCGGTGGCGCTGACCCAGCTCAAGGACGAGCTCTGGGACTTCATGCTCTACGGCCAGCACGCCCGCACGCTTCCCCCCGAGCGTGCCGAGGCGGTGGTGGAGCAGGCCGCGCTCGACGCTGGCTTCAGCGTGGACTCGGCGGTCGCCTATGCGAAGGACGTGGGAGCGCGGCCGGAGCAGTTGGACTCCACCCTCACCCTGCTCTACCAGCGCCGGCTGGGGCGGGTGGCGGACGTGGCCGCCGGCCGAAAGCTCGAGGCCGAGCTCGCGGCGCGCCCGGAGGCCGGCCTCGGGCGGCAGCCGGGCCCGCTGACGCCGGAGGAGGGCTTCTCCATCGCCCTGCAGCGCGGCCGCGGCGCCGGGCTGTCCGACGAGCAGTCCCTGGCCCTGGCGATGTCCTACTACCGGAACCCGCCCGCCAGCTTCGAGCCGATCGCGGACGGCGTGCGCTCGTTCTCGCGCAACTCCTGGGAGGGGAGCCCGCAGGCGGTGGCGGAGCGGGCCGCGGACCGCGAGGGGCGCTACGCCGCCCGCGTGGAGCGAGAGGCGGCAGAGGCCGCGGCGAAGGCGCAGCAGGCCGAGCTGGCCGCGCAGGCCGCCCGCAACGAGCGCATGCAGGTGGAGGGGCTGGAGCTGGAGACGGCGGCCCGGTTGTCCGGCGTCCCGCCCACGGAGTTCGCGGCCCTGGCGAAGGCGCACCAGGACGGCGCGTCCGGCGCCTCGTTGGTGCAGCGGGCCTACGCCCGCGGCGCGCAGCTGGACCGGCAGCCCATGGGCTCCAAGGAGGCGCAGCGGCACGTGGCCCTGCGCCAGTTCGACGCGCGCCACTTCGGCGCTCCCCGGGAGCGGCTGATCTCCCTCCACGAGTACGGCGAGACCTTCCGGTCGATCGGCACGCCGGCGCCCACCACGCTGACCCGCGAGGAGACGCAGCAGTTCAACGACGCGCTCGCCCGCTGCCTGTACGCCTTCCGCCACACGCCACCGGAGATGCTCGACCAGTCGCTCCGGCTCTGGGAGTCCAGCATGCGCCCCACGCTCGATCAGGCACGGCAGTACGCCCGCGAGGGGAACGAGGCCGGGGCCCGGATCCTCGGGCTCAACTGCGCGGCCACCTACCGGGCCATGCAGATCGCCGCGCAGGAGCTACGGGCGCTGTAGCTTGGCGGGTCAGCGGTCCGTGGTAGGACTGCGCCCCCATGGCCCGCATCGAGAAGCGCCGCGCCCCCGCCGTCGAGGCCCCCCCGCCCATCCACGTGAATGGAAACGGCGCGGAAGGGCTGCCCCTGCCCACGCCCAAGGTCCGCAACGTGCTGCGGGCAAAGCTGCCCAAGGCCAAGCGCTTCGTGGCCATGGCCGGCAACATCGGCGCGGGGAAGACCACCGCCGCCAAGCTGATCAGCCAGACGCTGGGCTTCGAGCTGTTCGATGAGCCGGTGATCGATAACCGCTTCCTCAAGGACTACTACGGGGACATGCGGCGCTGGTCGTTCACGCTGCAGCTGGAGTTCCTGATCCGCCGGGTGGAGCACCACGAGCTGATCCACACCGTGCGCAAGAGCTGCATCCAGGACCGCACGCTCTACGAGGACCCGGAGATCTTCGCCAAGTACCTCCACGGGCTCGGCCACATGAGCGACAGCGAGCTGGATCTCTACTTCGAGTACTTCCAGCGCCTCTCCAAGTCGATCGCCAAGCCGGACAAGGTGATCTGCTTCGACGTCCCCACCGTGGACGTGCTGCTCAGCCGAATCAAGACGCGCGGCCGCGAGGAGGAGAAGGGGATCGGCTCCCAGTTCCTGCGCGGCCTCAACGGCTACTACTCGAGCTTCCCCATGGTGCTGCAGAACAAGTACGGGATTGAAGTCCTGACCCTGGACGTGAGCGCGCTGGACATCCGCACCGGCCGCGGCCGCGAGGAGTTCCTGGACACGGTGACGGGGTTCATCGCGGCATGAGCCGGGCGAATCCGAAGGCGAAGAAGCTCGCCGCGAAGCGCGCCGCGGACTCCGAGGTCGTCACCAGCCACATGATCCTCCCGCCGGACGCCAACCCGCTGAACGCGGCGTTCGGCGGCAAGGTGATGGAGTGGATCGACATCTGCGGGGGGATCTCCGCGCAGCGCCACTGCCGGCAGGTGGTGGTGACCGCGTCCATGGACGAGCTCCACTTCCACGCGCCGATCAACGTGGGCTGGATCGTCACCCTGCGCGCGCGGGTGCTGGCGGCCTTCCACACCTCCATGGAGGTGGGCGTCACCGTCACCACCGAGGACCCGCTCACCGGCGAGAAGAGCGTCACCACCAGCGCGCTGCTCACCTTCGTGGCGCTGGACTCAAACCGGAAGAAGACCCCGGTGCCCCCGCTCCTGCTGGAGACCGAGGCCGAGCGCGTGGCGTTCGTCGAGGCCCAGCGCCGGCGCGAGGAGCGGCTGGCGCGCCGGGACGACGGCAAGGAGTGGCTGCGGGTGCTGGACCGCTGACCGAGCGAGGCACGCTCCCCGCTCACCCCGAGCGAAGTCGAGGGGCGCCCGTGCTCGCCTCGTCCGCACAGCCGAGCGCAGGACCCAAGCCCCTTCCCCGTCGCTTCGCACTTGCGTGACCGGGGGCGGGACCATGGCCGCCCCTCGACTTCGCTCGGGGTGAGCGGGGGCGCGGTTCGTCAGCCCTTGCCGCGGATCAGCTTCTTCAAAAACCCGCCCCCCTGCCCCTTGCCGCCGCCGCCCGCCGCCGCCAGCGCGAGCACCTTGTAGAGGTTCTGCTGGTAGACGTGGTTGTGCGGCTCGAGCGCGGCGGCCTTGCGGAGCAGCTCCTCGGCCTGGCCGAAGTCCTTGCGCTGGTGCACGAGGATCAGCGCCAGCTTGTTGTAGAGCGGCGCCGGGTGGTGAACCCCGGCGATGGCGCGGCGCAGGACGTGGATGGCGCCGTCGATCTGCCCGCGCCGCTCCAGCGCCACCGCGCGCTCGATCACGTTGGCGGGCTGATTTCCCCGCGGCGCGGGATCCAGCGGCGCGGCCACCTCCCGGCTGCCCCCCCGCGCCCCGGTCACCTTCTGCAGGGGCGCCATGGGCGGCGGCTCGCGCGCGGTGCCGCGGGAGGGGGTCACCGGGAGCGGCGGCCGGCGCTCCGGCGGCGCGGGGGCAGGCTTGGGCAGCGGCGCGGCGGGGGGCAGCGGCGTGTAGCCCTTGGGCCGCTTGAACTCGGCGGAGATCTGGAGATCTTCGTACCAGCTGCCCTTGTCGGTGTCGGCCTCGGCGTCCGCCTCCAGCGGGGCGGCCTCCTTCCGGTGCAGCTCCACCACGCCCCGCTCGAGCAGGGACTTCAAGATCACCTGAACTTCGATCTCCGCGAGCTGGCAGGCGGCGGCGAGCGCGGGCACGTTGGCGGCGCCGTCCACGAAGGAGATCACGTACGCCTCGAAGTCGTGCAGCTTGGAGGCGAGCTCCACGCCGCCGCGGACGTGCGGGTACGTCTGGGCGTCCATCGGCACCGTGTAGCGGGCGGTGGGGCCCTCGCTCCCCATGCGGGCGGGCCCCGGACCGGGAATTGCGGGGATCTCCCCGGTGGGGCGCCGCTCCGGAGGGGCGAGCAGCGCGCGGACGATGGACGGCTCGGTGACCGGCTGCGGACGCTCCGCCTGCGCGGAGAAGTTCAGCAGCAGCTCACACTTGGGGCACTGGAAGTCCTCGGGCGACGCCGGGGCGCCGCACTGGGGACACGAATCGCTCGACCCGGGAGCCACCACCCTCAGAGCGTGTCACGTCTCTCGGGTGGGTGAAAACCCGCGCCCGGAAGGTCAGGTCGAGAAGGACTGACCGCACCCACACGCGCTCTTGGCGTTGGGGTTCTGGAACTTGAAGCCGGCGCCCTGCAGGCCGCTCACGTAGTCCACCTCGGTGCCCTGGAGGTACTGCCGGGAGAGGCCATCCGTGCAGATCTTCACCCCGTCCTGCTCCCAGGTGATGTCGTTGGGCTTGCCCTCCTTGAGGAGGTTCAGGTCGTAGCCGAAGCCGCTGCAGCCGGAGGGCACCACCCGGACGGTCAGCACGTAGCCCTCGAAGTTCTGGGCCCGCATGACCTCCTTGACCTGCGCCACCGCGCGCTCGGTCAGCCGGAACATGGGCTCCGTGGGCTTCTCGGCGGGGGTGGAGGCGCTGGGGGTCTCGGCGGTCTGCATGGGGTCTCCAGGAGGGGTGTAACGGCTTCTCTTTATAACGAGCCGCGTTGGATTTTCCATTCGCGCGGGTGGGACATCATCCCCCGCTGGACAGGGAGCGGCCGCCGTCCACCGCCACCACCTGGCCGGTGAGGAAGGCGGGCCCTGAGAGCAGGAAGACGGCGGTGCGGACGATGTCCTCGGGCGAGCCGAACCGCTGCTGGGGGATCTTCAGGCGCAGGGACTCGAGCACCTCCGGCGTGAGCCCCTCCGGCGGCAGCACCGTCCCGGGCGCCACCGCGTTCACGCGGATGGTGGGGGCCAGCTCCACCGCCAGGCACAGGGTGAGCGCGTGCAGCGCCGCCTTGCTCATGCAGTACGCGGAGTAGCTGCGCCAGGCGTTCTTCACGCCGCCAATGTCGAGCACGTTGAGGATGTCCCCGCTCCCGCGCGGCAGCATCGCCCGCGCCGCGGCCTGGGCGAGCAGGAACGGGGCGCGCGCGTTGAGCGCCCACTGGCGATCCAGGGACTCCAGCGCGGTCTCCACGAAGGGGGCGCGCTCGAAGAGGGCGGCGCTGTTCACCAGGGCGGAGAGCGGCCCCATCGTCCGCTCCACGGAGGCGACGAGCGCCTGGCAGTCCTCGGCCCGGGTGAGATCCGCCTGGAAGACCTCCGCCCGGTTGCCGTCCACCCGGGCCTCGTCGCGGACGGCGCGCGCGCCGGCCTCCGAGCCGTGGAAGTGGATGGCCACGTCCGCCCCCGCGTCCGCCAGCCCCTTCACCAGGGCGCGCCCCAGGCGCACCCCGCCCCCGGTCACCAGCACCCGCCTGCCCTCCAGAGGCCGCGTCACGTTGTCATCCTCTCTGACCATCGTTACAGAGGGACCGTAACGGATTGACGCCGGGCCGGCGTCTGGGAAATACGGAAGGAACCATGCCCACGTTCAAGGACCTGCTCGCCAGCACCAAGAAGGAGATCCGCGAGGTCTCCATCGACGACGTGAAGCGCCAGCTCGAGCAGCGCTCGGCGGCGAAGCTGATCGACGTCCGCGAGAGCGACGAGTACTCGGCCGGCCGGCTCCCCGGCGCCATCTCCGTGCCGCGCGGCTATCTCGAGCTGCGGATCGAGGACAAGGCGCAGCGCGGGGACGAGCTGGTCCTCTACTGCGCGGGCGGCACCCGTTCCGCCCTGGCGGCGAAGACGCTGCGGGACATGGGCTACACCAACGTGGCCTCCATGGCGGGCGGCTACAACCGCTGGCACGACGCGGCCTACCCCACCGAGAAGCCCTTCGTCCTCAGCGCCTCCCAGAAAGAGCGCTACCGGCGTCACCTGATCATCCCGGAGGTGGGCGAGGAGGGTCAGGCCAAGCTGCTCAAGGCCAAGGTGCTCCTGATGGGCGCCGGTGGCCTCGGCTCTCCGGCGGCGCTGTACCTCGCCGCGGCGGGCGTGGGGACGCTGGGGATCGTGGACATGGACGTGGTGGATCTCTCCAACCTCCAGCGCCAGGTCATCCACACCGTGGACCGCGCCGGGAAGTCCAAGGTGGACAGCGCGCGCGCGGCGATCGAAGCGCTCAACCCGGACGTGAAGGTGGTGCCGTTCAAGGAGCGGATGGACTCCTCGAACGTGCTGCGGATGCTCGAGGGCTTCGACATGGTCCTCGACGGCGGCGACAACTTCCCCACCCGCTACCTGCTCAACGACGCCTGCGTGATGCTGAAGAAGCCGAACATCCACGGCTCCATCTTCCGCTTCGAGGGCCAGGTCACCACGTTCGTCCCCTACCAGGGCCCGTGCTACCGCTGCCTGTACCCCGCGCCGCCGCCGCCGGACATGGCGCCGTCCTGCGCGGAGGCGGGCGTGCTCGGGATCCTCCCGGGGATCGTGGGCCTCCTGCAGGCGAACGAAGCGATCAAGCTGATCCTCGGCAAGGGCACCACGCTGATGGGCCGGCTGCTCACCTTCGACGCGCTCACCACCCGCTTCGGCGAGCTCAAGCTGCGCCGGGACCCGAAGTGCCCGGTCTGCCGGGACGGCGCGAAGATCGAGTTCATCGACTACGAGCAGTTCTGCTCCACCGCCGCCTAAAAGCCGAAGGCCATGCCGGTCCCGCAGATCTCCGTGCAGGAGCTGGCGCAGCGGCTGAAGGCGCCGCTCGCCGAGCGCCCTGCCCTGCTCGATGTCCGCCAGCGGGATGAGCACGCCTCGGTCGCCCTCCCCGGCTCGCTGCTGATCCCCCTCAACGAGCTGCAGCAGCGGCAGGACGAGCTCGAGGTCTTCCGCGGCCGCGAGGTCGTCGTCTACTGCCACCACGGCGTGCGCAGCCTCCACGGCGCGGCGTTCCTCGGCTCGCTCGGCTTTCGCGCGGCCTCGCTCACCGGCGGGATCGACGCCTGGAGCACCGACGTGGACCCGTCCTACCCGCGCTACTAGCCGGATTGGGTGGGCCCGCTCCCGTTCACCCCGAGCGAAGTCGAGGGGCGCCCGTGATCTCGCCCCGGTCACCCCGAGCGTAGGGCCGCAGGCCCGTAGTCGAGGGGCGGCACCGCGCGCGATCCGTCCTACCCGCGCTGCGAGCGGCGTAAGGTGGCGCCCATGCCCAACCTGCAGACCCGCGCGGAGCGCACGTCGTACGAGGAGACCTCGCTGCACGCGGACGTGATGGCGTTCCTGGCCGCGCTCCGCGATCGCGGAGATCGCCGTTTCCACCTCACGTCTTTCGGCGCGAGCCCGGGCGGGCGGGAGCTGCCGCTGGCGGTGCTCTCCGCGCAGGGGATCCGCACGCCAGCCGAGGCCCGCGCGCGCGGCGTGCCGGTGGCGTTGGTGATCAACGGCATCCACGCCGGCGAGGTGGAGGGGAAGGAGGCCTGCCAGATGCTGATGCGGGACATCCTCGACGGCACCCACGCGCACCTGATCGAGAAGCTGGTGCTGGTGGTGGTCCCGCTCTTCAACCCGGACGGCAATGACGCGCTGGATCCGGCGAACCGCCGGCTCAACCTCCCCCGCCTCGAAGGACAGATTGGCCCCAAGAAGGTGGGCACGCGGGTGAACGGGATCGGCGTCAACTTGAACCGCGACTACCTCCGTCAGCAGGCGCTGGAGATGCGGCTGCTCCAGTCCCAGGTGGCGCAGGTCTGGACGCCGGACCTCACCATCGACACGCACGCGACCAACGGCTCCGTCCACCGCTTCGCGATGACGTACGACGTGCCCCACACGGTGGAGACGGGCCGGCCCGAGCCCATCGCCTTCATGCGGCAGCAGGTGATGCCCGCGGTGACCCGCGCGCTGGAGAAGCAGCACGGGCTGCTCTCCGGGTGGTACGGGAACTTCGTGGAGGACGAGCGGGCGCTGGACGCCCGGCGTGACGCGGACCCGAACGCCCCGCTCAGCGAAGGGTGGATGACCTACCCGCACCACCCGCGCTTCGGGAGCAACTACCGCGGCCTCTTCAACCGGCTCGATCTGCTGCTCGAGTGCTACTCCTATCTGCCGTTCGCCGAGCGCGTGCGCACCACCTACGCGACCGTGCTGGAGACGCTGCAGTACGTGGCCGCGCACGCGGACCAGGTGCTCGAAGTCATCTCCCGCAGCCAGGCCCCGCGGGAGCGCGTGGCGGTGCGCTACCGGCTGGACGCGTACGAGGCGCCCATCGAGATCGCCACCCGCGCGCCGCGCACGCTCGAGGGCGCGCCCGCCACCGTGCGCGTGAAGCACTTCGCCAACTTCGTGGGCACCACCGTGGTGCAGCGGCCGCCCGCCTACGTCGTCCCCGCCGCCGTGGCCGAGCAGCTCGCCCGGCATGGCCTGGCCAGCGAGCCGGTGAGCGGCGACCGCGAGGTGGAGGTCGCCACGGTGACCGGCTTCGCCACCGAGGGCGGCCGGAAGATCCTCGAGGCCGCCGAGGTGGGCGACCTCCAGGTGGCGTGGAAGCGCGGCACGCGGCGGGTGCCGGACGGGAGCCGGCTGGTGCGAACCTCCAGCGCGGCGGGCGCGGTCGCCGTCTACCTCTGCGAGCCAGAGAGCGACGACGGCGCGGTGGAGAACGGGCTGGTCAGCGCGCCCAAGGCCGGGGAGGAGTTCCCGCTCTGGCGCGCGTGGGACGCGTAGCGGGGCCTGCGTCCGAGTGCCGGTTCCCAGCGCAGCAGGGCAGGGATGGACTGGGATGTTCAAATTCGCTGTCGCCCTGCGCCCATCGACCCCGCGGTAGCGGACCGCGGCCGCGGCGGGTTGCAGAGCCACGGTTCCAGGCACTGGGCGCTCGGCGCGAGTACTGGGTAGATCTGGGTGGGCAGGATCCACCCAAACCTACCCACTACCGCTCTCCGCTCTCGCGAGCCGCTTCGCCGAGCCTCGGCGGGCGAGCGCCCACCGCCGGGGGCGTGGCTGTGCAACCCACCGCGCCCGCGGTCCGGTACCGCGGGGTCCATACGAGCAGGGCATCACGCGACCCGAACCCACTCGAGCCCTCTCTGCCCTGCTGCGCTGGGCTCTCATCCTCAGCGCGAGACTTCAAGGTTCGCGAACGAGCCGGGCTGGCTATCCACCCAGAGCCCCACGCCGCCGGCGTCGCTGCGCAGCCGGCTCACCACCAGCGTCGGCTCGGGCGCGCGATCGACGAAGACCTTCACCTGCGCCCCGCTCACCTCCACCCGCGCGTGGAACCAACCCGCCGGATCCGGCACCGGGTGGATCGCGCTCTCGTAGACGCCCGGCGCCCGCTCCCGCAGCGCCTCCCAGGTGTGCTCGGGCCAGGCCACGTATTGCACGGCGTGCGAGCGCTCGAGCTTGGTCCCAGAGCGGAACCGGAACGGGCGGAAGTAGATCGCCTCGTAGTGCTCGGCGTCCGTGAAGCCGAAGGCGACCCCCACGAAGCTGGGGCTGCCTTCGCCGAGGCCGCGCAGGTCCACGTCGATCACGCCCTCGTCGAAGCGCGCGCCGGAGACCAGCGCGAAGCCCACGTTGCTCCCCTTCCGGTTGCCGCCCACCGGCGCGAGCTGCACCGCCTCCCTCCCCGCCTCGGACGCAGGCTGCGCCTGGGCGTTGACGACGCTCCACTGGCGAGCGTCGTCGAGCCGGGCGACGTCAGGACGGAGCGAGCCCCTCCCCGCACAGGCGGCGAAAGCGAGGAGCAGGAGAGCGGAGCAGAGCATCCGCCGATTCTGCACCAGCGGGCGGCGTCCGCCCCCCGTGAGGAAACGAACGCCGGACTCTTAACGCGCGGCGCTCATTGCGGGCAGGCGGTCATCCCCTGGATCCACCCGTCCACCAGCGCGGTGCCGCTGGTGTCCACCACTTGCGTGGCGAGCGGCGGCATCCGGTTGGCGTCCAGCGCGTGCATCCGCACCGAGATGATCGAGCTGGCCGGCGCGCCCGGGGCGAGGATCTTCGCGTTCGCCACGCCGAGGTTCCCGTTGGCGGGGTTGACGTTGCAGTAGGTGGCCACGCCGCCGGCCGCGCCGTAGACGAAGTTCTGGGGCCCTCGGCCGGTGCCGCCGGGGCGGTGGCAGCCGGCGCAGTTGGCGTGCAGGTACGCCTGCGCGCGCTGGTCCACCGGATCCCCGCCGAACGGGTTCGGGTAGAGCTTGCGAGTGGCCGGGAGCGGGGCGCTGAACATGCCGATCCCCTCGAGCGTGGTGAGCTGGTTCCGGGTGCGCGCGGTGGAGGGGTACTGGAAGGTGCGGTTGAGCTGCCCCACCTCCAGCCCGAGCGAGAAGCCCGCCTGCGAGGTGTGGCAGACCAGGCAGTCCGACCGGCTGGGGAAGTACCAGGTCTGCGCGCCCACCTGCTTGGTCTTGCTCCCCGCCAACAGCGTGGCGTCCGTCTGCGCGTCGTTCCACTCGTAAGAGAAGCCGCCCCAGGTCCCGTCCGGGTGGCGCATGAACAGCCGCGTCTCCACCCGCTTGCCGCCCAGCGAGAACGTCTTTGCCAGCACCGTGCCATTGGGGAAGGTGAAGTCGCCGTCCGCTTCGACCGTGATCTTCTGGCCGTCCGGCAGCGCGAGGAAGCGCTCCTTCTGCGCCCCGTCCGACCAGAGGGCGGCGTTGAGATCGTACGGGATCAGCCCCTCCACCGGCTTGGTGGGATCGGCGGCCTCGAAGCAGCCGGTGGCGGAGAGCTGCTTGGGGAAGTTGTCCACCGGCGGCGTCCCCATGGGCACGAACTTCTGGATCACCCCGCCCTGGCGCAGCACGTAGACCTCGCCGTCGTCCAGCTGGGAGAAGGAGACGATGTTGTCGCCGCCCTGATCGATCAGCTGAGGCACCGCGCGCGGCGGGCCGCCGTCCGTGGCCGGCTCGTAGTTGAGCACCCAGATCAGCTTGGTGACGTAGTCCCCGTAGATGTACTTGCCGAAGAACGAGGGGATCCCCGTGCCGCGGTAGACGTAGCCGCCGGTGATCGACTGCGCCTCTGGCTGCAGGTGCGAGACGACCGGATCGATGTAGCCGGCGGTGGGGCAGTTGAAGCCGCCCCCGCGGCAGTGGAAGCCCTCCCGCACCCTCCAGCCGTAGTTGCCGCCGAGGACGATCTTGTCGATCTCCTCCTCGAAGTCCTGGCCCACGTCTCCGGCCCAGAGCTCGGAGGTGTCGCGGTCGAAGCTCCAGCGCCAGGGGTTGCGCACGCCCACCGCGTAGATCTCCTTGCGGTTGGTGGCGCTCATGGCGAACGGGTTGTCCGCGGGGATCTTGTACTTCAGCGCCCCGTCCGTGCCGCTGACGTCGATCCGGAGGAACTTGCCGAGCAGGTTGGTGAGATCCTGCGCGCGGTTCCCCGGGTCATTCCCGGAGCCGCCGTCCCCGAAGCCGATGAAGAGGTAGTCCTTGGGCCCGAAGGCGATCATCCCGCCTTTGTGGTTGGTGAACGGCTGGTCCACCGTGAGGAGGATCTCCTCGCTCGCGGCGGCCAGGGTGGCGCCGTTGTCCAGGCTCTTGAAGCGGGAGATCCGGGAGATCATCGGCACGGCCGCGCTGGGGCCGGTGACCGTGTAAGAGAGGTAGATCTCCCGGTTGGTGGCGTAGTTCGGGTGGAAGGCCATGCCAAGCAGGCCGCCCTCGCCTTGCGCGTCCACGGTGATCGTCCCGAACGTGCTCACCTGCGCCTGCGCGGTGGCCGTCTTGGGGACCTTGAGGATCGTCCCCCCGCGCTGCATGACGTAGACGTTGGTGCTGTCGCCCGGCGCGTTGAGCATCAGCATGGGGAAGTTGAAGGTGACGGTGCCGAACTGGCGCTCCAGCTGGACCGGCGCGTTGGTGACCGGCGGCTTCACCGGCGCCACGCAGGTGGGGTTGGCCGGGCGCGCGTCCAGGCCGTAGGGGCTGCCGGAGTCGGCCTCGGGGAGTGAGCCGGAGTCTCCCGGGCCCGCGTCAGGGACGGGACCGCCGTCCAGCAGCGTCACGTTCCCATCCGGCAGGTGCACCACCCCGCTGTCCGGATCCGGGTTGATGGGCGCCTCTCCCGGGCAACCTGCAAGCCACAGCACCACCGAGAGGGCGACCAGCGACAGCCACTTCTTCATGACGAGCTCCCAAGGCCCCCCTTTGCCGGCCCTGCGCACCGAAAGATGACCGATTCGCCGCGGGACCGGAAGGCAAGCGTGCGAGGGTGTGCGCGCAAATGTCACCCGGAGGTTGACGCGGATGGCGAGGCGACGCTGGAGGCGGTTCGCGGCGGTGGCGCTCAGCGTGCCGGCGGTCCTGGTTGGAGGCGGGCTCGCGGTCGGCGGCTGCGTGCTCTCTGCGCCGCGCTATCAGGGCCCGCCCAGCGCCCACTTCGACGGCGAGCGCTTCCTGAACCAGGGCAACGTCACCGAGGCCGGAACCGCGGACCTGCTGCGCTGGCTGCTCGGCGGCGCCCCCAAGGGCCCCTGGGCGCAGGTGCAGGACGCGCCGAGCGGCCCGCGCCCGCCCTACCGCGTCCCCGCGGGCACGCTGCGCGTCACCTTCGTCAACCACGCCACGGTGCTGCTGCAGCTGGACGGGGTGAACGTGCTCACCGATCCCATCTGGTCGCAGCGCGCCAGCCCCTTCTCGTTCGCCGGGCCGGCGCGCTTCCGCCCGCCCGGGCTGCGCTTCGAGGATCTCCCGCCGATCGACGCGGTGGTGCTCAGCCACAACCACTACGATCACTTCGACGCGCCCACGCTCGTCCGGCTCTCCAAGCAGTTCCCCCGCGCGCGCTTCTTCGCCGGGCTGGGCAACCTCGCGATGTTGCGCAAGCTGGGGATCGACCGCGCCGAGGAGCTGGATTGGTGGGACAGCCGCGAGCTCGGCGAGGTGAAGCTCACCGCTGTCCCCGTTCAGCACTTCTCCGGCCGCGGCCTGTGCGACCGCAACGGCACGCTCTGGGCGGGCTGGGTGCTCCAGGGCAAGACGGGCGGAAACGCCTACTTCGCCGGGGACACCGGCTTTGGGCCCCACTTCGCGCAGGTCGGCGAGCGCTTCGCCCCGCTCCGCCTGGCGGTGCTCCCGATCGGCGCCTACAAGCCGGAATGGTTCATGAAGCCCATCCACGTCTCCCCGGCCGAGGCCGTGGAGGCGGCCAAGGCGCTGCGGGCCAAGGTGAACGTCCCCATGCACTACGGCACGTTCAACCTCGCTGACGACGGCCAGGACGAGCCGCTCCAGGCGCTCACCGAGGCGACGAAGGCGCCCGGCTCACCGGTGTTCTGGCCGCTCGGCTTCGGCGAAGGCCGCGACGTGCCCTGAGCGGAAATGGGGACAGGCTACTTTTCCGACCGGAAATGGGGACAGGCTACTTTTCCGGCCGGCTCACGCCGGAAAATCTGCAGTGAAATGCCGCCCCTCCGCAGGATCGGGTGCGCTTTTCTCGGCGGAGAAGAGCAAACCAGGACGGTCCTCGGAGCAGCGTGCCCAAGCTCGCGAGCGCCTCGCTCGCGCCACTCGAGCGAAAAGTAGCCTGTCCCCATTTCCGCGCCGAAAAGTAGCCTGTCCCCATTTCCGCTCAGCCGCCGGCGTCCAGGTCCGCCAGCTCGTCGTACGTGAGCTTGTACGCGTCCCGGGCCCACTGCGGCAGCTCGCGCCAGAGCTTGCGCAGGGCGGCGGTGTCCTCCTTGCCGGCGATGATCTCCCGGTCCAGCCCCACCGCGAAGGTGAGCGGGACGGTGAGCAACTCGCCCTGCCGGCCCACGTAGCGCCAGCACTCGACGCGGGAGCGGCGCAGGCCGTGATCCAGCTCCTCCACGATCTCCACGCCGCTGACGTACTCCGGCAGGTACACCGAGAGTACCTCCATGGCCCCGCCGAAGGCGAAGAAGCGCTGCCCCACGGTGATGTCGAAGAGCAGGTGCGCGCGGTCCAGCATGCGCGCGAGGTCGTCCTTCCCCACCAGCTCCGCCAAGCGGAAGTCGGTCTCGTCCTCGAGCCCAGACTGCAGCGACTCGAGATCCTCCTGGCTGATGGGGTGATCCAGCAGGTACCGGTAGCGGCCGCCCATCGAACGAGCCCGCCGCTCTTAAGGCGCCACGGCCAAAAGGTGGGGCGTGAGGTCGATCACCTCACTCTGCAGGCTGCGGCCGGCTTGCACGTTCGCCTCCACCGGCACCGTGTCCTTGAGCATGTTCCCGCGCAGCTCCAGGTGGTGCTTCCCCTCCACCAGCGAGAGCGGCAGGCTCTCCACGTAGTCCGCCACCCGCTCGTCGTTGAGGTAGACGCCCAGGCCGCGCAGGTTGGCCGGCTTGATCCGCAGCTCATAGCGGCCGGTCTGGAACTCCTTCTTGATCGTCTTCAGCTCGCCCGGCTGGCCGAACTTGATCTCCTCTTCATAGGAGATCCCCAGCTGGCGGTTCTCCAGGAGGATGGTGTCCCGGATGTGCGCGCCGGACTGCTTGCGCACCGGCGAGGGCCCCAGCAGCGTGGGCGCGCCGCTCGCGTGATCCGCGTGGTGCTTCACGAACACGTTCACCGGCTGGTTCGCCTCCACCGTCAGGTAGATGGGCAGCCCGTCATTGGCGGTGCTGCTCAGCGCGTCCCAGACCGGGCGCCAGAAGAGCAGCGCCAAGATCACCACCACCGCGCCGCCCGCCACCATCGAGAGCTTGCGCATCAGCGCCAGGCGCTGCTTGCGCTGCTCGTACGGGTCGACGACGTTGGCCAGGTCCAGCGAATCCAGGCGCGGAGGCGGCTTCGGCTCCGCCGCCCGCTGCGGCGCCGGACTGGACCGGCGCGCCGGGAGCTCCGGCTCGAACGGCTCCAGCCCCTCGTCCTCGGGCGGCGGCTCGTCTTCAGCGGCGTAGGCCTGGGCGCGCGGCAACTCCTCCTCTTCCTCGCCCGCCGCGGTGGGGACCTCCGGCCGCGAGCGCACCCGCGGGACCTTGGTCACCGACTTGCTGCGCACCGGGGGCAGCCCGTCCCCCTGCCCCTGCTGCGTGTGGAGCTCGCCGTCTCGCGTCTGCGCGCGGCGGGCCTCCAACTCGTCCGGATCTGACCAGGCCTCCGCGTCTCCGGTCTCGCGCGGCCGCGGGCCCGAGCCCGAGCCAGGCCGCGACCGGGCCCCGGACTGCGAGTCCTCCCGCGCCACGCGCGCGCGCACCTGCGACTCACCCGTGCGGCGGCGCGGCGAGGGCATCTGCCCGCTCGGCGCGTCCCAGGACGGCGCGTCCGGGATGGAGGTGTCCGCCGAAGGCCCGCCCGCGCTCCCCGGATCCGTCAGCGCCTCGCGCGCCGGGCGCGAGGTCCGCGCCAGGGAGCGGGCCGGCCGCGCCTGCACCCGGCTGTGGCGCGCGCTGCGCGGCTCCTCCTGGCCCGGGGGCGCCTCCCAGCTCGCCTCGGCCTTGGAGCCGGAGCTGGCGCCGCCGCGACCCCGCTCGGTGTGCGGCTCCGGCGGCGGCGGCATCTGCGGCGTGCCGGACTTGGAGTCCTGCGACTCGGGATCCGGGTGGCCGAGCTTGGCCTCCTCGGCCAGCCGGTCCGAGAAGAGCGTGCCCATCAGCTCGGAGATCTGCACCGAGCTGGCCACCCAGCGCTGGGCGACGAGCGTCTCCTCCAGCGCCATCTGGAAGGCGCGCGCCTCGCGGTAGCGATCATCCGCCGCCTTCGCCAGCGCGCGCATCACCACGTCGTCCAGCTCGCGCGGCACGTCCGCCACCTGCGAGGGCGGCTCGATCTTGCACTCCAGCGCCGCCTGCAGCGTGGCCAGCTCGCTGTCCCGCTTGAGCGGGCGCACGCCGGTGAGCAGCTCGTAGAGCACCAGGCCGATCGCGAAGATGTCCGAGCGCTGATCCAGCGCCTTGCCCGCGGCCTGCTCCGGGGACATGTACGCGAACTTGCCCTTGATGGCGCCGGACTTGGTGAGCGAGGCCTGATCCGCGGCCTTGGCGATGCCGAAGTCCACCAGCTTCACCGAGCCGTCGAAGCTGATCAGGATGTTCTGTGGAGAGATGTCCCGGTGCACGACCTTGAGCGGGCGCCCGCTCTCGTCCGTCTTCGAGTGCGCGTAGTTGAGCCCTTCGCACGCGGAGGCCACGATCCGGATGGAGAGCGGCCGGGCGATCCACTGGCCCGTGCTCCACGCCTTGCGCATGACCCGGCCCAGATCCTCGCCGTGCACGAACTCCATGGCGATGAAGTAGGTGCCGTTGGTCTCACCGAGGTTGTAGATCTGCGCGATGTTCGGGTGCGTGAACCGCGCCGCGATCTTCGCCTCGTTCAGGAACATCTGGACGAACTCGGGGTCGTCCGCCAGGTGCGGGAGGATCCGCTTCACCACCAAGAGCCGCTGGAAGCCTTCGATCCCGCGCTCGCGCGCGAGCCAGACCTCGGCCATTCCTCCGGTCGCGAGCTTCTTCAGAAGCTGGTATGGCCCAAAGGCCTGTGGCGTCATCCCTGGCATTTTTTCGCGTGGAGTCGCGATGTTAGGCCACCGTCGGGAGCGTAGGCAAAGGCTCTGCTTCACGATCTTCGCCCTCTTTTCGCTGGCCTCCGCGGGCCAGCCCCTCGACCGGGCGACCGTGCAGCTCGCCGGAAACGCGCTGGAGCTGCGCTGGGCGGACGCCGAGGACGGGCTGCGCGCCTTCGTCACCCCCGCTGCGCCCCGCGCGGGCGAGCCGCTGACGGTGACGGTGCGGCTGGGGCCCATTGAAGGCGCGCCGTTCACCGGGCCCGTCACCTTCAGCCTTCGCGAGGACGGCAGCCTCGAAGGGGGACAGACCGTCACCGCGCTGCGCGCCGGTGAAGGCTGGAAGGCCGTGCTCACCCCGCGCACGTCCGGGCGCCACGCGCTGGACTTCACGTACCGCACCACGCGCATGAAGACGGTTCACGCCGCGTTCGAGGTGACGGGCGGCCACGTACCGCAGCTGGTGGGCTACGGCGCGCTGGGGCTGCTGGCGGTGGCGGCGCTGGCGTTCGGAATCCGCCAGACGCTGAGGTCGCCCGCACGGCGGTAGCTTCGCCGCGCGCAGGCGAAACGCAGCGCCTGCGTGGGCAATCCGGTTCCCACCCGGCCCCGTGCTGACCCACGCGTTCGCCTCGTTTGTGACGACTCGGTGTCAGCGCTGTCCTGCGGTGGACAGGGGCGGACCCGGCACCCGCGTTGCACAAGGCACCCCGGGGCTGCGGAGGGGTGGGCATGGGCGGCGGGGTTCACGGGGGTCGTTGGAGGGTGGTCTTCCTCTCCGCAGTCCTTTTCTGCGTCGGCGCGCGCGCCGGCGAAGAAGCCTCCGTGGCGGAGGACGCGCCGGGCGTCGTCAGCGAGGACGGCAAGCCGGCGGTGAAGCTGTTTGGCCGGGTGCTGGCGCGGATGGAGTCGGATCAGCGCGCGGAGTACGCGCGGGATCTCTCCATCCCGCAGGCGCGGCTGGGCGTGGAGGCGGCGATCCCCAACGCCCTGGCGGTGGTGAGCGCGGACGTCGCCTCCAAGTCCTTGCTGAAGGATGCCTTCGTGCGCGTGCACGACGTGGAGCAGCGCTACCGGCTCTACGCCGGGCAGTTCAAGGCGCCGTTCCTGGCCCGCGAGCTCGAGTCCACCTGGGAGCTGCCGCGCATTGGGCGCGGGCTGGTGGACGACTACCTGGTGGAGACGCAGGAGCTGGGCGGCCGGCGCCTGGGCGCCATGGCCGAGGTGAAGCCCGGCTGGCACGGCCTCAAGATCTCGGCGGGGATGTTCCGCGGCTCGCTCGATGAGCTGGGGGCGCGCACCTCCGAGGACGCCTCGGCGCGCGTGCAGCTCAACCCGCTCAAGAAGGTGCTGACGCTCGGCGTGAGCACCTACCTGGCGGAGGTCTTCGACGGCACCCGCCGCTTCGGCGCCGCCGCGGACGCCACGGCGCGGCTCGGAGGCTTCCGCCTGACCGGCGAGGGCGTCCTCGGCCGGCTCCCGGTGGGGGACTACCAGGCCGGGATCATGCTGCTGCGCTACGACCTCGTCCTGGGCGGCGGCGAGTGGCTGATCCAGCCAGAGGTGAACGCGGAGCTGCTGCAGCTGCAGACGCCGGCGCGCTCGCGCGGCTGGAGCCTGGGGGGCGGGGTCAACGTGGCCTACCTGGACCGGGTGAAGGTGCAGCTGCAGTGGGAGCGCGCCTTCCAGCCGGGGGACGTGGTGCCGGGGAACGCGCTGGCGGTGCAGGTGGGGGCCCGCTTTTAGGGCGAGGCGACGGTGAGGCAGGGCGAGGGAGGGGGCACGGCCATGTCGGTGGCGTTCGCGGAGGGGAAGGTCACGAAGCTGCGGCGGGAGTTCAAGCTGCTGCTCGAGGAGCGGCAGGCGCGCGCCCTGTGCACGTGGCTCCTGCCCTCCCTGGATGAGGGCGCGCCCCAGCCCACGCAGGTGGTCTCCGTCTACTTCGACCGGCCGGGCCTGCCGCTGGCGTCCCGGGCGCTGCTGCGCCCGCAGCACTGCTTGAAGGTGCGGACCAAGGAGTACTTCCCGGATCTGGACGGGGCCCAGGGGCCGCGGCTGGTGCTCGAGGTGAAGCGGGAGTGCAACGGGATGACGCAGAAGCGGCGCGCCTGGTTCCCGCGGCGCGAGCTGGCGCGGCAGCTGCCGAATCTGGGGCGCGGCGAGCTGCGCCCCGTCCTCGCGGTCAGCTACGAGCGCCACGTCTACCAGCGCCACGAGGCCTGGCGGGTGACGGTGGACCGCGCGGTGAGCTTCCACCGGATCACCCCCGAGCTGGCGCTGGGCACGCAGGGGTTGACGGTGGAGCGGCTCGGAGCGCCGGAGGCGTGCGAGCCGCGGACGGTGGTGGAGGTGAAGCACCTGGGCCAGGCGCTCCCGCTGTGGATCGCCGGGCTCGAGGCCAGCAAGACGGTGGGCTTCAGCAAGTTCGCTCAAGGCATGCGCCGGTTGTGGGCGAGCGAGCTGGGTTGGGTGGGGAACCGCAGGGCGACGGGAGGCTGAACGGCAGTGTTCATCGACTTCGAAGGCATCGACGGCAGTGGCAAGACGACCCTCTCCAACCGGCTGGCGGCTCGGCTGAAGAAGCAGGGCTACAGGGTGGTGCACGCGCGCGAGAACGGCGAGCTCCAGGCGCCGCTGGCGCGGCGGGTGAGAGAGCTCACGCGAGATCCCGCCCTGCTGGAGATGAGCCCGCAGGCCGAGCTCTTCCTCAACCTGGCGCGGGACGCGCAGCAGGTGGACGAAGTGATCAAGCCGGCGCTGCGCCGCGGCGACGTCTGCATCAGCGACCGCTACCTCTACTCGCAGATCGCCCTGAGCCACGCCGGGCGCGGCCTGCCGCTGGAGCAGCTGGAGGGGGCGCTCGCCACCGCCTCGCAGGGGCTGTGGCCGGAGCTGGTGATCTTCGTGGACGTGGATCCCGAGCTGGCGCGGCTGCGCAAGCGCGTGGGCAAGCAGCTCGCCGGCCGCGCGGGCTCGGAGAGCCGCAAGGGGATGTCCGGCGCCGGGCTGGCGGTGCGGATGCGCGAGTCCTTCCTCGCCCAGGCGCACCAGGCGCCGGACCGCTGGATGGTGGTGGAGAACAACGATCAGCCGCTGGAGGCGGTGGAGCAGGCGATCCTGGACGCCGTACTCGCGCGCCTGGAAGGGCGCGAGAGCGCCGCGCGCCGCCTGGTCCCGCCGGTGCGGCCGCTCCCCCAGGCGCCCGGAATGAGCGTGGCCGAGCGCTTCTACGCCGCGCTGGACGAGCTGCGCGCGCGCGAGCCGCAGCTGGCGGTGTTCCTGCTGTCGGGGATCCCCGGGCGGGCCGCCCACGAGCGGCGGGTGGCGCACGCCGAGGCCTTCCCCACCCTGGTGGCCAGCTCCCTCTCCGGCCTGCACGACCCGGACTCGGTGAAGCTGCGCGCGGCGCTGGCGCCGGTGGCGCCGGTGCAGGCGGTGGAGAGCCTGGGCACCGAGCCCGGCCCGGACGCCATGGCGCTGCGGGAGGCGCTCTTCGCGCAGGCGCCCGCGGCGGTGCTCGCGAGCCTCAAGGGGGACGACGGCGAGCGGGCCTGGGGGCTGCGCGAGCGCGCCTTCGCCAAGCCTGAGCTGTGGCCGGAGCTCCTGATCGGCCTGGCCGGGCTGGACTGCGACCGCGCCTGGCGCGTGCGCGAGCAGGGGCTGACCGCGCAGCTGCACTCCGCGGTGGCGAGGAGCCTGCTCCACGTCTCCGGAGAGCGGGCGGACGCGCTGCGCGCCAGCCTGTGGGCGCGGGACCGCCTGGCGGTGCTGCGCAGCACCGCGGGGCTGGACTCGCCGGCCTGCCGCCGCTTCCGCGAGGCGCTCTTCGCCAAGGCCCCGAAGCTGGTGCTGCGCTCGCTGACCGGGCTGGACGTGGACTACGCGTGGGAGCTGCGGGAGCGCGCCGCGCCGCACACCAAGGAGGCGCTGGACTCCATTGACGGGATGGACACCGCCGCCGCGTGGGCGCTGCGCGAGCGGTATCTCGAGCGCTGGACGGCCACCGCGGTCTCCTCGCTGCGGGCGCGGGCCGGGGCGACCAGCGACTGCGCCACCAGCGCCCGCGGCCAGGCGCTGATCGCCCAGGCGTTGGCGAAGAAGCCGCACAGCCTGGCGGTGCTGCGCAACGCCTACGCGGCCCTCTGCGCGCGCGAGCAGCCCTCCGTCGAGGTGGGCGCGGAGCGCTGGGCCGAGGCGGCCAGCGTCGAGGCGGTGGCCTAGACATGCTCTCGCACGGGGGACATCCGATGGAGCAGCTCTTCGCTCAAGGCGATCTGGTCAGCCAGCTGCATGGGCCCGGCGTGGCGGTGATGCTGCCGCGCATGCTGGTGGCGGTGGCGATCGCCGCTTTGATCGCCCTGCGGCCGTGGCGGCTGCTGTGGCGGCGGCCGCTGCCGAAGCGGGAGATCATCCAGGCGCAGATCCTGCTGTGCGCCGCGGCCGCGGTGATCACGGTGGTGATCGGCGACAGCGTGGCCAAGGCGTTCGGCCTGGTGGGGTTGGGGAGCTTCGTCCGCTTCAAGTCCGGGATCAAAGATCAGCGGGACGCGGCGGTGCTCTTCCTGATGATCGGCCTGGGGATGGCGTGCGGCCACGGCAGCGTGGGGCTGGCGCTGGTGGGCGGCGCGTTCCTGGCGCTGCTGCTCTTCGCGATCGACGTGGCCCGCGGAGAGGAGCACCCCAAGCACCGGATGAAGGTCTGCGCGCGCTCGGATGACCCGGTCCGCACCGAGGCGGAGCTGCGCCGGCTCTTCCGCGAGAAGAACGTGGTGGTGAAGAGCAGCTCGCTGGACTTGATGGGCAACACCCTGGAGCTGGAGCTGGAGGAGCGGGAGCTCGGCGGGATCTCCGCGGTGCTCTCGCGCGAGGCGGCGCCGCGCGGCAGCGGCTTCGCCTGGACGGGGGCGACGGTCACCGAGACGGCGGAGGAGCGGGTATGAAGAAGCTGGCGTGGGCGCTGTGCGCGGTGGGGCTGTGGGGCTGCGGCGAGGCCGGGAGCCTGCCGGACGGGAAGACGCCCGCGGGTGAGTGTACGGGTGAGTGCGCGGCGCCGCCGGGGCTCTCTCCGCAGGCGCCCGTGGCCGCCCTCCCCTCCACCCTCTGGCCGCTCACCACGGGAAGCACCTGGACGTACCAGATCACCGCGGACACGCGCGGCGTCTTCGAGAAGACGGTGACGGTGGAGGGGCCCCGCGAGGTGCCGGACGCCGTGGGCGAGGCGATCTCCGTGTTGAGCGTGGAGCCGTACAAGTCCGAGCGCAGCTGGCAGCTCACCGGCAACGGGCTGGCCTACCGGGTGCGCGAGGAGGACCTCACGGACGGCGCGCTCACCACGGTGACGACCTGGGACCCCGCCACCATCAAGAACCTGGTGGACCCGCAGCCGGTGGGCTGGTCCAGCAGCTCCACCATCCACGAGCTGGAGCGGGTGATGGCGGACGGGACGGTGAAGGAGAAGGACCGGACCTACGTGTGGACGGTGCTGGCGGTGGACGAGTCTGTCACCGTGCCGGCAGGCACCTTCCAGGCGCTCAAGGTGCAGCGCAGCCGCCCGGACAAGACGGACAAGGTCCGCACCTACTGGCTGGTGCCCGGCGTGGGGAAGGTCCGCGAGGACGGCGAGCGGCTGGAGGAGTTGGTGCGGTACGAGGTGAAGCCGCTGCAGAGCCCCTGAAGAGACGCGAACGCGGCGCCCCTCGTACAGAGGAGGCGCCGCGTCTGGTGCTTCAAGCGAAGGCGCCGCGTTACTTGCCGAGCGTCTTCTCGCCCTTCTTCCACTCCACCGGGCAGCGCTCGCCGGTCTGCAGCGCCTCGAGCACGCGGACGGTCTCGCCCACGGACCGGCCCACGTTGGTGTTGTGGTAGAGCGCGTACTGGAGCACGCCTTCCGGATCGATGATGAAGGTGGCGCGGGTGGTGTGGCCGCTCTCCTCGATCAGCGCGCCGTACTTGCGGGAGACCTCGCGGTTCAGGTCCGAGAGCAGCGGGTAGTTCAGCTGGCCGAGCGTGCCGTTGATCCACGCCTTGTGGGAGTGCTCGGAGTCCACGGAGCAGCCGAGGACGACCGCGTTGAGCTTCTTGAACTCCGCGTCCCGCTTGGAGAACTCCTGGATCTCCGTGGGGCAGACGAAGGTGAAGTCCAGCGGGTAGAAGAACAGCACCACCCACTTGCCCTTGTACTGGTTGAGCGAGACCTTCTGGAAGTCGCCCTTCCCGACGACCGCCTGGAGGGAAAACTCCGGCGCCTTCTGACCGACCATCAGCATGGTTTGTCTCCGAGAGAGAAAAGAGTTGGGGTGCGCGGGTGATAGTGGTCGGGTAGATCGTTGTCAACCATGACCGGCCCGCGCACGAAGGCGAACGGTGCAAAGCGAAAAGCCCCCTCCACCGAGGAGCGGCGCACGTCCGCCGAGCCGCGCGGTGAGCGGCCCATCCGCGAAGATCTGGTCACCCCGGCGTGCCTGGAGGCCTATGGCGCGATCCGCCACGAAGGCCGCCTGGCGGACCGGGCGCTGGACTTCACGCTGCGGCACAAGCGGCACCTCTACTCCAACGAGCGGCGCGCGGTGGCCGAGCGCGTCTACGCGCTGCTGCGCCGGCAGATCACCGTGGATCACCTGCTGGCGCGCGCGATGCCCGCTCTTGCGTCCTTCTCCACCAGCCGGCAGGACCTGCTGCGCCTCTCGGCCTCCCGCGTGCTCCTGGGCGAGCCGCTGGAGCGCGTGGCCAAGTCCGCGCTGCTGACCCCCGCGGACGCGGAGGCGCTGCGCCGCCTGCCCGAGGCCGCGGCCGCGCTGGACAAGCTGCCGGCGGAGGAGCGCTTCCCGATCGCCGCCTCGCTGCCGCCGTTCCTCGCGGCCAAGCTGCGCGAGGAGTTCGGCGCCAACGCCGAGGCCGAGGCGGAGGCGATGAACGAGCGCGCCCCCCTCACCGCCCGCGTCAACACGCTGAAGACCACGCGCGAGGCGCTTCAGCAGAAGCTGGAGGCGGCGGGCGTCACCTGCCACCCCACCCCGCTCTCGCCGCTGGGGCTGACGCTGGAGACGCGGATCAACGCGTTCTCGCTGGAGGCCTTCAAGGACGGCGACTTCGAGCTGCAGGACGAAGGGAGCCAGCTCCTGGGGATGCTGGTGGATCCCCCGCCCACCAAGGTGGTGGACGCCTGCGCCGGCGCCGGCGGCAAGACGCTGCAGCTGGCCGCGGCCATGAAGAACCGCGGCGAGCTCTTCGCGCTCGACATCGACGAGCGGCGGATGGAGGACCTGCGCAAGCGCGCGCGGCGCGCCGGCGTGCACAACGTGCGCGTCCGGGCAATCCCCGCGGAGGGCGAGCCCGCCCGGGCGGCGCTCGCGGATCTCGAAGGAAAGATGGACCGGGTGCTGGTGGACGCGCCCTGCAGCGGCAGCGGGACGTTTCGCCGGAAGCCAGACGGGCGCTACCGCCTGACGCCGGACGAGCTGACGAAGTACACCGCGCGGCAGAAGGAGCTGCTGCAGCGCTTCAGCCTGCTGGTGAAGCCGGGCGGGCGGATCATCTACGGGACCTGCAGCGTGCTGCGCGAGGAGAACGAGGCGGTGGTGGAGCACTTCCTCGCCACCCACCCGGAGTTCTCGGTGCGGGCCGCGGCGGAGGAGCTCGGGGTGACCGTGGGCGTGAAGGTCTCCCGGGACGGCTTCCTGCGCCTCTCCCCCCGCCTGCACGGGACGGACGGGTTCTTCGGCGCCATCCTCGTCCGGGCCAAGGCCAAGGCGTGAGCCTCCGCTGGCTCTGGCTGCTGGGAGCGCTCGCGCTCTGGGGCTGCCGGGTGGAGCGGGTGGGGCCTTCTGCGGAGCGCGCGCCGCAGGCCGGGGATGCGGCCTCCGGGGAGGTGTGGATCTACACCTCCATGTACCGGCCGGTGCTGGACGGCTTCGACGCGCTCTTCGCCCAGCGGCTGCCCGGGCTGAAGGTCCGCTGGTTCCAGGCCGGCAGCGAGAAGGTGGCCAACCGCCTGGAGGCGGAGCTGGCGGCCGGAGGGACCCAGGCGGACCTGCTCGTCACCTCGGATCCGTTCCTGTACGAGCGGCTCAAACAGGAGGGCCGCTTCGCGCCGTACGCCTCGGTGCGGGCGCTGCGCATCCCCCGCGCGCTGCTGGATCCAGACGGCGCCTATGCGGCGTTGCGGCTCTCCACCATGGTGATCGTCCACGCCCCCTCCCTGGCCGACCCTCCGCGCAGCTTCCGCGAGCTGACCGGGGCGAACTGGCGAGGCCGCGTGGCGATCGGGGATCCGCTCACCTCCGGCACCGCGTTCACCTGGGCCGTGGCCATGGAGTCGAAGTACGGCGAGGGCTACTTCGCGCAGCTGCGCGCGGCCGGGGCCACGGTGGCGGGCGGGAACGCGGCGGTGCTGCAGAAGGTCCAGGGCGGCGAGGTGGAGGTGGGGGTGCTCCTGCTCGAGAACGCGCTCACCGCCCGCGCGCGAGGCGCGCGGCTGGGCATCGTCTACCCGGCGGACGGCGCGGTGATCATCCCCGGCTACCTGGCGCTCTTCCGGAGCAGCCGCAACCCCGCCGCCGCCCGGGCGGCGTACGAGCTGCTCCTCTCCGCCGAGGGGCAGGCGCTGATCGTGGGCGGAGACATGCACGCGGTGGATCCGGCGCTGCCCGGGCCGGGCGGTGAGGGCGGGCTCACCGCGCTGCTGGAGCGCGCGCAGCCCTGGACGCCGGAGCTCTTGGCGCACGGCCTCGCAGACGGAGCGCGGGTGAAGTCGGCCTTCAGCCGCGCCTTCGCCCAGTGAGGAAGACCCTCGCGCTCTGGCCGGGCGCGCTGCTCGCCGCCCCGCTCCTGGCCTTCGCGCTGGTGCCGCTGGCGGTCCTGCTGCTGCGGGCGCTCGATGGGGACGGCGGCGCGCTGGGGGTCCTCGCCGAGCCGCAGACGCGGGTGGCGCTCTGGCACAGCGTGGCGGCCTCCGGCGGCGCGGCGGCGGTCGCCCTGCTCCTGGGCGCGCCGCTCTCGTTCCTGCTCTTCCGCACCGACCTGCCGCTGCGCCGCGCGCTGCTCGCGCTCTTCACCGCCCCCTCGGCGCTGCCGCCATTCGTGCTGGGCATGGGCTGGGTGGCGCTGGCGAGCCCGCGCACCGGGCTGCTCAACCGCGCGCTCTCCACCTCGTTCGACATCTACTCGCTGGGCGGGATGGTGCTGGTGCTCGGTACCGCGGGGCTGCCGCTGGTGCTGCTCGCCGGCGGGGCCGCGCTGGCGCGGCTGGATCCCGCGCTGGAGGAGGCCGCCCGGGTCAGCGGCGCCGGGCCGCTGCGCGCGGTGCTGGGGACCACGCTGCCGCTCGCCGCGCCCGCCCTGCTCTCTGGCGCGTGTCTGGCCTTCCTGCTGGCGCTCTCCGCCTTCGGCGTGCCGTACCTACTCGGGGTGGCGAGCACGCCGCCCACCGTGCTGCTCACCACGCAGATCTACGGCCAGCTGCTGCTCGGCAGCCGGTCCGGTCTCTCGGGGGCGATGGCGCTGTCCCTCCTGCTGCTGGTGCTCGCCGGCGCGGCGCTGGCGCTCAATGCGCTGCTGGTGCGCCGCGGGCGGGTGCGGGTCTCCGCCGGGAAGGGCCAGGCCGCCCGGAACCAGCCGCTGGGCCGGGCGAAGGGGCCGCTGCTCGCGGCGACGCTGGCGCTCGCGGTGATGCTCATCGTCCTTCCCTTGATCGCGGTGCTGCTCACCTCGCTGCAGCGGGTGCCCGGCGCGGCGCTCGCGCTGGGCGAGCTGACGGTGGCGCACTGGCGCAGCGTGCTGGGCAGCGGGCGTACGCTCGAGGCGGCGGGCTGGAGCGTGGCGCTGTCGCTCGCGGCCGGGGCGATCGTCACCGCCTACGGGCTGGCGGTGGCGCTGTGGCGGCGGCGCAGCGCGCGGCTGGGGCGGGCGCTGGACACGCTGGCGAGCTGGCCGTACGCGGTGCCGGGGACCGTGCTGGCCATGGCGCTGATCGCCGCGTTCTCGCGGGACGTGCGCTTCATCCTCGCCAACCGGATCGCCTTCGTGCTCGCGCTGGCGAACACCTTCTGGCTCCTGCTTTGCGCCTACGCGGCGAAGCACCTGGCGTTCGGCGTGCGCCAGGTAGCAGACGCGGTCACCCAGCTGGACCCGTCGCTCGAGGAGGCCGCGCGGATCTCCGGCGCCTCCGCGGGCCGCGCGCTGTGGGACGTGGCGCTGCCGCTCTTGCGCCCTGCCCTGGCGAGCGCGTTCCTCCTCTCCTTCCTGGCCTGCGCCACCGAGCTGACGCTCTCGGTGCTGCTCATTCCGCCGGGCAGCCAGACCCTGGGGACGCTGCTCTTCGAGCTGCAGAGCTACTCGGATCCCGCCTCCGCGGCGGTGCTGGCGTGCGGCTTCGTGCTGCTCGTGGCCACCGCGGGCGGCGCGGCCTTCGCGCTGCGCGGGAGGGCGTCCGCGTGAGCGCAGGGACGGTGGAGCTGCGGGAGGTGAGCAAGGCGTTCGCGGGCTCGCCGGTGGTGCGCGCGCTCTCGCTGCAGGTGCGCGCGGGGGAGCTGCTCTCACTCCTGGGCCCCTCCGGCTGCGGGAAGACCACCACGCTGCGGATGGTGGCCGGGCTGGAGCACCCGGATGCAGGCGTGGTGCGGATCGGCGGGACGGACGTCTTCGACGCCGCGCGCGGCATTCGGCTCGCACCCGAGCGGCGAGAGCTGGGGATGGTGTTCCAGAGCTACGCGGTGTGGCCGCACCGGACGGTGGCGGAGAACGTGGCCTACCCGCTGCAACTGCGGAAGGTAGCGAAGTCGGAGCTGGCCGCGCGGGCGGCCGAGGCGCTGCAGTGGGTGCGGCTGGGAGGCCTGGCAGATCGAGCGCCCAGCTCGCTCTCGGGCGGACAGCTCCAGCGCGTGGCGCTCGCGCGAGCGCTGGTGGCCAGCCCGAAGGTGCTGCTCCTGGACGAGCCGCTCTCCAACCTGGACGCGGCCCTGCGCGAGGAGCTGCGCGGCGAGCTCGCCGCCCTGCGGGCGCGCCTGGGGACGACGGTGCTCTTCGTCACCCACGATCAAGGTGAAGCCCTGGCGCTCTCGGACCGCGTGGCGGTGATGAACTGCGGGCGGATCGAGCAGCTCGCGGCGCCGCAGGCGCTCTACGCCGAGCCCGCCACGCCGTTCGTGGCCAGCTTCGTGGGCGGGGCCAATCTGCTCGAGGGCTCGGTGAGCGGCGGCGTGCTGGAGATCTCCGGCGTCCGGCTGCCGCTCCCTGCGGAGGTGGCGGCGCCGGAGGGCCCAGCGAGCCTGGCGGTGCGACCCGAGGATGTCGCGGTCGCCGCGGACGGCGTGCCGCTCCCGCTGGAGGCGAGGCTCTTCCTCGGGCAGCAGACCGAGTACCGGCTCAAGCTGGGCGAGCGGCTGCTGCGGATGATCGGCCCCGCGCACGACTGCCGCGCGGGAGACGCGGTGCCAGTGAAGCTCGTGCGCGCGCGCCGCTTCCGATGAGGGCAGAGCCGAGGAAGCCGCGAATCCGTTCACCCCGAGCGAAGTCGGGGGGGGCTCGTGAACGCCGCCTACAGGGGGGATTGGGCCCGACGGCGAGGCGCGTGCACCGTGTCGGCCTGTTACATAGCGGGCATGAACGACCCAGCCCCCAAGCCGCTCCCCATCGAGCACCAGCGCGCCGCCACCCGCGGTGCTTTCCACCTCACGCGTGACGGCGAGCGGCTGGCCGAGATGACCTACTCGGCCACGCCTGACGGCAAGCACATCATCATCGACCACACCCAGGTCTCCGAGCAGCTCAAGGGCCAGGGCGTGGGCAAGAAGCTGGTGGAGGCCGCGGTGGCGTGGGCGCGGAAGGAGCACGTGAAGGTCGCGGTCACCTGCCCGTTCGCCAAGGCCGTCTTCGAGAAGACGCCCGAGCTGCGAGACGTGCTCGGCTAGTCCCGAAAAATCATCTCGCCGAGGCGCGGATCCTCAGATTTCCGTCGCAGTGCGTCCGCAAGCTCGCCAAATGCCAGCGGCGCGGCAAGGCATCAGAAGTGCTCGGCGCGCTGGCCGTGCTTCTGCCTTCGCTCCTCGTTGGGCTGGTGACGACTGTGCCGTTCGCGGCACTCCATTACGAGGCCGCTGCCGGGTGTCCGAGCGCACTCGACTTCTCCGAGGCTGTCCTTCGGCGCGCCTCACCGGACGCCTCCGCGCAGATCTCCGCGCGGATCGAGGCAGGCGCCGGCGGCTTCTCCGCGCGGCTGGAGGTACGGCGCTCCGGTGAGCCGGACTTCAGGCGGACGCTGACCGGGCGCAGCTGCGCGGAGGCGGTGAACGCGCTGGCGCTGGTCTGCGCGCTGGCGCTCGAGGCCCCGCCCAGCGAGCAGCCGGCGGTCACGCTCTCCTCGTCGCCAACGCCGGAGGAGCCGGAGCCGCCCCCTGCCGCCGAAGACCCGCCGACCGCCCCCGAGCAAGCGCCCGCGCCGCGCTTCGATACCGGGCTGCACTTCGCCGTCGATGGAGAGGCCTCGCCCTTCTTCGGCGTCCATCTACCTTGGCCGCTCCTCCGGCTGGCTCGTCTCTCGTTCTCGCTGGGAACGGGCGAGAGCCCTCCCAGCCCCATTGGAACGGCGACCTACACGCGGATGCTCGTCCGGCTCGACGCGTGCCCGATCGCCTTGGAGTACAGGGGGTTGCTCGAGCTCTTCGGCTGTGGGCGCCTCGAAGGGGGGCCGCTGGTCATCCGGTACGGGGGAGAGTCGACCCTGCACCCGTTGGCCTCGGCCGGATTGATCGCCAACGCGCGGTGGCTGCCGAGCCGGTGGTTCTTCGTCGAGCTGCAGGGAGGAGCGCTCTACGCCCTCGCGCGCAAGCAGGCGCAGCTCGGGGGCGCGGTCCTGCTGCCGGACCCGCCTGCGCTGAGCCCGCGACTCGCACTGGGCGTGGGGCTGCAGATTCCGTGATCAACGCGGCGGGCTCCGGAGATTCGCTCTGTCGAGGGTATGCGACCTTGAAGGAGCAGCCGAACGAGCCCATCCCGGAGGCAGTGCGGGCGCCGCCCACGCTCCCGCTCGACTTCCAGGCGCTCTATGACCGGCAGTGCAAGGGCGTCTGGCGGACGCTGCGGAGGCTCGGGGTGCCCCCGGCCTCGCTGGACGACGCGACCCAGCAGGTGTTCCTGGTGGCATTTCAGCGGTCCGGTGCGATCGATCCGGAGCGGGAGCGCGCCTTCCTGCTCGGGGTCGCCGCGCGGATCGCCGCGCGCGTTCGGCGCACCCTAGAGCGCCGGCAGGAGGTGCTCACGCCCACCGAGGCGCTGGAGGGCCACGCCATCAACGGCGCAGACCTGTCGAACCGGCTGATCGCCCGCAGCTTCGTGGACGCGGTGCTCGCCTCTTTTCCCGAGGACGCGCGGACCGTCTTCGTCCTCTTCGAGCTCGAGGGGATGACGCTCGCGGAGATCTCGGGGGCGCTGGAGATCCCGCAGGGCACCGCGGCCTCGAGGCTGCGCCGGGCGCGCGCTCTCTTTCACGCCGCCGCGCGCCGGCTGGACCCGCCGCAGGAGGGCACGTCCCATGGCTGAGCGTCGCCTCCTGGAGTCCGGAGCGTCCCCGACCGAGCGGCTGCTGCTCGAGGCGACGCTGGACGACGGACCTTCCGCCGAGGATCAACGGCGGATCCTCGCGGCGCTGGGGGCATCCATCACGCGTGGTGCGGCCACCGCGATGCCGCAGCAGCCTGGCCCCGTGCGCTCGAGCTCGCTGGGACGCTCGCTGGCAAAGTACGTCCTCGTCGCAGGCGTAGGCGGGCTCGCCACGCTGGCCACCCAACACCTCCTACACCCGCCCGCAGAGGTCGTCCGGGCACAACCCCCGCTCCCCGTCCTGAGTCGCGCGTCACCCCCGGCCCCACCGGCACCGCCGCTCATGGCCAGCGCTCCCCCGCAGCCCGTCCTGAGTCGCGCGCCACTCCCGGCCCCACCG
This sequence comes from Myxococcaceae bacterium, assembly GCA_044229415.1. Taxonomy (GTDB): domain Bacteria; phylum Myxococcota; class Myxococcia; order Myxococcales; family Myxococcaceae; genus JBGATB01. The sequence continues at coordinate 2,598 of JBGATB010000020.1, read as the reverse complement.
GCACCGCCGCTCGTGGCCTGCGCTCCCCCGCTCCCCGCACGAACGGTCTCCCGCCCGGAGCGTCGAGCCCTCCCTCCTGCCGCGCCTGCGGCGAGCCCGCTCGAGGAGGAGGTGCGGCTCCTCGACGAGGCACGCGACGCGCTCGGCGCGGAGCTGGCCGTGCTCGCTTTGGACCGGGTGGCCACCTACCGAGAGCGGTTCCCCGAGGGCGTCCTCCGCGCGGAGGCCCAGGTGGTGGAGATCTCCGCGCTGCACCAGCTCGGGCAGGTGGCTGAGGCAAAGGAGCGGGCCCGCGCGTTCCTGGCGGCCCATCTGGACAGTCCGTTCGCCGAGCGGATCCGCGCCGAAGCGCAGCTGCCTGATCGATCCGAGTGATCAGTTCTCGGCCGACCGGAGATTCACGAGGGCGACGCAGCACCCACGCTTCGTCCTTGAACCGGAGATCTCCCTATATGTCGAGACGTCTCGAGAAGAGCTGGACCGCCATCCTCGTCCTCGTTGCCTTGCCGCTGCTCGCGGGCTGCGGCGTCGAGGAGCAGCGGGCGAACACGGAGCGCGCGGATGGGCAGAGCGCCGCGGCGCTGGCGCCGCCGAGCTGCTCCGGGTTTGGAGAGCAGGCCTGTCTCGCGGACCCCGCCTGCAACGCGGTGTATTCGGCCTGCCCGCCGGCGTGCCCCCAGGGCGCGGCCTGCGCGCCGTGCCAGCCGAAGTTCTCGTACTGCGAGCCGCGCGCGCTCCCGCCGCCGCCTCCTCCCCCGGGCCCCTGCGACGGGCTGCCAGAAGCCGTGTGCACCACCATTCCCGGTTGCAAGGCGCTCTACTTGCCCGCGCCTACGGGAGCGCCCTCCTTCGCCGGCTGCGTTCGCGCTTGAGCCGCTCGGTCGACCACTGGTCGGCCACGGTGGTCGACCGACGTTTCGGGGAGGAGCTACGCGCCGAGGATGGCCGAGCCGTAGGAGCGGAAGGGTCGCCTTAGTTGGCCATGAGCTTCTGTAGCTCGCCGCTGTCCCGGAGGCGCTTCAGGTCGCTCGCCCCGCCGACGAAGGTCCCCTTGATGAAGACAAGCGGGAAGGTCGGCCAGCCCACCCAGATCTTCAGCGCCAGGCGCCGGCGCCAGCCGGAGAGGTAGCTGCCGTATTCGAGATACCGGTACGGGATCTTCTCCTCGTCGAGGAGCTTGCAGGCACGCTTGCCCGGCTGGAGCCAGGCGACGCCCACCACCACCACCGGATCCTTCGCGACGGCCTGGGCGACCTCCTGAACGAGGTCTGCCTGGTACGTGGCCTGCGCGGCTGCGACGGAGGGATGGACCGGAGGGCTCGGTGGTTTCATGGGCCGCACCTAATAGCGCCCTCCCAAGGTCCGCGCATGGCGATCCGCTCAGGGCCTCGCAGCTCGGCGCTGGGGTCTCATCTTGAGCCCGCTCCACTCCGCGGCGCGTAGCTCCCGCCTCGGTGGAGTCCCCGCCGAGGACGCGCCCTCAGGGAGCACGCCACGTTCGCCCCCGTTCCGGAACGGCTGCGCGTGCCGAGCTCACAGGCGGAGAGCAGGGAGGGACTCGGGGCAGGCCGGGTTGCGCGCGCCCTGCCCCGCTCCACCCCGCGGCGCGTATCTCCCACCTCGGTGGAGTCCCCGCCAAGGACGCGCCCTCAGGGAGCACGCCACCTTCGCTCCCGTTCCGGAACGGCTGGGTGCGCCGCGCTCACAGGCAGAGGTTCTCGGTCGCGCCGTTCCGGAACGGTTGAGGCGCGAAGCTCGCACGCCCGGACCTTGCCCGCTTCCTGAGCGTTCCCTGGACAGCAGGGTCCGCTACCCGTCCAGCGCGAAGAGTGAGCACTGTTCCTCACCGCGCGGTAACCGGGGTGAGTTGGGCAGTCGGGGCGGGTCGACTGGAGTCGAAGGGATGGCTGTGCGCTCGTCCTGACGCCGCCGTGCTCCTGCCCGCTTCTCGTCCATGAACTCACGGCCGAAGAGCTCGTCTGCCGCCAGCTGGTTGTGCGCCTTGCAATAGAGGGCGAGCGTCTCGACGTCGTGTCGGTGCGTGCGCGCGTAGCCTTTTCGGTGCTCGAACTCGAGCCACGCGGTCGCCTCGCAGCGCCGGCCGTCCCTCCCCACGTACGCGCAGCAACCGCCATTTTTGGCGTAGACGGCTCCCCGCTTCGAGACGGGGATGTACCGACTCTCCGGCGCGCCCGTAGCCGGCCGCTCAGCCTCGGCGAGGGGCGGCACGGGCAACTCGTGCCTGGCCTCGCAGCTGGCCTCCGGGCTCTGCTCCTGCTTGGTCTCGCGCACCGCCGCTGCGCCGTAACGCCGCTTGCGCAGCTGCGCGTTGTAGAGCGTCAACGCGCTTCGGATGAGGGTGGCCAGGTCACCGTCCGGCACGGCATGACGGTGGAGCGCCCGAGTCTCCTCAATGAGGGCGACGAGGGAATCGTCCGCGGTGAACTGGACGCGGTGGGCGTCTGGGGCGAGCGGGTCAATCCTCGGACGGCGGGCTCGCTGAAGGGAGGCCACTGTCTCGGGCGCGACCGTCGGCGGCGCTGGAGGAGTCAACGCCAGAGCGGGTGGCGGCGCTGCGTTCTCGGACACCGGCGCCAA
>JBGATB010000082.1:0-32633 GCA_044229415.1 Myxococcaceae bacterium | reverse complement strand
ATCGGCGTGGAGAGCTCGCGCAGCGCGAGCGACTGCTGCTCGGCGATCTCCTGGTTCTTCCGCTCGATCTCCGCCAGCTGGCGCTTGTTCTCGTCCCGGGCGCGGCCGAGATCCTCCAGCAGCAGGTTCACCCCCACCTCCACCTGCATGAACTCGTCCTCGGTCTCGCTGATCTCGAGCCGGTGGTCGAAGTCCTGGCAGGAGGCCCTGCCCAGCGCCTCGGCCACGCGCTCAATCCGGGTGTTATTGACGTCCATGGGGGTCTTTCTCCAGGTGGAAAGTCGTAGCGGTCTTCTGGCGGCGGGTGGCGCGCACCCGGGCTCCGCCCGTGGGGCGGTTCTCCAGCTCCAGCAGGTCCGAGAAGCGGCGCGCGGACGCGAGCCCGCTGCCCAGCCCCACCGTCTGCGCCGGCTCGCCGGGCTGGCGCGGGCCCGCGGCGCTCAGGCTCCAGCTCCGGCCGGCGTCCTCGAGCACCGGCCGCGTGAAGCCCGGCCCTTCATCCTCGACCACGAGCTCGCAGTGGGCCGGGCCCACCTCGACGGAGCAGACGCCGCCGCCCCCGTGGAGGACGGCGTTGGTGGTGAGCTCCGCGGTCAAGAGCGCCAGCTCGCCGGCGGCCACGTCCGGCCAGTCCTGCGCGAGCGCCCAGCCGCGGACGCGGGCGCTGATCCCCAGGCAGTCCAGCCGCGTGCGCAGCACGCAGGTCGCCCGCTCGCTCGCGCTCATGCGCCCTCCGTGAAGTCCAGCACCAGCGCGCTCGCGTCGTCGTCGGAGCGCGAGGCAGGGCGGACCTTCTCCAGCGCCCCGTTGATGGAGCGCGCCATGATCCCGTCCGAGACCAGCACCCAGCGCTGGCCCGGCGCGGCCGCGAGCGCGAACTCGCGGTAGACGAAGCGCCGGCCGCTGCCGAGCGTGCCTCGCATGGTGGTGGGGCGCGACACGTCACCCGGGCCGTGGATGTCCACGTTGCCCACCCCGGCGAAGACCACGCCCTGCGCATCCACCCGCACCGCGGAGAGCACCACCGCGCGCTTGCCGCGCAGCGCCTGGTCGATGGTGGTGAAGATCGTCCGCAGCGGCTGCGAGCCGTCCCGCCGGAGCAGCTCGGCCGCGAAGGCGGCGCTGGTGGCCGCCTCCTGCCCGTGGCCGAGCGCGTCCACCACCGCGCAGAGCTGGAACTGGACGCCCTCCACCACCACCGCGGCGTCCCCGCAGCTGGCGAAGCCCTGGGCGCTGCGCACGGCCGAGCCGGTCTTGACGCGCAGGCTCACTGCACCCTCGTCTTCTTGTAGCCCTCGATCGAGGTGCCTTCGCCGGGCTTGGAGGTGATGGTGCAGTGATCGAGCAGCGACTTGGTCCCGCGCAGCCCCTTGCCCATGCCGGTGCGCGACACGTACGCGCCGGAGAGCACCACGTCCAGGTTGGGGATGCCCGGGCCCTGGTCCTTCGCGCTGATGTCGAAGCGGATGAAGTTGCTCTCCTCGGAGAGCTTGAGCCGGATGTCCCCCTCCTTCGCGTACATATAGATGTTGCGGGCCAGCTCCGAGGCCGCGGTGGCGAGCCGAACGCAGTCGCTCGAGCTGAAGAAGCCGCGGCACAGCGTCAGGCAGCGGGTCTGGACGTGGAGGACCTCGCTGTCGCTGCGGACCCGGATGTGCTCCTCGTGGCTGGCGGGCTTGCTGCCGCCGGTGACGATCTGGCGCAGGCCGGCCTTGACCGCGCTGGTGGGCGCGTTGCCGCTGAAGGTCTTCACCGCCACCTCCAGCTGCGTGAGCAGGGCGCGGAGCTCCACCACGTCCAGCGCCCCCACCGGCTTCTCCGCCAGCGCCGAGAGGCTGTTGGCCACGCTGCGGACGGCCGGCCCAGGCGCGTAGCGCGACAGCTCGGTCGCGAGGATCTCGCGGATCTTCGCCACGTCAGTCTTCCACGATGATGCGGATCTTGAGCTTCTCGAGCGCGCGTTCGAGCGTGAGGGCGGTCTCCACCGTGCCCAGGCCAATCCCCAGCTCCACCAGCGTCACCGCCACGGCCGGACGCATGCCCACCAGCACCGCCCGCGCCCCGAACGACTGGGCGATCGCCGCGCTGTCGCCGAGCACCTTGGCCACGAAGCTGTCCACCAGGAGCAGCGCCGAGACGTCGATCACCAGCCCGCGGATGCCCTGCTCGCGGGAGAGGCGCTCGCCGATCGCGTCCTGGAGCTGCCGGGCCTGGGAGTCCTTCAAGGCCGAAGGCACGCTCACGAAGATGCACCCTCCGATCTTCAGGAGGGGGATGAAGCTCTCCACTTCGTCTGTCGACTGCGGCAGGGCGAGGTCGGTCAACGGTGGGGTCTCCGTCTCGCTTGGAACGATAGGGGCCTCCTTCGAGCCTCACAACGGGGTGCCCGGCGCCCCGGCCGCTCGGTTCGCGCGCACACGCGGCGGCGCTCGGCGCCCGCTGCGCACATTCGCCTCGCGCGGAGCGGTTGCTAATTTTCCGGCCATGGGAATCGCCTACGAACGGATCCAGACGCCGAAGGGACACGCGGTCGAACGGACCCTCACGTCGGGTGCAGTCAACGCGGACGACGTGCGCGGGATGCTCGCCAAGGTGAGCGCCAACGGCGAGCTGTTCGGCAGGCCGATGATGTCCGTGATCGAGGCGGACACGACCTACTCCCCGGAAGCCCGAATGCTGGTCCGCAGCTTCGACATGAGCGGCGCCGGCGCCACCGCCTCCGCGCTGGTGGTGAAGAGCGCCGCCCAGCGGATCGTCCTCGGCTTCATGCTCCGCATGAACCTCAACGGCGGCAGCGCGAACCTGAAGGTGTTCGGCAAGGAAGTGGACGCGCTCGCCTGGCTGGACGAGCAGCTCTCGCAGAAGAAGCAGTAGGCTTTTGCCGCCTTCATGGCTGCCACCGCTTCCCCCACGTCCGATCCTTCGAAGGGGCTCTTCCTGCCGGAGGGCGCCTCGCTCCCCACGCGGCTCCGGCTCGCGGTGAGGGCGCTGAGGATCCTGGAGAAAGATCCGGGGGACGCGGTCGCCGCGCCGCTCTTGAACGCCTGCCTGGACGGCGGCGTCTACACCGCGCTCTGCGCCGAGCTGCTGCGCACCGAGGACGGGCGGCAGCTGCTCGCGCAGCGCCCCGAGCTCCAGGGCAGCGATCTGCGGCTGGACGAGCTCTCGCGCCTGCCGCCCCAGACGCTCGGGCACCAGCTGGCCCGCTACTACGTGGAGAACAAGATCTCCCCCTTCGAAAGCCCGTACGAGGTCCGCAACGACGTGGACTACCTCGCCAAGCGCTACCGGGAGACGCACGACATCGCCCACGTCCTCACCGGCTACCGGACGGACGTGCTCGGCGAGATGGAGCTCCAGGCGTTCATGCTCGGGAACCTGGGCATCCGCACCGCGCTGCTCATCCTCGCGTACTCGGTGGCCACGTGGAGTTTGGGCGGACCGCCGGGACTGTTCGTCCGCCGGATCCGAGCGGCCTACCAACGCGGGGTGCGCTCGAAGCAGCTGCTCCGGCTCCGCTACGAGCACCACTGGCAGACGCCCGTGGAGGAGCTCCGCCAGCTCGCCGGGATCGCCGGCTAGAAGCGCGCTAGTGGGCCGCGGCCGCGGCGGGCGCCTTCGACAGCAGCTGGTCCTCCACCCACTTCACGGCTTCCTCTTCCTTGCCGAAGACGCGCAGCGCGTTCTTGCGCGAGCTCAGCCGCAGCATGAAGCCGAGCACGATCCGCTGGGGCGCGCTCTTCACCACGATCGCAGACGCGGTGTCCGGCATCGAGTCGCTGTCGATGTTGCGCACCAACATCCGTGCCTCGGGCGAATAGGTGGTGTCGCTCTCGATCACGGAGACGAGCGGCTTTCCGAAGAGCGGACCGCCCTTGTCCACCTGGGACAGCAGCATGCGGACGTCCTCGGCGGAGACGGGGCCGGAGGTGAGCGAGCGGATGATCTCCAATCCGCGGGGCGTCTTGAGCGGTGCGATCTGGATTCCCATGCGCGGCAGAGTAGCGAGCGCCCCGCCAGGGGCGGAATGTGCGCGCGCCGGCGGCGCCGTGCGTGCTCGGCGCAGAGGCGTGTAACAGCCCCCTGTAACAGCGTTTCGCCGGGTGTTACGGGCGGTGTTTCCTTTCGCTCGCAGGGCAACGGGGTCAAGCTGACCCGCGTGAACTCTACCCACGGCCGATGTGTCGCAGCCCTGCTCGCCCTCTGGTTTGCCTCCGCGCAGGCGGCCCCGGTGCTGCCCTACCAGGGCCGGCTGGATCGCAGCGGCGCTCCCCAGTCCGGCACTTTCCAGCTCCGCTTCTCCCTCTACGCGGCGCCCGCGGGCGGCGCGGCGCTCTGGACCGACACCTTCTCCGGGGTGGTGGTGGTGGGCGGGCAGTTCTCCGTCAAGCTTGGGGCCGGCGCGCCGCTCACCGACGCGCTGCTCGCCTTGCCGCAGCTCTACCTCGAGGTCGAGGTCCAGGGGGCAGGGGAGAGCACCTTCACCAAGCTGCTCGGGCGGCAGCAGCTGCTGCACGTGCCGTACGCCGCCATGAGCTCCGGCGACTTCCGCGTCAACGGGCGACTGACCGTGGGCGCCGCGGTGGATGGCGGCGCGCTGATCACCGACGGCGGCTTCGCCGAGGTGATCACCGGTCCCCTGCAGATCGTCACCTCCAGCGGTCAGCTCTCCGTGGACGGCCGCACGCTGCAGTCGAGCGGCGCGCTCTCCCTCCAGCCGAACCAGGCGGCCACCCAGGTGGGCGGTCCTCTCTCCGTGGGCGGCGCGCTGAGCGTCACGGGCGACGCCAGCGCCAACCGCTTCCGGCCGAACTACGACTCCGGCTGGTTCTTCGTGACCAACAACAGCGGAGACATCACCCGAAACCACGGGCTGGGCGCGCTCCCGTCCTTCTACGTGCTCCAGCAGTGCGGCGGCCTGCCGACGAACCCCGCGACAGGGGCCTTCGATGCGTTCCTGGGCAAGTGCCCCACCCGGGTGCTGATGGGCCAGGGCGGGTACCACGACAGCGGGACCCAGGTGAACCCGGTGACGGTCTCGGTGGACGACACCAGCTTCGTCGTCGGGATGCTCTCCAGCTGGTGGGCCTGGAACTACTGGACCAACGCAAAGGGCTGGAACTGCCCGGTGGCGGACTGCTTCAGCGCCTACTACCGCCTGCTGGGCTGGCGCTGACTTCCGGTCGAATGTTGGCGTACAACGGGGGCGCCGCTCCTGCGATGTAGGTATTCTCTCGGGCGAGCATTCCCCCGAGAGGTGACCGTGGCCTTCGAGTCCGGGACGGTGGTTGGCAAGTACCTGGTGCGAAGCAAGCTCGGCGAGGACGCGCTCGGAGAGCACTTCCAGTGTGCCTCCCGCGGCGCCGAAGGCTTCGAGAAAGAGGTGGTGATCAAGGTCATCCGGCCGGCGCTCGCGCGCGATCCCCGCCTGCGCGAGGTCCTGCTCCAGGACGTCCGGCTGGCCTCGCGGCTCCACCACGCCAACCTGGTCCAGGTGCTGGACTTCAAGCGCCACGAGGGCACGTTCTGTCTGGTCACCGAGCACGTGTTCGGCCAGAGCCTGGCCTCGGTGCAGGCGCGGCTGGCCCAGCTGACCCTGCAGATGCCCTGGGAGCTGGTGGCGCAGCTCGGGGTGGGGATCGCCAAGGCGCTCGCCCATGCGCACTGTGTCCGGGACGCGCAGGACAACCAGGTGGGGCTGCTCCACCGGCACCTGGGGCCGGCGAACATCCACCTGGCGCGGGATGGCTCGGTGAAGGTGAGCGGGTTCGAGCTCGGCAGGGTGCTGCTGCGCGCGGCCACGCTCGGCGCCGAGGAGCCGGTGGCGCGGCCGGTCCCGCCGGAGATCGCCCAGGGTGCGGTCCCGGACGCCCGGAGCGACGTGTACCTCCTGGGCGTGGTGCTCTGGGAGCTGCTGGCGGGGGTGGCGCTCTCCTCCTCGGAAGCGGTGGTGCCGCCCAGTGAGCTTCGGACGGACGTGCCCAGGGAGCTCGATGAGATCGTCCTCACCGCGCTCAAGCCCCACCCGGGCGCGCGGCAGCCCACGGCGCGCGAGCTGGAGCGCGCGCTCGCCTCCTTCTCCAACGATGCCCGCGCGTTCCGCGCGGACGTCTTCTTCGCCAAGGTCTTCGCCGAGGAGCTCCGCCCGGCGCCCACGCTGCGCGCCTCGGCAGCGCGGCCCCCGGCCCCAGAGGACGGCCAGCTGGACGCGGAGGGCGCAGGACTCGACCTCTCGGTCGAGCTGCCGCTCCGGCCGGACGCGGAGGTCACCGCCAGCTACCCTGTGGACGCAGAGGCCCACGAGCACGACGCCGGCGAGCCGCCCCTGGCCCGGCTCTCCGCGTACGGCGCCGCGCTGCTCGCTGGCGCGCGGCAGCTCGCCAAGCAGCGCCGCACGTTGCTCGTCTCGGCTGCCGGCGGCGTGGTGCTGGGCGTGGCGTTGATCTCGGCGCTGTTCTTCCGCTCGCCGCCGCCCCAGGCCGCCGCGGGGCCAGTTGTCGCCGCCAAGCCGGTGCTCGTCAGCCCCCCGGTGGCCGCGCCGGCGCCCACCCCGAGCCCTGGTCCCGGGCCGCGCCCCAGCAAGCCCCCGGAGCCCGTGGCCGTTGCACCGGCGCCCGCGCCGGCGAAGAGCGGCGCCCGGCGCGTCCCCGCGAGCAGGCCGCCCGCGCCCGAGCCCAAGCCGGAGAGCGCCCCGCCCGAGGCAGGGGCCGCCGCCGCGCCGCTCGTGGCCGCCGCGCCCACCGCCGAAGCGCCCGCCGCCGCCTCGAGCCCGGAGGAGCCGCCCGCGCCCTCCAGCGCGCCGCTGCCGCCCAAGCCGGAGCCGCTGGCCAAGGCGGTGTCCGAGCACGCCGCGAGCGCACCGGGGATGGGGATCGTCAGCGTCAGCACCACCACGCCGGTGGAGGTCTTCCTCGGCAACCGCTCGTTGGGCCGCGTGCGCGAGCAGTCCAAGCTGACGCTCCCCGCGGGCACGCACGACCTCACCTTCAAGACGGCGCGCTGGATCGCGGACCGCACCGTGACGGTAGAGGCGAACCAGGAGACGGCGCTGCAGCTGGACTACCCGGCGCCCTGAGTCGCTTCACCGCAGCCAGGGCGGAAGGGGGGCGTCGTTCCTGCGCCGCTTCTTGGGCGCGGGCTTGGGCGGGGCCTCCTTCTGCGGCTCGGCCGCTTCGGCTGCGGGCGCCTCGGGCGCTGGGGCCGCAGGCTCCGCCTTCTTCAGCACCGGGGGCGGCGGCATCGGCAGGTCCACGCGCGGAGGCGGCGGCGCTGGCGGCGGCTTGCGGAGCAGGAGGATCCCGGTCACCAGGAGCAGCACCAGCACCAGCGCGCCGCCCGCCGCGAGCAGCAGCTGCTGCTTGCGCGGGAGGGCGCGGAGGTGGTCCACGGGCGATTGGGGCTGGGCGGCCTTGGGCGGCGGGGCGGCGGCAGCGCGGGCGGCGGCGGCCGCGGCGGCGCGCCGCTCCTGCTCCTGCGCCTGCGCCCGGGCCTTCGCCGCCAGAGCGTCCCGCTCCGCCTGAGCCTTCTCCTCGCGCTCGCGCTCGAGCGCGCGCTGGCGCTCCTCTTCCTCGCGGCGCTTGTCCGCCTCCAGCGCGCGGGCGGCGGCCTGGCGGCTGTTGAGCAGATCCGTCAGCCCGTGCAGGCGCTGGGGCCGCGCGCTGAACAGCCGCCCGAGCAGCTCCGCGCGCTGTGCCTCCCGGGCCATGTACGGGCCGGCGGCCCCGGAGAAGGCCTGGGCGAACGCCTCGGCGGTCGGGTAGCGCTCGGCAGGATCTTGGCTGAGCGCCTTGAGGATCACCTGATCCACCTGCGCGTTGAGCGACAGGTTCAGCCGCGAGGGCGGGACGGCGGTGATGCTGAGCACTGCCTGCGCGCGATCTTGCGGAGTCCGCCCGGCGAAGAGCACCTTGTCCGTGGCGGCCTCGTAGGCCAGCGCCCCCAGCACGAACACGTCCGAGCGCGGATCCAGCGGCTCGCCGCGGACCGCCTCGGGCGAGAGGTAGCCCGCGTTGCCGGCCAGGGGTTGGGAGTCCACCGGGCAGCCGGCGGGGAAGGGGAGGTACTGCGGGTTGAGCAGCACGGCGCGGCCGTTGATCCCCACCACGATGTTCTGGGGCCGCAGCAGGCCGTGGGCCGCGCGGCGCGGGCCGGCGAAGGACTGCGCGTTCGCGTGGATCCGCTGCAGCCCCTTGGCGGCCTCGTAGACGGCGGCGAGCTGGAAGCCCATTGGCAGCGGGATGCGCGCCTTCTTGCTCGCCAGGCGCAGCTCCATCAGGGTCGCGCCGGGCACCAGCTCGGAGACCCAGAAGATCCCGTGCTCGGACTCCTCGATCCCCAACGCCTTCTCGAGGTTCGGGTGGCTCAGCGTCGTCGCCAACCGGGCGTTCGCGGTCGCCTCGGCGGCGCCCTCCACCAGCCGACGCAGCAGCACCACCCCGCCGCCGGGCTCGAGGTTGAAGGCGAGCAGCGTCTTCTGGTTGCCGCGCACGAGGCAGCCGTGCACCTCGTACGGGCCGATCCTCAGACCTTCGGTGGGATCCGTCCCGCTCGGGCTCGCCTCATCCAGCGTGCAGACGGGCTCGCCAGCTCCGGCGCCCATGGCACCGAGCTCGATCGAGGGCAGCTGCGAGGTCACGCGTTGGCTGGCCACGGGTCGCAGGCTATCAAGTCGGGGACACCCACCCCGGCCCAGGGTCTGTGGAACGCCCTACCTCTCCCGCGCTCACCCTCCATTGCCAGAACCGTCCAGGAACCAACTCGCCCGGTGGCGCCGTTGGGGCCGGATGCGCAAGGTCCCGGTTGGGGGTGGGCGATGCGTGCGTGGGCGGCGGCGGCGGTGGGGCTTCTCTTGGGTGCAAGCGGCTGCGCGAGCGTCCGCGTCGTCCAGCGCAACGGCTGCTGGGTCAAGCAGACGGAGTCGTTCCCGAAGACGATCCGCGAGGAGGTTGGCCCCTGCATGCGGCCCGAGCCCCGCTGGACGAACGATCGCGTGGCGCGGCTGGTCCAGGAGTGCCTCGCGGCCGAGAACTACCGCTGGCAGAGCGAGGCGCTCGCCGCGTGGAGCCGCGGCGCGCCGCTGCCGGCCCAGCGCCCCGAGGAGACGCTGATGCGGGCGTGCATGAAGGACGCGGGTACGGCGCTGCTCGAGGAGAACGAGGCGCTGCGCCGGCGCGTGGCCGAGGTCTCCGCCGAGCGCGATGGCCTCGCGGCCGTGGCGCAGCAGGAGCGCGAGCACCTGCGCTCCGCGCAGGACCGGATGACGGACGCGCTCGGAGAGGCGGCGAACAGGCCCGCGCCCAACGCGTTCGCCAGCGCCAACAGCACGGGGACCGCGTCCACGCAGAGCGATCAGACCACCCAGCCGGGGGCGCCCCTGAACGTGAGCACCACCGTGCCGATGCCCGAGCCAGTGGTGATCACTCGGCCCGCTCCGGCGAAGAAGGCGCCCGCGTGCGGCGCGCCCGGCCCGCTCTGCAACCCACCCGCGAAGTGAGCGGATGTGTGCCTCATGAGTTTCAGGAGCGTCCGGATCGGAGCGGCTACAGTGCAGCATCCGAATGAGGCCCCTCCTCCTCGCCGCCTTCCTCTTCCTTCCGCTGGTCTCGGTCGCGGCTGACAAGCCGCGGGTCGTGGTGCTGGATCTGGCCAGCGATCGTTCCACCAAGAGCTCCGCGCGGTTCGTGACCGTGGCGGTGATGACCGAGCTCTCGCGCACCGGCCGCTTCGACGTGATCGGCTCTTCGGACATCCAGGCCCTGCTGGGGCTCGAGCGCCAGAAGCAGCTGCTGGGCTGCACCAATGACGAGTCGAGCTGCCTCGCCGAGCTCTCCGGAGCGCTGGGCGCGGAGTACCTCGTCACCGGCTCGCTCGGGAAGGTGGGCAAGCAGACGCGGCTGGATCTGACGCTGCTCCAGACGAAGGGCTCGCGCGTGCTCGCCCGGGACGGCGGCCCGGTGACGGACGACACCCTGCCGGACGAGACGAGCCGGATCGTCCGGGCGCTGCTCGCCGCGCTGCCGGGCGCACCGTCCGCTGCGCCGGTCGAGACGGTCGTGGCGCGACCGAGCGGGGAGGGGAGCCGGCCGCTGGCGCCGAAGATCCTCCTTGGCGCCGGGGCGGTGGCGCTCGCGGCCGGCGGCGTCCTGTTGGGCACGGCCGCCAGCTTCAAGCCAGCCGACTACGAGTACACCGAGGCGCTCCTCAAGCAGCAGGAGGCGAGGACCCGCCAGACCGTGGGCTTCGTGGCGCTGGGCGCCGGCGCCGCGGCGGCCGTGGCAGGCGCCGCCTGGCTGTTCCTCGCCCCGCGCGCGCCGCAAGTCGCGGTGGTGCCCACGTCCGGCGGCGTTGCTTTCTCGCTGAAGGGTCACTTCTAGCCGATGCGGGGGCTGCGACCGCTCGGGGCCGCGCTGCTGCTGTTCGTCGTCGCCTGCGTGGCGGAGGACCTCACCGGCAGCCGCTGCGACGGGACGGGGCACTGCGGGGGCGAGTACATCTGCCGGCTGGACGGCACCTGCGCCCGGGAGTGCGAGTCCGGCACGGAGCTCTGCGGCGGCCGCTGCGTGCAGCCCGGCGCGTGCAACCCGAAGCCGGAGGTGGACGGCGGCGGCAAGAGCGCGCTGCGGGTGGGCGAGGCGTGCAGCTCGGGCGAGGAGTGCCTGAGCGGCAACTGCGGCGCAGGGGGGCGGTGCGGGTGCGCGCTGGCCCTGAACTGCGCGCGGTGCACCCAGCCGTGCGACAGCGCGGGCACGGCGTGCGTGCCGGTGGACGCGGGCGCGGTGGACCCCACCGGCCAATGCGTGGAGAGCCTGGCGAGCTGCCAGACCGCGGTCTGCAACGCGGACGGCACCTGCCGGCGCGCGGACGCTGGCACCGTCTGCTCACCCAGGGAGTGCGTGAACGCCGGCTGCGAAGGGCAGTGCGCGAGCTCGGGCGTGCGCGAGGCCCAGACCTGCCGAGCCTCCGGACCGTGCCCAGCGGCGTCGGTCACTCCCTGTGAGAACGAGTACGTGTGCGACCCCGCCGCCCGCGCGTGCCGCACCGGCTGCCGCTTCACCGCGGACTGCGTGCGGGACTTCTTCTGCCTCGGCGGCTCGTGCGTCTTGAAGCAGGCGAACACCGCCAGCTGCACGGCGCGCGAGCAGTGCACCTCCAACGTCTGCACCACGAGCGGGAACTGCCAAAGCTGTGAGACGAGTCAGGACTGCCCGCTCGACCTGCCGGTCTGTCAGAACCAGCAGTGCGTGGCGTGCACGCCGACGCAGTCGTACACCTGCGGCGGGCTCGGGGATGAGTGCAACGGCGCCGCGAAGTGCGTGGCTTCCGGAGCGGTCTCCTGCAGCGATCCGCGGGTGCGCTCGGATCAGCTGCTGGGCGAGCAGTGCGGCTGCCAGGCGAGCGGCGTGATCTGCCGGCTCGGCACGCGCTGCGTGGGCGGCGTCTGCAAGGCGGCCGCGAACGAGGTCTGCTTCTCCGCGTCCGAGTGTCAGTCCAACGTCTGCGACGGAGGGCACTGTGGCCCCTGAGCGTTCCCTCCTGGCGCTGCTCGCCCTCCTGGGCGCCGCGGCCTGCGTCACGGAAGATCTCACCGGCAGCCGCTGCTCGGCGGACGGGCTGTGCGGCGAGGGCTATGTCTGCCGGACGGACCGCACCTGCGCCAAGGCCTGCGGCCAGGGGAGCGAGCCGTGTGGCGCCCGCTGCGTGGCGCCCGGGACATGCGATCCGAGCACGCTGGATGGGGGCGGCGGCGGCGCGGACGGCGGCGGCGACGCGGGCCCCTGTAGCTTCTCCGAGACGCAGATCCTCGAGCCGCTCAGCGCCCGGCTCCCGCGCACGCAGACGCAGGCGCGCGTGCGGCTCCGGACGGACGCCGGCGTGGGCTGTCCGCTCGTCTATGAGATCGAGGCCTCCCCCAACTGTCCGCTCAGCGGTGGGATCTGCCTGGCGCCCACCAACCCCAACCTCGTGACGCTGGCGTCGGGCCAGCCCTCCTTGGACCTCGCGCTTCCCGCCTCCGGTTCGCGGGTGTTCCTGCGCGGCCGGGGCTGCAGCGCGAACGACGCCGGCTGCGGACCCTGGTCGCGCGTGCGCGTCTTCGAGAGCGGCCGCGCGCCGGGAGACCTGGACGGCGACGGGCTCGCGGACGTGCTGATCGGCCAGGATGCCGGGAGCCCGCTCGTCTTCTACGGCAGCCGCAGCGCGCGGGCGCCCACCCCGGTGGACGCGGGCGCCGGTCGGGTGCGGAGCCTCGCGTCCGTCGGCGACTTCAACTCGGACGGGATCGGCGACGCCGTGGCCGTCTTCGAGCTGGACGGCGGCGAGACGTACACCCGAACGCTGCTGTGCGGGACCTCCGGCCCGGTGGGCGCGGGTGCAGCCACCTTCGGGACGTCTCCCGCAGCCGTCGTCGCGCTCGGGGACATCAACGACGATGGGCCGGCGGACTACCTCGAGCTGCGAAAGGATCTCGGCGCGGGCGGCTCTCCCGCCACGCTCGTGTTCGGTCCCTCCGGCACGCGCGTGGCGCTCGGCCCGATAGACACCGTCGCAGCCGCGGCGGCGGCGCTGGGGGACGTGAATGGGGACGGCCTGCGCGACTTCGCGATCGCCGGGCGGAACGCCACCAGCAACATCCCGTTCGTCTGGGTCTACCTGGGGCGCGCGGACTTCGCGCGGCTCGTCCTGCCGGCGGAGTCCTTCGTGCTGCAGGTCTCCGCGTCGAACTCGGACGTGGTCTCCGGCATCGGCGCGGTGGGAGATCTCAACGGAGACGGCTTCGATGACTTCTTCGTGGGGGGGACGCGGGGAGGGGGCTCCACCGCCACGTTCCCGAAGCTGTACCTGGGGGGTGCCCGCGCGATCGCTGACGGGATCTACACCTTCGGCGTCTCCTCGGCGCCGGGGCTGGCCGGCGCGGGGCAGCTCGGCGCTGACCCCGAGCTGCTCTTCCAGGTGGACACCGGTGGCGGCAACTTCGCGCTGCGGGGCTACTCACTCCCCAACACCGGCGTGCAGCTCACCTACTACGCGCTGGGCCTGGGCGTTCAGTTCGGGGCGATCGGGGACTACGACGGTGACGGGCGGATGGAGCTCGGCGTCACCTACGCGCGCTCCACCAACTCCACGCCGATCGTGATCTACGGCCGCCCGGACGGTGGGACCCTGGAGCTGACCAACCTGGATCCCGAGCTGCCAGGCGTCGTCGAAGGGGGCGCGCTCGCCACCTACCCGGTGAAGTGAGCGGGTCGGTCAGGAAAGCGCGTCGCGCCCCGTAGCTAGGGGAACGGGTGCGCACGATCCATGGGTGGATCACCGCGCTGTAAACGCGGCGTCCTTTACGGGCACGGTGGGTTCGATCCCCACGCCACCCATCCGGGGTGTGGCTCAGCGGAAGAGCGCTCGGCTTGGGACCGAGAAGTCGTGAGTTCGATCCTCACCACCCCGACACATCTCTTCGCCTCCTCAGCTCTAAGGCAGAGCGCTGCTCTCACATGGCAGAGGAGAAGGTTCGATTCCTTCAGGGGGCACTGCTTCGCACGGGTGGCGTAACGGTAGCCGCGCTGGCTTGAGGTGCCAGTGGTCTCGAAAGACCGTGAGGGTTCGATTCCCTCTCCGTGCATGTCGCCGCAAAAGCCTCCGTAGCTCAACGGAACAGAGCGGGCCTCTTCTAAGGGCACGGTTGGGGGTTCGAGTCCCTCCGGGGGCACTCCGCTGTTTCGCGCCGAGGGTGACGCTTGACCGCACCCCGTGCTTCGCCGTGAATCGCGGTTCGTGGCCCCGAGCACCTCCCCCCTGACGCGCGCCCTGGCGGGCAACCTGTTCCGCTCGCGAGACGCGGGGCTGCGCGCCGTCCTGGAGGCGCCCGACTTCAAGCTGCTGCCAGAGACCGCGGAGGTGTTGAAGGATCCGCGCGTGCTCGAGGTGCTGACCGGCCGCTCTGAGCGGGCCGAGGTGACGCTCCGCGCATCGCTCACGCAGCGCGAGCGCCTCCTCGTGGCACAGAAGCTCGCGCTCGTCGCGGACCGCACCCGCTTGGTGACGGGGCAGCAGCTGCGCGTCGAGTACCCGCCCGCCGGGCTGGAGCGGGTGACCCTCACCAACGCCACGGCGCGCGAAGAGCTCCCGCGCTTGCCGGACCACTACGTCCCCCCGCCCGTCTCTTTGCAGCGCGCGGCCGCGGCCCGCGCGGCGGAGGAGGGGAGCACCCGCGTCGTCTCGATGGTGTCGTACTGCGCCTCCTCGCCCGCGGTGGCGCGCTTCCTCGAGACGCTGGAGCTGAACGAGCGCTCGCTCGAGCAGTTCGGCTACTTCGCCGCGCGCGACGGCCGCCGCGGTGAGGCGATGCGGATCGTGATCGCCGATGACTCGCCCGAGCCGTTCGCCTCGGAGCTGCGCGAGGCGGTGGCGCGGCTCCAGGATCGCTCGCGGATCGGCGCCCACTACCAGGTCTTCGGCGCCAAGGAGAAGGCCGCGCACTTCGAGGCAATCTGGGGCCGGGTGGCGAGCTCACCCAAGCTGACTTCGCTCGGGATGCCTCCCGAGCAGGTGCGGGGCGCGCTCAGGCGGCAGTTCAGCGACGGCGCGCAGAGCGGGGTTGGTCCCAACCGGAACACCTCGGTGCTGCTGGGGCTGGAGGCCTCCCGCACGCTCGACTCCCAGGGCGCGCGCGGCCGAACCTTCCAGATGGACCACGATCAGACCCTCCAGGTCCTGGTCGAGGGGGCGGAGGAGGGCCTTCGCTTCCGGCGCATGATCGACCAGGCGCCCATCCCGGTGGCGCGGCCAGGCTCGTCTCCGGTGGCGTTGCCGGTCGACACGCTCGGCGTGTTCGAGGCGCACGAGCTGGATCGCGGTGCCCTGGCCCCGGCCACCTTCAGCGGGGCCAAGGACCGCGACATCCCGAGCATGGTGTACGACTTCCCCGAGCTGACCGAACAGGGCTACTTCGGACGGTCGACTGCCGTGGAGAGCTGGCTCGAGGAGCCGGACAAGCTGTCCGTGGCGAGAGTCACCCGCCCGGACGAGACCACGCGTTCGGCGCTCCTGATGAAGGACGCCGAGACTCCCTGGAGCTTGGGCGGGCGAAACCAGGACCTCTACTTCGGCATTCTCAACCCCACCTCGAAGGTGGGCGTCGCTCCGTTCGTGCTCCACCGGGATCTCTCCGGCGTGAAGTGGGGACGGGCCGCCCTGCTCGAGGACGACATGCGCTCGAATGCCGGCGCGCACCTCACCAACACGTTGCTCGCGGCGGCGCGCAAGGACGGTGAGCCCGGAGTGGAAGCGGTGGGCCGGAGGATGCTCGCCCAGCTCGGCACGCATGACGTGGCGGGGGAGATCTCCCACAAGGTGGACCGCGCCCTCAGCCTGGCGCGCGGGTTCGTGCAGCTCGCCCAGCGGCGTCAGGCGGAGCTGGAGCAGCTACAGAGCGCGTTGCGCTCCGCGGAGCCGGGAGCCCGTGCGGACGCCGCGGCCCGGTGGTTCTACGGCCGGCCGTTGGAGGACTGCTCGGCGACGAAGCAGGCCCAGGCCTCCACCGCCGAGACCCAGGCCCGCGCGCTCGCGCGGCTGGGCGAGGTCGAGCGCGGGCTGCAGGAAGAGGTCGCCCAGATGCGGGCGCGCTTCCCCGTGGATGGGGACGCGGGTGAGCTGGTTCAGAGCGTGGCTTCCTCTGCACGGGAAGAGGCCCAGGCGCTGGGGCTCAGCTACGTCTTCGCTCCCGAGATCCGCGGCGGCTGATCATTTCGGGGTTCACCGTTTCGAGGCTCCTCGGGTCATCTGGCCCAACGCTGTTCACGAGGAGACGACAACGATGAGCCGAGGAATGACGATCGCGGCGCTGGCGCTGGCCGTGCTGGCGCAGGGCTGCATCACGGTGTCCCCCTTCACGCCGGGCTCGGACGGGGACAAGGGGATGTGGATGAGCAAGGGGCGCTCGTTCGGGCCTCTCCAGCTCTCCGACCCGGAGATCCTGTACTGCACCGGCGGGAGCGCCCCCGTCTGCAACGCCGCCAAGCAGAACAGCGCGCTCAGCGGCATGAAGGTGCCGGAGCCGTAGAGCGCTCCAGAGGACTGCGCCTGCGCGACTGACCGTTTTCTTGCGCCCGGCGGAAGCGGTAGCAGACTTGCCCACATGCCCAAGCCCGAGCGCCGCCGTCACCGCAGTGAGAAGCCGCAGCAGGCGTTGAACCTCTTCCTCGAGTCCGTCCGCAGCCAGGAGGGCGTTGAGGCCCTGGCCGTCACGACCCACGATGGCTTCCTCGTGGCGGGCGTGGGCGCGCCGGATCTGGAGTGGATGGGCGCCATGGGCGCCGCCTCCGCCCGCCCGAGCCTGACCTGGGAGCAGCGAACGCTCCACGTTCAGCGCCTCGAGGTGGACCAGGAGACCCTGTGCCTGACCTCGACCGGCCGCCCCGCCAACGCGCTGGCCGTGCGGGAGGGGCTGGCGCGCATCCTCGCGACCTGACGTAACGGCCGTGACCCGTCAGTGCGGCTGCGGGCTCCGGGCCTTCAGCCCCGCTGCCTCCGGCGGGGGCTCGGCGGCGATCTTCTTCTTCGCTGCCTCTCGCAGCTGCGAGCCGAGCTCGTCCTTGCCCGTTTTGCCCTTCTGGAGCCGCACGCTGATGACGTTCATCGGCTCGGGCTCGGTGTTGCTCGCGTAGGAGGTCCCTTTGGGTTGTAGGTCCCAACCGAGGATCTCGACCGGCCGCTCGTCCTCGGTGCGCACGATGATGCGCGCGAACTGCATCGCGCCCTTCGTCTGCTCCATCACCTCCGGCGCGACCTTTCCCTGGTGGCCCGGAAAGAAGTGGGCGAGCAGCTGATCCGCGTAGGCGCCGTTCAGGGGGCCCGTGAAGGTGCGAATGCCGAGGTGTGACGGCGCCGAGTCGAGCTCGAAGCGATAGGCCAGCGTGAGGAAGTCGAGCTCCTGGGCGATGGAGAGAGCGGGGAACGCGAAGGACGCCGCGCGGTCGCAGGGCCCTGAATCCACGTGGTAGCTGAGCGCGCCCTTGAGCTTCCGAGCACGCCGCCAGGACTGCTCGTCGCAGTCGATGTCGTCGCGCATGCCCGTGGCGCTCTTCACGAACGCGCTCCAGCGGCATGGCGTGTCGCCGGCGCGGTAGCTGCCGCGAAAGAGCGTGGTCGCCCAGGCGAGGACGAAGTCCCCCTGGGTGGACTGGGCCGCTCGAACCAGTCCTTGCCGCCACGCGTGGCGGGCCTCCGCATCGTCCTCGTGGTGGGGAGCCGGAGCTCCTCCATCGGGAGAGGCACCGAGGGCCAGCAGCAACAGCGGCAAGCTCAGAGTTGTGCTCACCAGTCAGGGGATAGTTCAGGCCCAGGGAAGGCTCAACCGCTCGGGCTCGCCTGAGCGCCACTTCTCCGTGTCAGGTCAGATGCTGTGCGCTGTAAAGCACGCCGGCGGTCTCGGCGACTGCCGCGCGCGCTCGCGCAGTCCAGTCCACTCTGCTGAGAACTCGCGTTTGTAATACGTGTTCAGCGGCGCACTCTGAGACACCGGCGACGGCTGCGTTGGTACGGGACTCGCTCTGGCGGGTGAGGGCTGAATCTCCCCCGAGGACCGAATGCCTACTCGCCGATCGCCGCGATGTTACTCGATGGTGTCACATGTTTCATTGATGTGTCTGCTGGTGCTGGCCGCCTGCGGACCGACCCAATTGGGGGACGACGCGGACGCGGAGCTCTCCGACGACCCGCTCGGGGAGAGCCAGGCTGAGCTGGGCCGTCCCAACTTCCAGGCGCCGTTCCCGTGCGGTCAGTCCTGGACGTACTCGCACCACAGCGCGGAGGTCCGGCGCGCGCTCGACTTCGTGAAGAACGGCGGCGGGACCAACGGGACGCCGGTGCTCGCGTCCGCGGCCGGCACGGCCACGCGCTTCTTCCAGGCGGGCGGCGCGGGCAACTACATCAAGATCGATCACGGCGGCGGGTGGCAGACGTACTACTTCCACCTCTCCTCGTACTCGGTCCCGAGCGGCGCCGTGGTGGCGCAGGGCCAGCAGATCGGCATCACCGGCACCACCGGCGCGAGCAGCGGCCCCCACATCCACTACGAGCAGCTGCTCGGTGGCGTTGGGCAGAACATCGTGATCAACGGCGTGGCGCTCTCGCCGTACCCCGCATCGTACGGGCAGCGCAGCCTCGTCAGCGCGAACTGCGGCGGCGGTGGTGGCGGCACCTGCGGCGTGCGGGCGGACGGCAAGCTCTACTGCACGAACGCGGGCGGCGCGGCGGTGTACTCGGCCCCGAATGGAGCCAGCGCGGTGGTGAACCACCTGCGGACCACGTTCAGCTGGTTCGACTGCTGGGCCAAGGGCACGCAGCACGCCGGTGGGAACACCACCTGGTACCACACGCTCGGCGACGACAACGGCAACTGGGGCTTCGTCCCGGCGGTCAGCCTGCTGACCACGTCGGGCTTCGACGCGAACCCGAGCGGGGCCGGGCTGAAGCAGTGCCCCGGCTCGGCGCCTCCGCCGCCGCCTCCTCCGCCCACCAGCTCCTCCTGCGGCGTGCGCAGCGACGGAAAGCTGTACTGCACGAACACGGCGGGCGCGGCGATCTTCGCGTCTCCCAACGGCGGCGCGATCGTCAACCGGCTGCGGACCACGGTGAGCTGGTTCGACTGCTGGTCCACGGGAGCCCAGCACGCGGGCGGAAACACGACCTGGTACCACACGCTCGGCGATGACAACGGCAACTGGGGCTGGGTGCCCGCCGTTGACCTGGCGACGACGAGCGCGATTGACGCCAACCCGACCGCGATCGGCCTGCGGAAGTGCGGCTGAGCGCTACGGGGTGAGCGCCGCCTGGAGGCGCGCCAGCTCGTCGGAGGTGAGCGCGTAGTACTTCGCCACCTCGTCGATCTGGCGCGCTTCTGGAGGCATTCCGGACAGCATCGCGGCCAGCTCGGACACCTTGTCGGGGGCACGCTCGGCGACGGGCGCTCCGAGCCAGGAGACGACCTCCGGGCTCGAGCGGGAGGCGGTGAGCAGCCCATCGAGCCGGGTCAATTCATCGGGGGTGAGCGCGTAGTACTTGGCCAGGTCGCCGAGTCGGCGCGCTTCGGGAGGCATCCCCGAGAGCATCTGGGCCAGTTCCGCCACGCGATCCGTGGCGAGCGCCGCCGGGGGCTGCGAGTGCGCGGCCGAGGTGACCGCGGCGGGTGCGTGCCGGGCTAGCTGCGCTTGGATTCGTTCAATCTCATCGGTTCCGAGCGCGTAGTACTGCGCGAGCTCGTCGAGGTGTCGCGCTTCAGGAGAGAGCCGGGACAGCATGTCCACCAGGGCCGGGACCCTGTCCTCGGGGACGGCGTGCGCTCCCAGGCGCGCCACATCGTCCGCGGCCAGCGCAGCCCGCCGGACCGCCGCCGCCGCGTACGTCCCCGCTGCGTTGCCCAACGCGGCAGCCGTCTTACCCGCAGCGCCCGTCATGGAACCCCCCTGCGACACCGAGATAGGACAGTTGTCGGCGGCGGCTTACGGAGGTTGTGCGAGTTTCTTTTACTTCGAGAGCCCGGCTCGACAGGAAGTCTGCACTGCGTCACGGGCCCCGGTGTTGAGCGGATCATGCATCCGATCCGGCTCTCGGTCCTGACGCTCCTCCTCCTTGCGGCGTGCCCATCTCCGCAGGGGACGGAAGGTCCCCAAGGGCCCGCAGGGCCGCAGGGGGTCCCGGGCGCTGTGGGGCCGCAGGGCCCGGTCGGCCCGGTGGGACCGGTGGGGCCGCAAGGCCCGCAGGGGCCCGAGGGCAAGGTGGTGGTCGTGGATGGCGGCGTGGTGACCGGCCCCCAGGGCCCGATCGGTCCGCGCGGCGCCTCGGTGGTGGTGGTGGCGATCGGCCCGGACGCGGGGTGCCCCTCGAAGGGCGTGCGCGTCTCGCTGGAAGACGGTGGCGCGCCGCAGATCATCTGTGACGGACAGTCGGTGGTCGGCGCCTCCGAGCCTCCCGGCACCAACTGCGCGTTCGGCGGGGTGAAGTACGCCTCTGCCTCGGGCTTTGGCTACGTCTGCAACGGTGCCACCGGTGCGCAGGGCCTGGCGGGTGCGACAGGCGCGACCGGGCCGCAAGGGCCGATGGGTGCCGCCGGTGCGCAGGGCGCGACAGGGCCCCAGGGCCCCCAAGGCAGCCAAGGTCCTCAAGGCCCGCAGGGGCCTCCCGGAGCGGCCGTGCTGCTTGACGGCGGCTCACTCCCCGTCCTCGCAAGCGATGGCTACACCTTCGCCGGCTTCACGACGGCGAGCTACGACGGCAACCTGGGCGGGCCCGCCGGCGCCAACGCCAAGTGCGCGGCGGAGTTCTCCGGCTCGCACTTGTGCACCACCCGCGAGTACCAGTGGGCGGGCTCGGCCGTGGCGCCGGGGGCGAACGGCGCGTGGCTGGACTACGCGTACTTCTCGTCGCAGGGCTCACCCAATCAGCTCCCGCGCGACCGGGACGGCTCGTACAGCTGCAACGCGTGGCGCTCCAACAACGGCCCGTCCGAGTACGCCCGCTACCTCGACCAGCAGGGGTACTACGTGCCGCCCGCGTACAACTTCTGCAACGTCTCGCGGCAGCTCGCGTGCTGTCGCTCTCCGCACGGGGGCTGGTTTCGCGGGTTCACCGCCCAGCTCTACGACGGCAACCTGGGTGGCCCCGTGGGCGCCAACGCCAAGTGCGCCTCCGAGTTCCCCGGCGCGCACCTGTGCACCACGCGCGAATACCAGTGGGCTGGCTCGGGCGCGGCGCCCGGCGCGAGCGGAGCCTGGATCGATTACGCCTACTTCTCGTCGCAGGGCTCGCCCAATCAGTTCCCGCGCGACCGGGACGGCTCGTACAGCTGCAACGCCTGGCGCTCCAACAACGGGCCCGCTGAGTACGCGCGCTATCTGGACCCGCAGGGATATTACGTCCCACCGGCGTACAACTTCTGCAACGTGCCGCGGCAGCTCGCCTGCTGCGGCTGAGACCGGAGCTCTCGCGGCAATGTCGGATCAGAAGAAGCTCCTGCTCACCGGGATCGGCATGCTCGCTGTCGGGCTGCTGGGCGTGTACGTGTTCATCGGCGAGATCCGCAACCACTACGCCGCCCCGGCCTGGCCCACGACGAAAGGGCGCGTCACCCACGCTTGGACAGAACGCCAGAGCTGGCTCCTCGGGCTCTTCTCTCAGGGCTCGGCGCGCGTGGAGTACGCCTACGAGGTCGGCGGCAAGCGCTTCACCGGCAACACGATCTCCTTTCTCGCGGATGATGCCACCCACACCTCTGACCGCAGCGCCGCGTTCGGCGCTGCCCTGGCGTACGCCGCGGTCCCGAACGTCACCGTCCACTACGACCCTGAGTCCCCGGGCACGAGCTGCCTGGTGACGACGGGGCCGCTGCGGCTCGGTCCGCTCGTGTTGCCCACAGTGGGTCTGCTGCTGCTGGTGGGGCTCGGCGCGCTGCTCGTGATGCTCGCCGTGAAGCCGGCACCTTCGGACAGCGCCAGCCCCACGCGATTTGCCCAAACCTGACGCGGTTCAGTGGATGTCCGCGCTCAACGCCGCGGGGCAGGGCGCCTTCGGCGGGGAACGGGTCGCTTCCGTGTCGGCGTCACTGGCGCGGTGAGCTGTTGCTCGAGCACACCTTCGAGCTCGCAGTCGCCGCCACCCGAGTCACCCAGGGCGAAAGGGTCCAGCTGCACGCGCCAATCGAGGATCTCGTCCTGGCTGTCCAGCAGATCGAGCTCGAGCCACTCCGTCAGGGGAAGTGAGCGCGTGAGCGGCTCGTCGTCTCCCTCGACGGCGTACTTCAGCTTGAGGTTGCGCCCCGAGCGAAGGAGCGCCTCGCGCAGCGTTCGAACGAACACCCGCGAGAAGTCTCCGCTCAACTCTGATTCGTAGCTCCAGTCCTGGCCGTCCCATCCGAATGACAGAATCCGTGCCGGAGGCCCCCTGGGCGTCACCCACCAAAGTGAGGCGTGGTCCACCAGGTCTTCATGCGGACCGCCGCAACAGAGCACCGAGCCGTTCGTGAGCTTCAGCCCGGCCAGGCCCTTGAGCCCCTTTGGCTTCTTTCCCCGTACCTCGGAGGGCTTGGTGGGTCGCAGCCGTTTGGCAAGTGCAGCCATCTGCTCCTGCGAAAGGTTCAGGGGGCGCGTCTGGGGCGGTGGCGCGCCGGCCTCGGCGTACTTCTCGAGCAGGGCGACGACGGGGAGCTCCGACCTGAGGAATGGGAGGCTGCGCGAGGTGAGACTCAACGGGTCCGTGCGGTCGAACGAATACCAGGAGGTGTTTCTGCCTGATGCCAACATCCAGGTGTGCGTCGAGTCCCGGGACGGATTCCAGCTCTGGTGGCCCGAGCTCAACGGAAACACCCTGGCAGAATCAGGGCCTGGTCATCGGCGCGGGCGAAGACCACTGGGCGCGTGGCCGCTGCACCGATGTGGAGGAGCGTTAGCAAGATGGGCGCTGAGTCGAAGGCTCGTGAACGCTCCAGGGCGGTTGGGCGCGACCCGTGGACATGTGACGTCGCCTCGGCGCGTGGGTAGAAGTCGCCGCCCCTCAACCCTGGAGAGCGCAGATGCGAAAGACCCTGCTGACCTGCCTTCTGCTCATCGCCCCCGCCGTCGTGCTGGCGGCCAAGCCCGCGAAGGAAGCGGTGATGCTCAACGCCTCCGACGTCCAATGGGGCGACGCTCCACCGGACTTTCCGAAGGGCGCGAACCTCGCCGTCCTGTTCGGCGATCCCGCCAAGGCGGGCCCCTTCGCCATGCGCTTCAAGATGCCGGACGGCTACAAGATCGCCCCCCACTGGCACTCCCAGGACGAGCAGCTGACCATCCTCTCCGGCACGTTCGTCCTGCACATGGGGGACACGATGGACGCGCCTGCCCACGAGCTGACCGTGGGCGGCTTCCACTTCCTACCGGCGAAGGCCCATCACGCCGCAGAGGCCAGGGGAGAGGTGATCGTGCAGGTCAACGGCACGGGCCCGTTCGACATCCACTACCTGAACCCCGCGGACAACCCGAACCCCAACGCGCCCAAGGGCAAGAAGACGGCCGCGAAGTAGGGGCGACCGCTAAGGCGTCATGGGGCCTGGACGTAGACCGTCACCCAGCCCTGGACGGTATCCGTCC
This sequence comes from Myxococcaceae bacterium, assembly GCA_044229415.1. Lineage (GTDB taxonomy): Bacteria > Myxococcota > Myxococcia > Myxococcales > Myxococcaceae > JBGATB01. The sequence continues at coordinate 9,516 of JBGATB010000082.1, read as the reverse complement.
ACCGGGATGCTCAAGGTCTGCAGCCCGCCGGAGCCCGGACCGAAGGTCGGGTTCGCCTCGTAGATCGGGCCAAGACGTACGCCCAGTGCCTCGGGGCAGGAGGTGGCGCCCAACAGCGGCCCGCGTAAGCGCGGAGGCCTACAAGCCCAGGCGCATGTCAGTCGGCGCCCCCGTACGACCTGGCCGCACCCGTGCCCCGCTTTCCTCCGGAGCGAGTTGCCCCACGGCTCTGCCAAGCTCTGCGGCCTATGCGACGAGCGCTTCTTCCGTTCCTGTCGATCGTCTTCCTCTGTGGCTACGGAGAGTGCGGCACTGATTACGCGCCGATGGGGCCGTTTCCGACCAAGCTGCTCGCGGGTGAAGCCGCTCCCCCGCTCGAAGTCTCACGGCTGGTCTCCTTCTCCACCGTCAGCATCAAGACGACCGGGGGGCCCGGGGACCTTCCACTCACGACCCTTCGCGGCGCTCTCGAAGTTGCCGCTGACGGGAACGGCGTCGCGGTCTTCCGCGACTTGATCCTCCCGAGCACGGGAACCTACAACCTGGTCATCGCCGGCTATGGATCAGAGGGTCCCGCCGAGGGCGCCACCGAGCGCATCGAGGTCCAGGCGCCGCACCTCGCGAGCATTGACTGTGAGGCTGCCGGCAATCTGTACACCTGGGCAGCGTCACAGGACCCGCGCCCAACCATCGAGGCCTTCGATGCGCTGCCGACGACCTGTCGACTGACCCGGGGCGGAGGAGATCCGAAGGGAAAGGCCTTGGGGCTCGTCACGTGTGCCGGGGGCTCTCAGTCGATCACGTGCAACGCCGGTCCCAGCGCATGCTTCTCTACGCCAGGGACGCGGGTGGCGCAGCCAGGCCAGACTCTGCAGCTGTCGTGGTCGGGTGGTGAGATCGCAGCCGGCTCCGCAGCGGTGACCGTTCCGTCCAGCCTGACCGTCGTCGCTCCACCCGCGAGCCACAGCCGAGCTCGCCCGCTGGTGATCGACTTCTCCGGAGGCACCTCCGCAGGAACAGTCACGGTGACACTGGTTCAGCAGACGGCAGGCAGCACGCTGAGCCTGGACTGCGACGTTCCGGCGACTGCTGGACGGCTTGAAATACCCGTCTCAGCGCTGGGGCGACTCTCCGCCGGGAGCTCCAGCATCCTGGTCAAGAGTCGCGGGCTCTCGCGCGTCTATATCGACGGCTTCGCGATCGACGCGTCCGCCCCAGGACCCTTGGTGGGGTTCGAAGGTTCCGCGCCGATGACGCTGGAGTAGCCGCGGCGCGCTCAGCTCACTTGCACGGAGGAGGGCGATACGTGAACCGTGTCCGGACGCCACGGTGATCGGAGGGCGACAGGTCGACGAAGCTCGCCGCTCCGAACACGTACCTCACCCCGTCGCTCTTCTTGTGCACCACCCAGTCGATGAGCCGGTTGCCCAGGGAACCCCCGCTGGACGGCACATCGAACAGGTATGGCTGGGTGCCGTTGTTCTCGTCCCTGAGCATGGTGGGCAGGCGGGTGGTGTTGAAGTCGCCAGAGCCGATCACCGGCAGGTTGGCCCCCATCATTGCGTTGTTGAACGAGGTGATGTTCTTCGCATGGGTGGCAATGCGGTACGCCACGTTGTCGTTGAGGGTGTCGATGCCTGCGACCGCGTGAATGGCGACGCGCTGTACTTCGGTGCCGCTGGGAAGGTGCTTGAGCCGCACCCGCGTGACGTAGAGGTCGGGAGTCACCCCTGCCATGCCGTCAGAGGACTTCTGCGAGAAGCCGCTGACGAACTGGTACACCGCCGTCCTCCACGAGATGGGCACGTAGTTGGGCGGGTTGGGGCCGGGGTTGGTGGGGTTCGACGGCCAGAAGGTCGCCCAGCCCGCCTTGCCCTTGATGCGATTGATCTGTGACTGGTTTTCGATCTCCGTCCAGCTGATGGTGTCGGGAGCCACGCCGTCAGGGTTGAGGAAGGCCTTGTCGATCGCCAGGTTGATGTCCGCGGCGCTGTCGGTCTTCTGCATCGAGGCCTGCAGGTGGCGGGTGGTGTACTCGACGCAGGCCGGTGGCGGAGTGCCGGCGTCGCGAGCTCCCGCGTCGCTGGGGGATCCCGCATCGGGTTGACCTGCGTCGGGTTCGGTCGACGCATCGGGCTCTTCATCTGTGCTCGCGTCTGGCAGGTCTTCGGGCACCACGGCACCGTCCAGCCGCTCCTCGGGCACCTCGTTCGCGGCGTCGGGCAAGCCCACGCCGGCGTCCGGGATGTCGACAATGGCTGTGGTGCCGCAGGCGAGGAGGGTGCCGCAGAGCGCGAGCGTGAGGAGGGTGCGCGGGTTCATGCCCTGAAGGAGACCACTCCCCCCCGGGACTTGCCTACCAGCGGCCGCCTACGCCCGTCACCGGTCGGCGACGCCCTCACCCGAAGGCCGTTCACCCAAGCTACGGATGAGCGCCTGGCCGGGGCAGCGGCGGCAGCTTCTGCAGAAGGGGAATCAGCACTTCCACCGGCGCTCCCACGTCCTCCAGGTAGTCGTCGACCGGTAGCCCCACGCCCTCCACCACGCCATCGAAGTAGTTGTGCGCGGTGGCGAACACCCAGGGGATGCCCGTACGCGGGAGCAAGAAGAGCGCTTCATTGGCGTACTCGAGGTAGCCGCCGGTGCGCTCCCCCACGAAGCGCGCGTTGAAGGCATTGCGAAGCCCGCTGGGTCCGTTCTCCCCGGAAGAGACCGAGTGCGCGTCCATCAGCACGAAGATGCGGCCCGAATAGGGATGCTGAGCCTTCCCCTCGACGATGCCGTCCTCAGCGACCTGGCGGGACTCTTCGCGGCGGTGGGGCCAGCCCTCCTTGAGCTTCTCCCGCTCGGCAATGGCCTCGGGGCTGTCCGCCGTCTTGAAGGTGAGCTGGTGCACGACGCGCTTGTTCCACTTCCAGCAGGGCAACATCGGGCCATGCAGCGCGACTTGCGGACCACTGCGCCAGAGGCCCTTCTTGGCTCGGGCTATCCAATCGTAGAGGTAGCTGTCGTCTCCTCCCCGGTTGCCTCGCACGTCGAAGACAAGCATCGAGTGACGACGGTGCAGCTCGTAGTCCTGGGCGATGCGCTTCAGCTCCTTGAGCTCGGCGTCCGAGCCAAAGAAATCCCGGATGCGGATCACCGCGGCCCCTTGCACCCGGCGGAAGGAATAGATGGGCTCCTTCTCCGGACGCTCTGGGGTCTGGGGCCGTGGCAAGAGGCGCAGCGTGGTGCCCCCGCAGCGCAGCTCCCAGGCTGCACGGCCGCCGCGCGCGGAGAGGGTGAGCAGACTCGACGTCGTGCCGTCCTTTCGGAGCATGGACGCGACGCGCACTGTGCTCCGGGACAAGTCGGGATCTTCCGGAAGGGTGCAGCGCTTCACGTCGAAGCCCGCCGGCACCTCCACCTGATATTCGCTGTACCGCAGCTCCGGATGCGCCTTGAAGAGAGTTGGCGACCCGAAGTGCAGGTCCGTGTGCGCGCGACGCAACTCCAGGAGCGGCCCCTCCACTTCGTCCGCGAACCGCACCTTCCCCTTCGCCGAGCGCAACCGCTTCTCCCATCCTTGGAAGAAGGCCGTCACGTCGAAGCCGGGGGTCTGCGAGAGCTCCGCGTAGCCGACGTAGTTTTCCTTCAGCGCTCTGTGCAGAAGAGCGACGTCGTCCGCCAGGACTTGCGGGTCGAAGGTCTCGCTGGGCCGGAAGAACTCCTCGTCTCCTGCGGCCATGCGCTGGCGCAGGAAGGCGCTCTCTGGGTTGTAACAAAACTCGGCGCCGGTCGTGCCGGGGTCCAGATAGACGTCGGACGACGCGGCGGCGACGAGAATCCCGGCAATCAGGCTCAAGGGCATGCGCCCGTCACACTACTGCCTCGAGGGCTTCACGTCGGCTCCAGGAACGCTGTCCGCAGTCATCGACGGGGCAGCAGTTCATCACTCCTGACGCACCGGATCTTCATCCGTCCGCCCCGATGCACCAGCCTCGCAGGGCCCCGGCGTGGAATGCGTCAAGCGGTCGACGACCGGAGTGAAGTTGTCCATCTGGGGCTTCGGGAAGCTTGACGCCTCGAGCTTCCGAACGGTCGCCATGAACCTCTTGAAGTCGCCTTTGCATCGGGACAACAGGCGCTGGAACGCGGGACGCCCGGCGTCGTAGTTGCGATGGCCGGAGAGCACGGCGTTGTTGAACGTGCGCGCGGTGCCGAGCTCGCGCTGGAGGTGCTCGAACAACGCCGCCTTCTGGACGCGTTTATCCTCCTCGCTGAGCGGGGATGAATAGAGGGCATCCAGCCGCCCGTAGGCGTCGTGCAGCCGGCCCAGCCGAACCGCCTTGCGTTCCTGGCGCTCGAGATACTTCGCGACTTCGGTGGGGCCCTGGCGTCTGGCCAGGTAGGCGGCGGTCAGCGCGTCTGCAACGAAGGAGGCCAGACTCTCGTCGAAGGCCGACTGACCGGGGATGTACAGGGTCGCGTGCACCGACTCATGCAACACGGTGTTCACGAGCCCCGCCAGCGCATCGGCTTCCTCGGGAATCATGGTGCTCAAGATCGGATCTCTGAACCAGCCGAGAGTCGAGTAGGCCGAGACGCCGGCCACGTCGACATCGAGGTGCTCGCGCTCGGCGAGCTGCTTGGCGTACGCGTGAGCTTCGGCTTCGTCGAAGAATCCCAGATAGGGCACCGACCCGACGATCGGCATGCTCCACCGCTTCGGTTCGAACTTCAGCGGGGCGCACGCCTGGACCACCCAGACGGCGGCGGTGCGCTTCAAGTCGGTGTAGCGGGCGTAGTTCTGCGTGGGCTCCAGCCCATGGAGTTCTCCGAAGGCCCTGATCTCCGGCACGCGTTTGAGCAGCATGCGCACGTGGGGTGGCGCGCGCGGATCTTTGATGAGAGACGAGAGCGGGCGCGCGTGCAGGATGATCGAGAGCTGCCCTCCCGCGGCCTGGGTGAGGTAGCGCGTGGTGAAGCAGCCGCTGCAGAGAAGGAGGAGGAGGGCCCAGGCGCCGAGCGTCTCCAGGACGACAGGTCGCGCGAGGCGCTCTTCGGTCGGCATGAGGCTCGAGCCTACACGCTCGCCACGCCCGCCCCAGCAGAACGGCGCGTCTCTATGGGCGGCGGACCGGGTTCGAACCGGCGACCGTGGTTGATGCCGCGGAGGGGCACGCGGGCATCGCGACACCGCTCTCCCGGTCGGAGGCCGAGGTAGCCCCGTCGCGCCGGACGTGGGCAGCGGTGGGCCCCGCTCCCTTCGAAGAAGCGATACCGTTTCGGTGCAGCGTGCTCCGCCGGAGAAGCAAAAGGCTGTTGCTGGCGGTCCTCGTCCTGGCGTGCCCGGCGTCTGCCCAGGTCGCGAGCGGCACGTACCTGGGAGACGGGGTCTCGGCGTGGCGCGGTGGCCCAGGCGTGGGCCTCCTCCTCGGCGGCCCGGGGGTTGCCGGTGAGCTGCTGGGCGTCGTTGCGGGCGCGCGCCTCCTGGTCCTGATGCGCCAGATCTTCATGTCCCGCTTCATCAGCCCGCCCCGATTAACCGGAAACGAAGAGGCCCGCCTCAACCTTCGGGAGACCGGGCCTTCTCTCTGAGCGTCAGATGGGGTTCGACAACTTGCCGAGAGCACTGCGCGCCGGATGAGCTTCCCGCGCTTGAGGTGGTAGGTTCGGCGGAAACTGGGCGTGCACTGCGCGCATTTCGAGCAGGGGAAGGCATTGCGAGCGCCAGATCTTCATCACTGAGTGCATCGAGAACCGGCGACGCTTCATCAGGGCCCGAGACCAACGAACTCTCCGAATTTAGTGGAGGGCCTGCGCTACGGTGTGCCGAATTTTCCCAGGTCGCTTTGCTACGAGGGCCGCCTGCAGCCGGCCGTCCTTACACAGGAGGCTGCGCCATGATGACAAGCATCGTCGTCCTGGTGGTGACCGGAGTCGCCATCCTGGCCCTTCGGTCGCTGCTTTCGAGACAGCGCACTGGACAGTTGGATCTTCTACCTGGAGGAGGGCGCGTCGACGTAGTGGGTGAGTCGCACTACCAGGCTGCCATTGAGCGCGCGGCGGGTGGGCGCACCGACGAGGGCGCCGACAAAGAGTGCATCGCTGTTCTCGTGCGAGAGCCAACTAACCGCCACGACCCGAATGCCGTCGCCGTCCACATTGCGGGAAAGCAGATCGGATATCTGTCTCGGAACGACGCGGTGCAGTTCGGGCCTGTCATCGAGGCGGTCCAGCGACAGGGGAAGACGGCGGCATGCGCCGCTCGCATTGTCGGCGGCTGGGACCGGGGTGCGCACGACAGAGGCCATTTCGGAGTCTGGCTCGACTTGCAGCGCCCACCCAAACGGTGATGGTCCTGTCATGTCAGCGCCTCCTTCGGGATCAGCTCGCCAGCTTGGTAGAGCGACCTCGGCTTGAGCTCGGCTAGTCGAAAAGGTGGGGGAATCGTAGAGCGAGTCGTTGCCGAAGTTCCGGAAAGCATCTGTCGAGTGCGCACGTGCTGCGAGCGGGGGCAGTGGCTCGCGGAAAGCCTCTAGCGCCGTCTGCCATCCCGGTGGCCGAAACTCGAAGGGCCTCGTCCCGGCATCTCTGTCGGAACGAGGCCCTTCTTACTGAGCGGCGGATGGGGTTCGAACCCACGACCTCAAGCTTGGGAAGCTCAGCGGGCGCGTAGTGAGTTCGGCAAGTTGGCGGAAGCTCGACGTGCATTACGCGCATTGCGAGCAGGCGAGGGCATTGCGCGCACCAGATCTTCATCAGGACGTGCATCAGGGGAAAGGGTGATGAAGCGACTGGATCGCCACTCCCGGAACCTTGGATCCCGGCTGCTCTCTACCGACCTCCGTCCGGGCCCCCGGTCAAGGTCCATCATCTCGCGTTGAATAGTACTCGGCGCGAGAGCGCAGGGGCGTTCGCCTGCGAGGGCTCGGTCTCCCGCCGTCCACCTTCCGCGAGTCCAAGACCGGGTTGACGGGGTCGCCCGGGCGCGGTGAACGCCGATCGCGCGGGGGAGGACAGGCGCACGTGATGGTGCCCGCGTCCATCGCCTCGAAGCATTCGTCATGACCGTCCGCTTGCTTTGCGCTCCAGTAGTTCGCTCCGCACGGTGGAACGGGTGGGAGCGGCGGTCGCTGCACCTGCGCGTCGAAGGCGTCGATGTAATCCAGAAGCAGCGTCTTTTGCTGGCTCTCCTGCTTGGGCGTGCTTCTCTGAACGGCGGGCCTTCCGGAGTTGGCTGGGGTGTCGCCAGCGGCAGCGAGAAGGAGGATCAGCGTCGCGGTCTTCACGCAAGCAGGAGCGTACCCCAGGGAGTCTTCGACTGCCGGACCACCCCGTTCAGGCAGCGCCCCACGCTTCCCTCAGGGACACGAGACCGAGTGACCACACACCGTTGTCGTCTCGCCGTTCTTGAGGGGAACGGCATGCGGTGCGACCATCGACTCAACGATCATCCCAACAGGCTTGATGAGACCATCCGGTGCGCGTACGAGCGGCTCGCCTTCATTGCGCTCGGTCCTGAACTCTACCGTGCATGAACCGTCGGCGTGATGGCGCGTGCGAAAATCGCAGACGCACCTGCTTCCCCACGAGCAGAGGCACCCGTGACTGGCGCGTTCCTCCATCGGAACCGCGGCGCAGTTGGGCTCGGAGTGTCCGACGGTCGTGAAGCCGGAGAAGCCCAACGGTGGAAACTCCTCCGATTCGCGCGGCCTTCTCGGTTCGACAGTCGGGCTTGTCGCTCCGCTCAGCGACGGGTCCGCGCTCAGGCCGCGGTTCGGAGTCGCGGACACGCAGGCGGCGACACCGATGACGGCGCAGCCCGTGCGCACAAGGAATGCGAGCGCGTGCGAGCGGTGCGGGCGCCGAGCCTTCATCGCGGTTAGAGCACCGCAAAACTCACGTATTGGCAATCGAGTTTGATCCGAGTGGGTCCTGAAGCGGCGCCCGCGTCGATCCACAGGCGCTCGCTCTCCGCATTCGCCTTTAGACAGGCCCGCTCTGCAGCATCTCTCGGGTCTCGGAGCTGCAAGACGCGCCGACTGAGCTGCCAGTGATCGGAGACCTGCTCCAAAGTGTAGACCCACGCGATGTTGTTGCAGACGCCGCCCCGATCGGTTTGGGTCCACTGTTTGGTCGCCGTGGCTTCCATCTTGAGTGGGTAGCGTCGGGTACTCACCTTGCACGTGTCCGCCGCAACCTTGGAGATTTGAATCTCCTCCAGTTGGCACTCCAGCCTTCCGGATTTGCCGTTCCCGCAGCGAAGCTCGGCCGACGACGAGGTCGGCTGGCCATAATGGGTAAGGAAGGCGCTCTGGGGAAACGGCTCAGCCACGGAGTTAGCGGAGAGCAGCGCGAAGACCCAGGCGACGGCCCGACGGACACGAACCATGGGACCGAGTGTACAGGCCCCCCTGGATCGCTGGCGTCCAGAAAGCACGCGGTCCGGTGCCGCTCCCGGCAAGTTGGCGGAAGGTCGGCGTGCATTACGCGCATTGCGAGCAGGGGAGGGCACTGCGAGCGCCAGAGCTTCATCATCAGGACTCTGCGGGCGATGCGCTGGATCTCACCGGCAGGGCGTGCGTTCGCCCAATCGCGAGAGTGGCGGAAGGCGAAAGAGATGTCGGAACCAACGCTGCTGGCGAGTGACCCCGCTGGCTCGGCCGTCGTTCGGTTCCGCCGCCGGTCTCGAAGATCCGGTGCATCGGGATGGCACTGTCGTCTGCTCGCAAACGTCTGTCGTTGCTGCGCGTCACGTTCTCCTTTTTCGGGGGGACAGCTTCTTCTTGCTCACCGGGGCCTTGGCGGGCTTTCGCATCGCGCGTGCGCTCTTCCCCTTCGCGCTCTTCTTGGCGGGTTTCTCGAATGGTCGTAATGAGAGGTCGACCTTCGTCCGTACGAGACGCCACGCGTTCGCCTGCTGCCGCGCGGCATTGATGAGCCATTGCGGTGGTGATGACGGAAATGGCCGCAATTCTCGCTCGCCGAACTCGAACCACACGACAGCGCGGTCGCCGACATAGTCTCGGAGCAGGTCCTCCCGAACGTACAGGATGTCAGCGTTGAGGCCGTCCACCCCGCTAAGTGTGATCGATGCTCTACTTCCATCGGGAAGAAACTGGTCGAATCCTTGCGGCGCGCTGTGGAGTTTAAAGCGCTCGGAGAAAGACCGCGACGGTACTCGTGCACCGCCGACGCGGTTCATCTCGCTGTGGTAACTCTCCCAGGAATATTCGTGGGCGAGCACTTCGACCTCCACGTTGCCAGTCTCGAAGCGAATGCTGTCCTGATAGGGGTTCAACGGACCGGATTCCGCTAAGAGTTCAGCCGCGAAGCGCGAGGATGTCCCGCACGCAGTTGAAACTCTCGGCGGCGGCGACGATGTGACTTTTACCCTGTGCATCTGACGTTCGCATTTTTCAGTTCTGCGTCGCGGGCGCGGAGGGCCGCGAGGAGCTTCGGCATCTCCTTGTGCCCCTTCAGCCGGCGGAACTTGGTCGCGTGCTCGAGAGCGCCTGTTGCGACCCAGCG
>JBGATB010000081.1:0-33013 GCA_044229415.1 Myxococcaceae bacterium | reverse complement strand
CGGCGCAGCGCACGGACGAAGAGGCCCAACATGTCCACCTCCCGCTCGGTGTGGTGCGCCTCCAAGGCGACGACGTACCGGGAGGCGTCGTCCAGCAGCGCGTGCACCCGTAGCGGCCGCACCTTCCCGTCGACGCGCAGCGAAGGGCCGTGGCAGACGTCGCCGTGCCACAAGGCCATGGGCCGCTCGGCCTGCCAGCGCAGCCGCGTCTTCACCCCGCCGCCGTCGCGCAGGCCCAGCCGGTCCAGCCCGGCCTCGCTGAAGAGGCGCCGCACCGTGGCGGAGGAGACGGCCGTCTTCTCCATCCTCCCATCCGCGACGAGCGTCCGGAGGATGACGGGCACAGACGCATGCGGGTGCTCTCTGCGGACGTCCAGCAAGAGCTGCCGCAACTCCGGGGCGAGCCCCTGTGCGCGGCCCCTGTCCGAGCGCGCCTTCGGCTTGAGCCCCTCCAACCCGCGCTTCCGGTAGGCGTAGTACCAGCGCTCCAGCGTCGCGACGGTGTACTGCTTCGTCGTCGCCGAGCCCGGCGGGCGAAACTTCCCCGCCGCCAGCTTCTCCAGCGCCGCGCGCAGCAGGCCGCGCTCCACCTGCGCCTGTGTCAGCGCCCCTATGACGCCGTGGCGGAACACAGCCACGGCCTCCTGGTGCGACTTCGGTGACAACCCGTCCATCCCAATTCCTCCCTGCGGGTCCGCGGAATGCGGACGCGCGCGCACCCTGCCGACGGCAGCTCGCGTCGAGGAGGGAGCCTCTCGGGTGGGTGGAGCTTCAGCGAATGGGTGAGCAGGTACGGCCGGCTCGGTCCGTCACGGAGCGCGCGCAGCCCCGGAGAACACCAGCGCCACCAGGGGCGGCGGCTCCGGCGCCGGCAGCGCGTATGTCGCGACGGTAGTCGCCGCCCGCTCGGCCACCTGGCGCGCGCTCCACGTCGACGGCAGCGGGCCCACGCACGCGAAGAGGCGCGCGCCGGCGGCCGCTGCGCACCACCGGCCCACCGTCACCCACCGCGCGGCGGCTGTCGCGCCCACGCGCGTGAGCGGGCTCACCAGCGCGCGGAGCGCCTTGGGGGACATCCGCGCCAGAGAGAAGAGCGCCAGCGCCCAGGCGATGGCTGACGCCGTGTACAGGCGGCGCGAGAGGAGCTCCGCCGGGCCTACCGTCGTCACCGCCCTGCAGCGCTTGCACCGGTACCGACGCAGCGCCAGCACCCGGAAGAGTGGCTGCCCACCCGGCTCGGCCGGCCCCCAGAGCTGCCGCTCCCGGACGCCGTGCCCCTGCACCACGACACCCTCACCGACAGGATGGCCCGCGGCTCCGCACCCTGGGCACCGCGCCGGCCGAACTGCATCAACGGTCGGTGCGCTCGCCACCCAGGACTTGACGGCCACCTCGCTCCGTACGACTCCTCGGGTGCTCCGTGTTTCCCTTTCCAAGAGACGACACGCGGGGCACCGAGCTGGGGCGTGTGTCCGCACGCTCCAGCTCACCTTCCCCCAGCGTCGCGCATGGGTGGCGGAGATCGCCGGTGCGCCGGCCTTTCTGACGACGCCGCGTACCTCAGCCAGGCTGCAACGCCAGGATCCGGCTCGCTGCTGGGCTCGCTGCCAGCTGCAAGCTCTCTACCCGGCGAGCAGTGTGCGCGATCTCGGTCCGGATCCCGTCATCCACCGTGCGCGGTAACAGCATGTCCGCCTCGAATCCGGTTCCTGTACGTCGAGCCGTGGCTTCGCTATCGCTTCTTTCAGTCCTGGCCTCGCGGCCGACAAACCTTGCGAGCTTGGGTCGCTACGACCTGCTTCCCAGAGGACTTGCACCTTCCTGGGGACCGTGCCCCATGCTGGGCACACCGACTACGGGCCTGCGGCCCTGACCTGAGACTTGCCGCGCGCCCCGCTCAGCCCGAGCGAAGTCGAGGGCCCGCCGATCGTAGGGCCTCTCGCTCGTGGGCCCTCGACTTCGCTCGGGCTGAGCGGACGGCCTCACGTTTCTTGCCTTGATTGATCCGCCCAAGGGGCGGCGGCCTCACTACGCTCGGGGTGAACGGGGTGGACCACGGCCTCGATAGGCTCACAGCCACTCGGGGGGTCACAGCCTCTCGGCGCCCAGCCTCTCGGGGGAGAACGTGGGGCGCGAGCACGGGCCCCGCCGAGCTCCCGCTGCGCCGTGCGAAGCGCAGCCTCCACCGAGGTGCGCGCCGCCACCGCGGGAACCATCTGAGCAGGCGCGAGCGAACCCCAGCCGGTCCCGAGTCCCCAAAGGCCCGCTGAAGCCGAGCGGGGCACTCGCGCGAAGCCGAGCTATCCCCCCGCAGACGTGTACCGCGCAATGGACCGGGTCCAGACGAACCTGGCCGCGGCGGCGAAGGCGAGCGAGCCGAGCATCGCGTAAATCACGGAGGCAACCGAGAGCCTGCCAAGCATGGCGAGCGCGGGAAACGTGGTCATCAGCGCCAACGGAACGACCACGGTGAAGATCAACCGCAGCGCCCCCTTGAACACGGACGACGGCCAGCGCGCCGCATCGAAGATGGAGCTGAAGAAGTAAGTGAGGTTGTCCACCTTCACCACGTAGAACGCGGCGCTGACGGTGAGGATCCAGAGCGAATAGAGCAGCAGCGTGCTGGAGCCCAGCAGCAGCAGCGCGGCACCGAGCCCGGGCAGCGAAGGCAGCCGCCCCTGCTTGGCGAACGAGTAGATGAAGATCCCGGTGGCGGTGAGGATGTTCATGCTCTTCCACGGCTGAAAGCGGGCCGTAGAGACCAGAAACTGCGCGTCAGCCGGCTTGAGCAGCACGAAGTCGAGCGTTCCTTGCCGGATGTGATCCACGACGCTGGTCAGGCTCGGATTGATCGCCCCTTCCAGCACACCCTGAAGAAACGTGAACCACCCCACGACGAGCAGTGCCTCGGGGAAGGTCCAGCTCTCGAGCTGGGGGCGGGCCTGAAAGACGACGAAGAGCGGAATGAAGGCGGTGCTCGCCCAGAGCAGCTCGATCCCGCCGTCGATCAAGAAGTCGTACCGGTACTGAGCGGCGAGCAGCGCGGAGGAGCGGAGCTGAACGCCGAGGAGCCGCGAGTACCTGATCAGCCGTCGCAAAGCTCACCCTCCGTAGGCGGCGAAGCGGCGCAGCCCGGTGCGCCAGGTGAGCCAGGTCACGCCGAAGAGGATGGCGACCCAGGCCCACTGCGCGGCGAGCAGGGGGAGCGCCTGGGCGGTGGGGTGCATCCCGACGAAGAGCTCGGTGGGCAAGCCGACCTGGTAGCGGAACGGCAGCAGCTCCGTCAGGTGCCGGATCCCAGCGGGAAAGAGCTCCACCGGGACGATGTACCCGCTGAGCACGAAGTACACGGACAGCCACACGTCCATGATCTTCAGGCTGCTCTCCATATGAAGCGCGAGCGAGCCGATGGCCAGATTGACGAACAAGGTGATGAGCCAGCCGCCGAGGAAGGAGATCCCGACGAGCAACAGCTGCAGCGGCTCATGGGGGAGAGACCGGGCCCCCACGGCGAGGACCATGATCACGCCGACCGGCGCAGCGACGAGCATCCGCATCGGAATCGCGGCGATGTTCTCCATCGCATAGCCCCAGAGCGGATGGATGGGGCGCAAGAGCCGCATGGAGAGCTTCCCGCTGCGGATCTCGAAGTTCATCTCCCAGGAGGCCCAGGAGCCGGTGAGCTGCCGGACGATGAACGTGGCGAGGAAGTACGCCACGAAGTCTCCCTGTGAGAACTCCCGGCCGTTTTCGGAGACCACGGGCCCGCCGCGGGCCACGGCGGACCAGAGCGCCAGGTTGATGAACGGCATGGTGGTGGAGAGGACCCAGATGATCATCTCCGCCCGGTAGGCGATGGACTCGGAGAAGCCGATCCGCAGCAGCGTGGGGACGGCGCGGAGGGTGGCGCGCAGGCTCATGCGGAGGCGGCGTCCGCGCCGTTGCCGGCCTCGGCCTCGCGGGCGGCACGGCTGCGGCCGAAGAGGTCCGCCATCACCTCTTCGAGGGGAGGGTTCTCCACGGTGAGGTCCTTCACGGGGAGCGTGGCGAGCGCGCGGGAGACGGCGGCGTTCACCCCATCCTGGGGGACCTGGAGGACCGCCCGGCCGGGCTCGAGCGAGACCACGGTCCCGAGCGGCTCCACGTCCGCGCGCTCCACGTCCTTGTTCAGGTGCAGCACGATCCGCTTCTCCGGCCGGGTCCGCCGAACGAGCTCATCGAGCGAGCCATCGAACGAGAGCTGCCCCTTGTCGATCACGATCACCCGGGGGCAGAGCGCGGCCACGTCGTCCATGTAGTGGCTGGTCAGCATCAAGGTGGCGCCGTAGCGCTCGTTGTAGCGCTTGATGAACTCCCGGATGGTGGCCTGCATGGAGACATCGAGCCCGATGGTGGGCTCGTCGAGGAAGAGCACCTTGGGCCGGTGGATGAGGGCGGCGGCGAGCTCGCACTTCATCCGCTCTCCGAGCGAGAGCTGCCGGGTGGGCCGCTCCACCAGGTCACCGAGCTCGAGCAGCGTCCCCAGCTCCTTCACCGTCTCGAGGAACTGGGGCCGAGGCACCTCGTAGATCGCGCGGTTGAGCTCGAAGGTCTCGGCGGGAGGCAGGTCCCAGATCAACTGCTGCTTCTGCCCCATCACCAGCATGATCTTCTTGAGGAACGCGTCCTCGCGGCGGCGGGGGTCGTGCCCGTCCACGCGGGCCTCGCCATCGGTGGGGTGGAGCAGCCCGGAGAGCACCTTGAGCGTCGTCGTCTTCCCGGCGCCGTTGGGGCCGAGGAAGCCCACCCGCTCGCCGTCCTTGATCTGGAACGAGATCCCATCCACCGCTTTCACGGTGGTGTAGGGCCGGTTGAAGATCGATCGGAAGGCGGCCTTCAGGCCGGGCGGTCGCTTGTGGACCTTGTAATGCTTGCGCAGGCCGCTGACGGAGATCATGGAACGCCCAACGGCTTAACGCGGAAGGGTGCGCGCGCGCGACACCTTGTTTAAGAAGCGTCGTCTGCCTTGAACGCCTACGACAAAGACCTGCAGCGTTGGATGCCGCGCCTGATCGCCACATGGCGGCGCGCCCGCCACACGGACGGCCCGCCGGACCGCCTGACCCCGCACGAGGTGAGGGAGGTGGGGGCGGCGGTGAAGCGCCTCTCGCACGGCCTCACGCGGGAGCGGGAGCTGGCGGGGGCGCGGTACATGGACGACCCCAAGCTCCTGGGGGCGTACCTCCTCTTCTACTGGCCGGTGAGCTACGCGCAGGCGCGGCAGGCGTTGGGGGAGCTGCCGGGGCGGCCGCGCGTCACCCTGGACCTCGGCTCCGGCCCGGGCCCGGTGGCGTTCGCCGCGCTGGACGCGGGCGCCGCGGAGGTCACCGCGGCGGACCGGAGCAACCGCGCCCTCTCCCTGGCGCGCGAGCTGGCGTTGGAGGCGGAGGAGGCGCTCGCCACGCGGGAATGGGACCCATCCGGCAAGCGGGGCGTCCCGGAGGGCCAGTTCGACCTGATCACCCTGGGCCACGTGGTGAACGAGCTCTTTGGGCAGGGGGACGAGGCGCTCACCCGCCGCGCGGCGCTCTGCGAGGAGCTGCTCACGCGGGTGAAGAAGGGCGGCACGCTGCTGATCATCGAGCCGGCGCTGCGGGACACCTCGCGGGCGCTGCTCAAGGTGAGAGACCTCCTCGTGGCCAAGGGCTACGCGGTGCGCGCCCCGTGCCTCTACCGGGGCAATTGCCCGGCGCTGGTGAAGGAGTCGGACTGGTGCCACGCCGAGCGCGCGTGGGAGCCGCCGCGGACGGTGGAGGAGATCGCCCGGGCGGCGGGGCTGCGCAAGGAGTCCCTCAAGATGGGGTACCTGGCGCTCGCGCCGAAGGGGGAGGACTGGCCGGCGGTGCCGCAGGGGCGCCTCTTCCGGATCGTCTCCGAGCCGCTGGAGGGCAAGGGGCGGCAGCGCTACATGGGCTGCGGCCCGGAGGGGCGGGTGGGGCTGGCGCTCCAGGAGAAGCACCGCAACAAGGAGAACGGCGCGTTCTTCTACCTCCAGCGCGGAGACCTCCTGCGCCTGACCGAGACCGAGCCGCGGGGAGATGGCCTGGCGCTCAGCGACCGCTCCTCGGTCAAGGTGATCGCCCCGGCAGGCAAGCCGCTCCCGGAGGCCTGGGAGCTGGACAAGGACTGACACCCCTGGTGAGCGTCCGGTGACCGGTTGGGGGTGCGCGTCCGCACTCCACTCGCGGGACCCGGGCGCGGACAGCCGCGGGATCTCTCAGGGGGCCTCGAGGTACGAGGTTTGCTCACCCACCGCCGCATGTCCCAACGTCTCGCGGCAGCCCTGCTCTTGACGCTGGGGGGGTGCATCGGCGTGAACGAGGCCGGCACGCTCGCCCCTCCGGCAGGGCTGCGCGCGCGACCGCTGACGCTGGCGGTGGAGCTGAGCTGGGAGCTGCCGGGCCTGCGGGACGCGGACACGGTCGTGTACTGGGGCGCTGCGCAGGGCGAGCCCGAGGGCTCGGTGGTGCTGCCGGCGGAGGAGACCCGCCACACCGTGCTCTCGCTCGAAGGGGGCCGGGCCTACGCCTTCTGGCTGACCGCGCGCGCCGCGGACGGCACCGAGTCCGCGCCCTCCCCCGCCGTGCGGGCGACCCCGCTGCGCAGCGGCGTGGCGCCCCCGGAGCTGCCCGAGCCGGACGCCGGCGTCCCGCAGCCGCCCGAAGAGGACGGGGGCACCCTCCCCTCGTCCGAGGTGGATGCGGGCACCCTCCCCGTGTCCGAAGCGGACGCAGGCACGACGATGGATGGCGGCCTCCCCCCGCCGCCCTGCGCGGAGGTCTGCGCGCCGCCGAACACCTGCGGCGGGGGCGGCTTCCCGGGAAAGTGCGGCAACACCAACTACCCGGTGGTGGTGACCGAGAACGGCGCCAACCGGATCCACCTCTTCGAGCCGCGGGTGGGCAACTGGAGCGACGCCGCGGCGCTCTTGTGGACGTGGTACCCCAACGCGGCGAACGGGTACCCCGAGCCGGTGGCGGGCTGGGGCAGCCCCAATGAAGTGCGGCTGCGCAACAACCCCGCTTTGGGCGGCAACTTCCTGCTCGTCACCGACTCCACCGGGCTGCTCGCGGTGGTGCCCTACCCCGCGGGCGGTCCCCGCAAGTGGTCCTCGAACGTGGGGGCGGTCCCCATCCCGCAGGCCATGGAGATGCTGCCGGACGGCAACGTCGCCGTGGTCGCGCGGGTCGGAAACTGGGTGCGCCTCTACGCGTCCAGCCAGGGGCCGAACGCCACCGACTTCTTCGAGTACCCGCTGGTGGGCGCGCACGGCGTGCTCTGGGATCCCGCGCGCCAGTGGCTCTGGGCGCTGGGGAGCGCGGACCTGATCGCGCTCACGGTGGGCGGCACCCCCGCCGCGCCCACCCTGACGCTCGCGCGGCGGGTGGCCCTGCCCACGGCGACCGGGCTGGACCTCCAGGCCGTCTACGGCAACGTGGACGCGCTCTGGGTGAGCACGGGCACCGGCGTCTACCAGTACCGCAAGAGCACCAACACCTTCGCAGCGAGCTTCACCGACGCGGCGGCGATCAACCTCCCGGGCGTGCGCTCCATCGGCAGCCACCCGGTCACCGGGCAGGTGCTGCTCACCCGGCCCAAGGCGGGCAACCCGTGCACCACGTGCACGGACACCGCCGAGTTCTTCGTGCGCGCCGCCACGCGGACGCGCACCGGCGCGCAGTTCTACAAGGCGCGCTTCTGGGTCCCCGAGTACCAGTGACTCAGCGCGGGACCAGGTCCTTGGCCAGCTCCTCGTAGAGGAAGATCGCGCTCTTCACGGCCTTCTCCCAGTCGCCCAGGTGGAGGCTCTCGTTCTCCGAGTGCGCGTTGGTGTACGGGTCCTCCACGCCGATCAGCAGCGCGGGCACCCCGCCCAGCTCGCGGGCGAACGGCTCGACGAAGGGGATGGAGCCGCCGCAGCCGATGGCCACCGCCGGCACGCCGTAGCCCTTCTCCAGCGCGCGGAAGGCCGCCTTGAAGGCCGGGTGGGACGAGTCCGTGTACCACCAGTTCCCGGTGTGGTCCGCCTTGAAGCTGACCTCGAGCCCCCAGGGGGTGGCCTTCTTGAGCGCCTCGAGCAGCTTCTTCTGCACGTCCTCCGGCTTGAGGTCCGGCACCACGCGGATGCCCACGCGGGCCCAGGCAGACTCGCAGATGATGTTGCGCGCGTCCTTGCGGCTGCTCGCCTGGATCGCGTTGATGGAGATGGAGGGCTGGCGCCAGTTGGTCTCCCAGGGGTGGCGCCCGCCGCCGAGCAGCTCCACGCCTTCGAGCAGGCCGGCCTGCTTGCGGAAGTGGGCCTCGTCTCCGGGGAGCGCCTGGATGCTGCGCTTCTCGTCCGCGGTGAGCGGCTTCACCTTGTCCAAGATCCCCGGGATGGCGATGGTCCCGTCCGGGTTCGTCAGGGAGGCGAGCATCCGGCACAGCCCCATCACCGGATCCGGCACCGGGCCGCCCCACATCCCCGAGTGGAGCGACTGCTTGAGCGCCCGCACCTCCACGTCCACCACGACGATCCCGCGCAGCGCGGTGGTGATGGAGGGCAGCCCGGTCTCGAAGTTGCCGGTGTCGGTGAGGACGATGGCGTCCGCCTTCACCAGCTTGGCGTTCTTCTGGAGGAACTCCCCCAGGTGGGAGGAGCCGCACTCCTCCTCGCCTTCGATCAGCACCTTCACGTTGAGCGGCAGCGAACCGGCGCCCTTGAGCCAGGCGTCCACCGCGGAGGTGTGCACCACCACGCCCGCCTTGTCATCCGCGGCGCCGCGGCCGAAGAGCCGCCCATCGCGCTCGGTGGGCTCGAACGGCGGGCTCTTCCACGCCTCCAGGTCTCCGGCGGGCTGCACGTCGTGGTGCGCGTAGAGCAGCAGCGTGGGCTTGCCGGGGGCCTTGAGCAGCTCGCCGTAGACGTACGGGTGGGCCCCGGGGATCTCCAGGAGCTGGACGTTCTCGAAGCCGCGCTTGCGCAGCAGCTGGGCGGTGGCCTCGGCGCCGGCGCGGACCTGCTTGGGATCGAACCCTTCGAACGAGACGCTGGGGATCTTCACCAGCGCCTTCAGGTCATCCAGGTAGTCCTTCTTCTGCTCGGTGAAGCGCTTCAGGGCCTTGTCTGTGGACATGGGGCGGCTCCATAGCACTTCCTTTGCGGAGATCGATCAGCAGGGGGGAGATCTTCAGCAGCGGACATTCCGCCCCGCGCCGCGGTGGCCGCCGGTTGCCGGGCCTGGCGGCCGTCCCTACCTCCTGCGCGCGACTTCACGACGACTGCGGGAGGGTGGGATGCGCGCGAGCGCCTGGGTGGGGATTGGAGCAGCGGTGGTGGTGGCGGCGGGGCTCTCGTGCAGCGCGCCGCCTGCGCCCTCGCCAGAGGCCGGCTCGAACTTCGAGACCACCGGCGAGTACGACGTCTACTCCCTGGCGATCGGCGAGCCGGTCTTCGCGGGCGCGGGCCCCACGGTGAGCTTCATCGCCGGCCCCACCTCGGGCGTGGCGCCGCTGCGGGTGTACCTGGACGGCACCCGCTCCAAGCCGGCGGCGGACGGCTCGTGGATCTCCCGCTGCCAGCTGGACTTCGGCGACGGTGAGAGCTCGGACCTCTGCTGGGGCTTCCACACCTACGGGCAGGGGGCCTTCACCGCCACCTTCACCGCCACGGATAACCTGGGGCGCAGCACCAGCGCGCAGATGGTGATCCTCGCCTCGGCGCCGGCCGCGGGCGACGCCGGGACCACCCCGCCGCCGCAGCCGGTGGACGCGGGGACCCCGCCCCCTGTCGACGCGGGCACCGCGCCCAAGCCGGACGCGGGCACGCCGCCGCAGCAGCCCGCGGACGCGGGCACCCTGCCCACCGGCGCGCTGCGCTGGTACGGGGCCGCGCAGAACGTGGCCTGGGCGCGCAGCGTGAGCGCGGACGAGGCCGGGGTGATCTGGGGCGTGAACGACAACAGCATCCTCACGCTGGCGCCGGGGCGAAGCAGCTTCACCGTGCACCAGGGCGTGGGCCAGTTCACCCGGGGGGACTGGGCGTACACCGTCTGCGGCGGCGCCGGGTACCAGGCGTACGTGGGCTTCGTCTCGCCGGAGAGCCTGCCCGTCACCGGCGGCACGCCCGAGGAGCGGCTGCGCGGAGATCTGGACCGGGTGGTGCTCAGCCCCGCCGGGACGCTCTCGGTGGAGCACCACTACCAGCTCGTCAACACCAACAACGAGATCTACGACGAGGTCCGCACCGTGGTGGGCTGCGTGCGCCAGAACGACCCGGCCTCGCCCTACTACGGCGAGCTCTACATCGGCTCCAACCACGCGGTGACGCGGATCCGCGGGGACGAGTTCGCGGACCACCGGCACGTGGTGTTCGCCAAGCCGAGCGGGAGCCTGGTGATCGGCTACAACTGGGCGGTCGCGTTCGAGCCGTCCGGCAACCTCTTCTTCGCCAACGACTTCAAGCTGGGGATCATCCGCCCCACCCCGGCGCTGTACGACTGGCTCAGCTTCTCCATCAACCCGTACCTGTTGGACACCTACGCGGACGTGCTGGGCAGCATCGAGGACGCGGACCGGTGGCACGCGGCCGCGGTCACGCCGGACGGCAAGCACTGGCTGGGGAGCTGGACCAAGGGGCTGCTCTGGATGACCCCGAGCCCGCGCCGCTACCAGGTCATCTCCAGCGCGCCGGACGTGCAGATCAACGCGCTGGCGGCGGAGGCGGACAACAGCGTCTGGGTGGGAACGCAGACGCAGGGCCTGTGGCGGTACACGGCAGCCGGGAGCTGGAGCAACCTCGCGCTCCCGGCCAAGAAGGTGCTGGGGCTCTTCCTCGACCCCCGCACGAGCCCGCGGACGCTCTACATCGCCACGGACAGGGGCATTGGCGTGTACCAGGGCCCCTGACCGCGGGCGGGGCTACTTCAGGCTGAGGATCAGCTCGCCCTGCTTGCAGCGGAGCGCCAGCTGGGTGGCGGAGGGCTTCTCCGCCTCCTTCTCCTTGATGAAGTTGCCGGAGCGGATGCTCTCCTGGTCGCGCGCCTTGAGCTTCTCCATCACGTAGTGCGTCTTGTCCGGCTTGCGCACGTCGCAGCGGTGCCAGTCCGAGTCGCCCGAGTTGTGGACGATGATCCGGCCGCCGCCGAGGTTCTCCACGTAGCCCTTGAGCGCGCCGGGGCTGCGGAGGTTGTCGAAGAGGAACTTGGTCTCGCCCTCGTCGCAGCTGACGAGCACGTGATCGTAGAGCGGCTCGGGCGGCGCGGGCGGCTTGGAGAACTTGAACGGCATCACCGCGTCATCCGAGTGCGCGGAGAGCGAGCCGAGCTGGAAGTAGCGACCGTCGTCGTAGCGCAGCTCGCAGTCCGTCCAGTCCACGTCGCTCTCGTTGACCACGCCCACGCGCAGCCCGTTCTCGATGCGGCCCTTGAGCGCGGGCAGCTTCGGCTCGGCGGGCTTGGCGGCCACCGGCGCGGCGGCGGCGGGCTTCGCCTCCGCCTTCGCCTCCGCGGACGGGAGCTTCGCGTAGCGGGCGTTGGCCTTGGTGGCCTCGTCGTCCAGGGTGATGCGGGCGAGCGCGCCGGTGATCTCCATCACGATCGCGCTGCCGGCGGCCTTGGTGCCCTCCGCGTCGGTGGCCATGCCGAGCTCGGCGCCGACCGCGAGCGGCTTCTTCTTGTCGACCTTGACGAAGAAGTTGCCCTTGTCCTGGAACACCTTCACCACGTCCTGAGCCGAGGCCGCCGTCGACACGAGCAGCGCCAGGGTGAGCATGAGCTTCATCTGTACCGTTCTCCTTGAGTACCGGCCGTTGGGGGGGAAAGCCGTTTGGCGCAAACCCCCGAGCCGATGGTGGTGTGCAACGGCGGACGCCCTCTACTACAGCTGCGCCACGCAGAGCGCGCAGTGAAGGCCGCCGTTGTCGAGCGCGTGGACGGCGGGCCGTCCCGGAAGCTTCAACGCCCCCACGTCCGACTCGAGCGTGAGCAGCGCCGCGCGCCAGCCCTTGAAGGCGGCGGCGCACAGCCGCCCGCTGAACGCGCGCAGGAAGGCGGGGACGTCCTCGCCGCCGGAAATCCGCTTGCCGTAGGGCAGGTTCGCCACCAGCAGCCCCGGCGGGCCGGGGGGCGGGGAGAGCTTCAGGGCGTCCTCGCGGTGCAGCTCCAGGGACTCCAGCACCCCGGCCCTGCGGGCGTTGCGCCGCGCCGTGCCGAGCGCGCCGGCGTTGAGGTCACTCCCGCGCAGGAGCGCCGGGGGGCGCGGGCGCCCCTGCGCCCGCAGCTCGGCCTTGAGGCGCTCGTAGGCGGCGGAATCAAAGGTGGCGAAGCGCTCGAAGGCGAAGGCGCGCGCCAGGCCCGGGGCGCGGCGGGAGGCGAGCAGCGCCCCCTCGATCAAGAACGTGCCGGAGCCGCAGAGCGGATCCACCAGCGGCTCCTCCCCGGTGTAGCCGGCGAGCAACAGCACGCCGGCGGCGAGCGTCTCCCGAAGGGGCGCGCGGGAGACCTCCTGCCGGTAGCCGCGGCGGTAGAGCAGCTCGCCGGAGGTGTCCACGCTCAGGGAGACCGCGCTGCCCTGGGCGCGGAGGGTGAGCTCGAAAGGACCAGAGCTCTCCTGTCGATCCGTGAGCGCCCCTCGACTTCGCTCGGGGTGGCCGGATTCTCGTCCTGGGCCCGCCCCTCGACTTCGCTCGGGGTGACCGGAGGCGAGCGTGACGCCGAGCGCCTGGGCCACCGCGGCGCGGGCCGCGTTCTCGGAGCCGAGCCGGCCGCCGCGGGCGATGACGGACAGCACCGCCTCACCGCCGCGCGGGAGCACGCCGGCCGCGCCGCGCAGCGCCTGCGCCAGGGCGTTCGGGGAGAACAGCTCGAAGTCGGCGAGCCGGAGCAGCACGCGGCTGGCGGTGCGCAGGGAGAGGTTGGCCCGCTGGTGCAGCCCGGCCGGTCCGCGCAGCTCCACCCCGCCCTCCACCGCGCGGGCGCCGGCGTCGAGCGCGCGCGCCTCGGCGAGCAGCGTGGGCTCGAGCCCTGGGGTGGTGGAGGCGAAGAGCACCTCATTCGTCATCTGGCGCGAGTACCCGTTCATCCCGCGCTGCGCAACCCTGGCCGTTCGTCTAGAAGGCCCTACGAAAGGGAGGCGCGCATGGCGGAGGCGACCGAGGTCAGCCGCAAGCGGATCAAGGAGCTGGAGGTGATGGTCGCGGAGGTGATCCAGGAGACCCCGGACACCACCACGCTGGTGCTCTTCACCGGCAACGATCGGCTCGAGTACAAGCCGGGCCACTTCCTCACCATCGAGCCGCACCAGTTCCACGCGCTGGCGCGCTTCGCCGCGTACCTGGAGGACGTGAAGGGCAAGCGCGAGTTGCCGCGGGCGTACTCGCTGACCTCCTCGCCGCACGAGCGGCACATCGCCATCACCATCAAGGAGGAGACGTACGTCAAGGGCGCCACCAAGTACCCGCCGCTGCTCTCGCCCCTGCTGGTGCGCTCGATGCACCCGGGCACGCGGATGGAGATCACCGGCTTCACCGGCCCGTACGTCCTCCCGGACGACGTGGAGCAGAAGACCGACCACCTGGTGCACGTGGTGGCGGGCTCGGGCTCGGTGCCCAACTTCGCCATGCTCAAGTACAGCCTGGTCCACCACGCCAAGCTGCGGCACACGTTCCTCTACTCGAACAAGACGTACGAGGACATCTGCTTCCGGGCGCACCTGGACGCGCTGGCGCGGCAGTACCCGGGTCGCCTCAAGGTCATCCACACGCTGACGCGGGAGCAGAACCCGGCGGTCTTTGGTCCGAGCGTGGTCCGCGGCCGGATCTCCGAAGCACTCTTGCGCGAGCACGTACCGGACCCCTCCAGCGCGCTGGTCTACGTCTGCGGCCCGGCGATCACCCCGTGGGATCGCAAGGCGGCGCTGGAGAAGGGCGAGAAGGCCGCGCCGCGCTTCCTGGAAACGGCGATCGCCCTGCTCCACCAGGTGGGCGTGGGCGACAAGCAGATCAAGCGCGAGTCGTACGGGTAGCCCCCACCAGCGCCGCGGCCTGTAGGAGCAGAGTGGGCTCAGGGTCGCGTTTTGCTTTGCGCACATGGACCCCGCGGTGGCGCGCTCCAGCCGCGGCGGGTTGCACTGCCTTCGGCGCGCGCGAGTGGGCGTCCGGCTGTAGTGGGGACACTAAGTTCTGACATTGGAACTTAGTGTCCCCAGTTCCTGGAAACGAGGACCGGTGGCGTGCGCCCGCGGCGCAGGACCCCGCCTGTGCTACCCACCGCGGCTGGAGCGCGCCGCCGCGGGATCCATGCGCGCACGGAAGAGCGCGACCCTGTCCCCACTCTGATCCTAAAGGCTGCTGGCGCTCTGCTCGCGGCTCAGGGCGACGCGTGCTCCGACTGGGCGAGGAGCCCATCGAGCTCGCCCGAGCGATTGGCGGCCTCCAGGTCATCGCTCCCGCCGACATGGTGCGAGCCGATGAACACCTGGGGCACGGTGGAGCGCCCCTGGCTGCGGTCGATCATCTCCGAGCGAGCCCTGGGGGAGGCCTCCACGTCGATCAGCTCCGGATGAAGCCCCTTGCGGCGCAGCAGGTCCACGGCGCGGCGGGAGTAGGGGCAGCCCTGCTTGAGGTAGACGGTCACGGGTGGTGGCATGACCCAAGCCTTTGCATGGGCCCCCCGCCCCACAACGGACGGCCGCCCGCTCGCCCGCTGGTTACAGCGCCAGGCCGCGGGTGAGCTGCGTGTCGATGGCGGCGGCCTGGAGCAGCTCCTGGAGCCGGGCCTTGGCCTGGCGGTTCTCCTTGTGCACCCGCCGCCCCAGAATCAGCTCGTTCTTGAGCGAGTGCTCCCAGCCCGTCAGCTCCGTCACCGTCACCTGGTAGCCCATGGACTCGAGCGCCAGCGCGCGGATGACGTTGGTGAGGTGCGAGCCGAACTCGCGCCGGTGCCACGGGTGCTCGAAGAGCGGCGCCAGCAGCGGGGACGCCGCGGCCTTCTTCTCTTTCAGCGCGCGGGCCACTTCGGCCTGGCAGCACGGCACCACCGCCACGTAGTCCGCGTTGTGGGCGAACGCGGCCAGCAGGGCGTCATCCGTGGCGGTGTCACATGCGTGTAGGGCGGTCACCACGTGCACCCGGGCGGGGAGCGCCGCCTCCTTTATATGGGCGCCCAAAAAGCGCATCCGCCCAAAGCCCAGCCGCTGCGCCCGCTCCTGCGCCTTGGCGTTGAGCTCCGCCCTCCCCTCCACGGACCAGAGCTCGCCCTTGGTGGCGCCCTTGAAGAAGAGCTCGTAGAGGATGAAGCCCAGGTAGGCGTTGCCGCTGCCCAGATCCACCACGGTGGGCTCGCCGAAGCGGGCGAACGCATCCTCCAGCGCGGGCGTGAGCAGCCCCACCAGGTGGTTCACCTGCTTGAGCTTGCGCAGGGCGTCCGCGTTGAGGTGCCCCTCCCGCGTGAGCAGGTGCAGCTCGCGCAGGAGCGCCGGGGACTGCGCTGGCAACAGCTCGTGGCGGACCTGGGCTGCCTTGACCTGGCGCCTTCCGCCCGCCTCGGTCACAGCGAGACGACTTCGTTCAGCTCGGGGATGACCTCGCGCAGGCGGGTCTCGATCCCCATCTTGAGCGTGGCGGTGGAGGACGGGCAGCCGGCGCAGCTGCCCTTCATGTGCAGGTAGGCGATCCCGTCCTCGAAGCGGTCCAAGGTGATGTCGCCGCCGTCCATGGCCACGGCCGGGCGGATCTCCGTCTCCAGAATCTCCCGGATCTTCTGCTCCACTTCCGAGCCGCCGCCCGCGGAGGCGGCCGGGCGATCCAGCGCCCCCTCGTTGACGACCTTCTCACCCGCGGTGAGGTGCGCGTCCAGGGTCTGCATCACCGAGTCGTTGAGCTCGTCCCACTCGCCGGACTCGCCCTTGGTGACGGTGACGAAGTTGGAGCCGAGCATCACCGCGGTGACGCCTTCGATGCTCATCAGCTTGAAGGCCAGCGGAGACTTCTCCTCGGCCACCTTCTTGTCGGTGAGGTTGAGCGCGCCCGCGGGGAGCAGGCTGCGGTCCACCACGTACTTGAGGGTGCTGGGGTTGGGGGTCCACTCGAGCTGGATGTTCACCGACATTGAGATCTCCTTCGCGCCCACTCCTGTAAGCGCGGAAGACCCAAAGATCAACCCAGCAGCTCCCCGTCCGCCCGAAGTTGGAGCTCCAGGTCCAGGGGGAGCACCTCCGCCCCCTCGGGGTTCGGGGTGGCGAGGGTGGCCGGCGGGGGCAGCGGCGTCCCCTCCCGGGCGGCCTGGGCCAACATCGGCACCCGCTCGTTGGTCTGCCGGATGTAGGTGACCAGCTGCCGGGCCACCAGGTCCACGATCTGGAAGGCCACCCGGTTGCCCTGGGCGAAGAGCCAGTCGAAGTCCCGGTCCGTCAGGCGCAACAGCCGCGCCGGCCCGCTGGAGAGCACGCTCGCCGAGCGCAGCCCCCCGTCAATGCAGGCCACGAGGCCGATCAGCTGCCCCGGCCCCAGCGTGGCGAGCGTCTTGCCGCCCCGCGCCACCGTCACCTCGCCTTCGGTGAGGAAGTACGCGGCGTCTCCCTTGTCCCCCTCCCCGAACAGCCCCGTCACCCCCTCCAGCTCCACCACCTTGAGCTTCTGCGAGAGCGCCAGCTTAGCGACCTGGGGGAGCCCGCGGAACGGGGCGAAGGTGTCCACGTCCGCCGCCTTGGCGGGGCGCGCCGGCAGCTCCGCGGTGCCGCCGGCCACCGGCGGTCCGGCCACGGCGATCCGGTCGTTGGTGGCGCGCAGCCGGCGGCAGAGGTCCGCGCAGATCCGCCGGAGCACCTGGTAGGCCACCGGCTTCTGGGCGTCCCGGAGGCTGTGAAAGTCGATCGCCTCGATCTGGTAGGCGGTGCCGGCGGCCATCACCACCGCCGAGGCGGAGCGGGCGCCGTCATCCACCAGCGCCATCTCGCCCACGGACTCGCCGCCCTTCACGTACGCGAGCACCACCGGCCGCTGCGCGCCGGGGGGCGTGGCGGAGACGGTCACCTCGCAGCCGGTGCCGAGCAGCCACATCGCGCTGCCCGGCGCCCCCTGGCGGAAGAGCACCTGCCCGGGCGCCAGCTGGACGGGCCGCAGCAGCCGGAGGATCTCCATCATCCCGTCCGACTCGACGAGCGAGAAGAGCGGGATGGAGCGGATGAACTGCTCCAGGGCGGGGCTGGGCGCTGCCATGTTGGCGGCGGACTGTAGCGTGGATCCGCGCTCCTTCCAGGAACGCGGTCCGGCGCTTAAGGTTGGGCCGGTGAGCTATCCACCGCGCCTTTCCCACCTGGCGACCCGCGCCGTCGTGGTCGCGAAGCTGGCCCCCACCTACGCTGCCGCCCACCACGTGGATGAAGAGGAGGCCGCGGAGCGGCTGGGGCGCGCGCTGCAAGGGTCTTTGCTCACCCAGCTGCTGGAGACGGCGTGGGCGGAGATGAAGGGGAAGGCGAAGCGGCTGAACGACGATGGGCTCTTGGAGAAGGTGGCCACCACGTTGAAGGATCGCCCCCAGCGGCCGGGAAAGCGGGTGGAACCCACCCCCGCCCTCTCGGCGTTCCTGCTCTGGGTGGATCTGGAGGCCGGGACCGCGAGCGACGCCGCCCGCCGCGCGCTGGAGTCGGAGGAAGGGCGGAAGCGGGTACAAGAGGGGCTTTCGGTGGTGGGCGCGCTGCTGGCGGCGGAGCTCACGAAGGGTCGATGAGGATGCGCACCGGGTTCGTCCTGCTGTCGTTGCTCCTGGCGCTGCCGGCCGCGGCCAAGCCGCGGGTGGTGGTGGCGCCCTTCACCGGCCCCAAGAGCGGCGCGGTGAGGGATCAGGTGATCGCCGAGCTCTGCCAGAGCGTGGAGTGCGTGCCCACCAAGGGGCTGCTCTCGGGCTCCAAGCTGGACTGGAAGAAGGTCGCCAAGAAGCGGGTGGCGGCGGTGGTGAGCGCCAACGTCAACGCCGTGGGCCAGAAGGCGGCGGTCTACGTCTACCTGCTGGACCCTTCCGACAAGAGCGAGCTCGCCGAGAAGCGGCGCTACCCGCTCAAGAAGTTCAAGCTGGATCGCAAGGAGCTGGCCTCGCTCGTCTCCCACGTCAAGGGCGAGCTCTCCGGCGGCGGCGGCTCGCGCGAGGAGCCGGTGGCGTCCGCGGAGAAGGAGAAGGGCAAAGGCAAGGGCAAGAGCAAGCCGGAGCCGGAGCCGGAGGGCGAGGAGTCCACCTTCCTCGACAAGGACCGCGCCCGGCCAGGCGGCACCAGCAAGGAGCCGGAGGAGCCGCCGCCGGATCCAGAGCCCGAGCCGGTGGTGACCCGGAAGAAGGAGCGGGAGCCCGTGGCGGAGGCCACGCCGCCCCCGAGCGAGCCGCCCCAGGCGCCGCCGGAGGGCTCCCGGGACAACCCGCCGCCCATCCGCGGCGGCACGCCGCCGGAGGATCCCCAGGCCGTGGTGGAGCCCAAGCCGCGGGCCGGGCCGATGTTCCGGGGCGTGGAGGACATCCAGCTGCGCGGCGGCGGGAAGAGCCCCACCTTCGTGACGGTGGAGCTGGGGACGGATCTCTACTCCCGCCGGTTCGACTACACCCAGCTCTCCACCGCCAACCTGCGCCGCTACAACGCGTCCCTGATCATCGCGCCCACGGTGGGGGCGCAGCTCTACCCGTTCGCCTCCGCCAAGAGCCTCATCGCCGGGCTGGGGCTCGAGGGGTCGTTCTCCTTCTCGGTGGGGCTCTCCTCGCGGGAGACCAAGGACGCGCCGCCCCACCCCACCAGC
Source organism: Myxococcaceae bacterium (assembly GCA_044229415.1). Taxonomy (GTDB): domain Bacteria; phylum Myxococcota; class Myxococcia; order Myxococcales; family Myxococcaceae; genus JBGATB01. The sequence continues at coordinate 14,217 of JBGATB010000081.1, read as the reverse complement.
CTGACCCGGCTGGATGTGGGGCTGCGGTTCGCGGTGCGGCCGCTCAAGAGCTCGGACCTCTCCATCAGCGCGCAGGCGGGCTTTCGGCGCAGCAGCTTCTTCGTGGGCGCGGCGGAGGACGGGACCACGCTGGACGGGATGCCGGGCATCACCTATTCGGCGCTCAAGTTCGGGTTGGGGCTGGACGTGCCCCTGGCCGAGCGCTTCACGCCCTTCCTGCGGCTCTCCTTCATGCCCGTCTTCTCGGTGGGGGAGATCATCAGCCCCGCCTACTTCCAGGGCGGCCGGGTCTCCGGGCTGGAGCTGTCGCTGGGGACGGGGGTGAAGATCGTGGACCACTGGGAGGCCCGGCTGGCGGTGCAGCTCACCCGGTACGGCATCGAGTTCCGGACCAACCCGGGGGATACCTTCATCGCCAGCGGCGCGATCGACCTCTATGTCGGCGGAACAGTGGCGCTGCGCTACGTGTTCTAGACCTCCGCGATCGGCGTATTTTCACACCCATGGCAGGCAAGACCGACCCGGACTCCGACGTCGCCACGCAGACGCGGAGCGAGAAGAAGCTCAAGAAGCCGCGCCTGTTCAAGGTGCTGTTCCACAACGACAATTACACGACCATGGAGTTCGTCGTGGAGGTCCTGCGCGAGGTCTTCCACCGCACCGATGCGGAGGCCGTGCAGATCATGCTCCAGGTACACAACCAGGGCGTCGGCGTGGCGGGCGTTTATACATATGACGTGGCGGAGACGAAGATCCGAACGACCGAGGCAATGGCCCGGCAGCAGGAGTATCCCTTGAGGCTCTCGATGGAACCGGAGGAGGTCTAACCGTGGCGGCCCCGATCATTGCGAAGGAGCTGCAGGCCTCCATCCGCTTCGCGCTCTCCGAGGCGAAGCGGATGATGCACGAGTACCTGACGCTCGAGCACCTGCTCTTGGCGCTGCTCAAGGACACCCGGACCCGCGAGGTGCTCAAGGCCTGCGGGGCCAACGTGAAGCGGCTCCAGGAAAATCTAGAGTCCTTCCTCACCGAGACGGTGGAGCGGCTGCCGGAGGGCGTGGACCAGGACCCGCAGCAGACCATCGGCGTGGAGCGGGTGCTCCAGCGGGCGGCCTTCCACGCGCTCTCCTCGTCCCAGAAGGTGATGGACGGCCCGGACGTGCTGGTGGCGATCTTCCGCGAGGAGGAGTCGCACGCCCTCTTCCTGCTCAAGCAGGAGGGCGTGAGCCGGCTGGACGTCCTCAACTACATCTCCCACGGCATCACCAAGGAGGGCGGCGGCGAGGAGGGCGAGCTGGGCGCCGGCGCCCAGGGGCTGGACGACGAGGAGGGCGGCGCGCCCCAGAAGGATCCGCTCAAGGCCTACACCCAGGACCTCAACGCCGAGGCCCGGGAAGGCCGGATTGATCCGCTGATCGGCCGCGCGCTGGAGCTGGAGCGCACGGTGCAGGTGCTCTGCCGGCGCAAGAAGAACAACCCGCTCTACGTGGGCGAGACCGGCGTGGGGAAGACGGCGATCGCCGAAGGGCTGGCGCTGCGGATCTACGAGGACAAGGTGCCCGAGGCCCTCAAGGGCGCGGTCATCTACTCCCTGGACATGGGCGCGCTGCTGGCCGGCACCAAGTTCCGCGGCCAGTTCGAGGAGCGGCTCAAGGGCGTGGTGAAGGCGCTGCAGGAGCACCCCAACGCCATCCTCTTCATCGACGAGATCCACACGATCGTCGGCGCGGGGGCCACCAACACCGGCTCCATGGACGCCTCCAACATCCTCAAGCCCGCGCTGGCGTCCGGGCGGCTGCGCTGCATCGGCTCCACCACCTACCAGGAGTACAAAGGCTCCTTCGAGCGGGACCGGGCGCTGTCGCGCCGCTTCCAGAAGATCGAAGTGGGCGAGCCCACCATCGAAGAGACGGTGCAGATCCTCCAGGGCTTGAAGGCCCGCTACGAGGAGCACCACGGCGTGAAGTACGAGCCGGAGGCGCTCAAGGCGGCGGCGGAGCTCTCCGCCAAGCACCTCAACGACCGCTTCCTCCCGGACAAGGCGATCGACGTGATCGACGAGGCCGGCGCGGCGGCGCGGCTGCGCCCGGAGGCCGAGCGCACCGGCGTGGTCACCCCGCATGACGTGGAGCTGGTGATCAGCAAGATGGCCAAGGTCCCGCCGAAGACGGTCTCGGCCTCGGACAAGGTCCAGCTCAAGAACCTCGAGGCAGAGCTCAAGAAGGTGATCTTCGGCCAGAACCAGGCGATCGAAGAGGTGGCCGCGGCGCTCAAGCTGTCCCGCTCCGGCCTGCGCAGCCCGGAGAAGCCGATCGGCTCCTTCATGTTCGCGGGCCCCACCGGCGTGGGGAAGACCGAGCTCTCCAAGCAGCTGGCCAAGGTGCTGGGCGTGGAGTTCCTGCGGTTCGACATGTCCGAGTATTCGGAGCGCCACACCGTCTCCCGGCTGATCGGCGCGCCGCCGGGCTACGTGGGCTTCGATCAGGGCGGCCTGCTCACCGACGCCGTCCGCAAGCACCCGTACGCGGTCGTCGTCCTGGACGAGATCGAGAAGGCCCACCCGGACCTCTACAACATCCTCCTCCAGGTGATGGACCACGCCACGCTCACCGACAACAACGGGCGCAAGGCGGACTTCAGGAACGTGATCTTGATCATGACCACCAACGCCGGTGGGAAGAACACGTCCTTCACCGTGGTGGCGGGCTTCGGCAAGGCGGAGGGCTTCTCGGACACCACGCGGATGCGCAACGCGATCGAGATGGCCTTCCCGCCGGAGTTCCGGAACCGGCTGGACGGCTGGGTGCAGTTCGCCCAGCTGGACCGGGACGTCATCCTCAAGGTGGTGGACAAGGAGCTCGGCCTGCTCTCCGCGGCGCTCGCGGACCGGCAGGTGAAGATCGAGATCTCCGACCCGGCGCGGAACTGGCTGGCCGAGCGCGGCTACGACGCCGCCTTCGGCGCCCGCCCGATGGCGCGGCTGGTGGAGCAGAAGGTGAAGAAGCCGCTCGCGGAGGCGCTGCTGTTCGGCGAGCTCAACGGCGGCGGGGTGGCCCACATCGACGTGAAGGGCGAGGAGCTGGCCCTGCGCTTTACGGCCGCGCAGGCCGCCAGCGCCTGACACCTACATCCACGCCCGTGTCCCAAGCGCAGGGACACGCGTCGGGAGCGCGCCACACTCCACTGGCGCTCCCCGCGGCTGGAACGTCCGTGATTCTGGGCGGTTGAGCGGCGAAAAGCTGGCGCGTTTCTTGGGATCTGCCTTCGCCCATGAAACGCACGCTTCTGTCGCTGGTGCTGGTGGCGCTGTACGGCTGTGACGGCAGCACGGTGGTGGGGTTGACCACCAAGACGCCGGTGACCGAGCCCGAGCCGGAGACGCCGGGCGTGGTGGAGACGCCCACCGGCGGGCCCGAGGCCCCGGACGCGTGCAAGGGGATCTCCGTGGTGGCGTCCCCCACCGCGCTGCGCCGGCTCAGCGTGGAGGAGCAGCGCAGCACCTTCCGGGACATCCTCAAGGACACCACGCTCGCCCCGGACCTGGATCCGATCACCGGCCCGGTGATCACCGAGAGCGAGGTGGAGAAGCTCAACGTGGCGGCCGAGGCGATGATCGCCCGGGGCGGCCACCTGGCCTACGTGCCCGCGGGCTGCGACACCGCCGGCGCGTACAACAGCACCTGCGCGGACGGTTTCATTGCCAACTTCGGCCAGATGGCCTTCCGCCGCCCGCTCACGGACGGGGAGAAGGCCTGGCTCAAGAACGACGTCTACGAGCCCCTGCGCGCCAACACCCGGCAGCTCTCCCCGGCCGCCACCTTCCGCGAGGCGCTGGGCGTGGTGGCGCAGACGGTGCTGCAGTCCGGCCAGCTGCTCTACGTGGCCGAGCAGGGCGTGGCGGACGCGGCGCTGCCGGCCGGCGTGAAGCGCCTCACCGGCTACGAGCGCGCCACCCGCCTCTCCTACCTGCTCTGGAAGACCACCCCGGACGCCACGCTGCTCGCGGCGGCGGGCGCGGGGAAGCTGGACACCGCGGACGGGCTGCGCACCGAGGCCGCGCGGCTGCTCGCCAGCCCGCGCTCGAAGGGGGCGGTGCGCGGGTTCCTGTCTTCCTGGCTCGAGCTGGACGGCAACTCGCACCAGGCCTCGCTGGAGGCCGCGCCCAAGAGCGCCACCCTCTTCCCGTTCGACAGCCCGGCGCTGCGCTCGGCCATGCGCGAGGAGGTGCTCGCCCTCTTCGAGCAGACCTTCAATGCCCCGGGCGGCTCCTTCAAGACCCTGATGACCTCGCCGCGGGCGTACGTGAACCGCTCGCTGGGCCAGCTCTACGGCGTGGCCTCTCCGCCGGCCAACGACAGCACCTACGCCTGGGTGGACTTGAACCCGCAGCAGCGCGCCGGCCTGTTCTCGCGCGCCGCCTTCCTCGCGCTCTACGCGCCGCAGGAGCAGAAGTCCCCCATCCGCCGCGGCGTCTTCCTCTTCAAGCAGGCCCTGTGCAGGCCGCTGGGCTCGCCGCCGGCGAACGTGAACAACACCCCCTACCCCGTCACCGACAAGCCGCTCACCGTGCGCCAGCAGACCGACGCGCGCACCAGCGCCGCGTCCTGCCAGGGCTGCCACCGCAGCATCAACTCGCTGGGGTACCTGCTGGAGGGCTACGACGCCATGGGCCGCTTCCAGACCACCGAGAAGGGCACCTTGAACGGCACGCCGTACGAGCTGCCCATCGACTCCGCGGCGGAGCCGCTGGGCACCGACTTCGACGGACCGGTGGCCGGGCCGGTGGAGCTCGCGCAGAAGCTGGGTGACAGTGGCATGGCGCACGACTGCGTGGCCTCCACCTGGTTCAAGCAGGCCACCTCCCGCCCCCTCACCACCGCGGACGCGTGCAGCCTCCAGCGGTTGATGCAGCGGTTCCGTCAGAGCGACGATCTGAAGGACCTGCTGCTCTCCCTCGCCTCCGACGACAGCGCCCTCTTCATCCAGGAGACCCCATGACGTCCGCCCGTTTCCCCCGCAGGTTGGTGCTCCGCGGCCTGGGAGGGCTGGCCATCGCCCTGCCCCTGCTCGAGTTCACCGAGCGGCGCGCGTACGGGCAGACCCCGCCGGCGCCCAAGCGCTTCCTCACCTTCTTCGAGCACGGCGGCACGCTCACCAACCACTCCTCGGGCGTCTACGGCTACAGCGGCTTCACCGACGGCAGCAGCGAGCTGCAGGGCATGGACGGGTGGCGCCCCACCAGCACCCCCGGCCAGGCGCTGACGCTGGGCCCCATCCACAAGCCGCTGGCGGACGCAGGCCTCACCCCGGACGTGCTGGTGCTGCGCGGCATCGACAACAACGCCGCCATGCAGCAGGGGGACTACGGCTCCGGCCACGGCATCTCCAACGTCACCATCCTCACCGCGGGCAAGGGCAAGAACGCCGGCGAGAAGGACGACGCGTCCATCGCGTACTCGCCGTCCATCGACCAGGTGATCGGCAGCCGCTGGGGCGCGCCGGCGGGCGGCGTGGCCACCGCGAATCTCCTGATCGACGCGCACAACTACGGCACGCCCTACTACAAGGGGCCGCAGCAGACCGCGTCGTTCCTGCGCAACCCGCAGACCGCGTTCAACACCCTGCTCGCCGGCGTGCAGACGGGCACCAGCGGGCCGGACCCGGCGGTGGTGCGCGCGCAGCTGCTCCGCCGGAGCGTCCTGGACGGCACCGGCAAGGGGCTCGAGTCCTACAAGAACCAGATGACGGCGCAGGACAAGCGGACGGTGGAGGCGCACCTCGAGCACATCCGCTCGATCGAGCAGCGGCTGGCCGCCACCCCGCCGCCCCCGGCCCCGTCCTGCAGCAAGCCCACGCTCGGCACCTACGACGCCACGAAGATCCAGTCGTACTCGCCGCTGATGGTGGACGTGGCGCTGGCGGCGCTGCGCTGTGGCCGCACCAACGTGCTCAGCCTGGAGATCGGCGACTTCCACATGACGTGGGACCCCACGCCGCTCCCCTTCGAGGTGGGCTACGACATTGGGCACTCGCTGCACCACATGTCCCGCGACCTCGGCAAGACCGGCGCGCTCACCGTGCAGCACCCGGACTGGCTGGTCCCGTGGCAGCAGGCGATGATCCGCAACCGCCAGTTCCGCTCGGCGCTGGTGGCCAAGTTCCTCAAGGGGCTCAAGGACACCCCGGAGGGCAGCAGCGGCAACATGCTGGACAACTCGCTCTTCCTCTGGACCAGCGAGTTCTCCAACGCCGCGGTGCACTCGGGCTCGGACATGCCGATCCTGATGGCCGGCAAGGCGGGGGGAAAGCTCCAGACGGGCCGCTACCTCAACTTCAACACCCGCGCCGCGACCAACGACTTCACCACGCAGTACCAGACCAACGCGACCACCAACAACCTGTTCATCTCCGTGCTGCAGCTGCTCGGCTTCGCGGACACGACCTTCGGCGACATGCAGTACTCCCGCGTGGCCGGTCCGCTGGCGGGGTTGGTGTAGCCGCCCACAGCGCGCCACATGGGCGCCCTTCCTGCGTGTCCCAGAGCGGCGGGTACGCTCTGGGCATGTCAGAGGAACAGACCGTCTACCGCCACGCGATTGAAGGGCTCTACGGGCGCGCGCTCGCCGACAAGATCACCCCGGAGCTGAAGGACAAGCTGCGCGCGGTGGGCCTGGATCTGGACGCGAAGATCGAGAAGGGCATCCCCCGCGCGGTCTACGCCAAGGCGCTGAAGGTGACCGTGAAGCACCTCCACCCCGGCGTGGACGAGACCGAAGGCTACCGGCAGCTCGGCATGAGCATGATCGCCGGGCTGGAGCGCACGCTGATCGGCAAGGCGCTGGTCTCCATGTGGCCCATCTTCGGCCCCAACCGGGTGCTCTCCCGCATGCAGGAGAGCTTCTCCACGGTGAACAACTACCTGAAGACCGAGCTCAAGAGCGAAGCGAAGAACCACCACGTGATCGTGATGAACGAGCTCAACGGGAACCCCGGCTACTTCCGGGGGATCATCCAGGCCGCGCTGACCAAGGCCGGCTGCAAGAACCTCCAGGTGGAGGCGTTCGATCTCAAGGGCGCCGGCGGCAGCTACCGCGTGCGCTGGGACTGAAGCTCCGCCGACAGCCGCCGCGACAGCTCCCGCATCCGCTCCGCCGCGGCGCGCACCTGCGTGGACGTCCGCTGCTGGCCGCTCTCCTGCTCGTAGGCGGTGGAGATGGCGTCCATCATCCGCGCCATGGTCTGGCGCTCGTCGCTGGCCGCCTGGTCGATCTCTCCAATCACCCGGGTGAAGTCCAGCAGCAGCGAGATGAAGCGCTGGATGTCCGTGGTGGTGGCCTCGGATCTCGCCTCTGACGCCGCGGCCCCCGCCTCCCCCTGCTGGGCGTCGCTCACGGCCTGGCGGACGGCCTCCTGGATCTCCGCGATCACCCCCTTCACCTCCGAGGCGGCCTGGCTGGTGTGGGAGGCGAGCGCGCCCATCTCCTGGGCGACCACGGCGAAGCCGCGCCCCTCCTCGCCCGCCCGGGACGCCTCGATCGCCGCGTTGAGCGCGAGCAGGTTGGAGCGGCGGGAGAGGCCGGCCACCGTCCCGGCGATCTCCCCGACCGCCGCCGCCCGCTCGGAGAAGAAGCGGACCGCCTGGCCGGTGACAACCATCTGCTCGCGCACCTGCGCCATCGCGGCGCGCGCCTGGCTGATCACCCCGATGGTGGCGGCGGCCTCCTGCTCCGCGCGCGCGCGGCGCGCCGAGAGCGCCTTGGCGGCCTCGGCAACGCTCCCTGCCTCGTCGGTGAGCGTCTGCGCCAGCCCGCGCGACTGCTCGATGGCCTCCATCGCGGCCGAGGACGCCGCGCCGTGCTCCGCGCTGGAGCTCGCCAGCCGCCCGGTGGCCTCCTCCACCTCGAGGACGCGCCGGCGCAGCTCCTCCAGGAAGCGGGTGAGCGCGCGGGCGCGCAGCGTGCGCGCGAGCACCGCCGCCGCGCCGCAGGCCAGGGCGCAGGAGGCCGCGCGCAGCGGCGCCCCGCCCAGGCCGAAGAGCGCGCCGGTGGCCAGCGCCCCTGCCGCCGGCAACCAGCGCCACGGCAGCGCGAGGGCTTCAGCAGGCTTCGCCCCCGCCGGTGCGGCGCGGCCGGCCACCGTGTCCAGGAGCGCCTGCGAGGCGGCCTTCAGGCTGCCGTTCGCGTCGTCCACCCGCGCGTGGAACTGCAGCTGCTCCATCCCGGACTCCGAGGCCCGCAAAATCACCTCGCCCATGTTCGCCGCCGCGGCGCGCTGCCCCTCCGCGCTCTGGGCGATCTGCCGGCCGGTGGCCGCGAGATCGCGCGTGAGGGTGGCCAGCCCCTCCATGCTGCTCACTGCGCGGGCCACCAGCGTCTCCGCGCCTGAGATCCGCCGGTTGCTCTCCTGCGCCCCGCCCAGCGCCCGCCCCAGCGCCCCCTGGATCTCCGAGATGATCGCCTTCACCTGCACGGCGGACTTGTGCGAGCCATCCGCCAGCGAGCGCATCTCCCGGGAGACCACCGCGAAGCCGCGGCCGTGGGCGCCGGCCCGCGCGGACTCCATGGCGGCGTTGAGCGCCAGCATGTGGGAGCGCTCGGCGAGCGTCCCCACCCGGGAGGCGATCTCGTGGATGGCGCTGGCCCGCCCGCGCAGGTGCAGGCCCGAGGTGTCGATGGCGGCCATCTGCGTGTTGAGCTGTTGGATGGCGGCGCTGATCTCCGCGACCAGGGCGATGGCGGAGTCCACGCCCTGCTCCGCCAGCTCGCCGGAGGCCACCAGCTGCTGGGCCGAGCCGGTGGTCCGCTCGGCCACCGAGTCCACGTCCTGCGTCTCCGCCTGCATCTGCGCGAGCGCCTCCACGCCGTGGCCGGCGGAGAGCGCCTGGCGCTCGTTGGCGGTGGCCAGCTCCTGGAGCAGCGCCTGCAGCGCGGGGGCCACGTCCTCGAGCTTGGTGAAGCCCTGCGCCGGCCCCCGCCCTGCCCACCAGGCCCCGAGCAGCGCGCTCGCGGCGATGAGCACCAGCGCCACCGGAGCCCAGGCCAGCCGCTCGAGGAACGCGCCGGGGCTCCCCGCCAGCAGCGCGGCCGCGGCAAAGGGGAGGGCCACGAGCGCGCCGGCCCGGGACAGCACCCAGCTGAGGGACGTGGTGCGAATGGCGGGTCGCCAGGGTTACCGCGAGCATCCTCTCTTGGCGGAGAGGGCGCCTAGTCCCGGCATGTCGGACAGCAGGCGCCTGCGCCCTACGGGGTGGCCGCGGGGGCGGGCGAAGGGACGTCCAGCCGCTTGAGGGCCTGATCCACCGCCTCCACCTTGAGCCCCACGATCCGGCGCTGCTTGAAGACCCGGTCCAGCCAGAGGGCGCCCCAGGTCGCCAGCGCGGCGCCGGCGAGGATGAGCGCGCCGCCGCTGCCGTAGAAGACGCCCTTGATGGTCTGGTTCGCCGGGGCCAGCGCGCCGGCGGCCACCCCGCCGCCTCCGAGCACCGCGGAGACCACGCCCAGGCCCAGCACCACGGACGGGAAGCCGAAGCCCGGCCGCTCCTCCTCGAGCTTGAGGCGCAAGTTCCAGAGCTGATCGCGATCCAGCCCGGTCACGCGGAAGGCATCCGGATCCACCACGGCTACGGGCGCAGGCTCCGCCAGCGGAGCGTCCGCGGCGGTGACGAGCAGGGCGAAGCAGAGCGTGAGCATGCGAGGTCTTTCGTGAGATGCGGCGATGTCACCGCGGAGGCTATACTGCCGGCTTCAACTTTCGAGCAGAGGTGACGGCATGGCGACGGCGGAGGGTGGGGACTTGCTCCTGAAGGTTCTGGACGAGGTGCGTGGCATGAAGACGGGCTTCCAGGCCCGCTTCGACGCGATAGATGCGCGGTTGGAGGAGCTCAACCGGCGCGTGGACAACACCAACGACACGCTGACGCTGATCGGCGGAGTCCTGCAGCGCGCGGTCTCGACGGCGAAGGAACGGTTCGACGACCACGAGCGGCGCATCCGGACGCTCGAGGAGCCGTAAGTAACACGGGCGTCACGTAGGCGCTGCGAGGTGAACCGGGGACGCAAGTTGCTGTACGGTCCCGCTCCCCGTGCGCCCCGTCCTGCTCGTAGGCCTCCTCCTCCCCGCGCTCGCCTCGGCCGAGCCGCTGATCTTCGACGGCGAGGTCCCTGACGAAGGCCCCGCGTACTTCCGGGTCCCCTTCGAGGTCCCGGCCGGCACGCGCGAGGTGGAGGTCCGCCACAGCGACCTCTCCTCCGCCAACATCCTCGACTTCGGCGTGGAGGACCCCGCCGGGATGCGCGGCTGGGGCGGCGGCAACGAGGAGGCGGCCGTGGTCGGCGAGCTGGCCGCCTCGCGCAGCTACCTGGCCGGGCCGGTCCCCGCGGGCACCTGGAACGTGATCATCGGCAAGGCGAAGATCGAGCAGAGGCCCGCCAAGTACCACCTGGAGATCGACCCGCGCACCGAGCCGCGGCTCGCGCCGCAGCCGGAGCGGCGCCCCTACGTCCCGCCCCCGTTCGACCCCGCCCCCGCCTTCGGCCGCTTCTACGCCGGTGACTTCCACGTCCACTCCACGGAGAGCGGAGACGCGCGCGCCACCCCGGACGAGATCGCCGAGTTCGCGCTCGGCCGCGGCCTGGACTTCGTGGCGCTCTCCGAGCACAACACCGTCTCCGGGCTGCAGCTGCTCGGCGCGCTCCAGGAGCGCCATCCGAAGCTGCTGATCCTCCCGTCCGTGGAGTTCACCACCTACGCGGGCCACGCCACGGTGGTGGGCGCCACGCGCTTCGTGGACTTCCGGATGGGGCTGGACGGCGTGGAGATCCAGAAGGCGGTGGACGACTTCGCCTCGCAGGGCGCGGTCTTCACCATCGCCCACCCGGTGCTGGACCTGGGCAGCCTCTGCATCGGCTGCGCGTGGCGCCACCCGGTGCCGCGCAGCGTGGGGGCGGTGGAGATCGCCACCGGCGGCTGGCGGCAGTCCGGCGTGCTCTTCGACGAGTCGGCGATCGCCTTCTGGGACCGGCTCTCCAAGAAAGGGCTCCACCTGACGGCGCTCGGCGGCAGCGACGACCACCGCGCCGGCGTGGGGCTGGATCAGACGTCCAGCCCGGTGGGCGACCCCACCACGCTGGTCCAGGCGCGGGAGAAGAGCCTCCCGGGGATCTTGGAAGGGATCAAGGCCGGCCGCACCGTGGTGAAGCTGCAGTCTCCCTCGGACCCGATGATCGAGCTCGAGGCCACCACCGGCGAGCGGCGCGGGGACACCGTGGCGGGCGAGAGCATCCACGTGGTGGCCCGCCTCTTCGACGTGCGGCTGCTCCAGTTCCGCTGGGTGAAGAACGGCGAGCCGCAGCAGCCGAAGAACCTGCTCTCCCTGAGCGCGGTGATGGAGGCGGACCTGGAGCCGCCGGAGACCGGCGAGGACTTCTGGCGCGCGGAGGTCCTGGTGGACGGCAAGCCGCGCACGCTGACCAGCAACCTCTGGGTCACCCGCGCCTTCCCCGTCGACTCGGGCGAGAAGCCGTTGGACGCGGCGCCGCCCTTGGGCTGCGGCTGTGGCGCCGATGGCGGCGGGCTGGCTGCCGCGGCCGTGCTGGCGCTGCTGGGTCTGGCCCTCCGTTCACCCCGAGCGAAGTCGAGGGGCGATCGCGCCGCTCAGTAGACCGCTTTGAGCGTGAGCATGGGCAGCGTGGGCACCGGCGAGCTGCTGGGCCTGCGGACCAGGCGGACCTCGTCCCGCTCCCGGGCGGCGAGCGAGTCCGACTCCACCGAGTAGCTGTAGCGCCAGATCTCCTTGGAGAGCGTGACGTTCTGGACGTCCAGCGCGGCCTCCAGGGTCCAGGCGCCGAAGTCGAAGACCTTGGCCACGCGGGCATCGAGCCGGAAGAAGGGCGGCAGCCGTCCCCACGCGTCCTGGTCCGCGTCCACCCAGACCGGCACGCCGCGCGCGTCCACGGTCTCCCGGCGCGTCACCGAGCTCAGGCCGCCGCCCTCCATGCCGCCGCTGTTCAGGTGGACGGACGCGCCCAGCACGATGCCCCAGGGGAGCCGGACGCTCCCGGACGCGGCGAGCACGTGGACCTGGTTCAGCGCGAAGGGCAGGTCTTGATAGTGGGTGGCGATCTGCTCGCCGAGCGCGTCCCGGCGCGCGTACTCGAAGCGGCGCCAGGACTGCTGGTACGAGTAGCTCACCCAGCCGTACCAGGCGCCGCGCGCGGGGCGGCGCAGGAACAGCTCGAAGCCCCAGGCGTTGCCCCGGCTCACCCGGCGCCGCTCCGCGCTTTCCTGGGCGCCGAAGAGCGTGGTGAGGAAGTCCGAGTCCAGCGGGCTGGCCTCCACCGTGCGGAAGAGCGGGTTGTAGTAGGCGTCCGCGCTCACCTCGAGGTTCTCGAGCGGGTGCCACTCCACCCCGGTGTCGAGCTGGAAGCCCTCCTGGATGCCCAAGCGCAGGAGGCCGACCTCGCTGCCGGGCAGCCCCACCAGGCTGCTGGGGCTCAGGTGGTAGATCCCCGCCCCCAGCTTGGCGGTGAGGTTCTCCGTGAAGGTGCGGTGGACGATCAACCGGGGATCCGCGGTGAGGAAGGTGTGGCCCCGCCCGTCCGAGAAGCTGTCCACGCGCACGCCGGGGATCCACGCCCAGCGGCTCTCGCGCGCGTAGAAGGCCTGCGCGTAGAACGACAGGAAGTTGCCGCTGCCGATCAGCTTGGTGGTGCCAACGGCGATCGGCGGATCCTCCGAGCCCTCCACCACCGGGGCGTCGATCAGCGAGCTCTGGCGGTAGTAGCTGCTGCGCTGCTCGGCCTCGAAGCCGAAGGTGAGCCGCACGTCCTCGCGCAGGTCCCGGGTGTAGACGGCGCGGGTGGCGGCGATGTCCTCGTTGAGGGCGAGGCCCCAGGTCGCGGTGGTGCCCCCGGCCGACAGCAGCGCGCGGTCCACCCCCACCGTCACCGCCGCCTCCAGCTCGCCACCGGCGAGCGGGTGGGTGAAGCGGACGTCCACGCGGTTCTGGCTCCACGAGGGCGCCAGCCGCTCGGAGAGCGGGTTGTCCGAGCCCACCGCGTCCGCGCTCGAGAGCAGGAGAAAGCGCAGCTTGCCTTCGCCCACCGCCTGCTCCACCCGCGCCTGGCCGTCCAGCAGCACCGCGGAGAGCCGGGTGGTGCCGGAGAGCGCCTTGGCGGCGATGAACGGCGTGTAGAAGAAGCGGCCGGCCAGCGTGACGTTGGTGCCGGTGCGCAGGATGGGCACGTCCACGAAGAGCCCGGCGCTCAGCAGGTCGAGCGTGCCCGCGGCGTGGGTCCGGTCATCCCGCGCCGCGGGGATCCGGATGTCCACCGCGCTCATCCCGCGCCCGAAGTGCACCGGCGCGAGCCCGCGGTAGAGATCCACGCTCTCGATGAAGTCCGGCGAGAGCGCGGTGGGGCCCACGAAGAGGTGGTGCGGGTTGGTGAGCCGCACGCCGTCCACCTCGTAGCTGGTGGCGCCCGGCTGCATCCCCCGGACGATCGGGTTGGGCAGGCCGGAGAGCAGCTGGGAGGTGCCGGGGAGGAAGAGCAGCGCGCGCAGCGGATCTCCCAGCGTGCCGGCGGTCTCGTGGAGCTCCCGCTGGCCCAGCGTGATCCGCGCCACGTCCCCGCGCTTGCGCAGCATCACCGCCGGGCTCTCCGGCGGCAGCGGCAGCGGCTGGAGCACCAGGTCCAGGCGCGTGGTCTGCCCCGCCGACACCGTCACCCGCGGAGACTCGGGGAGGAAGCCTGACGGCGAGAGGAAGAGGCGGTGGCGCCCCACCGGCAGCTCGAGCCGGAAGCGCCCCTCCGCGTCCGTGGTGGCGATCTTGTCCGACCGCTCCACCAGGAGCGTGGCGTTGGAGACCGGGTCCCCGGCGGCCGTCTTCAGGCTCCCGGCGAGCACGCCCAGCTCCACCCGGGGGACCTGCAAGAGCCGCTGGTCGCCGATGAAGGTGGGGATGGGCGTCCCGGCGTCGGGGGCCGGAGTCGAGCGCCCCTCGACTTCGCTCGGGGTGACCGGAGGGCCTTCGCTCGGGGTGACCGGAGGGCCTTCGCTCGGGGTGACCGGAGACACGCCCGCGTCCTGCCCCTGCGCGGCGAGCGCGGGCAGCAGGATCGCCACGCAGAGCGCGGAGAGGCGGGGGAAAAGCATCGGTCGCGTGAGTGCCTTGGCGCGGCCGCTACTTCGCTGCCTTCTCCGCGGACGCGTCCACCG